>NZ_AP018738.1:1358614-2717229 GCF_000974685.2 Ferriphaselus amnicola
GACGGACTTGTCCTGCCGCTTCAAACGCGAGGACTGGGAGGGGGGGTGAGTGGGGCAGAACTAACGGATTTATACGTTACTAAATAGGGAGTAGCGCTCAGTGCATCAGCTTGCACCGCAAGAATTCCAATAATCGTCATAGCTAAATAGCTAGAGCAAGCCAAGTGGCAAATACCGCAAGAATTGCAGGACGCGCCGTCTTCTTCACCCGCTGAAGACATCTGCATATCAGAGTGATGATGCTCACCGATATCTTCATGTTCCATCGATTGCATTGCATCTGCCTCTTGGCAAGAGCCATGCGGCATCTGCATAGACACCGCTGTCGCTAGTGCATTGCCAGCAAACAGAGGCAACCATAGCAACATTAAGACAGCAACAATTTTTCTGGAAAATTGACTCATATTTTCATACTGAGCTCATTTAATAAATTTGTCAAACAATTGCATTGAAATGCAAAAAAAAAAACGAAACACCCTCGGGAAAAATTTATAGTCTTTTAAATTAATTTCTTGATTAGCAACAATCGTCAGCCTAGCTCACCTGGTGAGCCTGACAGGCAGTAGAGTGACACCTAAACCATAACTGAAGGGGAACAAAATGACCATGAATCGAATTCAATTTCAACACGGGTTGTCACCATGCATTCGGCTTTCGTAAGTACGCGGCGCGCTACCTGGCCGCATTTTGTTATCGCTTCAATCGGCGTTTCGATCTGAGCTCGCTTCACCAGCGACTCTTGATCGCAGCTACTACCGTAACACCTCAACCACTCCGAATAATTCGGGTGGCTGACGATTGTTGCTAATCAAGATTAATTTTAATTCAACTCCAAGTGCGCAATCGAACCGGGGCGTCCTTTTACTTGCCCGAATCAACCGCGGTGCATTGACCGATTGATAGTGGCCGCCTGACAAATGTTGAAAGACAGGACTCCTCGTAGCTCTCAATATCGCGCAACCGATATCGGACCACGCCTTTCAGTTTGAGATACGCAGGCCCGATGCCCTCACATCGCCAACGTTCAAGGGATGCTTGGCTAATGCCCCAGCGGGTGGCCAGTTGCTTTTGGTCGAGATGAACGATGTCCATTTGGGTCTCCTTTCGCATGAGTTGTCAGGAGTCCATGAACGCTCTTTTTCGGACACAAGCCAAGCAAAATGGACGTGGGTTCAATTCCCAAATGGGCAATTGAACCGGCGTTCGCAAGCACTCTACCAGCGATGCTGTTTCCTGATAGAATTTTCGCCAGATAAAGGGTTTCGTAGGTTTTTGCGGCAATCTGAAGCGACTAGAACGCGTTGGGAGAATTACCGCAGACATTAGGCGTTACCCCACCACCATAAAAAGTAAAAAAGCCACTGTTTTCAGTGGCTTTTTTATCGCCCATTGACCACTGCACGCCAAAATCAATGCCAGCACAGTTTTCGCACTAGCCCGCATACTCAACTATCTCCTGCGACAACCCAACGCTCCCCTTTATTTCAGAGTGATGGACCATTGAACACCGTGTTGTATTCTGCCTCAATAGCCGAGTCCTCTTGGCTGATCACATGAAATCTAATCGGCGTAGCGGCCTTGTTTATGTTGTTGCCGGGGGCTTTTACGAACACGGTAAATGAAGCGCCTCGCTCATGCGAAATGAATATTGGTTTTTCAGAGCCGATGATGCGTTGATCCTTTATCCCTCCGTCTGCGGTTACAGAGATATGTATATCTTTAGAGGTCTTATTCATTAACTTGAACTCATACCTATTCTGGATAGAGCCATCGCTCATACGCACAAACAGTGGCTGGCGTTCTGGCCTGACGTTAAGTGTTACGGATGACATGTGAGCTAGGCCGTACACGACCCCTAGGCATGACGCCAGTAAGAGGGATGAATAGACCCAAATCCAAGGATTATGGAGCCGCTTCTTCACCAGCTTGCCCTCGATTTCGTCCGGCGAGGCGTAGCGGATCAAGCCGCGCGGCTTGTCGATTTTGTCCATCACGGAATTGCATGCATCGATACACAAACCGCAGGTGATGCAACCCAACTGATGGCCTTGGCGAATATCCACCCCGGTCGGACAGACTTGCACGCACTGGTAGCAGTCGATGCAGTCGCCTTGTTGCGCGACGGCTTCATCCCCCTTGCGCAACTTGCCGCGCGGCTCGCCGCGATTGATGTCGTAGCTCGGCATAATGGTTTGCCCGTCCGCCATCACCGACTGAAAGCGCGCATAGGGACACATCCATTGGCACATCTGTTCGCGCATCAATCCGGCATACAGATAGGTTCCGGTAATCACCAGCGCCAGCGTTACCCAGCCGACTCGCGGCAGCTGGAGATGGATCAGCTTGTTCCAGTACTCGAACGCATCGACAAACCAGATGGAAAAACTAATGGCGGTGAGCAGCGATACGCCCAGCCAGATGGCGTGCTTGGATACTTTCTTGATGAGCTTGTCGGCATGCCACGGCGCATCATCCAACTTGCGCCGCGCGGACGGGCCGCCTTCGACTTTGCCTTCGATCCAGGTGAACAAATCCACCCATGTTGATTGAAAGCAGAAATATCCGCACCACACCCGCGATGCGATGTTGGTCACCGCGAACATCAGCATTGATCCCGCCAGCGCAAGCAACATTAACATCCATATATCGTCCGGCCTAACGGTCAGGTTGAAACAATGAAACTGGCTGTGGTCGATGTCGAACATGATGGCTTGCTTGCCGTTCCAGCGCAGGTAAGGCAACAACAGGAGCGGCAGCCACAAGCCAAGCTGCGCAAAGGTTCTGAGCGAACGAAAAAAACCGGGCATGCGTTTGGCATGAACGGTTTTCTCCCCGATATTGACCGGATACGACTCCAGCTCGCGGTATAACTCTGTGACTGCGCCGACTTACTGTTGCATGACTCCTCCCCCGGATCGTTGTACTGGCGATTGATACGCTGCCGCATGGTAGAGAGTTGGTCGATTTAGTAACAGAATCAGAATCTGGAAAAAAGACCGTATCAGATTCATAATCGCGGCCATTACAAACAAGCAAAACCGGAGCATGAAACGATACGAACAACTGGCCGACGACATCGCGCACTCCATCAGGGAAGGTTTGCTGGCGCGCGGCGAGAAGCTGCCTTCGGTACGGCAAGCCAGCGCTGCCCGCAAAGTCAGCCCCTCCACCGTGTTTCAGGCCTACTATCTGCTGGAAGCGCGCGGACTGATTTCGGCGCGGGAACGTTCCGGCTACTACGTCTCCGGCGGCACGCAACATCTGCCCCCGCTGCCCGAACCCGATATCAACAGCACCCCCGAAGCGACACAAGTGGATGTCAGCGAACTGGTGTTCGAGGTGCTGGAATCGACGCGCGCCCGCAAAGTTGTGCCGCTGGGGTCGGCCTTTCCCAGCCCGTTGCTGTTTCCGATGGCGCGTCTGGCGAAGACGATGGCGGCCTGCGTGCAGGCGATGGATCCGTGGCGCAGCGTGGAAGACATCAGCCCCGGCGATGCCGAGCTGCGCAGGCAGATTGCGCTGCGCTACATGATTGACGGTTTGCAGGTTTCCCCCGACGAAATCGTGATTACCAACGGCGCGCTGGAAGGGTTGAACCTCTGCCTGCAAGCAGTGACGCAACCCGGCGATACCGTGCTGATCGGCTCGCCCACGTTTTACGCGGCATTACAGGCGATTGAGCGCAATGGGTTGAAGGCGGTCGATGTGCCCTGCCACCCGCGCGACGGCATTGATCTGGCCGCGCTGCAACGCGCGCTTGAATTGCACAAACCTACCGCCTGCTGGCTAATGACCAATTTCCAGAACCCTCTCGGCAGCCTGATGCCCGACGACAAGAAAAAAGACATGGTGACCTTACTTGCGCGCCACAACGTGCCGCTGATCGAGGACGATGTTTACGGCGAACTGTATTTCGGCGACCAACGCCCCAAACCCGCGAAGGCGTTTGATACGGCGGGACTGGTGATGCACTGCTCCTCATTTTCCAAATGCCTGGCACCCGGCTACCGCGTCGGCTGGGCGGCGCCGGGGCGCTACGCAAAAACCGTCGAGCGTCTGAAACTCACCACCACGCTGGCAACTTCCGTCCCCGCGCAAATCACGCTCGCCGGTTATTTGAAAAAAGGCGGCTACGACAAACACCTGCGCGGTCTGCGCCACACCTTGCTGCTACAGCAAATCAAGTTCGTCGCAGCAATAGAGCGCCACTTCCCCGCAGGCACGCGCCTCACCAGTCCGAGCGGCGGCTATTTTTTATGGGTGAAATTGCCGGACGGGGTGAACTCGCTGGAACTGCATCGTGAAGCGTTGAAGAACGGCATCAGCATCGCGCCGGGGCCGATATTCTCTGCGCACAAAGGTTCTACAGATTATGTGCGCCTGAATTATGGACACCTCTGGAGCGACGAGATGGAGGGGGCGATTGCCGCCTTAGGACAGATCATTCACCGTTTGTCAATGAGGTCAGCATAGCCCATCTTAGAGTCGTCATGGGCGCACAATAACAAAGCGCCTAGAGCCAGCCGCTGCACCTCCACCTGTTGAGGAGCCTCCCGATGCTCCACCTGTATTCGCGCCATTACTACCCGATCCTTTACCACCCGAGTTATCACCACAGGTGTTGGAGCTAGCTGACTTTTCCTCTCCAGATTTTCCATCACCTGAACTCTTGTGATCATCCTTTCCATGAGACTCACCGCCATCAGATTTGTGATCAGAAGACTTGCTATCTTCTGATTTTCTATCCGAAGCACTGTGATCGTCCTCTCCATGGGACTCGCCGCCATCAGACTTGTGCTCAGAGGATTTGCTATCTTCTGATTTTCTATGACCATCATCTGAGTGCTCGTTGCCTGCCTCATGAGAGTTGCTGTCAGATTTATGGCTATCAGCCCCACTGCCACTGTTGCTGATCGACCCACACCCACCGGAGTTGCTCCGATGAGCTTTTGCAAACACTAATGTCTTTTTGGGTGGCAGGCTAGCAGCCGAATGCTCACGTTCGTGCTCACGTTCGTGCTCAGTTTTTTTATCATCGACTTTTCTGGATTCCGTTTTATCGTCCTCTTTCTTCGAGTCCGCCATAGCCGTAGAAGTCATCAAAAGTAACAAAGCCCCAAAAACGACCTTCACTGTTTTCATTTCCATATATCCTCCACTAGATTAACAACTACTGATAGGTTCCCACAAACTGACGCAAATAGCTTTTCGCCTTTCCATACTGTGAAGCCCCCGCACAATAAATATCGACGAATGCGGAATTATTCGGGTTCACTTCCAACTCAAGCCAAACAGCCACTTTTTGGGATGAGACTTCCTTGTCCCACGTACTGACACTCTTCGTCAGTCCACCCGCTGCTGTTTGAATGAATAGAAATGGGCGTATTTGATTGGAAATGAATAAATCGTTAATTCGCATACTCTGGATGGCGACGTCCACCCTCTGCGAGCTTAGTGTAGCTGCAGTTATCCCAGCCCCCTCACCCACAGCCACACGACGCACGGGTGAGGTAGGATTACCCGCTTTCGCGTAGAACGAGTATCCCAGCGGCAGCGTAGTGGGTGAGGTCGTCAGGTCTTGCCAACCCTCATCTCTGTCGGGTGCTCCGTTGCCATTGATGTCGGCCAGCAGGCTATCTACCGAAGCGAACTGTCCAGTGATGCGCCCAATTCCTGCTTCCGCCAGAGTTTGGGCAAGATTAGCGTCCCGCATACTGCCACCGACACGCTTGACTAGCATCGAGCGCTCGAAATAAGCGATTGTCATGCCAGCAACCAGCGCCATAGTCATCATGGCCATCACCAGCGAAAATCCTTGTTGCCGCCACCTCACTGGATCACCTGTCCCAATGGGCTGACGACGATCGTTCGCGGTGTTACTTTCTTCGATGAGACGCTTGCAATATTTACCGTTCCCGCCGTCGATGCCATCCCATACGAGTTGAATACAAATTTTTCTGTTCCTGATACGGCAACCCCCAATGGCAGAGTTGTCCGAATCGCACCCGCCGCACCATTCTGAATCTGCGACAAAACAGATGTGCTGTCGATCATCACGGTGACATCACTAGACAGCTCCATCGCGTGTGACCTCGCTACGCGTAAAGATTGTGCAATTGTTTGAGTCGTCTGCGAAACCTTGTTATTAGCCATCATGTGAGACATGCCGCTAATCGTCATGACAGACAGGATCGCGACAATCGCCACCGCAATCATTAGCTCGAGCAAAGTAAAACCCTGATTGGTTTTCAAAGTACATTCCTTGGGAAAACGACCCCGCAAACACGCGCAGTGCGATAGTGCAGCAAGGTATCTTTGTCATCAGGATTGATATAGGAGGGGTCGGGCGAGCGCGCTCGAGTTTCCACACATATCTCGTATCCGCCGTCTGGGCTCGAGCTTGCCGCCATCTGTCTAGCACCACCAATGGTGAGCGGCCAAACATCAATATTAGCAATGCGTGCCGTCCGATCTGAAACGACCACTAGACTTTGTACGGGGGCAACGGAAAGTTCAGCAACCGTCGGCGCAACTGCCAGTGTCATGTTCCCCGAATTGCCATCCCACGCAAAACGCACTGCATTATTACTAAAAGGCGAAATATTGTTCGGCCAGATTTTGTACCCAACAGGCAACACCCCACTAACAGTCACAGCATCATTTTTTTGGGCAAGCTTACCTGCCGGGTTGGGGTTGGTAACACCGGCAGGATAAGCAATATCGAACTGGGGACAGGCAGTACAAACCTCAGCTTGCAACAAAAACTCAGAGAGAATCTTGTACACCACTTGGGCATCTTCTTCAGCAGAGGCCAGATTGTCCTGTTGAATAATCAGTTTCGCATTCGATGACAGCATGGCGCCCGATACCAGCGCAACGATAATTCCCAGAGCTAGCCCCACCATAAGCTCCGTAAGGGTAAATCCTCGGCATTGGTTTGGCAGGGGAATGGGCATCAATAACTCACGGTACACAGCGGATTGACCGCTTGCGCCTGTCCGGATTCCTTGTAGGGCACATTGAGCCCTATCGTCAGGACGGCATGTGCCGGAAGCGCATTGATACCGACAACATTACCCTGAGTATCCTCGACACGTTTCAAGGTAATCTGGTAGGTTCTACGCGTTTCGGGTGAATAAATATTCTTGGGAAAAGCGGCAAGCGAAGCAGCCACCGCATCACGGCTTTGATTGGAAATTGCAATCAGAGGCTGCATCGCCTGCATTCCTGCCGTCGTCGCTGCATGTCGCGACGACGCATCCTTCTGCATGGCCATGCCCATCACTTGGCTACCGACAAAACAAAACGCAGCGATCCCCAAAATCAGCGAAGCAACCATTGCCTCGACAATTGAGAATCCTGCTTGCCTTGATTGCGTACGAAGAATCATCTCAGCAGACAGGAGCGCACCTCTGCAGCTTCCAATTTATGTACATCGCAAACCTCCTGCATCTTTAATAGTAACTTTCAAGGCACTCACAGCGTCTGCGGGTAATACACGCAAACTCGGGAACTTCACACACACCTGTCTCATCGGCAACCGCGCCTTAAGCTTTAGTGCTGATAAGCAGAATCTTGGCTTGCTCCCCTCTTAACTCTTCTCCTCGCAAGCCTATAGTATGGCCGGCCTCGCCGTAATACATGATGCGCAAGTAGGCACACCGCGTCGGGTGCAGCCCAACTGGGGCTTGCCACCGCTAGAAATAGCTTGCAGATGCTCAACTGTCTCATCGTTGCGTGCAATTTACAAAATCTCCGGCACACATAGGCAAGCTGGCTGGCGCAACAGGGAACACCGTTAAATGTGCTGCAAGAATTAGGTAGTTGGGAGAGCGAATCAATGGTCAGACGTTATGCCCATTTGTCTCAACCAGTGCTAATTGAGCATTCAGAATTAGCAGCTACGATGCTCAATGGCACAACTGGAAGAAAAAAAGGTCAGCGATAATTCGCTAACCTTTTGATTTGTTTGGTGGGTCGTGCGGGGATCGAACCTGCGACAAACGGATTAAGAGAAGCCCACCATAAAACTATTTATTATTACAATCATTAACTTGTAACGCTTGCCGCTGTGCCATTCCAGTCTAAATCAGTCCCAATCAGGGGTAATTTGCTTGTGTCATGGCACAAATTTGGCACAGTCTGACGGAGTCAGTCTGTGTCCTCGACTTCGCACAATAGCGGCGCTTTTGTGCCCATTGGATATTTCTCAGTCTGGGAACGCCAGTCTGTGGCAACCCCTTCGCAGGTGCGTAGCATCTGTGGCAGCACCTTGCTTACTGTTAACATATTTGTTAATCTAATCGCATGGACTACACCATCACCTATTACAGTGCAGCGCTCCAAACGGAGATTATGTCTCTGCCCGAGACGTTACAGGCACGCTACATCGGATTGACTGCGAGGATGATGGTATATGGGGCGAATCTCGGCGAACCGCATACCAAAGCCTTTGGGGATGGCTTGTTCGAGTTGCGCCTCAAAGGAGCGGAAGGCATCGCCCGTGTGTTTTATTGCACGCTGGTCGGTCGCCAGATCGTCATGCTGCATTGCTTCGTCAAGAAGACGCAGAAAACACCGCTTAAGGAACGCCTGACTGCCCAAAAACGAATGATGGAGGTAAAGCTATGAAAACCATGACCCACGAACAAATGGTCGCCAAGATGATGGGAAATCCCGCTGTGCGCGCCGAACATGAGCGACTGAACCGCGAAGACTTCGCCGTCTTAGACGAGATCCTTGCCGCTCGGCGCGAGGCGGGTTTAACACAAGCACAGATCGCTGAACGCATGGGAACCAAAGCCCCCGCCATCGCCCGCCTCGAAAGTGCGCTGGCTAGCGGCAAGCACTCGCCCAGTCTCAGCACCTTGCGCAAATACGCGGCTGCATTGGGTAAGCGCGTAGAGGTGCATCTGGTTTAGCACCCCATAAATCTGGCGGCACTAATGCACTGCACGAAACTTAGCGTAGCCCGTCGATAACCTTCACCAGTGCCGCATAGTTGGCTTGATCATAAGCACCATCCATCACGCAAGAGTGGCGGGTTTGAATTTCAAAGCGGGCATGGAAATTGGAATAGCCCGTTCTCATCGCTCCTTCGACTGCGCGCAACACAAAAACGGGCGGCATGCCCATATCGAACTGGTCTGCGGTGATGTCTATAATCAGCCCGTCGCATACCAGCCAAGCGTGGCTATTGATCTCGTCGCTCCTGCCAGCAACATACTCGACACCCTTGAACCCTTTGCGGCCCAGCCATTCACCTTGCAGAACAGACGCATTGCCGCAGGCGCCACGGGGGAAAGATTGCTGGCCTTCCAGCTTGTGGGCGATTTGCGACGGATGAGCGTAGATTCCTGTTTCGCGCATTCGCCCATCTACTAAATTTAGTCGCTGCCCCCCAATTGCCGGAAAACAAGTATTTTACTTAAAATACAAATAGTTGTATATTTGCGCCCCCATCAAACCTCTGTTATAAGCATGCCTACCCTATCTCGGGTTTCTTCAGGGAACTTATATGTCAGCATATCTAAAATGCGTGATTGCAAATGCAGCAGCAGTTCAAAAAACTCGTCAACGAAGGGCTTTCTTCAAAGAGATTAGCGCGCCATTCAGGGTTGCGCTGCCTTGGGTGCTGATTTCCATTTTCGTCCTTGAAGTTTTCTCCCGGTATTTGGAGATCACACGCATGGATGTGGCGAATCTGGCTACAGCAATACTCCACAATTTCAAGTAACAGACAATTACAGGATCAAATATCATGGCTAAAACCCCAGCAAATCATGGCAAACAATGGACGCCGCAAGATATCGCAGGTTTAAAGAAAGAGGTGAGAGCAAACACCCCAACAAGGTTAATTGCCCTGCACCTTGACCGCACAGTAGACGCCGTATATGCCAAAGCAAGCAATCTCAACATTTCCTTGGCACCGACAAACCAGTCACCCGACAAGCGGCGGGGGCATTAACTCCAAAGTTGATGGGTTGGTGGCCTGTATCCTGGCATTGCCGCAGGCACCACGGGGAAAGGAGTGCAGGCCTCCCAGCATGGGGGCGATTTGGCCAAGACACGTCGGATGAGGGTGGCATCTTGCCGGATTAGTGCTTCGTCGCTGAGGTTCAATCCGAGGCCCACCCTTTTTGCCTACGCAAATTAACGACTGGCGTTTTCCCGCCGCCTGAGTTCTGATAACTCCCAAGGATCGAAGCTGTTTTTTTCTTTCAGTTTTGGAATGACCAAGTCCGGTTCAAATCCGACTAGTTTTTTCTCTACAGGTTTGCACAATTTCAGCATATCCCCAAATGGGTAAGGAAATACATCGCTTTCTTCGCTCGGAAATAGCACTACACATTTTCCAGTCGGATTTCTTGTGCTCCGAAAAACCACGCCGTCTACATGAAGCACCGTCCTGAAATATTCGGACACCACCTGTGCAGGAATATAAGCAAGTTGTGCAACATCACCCGCCGGAAGAGGCCGACAAACTGTTGCAATGAATTCCTGCAAAAATCTATGCCCCGCACGATTTTGAATATTTTCCCTATCAAAAAAGCTTGGACACTCTCCAAGCGATGACAAATCGATAATTTCCAAATCCTTTCTGGTCTGCCACGCGCTGATGTAAGCAACATGTATTACGCTAGGTGCATCACTGCACACTTCAGCACATGCAGTAAGCTGATCGAATGCCGCATAGAAATAGGGAATCCCAGGAGGATTCATACGTCCAGCAGCCGCCTTCTCGGCGGAAGGTGCGCCCAAATCTTTCACATCGTCGAAGACCTCACCATTTTTTGCAACCCGAACCCGATAGACCATTTTTCCTTTCTCTACATTTTTTCTCAGACCCCTTTCTTTAAGTTCTTCACCCAATATCTTCAATATTTCCAGAGCAGAATGTCGCGGCAATAGGAGCTTATCTTTGGCCTCCATGCTTGCAAGAAAAAGGAATCGCCGTCGATACGAAATCACAGCCGCAAACTCTATCCAACTCCCGATCAGGGCTTCGCCGTGAGGGTCTGCCACTTTTGTATTCCATGCAACTTCATCGTTCCCAAATCCAGCCAAATCTCGCAACATATCAGCCAAATCACCGATTAGCCTATAGTCAGAAGCAAATCCCCCTGAATCCCCCTGATAATCGAATACCTCTGCCAACATGCTGTTCGTGTCCGTATACAGACAAACAATATCGTACTTGACACCATCAATCTCGAGGAGACTAGGCACACTAGCCTCATACACGTCTTTAATATACCCAAACATGTAGTTGGCCACTTCATTCGCGGAACGAACCGGTTGATTTTTCAATCCGCAATAGCTGCAACTGCCCCGCTCCTCAGATGCATTTACCCAATCACTTAGCACTTTGTCACCACGCAAGCACTCTGGACAAACGAATTTGATCTTCTCACTCATTAGTACCCCTTATTACATCGGCCATTCCATCTACAAGATCACGCAAAGTCATTTGCAACCAAACAAAGGGGCTAAGCTCAGGTATGGGAACACATCAGAAACGTATTTCTACCTCCAATTCAGCCTGTCGTCCTCGTTTGATTGCCCAAACGTAATGCCATTGATCCATCTGTTCCTGCTTAACTACTGCGAATCCAAATCGCTCTAGTCCCACAACAAATTTTTGTCTATCGGCATTTTCAGTCGGGTGATAAATCAACAACTGCCCACTCGGCTTGAGAGTCCGATATGCCTCAACGAGATAATCTTTTACGTTGGCGCCAACTAACGACAGACAATAAACTGCCACATCAAGAATAGAATCGTCCAGTGGCGTATGCGCCATATCGCACGCCACCACACTTGGGCTGATTGCAACATGGTCGAACGAGTGAACGGTGTACTCATCGCGCAAGGCGATTGCCAACTGCGCTTGCCCACAACCGAAATCACCAACAACCGAACCGAGAGAGAGGTTTTCTATGATGTGCTTGATGCACTCATTACGAGGAATATGCTGCCATTCGCGCTCTTGCTCCTGAAGTTTGGTCTGGAAATAACACCATTCTTCTGGATTTTCCTGAAGACGCTCGTGCGTTTTGTGCGAAAGCTCCTCACTCCAGTGAGAGCGTAATTTCGGAAGCTCGCCATATTCTGCCAATCGCCTTTGATTCTGAACTTTATCTGTTTCATCCAGTGGGACGCGAATAGACTTTCGGTCAAACTCAGCTATTCCTTCCTCAGTCAGACGCTTCAACCACCCCATCCAATATCCCGCCGCCTTTTCCGGTGTTAGCTGGCTGGTTGTATCAGGTATCTCGCCATCCACTGCCGCTTTGGCTATATCGCGCTTATTCTCAATGCGTCGGAGTTTTGCATCACACCAACTCCATTCCCCGCCTTCACTGAGTACCGCATATGTTTTGGGAATATGAATATCGAGAGAGTTGAATTTGAAACCCTCGCGATCAAAACGCCCTACTGCCTGTTCATAGTCCGTGTTTGTCCAAGGCAGAGTTGCAAAAATCACGTTGTTGCAAATGAACTGCAATCCATCAATTCCCGTTCCTGCCGTCTTGATTGAAGCAAGCAACACATCCACCTCGCCATGCTTGAATTGATCGAGCATATCCGCAAAGCCAATTTCTGTCGCAAGCTTTTCGTCTCCCGTATAAACGCCCACAGAGAAGCCAGCCTGTTTGGTCGCTTCAACCAGAAACGGAATAATGTCTTTAACGTAATCGGTAAACACCACCGTCTTCGGACGCAAATATTGGCTAATCACGGGCCATCTTGCCCGCACGAGAATCGCCTCTACTTGTTGCGGATGCGGCTTCGTCCCCAATGCCAGCAAGGCATCCAGTGACGGCGTACAATCGACTGGATGGATTTTTGGTATCCGATCAGAACGATATTTCGGCATCATTCTGAAGCCCATCGTGGTGAACTTCTGGTAGAGCTTCATGCAGTTCTGAACATTCGTTTCAGTCTGAATATCTCGATGCTCCAAACTGCTCACCAGTTCAATAAGAGACTTGCCTTCCTGCAAGTTATTGATGATTGGTGTAGCTGACATCCCCAGCACTCTTGGCTTAGGACGATTGTCTGGCACATCGGTTATCAAGCCGTTAATCATTCGGCGGCGCTGACTTTCCGACTGTGGATCGCGTTGCTTCACCTGGTGAAGCTCATCAATCACAACAAAGTCAATGGCATTGGCTTCAATGAATCGCTTTAGTGCACCTTCGGTTCTATCCTGAAACATTTCATGGTTCAAAACCAAGTAACGCGGATACCCCAAGCTGCCCCATTCCGGCTGCCATGTTTTCTCACACACATCAGAATCTGGGAACGCATTGCGAATTGCCTGCCCCCAACCTGGAACCGTTGCATTGGGACATGAAATCACTGTGAGTTGCGAACCGATGACCCGACTCGCCAAAATCGCGGATAGTGTTTTCCCTGTGCCAGTTCCGCTCAAATTGAGCACTCGCCCATCCCTGATAACCTTGTAGGCGATCAACAACTGCATCAGCTTCGGCCTGCGAACTTCCCCATCCGCATCTTTGAAAGCATAACCTGCTGGCAGGGGCAACTGCTTGCTGCGCGTGTACTCTTCCAAAAAAGTATCGCGTGCTAATTCGCTATACTGGTTACCTTGGTGTTGTTTGGCTTCTTCAATAGCCGCTGCTTCATCCTCAAAACAGCGCCGCCACAACTTGCCTGCCGCTTTTGCCACCAAAAAATTCAACGCCTCTTCGTCACTCGATGTTTGAACAAGCAACTCGCTGGCTTTTTCCAATGACGCAAGGGTTTCAATAGCTCTTGGCGCGGGAAGATTTTGCTCTAAGTCCTCGCGGTATTCATCGTCCTGCTTATTTTCAAGCTTTGATTTGTGATCCTTTTTCGGGTAGCTCTCGCCAATGCTGGCGTAGGCATCTTCTACCGACTCAATCTCTGGATCAAGTAGAGCTTCAACCAAATCCGCCTGTCCACCTGATGCCCACCGTTTCACCTCCTCGCGAGGCAAATTGCCGGACTGCATCGCAGCAACCAGATTATCAAACTGCCGTTCACGGCTGGCATTTTTACCGCTCTTATTGATACCCTGCTGCTCAAATAACACGTAGATTTCTGAGGGCGTCAGCGTGTGCAAAGCATCACCAAGTGACTGTACAAATGCACGCACAAACCTCAGTGTCACCCTGTGCTTCACTTTGTCATATTTCAATCCGTGCTGCCTAGCAACTTCGAGCCATGTCAGGCCTTTTCCATAAAGTCCTGATCGCGTTATGATTGTGATGATGGTGTTCGGGTTCGGCGCATGAGATTGACACTCCGCAATAGTCGGCATGATGTCGGGATGCCCCTCTTTGGCAGCCACCTCATGTAGAAATTGTCCAATTCTTTCATCCGTCCAGTAAGTTCGAGAACCATCCTCAGCGACCTTCTGTCCTTGATAGATAAGCCCAGCAAGCTCGGCCACCTTCGACTGACCGCCAAATCTACCTACTGCACCATTCAGGTCATTCCGGCCACGCGCTCTCATTTCAAGCTGCATCGGCATCAAGTCGGGCTTGCCGATTTCTTGCGCAAAAGCTTTCAGCTCGTGTATCAGTTTTTGAACAGTCCATCTGCTCGAATTAATTAACTCCTTGTTTGTGTCAAGACCAAGTTTTTTTGCCAAGTCAAATCGTTCCGCGCTGGACAGAGCAGCATTGCCATGATTTTCAAGGTGGAACACTTTCCGCAACGCCAGCAGCATATTGGGGTGACGCGCCGCCAACTGCTCATTTGAGGGTAGTTCAATTTGACTCTCTTGCTTCGCAAGTAAAGAGTGAATAGCTGGTATTAACCATGTTTCGCTATAGATGTTGGTTACCAGCCCCTTGTATTTGGCTTCGATTTGGCGAACACGCTCACGAGTCATAGCAATGGCAGGATCTTTGGCTACGCTTTCTAGCGTTGCACCTTCAAACCGCCGACGACAAATATCTGCATCCCGGGGGGTCGAAAGGATTTTTTGAATTTGTTTTTCATATTTTTGGCACAGCACCATTTCTGACTCTGGCACTGATTGATAGGATTCAATCAGCGGCTCGAAAACTCCCGGATAGAGAAATTCAAGTTCATCAATCATCGCCAGATTTTTGTTGTGTGTAGGAGTAATGCTTCCTGAGCTATTGCTTGTGACATCCTTAACAAGTGCATCCAACTCAAGAGCACATTTACTTCCAAAATTTGCAATAGCCTTAAATCCCCTCACACCCTTTTCGCCACTATCTAGGTATTCCCCCACAGTAAGGAAGGGAAGAGACTCACTCCCTGTAGTTATACAGTTTCTCAATCGCTTCGATACAATTGACTGGTTGATTAACTCAGGAAAGCTCATTGCACGAATTGTATTGATCCGAAGATTCTTCTCCTCGGAAAGAGTTTCAACGGCAATATCAGCCGGCATTTCCAAAAATAGATCATTCGCCTCAGCAATTACTCTATGCAAATCATCTAGGGTTTTTCTACCAAACGCAGGCAATCGCATCATCAAAGATTGCCCATCACTACCTGCGTCAATATATTCGCCGATCGTATGGAATGGCAGACGGTTACCATGTCGCAGTAGTATGTGGCGCAGCCGCTGAGAAATTGGAGCGTAAGAATGCAAACGCTCATGTGCATCTATTAGCTCTAAGAATGTCAATGTGTTGACCTTACTAAGTGACCTAGCGTTGGAATTTATTAACTCAGCCAAACTACCTCCATAGCATCGTGACTACACTACAAGAAATTGATAACGATTTACCTTCTAGCACTATTCCGTGCACAAACCGCGTAGCAGTGAAACTGGGCAGGGATTTGGCGGTGACCAAGGAACGAACTCCTAATCAATTCCTCAACTTTTTCCGAGAATACTACGCCAATAGTCGGAAATCACGCCACTCTCACAAAGGACATTTACTCTCCACTAATTAATTTTGGAAAATTACTATGTGCAATCGCAAAATTATTCAACTTGCCAGCCGCTTCGCCACCCTGCTCGCGCCAGAATGCGGAGCTGTGCTCGCCCGCTGTAAAGCCGAGAAAGCAGGCTGGTTTGCAATGCCCACCGATGTGGAGGAAGCCACTAAACGGCTAGGTGTAAGCGACTTTTATGTCATCGCTTACGAAAACGAAGCGCGCATCCATCTATGCATCCACAAGTACTATTTTCCCGAAAACACCGAAGAGGCCATTCGGCAACTGGATGAAGAATTTCACTCTTTGACGGAAAGCGAGCTTGGTGCAGAGCTAGATGCCTTTGCTCAAGAATTTGCCAACGATGAGTCAGAGTTGCTAATTTTCTTCCCCAGAACCGAGAAGGAACGCCAAGCTGCCCGTGAAGCATTCGATGCGCTGTCAGAAGCGGAGCAAAAGCAAGAAACCATTCGTGCCCAGTACTTCCTGATTTTTTTCAACGCCTATTTTTACAACATGCTTTCCCTCATGGTGCATGGACAAAAACTGACAACGCTGGTGCCGCTAGCAATTCAGGGTGACCAAGAGGCATTTTGCAAAGCGGTGCAGATTGATCGCAACTTGCTGTTGGGGCATCCCTATTTCAAGGAAACCCATAGTCGCCTGATTCGTGGCAGCGATCCGGCTTTTTTTGAACTGCTCAACTATCGGCTGAGTAACGCAACCACGCGCGGAAAAATCAGATTCCCCGCGCTGTACATGGTGTTCGCCACGCTTGATAGTTTTCAGTGCTTGGATGCGTTGACCGCTGGGGAAATCCTCGATATTTGTGATGAGGCAGGGTTAGACCGCTTCCAGAATCGCATCGAGGATGAAAACAATCTCGTCCGCCGACGAATTGAATATCGTGCCATGCAGAAACGATCAAAATAGTCCATGCACTCAAATAGAATTTCACTGCATTCAGTTCAAGGCACTTGATGTAGAGAATCCACATCCGTTGCGACAAGCCAATCCGGCATGGTCGCCCAAGCAACGGAGGATTCCATGTCCAAACCCAAAAACCAGCCTTCGGACATGTCCGAGGGCGTTTCCTTAACTTCCCCTAGCCCAGCAACCCACGAACGAGCTGCGCTTGCTAACGACGGCGGGGATGCGCGCGGCAGCGCGCGCACCGCTGGCGGCAGCAAGCGTGGCGACTTTCAGGGTGCGCCGCCCACTAACAGAGCACCCTTAAATTACATTCACGAAGAAACCCAGCTTTTGCGCTTTGGGGTGGATAGTCTGTATTTGTCTTATCCCGGCGTGATGTCTGACGAGTGGGATCAGAAACTTGCCCGCCTAAAAACTCTGGCGCAACAGGAGGAAGAGGTCGCCCAAGCCGTTGCCCAAATATCCATCTGCGACCACTTGTTTGAAGTGCGGGATCGTGGCGCTGGGCGATTCTCTTACGTGTTGGTGGATAACGCCTTTCGCATACAGGCAAGCAACGCCCGCTCGAAGTCGCTGCCCTTGGCCTATGTGCAAATTTCTAGCGAATATCTTACCCATGCTGGGATCGAACAGGCGGAAACGGCGTTGCGCTATGTGGTCAATACGCTGGGGCTGGTCAGCGAACCGGCCAACGTCAGCCGAGTGGATTTATTCGCTGATTTCTCGGCTAGCTGCGAAATGGATGCCTTTGAACCGCTACGCGACTGGGTGACGCGGGTGGAGTCCTTATCTCTGCATTACAGCTACGGCCTGTTTTCAGGGTGGAGCTTCGGCTCGGGCGGCGACATTGTGGCGCGTCTGTATAACAAGACGCTGGAAATCGAAAAGAAGTCAAAAAAGTTCTACCTGCATGATCTGTGGCAACAACAGGGCTGGGATGGCAACTGCCCAGTGTGGCGGATGGAGTTTGAGGCCAAGCGCAATGCGCTGGTAAGTTTGAACCTGCCGAAGCTATCTGACTTACTCCCCAATCTGGCCGCGCTGTGGCGTTATCTCACGGAAAAGTGGCTGCGCCTGACCATCCCCATTGAAACCGACAGCAATCGCACCCGCTGGGGAAATCATCCATTGTGGGATTTCATCACCGAGGCATTCGATACCGAGACAGAAACGCCCAAGTTAGAGCGTTTCTACCCCACCCGCTTACCGCAGGATGAGCGGCTATTCGTGCATGGCTTGGGTGGTCTTACTTCGTTCATGGCAAGTCGTGGCATTGAAGATATGGGCGAAGGTATTGGCGAATATTTTCATCAGGCCAAGGAATACCACGCCGTGCGTTCGGGCAAGCATAACGGGATTGAGCGTTACGTCGGCAAGAAGGTAAAGGGCAAGAATCGCCGCTTCAATACCGTTCAAAACCCAGATGGCGCACCGCCGTTTGATGAGGCGGCCAGTGCTGCCTATCGCAAAGCGTCGAATGGTGAATGATGGAAACGCTCAATCTTGAACAAGCTGCCAATTTCCTCAAATTGCATCCAGAAGAGTTGCGTTGTCGCGCCAAGTCGGGGCGCGTGCCTGCGGCCAAGGTGGGCAAGCGCTGGGTATTTATCGAATCCGACCTTGCCGATTATGTGCGCTCGCTCTATGCTCCTCCTCGGCAAGCGTTGCGAGTGACTTCTGGAAAGGAGAACATTTTATGTCACTCAAAAAACGCGGTAACACGTGGTACATCGACTTTGTCGCACCCTCCGGCGAGCGCGTTAGATGCTCTGCTGGCACTACCGACAAAACCCAAGCGCAGGAACTGCACGACAAGTTGAAAGCTGAATCATGGCGTGTCGATAAGTTGGGCGAAAAGCCCGCCTACACTTGGGATGATGCCGCTTATAAGTTCTTGATGGAAACAACGCACAAGGCGACTCATAAGGATGACAAGTCGCGCTTGCGCTGGATACAGCCCTATCTCACAGGAAAAGTGCTGCGGGATATTGATCGGGAAATGATAAGTCGCATCGGGGAGATCAAGGCCAAACAGTCCAGCCCCGCAACAGCTAACCGTATTCTGGCGCTGATCCGTTCGATCATTCGCCGTGCGGCGCTAGAGTGGGAATGGATTGAGAAAGTGCCAAGGATACGGCTTTACAAGGAAGCTAAACGTCGCGTGCGATGGCTTACGCCCGAGCAGGTGAAAACGCTGCTAGTAGAGCTGCCTCCCCACCAGCAGGACATGGTGCTGTTTGCGTTATCAACTGGATTGCGGCAATCCAACGTAGTCCAATTGGAATGGTCGCAAGTGGATATGAATCGGCGAGTAGCGTGGATTCATCCCGATCAGGCGAAAGCGCGGAAAGCGATTCTTGTCCCGCTGAATTCGGTAGCGATGGGAGTTTTAACGCGTCAGGTCGGCAAGCATCCTGAACGAGTCTTTACCTATCACGGCAAGCCAGTGGCTTGGGCGAATACGAAGGCTTGGACAGGTGCGCTCAAGCGTGCAGGGATCGAAAACTTTAGATGGCATGATCTCCGGCACACATGGGCAAGCTGGCTGGCGCAACAAGGAACGCCGTTAAATGTGCTGCAAGAATTGGGCGGCTGGGAGAGCGAATCTATGGTCAGACGTTATGCCCATTTGTCTCAACCAGTGCTAATCGAGCACTCAGAATTAGCAGCTACGATGCTCAATGGCACAAATATGGCACAACTGGAAGAAAAAAAGGTCAGCGATAATTCGCTAACCTTTTGATTTGTTTGGTGGGTCGTGCGGGGATCGAACCTGCGACAAACGGATTAAGAGTCATAATACTCACCTATTTTAGCGATATTTACATTCCATTAGGTTGTTTTAATATCACCGCAACATTCTGTTATATTTGCATTTTATTTATATGTGTTGTTTTAATTACCCATTGCGCAATTGCAGCACTTTGATATTATCGGTCTACTAATGGTCTACTAATTTAATTAGTAGACCGCCAGACCGGAGAGTGCCATGTCTCAAAAGCTCACAAAATCCTTTATTGACTCAATCCCCCTAGCAGCTTCAGGGCAGACCTTTTACCGTGATAGCGAGTTAAAGGGCTTTGGTCTTCGAGTAGGCACTACCGGCAAGGTTTATATCGCCGAAACCAAAATCAACGGCAAAGTGGTTCGCACAACCATCGGCAAGCACGGCGTATTCACCACAGAGCAAGCCAGACTACGAGCGCGCGAGTTGTTATTGATGATGGCGCAAGGCACCAACCCTAGCGATGTAAAGAAAGAGGCTAATGCTCGCGGCATTACATTAGAGCAAACTCTGGCTGACTTTCTCGGGGCTCGCAAAGCACTCAAACCCCGAACCATTCATGACTATCAGAAGTGCTTAGATGTATACCTCGTCGATTGGAAGAAGAAGCCGCTCCATGACATCACCAAAGACATGGTAGCCAAGCGCCATGCAAAAATCGGTGAGCGTAGCCAAGCACAAGCCAATTTGACAATGCGCTATCTGCGCGCCCTATTCAACTTTGCCGCCGGACAATATGAGAACAGCAAAGGTGAGTCAGTAATATCAGACAACCCCGTCAAGCGCCTATCACAAACCCGCGCGTGGTATCGCATCGAGCGCCGCCAGACAATCATTAAAACCCACGATCTTGCTCCGTGGTATCAGGCCGTAATGAATATAAAAAATGATACCAAGGGAAAAAATCGGGAAACGATTCGAGACTATCTCTTGCTTGTACTTTTTACTGGACTACGCAAGGAGGAAGCCGCCTGCCTGACTTGGGACAATATAGACCTGCGCGCCAAAACACTCACAGTGCTAGAAACCAAGAACCACTCAGACCACACACTCCCATTGCCCGACTTTCTGTATGAACTATTAGTTCACCGCAAGGCGAGTGCGGTAAATCAATTTGTATTTCCGAGTGCGAATGGCAATGGCCGTATCACTGATCTTACTAGGCAGATGAATAAAGTAATTCTCGATTCAAGCGTGACGTTCACCATCCATGATTTGCGCCGCACGTTTATCACCGTCGCAGAAAGCTTAGATATTTCCGCATACGCTTTGAAACGCCTACTCAATCACAAGATGAATGGCGACGTGACAGCAGGATATATCGTGTCAGATGTAGAACGTCTGCGAGAGCCCATGCAACGTATCGCAGTTCATCTCGCAAACACAATGGGCATTCCAGCGACTCCCAGACAGTTAGCAATATAATGCCGAAACAAGTATCGCCGTCTGTTCAACTACGACGCCCCCTACCTTCACCATCAGGCAAAAAATGATGACGATTGACAGTACTAACGCCATGCAATACTATTCTCGAAAATGATCAAGTCGTTTTCAGACAAAGCCACTGCGGCCATATTTTATGGGAAGTTCGTGCGCCAACTTCCCCAAGACATACAAGCTACGGCAAGACGCAAACTTAAGCTAATCGATGCAACTAGCCGCATCGAAGAGTTGAGGATTCCACCCGGCAATCGTCTTGAGTTGTTAAGTGGTGATCGAGCCGGACAATGGAGCATTCGCATCAACGATCAATGGCGAATCTGCTTTAACTGGCAAGACGGCCACGCTGAGAACGTCGAGATCGTTGATTACCACTAGGAGAAGTTGAAATGAGTATTCAGCGCGAAGAATTGAACGCCATGACATGGGACGACGTTTCCACTGGTGAGAGCCTTGCACCCATCCATCCGGGTGAGGTATTGCTGCAAGATTTCATTGAGCCGCTAGGACTAACCCGCTACAAGGTGGCAAAGTTCACCAGCGTCCCTCAGAGGCGCATTGATGAAATCTGCGCGGGTAAACGTGCTATCACGGCAGATACCGCTATGCGTCTAGGCCGTTTGTTTGGCATGTCTCCACAAACATGGATGAACCTGCAATCGCAGTACGACCTTGAGGTCGCCGAACATGAACTCGGCGACAAGATCGATCACGAAGTGATGCCGCTGGCTGCCTAACATAGCGATGACCCCACAAGAACTTGTGCAACGCGATGCCTCCCGTGACCTCGGCGCGGAATTGCTCGAATCTGTTCGCCAAATGAAGGCAGGGCACGCTGCCAAGACCCACCACATTGATGCTCCGCTGGCATTAACTGCGCGCATGAAATCCGGTCTTTCACAATCTGACTTCGCCAAACTGTTCGGAGTTTCCCTGCGTACTCTCAAAGGGTGGGAGCAAGGACACAAGAATCCCGGCAGAGCGGCAAGAACGCTGATTGCAATTGCAGAGCGCCATCCAGACGTGCTGCGCGATCTAGCTGTGCATCCCTAGCATCTATGTACTTGGAAGACTCCGATTATCAGACGGTTTGGCAACTTGCTCACTCTTGGGCTAAACAAACCGAAAGCACCAGTGGGGATGTCAGCGCAGAAGTTCGCCGCAACATCCACCGAATCTTGATTGCTATCCGTAATGACATCATTTCCGTACGCACCCCAACGGGAATTTTATTTGCCGACGATAGCACCCTGACCTTCTTCCTTGAGTTTCGCCATTACCTAAAGTTTAGAAAACTGCTACTCCAGAGTAAGTTTGAAGTCGGATATTTAGAAAAACTATACGTTTGGAGACCTGAGGTTATTCGCTGGTGCAACAATCATCAGTTGTCCATCCCGCATATTTGGCAAGATGAAGTGGACAATCCTGACGATACCGATCCCGAAGCACATTGGTATCATCAACTGACACCCCGACGCAAAAGAATCGCAGGGGCGCTGTTCATCGCACAACGTCTTTGGGATGAGGATCAACTGCTGGATTACCTCGATGTATACAACCATCCAGATATGATTCGGTTCGATAAACCCCGGAGTTTTAATACCCTAGAGTCGTTCAAGGAGTGGGCTAAGAATATCGCTCCAGTCAAAGCTAGAACAGGCGGCAAGCGTTCTAAATCAATGTGATACAGAGATAACGTTTCACCATCAGAAATCCCCGAGTTTTTAACACAGAAAAACTCCCCCTTTTTCTCCTGCGCCAACCCTGCAAAGCTGCCTCTGTCTTTTTCAACCTGACAGGAGTTACAGCCATGCAAAACAACCTACTTACCACCAAAGAAGCCGCTCCCATTTTGGGCGTGAGCGTCGCCTTTCTAGAACGTGACCGCTGGGCTGGGGCGCGGGTGCCTTTCATCAAAATAGGCGCTCGGGCAGTTCGCTATCGCTATAGCGATCTGCTCACCTATATCGACTCTTGCCGCCGCCTCTCCACTAGCCAGTATTGAGGTGTGCTATGCACACTTCAATACATGACACCCGCGAACTCGTCGCGCCAGGTGAGGTCATCGCTGAACGCATCCTCGATATGCTGGATGAGCCTGACGAAACCGACAGGGTATGGCGGGCAAAGATATTCCGGGGACTGCCTCGGCGATTCGCCAAGCATGTCGCGCACGAGTATCAAGAGAATTACATCTTCGATGGTCGCCGCGCCGCCAATCTCAAGCTACTCGGACATTTTGAACGCTGCGCACATGGCGATATCCCATTGGATGCAAACGAGGACGAATTACAAGCGCTGGCAAAACGCATCGCCCTCGATTTCCGGCAAACCGCTTGGCTACTCGACGACACCGAGGCGGTCATTCGACTATGGAAGCAAGCGGAGCAAATCGGTGTGCGCCCTCCTTCACCTGATAACCAGAAAATCACCATTAAAGGCGCACTTGCGCGCCTGACTGACGAAGGCTGGTGGCTACGCGCATTACGTCGCGCCCAAGCAATCAACCTTGAAACCGAAGCCAGAACGCTTGGCCTTGTTCATAAAGGCGCAGGCATCTACATCAGCGACGAATCGCTGACTCGACGCAGACATCAAAAGGCACGCAATCATCGCGTCTTGGATGGACTCACGGCCTGCAACGAACTCGGGCAGCAATTCACATTGAGTGAACTAGCTGAGTTGGGTGTCTCGAATCCGCGCATTCGGCGTAGTGAACTCATGGTGCGCATCTATGGCTTTGAACTGATTGCCGACGATCTCGGCCATGTTGGGGAGTTCTACAGCCTCACCTGCCCATCGCGTATGCACTCGCACCTCGCCATGAACGGCAAGTCCAATCCTAAATTCGATGGCACTACCCCCGCTCAGGCGCAGAAATATCTCAACAAGGTATGGCAGCGCATACGCGCAAAGCTGGATCGCCACGGCATCAAGCCCTACGGCTTCCGCATCGCCGAACCTCAGCACGACGGCACTCCCCACTGGCATTTCCTGCTGTTCATGGAGTCCGGCCAAACGAAATCAGTGCGGGAGATTTTTCGGCATTACGCGCTGCAAGAGGATGGGAATGAGCGCGGCGCAAAGAAACATCGCTTCACTTTCATACCAATCGATAAGAGCAAAGGCTCGGCAGTGGGTTACATCGCCAAATACATCTCCAAGAACATCGACGGATTCGGCTTAGAGACTGATACCTACGGCACCCCCGCCGAGCAAGCTGCGGAACGGGTCGAGGCATGGGCTTCCACATGGGGCATACGCCAGTTCCAGCAATTCGGCGGCGCACCTGTTTCCATCTGGCGCGAACTGCGCCGCATAGATAACGCTCCCGATGGCATTCTCAAGCAAGCCCACGAAGCCGCTGACTCAGGAAAATGGTCATCTTTCATCCAGCTTATGGGCGGTATCACCACACCACGCAAAGAGCAGCCTATCCACCTAAAGCGCGAATTTATCGAAGATCCGGGAAAGTATGGCGAACCTATCGGTTACCAAACTATCGGGGTTGAAACCACCGATGCAATGCTGAAAACACGCCTGCATCAGTGGACTATTGAGCGAGTCACAACAGCTAGGCTACCCGCAACGGCTCGCGATGGATGCGCGCCCCGCGCGCACCAGCGGGAGACGGGCGGCGTAGCCGCCTTGGAGTTCTGTCAATAACTGTACGCTGAGATCAAAGAATCCAGAAATTCCAATCTAGACTGGATTAGAGGACACTTAATGACTTGAAAATAACTTCCTGTTGATGCTTATGCGACCAACAAGTTTTGAGCTGAAGTGAATTTTAGACATCCACACTTGGCGGAGCCAAGCTTAACTCTAGCGCGTCCACAAATTTCTTCAATGCTTGGATATCGGCGGATTTTTCAAGATACAAGCAGTCATAGTCAAGCTTGGTGGCAATACTGTAGGTGTCATCCAATCGTTTGGTATATCGCTTGGAAACAGAATTTAGAACCCTATTAATTGATTGGGCTGGATGCCTGATACTTTCTACGACTCCATCGCTTATCTCAGAGCCCAGAATTTCAATCACCCTTTGTTCTGTTAAATTTTCATCAATCCTTTGGAAAAAGGATGGGACAGCAAGAAACCAGGCCTCGATTTCTTCCACAGCCACAATCAGCCTTACGTAAATACCCCATTCTCTGGACTTTTCTTCAAAGAATGCTTCTAGAGCTCGATAGTCTATTGGAACACCACTTCCTGAATATCTGTCTCTAAGGCCATACACGGCATATACATTCTTCTTCTTGAATTCCTGCCACCTAGATAGAATGTAGCTATTGACTGAGTTGTCGCCCTCGGCATTGAGGATGGTTATTACAATGTCTGCATTTTCGATCGAAACCCCGCGGCATCCAATGGTCGAGACAATGCCGTTACGGAGCTTCTGATGAGTTACATGAACGCTGCTTAATGATACGAGCTTATCAATAAATTGTTGGGTAAAAATCAGCTCCGTCTGCCCCTCAACCACAAATACAATCGTTTTCATTACTGACTACTTTTAATGGTTTTAGAAAAAAATCCATTTTGGAAGAAGTCGAAATTACTAAACCCATATTGTATAAAGTCATCAAATATTTCAGCTGAGTTGAGCTGATTAAATGTTCTTATATTTCCACCATCCCTCTCAACCACGCACCAATATTTGATATCAACTCCGTTCATTACAAACTTGTCATTTGAAGTCATCACCAGCTGAGAATATTTATTTCTATCTAACTCGTATTCGCTAACTAGGAGATTAATTAGCCTGGATGATCTATCGAAGTCTAGTCCTTCACCAATATCATCAATTACTAGGCAGTGCGGTTTTTTTCCAGCTACTGCTGATTGCAGTCTAATAAGCGCGCCAATTGCCCTAAACATTCCAGATGACAATTCATACTGAGGAAGCTTTTTCTTTACGCCATCCTCTACAACGTAAATGTAATACGCGCGATCTAGTAGCTGTATAGCTGCCGGAACTCCTTGAATAGGCTGGATGCCAATCTCTGATACATTGAACCCAATTTTTCGTATGTTTGCGCAAATCTGACGGGTAAAGTCACGCCCCCATTTTTCAACTCCAAGTCTGAATAGAGACACTATATCGTCATCTAACTGATTATCTCTCAGCTGCTTTAGAGTTGCCTTATCTATCGCGCTAAATGTTTCTTTGGGTTTTGTAGATGCGAAATCAACAAAGTGAGAATTTAATGCCCACTCGTGCAAATACTCAAGAAAGCTATGCTGCTCACTGTCTCTTCTTGATGTTACAGCCAGCTGATCCTCTGGAATCTGAACATCTATAAAATCATTAACCTTATCAAACCAAAGCCTACCCCTGCCACCGGCTCCTCGAGAAAGCCTTAACTCATTCTTTAGCAGGAGCTTCTCACTTTTTACTTTTCTTTTATACAGTTCTAATTCATAGGTAATAAACGGTTCATTGTTCTTGTCGGAGAATTGAACAATATAATGACCTGTTTCGAGGGCTGAGGGTAAAACCCGACCATCGAATAGCCGCGACAATCCAATTACTATCCTAAGAATTCGTGATTTCCCTGTTGCATTCTTTCCGACAACCAGATTTATCGTGCCAAGCACAAGATCTGGGAGATTCCAACTAAACTCCTCCTCCTTGTACTCTGTATATTTCAAAGAATGCAGTCTCATTTTTGGTTGCCTTGGAAGTTATCTTCGAAATGTACCATGCTTGCCTCGACGAATGCGACTAGTCAGGGGGAAGTGTAGTGTTTGGTGGTTTATTAGGATTATTGGGTGGACTCGCAATCCAGTCGACTACATGCTGTCTACATCGGAAACTCTTCGGGAGGCGAGCTCATATAACTCAATGAATTTATGGTGCTGATGAGGTGAATCGAACACCCAACCTACTGATTACGAATTAGTCATCATTTAGTATTACCCCAGACACCACTTTACAACAAGTAACTGCATTATGCATTTTTGCATCATGCATTTCGGTCTACTAATGGTCTACTAACCAAAAACAAAAAGGACTTGCATCACTGCAAGTCCTTGAATGTTTGGTGGGTCGTGCGGGGATCGAACCTGCGACAAACGGATTAAGAGTCCGCTGCTCTACCAGCTGAGCTAACGACCCAAACGAGGCGCGCATTCTAGGCGAGGCCGGAGAATTATTCAAGGCCTTTTTCGTGTTTTCTTTGCTGCTCTAGCGCCCAGTGTATGTGTTCGCGCACCAGCTCGGAGGAATGCTGGGCGCGAGCACTCAATGATTCAATGACTTTGGCATCAGTTTGAGCATTGCCGAGTGCAACTGCGATGTTGCGCAGCCATTGTTCGTAGCCGATGCGATAGATGGGACTGCCGGCCATGCGCGACTGGAAGGTCGTTTCGTCCCAAGCGAATAATTCAATCAGACGTACATCATCAAGGCCGTGCCGCACGGCGAAGTCGCTTTCCTGGCTAATCTGGGCGAAGCGGTTCCACGGACAAACTAGCTGGCAGTCGTCACAGCCATAGATGCGATTGCCGATGAGCGGGCGCAACTCAAGAGGAATGCTGCCTTTGTGCTCGATGGTCAGGTACGAGATGCAGCGGCGGGCATCCAGTCGGTATGGGGCGACGATGGCTTGTGTCGGACATATCTCTAGGCAGCGGCGGCAACTGCCGCAGTGATCCGCTTCGGGCGTATCAGCGGGTAACGGCAGGTCGGTAAATATCTCACCGAGAAAGAACCAGGAGCCGTGTTCTCGATTGAGCAGCAGCGTGTGCTTGCCGCGCCAGCCCAGCCGCGCTCGCTTCGCCAGTTCAACCTCAAGTACCGGCGCACTGTCGGTGAATACGCGGTAGCCGAACTCCCCAACCTCTGCGCGGATGCGCTGAGCTAATCTCTCCAAACGATTACGCAGCACCTTATGATAGTCGCGCCCCAGGGCATAACGGGAGATGTAAGCACGCGAACCGTCTGCCAGCACCTCCCAGCCATCTCGGGCATGGGCACTGCGATAGTCCAGACGCACCGAGATGACGCTCAGCGTGCCGGGCAATAGTTCATCTGGGCGAGCACGTTTGAGGCCATGTTTTGCCATATAATCCATGCCGCCGTGAAAACCCTGTGCCAGCCAATCCGTCAGACCGGCTTCGGCGCTGGACAGATCGGTACCGCTGATGCCGACGGCCTGGAAACGCAGCTCCTTGCCCCACGCCTTGATGCGTTCGGCAAGTGTAGCCAAGTCCTGTGGAGATGAATTCTGTTGCATAACGCCGATGATACCTTGAACCTGCCCGACGAAGCGGCGACCATCGCGCTCGGCACGAGGCTGGCTCACGCGGTGCAAGCGGGGCTGGTGATTTGGCTGCGCGGCGACTTAGGGGCAGGAAAAACCACACTGGTGCGCGCCCTGCTGCACGGTTTGGGCTATCCGGGGCGAGTGAAGAGCCCGACCTATACCTTGGTCGAGCCGTATCAGGCGGGCGAATTCGAGGTGCGGCATTTCGACTTGTACCGTTTTCAGGACGAAAATGAATGGGAAGCTGCAGGTTTTCGCGATGAATTCGATGGTCGGAATCTATGTCTGGTCGAGTGGCCAGAAATGGCGCAAGGCTTAGTGCCTCAGGCCGATATAGAAATCGACTTGCAGATTCTAGAAAATGGACGGGCTGCGCGATTGCGCACGTTTAGCGAACTTGGAACACGATGTTTGAACGCACTCTAAAACTGGTTGCCCTGCTCTGCCTGCTGTGGCTCACGCCCACGCAGGCGACGACGCTCATCAGCTCGGCACGCGTGTGGCCTGCACAGGATTACACGCGCCTGACGCTAGAGTCGAAACAGTCGGTTAGCTATACCCTGTTCACTATCAAAGATCCCGAACGGCTGGTGATCGACCTTGAGGACATCGAGCTGAACGACGTCCTCAAAAACCTGACGAGCAAGATCGGCAACGACGATCCATATATCAAGAGTGTGCGCGTTGGACGTTTCAAGCCCGGCGTAGTGCGTCTGGTGCTCGACCTCAAAGCCGAGGCCAAGCCGCAGTTGTTCGAGCTCAAACCGGTGGCAGAATACGGCTACCGTTTGGTTCTGGACGTCTATCCGGCAAAACCTATCGACCCGCTGATGGCTCTATTACAACCGGGCAAAGCAGCATCTGTGACGCCTGACTCCTCGCCTCCTGACTCACAAAAGCCCGTAGCGCTGGAGGCCACGCCCAAACTTTCAACCAGCACCACGCTGGGCACGACTGAAACCAGCAAACCCTCCGCTCAACCCAAGAGCCGTGCCGAATTCACCGAACGCACGCTCATCATCGCCATCGATGCCGGTCACGGCGGTGAAGATCCCGGCGCACATGGTAGCGGCGGCGCATTGGAAAAGAATGTCACACTGGCTATCGCACGTCGTTTGAAAAAGCTAGTGGATGCGCAGGACGGGATGCGCGGCGTACTGATCCGCGACGGCGACTACTTCATCCCGCTGGGTGGGCGCACAGCCAAAGCACGCGCCGCCCATGCCGACCTGTTCGTCTCCATCCACGCCGATGCGTTCATCAATCCCGAGGCGCATGGCTCCTCGGTGTTCGCCTTGTCGGAACACGGCGCGACCAGCGCTGCCGCTCGCTGGCTGGCCAAGAAGGAAAACGAGGCCGATCTGATCGGTGGCGTGAACATCGCCGTGAAAGATCCATATCTGGCCCGTACCCTGCTCGACTTGTCGCAGACCGCCACCATCAACGACAGTCTCAAGCTAGCTAAGCACGTCTTGGGCGAGTTGAGCGACATCAACGCACTGCATCGCGGCCATGTCGAACAGGCTGGGTTCGCCGTACTCAAATCCCCTGACATCCCGTCCATCCTGGTCGAGACCGCCTTCATCAGCAATCCCGAAGAAGAGCGCCGCCTCACCGACGACAACTATCAGGACAAACTGGCTAACGCCGTTCTGTCAGGAGTGAAGCGCTACTTATCGCAGAATCCGCCGTTAATGCGAATGAAGATGGCAGAACGCTAAGCTTAGCGCTCTAACCAAATGAACGTGCCCATACGCCCAGTAACGCCATCACGACGATAGGAGTAAAAGCGTTCGGCATCTGAGTAAGTGCAAATACTACCGCCGTAAATGTGACTGATGCCCAACGCCGCCAAACGCAGACGGGCAAGCTGAAAGATATCGGCCAGCCACTTTCCGGGAGCTCCCTCGACGAAAGCTGTTACGGCCTCGGGCTGATGCGCGATGAACGCTGCCCTCACCTCTTCGCCCACTTCGAATGCCGTCGGACCTATGGCCGGCCCCAACCACGCCATGAGCGATTTTGGCACTACCCCCATCGCCTCGACGGTGCGCTCGATCACCCCATCGCACAGCCCTCGCCAACCCGCATGAGCCGCGCCGACCACGGTTCCCGCAGCATCGCACAGCAACACTGGCAAGCAATCCGCCGTCATCACCACGCACACGCCGCCTGGCTGATGGGCGATGCAGGCATCCGCTTGCGGCAAGCAACCCGCGTGCGCCACATCTGCGACAGCCACACCATGCACCTGATTCAACCAGACCGGCTCGGAAGGCATCAAGGAATTCAGTGTCATGCGATTGCGTACTACCACTAAAGGCGCATCACCTACATGCGATCCTAGGTTTAGCCTGCCATAAGGCGCAGCGCTGAACCCGCCCAATCGCGTGGTTTGCAACGATTTGACATTAGGCGGCGCAGGCCAATCGGGAAAGATCAGGTGTTCAGCCGACATCACCACTGGCTTCGTGGATAGCGTCCAGCAATTGCTCCATGTCCTCCGGCATCTCGACTTCCCATTCCATCCGCACATGATCGGTCGGATGGTCGAGCGCCAATCGTGTCGCGTGCAGCGCTTGGCGCGGAAATTCGTGCAGGATGGCACGCAGTTGCGGCGGACATTTCTGAACACCTTTGATATAGATGCTGTCGCCCACCAGCGGGTGGCCGATGTGTGCCATGTGAACGCGGATCTGGTGAGTACGTCCGGTTTCCAAGCGGCAACGCAGCAAGGTGCAGGCAGGAAAATCCTCTTCGATGGCGTAATGGGTGACGGCGGGCTTGCCGTCTGGCACGACAGCCATCTTCACACGCTGGGTCGGATGACGGCCGATGGGTGCATCCACCTTGCCGCCGCGTGCGAACTCACCCCAAGCCAGCGCTAGGTATTCGCGCTTGACGCTACGTTCCTGCATCTGCCGCACCAGCGCAGTCTGGGAAATCAAGGTCTTGGCAACCACCATCAGCCCGCTAGTATCTTTGTCCAAACGATGGACGATACCTGCACGAGGCACTTCGGCCAGTTGCGGCGCGTGGTGCAACAAAGCATTCAGCAGCGTGCCTTCCCAGTTGCCACTGCCCGGATGCACCACCAGCCCCACGGGTTTGTTGATGACGAGGATATCGTCGTCCTCGAACACGATGTCGAGCGCGATGTCCTCAGCCTGATGCACTTGTTCGGAAGGATGCGTTTGGGGCCTCACCTCGATTTGCTCCCCCCCCCATAACTTCTGCTTGATCGTGGCAGGCGCGCCGTTCAGCGTCACCAGTCCCTCTTCGATCCAGCTTTGCAAGCGGCTGCGGGAGTAATCCGGCAAGAGTTTGGCCAAGGCTTGGTCGAGGCGCGTGCCGCCCATCTCGATCGGCACTTGCAAGCAAACTGTTGCGTGGGTGGATTCGGGTATAATCGTAAAAATTTTTTTGGATTCCGTCATGCGCCGTAGTTTAGCCGTTTTCCTCCTGTTTACGCTCACTGCTTGTCAGCTTTTTACGCCTCTCCCTGATGGTCGCCCCGATCAAGAAAGCAAGAGCATCCCCGTCGAGACACTTTATGCGGAAGCCCAGCAACAGATCGAGGATCAAAATTTCGAGAAAGCCGCCAAGACGCTGGAAAGCTTGGTCGCCCGCTACCCTTATGGCCGTTACGCCCAGCAAGCGCAGATGGAGATCGCTTACGTTTATTACAGAGAGCGCGAACCTGATCCCGCGCTGGCAGCCGCCGACCGCTTCATCAAGCAATTTCCCAATAGCCCTCAGATCGATTATGTCTATTACCTGAAGGGGCTGATCAACTTCAACTCTGATCTAGGCGTATTCGGTGATTTTTTCCAGCAGGATATGTCCGAGCGCGATGCTAAAGCGGCACAAGAGTCCTTCGACGCATTCAGCGAGCTGACCTCCCGCTTTCCGAACAGCCAATACACGCCTGATGCCAAAGTGCGGATGCAATATCTAATCAACGCGTTAGCGCGCTCCGAGATCCATGTGGCCAATTACTATCTGCGCCGGGGAGCCTATATCGCCGCGCTGAATCGAGCGAAGAGTGTGCTTGCAACCTACCCGCAATCGGTACAAACAGCGGATGCTTTACGCATCATGGTTCGCGCCTACGATGCTTTAGGCATGACCGATCTGCGCGATGATGCACAACGGGTGCTGGTCGCCAATGGCGGCGAGAGTGCGCCAACCATTTTGAAGGCTGCCGACTATCCTTGGTGGCAATTCTGGAAACGCTAATGAAGTTTTGCTCTGAATGCGGTGCTCCGACCGAGCTACGTCAGCCTCAGGGTGACAATCGCATTCGCCATGTTTGTTCTGCCTGTTCAACTGTTCACTATCAGAATCCCAAACTGGTCGTCGGCGCCATCCCTGAGTGGGAAGATGGTCGAATCCTACTTTGCCTGCGCGCTATCGAGCCACGCTATGGCTACTGGACATTGCCTGCCGGGTTCATGGAGAACGGTGAGACCGTAGCCGAAGCCGCCGCTCGTGAAACGCTGGAAGAGGCCAATGCCCGCGTCGAGATCAATGAGTTGTACTCGTTTTACAACCTAGCCTTCACCAGCCACGTCCATCTGCTGTTTCGTGCACGCTTGCTAGATATAGACTTCAGTCCCGGAGAAGAAAGCTTAGAAGTACGACTGTTCGCTGAGCACGAGATCCCTTGGGAAGATATGGCGTTTCGCACTGTTCGCCACACCTTGCAACGCTACTTTGCCGAGCGAAAACAAGGAAAGTTCAGCTTCTCCATCATTGATTTTTTGCCGCCAGAGCCGCACTAAACCTGATTCTTTATCAATTCGCTCGTGTTAATTCGAGGCGGTTCCCTCTATAATCTGCCCGTCCTGTTTCATTGATATTGACCATGAAGCTATCTCAAATTGCCTGTTTAAGTATCTTTTCGCTGTTACTGGCTGGCTGTGCCACGCCTGCGCAACGAAACCCCCAAGATCCGTTTGAGCCAGCCAATCGTGCCATCTTCAAATTCAACGATACAGCGGATAAAGCCATCATCAAACCCATCGCACAGGGTTATACCAAGGTCGTACCAATTGTAGGCAGAACCATGATAGGAAACTTCTTTTCGAATCTTGAAGATGTCGTCGTCGCTGTCAATAACGTGCTCCAATTCAAGTTGCGTAATGCATTTTCAGACGCGGGACGTGTGCTGATCAATACGACGATCGGAGTGGGTGGTTTGGTGGATGTGGCGACCATCACGGGTCTGGAGAAACACGACGAAGACTTTGGCCAGACATTGGGATACTGGGGTGTCGGCAGCGGCCCTTACCTGATGCTGCCGGTGTTGGGTCCTAGTGACCTTCGAGATGGTATTGGCTCGTATGCCGATACCTTCCCCAGTCAGCTCAATCAGATACGTCCGATCTATACACGCAACCAGTTGATCCTGACCAGAGGCATCAATCGTCGCGCTCAATTACTCGACCAAGAGAAAATGTTGGAAAATGCAACCTTGGATCGATATTCATTTATCCGCGATGCTTACCTAGCTCGCCGCCAGAGCTTGGTGTATGACGGCGATCCACCGCGTGAAAAGGATGAGGACGACGACTTTGGTGATGAAACCGCTACGCCGACCGTGCCTGCGGCTCCCTCGGTTGATGCGTCTGTAAGCAAAGCTACGGAGCCCCTCGCTTCCCACTGATTTTTCTAGAAACCTAATCTCTGATCCTGCCCTACGGAGCCTTACTCATGCCCCATAACTTATTCAACTCCCGTCAAACCTATCAACTCTCCAGCGGTGAACAAGGGTCGCTTTACTCCCTACCCGCCCTAGAAGCCGCTGGCATCGGCAACATCTCGCGCCTGCCCGTCTCCATCCGTATCGTGCTGGAATCGGTGCTGCGCAATTGCGACGGCAAGAAAGTGACCGAACAGCATGTGCGCGAACTGGCGAACTGGAAACCGACTGCGCCGCGCACTGAAGAGATCCCTTTCGTGGTCGCCCGCATCGTGCTGCAAGATTTTACGGGTGTTCCCCTGTTAGCCGACCTCGCCGCCATGCGCGACGCTGCCGCAGCGATGGGTAAAAACCCCAAGATTATCGAGCCATTGGTTCCCGTAAATCTGGTGGTTGACCACTCGGTGCAGATCGACAGTTACAACAATCCGAACGCGCTCAAGACCAACATGGAGCTGGAGTTCGAGCGCAACACCGAACGCTATCGCTTTATGAAGTGGGGCATGCAAGCCTTTGATACATTTAAGGTCGTCCCACCCGGCATCGGCATCGTGCACCAAGTGAACCTTGAGTATCTGGCGCGCGGCGTGCTGCAAAAGGATGGCATCACCTATCCCGATACACTGGTCGGCACCGACTCTCACACCACCATGATCAACGGCATCGGCGTAGTCGGCTGGGGCGTGGGCGGTATCGAGGCGGAAGCGGGCATGTTGGGTCAGCCGGTATATTTCCTGACGCCAGATGTCGTTGGCGTGAACCTCAAAGGCAAACTGCGCGAAGGCGTGACCGCCACCGACCTGGTGCTGACCGTCACTGAACTGATGCGCAAACACAAGGTGGTTGGCAAATTCGTCGAGTTCTTCGGTGAAGGTACCTCTGCCCTCACCCTACCCGACCGCGCCACGATTGCGAACATGGCCCCCGAATACGGCGCAACCATGGGCTTCTTCCCGGTGGACGACGTGACCGTGCAGTTCATGAAAAACACCGGTCGCACCGCCGACGAAGTGGATGCCTTCGAGTCCTACTTCAAGGCGCAGGGCCTGTTTGGCATTCCTGCTGCGGGCAGCATCGACTACAGCAGCGTGGTCGAACTCGATCTGAACAGCATCGTGCCATCTCTTGCAGGCCCCAAGCGCCCGCAAGACCGCATCGCGCTGCCCGCAATGAAAGACAGCTTCAACACCCTATTCAGCAAACCCATCGCCGAGAATGGCTTCAACCAGCCCGCCGACAAGCTGAACACACGTTACGCCACCGGCAAGGATGGCTTGGAGATCGGCAACGGCGATGTGCTGATCGCGGCGATCACAAGCTGCACCAACACCTCCAACCCAGGCGTACTACTAGCCGCCGGTCTGCTGGCGAAGAAGGCGGTGGCGAAGGGCTTGAAAGTTGCGCCGCACATCAAGACTACGCTGGCCCCCGGTTCTCGTGTGGTGACTGAATACCTGACCAATGCCGGTCTGCTGGAACCGCTGACCACGCTGGGCTTCGGTCTCGCCGCTTACGGCTGTACCACTTGTATCGGTAACGCCGGTCCGCTGCGCGAGGACATCGACAAAACCATCACCGACAACAACCTGATCTGCGCCGCCGTACTCTCCGGCAACCGCAACTTCGAGGCTCGCATCCACCCGAACCTGAAAGCGAACTTCCTCGCTTCGCCTCCGCTGGTGGTCGCCTACGCCATCGCGGGCAAGATGAACATCAACCTCGACACCGATCCGCTGGGCGTTGGTAAAGACGGTCAACCGGTGTACCTGAAAGACATCTGGCCGAACAGCGCTGAGATCCAAACCGTGATGAAGTTCGCATCCGATCCTGCGGTATATCAGAAACTTTATTCTGATCTAACCAAGGATCTGCCGCTGTGGAACGCCATCCAGGCCCCCACCGGTGACCTGTACCAGTGGGACGATTCCACCTACATCGCCCGTCCGCCGTTCTTCGATGCCGCTGTACCAAAGATCGGCGATATCAAGGGTGCTAAGGCGCTGGCGCTGTTCGGCGATTCCGTCACCACCGACCACATCAGCCCAGCAGGCAGCTTCAAACCCACCACGCCGGCGGGCAAGTATCTGCAAAGCCACAAGGTCGAGATCAAGGACTTCAACAGCTACGGCTCGCGTCGCGGCAACCACGAAGTGATGATGCGTGGCACCTTCGCCAACGTGCGCGTGAAGAACCTCATGCTCCCGCCGAACGCCGACGGCAGCCGCATCGAAGGCGGCTACACCCTGTACAAGGGCGAACAAGTAGCGATCTACGATGCTGCGATGAAACACATCGCCGATGGCACTTCGACCGTCATCTTCGCCGGTGAAGAATATGGCACAGGATCTTCGCGCGACTGGGCAGCGAAAGGTACACAGCTGTTGGGAGTGAAGGCCGTCATCGCCAAGAGCTACGAACGTATCCACCGCAGCAACTTGGTGGGCATGGGCGTGCTGCCCTTGCAGTTCAAAGGCAGCGACAGCGTGGACAGCCTGAACCTCACCGGCGACGAAACCTTCGACCTGCTCGGCATCAACGACAACCTGAAGCCGCAACAGGACGTGACGCTGACCATCACGCGCAAAGATGGCAGCAAACAAAGCGTCGCCCTGCTGCTGCGCATTGATACACCGATCGAAGTCGACTACTACAAGAACGGCGGCATCCTGCCGTTCGTGTTGAAGGAACTTGTGGGTAAAGTGTAAGGTATAAGCTGACCGTTCACGATACAGAAAACACGAAAGCCTGCGAATGCGGGCTTTCTTGTTACCGGAATAGGACAGCCGCCAAGCCCATGCGACATGCGAGACTCCAATCAGGGAGCCTCAGACTAACTCATCATAAAAACGGATCAAATTACGACCAGACGCTTTAGCGTTGTACATCGCTGTGTCAGCTCGTTTGAAAAGATCGTCGATGCCAACATCTTGCCCCATGAACATCACCACGCCGATGCTTGATGTGCATTGGTGTTCGACGACGTATTCAGCAACGCCTTCTTGCCTATTAGTAAGGTTGTAGGTAAGCGACAGAGAGGCTCGAATCTTCTCTGCAACAATGTTTGCTTGTGCCTTCGACCTAGCTTGGTCTTCATCCAACTCTGCCAGAACTACCACGAACTCATCCCCACCAAAACGTCCAACAGTGTCTGATTCTCTCACACAGGCACCGATGCGGTTTGCGACCTCAATCAACAGTAAGTCGCCGACCTTATGCCCATACCTATCATTGAGAGGTTTGAAGTTGTCCAAATCCAGAAACATGAGTGCGCCATAACGCCCTTCGCGCTTGCTAGTAGTCATTGCCTGACTCAAGCGATCACCAAACAATCGACGATTGGGTAACTTAGTCAATGCATCAAAAAATGCCATATAACGGATTTGGTCTTCCGTCGCTTTACGGTAGGTGATGTCATCCATCGTGCCAACATAGTTGGTGGTCTTCCCATCCGCGTCACTAACTCTGGTGATTGTAAGTTGCTCGGGGTAGGCCTCACCATTTCTTCGCCTGTTCCATATTTCACCTTGCCAGGTTCCGAATTGCTGAATGCTTTGCCACATTGCGGCATAAAAAGCAGAATCATGGCGTCCTGAACTAAGAATCTTTGGTGTTTGACCTATGGTTTCCACTTCCGAATAACCGGTGATTTTACTAAATGCCTTGTTCACCCGAATGATTACATTATTAGCGTCGGTGATCATAATGCCTTCCTGAGACTCGAAAGCGATGGCAGCAACTCGAAGTTCTCTTTCGGCATGCTTGCGTTCAGTAATGTCGAGCACCATGCCAACCATGTGACTCGGTTCATTCCCTACTCCATACTGCAGCTCTCCATAGCCACTGAGAGTCCGCACCGACCCATCCGGCGCATTGATCCGGAACTCTAAAGGAGCAGGCTTATTCCCAGATGCACAAGCACGAATCCATGTCTGCATTGCCTGCTTGTCATCAAGACAAATCAGAGAAATGAGGGATTCAACGGTTGGAGAAAAGATTCTAGGGTCGACGCAAAAAATGCGATATGTCTCGTCAGACCATAAAAGTTTTCCTGAAAACTCATAACGCCAACTACCAATGTGGGCAATACGCTGTGATTCTGATAGGAAATATTCTTTTTCCTGTAGTTCGCTCTTTTCTTGATTTATGGTGTCCAGCATTCGATAGATGTGCCTTGCAAGTAGACCCACTTCGTCACTACGATTTACATCAGTGCGAAGGAACGTCTTTCCACCCTCTGCATCGGCGGCCACCTTTACGATGCGTTGCAATCCATCAGTCAACCGCCGAGCTAGTATGTTGGCAACCATGGTCGTAATTCCAATGAGGACAATTACGATCCCTAACTCGGCAATTACGAAGTCACGCAAGTTCGCAATTGACGTATCTCTTGTCATTTCGATCAGTATCCAACCGATATGTTGTTTAGCCACAAGGATAGGGGCTGCGACCACAATATAGCTGGGCTCATCCTGAAGTACCTGAGTGATTGGCAACGATGGCAGCGTTCGAGAGCCACTTGAATTATCTAAGTACTTGGCGAAGTGATGTCCTTGCGTACCTGCCAATATCTCACGCCCCAAATTTGTCACAATGGCAGACTTTAAATCCCTAGTTTCCTCTGCCACTTCCATCAACTCATCGAGGCTAGCAATATCTTCTGAGAGAACCTTGGTACCTGCGCTGCTTGCCAGCATTTTTACCAAATCAATCGAAACTTGCATGTCCTGAGCAAATAAGAAGTGTCGCTGATAGCTATAGAGCAAATAGCCACTGCTAAGGATGATGCACAGCGATGCTAAAGAAAACGACCAGACTAATTGTCGGCGAATAGTCCTTCCCCAAGCCTGCCTCACGTAGTGAAGAAAATTCACAAATAAAGACAACATGTTATTACTATAGACTATCAAGTTCGGTAATCTTCAATTGCCGAATATCATCCCAGTCTCGATCTTGAGCTTGTTCAACCCCCTTAAAACCTATCGCCTTTAGGGCTGACTGGCCAATTGGATCTTCATCCAAACTCAACATGACTTTCTGCAAGGTATTAACAACGGCATCCGGCAAATGTGGATGGCTAGCAATGGCGTGTGGCGTGTAACCAGGTGTTATCCAGATAACCTGTAATTCCTGTTGGGTTGCAACGTCCATTAATTCGAACGTGCGCTTGATACCGCCACCAGCAGGATACATTCCTTGAGCGACATTCAAATATACGGATTCATGAGATGCAACAAACTTAGCTTTAATATCAATTCCTTCTTTGCGAAGACTTGCTCGTGGAAGAATACTTGCAGCAAATGCTGCAGGGGCAGGGAATGCCAGAGTCAGGCCATTCAAGTCCCTAATGTCGTTAATGGCACTACCCTTTCGGGCAACAAGAATCCCAGTAAGTTTGCGTCCCTTTTCTTTAGCGAACGCCTTGTACCCGGATTTCTTGTGAAATACCGTGTAGTGATAAGGATTCATGTAAGCAATGTCATAGGCCCCATTGCCCAACCGCTTCTCGAAAGTAGGTATGTCAGGCGCTGTAACGAACTTCAGCTTCACGCCACTCCTTTCGGAGAGCAAAGCCAAAAATGGAATCCAGCTCTTTGCCAATTCCGTGACGGCCTGTTGCGGCACTATGGCAAATGTGTAGATTCTATCCTCGGCCAATACAGCGTTTGTCTCCAACACTAAGATACTAATGAGTAGAGCGTGCAAGATTTTCACAATGCAACCTCCTTCTTGGGCTGTGCTTATATTCGCGCATTTATTGATTAAATGGGATATATGCTTTCTCATTTACCTAGGAACCAGACTAGTCAAGAAAATTAGAAGGTTGCCACGCCATACCGAAGAACAGTCTTAACAAAACCGTGCTCCAAGGCGGCTCATGAAATACGGCGCGTTCGGTCTGGACAAAATTGATTCTAGATACTCCTAGTGATTCTAGTAGTTACAAAGAAATCAAACAATAGTTTGCGATTGTTTCCAGCAGGCGTCGATCGTCAGCAAGAACATGGTGAGCCCTTCGACTTTGTACAGGACAGGCATGTCAGCCTCTGGTTGGAGTGAATCAGTAGTGGCAAGCTCTCTCCGTCCCCGGATACAAACACACCTGATTGCGCCCTTGGCTCTTGGCGTGGTAAAGCGCCTGATCAGCTTGGTTTAGCAAGATGTCGATGTTGGTGTCTTTTTCTTTGAGCGTCACCACGCCGAATGAAGCGGTGAAGTGTAGCGGCAAGCCACTATCCAGCTTCACTTGGGCTACAGCGAGTGCAGCGCACAAACGCTCGGCTGCATCCATGGCTTGGTCTTGCCCTGCTTCTGGTAGCAATACCGCAAACTCCTCCCCCCCGATTCTCCCGACAATGTCGATATTACGCAGCGTGGCACGGCAGACGGACGCGAATTTTTGCAGCACGATGTCGCCCACCTTATGACCATAGGTGTCATTGACCTGTTTGAAATGGTCGATGTCTATCATCAGGATAGAAAGGTCTCGGTCATAGCGTAGGGTGCGAGCCAGCTCGATCTCCGCTTGTCCCAAAAAGTGGCGGCGGTTATCCAGTCCTGTCAGGTAGTCGGAATGGGCTTGTCGTTCAAGCTCATCGCGCACTTGGTGATTTTCGATAGCGATAGCGGACAAGTTGGCGGCGAAGACGATGCGATCGATATCCTGAGATTGCGGTCCTTGGGGGTGGGCATGATAGATGGCGAACGTGCCTAGTACTTTGCCTTTCGACGAAAGGATAGGCTCTGACCAGCAAGCTTGCAGGCCCGCTTCTTGTGCCAGTTGGCGATACGGCATCCAATATTCGTGAGTCTGAATGTCTTCGACGACCACTCTCTTACCCAGCGCAGCAGCCGTACCGCACGAGCCAACACCCACGCGAATATCAACCCCATTGATCGCCTCGTTATAGAACGCAGGCAAACTGGGGGCGACGCTGCTCAGCAGGTGTGTGCCTTCCAAATCAGTCAGTAAGATGCTGCATCGTGCGTTCTTATCTTCGGATTCCATATATCGCACGATGGCTTCCAAAATCTCATGCAACTTGTTGCCCCGCGCCACCATTTCAAGCATCTCATCATGTGCTTGGATGCGTCGTTCCGTCCGCCTACGTTCGGTGATATCGGTGCCGATGCCCAGTACGCCGGAGACATGATTCGATTCATCACGCTCTGCGACAAAACGTAGCCAGTGGTAACGCGTTTCGCTGTTCGACATCGACAACGTGTATTCCATTTCATCGCTGACACCCGTTGCGGCCACGGCCCGGATTCGTCGCTCGACCTCTTGTGTGTTTTCACCAGTAGCACACTCAGTTGGCGTGCGGCCCAGCAAACTCTCTTTGGGCTTTCCTAAAACGTGTTCCAACGAAGGACTCACGTAGGTATGGCGCGCATCGGTCGTATAGCGGGTGATGTTGTCGGGGAGGTTTTCCACGAGAGTACGCGACTGCCGCTCGCGCTCGGCGAGTGCATGCTCCATACGCTTGCGCTCGGTGATGTCAAAGATGAGTCCATACGAGAGGATGCTACCGTCGGGCTGTGCTTGTGGATCAGATCGCATATCGAGCCAGCGCACCTCCCGCCCAGGCGGACAGATGCGCACTTCAGCCCGGAATGGTGTCCGCGTCCGTGCCGATTCGGCATAGCATGTCTCCATGCTTGCTTTGTCGTCGGGATGGATCATGCCGTGCATGACTGCAAAGTCGCTCATGGCCACGTCAGGGGGGACGCCGTAGATTTCTTCGACACCCGCGCTGACGTAAGGGAAGCTTAGCGCTCCTTCCGGCGACAAGCGAATGGTGTAGGCAACACCTGGCAGGTTCTCCACGAGGCTGTTCAACCTACGCTCGGTCTCGCGGATGGCCGTGATGTCGCGACCAAAGGTGATAGTGCCGATGATGTGTCCATCGATATCGCGCTCAGGAACACTAATGACGTGGTGGTATGCCTTTTTTCCGCCCTGAACAGACACGATCAACTCAATGGACTTCATTTCTCCGGTCATTACCACACGCTCGCGCAACGCGTCGATCTCATCGAATCGACCATCCGGCCATATTTCTCTGGATCGCCTGCCGATCACTTCTTGCGCGCTGCGAAGCTCCAGAAATTTAACCATATTGGCGTTGAGATAGCGGATGCGATGGTCGCGACCGACACGGATCACCACATCCGGCGAACTTTCGGCGAGGCTGCGGAATTCCTGCTCCCGCTCGGCCAGTGCCTGTTCCATGCGCCTGCGTTCGGTGATATTCAAGACGAAACAGGTTAGCCCGATTGTCGCACCATCCTCGCCATGGATCGGTGCAAAGAAGTTCTGCCAGTACAGGCGCAAGATCGCTTCGTCGCCGTAGGCATCTTCGATAACAAAAGCTTCGCCACTCAGCGCACGATCAAATCCCTGCTTGGCTTTTTCACGATCTGGGTGGGTGCCGATGACATCGAGCATACGCATGCCGACGGCAATCTCTTTCCCCCAAATCGCAAGCATCGTTGCGCGGTGCTTGTCGTTGAATGCGAGATAACGATAATCGCGGTCGAGTGCAAAAACGATGACTTCCGGTGAACTTTCTAGTACAGCCTGCAACAGTCTGTCGTGATTGCTGGACTTGGCCTCACTCGCCCTTAGCGTATCTACCATGCACTTATGTTCGGTGATATCGGTAAAGCTGACCATGCGACGATGGCCGACCCAAGCCACTCGCACGATGATGGAGCGCACGGAGCCGTCTTTGCAGGTGATGAATGCATCTAATGCTGGCGGCGGCGTGTTGTTTTTCCTCGCTTGCACGACTGCGTTTCGCCAAGTACCAACAACGATGTTGCGATAACTTTCATCTGGATAGGCACGCTGATACCAAGTTTCTAGGTTCGGCAGATCATCCAAGGTGTAGCCAAACAACAGAGTGAATTGGCGATTCACATACTCGATTCGGTCTTCATTTTCTGACCACCCCATGGCGATCGGGGAAAAATCCAGAATATCTTTGAGTTGGATACTACGTTCAGCATGAGCGCTGACATCGCGCTCAAGTGCAGCTTGCCGTAACCGATTCAATCCGCTGGCGGCCAGCATCTGCGCCATCTCGACCATCACGCCCATGAGATCGTCCAAACGCTTTTTATCGACTACGGCAATGGCTTCGATAGACTTCAAATAAGCGGCTTCATCGAATCCCGCCTGCGCCGCTTGAGCGCTGAAGAACTCCATATCAGGGGTTTTGTGGAACACCTGCCCCAGAAATAGCATCGCTACTTGGTGGCCTTCGATCACCACGGGTGTCGCGTAATCCATCAAGCCATTTTGGCATAACCCTCCGGCGATGCCGCCATCACGAAGGTCGCGCACAAGCTCTAAATTGCTTTGGCGGCAACGCTCGGCAGTTTGGGGAGTGGCGCGGTGAAACATCTCGCAGGCATTCGAGCCAGAAGACATGCACAACAATTCGCCGTTTACATCCACCACGCCATTCGGAATGCCGGACACTTGGAAGAAGCGTTCCAATAAACGCGCGAACGCAGGGACATCAACCAGATCACTAAAACGATAGGCATTTTCGCCACTAATTTGTGTGTTGTCAGAGGACATCATCATGACTTTATGGCAACCAAGGTGTGATAATTTTAGGATACAGCCATGATCCTGTCGATAAGTGATTAATTTATAAGTTACTTGATGGCTCGTTGACCACACTAAAAAGCAGTGCAAACCAGAATTGGATTTTATTTAGGTGGCGTACCAGCCCCACCCATCACCGGCAATGCCTCCAAGCTCAGATTCATTCCTTCCAGCACTTTCAACGCAGCGTAGGCATCGTTCGCTGCGTAAAGCAGTTGCTGCGGGGTAAGTTCTTTCTGAGCCCAGTTCGAGGTAGTGATCTTGCGTGACTTGGCGAAGCGTTGTCCGAATATCTGCGCGACCGCTGCTCGCACGCCCATCTCCTTGTGATAGCCGTCGCGGCTGAACACTTGATTAAGATCGACCACGCCACCCATGTGTACGCCAAATTTAGTGCGGATATGCGAGCCATCGGACTTCAGGCCGAAACCGACCTTAATCAACCGTTCCGAGCGAAGCAGCTCGACCAAGAACGGCAACCCTTCCGCCCGATACGGCTGAAACAAGTAGGCCTTGTCGTGCAATGCGAACTGCACTACATGCGGACCATCGCTCGCCTCGCCAGCAACGAAAGTGGGCTTGGACTCGGTATCGAATCCCACCAAGCCCGCCGCCATGATCTCAATAGCAGCCGCCTCGAATTCCTCCTGTGTCTGAGGAACATGGATATGTGCCAGATCAAGGCCGACGAACACTGCCATCTGCGCGATCTCGTCCTTGCTTGGAGCTGATTTAAGCTTCATCGATAGTGCGCTATTTAGTTCTGAACTTACTGATTATATTTAACTAAGAAGATTAGTCTCGTCGCTGATTCGACGACGAAAAATTGCGCTTGATCCACTTCAGCATGTCATCCCACATCGCTCGCTGATCGCTCAGACTAGGCATCGTGGTGGCATTGGGTAACTCGATGGTGATGATCGGAATCTGCTTGAATACACCGCTGTAGTTACCCATGGAGCCGGGGTACACCCCCAAGCGATTGAGGTGCAACCGACCAAATCGAGTCGGCTCCGGTACTGAGCCGTCGTAGTCGAGTAGATTGTAGGGGGCATGCACGCTGACGACCAAATCAGGCTGAAACTCTTCGACGTGTCCCTCCAGCCAGCGGGTTTCGATTTCCGAGCCTGCATTCTTACCTGGATCACGCCTTGGGTCACTGTGGGTGCGCCCAACCCAGTAAGTTTTGGCATCCTTCTCCCAGTCAGGCGTCTCGAAATTTCGGTTGATATCGACACCGTTGGCATTGACACGGGTCGATGGCCGCGCAAATAGGCCATCAGGATTAGCCACGGGGATCACACGCCATTGGTAGTTCAATGCATCGGATTGATCGATCCAGCTCAGCCAGCGGAAGACAGTCGAGACCGAGGTAAGCTCATCGCCATGAATACCCCCGATGACCAGAATACGCTTTGCACTAGCCGACGACTGCCCCCCCCTTGCGGCAATATCACGGCTCACCAAGGCATGGCCATTAACCGTGCGATCCGGTGCGACGATAAAATTCTGAACACGACATGCCTCGGTAGAAACACTATGCAAGCGAGCGCCGAGCTGAGCGCACCAAGACGCAACAACTGTCGTTTCTGCGTGCGCAACCAGCGGCTGTACAGCCAACGATGCAAACAGCACACAGCGAACCAAATGAAATCTGACCAAGCTGATTACTCCTATGCTCAATATGTTACCGCCTCAAATCTTTTGCCGATTCAAATATGAAATACAACGCCTGATGTGTCGAAGAATACCTTAGCCGGAGGCTAGAATCCAAGTTGTTTTCTGGGGCAGTTGTTCAGTGTTACTGGAGCCTAAGATTAACCGCTATATTGGCAACTAGGAGTGACAGGCGAAGCAGCCACATAGTGGCTGAACGACATAGCTGAATCAATCATTACACTTTGAGGGGTGAAGCGAGTGGGCAGTCCACTCGCCATGAGCAGCGTGCATATCAATCAAGCCTTCGTTTTCCAGTGCCTGCAACTTACTCAGTACGGTCATGGAGTGATCAGACAATTCGCGCAGATGCGGAGTCAGCGCCTCAAGATCGGCACCCTCTTGGATCATTTTTACCAGTAACAACCCGACCTCATGAAAATCGCAATGTGGCTGTGCCAGTTCGATATAGGATTGACGATCACTGAATGCCTTCCCAGCCCCGTGATACCACTGCCCTAATCGACAATCTTTGCACGAGAGCGGCGGCACATTTTGACAATTTCGCTGAGGTGAGTCTTGAGCCAAAGCGGCTAGCTTAACCACCTCACTGACTAGTTGTTTACGCCACTGAACATGGTCGATGATTGCCATGTGGATGAGTCCTATAGGAATGCCAGACCAGCGTATATCCTCTTCGACAAAAGCTATGAACCGATCTAGTGGCAATGGCTTGCTAATCCAGTAGCCTTGTATTTTGGTACATCCCGCTTCCAACAGGTGCTGGTATTGCTCGTTGGTTTCCACCCCTTCGGCCACCACGCTGATACCCAACTCGTGCGCCATCCGCACTGAAGATTCGACGATGGTCGAACTCTTATTCGAATCCATCATTCGGCTGACGATACCTTGATCCAATTTGATAGTAGTGAATGGCCATTTACTCAGTGTATCCAGCGAGGAATAACCCATCCCAAAATCATCCATAGCAAAGCCAAGTCCGGCTTCTCTCAGTGGCATGATATTGGCTTTGATCGTATCTCCAGCTTCCAGCGTAGCGGTTTCAGTCAACTCCACTTGCAAGGCGTGAGCGGGCAACTGCGAAGTGCCCAGTATTTCCAACATCAGGCGCGCAAAGGAAGAGTCATGAAAATCCTTAGCGGAAGCATTAAAGGACATTGTCAGCTTTTCGTCTATGTCCATCAACACAAGCATATCTTTGATTAGCTTGGGGAACATGTGGCGCGTGATTTCTTTGATTAGATCAGATTGTTCAGCCACGGGAATAAAATCACTCGGCATCACCATTCGACCATCAGGCTTAAGCCAACGAATCAGCGCCTCAGCACCAATGACCTTACCGGTAACCAGTTAAACTTTCGGTTGATAAAAGAACGTGAACTCAGCCTTGTTGATCCCCTCAACGATGTCAGCTTCCGTAATCATAAATTCCTTAGTCATAAATATTGAATTTCACTCATATCTGATTCGGAACTTTCACTTAATCTTTCTCTTCCTCAGATACGTTCTAAGTCAAGTTGGTTTAGAGGGCTCAGTCAAACGCCCATAGCGATATTCCAGCATTCACTCAAATTTTTATCGACACACATGACTACCTCACGATCAAGCTTTCCATCAACCACCATCTCATTGATAATATGGATGATCTGGCTTGTCTGGAGCGAGTCACGATATGGTCGTTTTTGTGCCAGCGCTTGGAATACATCGGCCACAGCCACGATACGCGCCTCGAGTGAGAGACTTCCATTTTGAAGGTGATATGGGTAACCAGAACCATCAGCTCGTTCGTGATGTTGCGCTGCCCATTGAGTAATTTTTTCTAAGCCTTTGATGCTTTTTAGAATCACATAGGTATCGAAGCTATGCCTCTGAATGCTTGAGTACTCCTCTGAAGTCAGTTTCCCTGGTTTATCTAGCAATTCATCTGGTTGCCTGAGCTTCCCTATGTCATGTAGTAAACCGGCCAGTTCAAGCATATCGCAACTCAATTCAGATAGATGGAACTGCTCTCCTAAATACCTCGCCAATCGGGCTACCCCATCAGAATGATCTTTAGTAAAGCTACTCTTGGCATCGACGATATAAGAAAAAATACTAACAATACTACGTAACTCTTCAAAATCCATTTCACGCTCAGGAGTATCTGAAAGCCAAGCAGAAACATATTCAGTAACATGCTCGTTTTCAAGCGAGAGCCAGAATGCTTCGGATCGCGACACTCTCATAAATGCATCGACAAGCTCAGGGCAAAACCAGTCTCCACTCCTTTCAGCAATCTTCTGACGTATCTCCTCTCGAGCCAATAACAAGTTCGACTGGTCAACCATAAAACCCAACGACAAAACATCGACTCTATCAACCAGATAGATGCAGTTTGCGCTTAACTTAACCTCGTCAGGCAAATCCATATTTTTTAGCGTGGACCAATGCGTATGGTGATGAAGAACGATAGGCGAGAGATATTCCAAAAGCGGACATGACTTCAATAATGACGCACCTATTTTGCAGTGGTCACCCTCCTGCTCCCACTCAAGTTGCGCCAATCGTTTGTGAATAATCGTCTTGGAAACCCCACAGTCGTGAAGAATTGAAGCCTGGTATAGACTGTCAATTTGCTTCTTTTGCCAGCCCATTACTTTTGCGCACTCTACCGCCATATAGGCTACACGTTTTCCATGGTGGATATGTGTAACCCCTACCAGATCCAATGCGTCGGAAAGGGAATATACAACTTCGTGCAAATTGATAATAAATTTTGACATAGTCTCTCTTCACTGCATAAGGAAGCACATTTTCAATTTCAAAGTCACTATGCTCACTACATAAAATTCGCCCCATGATGGACGGATAACCTTTTGTTGCCCCCTGAGGGCTCTCAGTAATTTAGCTACTCATCGGATCAACTTAGTGGCTAAGCGAGTCGATTACTCGCATCCACTATCGAAGGGTTCCGCTCATTTATCTACGATGGCTTAGTGAACCCCATTGGCTTTCAGATGTTCTGCCATTCTCTTGTCCTCGTAAGCGATATGGTTGAACAACCAATCCTTAATCGTTTGCAATGCAAGCAGCTCGCCGCCGTCACTTAGACGATTGCGTAACCGAACCGCCTCATCGAGAAGTCTGGCATGTTCCAACTCATGTTGCTCATGCTCTGGATATTCGTATTTGCGCATGAGCAGCTCTTCGGTTGTAAAGTGCTTAGTAGTTTCAGCAAGCAATTGATTGAAAATACTGATAATTTCATCATGCGAATCGCCATTTCGCCAACTATTGCTCAACTGATTGAGTATATTGACTAGTCCGCGATGCTCTTCATCAATCTTTGATATACCTATCAGATGTGTATCGGTGAACGTAATCCATTCTTTAACTTCCCCACCTTCTGGATTACTAAATAAGGTATAGGAATTCTTGCCATGGCGCTTGCTATCGTACATGGCTTGGTCGGAAGCCATCAGCAAGGAGTCTAGAGATGTGCCGTTCTCTGGGAACATGGAAATTCCGATACTCACACCGACCTCACAGATTGCGCCCCCTGGAGGGGACATTGGAATAGAAAATGCATCGATGATCTTTGCTGCCACGATTGATGCTTGCCGTTGGCTAGTTAGCCCCCCCAGAAAAATGGCAAACTCATCACCGCCGAACCGAGAGACGGTATCAGTTTCGCGGAGGCAGGCAAGAAAACGCTGCGCAGCTATTTTTAGTACCTCGTCGCCAATCTCGTGACCATGTTTATCATTTACGAGTTTAAAGCCATCCAGATCAGCAAATAACACGGCGACCTGAGTGTTACTCCGCTTAGCCTGAGACAGACTTTGCGAAAGACGATCAAGGAATAGCGAGCGATTTGCTAGCCCTGTGAGTTTGTCGTGGTAAGCCAGATAACTGACTTGTAGCTCCATTTGCTTGTGATCATTTATGTCGAGATTGACCCCAAGCATGCGGATAGGATGGCCATCTGCGCCGCATTCGACACACTTTCCGCGTCCCTGCATCCAGCGATAGCGTCCGTCTTTGGTGCGCATCCGGAATTCGACGACATGAATTTCTCGTTGTTGCTCAATATCCCGTTGTATTTGTTGTAACACCACGGCTCGATCATCCGGATGCATGTGTGATTGCCACTCTTGCTGATTGGCCGGAAACTCATCGGGCAAGTAGCCCAACAAGGTGTAGTACTGTGGGCTGAATTTGGCTTCGCCAGTCTGTAGATTCCATTCCCATACCGATTCCTGAGCCGCATCTAGGGCCATATTCAGCGTGGCCAAATTACTGTTGAATTGCGTGTAAAACTGACCCACCAATTGCATTGAACTTTGACCCACCCTTGAATTATCTCTGAACGTTTCAAGTTGTGGATAGTTTTCTGTTTTTGCCCTCCTTTCCCGATTGAGTTGAACTGTTTCTGAAGCGGTAACTGTCGTTGCCGGACTCCACGATGTGGCAGTGGTGCGTCAACCTGTCGAGCAACGCCGTTGTCATCTTTGCATCCCCGAACACACAGCCCCATTCAGCGAAGCTTAAGTTGGTCGTGATCACAAGACTCGTGCGCTCATAGAGTTTGCCAATGAAGTGGAACAGTAATGCACCTCCCGCTTGGCTGAACGGCAGATAGCCCAACTCATCCAGAATCACCAGATCGGCATACATCATCCGGTTAGCAATCTGCCCCTGTTTGCCCGCAGCCTTCTCCAACTCCAACGCATTCACCAACTCAATGGTCGAGAAGAACCTGACTCGACGATGCTGATGTTGCACCGCCTGCACACCGAGTGCCGTCGCCAGATGCGTCTTGCCCGTGCCAGGGCCTCCGACCAGCACCACATTGTGTGCCTGATCCAAGAACTCGCATCGATGCAACTGCCGGATGAGTGCCTCGTTCACCACGCTCTGGCTGAAGTCGAAACTCGCCAAGTCACGGTAGACTGGGAAACGGGATGCCTTCATCTGGTAGGCGATAGAGCGTACCTCGCGTTCCGCCATCTCGGCCTTGAGCAAGGTACTCAACATCACTTGTGCACTCTGATAGGCAGGTGAACCTTGGCTAGCCAGTTCATCCACCGCCTGCGCCATGCCGTATAACTTGATGCTCTTGAGCGTGGTGATCATGGCTTCATGCTGCATGGCGCACCTCCCTCAATTGGTCATAGCGGCTAACGTTAGACTGCGGCTCGACCACGAGCGTCAGATGGGCCGGCGTATCAACAGGGGCTGGTGGTGCAGGCTCAATCAGTCGCGTCAGCAGATTGAGCACATGCTGCTTGGATGGCACACCGCTCTCTAGGGCCAACTCGACTGCTGTGAGCACGGCAGCTTCATCGTGCTGTAAGACGAGGGCTAAGATTTCTACCATCTCCCGATCTCCACCCAGTCGCTTGAGCAAGATGTTCTGCAAATGCTTGAAGCCTTCGGGTAGTTCAGCGAACGGTGCACCGTTGCGCAATGCACCTGGCTTGCGTTGAAGCACGCTCAGGTAATGACGCCAGTCGTAGATCGTCTGACCATGAGCATGCTTATTCGAAATCATCCGCACATGCTCGGCAATGATTTGAGATTCAGCTACGAACAACAGCTTGTCGGCATACACCCTCAGGCTGATGGGGCGGTTGGCATAGGAGGCCGGAACACTGTAGCGGTTACGCTCGAACATGACCAAGCAAGTCGGCGACACGCGTTTGACGTGTTCAACAAATCCATCAAATGGGCAGGACAGCGCCATCAGGCAAGGATGTTCGTCCGCATAGACATCTGCGATACGACGTTCCGATTGTAGGGGATGAGGGAGTTCTTTCCAGAGCGACAGGCAGCGTTGATGTAGCCAGTCATTGAGTTCATGCAGACTCCCAAACGCGGGGAGTTTGTTCCAGATGCGATGCCTTGCATCTTGTACGTTTTTCTCAATCTGTCCTTTCTCCCAACCGGAAGCTGGATTGCAGAATTCAGCATCGAACAGGTAGTGGCTCACCATGGCAGAGAAGCGGATATTGACGTCGCGTTGTTTGCCGCGTCGGACCTTGTCTACTGCGGTGCGCATGTTGTCGTAGATGCCACGCGCAGGCACGCCGTCGAAGACAGCGAAGGCATGGTTGTGTGCGTCGAACAGCATCTCGTGTGTCTGCAACGGATAGGCACGCAGATAGAAGGCTCGACTGTGACTGAGTTTGAAGTGAGCAATCTGAAGTTTGGTGCGTTCTCCCGCGATGACGGCCCAGTCTTCGCTCCAATCGAACTGGAAGGCTTCACCAGGTGCAAAGATGAGCGGAATGAAGGTGCCGCGTCCCGCCGTCTGCGCCTGTTCTTGTTGTTGCTGTCGCCATCGTTTAGCGAAGGCAACCACTCGGTCGTAGGAGCCTGTGAAGCCTAGCTGCACCAAGTCGCTGTGCAGTTGCTTGAGACTACGCTTCTGTTTGCGTCCTTTGCCAGCTTCGGTCTTTAGCCATGCAGTTAGCTTGACGGCATAGTCGTCGAGCTTGCTGGGGGTCTTACGCTTGGGGTACTTGGGCTCAACGACTTTGTTGGTCAAATACTTCCTGATGGTGTTGCGGGAGAGTCCGGTCCTTCGAACGATCTCTCTGATGGGCATGTTGTCGCGCAAATGCCAGCGCCTGATGCTGCTTAATATCGCCACGTTGATCACTCCTGTTTGTTCCCGCTCAAATATTGAGCAGGACAGTATCTATACGTGGGTCAAATTTGGATGCAATTTACTGCGCTAGGTGGGTCAGTTTTGGGTGCAATTCAACAGTTCTGGCAACTCTAAGCATGGGATTACGTCAGGTTGGGCATCAGATCATTCAAGCAGATAACGGGGAACAAGCAATAAGGCTTTGTCGCCATGAGCCCCCAGAGCTTGCGATTCTTGATGTGCGCATGCCCGGACTATCCGGCATAGAGGTTGCCAGAATTCTGCGTGACTCTACCTCGATTCCCTTCATCTTCCTGTCTGCGTTCAATGATGCACAAATCGTTCAGGATGCCATCGACGCTGGCGCACTGGGCTATCTAGTCAAACCCATCAAAATATCACTCATAGTGCCAGCAATAGAGGTAGCGCTTACCCGAGCAGATGAACGAACCAAGTTAGAGACAAGCAACGCCGATCTCCTAGAAGCGCTGAAGAGCAATCGGGTAATTGATACTGCCATTGGCATCATCATGGAACGCCACCATATCGCTCGCTCGCATGCCTTTGATGCGATTCGTGGCTATGCCAGAACGCACCGGCTTAAAGCTTTGCGCGTTGCCGAAATGATTCTGAATGGGGAATCTCCGTTATGACATATTAGGGCTGAAATACCTACAGCCCTAAATCTCGTCTAGCACAGGCAGGTTAATGAGGTAAATTCACATAGTTGCAGATAAAGAAAAAGCCACGCATCTACTTGATTGCGTGGCTTAAATTTGGTGCCGCTTGTCGGATTCGAACTGACGACCTACCGCTTACAAGGCGGTTGCTCTACCAACTGAGCTAAAGCGGCTTAAACAGGTGCGGATTATACCAGCACAGGCTTCATTTTGGTGGGTCGGGCGAGATTCGAACTCGCGACCAACGGATTAAAAGTCCGCTGCTCTACCGGCTGAGCTACCGACCCAAAAATGAAGCGCGGATTCTACGGAGTACGTCCCTTCACGTCAATCTATTCTATGGACTTATTCGATAATTGAATCGGTGAATACATGTTTTGTTCGCCTTTGCATGCAGTTATACGAGGAGATGGTACCAATATAGGTAGGCGATGCCGCTGAACTCAAAGCAATTCATTATTCCGAATAACCATCTTCCTAGCCTTGGTACAAATATTGCTGAACGTAGGGTCCGATCACTAACAACAGGATTCAACATGCTATTCGATGCTTATGAACAAAAAGGGCTGCTGTTCAATATGAACTTCAAGGAAGCTAACGGCAGCTACGCAGCCTATCGGGGTGATTTAGTTTTAGAGTTAGGTGAAATCGGCGACGCACTTGGGCATCGCAAGCCTCCTGTGGCAACCATCAAAAATACGATTGTTCTGTCAGAAAACGACAAGATTAAACTATACGTTGGTAGCTTGGATGAGCTTGCGCTCCTCCCCAAGGTCATTGATTACTATCATGCTGATTTTTCGGAAGATATTCTAATCATCCTATTTGTAGTGAACATCAACAAACCCCTCATCATCGAAACGTCCGGCCTGCGTATCGCTGCGATTGGAATGCAGGAAGGCTTGATCTGGAACGAACTGATTGATCTAGCCGCATTGGACAAGAGTGACTTCAAGGGGCAGTCCGCCTCTGAGAAGATCATCACTGTCTATAAAGCGCTGCATGACTTTAAGCCCAAGGGTGATGCGGTCTCGTTCGAAGAGGCGCTTACCCGCACAGTGGAGTTGAAGCGCGCCGGACGAGGTCCAGTCTAACTTCTGTCACATCACCCGCCGATTGTCGGACTCACGACAATCGGCGAAGTAACTCAAGGAATCCTCATGTCTCGCATCGGATTATTCTTTGCCAGCAGCACAGGAAATACTCGTCGTATCGCAAAGGCGATCAAGAAGCGCTATGACGATGACACGATGGCTGACGCGCTCAACGTCAATAAGGCTAGTCCAGAGTTGGTGGCTGGGTATTCCTTTCTTATCTTCGGCACATCGACTCTCGGTGGCGGAGAGTTACCTGGACTTTCCACCGACTGTATGGGTGGCGGCTGGGAGGAGTTTCTGCCAAAACTTAAGGATGTCGATTTCACCGGTAAGACCGTCGCCCTGTTCGGGCTCGGCAACCAAGATAAATATCCTGACGAATTCGTCGATGCGATGGGTGAGATTTACCACTTCATCGTCGAGCGCGGTGCAAAAGTGGTCGGCGCATGGTCAACGGAAGGCTATGAGTTCATCTCATCCAAAGCGCTGGTCGATGATGAGTTCGTAGGCTTGGCTCTCGATCAAGAGAATCAGAAAATCCAATCCGATTCCAGATTGAATGAGTGGTTAAAGTTGATCGCACCGGAATTCGAACTACCAGAACTGGGATAGTTGTCGGCAACAAACTCGATAAGTGAGTGCACTGAGTGAGCCCCATCACGGATCACCTGCACTGGCACGCTTATCGCTTAGTGTTCTGTAAGATCAACTACAGAACGACCACATGGAACTCGCCTCTTCAGAATACGCTTGTAACACTGCTTATGATGAACTGTTGAACAGCGACTTAAAGCCACGACCTGCCGCTCAGCCGCTATTCGACTATCTAGACACTCTGGACAAGAATGAGCTCGCTGCACGTCGTCAGGCGGTAGATGCCACCATCATGGCGATGGGCATTACCTTCACTATCTATAGTGAAGCCGGCAATATTGACCGTGCGTGGCCCTTCGACCCTATTCCTCGGGTGATGGCCCGCTCTGAATGGGAGCAGATCCAGTCTGGGCTGAAGCAGCGCCTGCTCGCCCTTAATCTATTCATCAACGATCTATACAACGAGCAACGCATCATCAAAGACGGGGTGTTCCCCGCCGAGGTGCTCACTGGCTCGGGAAACTTCCGACCACAGTGTGTCGGCGTCACGCCCCCTTTTGGCGTCTGGGCGCACATCTGCGGCACCGACTTGGTGCGCGACCGTGACGGCACCGTGTATGTGCTAGAAGACAACCTGCGCGTACCGTCCGGGGTGTCTTACATGCTGGAAAACCGGCAGATCATGAAGCGCATTTTTCCCGAGGTGTTCCGCACCACCAACATCCTGCCGGTGGATGATTATCCGACCCAGTTGTATCAAACGCTTGCGGCACTATCGCCACGCACCGGTGAGCAGCCTGTCATCGCTGTGCTGACTCCGGGCATCTACAACTCAGCCTATTTCGAGCATAGCTACCTAGCGCAGCAGATGGGCGCCTATCTAGTTGAAGGTTCGGATCTGGTAGTCGGCAGCGACGATGTGGTCTATATGAAGAGCATCGATGGTTTGCAGCAGGTGGATGTGATCTATCGGCGCATCGATGATGCTTTCCTCGACCCTGAGGTGTTCAACCCCGATTCAGTCTTGGGCGTACCCGGTCTGATGCGCGCTTGGCGCAAGGGCACCGTCGGGATCGCCAATGCACCCGGCGCGGGTGTGGCGGACGACAAGGTGGTCTATGCTTTCGTGCCGCAGATCATTCGCTACTATCTGGATGAATCGCCCATCCTCGCCAACGTCCCCAGCTATCTGTGCATGTATGACGATCAGCGTGACTATGTGCTGGCCAATCTAGACAAGCTCGTCGTCAAGCCGGCCAACGAATCCGGCGGTTACGGCATGCTGATCGGCCCACGTGCGACGCCGGAAGAGCGTGCCCAATTCGCCGAGCTGATACGCGCGAATCCGCGTAACTACATGGCACAGCCGACGCTGGACATCTCCACGGCCCCCACGTTGATCGATGGCAAGCTCGCTCCACGCCACCTGGATCTGCGGCCATTCGTATTGCAATCGGACAAGCTCTACGCCACCACGGGAGGCTTGACACGAGTTGCGCTGCGACAAGGTTCACTGGTGGTAAATTCATCGCAAGGCGGTGGTAGCAAAGACACTTGGATCGTAGAGGATGGAGAGTAATGATGTTAGCCCGTGCCGCAGAAAATCTTTACTGGATGGCGCGCTACTTGGAGCGCGCAGAGAATACCGCAAGGCTCATCAATAGCACCACCCATGTGCTACTTGATCTGCCACTTGAAGTTTCGTATGGATGGAAGAACCTAATCGAGGTCGCCGGACTGGACACACTGTTCCACAAACACTACGAGGAGGCCAATGAAGAGGCCATCATGCGCTTCCTGATCGAGGATAGTCGTAATCCCAGCTCGATCTACTCGTGTGTGCAATATGCCCGTGAGAACACGCGCACTTTGCGGGAAGTGTTGCCTGCAGAGATGTGGGAACGCATCAACAGCTTGTATCTGTACGTTCGTGCCCATGCCGCCAGCGCCTGCCATTCCCGCCGAGATCGCTACATGGTGCTGAACAATGTCATCGAGCAGCGTCACGCCATCGTAGGCTTGGTGTCTGGAGCGATGGTGCATGACTTGCCCTATCAGATCATCAAGTTGGGGCGCAATGTCGAGCGCGCCGACATGACCTCGCGCATCCTCGACCTCAACTCAGCGATTCAGCTTCCGCCCGACAGCGTGCTGCATGAGATGCTGATGGAGCGTATCTGGATGAGCACCTTGAATTCCCTCTCGGCCTATCAGACCTATCGACGGCTGATCTCCATGCACGTGCGCAGTAGCCAAGTCATTGAGTTCCTGCTCCACGACATGCGCTTCCCACGCAGCATCTCGCATTGTCTTTCCGAAATGGAAGCTTGCATCAAGCTGATGCCAAGGTCAGAGCCGCTGCAAATCGTCATTGCCAAACTACGCCAAGATATCGCACAACATCACACTAACGGAGTCACTTCCACCGCCCTGCACGATTACTTGGATGGCATGCAGGCTAAATTGGGTAGGGTTCATGATGCACTGACACGCCACTACTTCCATGCCTACGAAGGTGGCACCGCCCCCGAGGGAATCACACAAAGTGAATTCCAGTTTGCCGAGTCATCCCCTGCGTGATAGTGTTGCACACGAAGAGAAAAGTCATTTAATTACAACTCAAATAAACGTATCGACATGACCTATTGCGTAGCCATTAACACCGAGCAGGGGCTGGTGTTCTGTTCTGATTCTCGTACCAATGCTGGATTCGATAACATCTCAATCTACTCCAAGATGCACACCTTCGTTTGGCCGGGCGAGCGCACCTTCGCGCTCCTGTCCGCCGGCAATCTGGCTACGACCCAATCCGTCGTCAAACGCCTATGGAGCGACATCGAAAACGCTGCAAAAATAAACCTTCGGAATGCACCCAATATGCAAACTGCATCGGACTACATTGCCGGTGTCAGTTCGGAGGTACAGAAGCAGCAAACCAACCGAGATAACTCCAGCACCAATTTTGAAGCCACCTTCATATTCGGTGGGCAGATCGGCACCGACAAGCCCGAGACTCTGCTGATCTATCCGCAAGGCAATTACATCCACGAATCTGACGAGCACCCCTTCATGCAGATCGGCGAGGTCAAATATGGCAAGCCCATCTTAGATCGCGTCATTAAACGCAGCACGCCCTTAACTCACGCGGCTCGTTGCGCACTGGTCTCGATGAACTCAACCACACGCAGCAACCTCACCGTCGGTCCACCAATCGACTTGCTGATATACAAAAAAGACAGTTTGGATTTTGGTCAGCGCATGACCCTGACCGAGAACGACCCCTTTGCCAAGGAGCTTTCCGAGGCTTGGAGTCTAGGACTCGTACAAGCCTTGGATAACTTACCTCGTTTCCCATGGGAATAAGCTCAATGCCTCACTTTTGGTGATCGTCCGAGCCAGGTGGAAAGCGAGTATGTCCATACCGCACCAACAGTACCGCCATACTAAGAATGAGCACAGCAACTGAAATCTCTAGCAATCTAACCGCGTCCATCTCCTTAATGTCGATGATGATATAGCGCGCCAAGGCCACGATACCGATATAGAGGTGATAGCGGACGGGGAACTTCCCTGAGCTCAAATAATGGCGCACCATCAACAGTATTTCTAAATACAGGAACATCAGGAGTAGATCACCCAGAGATGCGCTACCAGTTCCGTGCATTTGCCAAATATGCTGTCCCATCGCAATCACCGTACCCACAGCGATCACGATCAGTCCAACAAATTCAATAGCCGATATGACTGAATTACTCATATCAACCACACCACGCGTAAAATACTTTTTCATTCCTAACACTTCCTTTTTAGCTTATTGAATTAATGTAAATTTATCTATTTTTGCAATTCCACCATCTCATGCAAACAGTCTAGCGCGGCGAGTTTATAGCACTCAGCCAGTGTTGGATAATTGAACACGTTGCTGACCAGATCGCGCACGCTACCGTTTAAATTCATCACCAATTGGCCGATGTGAATCAGCTCACTCGCCTGTTCACCAACGATATGTACGCCCAGTAATTTTTCATTCTGGGCGTTCACGATCAACTTCAACAAACCTTGAGCGTCGCCAATGATCTGGCCACGGGCACTATCCTTAAACTGAGCTCGTCCGATCACATAGGGAATGCCTTCCTGTTGCACTTCCTTTTCGGTTTTGCCCACGTAGGAGATTTCGGGAATGGTATATACCGCCATCGGCAGGTTCTCTGCGGAGACATGCTGCTCACCACCAAAGGCGTGGAGTACCGCCGCCCTGCCCTGCTCCATGCCCGTGGATGCTAACGCAGGACGACCGATCAAATCGCCCACTGCGTAAATATGCGGCACGCTGGTCTGAAATTGTGGATTCACTTCGATCCAGCCGTCCTTGCTACGCACCTCGGCACGAGCCACGTTCAAGCCGCCGCTATTCGGCTCGCGTCCTTGGGCATACAGCACCGCTTCGGCGCGTAGCTGCTGGCCGCTTTCCAGCAAGGTCAGCGTACCGCCACCTTCACGTTGGATCGCGACCACGCGCTCCCGCATGTGGAACTTCACCCCCATCGCTAAGAAGCTGTCCGCCAGCACACCCACTACATCGTCACTCAAATACGTCAGCAGTTGCGCGTGGCTATCTACCACCGAAACCTGCACCCCCAGCGCAGCAAAGATCGAGACGAATTCACACGCGATCACGCCGCCACCCACCACGAGCAAGCTTTCTGGCAGATGGCGCAGATTCAAAATCGAGGTCGAGTCCAACACCGACTTTTTGTCGAACTGGATATGCGCCGGACGACGCGGGCGCGAACCGGTGGCCAACAAAATGACATCTGCTGAAATGCGGCGCACATGACCTGCCGCATCAGCCACCTCCAGCGTATGTGCATCGAGGAATGAAGCCTCGCCCGGAATCAGAGCCACGCCATGACGTAGTAGCCGTTGCAGGATCACCGACTCTTGCTGAGCGATCACGCCCTCTTTACGGCGCACCGCATCCGCCAATAAACCGTGCCGACTACGCGCATCGGGCGCGAGTGCCTGACGCATACCGCCCGAGCGGCTAAGCAGGTAGGCGACTTCGCGCATGGCTTTGCTCGGGATGGTGCCAGTTTGCAAACCAGCGCCGCCGATCTTGGGTTTGCGTTCGATGATCGCCGCACGCTTACCCATACGCGCGGCCTGCCAAGCCGCATGTTGGCCAGCGGGACCGGAACCTACAATGAGAATATCAAAATCCATATCTATCAACTCACCTTAAGTTCCACTCTCATCATTTTGTGGTAAAAGAGAATTCACTGCTGCTGTTGCTGCTGCGGTTCACTTGCCTGCCGCTCCGCCCCCTCCACCCGCACTTCGGGCGCACGGCGCAGATCTAGTGTCAGCGGATAGTCGGGGTTACGACCTTCGCGCCGGAGGTGCATCTCGCCGGGAGTATGGCCATGATTCCAGAAGCGAGCCACGCGGCGTGCCTCGGCTTCGTTGGCGTTGACTGGGAACGTATCGTAGTTGCGACCGCCCGGATGCGCGACATGGTAGGTACATCCGCCGATGGAGCGTCCACTCCATGTGTCCACCAAGTCGAACACCAGCGGCGCTTGCACGCCGATGGTCGGATGCAGCCCCGAGGGCGGGCACCATGCGCGATAGCGCACGCCCGCGACGTATTCGCCACGCGTACCGGTCGCCGTCAATGGCAGAGGTCGACCGTTGCAGGTGAGTATGTGGCGGTTGTCGTTCATGTGACGCACCTTGATCTGCATACGCTCGACCGAAGAATCCACGTAGCGCGCCGTGCCACCTGCCGCCACTTCTTCGCCCAGCACATGCCAAGGCTCGATCGCCTGACGCAGCTCGATCTCGATGCCGTGATACACCACAGTTCCAAAACGCGGGAAGCGGAACTCTAAGAACGGGGCGAACCACTCGAACTCGAACGCATAGCCTGCGCGCTGCAGATCCAGCACCACATCGCGCATATCCTGCGCCACGAAATGCGGCAACATGTAGCGATCATGCAGCTCCGTACCCCAGCGTGTCAGACTGCCGCGATACGGTGTTTGCCAGAAGCGCGCCACCAAGGCCCGCAACAGCAGCATCTGCAACAAGGACATTTGCGCGTGTGGTGGCATCTCGAAGCCACGGAACTCCAACAAGCCCAGACGTCCGGTCGCACTGTCCGGCGAGTAGAGCTTGTCGATACAGAATTCAGCTCGGTGAGTATTGCCGGACAGATCGACCAGCAGGTTTCGCAGTAAGCGATCGACCAGCCAAGGTTGCAGATTCTCTTCGCCCGCTTTCAGGTGCTCGGTCATTTGCTGGAAAGCGATCTCCAGCTCGTACAAGCTGTCGTGACGCGCTTCATCCACGCGCGGCGCCTGACTGGTCGGCCCAATGAACATGCCGGAGAACAGGTAAGACAGCGCGGGATGATGCTGCCAATAGGTGATCAAGCTCATCAGTACATCTGGGCGGCGCAAGCAGGGCGAATCCGCCGGTGTCGCCGCACCCAAGGTGATGTGATTGCCACCGCCGGTGCCAGTATGGCGACCATCCAGCATGAACTTCTCTGTCCCCAGACGTGTCAGCCTAGCCTCCTCATACAGCGTCTGCGTGTTCGCCACCAACTGCGACCAAGAGCTAGAAGGATGAATGTTCACCTCGATCACGCCGGGATCGGGCGTGATCTTGAAGTCCTTCACGCGCGCATCAGCCGGTGGCGTGTAGCCTTCCAAGCGCAAGGGCAGATTCAAAGTATCAGCCGTCGCCTCGATCGCTTCGATCAGCACAACAAAATCTTCCAGCAGCGGCACGGGCGGCAAGAACACACACAACACGCCCGCTCTCACCTCGACGCACAAAGCGGTATGGATGATCTCGCGCGGATCGACAGCCTGCTTGGAAAGCCGAGATTTTTTGAGCTTGCTCGGGCTAGTCGATAAAGCAGCCACGTCATCCAAGGGATCGCGCCCGAATTCCAGTTCCATATCTTCTGGAGCGACCCAGGGCAAGGAGGCCAAGGGCAAACGCAACCCTAGCGGTGAATCACCCGAGGTCAGGTACAGGTGTTCGCGCCGCAACGGCCAGCGGCTCGACCGAAAGCCAGTCGCCACGATCGCTTTGCTGCGCTTCACCGGTTTGGCGGGCAAGGCCTTCAGCGGCAATACGAAACCGACCGGCTCGCCCAAGCCGCGCTCGATGAGCTTGGCCAAACGCCGCCGCTCATCGCTCTGCTTCAGATCCGCCTGTAGCGGATCGAGATTTTCCGGCCAGCGCTGCTCTAAGTCGAGGATCTGCGTGACATCTTCGTAAGCTGGAATGACGAAGCGCGGGTCCAAGCTCAACTGAGTCGCCAGTTGCTGGATGAAGCGCAACGCATCAGCGGTGTTATGTGCGCCCTCCTCCTGTGCTGTGACCAATAGCTCTTGCTTGCTCCACAGCGGTTTGCCGTCGGTGCGCCAGTAGCATCCCAACGCCCAGCGTGGCAGCGGCTCGCCCGGATACCATTTTCCTTGGCCGAAATGCAGCAGTGATCCTGGCGCGAAATGGCCTTGCAAACGGGTGAGTAGATCTCCCGCCAATTCGCGTTTTTTATCGGACAAGGCGGTGTAGTTCCACTCCGCCCCATCCATGTCGTCGATGGACACAAAGGTTGGCTCGCCACCCATCGTGAGGCGCACGTCATGCTTGAGCAACTCAGCATCGACCTGATGCCCCAAATTCAGGATGGATTGCCACTGCGCTTCGGTGTAAGGTTGAGTCACACGCGGATCTTCGTGGATACGCGTCACCTGCATCGCAAAATCGAAGTGTGATTCGCATACCTCCGTCGCGCCGATGACCGGCGCAGCAGACGATGGCATAGCGGTGCACGCCAGTGGAATATGTCCCTCGCCCGCCAATAGACCCGAAGTTGGGTCGAGACCGATCCAACCTGCACCCGGAATAAACACCTCGGTCCAAGCGTGCAAGTCGGTAAAGTCGTGTTCGGTACCGGAAGGGCCATCGAGCGCCTTCACGTCGGCTTTCAACTGGATGAGATAACCGGAAGCGAAGCGAGCTGCCAGCCCCAGATGGCGCAACGCCTGTACCAGCAGCCATGCAGAATCTCGACAAGAACCGCGCTTCAATTCCAGTGTCTGTTCCGGCGTCTGCACGCCGGCTTCGAGACGGACGATGTAGCCGACGGTATCTTGCACCCGCTGATTGATGCCTACCAGCATGTCGATGGTGCGCAACGGTTTACTTAACAATTCACGACGCGTCAGCGCAAGCCAATCCGCCAATAAGGGCATGGCAGGCTCGACCTCCAGATACGGACCCAACTCGCGCCTTAGGCCATCGGGGTACGCGAAGGGGAAGCTCTCCGCGAATTCCTCGATGAAGAAATCGAAGGGGTTGATCACCGTCATGTCGGCGACCAGATCGACCGTGACCGTGAGTGAGTCGGCTTTTTCTGGGAACACCAAACGTGCCACCCAGTTACCGAATGGGTCTTGCTGCCAATTCAGAAAGTGACCGGCTGGCTCGACGTTCAGCGAGTAGCTGTGTATCGGCGTGCGGCAATGTGCGGCAGGTCGCAAACGTATCTCATGCGGCCAGAGTTTGACGGAGCGATCAAAGCTGTAACGGGTCTGGTGATTAAGTGCAACGCGAATAGTCATCGCTTACCTCAACAACCAAGCCGGATCAAGGGAGTGGACACTACGCATCTCAGCGGAGTGAAATTATTGTCATGAAGCAAGTCGCAAACAGGAAGAATCATCTTCGGCACCAAAGTGTGGATCAAGGCTACTCTGTACTAGAGCACAAATCGCGCCAAGGACTTCAGACCAATAGATTCAGCCAGTTAAATATTAAGCCTCGTATTTACGCACCTTTTCGGGGCGGAAATCCCAGACTGGTGCAGAGCTCAGCCTAGAGCCTGCGCAAGCGCCGTAGCGAGAGCTTCCACTTCGTCCCAGTCCAGCTCGATCACGTGGTTACCGCTGGAAATACTCATGCCCGCCTCGTTCACCGCGCCCTCGAATGCGCCATCACTGGCAATCGGGCTCATGTAGATCTCGCGTTCAGGGCTGATGCCATTACGCACCGCGACTAAGGCAAACGAAAGGCTGGAGGCTTCCTTCGGAGTCAGTCTGATCGTGGCCTCATCTCCGAATTTCAGACAGATCAGCTTGCCAAAAGCGCGGTGTTGCATACTTTCGACGGATAGATTTCGAGTCAGCGTCTCAGACATGAGCGACCTTTCGTGCAGATTTAAGCAAACGCAGACAATCCCGATTGGCGGCAAGCTCCAGTGCAGTAAAGTCGTCCAGTGTCATCAGCGCAGTGTCAGCTCCCGCCTCCAACAACAGGTGAACCAACGGTGTCTTGCCGGCTGACGAGCAGTAGATCAGCGCCGTAGCTCCATTCACGTTTTGCGTATCAAGCGGTGCACCCGCCTTGATGAGGGCCAAGGCACACGCCTCACTCTCGGCAAAACACGCGAACCACAGCGCGCCGTTGCTGTCAGCATTCATCAGGCATGGATCAGCCCCTCGCGCCAACAACATCGTGAGCATATCGAACTGGCCCAAACGAGCGGCGTGCATCAAGGGTGTGGTCGCATTGGCGATCGTGCCGTCGATCTGCAAGGGTTCTGACACATCGAATCCGGCCTGCGCAAGCCATTCTTTCAGCGCTTGATCGTTCATGTTGATTCCTCTGGATTCAGTCATAAGCAGGTAAGGTCGAGATGCGGGGATCGTCGAGCGCCCGACCGACAGCGTAGTGATAGAGCACTTGGAACTGATCGTCTTGCAGACCGAGCACCTCATGCACCGCATCATCGAAGAAACAGCCGATACCCGTGCCACGCCATCCGGCTGCTTCGGCTTCGAGGGTGATGATGTGCCCCAACATGCCCGCTTCCCAATGCAAATGTCGATAAGCGGCCGAGTCGGCAGCGATGGGAGCAGCGAATTCCGCAACCATCATGAAGGTGACCGCAGACTGCATGGCGATGTCCTGATGGCAGGACAAGGTACGCGCGGTCTTGCCGGCACGCGCGGCAATGAGTTGGAACAACGGCAACTCAGTAGCAACAGTTTGCCAATCGAACGTCTCTCGGAACGCACCACGCAAGGAGACTTCAGCCCTGGCCGTGCGTGGCATCACATACAGCCCTGGAGCGATACCTTCGACGCGATGCACCAACAGCACCGGATGTACACGCGCTGCCGCCGTCCACAGTTCCCACACGGGAGAACCGCCGGGTAGCAAGCAATGGAGGATGTGATGCAAGACCTCCAGCGGCATCGTCGATACACCATCGAAGGCTTGGGCGCTACGCCGTTTCAAAATGACGTGCGCTGCACGGATGTCACCACGGTCGATGGACGCAGGTGGCGAATACGCGGAGGCCGAAGCAGAAACCGGCGATCTACCGCGCGTCGCTGTAGCGACCTCTTCGATCACCGGCCATTGATACAAGGGACGCGGGTCGAGCAAACTCGGCTTACCGGCCCAGTGTTGCCAATCGCTCGGTACAGTAGCCTCCGCAGCCTCTAGCGCCACGATGACCTCCGCTTCCTCCCCTTCCACGCCATCGAAGTCTGCGCTGCGATCCATGCCCAGACTGTGTGCCAGCGATGCGAACTCCATCCCCGATAGGCGAGGTTTCCAACCGTGCAATGCGGCTGCGTAACTCAGCGCAGCCAGCACATGCCCCAGATCGAGCTGGCAATAACGGAAGGCGCGCTCCCCATATTTCCATGCTTCACGCCAATGGATGGAGCTGAAGCCCAGCCCCATGCGCGCCGCTCCAAGGTGTGATGCAGATTCTGATAGTGATACAGGCCATCTTGCACACCGTCCACCTGAGCGGCGATCAGCCAAGTCTCGGTGGGATGCAGATTGCCGGATGAGGGATGAACGCGCAACGACCAGCGCGCACCCGCGTACTCCTTCCACGCGGAGAGGCCGACGCACAGACGTAACAAGGACCCCAAGTTTTGTTGAGTCAGCGGCAAAGGCTGGCGCGGCACAGCTAGCTCGCCCCACGTAATGTCGGACACCATGATCTCGCGCGGCAAGGCCAACGGCTGCGTGCCACTCCAGTCGCGGAACGCACGCGGCTGTGCGTCCCAGTCCAGCGTGCCCGGCCCCGTCGCATAACGATCCAAACCATGTTTGCTACGCGCGTGGTAGGCCAGCACAGTCGCCACCCGAGCGTCCGTCACGGCTAGTTCAGTCCGCTCAGTTCGTCGCTCAGACATCCGATGGGTTCAGCCAAAGTACCATCCGCGTCGATCTCGAAGCGCACCAGATAGATCTCTTCGTTCGGCATCTCTTGCGCATGGCCGACGTTGACCACCACACCGCGCGTGCCTGCTGCTGCCAGCAAAGCATCCGGCTCCACACCGGGAATGCTGCTCTCGCCGGTTTCCTCCAGCGACTCGTTGTACAGGTCATGCGCCGCGAACACCATGTCGCCCATTTGGAATCTACTCACTGCACACCTCACATATTGGGAATCAACGTTGCCTCACTGCGCAAGTCATCCTCGCGCCCCCAAGCCGTCACCATCTCGACGAACCAACGCTCGTCGCGTGGATGCGGACAGAACAAATCATATTCAGCATACACGCTGCGGTCGCTGTTGATGGTCAGCACTCCGCAGCGGTCGTTGCGCGCATTTCGCCACACGCCTTGATAACCCGGCAGTTGATTACCGGGATCAATGACTTGGGTGAACTGCACCGCCGCCAAGGTGATCTTCGGCGTAGCGGCCCCCGCCGAGAAATTGACGGCCTCCTGTTGCAAGGCCGCCACGACTCGCTCGGCGAAGGCCTGCAACTCAAAAGGAAGCGAAGTCGATCCAGCTACCATATCTCAGAAGGAACGATCAGCCGTTCCACAGGCTGACCACCCAACAGATGCTGCTCGAATATCTCGTTCACATCGGCTGCCGTAACGTTGCCATACATCACCCCTTCAGGATAAACCAGCACGCTAGGCCCCATACCGCAGGGGCCCAAGCAACCTGTAGGGGTGACTGCCACCTGAGTAAAGAGTTGACGCTGCTGCCACTGCCGAGTGAACTCATCCACGACTTCACGGCAGCCTTTTTGACCACAGGAGCCGCGCGGATGACCGGGCGGGCGTGATTGGGAACAAACGAATACATGTCTCAACGGTTTAGGCATCACTAAGCTCCAGCGGGCAGGGATTGATGGGTATGGCACTGCTTGGGGCAGACGCGGGCGCAAGAGCCGCAGCCGATACAGTCCATGGCATTGGCGATCGACATCACCATCGCGTTGTCCTCATCTTCGTCATAGGCTTCGTCGTCTTCGTCGCGCTCCAACAACTCGAACACATCGCGCGGGCAAACCTTGTAACAGCGGCCACAGCCGATGCAGGTGCTCTGATCGAGCGCAGTCAGAAAAGTCGGTGTGTAGGGTGTGCCACCCCGAGTGATTCCGGTGATCGCTTCCATCATCAAACTCCTTTCTGAGCTGCGGCTAGTTTCGCACTTGCTACGGCCCAAGCTTCGCACGCATCGTAAGTTGACTGTGCGATACCGGGGATCTGCTCATAGCCAGCAGGTAGCTTATCCTCGACCAGATCGTGTAACTGCGAGGCCCATTCGCTAGAGATGCGCTTGAGCTTCTTTACTTCCTTGTCGAGCGCTTTCAACTCGTCTTCGGTCATGTTCAGCTCCTTACAGCCCGGCCACTTCGGGATATTTGCCCACCATGCTCAGGGCGACCGACAGCAGCTTGTCGGCCTCGTCCTTCATCTTGGATAGGCTCTCAAAACCATAGCGATGCACATCACGCAAAGTACGATCCATCACTACCAACTTACCCACGGTGATGACCGCGCGACCAAAACCTTCGTGAGTGATGTTGATCATCGGGATCGCCATCAGACCGCATTCCTTCTCGATCAAGGACGCGATCGCGTTGTAGAACGCCTTGATACGGGCCAGCAACACTTCGTCAGGGTCGCCGATCACGGGGATAGCGCGGCGCTGCTCCTTGGTCAACACGTACGGCGCAAGAATGCGCTCTACCGGCCAGCCATCATAGGTACCGTAGCTATCCACAGCGCGCATCTGCTTGGACATCTCCTTGATGAAATCGGTGCTCAACAATGGGTCTTGCTCGACTGCCTGATTCATGGTGTAACTCCTTCGGTTGAATGATTCGTTTTGTGTGCTGACAAAGTGGGTGCCCAGCCGGTCCATCGTGCCAGCAGGAATGCGATGCAAAAACCGGCGACGGCGCCCAATACTGCCCCCACATCGCCCCCGCCCAAGGTGGTGGCGATGCCCGCTCCCACCAGCGCCATGACACTCGGCAGCAGATAGGCCAGCAGGCCAGCCTTGAATAGATCGCCTTCGCTCATGCTCAATTGCAACTCTTCACCAATGGCGACAGGGACATCGCAGCGAATCTCGATTGCGGATCGCGTGCTGGAAAAATACTTCCCCAAGCCCGACACGCCGCAGCTACTGCGCGATTTACAGCCGCCGCATCCCGACTCAGTGGCAGGTTCGACCCGAACCACGCCGGACTCAGCGGATACCACTCGGGCAGAGGTCTCTATCATTCCTGCCAAGCCTCGTCGTCCGCAAAGCGGCTGGTATCCGATTGCTTTTTAAGATGTTTCGCCAACCACACCGGCGTATCGCTGACCAGATTCTTTTGCAGGCCGCTCAACAGCACCTCGATCGCAGAACCTTCATCCACTCGCATCGGCTGGATGCCCTTGGCCAGCAATTGCTGGATGGCGGATGCACCCGCCGCGTTGCAATACACCGCCGCGCAATCCAGCAGCAGCTCGATCTTGGCCGCGAGCTTGCCCTCATGGCCATCCATCGCAGTCTCGATGAACTCAGCCACCTCGACCAAGTGTGCAGAGCATTCATCCACCTCGTAGATGGCAAATGCCTCCGCCGCACCAAAGTGCTGATTCACCACGCGGCGGTCGCTCGTTGCAAAGGCGATCTTCACACTCATACTTGACTCCTCAATGGGTCTGACCAGCCGCAGATGTCGCACGGACTTCTCCTGTTCGCTGGTTGTAGATGGAAACATAAGGGGCTGGCTCGTGGTGTCCATGCTCGACCAGCAGATTCGCCAAGTCGAACAGCGTCTGCCGCGTGCCGCGATAACCTACCCACAGTCGCTGGTAGCCGCCCAATAGATCGAACTGCGGGAAACCCGCGCGCAACAGCGGTACACCCAAACGGTGCGCGGTCTCGACCGCATGCGAGTTGCTGATGACAAGTTGGGCGTGCTTGCTGCGCGCTGCGATCTCTAAATCTTCCAGATCGCCGATGGCGACTTTCTCCGCCGCCACCTCACTCAGGATGTGGGCACGAGCAGGTGCGACGGCAGCCACCACCTCACCGCCCATGCCCGTCAGCAGCTCGGCAAAACCGAATAGCAAATCTGGATCAGCCGCGATGGCGACGCGGGCAAAGCCCAACATGAAATGACTGTCCACCATCGCGTCTTGCAACTGCGCACGCTGGCGTTCGATCTTCTCCGGCACAGGCTTGCCGCTGATCTCGGCCAAGGCAGCGATGAAGCTATCCACTGCATCCAAGCCCATCAGACTGGCGAAGCGATGATCTGGCACGCCAGTTCGCGCGTTCAACACGTCTGCCGCATCAAACAGTGAGCTACCCAACACCAAGGTAGCGATGGATTCGCCCATGCTAGCGATGTCGCCGACCGGCGTACCGCCCACCGTCAGCGGACTGCTCTCCTGTTCCGTCAAATGACCGTCCAGCGAATCGGCAATGTCCGGCAACACCAGCGGACGCAGACCGAACGCCTCGATCAGCTCCTTGATATGCTCGATGTCGCCGGGCGTGAGGAAAGAACCTGCCAGCACGTTGACCTGCTTCTTGCGGCGACCGACATTGTTTTTCACGTTCGCCCCCTCGCCCGCTTGCGGGAGAGGGTTGGGGAGAGGGTCTTTATTCGCCAGCACCGTCTCCAAGATCGCCTTCACCGCCAGCGCATACCCGCTCTCCAAACAGCCCGTGAAGTCCGGCGTGTTCACTGGAACCACAGGGATGTGCGCATACTCGGGATGCTTGGTATAAAAATCCTTCACCAGCCGCTTGATGTCCGTTCCCTGCGTCTCGGATAGACCTGTCGTCGGCAGACCGATCAGCGCAGGCTTGCTCTTCTCACAGACCGCCTTCAAGCCTTCGATCACATTCTCATCCGCATTCATCACGGTCGAGACCTGATCCATCGCGGTAGTCTGCAAAGGGATGGGCTCACGGAAGTGGCGCACGAAATACACTTTGCCAAAGGCAGTGCACCCCTGCGAACCGTGCATCATCGGGATCGCTTTGCTGATACCGAGGAAAGCCAGCGAAGCGCCAACCGGCTGGCTGGCCTTGAGTGGATTCACCGCGAGTGCTTTGTTGCGTTTCAGGATCTCAGCCATGTCATGCTCCCAATTCGATGCCAGGCACCGTTGACTTCGCCCAAGGCGCAGGTTTTCTCACCGCTGCCCACACGGGACTCTGCAACGTCAGTGCCAGTTGCCGAGCCAGCTCAGTCATACCGCTGTAGCCTTCGTAGCCGAATTCGCGCTCCTGATTGATATCCAAGAATGGCAGCTTCGCTTTTAGCGCGGTGTACATGTTGCGGCCACCCGCGATCAGAATATCGGCCTGATACTCTTTCACCACACCGAGCAGCGCCTTGGGGCTGCCATCGGTGATCATCTTGGTCTTCTCGCCCATGATCTCGCGGATGCGCGCCTTGTCTTCTTCGGTGGATTTATTCGTGCCAGTCGCAACGACTTCCAGCCCCAGATCCTGCAAGGCGGAAACGATAGACCACGACTTCACGCCGCCGGTGTAGAGCAGCACGCGTTTGCCGCGCAACTTGTCGCGCCAAGGTTCGAGTTCAGCATTGATCTTGGCTTCCTCGCGCACGATCATCGCCTCAGTGCGTTCGGTAAGTGACGGGTCTTTGAGCAGGCGCGCGAAATCACGGAAGGCTTGCGAGGTATCGGTCACGCCGTAGAAACTGCCTTCAAAGAACGGGATCTTGTAATCGGTTTCCAGCTTGCGCGCCACGTTGAGCAGCGCCTTGGCACACACCACCATATCGGCTTCGGCACGGTGCATGGTCTGCACATCGTGAAAGCGCGCATCGCCGGACAAAGTACACAGGATGCGCAAGCCGAGTTCGTCGAACAGCGGCAGCACGTTCCAGAATTCACCCGCGATGTTGTATTCGCCGATGAGGTTCACGTCATGCACGGTGATGCCGGGACGTTGCTGCTCCGGCAGCAGCGGCAACGGCTCCGCCGTACCCACCACATACTTGAACATGGCCTCGCCCGCAATGCGGTTGCCGAGGTTCTTGGTGCCGTAAAAACCGGCGCAATCAACCGGCACCACTGGCACGCCGCATTTTTCGGCGGCAGCTTTGCATACCGCGCTGATGTCGTCGCCGGTGAGCGCGGGTACACAAGTGTTGTAAACGAAGACCGCCTTGGGCGCGTAGCCGTCCACGGCTTGCTTGATGGCATGGAACAGGCGCTTCTCGCCGCGTCCCATGATCACATCTTGTTCGGTGAGGTCGGTGGTCATGCCGATGCGATACAGCGTGGGGCCGGAAGAGCGCGTACCACGGTTGTCCCACGAACTGCCCGCGCAGGCGATGGGGCCGTGAACGATATGCGCCACATCGGCGATGGGCAGCAAAGCGATCTGCGCCCCGTCGAAAGAGCAGCCACCCGCCGTCGCGCCCGGCTTAGGGCGCGCGCAACCGGACTTCTCCTTCTTGTTATGTGTGCAGGCCGGTTCGTTAAGTAACTCGGCGATGTCTTTGGCGTGCATGGCATTGACTCACAGGTAATGACACCCATGTATCTGCAAATGCCATGCCAGACGACAGCGGATTGATTTATTGGAAATTTATTGAGAGGGAATTTGTAGCAAAGCAGACAAAACGGACGGGGACGACAAATCTGTGGCGCAGGGTGGGGAGCTGGAGGCGAGGCATCTTCATTGCGAACCTGAGCTAATTATTTCTCCATCCTAACGACAAAAGTTACGATTGTTGTCGATAGCACCTAGCGCTACCATTTGCCATGACCAAAAAGTCACCCAACACAATTCGAGCTTTCATCTTACTTCCACGCCTGCGTCAGCAATTCATCCAGCGCATCAGTAATGCGATTACCTTCGCCGGAAATTATCATAAAGCGACGACTGCACCACAACAACAAACGGTATATGTTGCTGTTGACGTCCAGTGTTACGGTAAATATCGAACTGAGCCATATTTTAAAGTGTGGAATACTCATCAGCGAACGAACCTGACTGTGCATTGAATCCGTTCCACATTCCTGCAACTTGATTTGCTTGCTCCTGACGGACCTGCTTTTCACGCTGTATCTGCACAACATAGCTAGACAATAGTGTCTCAACCACAGCCGACAGGTTTGGCGTCAGCGCTTTAGCTTGAGCGACGATATCCTCATTTAATGTCAAATTCACTGCGCGCTTACGAACAGAATTAGTTTGTAATTTCGTCATGATTTATGGCCACAGAATATGTACGCGCATTATATGCGCATGCATATTCAAGTGGAAATCGGTTGAACACTAGTGCGCGCATTCCCCTTGCTAGGTGAGTACCGAACCGGCCTTGCACCAGCAGGGGGTCAAGCGGACGGTTTTGTATTTGACTTGGCATTTGCTGCTGACTTTCTTGTGTGCTCAGTTGTACCCTGTGCTTCCACGTATGCTCGAATCGTCTCAAGCGTAGCGCCGCCAACTGAGCCGACGAAGTAGGCCCGATGCCAGAACAATGGCTTGGCATGGTAAAACTTTACCAAATGTTCGGCAAACCTGTTTCTTGTTCTGCGTGCGCTGGCGGTCTTGAGATTGTTGATTAGTACCGATATATCCAGTGCCGGATGGATATCAACCAAGAGGTGCGCATGATCTGGCTCGCCGCCGAATTCAATCAGCTTGCAACGCCATCCATCGAGTATTTCTCCAAAGGCAGTTTTGAGGTATTCCAGCACTTCCGGCGTAAGTGTTTTACGGCGGTATTTGGTCACAAAAACGATATGTAGCTTAATGTTATAAACTGCGTGAGAACTTGATTTATTATTGTGTTCCATGCTTGCGCCCTAAGTAGTTGTGGTAGTATATCATCTATGCAAATAGGAAATAAATTTCGTTGTTATCCTACTTCTGCTCAGGAGCAAACCCTGTTGCGGTGGATCGGTTGCCAGCGGAATATCTACAATTCCAAGGTGCGCGAAGACCAGTATTTCCGCCGCTTTGCGCAGAAATCTTTGCAGCACGTCGGGCAGTATGCCCCGATAGACCAACAATACAGCCAGTTCAAAACTGACTTAACGCCATATTTGTCCGAAGTGCCTAGCGTCTTGCTGCGCAATGGCGCGGTGCTGTGGAAGCAGGCGTATGGTCGTTATTTCTCCAAGCTGGGCGGTCGTCCAGTCATACACAAGAAGCACGGTAAACAAGCTGTCTGGCTTACTTCGGAATTGTTCAAGTTTGTGCCAGTTACCGATACCGAGACTGGCAAAATCACCGGTCACCAGCTTTATCTCGGAACCAAGAAATTCCCTGTTGGGATTTTGATGTTCAAGGCGCACAAGGACTACAAACTTCCCGCCTCACTGCACATCAGTATTCATGCAGGGCGTTGGCACGTTTCGTTTAACTACGATGATGGTATTCAGGAACCAACCGACAAAGACACAACCGACTGGCTAATCCAGTTTGATGAAGCAGAATTGCGCAAGATGACTGCCGGGCTGGATCTTGGCGTTACTTTGCCGTTGGCCGGGAGCGATTACCAGCAATTCGGATTTTCAGAAGTTCAAGACAAACGCCTGCTTGCTCAAGAGCGACACAAAAAATGCTGGCAACGCCGTCAGGCGCGCCGAACCAAGGGGTCTGCGGGTTGGGTCAAGGCGAAGCGCAAGGTAGCGCGTTATCAGCGGTATGGTGCCGATGTGCGCCGGGATGTATCTCATAAGACTAGCTGTTGAATTGCACCCAAAACTGACCCACCTAGCGCAGTAAATTGCATCCAAATTTGACCCACGTATAGATACTGTCCTGCTCAATATTTGAGCGGGAACAAACAGGAGTGATCAACGTGGCGATATTAAGCAGCATCAGGCGCTGGCATTTGCGCGACAACATGCCCATCAGAGAGATCGTTCGAAGGACCGGACTCTCCCGCAACACCATCAGGAAGTATTTGACCAACAAAGTCGTTGAGCCCAAGTACCCCAAGCGTAAGACCCCCAGCAAGCTCGACGACTATGCCGTCAAGCTAACTGCATGGCTAAAGACCGAAGCTGGCAAAGGACGCAAACAGAAGCGTAGTCTCAAGCAACTGCACAGCGACTTGGTGCAGCTAGGCTTCACAGGCTCCTACGACCGAGTGGTTGCCTTCGCTAAACGATGGCGACAGCAACAACAAGAACAGGCGCAGACGGCGGGACGCGGCACCTTCATTCCGCTCATCTTTGCACCTGGTGAAGCCTTCCAGTTCGATTGGAGCGAAGACTGGGCCGTCATCGCGGGAGAACGCACCAAACTTCAGATTGCTCACTTCAAACTCAGTCACAGTCGAGCCTTCTATCTGCGTGCCTATCCGTTGCAGACACACGAGATGCTGTTCGACGCACACAACCATGCCTTCGCTGTCTTCGACGGCGTGCCTGCGCGTGGCATCTACGACAACATGCGCACCGCAGTAGACAAGGTCCGACGCGGCAAACAACGCGACGTCAATATCCGCTTCTCTGCCATGGTGAGCCACTACCTGTTCGATGCTGAATTCTGCAATCCAGCTTCCGGTTGGGAGAAAGGACAGATTGAGAAAAACGTACAAGATGCAAGGCATCGCATCTGGAACAAACTCCCCGCGTTTGGGAGTCTGCATGAACTCAATGACTGGCTACATCAACGCTGCCTGTCGCTCTGGAAAGAACTCCCTCATCCCCTACAATCGGAACGTCGTATCGCAGATGTCTATGCGGACGAACATCCTTGCCTGATGGCGCTGTCCTGCCCATTTGATGGATTTGTTGAACACGTCAAACGCGTGTCGCCGACTTGCTTGGTCATGTTCGAGCGTAACCGCTACAGTGTTCCGGCCTCCTATGCCAACCGCCCCATCAGCCTGAGGGTGTATGCCGACAAGCTGTTGTTCGTAGCTGAATCTCAAATCATTGCCGAGCATGTGCGGATGATTTCGAATAAGCATGCTCATGGTCAGACGATCTACGACTGGCGTCATTACCTGAGCGTGCTTCAACGCAAGCCAGGTGCATTGCGCAACGGTGCACCGTTCGCTGAACTACCCGAAGGCTTCAAGCATTTGCAGAACATCTTGCTCAAGCGACTGGGTGGAGATCGGGAGATGGTAGAAATCTTAGCCCTCGTCTTACAGCACGATGAAGCTGCCGTGCTCACAGCAGTCGAGTTGGCCCTAGAGAGCGGTGTGCCATCCAAGCAGCATGTGCTCAATCTGCTGACGCGACTGATTGAGCCTGCACCACCAGCCCCTGTTGATACGCCGGCCCATCTGACGCTCGTGGTCGAGCCGCAGTCTAACGTTAGCCGCTATGACCAATTGAGGGAGGTGCGCCATGCAGCATGAAGCCATGATCACCACGCTCAAGAGCATCAAGTTATACGGCATGGCGCAGGCGGTGGATGAACTGGCTAGCCAAGGTTCACCTGCCTATCAGAGTGCACAAGTGATGTTGAGTACCTTGCTCAAGGCCGAGATGGCGGAACGCGAGGTACGCTCTATCGCCTACCAGATGAAGGCATCCCGTTTCCCAGTCTACCGTGACTTGGCGAGTTTCGACTTCAGCCAGAGCGTGGTGAACGAGGCACTCATCCGGCAGTTGCATCGATGCGAGTTCTTGGATCAGGCACACAATGTGGTGCTGGTCGGAGGCCCTGGCACGGGCAAGACGCATCTGGCGACGGCACTCGGTGTGCAGGCGGTGCAACATCAGCATCGTCGAGTCAGGTTCTTCTCGACCATTGAGTTGGTGAATGCGTTGGAGTTGGAGAAGGCTGCGGGCAAACAGGGGCAGATTGCTAACCGGATGATGTATGCCGATCTGGTGATTCTGGATGAGTTGGGCTATCTGCCGTTCAGCCAAGCGGGAGGTGCATTACTGTTCCACTTCATTGGCAAACTCTATGAGCGCACGAGTCTTGTGATCACGACCAACTTAAGCTTCGCTGAATGGGGCTGTGTGTTCGGGGATGCAAAGATGACAACGGCGTTGCTCGACAGGTTGACGCACCACTGCCACATCGTGGAGTCCGGCAACGACAGTTACCGCTTCAGAAACAGTTCAACTCAATCGGGAAAGGAGGGCAAAAACAGAAAACTATCCACAACTTGAAACGTTCAGAGATAATTCAAGGGTGGGTCAAAGTTCAATGCAATTGGTGGGTCAGTTTTACACGCAATTCAACAGCACTAACACTTGCCAGCAATCTGAAGGCCTACAGCCCACCGGAGATTCAACTCCTACATAAGATGATTAATCATTCGGCAGTAAATCCTTTGCATAACTTGGCTTCGGTTCAGTACGAATTACAAATTGACGATTTGCCGTCACCTCTTGATGTGCAGAACACGGCGCTTGAGCTTCTCAGTAAATCAATCACTTTTGAATTTGGAGATCCAAAAAACCCAAGTTGGTGCTCAACGAAAATTCTCCAAGAATTTTCCATTTGCAGTGGGAAGTTTAGTTACAGCTTCTGCCCCACTTTTGCCAAATTCTCTCGATCTGCTTGGCTACATGACATGATAAGTCGATAGATGTAGCAAAGCACTCATGTCCACGGTATGAGTCCGTGGACAGATCAGATCAGACCGAATACGGTGACGCCACCCAAGCTTTTATCAGCGCCACTTCCGTCTCCGGCAGGTAGCTGAAGCCTGCCTCTAGGTCACGTGCTACCGAGTAAGCGATCTTGGCTGGGGTGATACTTCCGGCAACCAGATGAAAATACCAAGCTGATGGATAGCCCGCTGCGCGATCGAAGGCCTGCAACTGTGCGCTCATCTCTACACCGGACAGTTCAACGTTCCAATGGAAAGGCTTGAGTGCTCGGGCATGACGTGAGATGAGCGAGGCGGTAAGCACAGGATTACGGTAGCGATCCAGATGTTCGCGCAGAGCAACGATCCAATGATCGCTTAAGTGGCCGCGTGCCGCTGCACTGCTCAACTGCCACTCGGCAAACAGACGCGTCAGTCCTGCGGTATGCCCGTCATTGGACGCGACGCGAGCAAGGATCTGACGCATATCGAGCAGGCGACGGAAGCGGTAATGTGGCGCGCCCACCGGCTGGGCCTCGATCACATCGGGCATCAATGGCTCGGTCAACTCCTGCCAATCATGAGGTGGCCGCTCGACATCGATCAACTTGCGATCCAATACTTCCTGCAATTCTTCCACTTCGAGCTGCAAAAAGTCGGTGGGAGCTAGGCCATACGATGCGACAAGGTAGTGGGTACGTCCAGAGTGACGCGTCACTAGCAAGCCACTGTCAGCATAGCGCTCCACCAACTCGTCCATTTCGCCGCCGCACGATTCCAGTTCAGCTTTCGCCCAACTTTCCAAATGACTCGCAATACGCTCACCATCACTGGCAAGCACTCCACCTGGACGATACCAACCACCCCGATTGAGCGCATAACGGAAAGAACACCCCGGACGGATGCGTTGCGAGATTTCTAGCAAGACGCTGTGATGCGGGCGCGGTGGAGTAGCTTCGATCTCAGCCGCCAATTTGAACAGGGTGATTTCATCCATCGTATAAAGACTCATTTACTATCCTCGTGCAAATACTGAGTTAGCCGCTGGCGCACCACACTGCGCACATCGGGCTCGACATCATCCACTAACTCAGCGATTAATTCCACCGGAGCACGCTGTGCTGCTTCCAGTCGCACCACCCAATCCTCATCCGCCAATAACCTGCCTGCATCATCCGGCAACATGCGTGCCGCGATGATGCGACGGACTTCAGCATCCTCATCTTTGACCAATATGCCCAAAGCAAAAGGTGGCATGCGCCTAGCCACCTCCTTACGCACCTCTCGGTCAACATCATGCACCATGCGCCGCAACTGACCGTGCGGTAACCGTTTAGCCACCTGCAAACGCACCAGATAATCCACATCGCTCAGCAAGGCCACCAAGCGCTCCGGCGCGATGCGCTCGGCCACTGTCATGCGCACTTCACGGTCGGTATCGTGCAAATAGTCGTCCAGTTCGTCGATAGGCAAACGGCTCGCCACCACGCGACGCACCACCTCGTCGATATCCGGCGCCAACTGCCGCACCACCGGCAACGGTGCATAGCGCACCGCAATGGCGCGTCGCTCCCAGAAGCCATCTGCCAAGCAGCCCTCGGCAAACTCAGGGTTGCGGCGCAAAAAACGGTCGATCTGTCGCCCGCTCTGTGCCACCAAGCACACATCGCCCGGCACACACCGCCCCGCCGCCAGCACCGCCCGATGCGGACAGCAGGTGCAATCCGCGCTCACGACGCCCACCAACGGCGACGCCCCAGCCTGCCGCTCCGCCATAGCCACCCCACTCCATTGAAATCTAAAACGAGATGGAGCAACTTATGTGCCATAGGCCAAACGACCCGCCAAGGCCGTCTAAATATCAATCAGCCACACAATGAATTGTCGGGAGTGCGACAAATGTAGGCTACGAGCAAGTTGAACGGGGCTCCCGAGCCAACAACGACCAAACTGCCCTGCCGCAACGTATCAATCGGTCTGTCTAATCGAGGCGAGTCGGCAGTCCTATCGCATAACCCTGATAGCCATCCACCCCCAGTTGCTTCAGTAGATCAAGCTGGCCAGCGGTTTCCACACCATGGGCGATGGTCATCACCTCCAGCGGACGAGCGATCTTGACCACCGATGAGATGAAGAATTGATTCTCTGGGCTGGAGTCAAGCGCGTTGACATAGGAGGTATTGAGTTTGATATAGGCAGGACGCAGCGATTGAAGATACTCAAACGCGGAATGATGAAGGCCAAAGTTGTCCACCGCAAAGTTCGCTCCCAGCTTACGCACCTTGATTACGAAGTCGCTTGCGGCTCGCAGATCCTGAACGATCGAGAACTCCGCAAATTCGAATACCAGCCGCTTCGCTAATTCAGGTTGCGCTTTGAGCTCACCAAGCAACCAATCCACCAAGTTTGGATCACTGATCGAACGAATCGATAAGTTGATCGCGATTTGTCCCTCAAAGGAAGGACGTGCCAGCAACAAATGGAACAGTTTTTCCATAAGTTTGCGATCGATCGCGGCAACAAGTTGATGGCGACTTGCCATCATCATGAACTGAGCTGCAGGAATGATCTCGCCGCTCTCCGCGCACAACCGCCCCGTCACCTCGTTCTGAAGCACCTGTCCATTATTAAGCAACGATTGCACGGGTTGAACAAATAACGCGGTCCGCCCTTGGCTCAAGGCACTCAAAATGAACTGTTTCCAGTACTGCGAGCCTTTCACCACGTCAGCCTGCTCGACACGATGTTCGGTGAGTATCAATTCCTGAGCTTCGCTCGCTTGGAGCATGGCCGAATCAGCCTCTGCCATGAGCTTCGCCAGCTCCATACGTTCGCTGCCGAAATACACCCCGCCACAGGAAAAACGATGGTGCTCACCCCCAGTTAGGTACGCCGTCTTGATATGCTCAACCAAGTCACTGCCTAATGACTCGGCTTGCGACTTCGATAGATTGAAGCTGGCCACAATAAAAGTGACACCACCGATACGTGCCGTCATCAACTCTTGTCGAGCCGGAACAGAGACCAGAGCTTGTGCCAGATCGACCAGCAACTGATCGCCTTTGACATATCCTTGTTCGACATTGAACTCCTCAAAATTCGGCAGATGGATCATGAACAGCACGCCAGACTCGACATCCACAGGAGACTCAAGGATGGTATGGATCTGCTGCTCGAACCCGCGACGATTATTCAGCTTAGTGAGGGGGTCCTGATAGGCCTCTTGACGGAAGTGCTTGGCGATCTCGACTTCCTTGCTGATGAAGTCTCTGATCTTGTTTGACAGTGAGTTGATCGCGCGTACGACACTACGAAGCTCTCTGGCGCGAGGTGTATTTGTGACCGTCTTGAAGTCGCGCTCACTGATAGATTCAGCGACTGCTTCGATCGCTCTCAACGGACTCAAAATGGTCCTAAGGAAGAAGTGCAACAGCACAAGGCTGAGGAGATACAGGCAAAGCAGCCAGATCGTGGCCGATTGTGTAGTTGCCCAAAGCTGCTTATACGCAAAGTTTGGGTGACTCGACACAATCACTCGGCCCATTTGTCGCCACCCCTTGGTGATCAGCGATTCCGCCGAAGGCACCTCCAGATTGACCCACTGCGCAAACCAACGAGGCACCTCGGGTGGCAACGGGGATAACTCCCTCAGCACTAGGGTGTCGCCCTTGATCGACACGACACGGATAGATTGATAAAACCCTCGATCGAATACCGCACCGACAATGGTCTGCGTCTTGATCTCATCATGCTCATCCAGCGCCGATGGCAAAACTAGGCCCAGTGAGGTAGCCACATCCTGAGAGTGGGAGGTCAATTGCTCCTGTAGATAAGCCCGCGAGCTATGAATGTAGGTTGCCTCGATGACCACCATCAACATCAAAAACAGGATGGAGACCGCAATGAATAACTGGCGAAATAACGTCATCTAAGTCTTCCCTTACATTCTTTGTTCTTTATCCATCTTTTCGATCAATCCGCGCCATAAGCGAATCTGGCTAGACTTCCCTGCCTTGGCCGCGCTGCCTGCCGTCCATAAGTCATCATCATTGAAGCTGTAGATCGGCTCAAGGTCACGGCGATCAGAAGCCACGTCAATACGATCGGTCAGGTTATCCAAGATATATGGCTCAGAATCGGGCTCAGGGTAGTAAGCCAATACCATGTGAGGCTCATTCCACCGCAACGCACGAACATAGGTGATACGCATCTTAGAAACAGGTACGCCGAGCTCTTTCAAGGTGAAATATTTTGCGATCGCATAATCTTCACAGTCGGCATGGTTGATGCCCATCACCTCGACTGGGGTCGCCCAATAATCATCCATCCCCCAGTTGGATTGGTCTGATAGATAGGGAACCCCCGCCCATAGTCGATTGGTGGCATACACAGGAGATGAGCGACTATCTGGATCGACCGCTCGGTTTTCTCGGCGCTGCTGCTGCAAAGTGACGAAGTTGCTCCAACCCTTTAAACGCTCCTCTGCTCCGCCTCCCCAACGACTCGCCACATAGCTCAACAGTCTTGGAGATAGATCGATGGCACCGGCATACACCCAAGGTAAGCAAACAACCATAGCTAGGCTGAAGCTCAGCCAACGGACAAGCTTGGCGCTTATGGAAAACGAATTGAACGAAGCTCTGAACAGACCCGACATATCACACTAGAAAAACGACTCAGCTCCACTCATCGTCACATTACCAAATATCTGTAGCCAGTTTCGTATGGACTTTCCATCGCCAACAAACAATCTCGTCCACCGATCTGACTCACCCGAAAAATATGGGTAAAAAAAAGCCCTGACATTCGACAGGGCTTTTTTGAGAGACGCTAGGATCAAGCGCCGCTAACTGGTGTACCGCCGCCACCGCCTGCTGGGATCGGTGTGATAGACAAGCTAGAGCGGCTGAATCCACCTGTTGGTGAGAAACCACCGTTTCCACCATTACCACCCGCTGCAGAAGCTTGAGTGATGGTTGTCGGGTCAGCACCTGCGCCAATTGCTGCAGCAACAGCCACTTGCGTGTCCGTACCGGCAGAAATAGCAGCATTCACGATTTCTTGCGCATTACCACCAGCCACGATTGCTGCTGAAACAACCTGAGAAGCATCAGCACCAGCTGCGATCAGAGCACTCACCAAAGCTGCCAGATTCGCAGTACCTTGAGTCGAAGCAGCAGTAGAAACCACTGTGCCTGCACTCATGCCACCTGTGAATTCCGCAACCATGTCAGCGGTAGTCGAGGATGCCGTGATTTGAGCCACAGCGACCGACGACAGCCCTAACATCACTGCCAACGCAACTGCCTTGAATTTAAAGTTTTTCATACCAGCACCCTCGCAAAAATAATTCTTAATTAACTTACTAACAATTGGCGGCGACTTTACTTCATCGATCTCTGTCAGTCAACCGATTTAACCCACTTCCAAGCCCAACAACACTGCATTTCTTTTTGCAGAATCAAATAACTGCCGTTCTTCATCACCCAATACAGGGTAATACTTAGAACCCACCACCAAGATTTGCCTCAACACTCCACGTTCCCAGGGAGCCAGTTGAATCGCATGCTTCATTGCTGCCATCATCTGCTCCCACTGCGGATCAGAGGTAACTGAAGCAACCGTCTTATCTTGCAGCGTCGCAAGTAGATGCATGACCGTCATCTTCCCAGCCCATAGATAGCCTGAGTTCGGTCTCAACTCCAACGCAAGCCCATATTCTCTCAATGCATCGTGCAAATAATTTCTTTGCAACTCTTTATCAAAACCTGAATAGCCTGCCCGAATATACGAAACCTGAGCCAAATATTCAGGAATGATCGGATTCTTCGCATCAATATGCCTGACCAAGAGCAATCTTTCCCTAGACCTTGCCAGTCGCTCCATCGACAGCCTGGCCTTACCTTGATTAAGCTGATCGATGTAGGTTGTCGGCTCCAATCGCAAAAAGTCCGCCAATCCAACACGACCGATAAAGAAGGCCACTGCCAGCAACACCACCGTCAAGAAACTCTTGATCAAAAATCGGGCTGGGCTCCGCTGCTCATCCTTAAGCACCATCAATTCTTCCCATCGCTTACTAAGCAACTACCTTGCCAAAGAGAGAATAGATACGAGTAAGCAATCATCACATTGATTATACGTACTATTCTACCGTCACCGATTTCGCCAGATTTCTTGGTTTATCGACATCTGTGCCCTTTTGTAGGGCAACGTAGTACGACAATAGCTGTAGAGGTATGGTGTGCAAGATCGGGCTCAGGTATCCAGCATGCTCGGGCATCTGCATCACATGAATCCCTTCAGTGGATTCAAAGCGCGTTTCAGCATCGGCAAACACATACAACTCGCCACCGCGCGCTTTGACTTCCTGCAAGTTGGATTTCAACTTTTCCAACAGCGCGTCATTCGGAGCCACTGCCACGACTGGCATATCCTTGTCCACCAAAGCCAACGGGCCATGCTTGAGTTCGCCCGCCGCATAGGCTTCAGCATGAATATAGGAAATCTCCTTGAGCTTCAACGCCCCCTCCATCGCAATCGGATAGTGCAGACCACGTCCAAGGAACAAGGCGTTATGTTTGTCGGCAAAACGTTCGGCGAGCTTGGCGATCGCGGGCTCCAAGCGCAACACGGCTTGGATTGCACTCGGCAAGTGGCGCAACTCATGCAGATGGCGCTGCTCGGCAGCGTGATCCAGTCTGCCACGCTGCTTCGCCAGCACCAGTGTCAGCAAAAATAGCGCAGCCAACTGTGTAGTGAATGCCTTGGTCGAAGCCACGCCGATCTCGGGGCCGGCGCGCGTAAGGAAACGCAACTTGGAGTTTCGGATCAACGCACTTTCCGGCACATTGCAGATGGACAATGTCTTATCCATACCGGTTGACTTGGCATAGTTCAATGCCGCCAAGGTATCTGCCGTCTCACCTGATTGGGAGATAGTCACCACCAAGGTCTTTGGATTCGGCACACTGACACGATAGCGGTATTCACTCGCGATCTCGACAGAGCACGGAACACCTGCGATCTCTTCGATCCAGTAGCGTGCCACCATCCCCGCATGACTACTCGTACCACACGCCAAGATCAGCACACTTTCAATGTCAGCAAAGATCGCCGCAGCCTCAGCACCAAAGATGCCTGGAATCAACGACTGGCTGTTGCACACAGCTTCCAGCGTATTCGCCACGGCCTGTGGCTGCTCGTAGATCTCTTTCTGCATGAAGTGGCGGTACTCACCCAGTTCCACACTTTCATTACTTAACTCGCTGGTATGGATAGCACGTTCGACTAAGTTTCTGTTGGAATCGAAGATGCGATAGCCCATCAGTCCGATCTCGGCAACGTCCCCCTCCTCCAGATAGATCACTCGCTGCGTCACAGGCAGTAGCGCTGACATATCTGAAGCGATGAAGTGCTCCTGCACGCCTACTCCTAGCAAAAGCGGACTGCCTTTACGTGCGCAGATCAAGTGATCTGGATCATCCGCTGCAATGACTCCGATCGCATACGCACCGACCAACTCGCCTAGCGTTGCCAGTACCGCGTCCAACAAAGTATTTCCAAGGGCGTAATGACTATGAACCAAGTGCGCAATGACTTCCGTATCGGTGTCGGAAGTGAATTCGTAACCTTGCGCGGTAAGCTGGACACGCAACTCTTCGTAGTTCTCGATGATGCCGTTGTGCACCACCGCGATCTGTTCGCGGCTGAGATGCGGATGTGCATTTCGAATACTGGGCACCCCGTGCGTCGCCCAGCGAGTGTGTGCGATGCCGAGCAAGCCCTGCGTATCAACGGACTTTTCGAACAGTTCAGCCACACGGCCCGTGCTACGCACCCGCTCCAGCTTCCCATCCTTGACCACGGCCACACCCGCCGAGTCATAGCCGCGATACTCCAGCCTGCGCAGACCTTCCAGCAAGATAGGTACAACGTTACGCTGAGCAATAGCTCCTACAATTCCACACATAGTTACACTCTCTAGATATTAATGAAGCCCAAGGATACGCGCAGGCGTAGTTTCCAATAGCCGCGTCGCCAACACCGACTTGCCACGCGCAAGCAGATAGTCCTTGGCCAAAGATAAATTAGGAGGCCGATTCAATGCATCGTGAGCATCCGTCGCCAACACACTGACCCAGTTCTGCTCCAAAAAATACTCGGCCGCTTTCTGCGCCGAACTACCGAACTGCCCCACGAGCGATCCGGCCGTCACCTGCAGCAGGCATCCCAAATTCACGAAGGGTTCGATCTTTGCATGCGTACGCATGACATCCTTATTGCGCTCAGGATGGGCGATCAGCGGACGTATCTTCTGCGCCAACAACCACTGAACCAACTTATCTGCCCCCACAGGGATCTGCGAGTGAGGGAATTCCAGCAGCATGATCCGATAGCCATCGAGCACGCCCAAAAATGGAGCCTCACCACTCGCCACCAAGTCCATGACATCCGCATTCAGCCGCACCTCACCTGCAGGAACGACCTTCAACGCGATACCCTTATGCTCAAGCACTTTCTGGAATGCCTCAGTATTCTTAACGATCGAGGATTGAAAATTCTCGTAACGCCCTACATGCACATGAGGCGTCATTGCGGCGACCGTAATGCCATCGGCTACTGCGAGTCGAGCAAGCTCCAATGCCTGCTCGATATTCTCAGCCCCATCATCGATACCCGGCAGAAAGTGGCAATGCAGATCGATCATCGCCCTACCCTAGCGCATGTATGATCAAGTTTCCTTGGTGTAATAGCCATCATAGCCATACTTACCATAACCTGTATAAGCGCCGTAGTACGACTCAGCCTTTCTGAAATCTAGCTGATTCAGCGTCACCCCAAACAAGGTCGCCTCGGCTTCCAGCAACGTCTTGATGCAACGTCTAGCCACTTGATGAGGCGTCGAGTCCGCTTTAACCACAAACACCACACCAGTCGCCATCGTGGAAAGCACCACTGCATCACTAACCAGCTGCACGGGCGGCGAATCGATGATCACCATGTCATACTTTTCTGACAGCGACTTCAGCAACTCTTCAAACTTATTCGACAGCAACAGTTCGAGCGGATTGGGTGGGATGCTACCCGCCGTCACCACATGCAAGGTCGAACCCTCGATGGTTTGGGTACACTCCTCCAGCGTAGCCGTGCCTGTTACCAGCGCAGACAAGCCCTGTTTCGCCATGTCCAAGTTCATTACCTTGGCCACGGAAGGTCTGCGCATATCCGCATCGATCAATAGAACACGCTTGGTTTGTGCATGAGACAGCGCCAAATTGGACGAAACCGTCGTTTTACCTTCTCCGGGCACAGACGAAGTAATTACCAAAATTTTGTTGGGGCAATCGATCGCCGACAGCAACACACCTGTGCGTGCAGTCCGCACACTCTCAGCAAACACGGAACGTGGCTCATCCAAGTAATAGCGCCCCATGTGCTGATCGTCATTACCCTCTAAGAGCGGCAGTGTGGATAAGATAGGTTGCCCCAACTTCAACTCAGCATCTTCAGTCGAACGAACCGTGTTATCCAGACGATCCAACAAGAGCGCCACAGCCACACCGAGCAATAGACCCAAAACGAATGCCACCGCGATGACCATACCTTTTTTCGGCTTGATCGGAGACACTGCCGGTGTCGCTGGATCAATCACACGCCCCACCAAAGCACCTGAATCACCAGTCGCACTCGTTTCCTTGAAGCGACTAAGGAATGTGTCATAAATCTGCTTATTGGTTGCGACATCACGCTCCAGTGACGACAACTCGAAGCCCTTTTTATTCGCACCTTGAATCGTACCTTTGGCCTCAGCCACCGCGCCCGCCAACGCACCCTCGTTCGCCCGTGCAACCTCATACTCTCGCTGCAAGCCAGCAACCACCACGTCCACATGACGCCTCAAACCATCACGCGCCTGATCCAAATCAGCCTGAGCCTGGATCATCTTGACGTGTTCTTTACCATATCGATTGGCAAGTTCCGAAACCTTACGCTCCTTCTCTGCCACGACCTCCTTCAGCTTTGCCGCCAATGGATCTTTCTGAACCACGGGCAAAGACTCTAGCGAATCACCCGCATTCTTCACTTGTTTGTAGGCACTCTCAGCTTGAGCGCGGTTCATCCTCGCATTGACCAAGCTTGCCAACAAACCTTGCAACTGATTGGAGGCACCGCTCAGCTCAAGATTTCCTGCATCAACGATATGTTCGCGATCCCGATACTCCTGCAACGCTTGCTCTGACTTCTGCAGATCAACTTTCAAACCAGCCAAATGCTCATTCAACCAGTTACTGGCGCGTTGAGTCATCTGGAACTTAGCCTCCATATCGCTTTCCACGAAAGCTTCTGCCACCGCATTGGCAACCTTAGCGGCCAATTGGCTATCGGGCGAGTCAAAGCTGACTTTGATCAACTGACTCATCTTCACGGGCTCGACTGTCAAGCTATTAGCCAATCTCGCTGCCACCGCATCACGAATCTCAGCTTCCGTAGGCTCCTTACCTGATGCGCCAAGAGTGGCTAGCAGTGAATGCAACCATGATGTATTGACACGCGGATCGAACTCGGGATGCTTGGTCAGTTTCAACTTATCGACCACTACCTTAGCCAACGACAGCGACTTGATGATCTCAGACTGGGTCTGGATATATTCCTTGCCTTGCCCGATACCGCTATACACATCCTCGATCGAGACCACCTTGGTCTTGTTCTGTTCGATCAAGATCGTGACGGTCGAACGATAGATCGGAGTCATCATAAACACCACGACCGCCGCCAACAGCGTCATCGCAGCAGCCAAACCCAAGATGCTCCACTTACGCTTTACGACGCTACGCCAGTAAACCAGCAACTCCAACTGATCATCCGTCTGATGAGCCGCACTTGGAATCGAGTGATGTTTTTCGCTATGCAAGACTTCGCTCATTAGAAAAAGCTTTCTTCAACGGTAATGGTATCCCCCGGCCAAACCGAGGAGTTCAAATCGACTTTGCTCGACGCATTGGCAGCATCGCCCTCACGCACCACAAATATCTTGCTGGGTGAGGCCCGCTCACGGAAGCCACCCGCAATAGAAACCGCTTTACGCACATTCAAGCCATGCAGGTAAGGATAACTACCTGGGCGCTCCACCTGTCCATAGATGAAGAAGGGGCGATACTCCACGATGGTCACGGAAACTCGCGGATTCACTAGGAACGCACCGCGCAATCCATCGGCGATCTTCAATTCCAGCTCACCGACGGTCATCCCGCGCACCAACAGATCACCGAACGGGAACGAAACCATGCCGGTATCCGAGATGCGCAGCTTATCTCGGCTCATATCATCTTCACCGTACACGCTGATGTTCAAAATATCACCAGCACCGAGACGATATCCGCTTAAATCGGTGTGTTTCTCCAACACTGCTGGCTGAGCCATCGGCTGCACCGCTTCCGCGACCACTTCCTTCGGCTTTTCCACCACGGTCGGTTTTTCCACCACGGCTACAGGCTCTTGGCTCGCCGCCCTCGCCATAGCGAACTCCTTCTCGGTCAGGGTGACTTCCGACACCACCTTCCAGCGCCCGTTCAAGTTCATCCAAGACAATCGCTTCCGGTCCAACGAATCGAACGCACCGGAATGGAACTCCTGCAAAAAGTAAGCATCGATCCGACCACCACTTTGAGCAACGATAAATAGATTGGACAGTTTCACACTGATGGACTTAGCACGGCGGAATGAATCCTTGCGGCGAGTTTCCCATGCCGTACGCCCCAACCCATCCTCAGGCTCGAAGGAACGATCATAACTATCTAGGAATGCAACGGTATCGCGCGCAGACCAAGCCGACGCCCAAGCATCGACTGCAACTCGCACCTCACCTTGTTGCCGACTGAATGCCGATGTCTGAGCAACCGTAGCCGACGCCCCCACACCCGCATCAGCTTCCGCCCAGCTCAGGTTGGAACAGAACAACAGACCAAGCAAGAAAACGCTCTTCATCATGTATCTACCCATCAATCCCTCAATCCATCTGACATAAAACGCATCCAACCCAAAACAAAGGCGCCCTGCCGACTAACAACCTAGCGACATCACTTACCGATGCCACCTTGTCCGCAAGGCGCCCGTCACCCAAGAAGTTATAGTGAACTCTCAAGCGTGAACATCACAATATTCCTGCCATAGGTATAAAGCGCATTGGTCGAATTACGATTCTGACGTTGCAACTCGACTCCGCCTCGCAACCAGCGTCGCATCGAATACGACACTTTTGCGCCAACATTGTTGCGTTGATCCACGCGATTGACACCCGAGAAGGTGTCTGTCGCATTGCTATAAGTGAGCGCAGTCTCAATACCATGCGCCCAATTGTGATTCCAAGCAGCCCCGAAATCACGCACGATGATGTAGTTACCCACGTCCATCGTTTCCGTAAAATTCCGCCCCCCCGAAACTGCAACTGTTGAATAAGTGAGCGGTTCCCACTTCATATCTACATCCCATGCAAAACCACGGCCCTGACTAACCACGCCAGAATCAAATTTCTTGCTCATCGAACCGACCATCACCGAACCACTGGTCTTAGAGGTTGCATCCCAACTCACACCCGCTTGTATCTTTTGCTCGGTGCTGTTGCGTCCGAAAGAGATCGGGTTCTGATAGTCATTGCGTCGTTCGGCCAATCTAAAGTTAGCATGCGTAGCTGCGCCCAACTTATACAAGAACTTACCCGACATATCGCGGATGTCTCTATCGTAGGCGACGGTCAACGCACGATTGGTCGTGTAACGCTTAGAAGCCATGCCCGCCTCGAATTCCAACTGCCCGGTCGCCTCAGGTGCGCCGTAATGCACAGCGCCCTGTGCAGAAGGCATCTGCCAATGCTCAGGTGCTGCGCCCAAACGGAAGGCATTTCTTGGATCGTGACCTGCCACATAGTCAGCCTTGAAGCGCGTATTCAAACGCCCAGTCCATTCATTCTCAGCTTCAGCGCCCACCTTGTTGTCATTGAAATTATCTTTAGAGCTCGAAGCATAGCGAGCCCAGTTGCCGGTGTAATACACGCTATAGCGCTTCATCGCGCCTTCAGCAACGACAGAAAGATTAGGGTTGACTACCACCAAGCTGGAAGAGACAGGTGCCGTATTCGACAAGCCCACATTGCTATCCCGACCGTAAGCCAGTCCCAACCAAGGAGTGACCACGAAGGGTTCGGCCTTGATACCGGCTGGATCCCAGTGGGTCACGGGAGCATATCCGCCCACGTTACGCTTAACCTCTACCGCGTGCGCAGCATTCATCGCTGACAATGCGCCCAACACCAAACAACTAAGAACAGACTTATTCATGATTCACCCTTGGATAATTAAATTATTCTTTATGCGTCCGATTGTACCTTGATACCAACCCCGCCACCAACACCATGGGGATTGCTCTGCCTATTTCGGCTCAATGACTTGACATCCATACCCGCAACCAGATACGGCAGACTCAGCACCACCAAAAACAACGCTGCATTCGTTAGATTTTGCAAATTGAAGTCCACACTACTGTGCATCAGTAACTCAACCACTGCCATCAATGAAGCAAAAGCCATACCCTGTACAAACTGATCCTGGTTGCGATCAAGCAGTAAACGGATTGATCGATACACGCTGTGCGCCACCATCAGTACTAACAACAGCGCTCCCAGCGCTCCGACCTCGACCACGAACTCGATAAAATCATCGTGTGCATGGTCATAAAATCCGCCTACATCCTGCGGCCGGTATGGAAAGTAGGCCAGATGGAACGTCCCACCCCCCGTCCCCAGCACGGGGAAATCTTGCACCATCTTGAGCGCCCGCAACCCCGGCCCGACACGCTCTTCCAGCGATTCTTCGCGGTAGCCGATGCGCGAACGGCCTTCGACCACATCGCCCGACACGCGGGTACGCAGTTGCTCAGCCTCCTCCTTTTCGAGCACATGCAGGTTGGTCGCCTCGATTCGGTGCATCACCTTCTCGATGCCGACCACGCCGCCCACGATCACGACATCCAGTACCACTACACTCGCGATGAACAACATCAGCGCTCGAATCACATTCGACCGCCCACCGATATGGCGGAACGACATCAGCGCCAATCCGCCAACTAACAGCAAGCTCACAAAGAACGCCGAATTACCCATGCGAGAACGGCTTGCGATCAGCCCGATCACCATCACGATCAGCATCAAACGTAAGATCGCCTTGCCGCTCACCAACAGACTCAGCCAGCCATGTGCACGCTTACGCCAACCTTCCACGCGCCGACCATCCAATTTACCAATCATTAGACCGATGCCGATCGCTAGGATCATCTCTAGGTAGCCCGCAAAATGATTGTGATAGACGAACGTCCCCTTGGCTCGCATCCCATGTTCGATCTCTACGAAGAACAGCGAATAATGCGCACCGACCGCGAACAACACCACCGCCAGCAACGCCTGCAACACACCTGAGAATATCAGCGTCTTGACCAACCACTCTACCCGCTGCCGACTATCGACCAAGCGCAACACCAGCCAGAACAACACCGCCAGCACCCACGCCCGCACCCCATAGATCTGACTCGAATAGGGATCGACAGACAACGGAGCCGCCGCACCAGACAAGACCGGAAATCCATCCGCCGGATTCCGATCAAGCAGACTGTGCCAAGCATGCGGCAGCGGCAACACCTGCGCCACCAATACCAGTAACCAGCCCGCCATCAACCACAAGGGAACACGCGCTAGGCTCACCGGACTCGACTCGCGCGGACGCATCGAGGGCGTAGCCCACAAATGCCAGATCGCCAAGAAACTGACCATCAACGCCAACAGCGCCAGCGCCCAAGTCCGATTACTCGCCAACGGCAAAGGCATATAGACAAACAGCGCCAGCAAAGCAAAGAACTGCCATTTTTCAGCAGTTCCTTGTCCCTTGCGGCGTGCCCCTTGCGGCGTGCCCCTAATACCTTGTCCCCGCTCAATAGACATTCTTACCCACGAACCCTTTGAACACCGTCATCAAAATAATCTTGAGATCCACCCCGATCGACCAATTGCGGATGTACTCCAGATCGTAGTCGATACGCTTTTGCATCTTATCCAGCGTATCCGTCTCGCCCCGCCAGCCATTCACCTGTGCCCAGCCCGTGATGCCGGGCTTCACCTTATGCCGCAGCATGTAGCCGTGGATCAAGCGGCGATACTCCTCGTTATGCGCCACCGCGTGCGGACGTGGCCCCACGATAGACATACGACCTTGTAGCACATTGATGAACTGCGGCAACTCATCCAGCGATGTCCGGCGCAGGAATGCACCAAAGGGAGTAATGCGAGCATCACCACGCTTCGCCTGCACCACGGTATCCCCGTCATCGCACACCGTCATACTACGGAACTTCCACACCTCGACCAGCTCGCCATTCAAACCATAGCGCCGCTGTTTAAAGAGCACCGGCCCCGCCGAAGTGAATTTGACACCTACCGCGATGAGCGTAAGCAAAGGCAAGATCAGCAAGGTGATCAACCCACCGATCAGCAGATCCTCTGCGCGCTTCCACGTCCCATCGATGCCATAGAACGGACTCTCATAGATGCTAACCACCGGCATCCCAGCTACTTCTGCCCAACTAGCATTCTTCAAATCGAACACAAAGGAATCCGGCACCACGTACACCGATGCCGTCGTATCGGCCAAAGCATCCACCAACTCGATGATGCGTTTTTCAGCGTACATCGGCAGCGTGATATAGACATAATCCAGCCGTCCCTCGTGGGCATCTTTCAGCATCTGAGTGGTGCTGCCGATCAACGATAACTTATTCAAAGCTAAGCGACTCACGTGTCGGTCATCATAGACACCCGCAACTCGAATACCCATCCAACTAGCCGCCGCAAACTGTGTCGCCATTTTTTTGGCGGTATTTCCAGCCCCCACGAACGCCAACGTCCGCGTATTCAACCCCCGACGGCGTGCAAAATAGGCTTGCGTCCGCACAACCCAACGAATACCGCCGATGATGATCGGCACGATCACCGACCACTGACCAACCAATTTTCGCGAGTAATCGGTTGATATTTTGAACATGAAAGCCAGCACGATCAAACCGACCACCGCCAAGCTCCACACGACCAACACTTCTTTGATCTCACTCCAAGTCGAGCGCGTACGCCACGACCCGTAAATACCTCGCAACTCACCGAGCAACAGATACAGAGAGATAGCCAGAGTCAACGCCAGCAGATAAGGCTCCGTCATCGACTGGCCCTCCCACCATACCAGCCAGCCCATCACGGCAAATATCACGGCAGAATCGACCAAGCGCAGCAACCCCGCGATCTCAGCCGAATAAGGACGCAACATCCCAGAAGATTTTATTTCCATAACTTCACCAACACCAAGGTAGCCCGGAAAATGCCAACGGCGCGCATTATCCGCCACTATCCTCAAGCAAACTATAAGCCAACAGACTAGACCACCCAAGAAAAAGATATAGGTAAACCACACCAAAAAGGTAGGGTTTACTGAGTCAATCGGCTCAGGAGGCCAATCAGAAGATGAATCACCTACCAAGCTGGGCAACATCCCTGTCAGTGCGATAACCAATCACTTGGCAGCTTGCCAACTTATAACCAGCGACTTGTCAGCGTGCTGACTTAGTCGATTGGCTAGTCGTTTCATCAGGAGCGCAGCGACGCGGCAATCCAGATGCCTCTATCAAAAGGCTGTTGCCTTTAAACCACTAGAACAACAACTACACAATCTCATCAAACAAATCACGCCAATCGGGATTTTTCGCCTCGATCAACTGCAACTTCTTTTTCCTTGATCCTGCTTTAAGCTGCTTCTCTCTTTCAATAGCAGCAAACATATTTTCACCCAGCTCAAAATACACCAGGTTATGCACACCGTAACGCTTTGAAAAACCCTCAACCAAATCGTTTTTATGCTCCCAAACTCGGCGCACTAAATCAGAGGTCACACCCACATACAGCGTACCGTTACGCTCACTCGCCAAAATGTAAACTGCAGCCTGCTTTTCCATTGAGCAAAGTCCGCGTCACCACCCAACCTTAGTAAACGCCACCATCGATGAAACTGGATTACCACGCTACGCGCGTAATGACAAACCACCACCGCACAGTCATTGCGAGGAGCGTAGCGACGTGGCAATCCAGACGCCTCTATCAAAATGCCGTTGCTTCAAAACCACTGGATTGCCGCGCTACGCTCGCAATGACTCAGAAGCCTCTCGCCCCGTCATTGCGATAACCAATCACTTGGCAGCTTGCTGACTTTGTCGATTGTCTAGTAGTTCTATCAGTGAGATGGCTAGTCGTTTCATCAGTCGCAACGCGACGCGGCAATCCAGATGCCTCCATCAAAATGGAAGCCAAGGATCAACCAACACCAGCTCACTAATTTTGCGAAAATCTTTAATGTTGCGGGTAGCCAAGATCAAACCATTGCGCAATGCAATCGCGGCAATTTGTGCATCTTCAGTCGAAATTGGCATGCCGAGCTTATTGCGAATGGCAACCAATGCAGCATACTCATGTGCCGCAAACTCATCAAAGGGTAAGCAATGGCCGACAAAGTCCTGCTCAAACATCTGTTCAACCGCACTCGCAAACGCATCTCTACGTTTACCGTCTGGCAATAACGCCACCCCCAGCAATAACTCAGCTTGAGTAATAGCACTGGTATAAAACTCGACTTCCTTTTGCTGAGCAAACCAAGCAAGCACAATCGCCGAGGGTTGCGGACGCATCAATTCAGACAGCACGTTAGTATCCAGCAATACCCCCGGCATGATCAGCCTTCCATTTCAGGCGGAGTTCTAACATTTTGACGCTGAGGGATAAGCAGAACATCCAGATCCAACGCTGAAAAATGCTTTTGAATTCGTTGCGCAAAGTCTTGCTTGCTCGGGTTTTGTGAAACAGCCTTTAATAGAATCTCACGAACCTCCTGCTCCATTGAACAGCCATGCAATGCCGCCCGTATGCGCAAGCGGTTTTTCACTTCATCGTCGATATTTCTAATCGTAAGCGCAGCCATGATCGCCTCCATAATTGATAGCAATGCAAGCATTGTAATCATTGCTCGATAACTCAACAACCATGAGCCACCCATCCCTAAGCGATGCGCACTAGCCCAGCAAGCTTATCGCCCGCTACTTATCAAATAGCAACTGCCTCACCGCCCCAATCACAAACAAAGTATTCGTCACCAAATATCGCTTCCACAGCCGTCTTGGTTCAGACACCAAGCGGTAGAACCATTCCAGCCCGCTATCCTGCATCCACTTCGGGGCGCGTTTGATCGTGCCTGCGTGGTAATCGAACGCAGCCCCTACCCCCACCATCACCGCATTGATGCGGCCACGATGAGCAGCCATCCACAGCTCTTGTTTTGGGCACCCCAAGCTCACCCATACCGTACCCGCGCCAGACGCGTTGATCTGCGCCACGATGGCATCGTCCTCTTCTGCAGTGAGCTTACGGAACGGTGGCGAGATCGCCCCTGCGATCTTCAAGTTGGGGAAAGCAGCCAAGAGCTTGGCCTTCAAAATCCCCAACGTCTCTTCTGTACTACCGTATAAGAAAATACCGCCGTCATTCCGGCGAAGGCCAGAATCCAGGCCTGAAACCAATTCGCAATACTTCCACATCAGGTCAGGCCCATTGATACGCTGCTGATCTGCATGCCCCAACTTTCGCATCATCCAAGCCACCGGCGCACCATCTGGCGTCGCCATATCCGCCTCGTGCACCACACGACCAAACTCAGCGTCTTGCGATGCCGTCACCACCGAATGCACATTGCAGATGCACACATAGCGACTTTCGTGATTGGTAGCCCAAGTGTTGAGTTGAGATAGCGCACCATCCCATGTGATGACATCAATTGGGACTCCTTGAACTAAAGTTGAGTTCCTAGTCATCTGAGCGTTGTACCAAAGTTTTTTTCACAACCCCCGCAAACCCCATCGCGAACTGCTTCCTGTGTTGCTGATTCGCAATCGCAGCGGTTTGCTCGGCACCTAGCCTTGGCCCAGGTTCTAGCACAGCCCACTCGCGCATCAACACCGCCGCAATATCTGCTGAATCATTGGGATTAAAAAACGCTGCCACTCCATCCGCCTGCTCATGATGTATCGGCAAATCAGACAGCAGCATCGGGGCGCCAACCGCTTTTGCTTCTTCCACTGTTGTGCTCCATCCTTCAAAAAATGAGGGATTCACAACCGCCGCCGAAAGACGCATCAACGGCAAAATATGTTGAAACGGAATCAAACCTAAAAAAACAAACTTACTTTCTAAGCCATAACTTTTCACCAAATCGAGCACGCGCTGCGGATGTTCAGGATTACGCCCATCCTTGGCATTACCACTCGCCACTATCACCACATCACTGCCAGCTTGATTTAGCTGATTAAGTGCCTCAATCACATTCAAGTGATTCTTATGCTTCCAGAATTGATTAGGTAAAAAGTAAAATTTCTCAGGCAATTGGTACAGCCCACGAATCTCTTGCAGCTTAGCTGCATCAACGCCTTTACCCATGCGCACCGCAAAAGGCACAGCATCAACCCGCCCAATGGATTTTGGATAAAACGTTTCGCAATCGCGCTTTGCATCAAGACTGCTCACCATCAAGCGCGTCGCACAATGGCTCAATGCCCAATAGCCCACATCACGCCAATAAAAATTAAACTTACTAAACATCATCGGCAAACGGCGATGCTGAAAATCTGCGATCCATGCCAAGGTGGGTATACCGAAACGACATCCATACCAAGCGGCATGTTGAAAGACCACCTCAATATTGGCGCGTTTAAATTCACGCTCTGCCAAATAATCCCGCTGTAACCCGAAGCCACAAACCAAGCGCGCGATACGCATAGCTTTATCGTTGTTCCAAGCCTTGTTCAAAATGGGTGGTTGCACCAAGTATGGTGCTAATCGTGCCAACACTTTGGGATTGGCATCTTCGCCAGCGAACAACACCGCCTCAACTTTGCAATCGGGTTGTTCCGCCACCGCCGACAGTAGGTTTTCTAAATAATTAACGCCGCCTGTCCAACCCGAGCCGCCAATCAAAGTAAAGGCAACTCTCATACACTCACCAGCCCATTCACTCGCTTAAACCACTCCACGTAATCCGATACCCCAGACTGCCAACCCATCTTAGGCATAAACCCCAATGAAGTTGCATGTGCCACATCTGCCACCAAAAACTGCGGATCACCCGCACGGCTCTGCCCACTAAACTCAACTTGAGTATCCATCCCCCAAGACGCACATAGCTGCACTGCCACTTGCCGCACCGAAGTTGAAATGCCAGTACCACCATTCACAATTAAACCTTCGGCACACGCATGATCTGCAGCCACTTGCAACAGCGCCACTGCATCCGAAATATGAAACCAATCCCGCGCTTCATTACCCGAGCCACCTAGCATCAAGCGGCTAGCATCTTTCACCAAACGTCTGCATGAGTCCCATAGCAACTGTTTTTTCAACTCCGTGCCATAAACTGAAAACAACCTCACCATCGCAACATTCAAACCAAAGTTTTTTCCGTATGACTCAAACAACTCCTCGGCAATACGCTTGTGCGTCCCATAAGGCGAGTAAGGTGACAAGGAATCAGATTCACGGATAGATTGAGTGTGCCCCGCGCCATATACCGCAGCACTGGAAGCCATAACCAACCTCACCTCTGGCGCAGCCAATCGTGCCCACTCCAACAACTCAGCGGCAGACAAAACAGAACGACGAAAATCCTCTTCTGGCGCTACCAACGAAGGCCCCACAGAACTACCACCCGCCAAGTGATAAACAACATCAGGCTTGCCCACTTCAGCCTGAACAATATCTAGATTTCGTTTAGAGACCTCACCATTCAACCAATAATCCACCCCCCACGCGGCACGCTCAAATTCTGTCCAAGCACCATGCCCCATCCCACACACTTTATAACCTTGCTGTTTAAGCGAGTACGCCAGATGCTGGCCGACAAAACCGCGTGCGCCAGTAATTAAGGCAGCCCTCATGCTATCTCTCACTCTCTGGGATTTCGCGAATCAGTTTTGCCGGGTTGCCAGCAACGACTGACCATGGAGGTACATCTTTGGTTACTACCGAATTTGCGCCGATAACAGCACCTTCACCGACAGTTACGCCCTTAAGCAGACTGCAGCCAAAACCAATCCAAGCCTTATCACCAATTCTTACTGGAGCAACCTTTACGCAGTCCCAAAGCTTAATGCCCTGAAACGCATTCATCTCAACGTCATGACTCCGCTCTGAAAATTTAAGGCTATGTGAATTGTGATCAGAAATTGTGACATCCCATGAAATCATCACATCATTGCCGATCACCAAACGATCGGCGACTGTAAATAAACCTCGACCCACAAAAGTCCTGTCTCCGATCTCTATAGAAGCGCCTTCCCTTTCATAAACCATCTCCGCACGAATAAGGGATTTTTCACCCACCTTAAAAATCCCCCCATGATATGGACGAATGCGCCAGAAATTGACACGACTCCCCTCGCCCACCTCACAAACTTTCAATTTCCGCGACAGCAATACCCTAAAAATCATCGCCAGAGTATTACGAACAATTTCTTTCAATTTCATCATGTCAATAAATCTAAGTAATTTTCCGTAGGCGACTTACACATTCAGTTCTCAACCAAACCCACGCCCTATTTACCAATCTGTACTGGCCGCTAAGTTGTTTTTTTACTTTTGCGTAACTAACCCTACTGCATTCAATAGTTGATGGGTAAACAAATTTTTCAACATTAAATGAGGGAGCGGCGTCTTCTTGGGAGCATTCAATTTTGCAGTGCGTACCCGAACCATCGTGCCCAATGTTTTTCACTAATGTTTCAGGCGGATACACGACCAAACCATCCGCACAGAAGACACTGAAGTACCACCGAATCCCCCATGAATCAGATTTACCGTTAAGTTGCTTCCTTAACCTTCTGCTATATGGGTATGAACCATCTAAGTCGAAAGATTTCTGCCGTTTTGAATCGGAAAAGATTTTGGCAATCTCGACCTCTGAAACACCAAAATTCTTCCAAGCCCTACCCCATGTTGCCCACCCCCAAGTGGATGTAATTGGCAATAGCTGTGCTTCATTTTCGCCGCACATTTCAATGGGAAACATGTAACCCGAAACCTGCATCACCTTCGCCTCATCGGCATATCGCACCAGCGCAGCATTCAGATAGCTCAAAAACACCGGCGACACTACCAAGTCATCTTCAACCACAACAACCCGACCAAAACGTTCGCAAAGCTGCGTTACCCCCTCAATCACCGAATTTGCCAATCCCCAATTCCGATCTCGCTCAATCACTGTTTTATTCGGATGCGGCCAGTCACGCACAAGTTTGCGGGTCTCTTCCACCTGCGCAGCCTCCCCTTCATGCCGCGCCCCATCGCAATAGATAAACAACGGGCTCTCTAAAAATTCCGCATTCTGCGCCAACGACTCCAACGTCCGCTTCGTGTGTTCGGGGCGTTTGAAGGTAAAAAGGGCAATCGGGGAAAATGAATCAAGCATTTATCAAACGCCCCCATGTTCGCTCAAATAACGCAGAAATTGATTCGCCCACATTACCTGCCACTTCATCCCCCACCTCACCTGCCACCTTAGCTCCTGCTTTTTTAAGAAATGCTTGTACGACAGAGCGAAAGTCAATGCCTTGATATCCTTTGCCACGCAACCTCGTTACCACCTCTGCTCGCTCTTCCTGTGGAATCAATGATTCAATTAGATCTGTCAACGCCGATCGCTTGATGCGTGCAACATTTCCCGAGAATGACCCATCGGAGAGATGTCCAAGTTGGCGAATGCGATGACGCAAACGATCCATGGTTAATGGATGAGGAACTTCAATCAAATAGATATCTCCATCGCAGGCCAAGAGTGGATTTATTAAGATGTTACGCAATTCCTGCTTTCCAGCATTTGCGTCACCAGCCTCACGCAAAGCAGCCTGGTAGAGCAATGTTCTAGCTTTCGCTTTAGTAACGCGCAACTTCTCAACCAACTCAAACTCGTCTGGCGATTGAGTCAAATACCCCAATTGCTTCAAAGCATTAAAGGCAGCCACTTCATGTTCCACCGCTTTAGAAGCGCCGAACACAGGATTGGCATGCGGTGAAAATAGCAACTCAAGTGCCACTCGCATATTCGTAGCAGAGGCATCAGCGATTAATGAATTAATATTTGATGCATTCATTTTTTTAGCAACCCTTTAACAATCACCTTCAGATAGGGCCACGCCCAATAAATCGGCCATAGAACACCCGCATGGCGTTGCGTAAATACACGCCATGAATTCAACGGGAGGCCTTTTGGGCTAAGCATCTTTTTGAGGCGGATAGACACAGGCAGAGACGCATCATTGAATGAACCCGTCGCTGGGTTGTTTGAACACGTTCCAACATAACCAGGCATTACCCAAGATGAGAAACCCGCATAATTTGCGCGTAACCCGTAATCCAAATCGCCCATAGCATGAGCGAAAGCGGGTTCCATGCCGCCAATCGCGCTCGCCACTTCATGCGGGATCAACACGCAATTTCCATTCATCGCTTCGCACTGAACTGGCGTCTCACTTGGTGCAATTAACTTAAAGGCCGTTGGCCTCCATTTGCTTGGCCGAACCACGCCACCATAAGAAAGCCGCCCACTTACCTCGTCGTGCGTAGAGCCCACAACAATCACGCCTTTATTTACTGATGTAGTGAGCTGCACTGAGGTGAAAAGTAACGATTTCAGCGCAGTTGGATAAAGCAAAGTATCATCGTTAAGCCACAGATAATAGTCAAATCCCTTGTCTATAGCCGCATCAAACGCTACTCGCATCCCACCATTCCAGAAAAGATTGCCATCGCCCTTGATGACCGTCACCTGCGGATAGCGCTCACGAACAGCTAGCTCTGTACCATCCGTGCTGCCGTCATCAACCAAGAAAACGTCAAGTGAGAAACCTTCTGACAGCGTGTTTTGAAAAAGTGCATTCAGGCAGGCCAGTGTTTTGGCTTTGCGGTTATGGCAGGAAATTAATGATGCAACTCTCTTCACTTTCATACCAACTATGAACGCTTAAAATTACTAGGGTTTATAGCGACTTCAGCAAACCTACGGCCTAATACATGGCCGAAGAGACGCATTGCCAGATAAAGGTAAAGCAACACGGGCAACACCCCTGCAGTGAAAGTTGACTGACTTGTTATAAGTAATGATAAGAGTCCAAAGAGCGTAGCCATAAATAACACCCCACGCTCCCCCCTTAGTGTTTTCAGTTTTTTTATCACATACCCTGAAAGTAGCCCGAGCACCAAAATCAGTGGCATTGCAAAAATACCATATGCAAACCACAACTCGGAAACAATACCTGTCCTAATTCCAAAAGTGGTATTCCAAATTGCAGACCATGCGTGCGCACTATCAAGTGAGGTCAGCTCACCTTTATCCAACCCGATAAGCGTCAACATCAAATTGTTCGTCATTGCAGCAATTGTGCTTGTTGCCCAAGAGTAGTTAGCGATTTCACCTGGCTCAAAAAAATTAACTGTATAAACAAAGTCTCTAAACTCAACGCCGATGAGCATCATTTTTGAATATGCATCTACATACCTTGCACTATCTTCCCCAACCCGTAGTAACAAAGTTCCGACGTACATCGTCACTAAAGAATAAGTCAATATCGGCAAAGTCTTAGTCCATGTTTTATGCTGAAGCACACGAAATGAAATGCCGATAAGGCCACCAAGCGCAATCATAGCGATGCCGCGCTTACCATCTGCCATGGAAATTAAAATGCACACAAGTGCCAGTAAGCCATACGCATACCGCCTAATGAGAACCGCCTCTACCATCGCTTTATAACCAGCATAAAGAATTGAAACAGCAATAATTACTCCATACGGGTACAACGGGCCGTAGCCAATTTCATACATTTCATCAACAATGCTACCCCCACTCAGAATAGGGATATAGCCAATTGAAATGTACATAGACAGTAACCATGAAAATGGAAAAACCATCAGGATAGTAGCTACTATTGGATGAATATTTGGTGATGGATTCTCTCCACCGTAAACAGAAGCATATTTACTTGAAAGCAGCCTCTCAAATAAATACAAACCCAGAAAGTAAAATACCGTCGCCCATAGATAAATTTGAGTAGCGACACGCATATCTAACTGACTGTAATACCCGCCCAACACCAGCGAGCTAGCAATCGTATTCAAAGTGCCAATGCAATACCATGCAAGCCATACATAACCTAGCAAACGGGAGTAGGGACATTTAACTTGCGCGATAACATACCAAGCCAGTAGCCCGGGAACAAGATTCACAGGTGATGGTAATGTTCCCTCAATTGCATCAGGAAAAATACCCTCAAGAACTAAAGGCCACATCAGGAAGATTAACCCTCCTGCCAATGCCAATAGCCACCTTATAAAAACTGAGTTTTTATTAGCACTCATTATTCAACCTTAATAGTTTGGCAGGACAGCCAGCTGCAATTGATTTCTTGGGGAAAGTGGTCGCCAGAACTGCACCGGCACCAATCACACTGCCCTCACCAATGCTGACACCTTTTAATACAATCGCTCCCGTCCCAATGAATACGTTATCTTCGATAATGACTGGAGCACTCTTTATATCTTGCTGATTGTTGTTAAACCTTCTCCCCTCTGGCTTAATTGCGTGAAAGTCGGTATCAGCGATAGTTACATTTGCGCCTAGCAAACACTCTCGTCCCATCTTCACACTTAGTGCAGCACATATAGATCCACCACTGATTCCCGTATCCTCGCCAATCAAAATTTCTGCATGGGGTTGTAACGTGCGCAACACCACGGGGTGATTAACACCCAACGCAGTAAAGCGACTATCAGAACATAATGTCGCACGATCCCCAATATAGATGCGTGACTTCTCAGCCATGCTAACGATAGGCATTCCATAAAAACGAACATTTTTCCCCAGCTCTACCCCAAGCGCACGCAAGCGGATAGGGACCGTGATCTGCCACCATGTTTTTAATATTTTCAACCAAACTCTCGTGATCAGTTGCATATCAAGTCCTACTCAATGCGGCTTTACGCTTATGTACAAGAACCGCTCTGTATAACAAGACACTTAAGATTAGCTCTCCAATCGCAGCTCCCAATACTGCACCTTGAACACCTAACTGCTTCAACAAAAACACTGTGCAAATAATGGCCACGACCGCACTCCACAGGTTATCAAACATGATGCGTTTGAACTCCTTCATTACCTGTAACACTACACTCGTACCGGCGCGGGAAAATTGAAAAATCAGTACAAGACACCATGCCAGTATCAGTGGTGCAATATCTTGGTATTTATTTCCAACAATGATAGCCAGAATTTCGCCCCCCCAAAATGCACAAAACAATGTGTACATCATTGCAAATAGAATAAAAGCCAGCGCCACGTATTCGCTTGTCTTGAACATCTTATTAATATTTGTAACGCGAAGTGTGGCTAGTCTTGGCATTAGAATCTGATTTGCCGCTGTAACTAAAAATAATGCTGGCGTGATCAATAATTTAGCTGCATTTGCCATACCAACAGCCGCAGGCCCCGCAATAAGTGCTGTTACATAAATGTATGCTTGTGATTGGCTCCATATCACAACTCCCCCACCTAGCGCCCATACGCCACCGCGCCATGCCTCCTTCCAGTCCAAAATAACCTTATTAGCGGTCACCAAAGACAATGGCAGTTTGACAAGCAACAGGCCAACAAGCACCCCAACTAGATTACTCATCGCAAAAATCCAAAGCGCACCAGTTGCAGATACGTCAGATGCGCCGTGATGCCAAACCAATAGTGAAGCAAGCATTACTATCGCAATGGCCGAATTCACAATTAATGCCCAAACCTCTTTCCTCGCTGTATAAGCATGACGAACAAAAAAATCTTTTAGCAAGTATGCTAAACAGGATGCTAAAACTGCCACAAGTGAGCCCACATACTCATTCAGCAACGGCCACACCAGCTTACCTACGCCCAATATCGCAAGCGCTGGCATTGCAGTCAATACACAAAAGATTAGCAATGCAGCCAACATACGCGCTGCATATAGAAGTCTCTCTTCGGGTGCTTTTTCTGGCACATGTACAACCATTTGAGTCAGAAACAACGCATTACCAACGCCAGCGTAAAAAAGAACAATCGCAAAGCCAATTCCATAAAGACCAAATTCCGTTGGGGACAACACTCTGACTAAATAGAGCCCTAGTGCGAAGTTGGCACCACTGCTTATCACTTGATTCAGTACGCTAATAGAAAGAGATCGAGCCATGCCACTCAAACTAGCCTTTGCGTTTTGTATGGCACGGCCGAATCGACTCAAAGCGCTCATTGATATTTGATTCCCATATTGCCGCGACTTGCAGCTTCGATGCTTAAACCTGATTCAGCATCTTTAGTAACCCTGAGGCGAGAGCTGCCGACCACATGATTATTTCGAGCTATGTTGTACTTCGGCATACCCGGCTCATCTTCCAAAATACTAGATAAGTGGGGGTAACGATCTGTGTAAGGACTTTGCTGGTAAGGCACGGCCTCAAGCCATTTTTGTATCGTATCTTTTTTCTCTACCGAAGCAGCACGCTTCCATTTCTTTCCGCGTGCATCAAGGTAAATAGATATTTCGCCATTTCGGAACGTGTTGCCCTCAATCAGGTTATCTCGTCCACCTCCGATGAATACGGATTCGTATAAATCATCGAACTGATTGCCACTCACCTCGATGCCGCTGGCTTGGTCGTCCAGATACACTCCCTTTACTTTCCCCCACAAAACATTGTGCGGGATTTCGTATAGGTGATTTTGTGAGATGACGGTGCCGCGTGCTGTCCAATCCCTACCCGTGTAGATAGCGCCTGCATCACCCGTTTCTTGACATACGTTGAAAATCTCGTTCTTAGATATCAGGTGATCATTACCTGTAAATAGGATGGCGGTGTGTGCACTGTCTGAAATGGTGTTTCCCACTGCGCGGTTGCCCACACCAGTTAATAGCACGGCAGGTTGATAGGTGCGCGAAACTTGTGCAAAGCGGCGAATGGAGCTGCGCTCTGTATAAAGATTGGCAGTGGTAAGTGTTTGACGATCTCCACCTTGTAAAACAATTGCGCCTTCGCCGATATTTTCGATGTGCATGTCGGTGAGGCCATTGTCTTGCCCGCTGATGACGGCAGCTCGGTTGCCAATGTTGCGGATCGTCGAGTGAGCGATAGTAATGTGATGGCCGCCTTGCACGGTGATGGCATCACCTCGTGCGCTTTGGAGGGTGAGGTTGTTTAGGGTGATGTGGTGCGCATTGGCAATGACTAGCAGTTTTTCCAGTATCGACGCTTCAATGGATGCACCTGCGTTAATAATGGATGCAGGTGAAACCTCTCCCGTCACCCCTTGCCACTCACCCGATTGCGGTCGTGAGGTGCTTTGCGCTTCTGGAAGCCAAATGTAGAGGTTGCCTGTGGCAACATCCAAATACCATTCGCCCGGCTGGTCAAGTTCAGCGACTGCGTTCTGAATGAAGAATCGCTGACCTGCTTTGATGCCATAAGGTGGCTTAGGCTCAGTGAGTGTGATGCGTTTATTCGCAATATCGACTGATTGGATGGGTAGCGTAGTATCGGCCCAATTGTTAAACCAGTATCCAGTCGCCAGCAATTGTAGCTCGTCTGCCCAAGAAGCTAAGTTTGCCTTTTCCACGGTGAGCGTGGCGCCTTTTTCGCCATCGGGTGTGCTTCCGATGTTTGCAAAATCTTCATTGGGCCAGCGCGCGAGCGTCATCGGTTGGTTATTAAAGGTCAGAGTGAGCGCCGTTTGGTTGCCTGCATCACCGCCAAATCCGTGGCGCGATTGTTTGCCGAAATCTGTAATCCCTTGGTTTATCAAGCTGGTTTGTAAGACATGAGAGGCCGCCTCGCTTGTCAGTCGCTTCAATACTAGCTGATCGTTGACAGGCACAAAGCCGGACACAGCTCTGCCGCCAGTGATGATGACTTCGGAGTCGGGTGCGCCTTGAATAATCACGGAATTCAACGCACTTCCGCTGCAAGATTCGTCCAGTTTGATTGTGTCGCTTAGGCGGTAAATGCCAGATACGAGCTGCAACGTGATGCTTTCTTTGGGCGCGCCCGACACATCTCGAAGCTCAGGTGATTTAAGCAATGCAATAGCGCGCGCGAGACTTGCTGATACCTTGGGGTCTTTTGCCAAATCATTCAGTGTGGCACTGGCGTTTCCATCTGGACTAACCCGGATGACAATCGCATCAGCAGGGCTCGCAACAAAAATAGCCACACAGCATAAGGCTCGTAGAACTGCTTTCATCAGCGCAATTGGTAAGGCATCCAGTGAACATTCGGTTTCGCCATTACTGACAATCAGTCTTTACCAAACAGATCACGGCTATACACCTTGTCTGCCACATCTTTGATATCGTCGGTGATGCGGTTGGCTACGATGACATCGGCTTCCTGCTTGAATTGGGCAAGGTCGTTCACGACGCGTGAGTTGAAGAAGTGAGAGTCTTTCAACACGGGTTCATAGACGATGACTTCGATGCCTTTGGCTTTGATGCGCTTCATGATGCCTTGAATGCTGCTTGCCCTGAAGTTGTCGGAGCATGCTTTCATGATGAGGCGGTGGATGCCGATGATGGGTTGGCTGGATTGCCGCGCTGCGCTCGCAATGACGGCAGCGGCGATGAAGTCTTTGCGCGTGGTGTTGCTGTCCACGATGGCCTGCATGATGTTTTGCGGCACGTCGTTGTAGTTGGCCAGCAGTTGCTTGGTGTCTTTCGGCAAGCAGTAGCCGCCGTAGCCGAACGAGGGGTTGTTGTAGTGGTCGCCAATGCGCGGGTCGAGGCAGACGCCTTCGATGATCTGTTTGGTATCCAGACCGTGGGTGGCGGCGTAGGTGTCGAGTTCGTTGAAGTAGGCGACGCGCATAGCCAAGAAGGTGTTGGCGAACAGCTTGATGGCCTCGGCTTCGGTGCTGTCGGTGAACAAAACAGGGATGTCTTGTTTGACTGCGCCTTGTTGCAGCAACCCTGCGAAAACTTTGGCGCGCTCAGAACGCTCGCCGACGACGATGCGTGAGGGGTGCAGGTTGTCGTGCAAGGCGCGACCTTCGCGCAGAAATTCGGGCGAGAAGATTAAATTGCACGTTCCGAGTTCTGAGTTCTGAGTGCCAAGTGCCGAGTGCTGCGTGAACTGCGCTCTGGTTTTGGCGGTGTAGCCGACGGGGACGGTGGATTTGATGATCATCACCGCCTGCGGGTTGATGGCCATCACGTCCTTGATCACGGCTTCAATCGATTTTGTGTTGAAGTAGTTGGTCTCGGGATCGTAGTCCGTCGGGGTGGCGATGATGATGTAGTCGGCACCGGTGTAGGCTTCGACCTTGTCCAGCGTGGCCTTGAAGTTAAGTGTCTTGTGCGCAAGGTAGTGCTCGATCTCAACATCTTCGATCGGCGATTGCTTGCGGTTGAGCATCGCCACCTTCTCGGGAACGATGTCCAGCGCAACCACTTCGTGATGCTGCGACAGCAGAATAGCGTTGGAAAGGCCGACGTAGCCGGTTCCGGCGATGGCGATTTTCATAGTTTGCTCAGCATGTCCTGATACGACAGCGCCACGCCCTCACGCAGTTCGACCTTACGCTTCCAACCTAGAGCGTTGATGCGCGACACATCCATCAGCTTGCGCATGGTGCCATCCGGCTTACTGGTATCAAAGCTGAGTTGGCCTGGGTAGCCCACTACCTCCGCCACCAACTCGGCCAGTTCGCGGATTGAGAGGTCTTCGCCGCAGCCGATGTTGACCAGCGGCGGTTTTTCTTCGGTGAATAGGCTGCTGAGGGTTGCTTCACTTTGCTCTAGCAGGTAGATGCAGGCATCGGCCATGTCTTCGCTGTACAGGAATTCGCGCTTGGGCGTGCCGGTGCCCCAAACGACGACTTCCTTCGCGCCGCTGATCTTGGCTTCGTGCATCTTGCGGATCAACGCGGGCAGGACGTGGGAGTTGTTGAGGTCGTAGTTGTCGTTGGGGCCGTACAGGTTGGTCGGCATCGCGGCCATGTACTTGGTGCCGTATTGACGGTTGTAGCTGTGGCACATTTCGATACCGGCGATCTTAGCCAAGGCGTACGGGCGATTGGTTTGTTCCAGCGGGCCGGTCAGCAGGCAATCTTCGTTCATCGGCTGCGGGGCATCCTTGGGATAGATGCAGGAGGAACCCAAAAACAGCAGGCGCTGGACGTGGTTCTGCCAGGCGCTGTGGATGATGTTGGATTGGATGACGAGGTTGTCGTGGATGAATTCCGCTGGGTAGGTGTTGTTGGCGTAGATGCCACCTACGCGAGCAGCGGCCAGCAGGACGTAGTCGGGCTTCTCTTCGGCGAAGAAGCGCGCAACAGCAGCTTGGTCACGCAGCTCCAGTTCGGCATGGGTACGCACCACCAGGTTATGGTAACCCTTGGCTTGTAAGCGCCGCACTAAAGCAGACCCGACGAGGCCGCGATGGCCGGCGATGTAGATTTTAGAGTTCAGGTTCAAGATTTAGGACTCAAGGTTCAAGGTTCAAGGTTCAAGGTTCAAGGTTCAAGGTTCAAGGTTCAAGGTTCAAGGTTCAAGGGGCAAGGGGCAAGGGGCAAGGGGCAAAGCTCATGGTTCATGGGGACGATTTCTTATGCTTTGCATCAGTCCATACAACATTTTCGATATTTCCTCGCATGTGGTCAGCCACTGTCTGCCTGTTGTCGGTTCGATATAGCCAATTTCAATGCCAATGTATATCTGCGTTCTGAGCTCTCCTGCCGATCCTTTTGCATAGTTCAGGAAATTATTCAATTCCTTATCGGAATTGCGTTCGTAGCCTTCTGCAATGTTGGATGGAATGGAGAGTCCGGCTCGTGTTATCTGGTCTCGAAATCCATAATCTTTCAGTGGGGCAAGTGCTTGGTAAAGGGCAATACTTAATCGTACCGATCGTTTCCATACTTCCAGCTCTTCAAACCTAGCCATGGCCACTCCCACTTGCTCCTTGCCCCTTAAATCTAGCCCCTCACTCAATTACTCGTGATAATCCATGGTCTTGTAGCCATGATGCTTGACCAACTCGTCGCGCTCGGCAGCCTTGAGGTCTTCGCGCACCATTTCGGTGACCAGTTCTTTGAAGCTGACTTGCGGTACCCAGCCGAGCTTTTCTTTGGCTTTGGTGGCATCGCCTAGCAGGGTCTCGACTTCGGCGGGACGGAAGTAGCGTGGATCAACGGCGACGATGCATTTGCCGTTGGCGTCATAGCCCTTCTCTTCTACGCCGGTGCCTTCCCAGCGTACGTGGATGCCCAGTTCTTCGGCCGCTGCGGTGACAAATTCACGCACGCTGTATTGCACGCCGGTGGCAATGACAAAGTCTTCGGCTTGCTCTTGTTGCAGCATCAGCCATTGCATTTCGACGTAGTCTTTGGCATGGCCCCAGTCGCGCTTAGAATCCAAGTTGCCGAGGAATAGGCAGTCTTGCAGGCCAAGCTTGATGCGGGCTAACGCGCGGGTGATCTTGCGGGTGACGAAGGTTTCGCCACGCAGCGGGGATTCGTGGTTGAACAGGATGCCATTACAGGCGTAGATGCCGTAGGCTTCGCGGTAGTTGACAGTGATCCAGTAGGCGTAGAGCTTGGCCACCGCATACGGGCTGCGCGGGTAGAACGGGGTGGTCTCTTTCTGTGGGATTTCTTGGACTAGGCCGTACAGTTCGGAGGTAGAGGCCTGATAGAAACGGGTTTTCTTTTCCAAGCCAAGGATGCGGATGGCTTCGAGAATGCGCAGGGCACCCAAGGCATCGGAGTTGGCGGTGTATTCGGGTTCTTCGAAGGAGACGGCTACGTGGCTCTGAGCGGCAAGGTTGTAGATCTCGTCCGGCTGGACTTGCTGGATGATGCGGATCAAGCTGCTGGAGTCGGTCAGGTCGCCGTGGTGCAGCACGAAACGACGGTTCTTCTCGTGCGGATCTTGGTATAGGTGGTCGATGCGGTCAGTGTTGAACAAGGAGCTACGGCGTTTGATGCCGTGCACGATGTAACCTTTACCCAACAACAGTTCCGCCAGATAGGCGCCGTCCTGACCGGTCACGCCGGTGATTAACGCTACTTTACTCATCTTCATTTCCAATCGATTTAAATTCAATTCTGGGTCGCACTCAAGCCGCTAATACAACGACTTGATGCTTGTTCATTTCAGAAAGCTCCAACACATGGAGTAGCACAACCGCCCCTCCCCCTGCGCAAACCTTTCATCACTATCCGTGGATAGTAACGCAAACCACTTAATCGACCTAGATTTCTGGAGCTAGATCGATCCATTCTATCCAGTCCAATAATGCCTATCCCATCAACTACGCTTATAAATATCTTCAAATCGCATGATGTCATCCTCCCCCAAGTAGGCGCCTGTTTGAATCTCGATCAGCGACAAGGGAATGTCTCCGACGTTTTCAAGACGATGCTTGACCCCGACGGGGATATAGATCGACTCATTGGCCGCCAACAGTCGCTTGGAGCGCCCGACCGTCACGTTGGCTAAGCCTTCAACCAAGACCCAGTGCTCGGCACGATATTGATGGAGCTGCAATGACAATTTTTGTCCTACGTTCACAACGATGCGCTTGACTTGATAATGCCGCCCTTGATCGATGCCTTCGTAATATCCCCAAGGACGATAAACTTTGCGATGCACTAAGTGCTCGGTGCGCTCAGCCTGCTTTAGATACTCGACCGCCTGCTTTACGTTTTGTGAGTGATCTTTGTGGGCGACCAAGACGGCATCGGCTGTTTCGACGATGACCATGTCTTCTAAGCCCATCGCTACGACCATGCGACTTTCGGCTCGAATGTAGGTGTTTTTCGTCTCAGGTGCGAACACGTCACCGCGCTTGACGTTGCCATCTTCTCCAGATTCGACGGCATCAGCCAGCGCTTCCCATGAGCCCACGTCGGACCAACCGATGTCCACTGACACCATCAACGCCTGCTTGGTGTGCTCCATGACGGCATAGTCGATCGAATCCGACGGGCACGCTGCAAACGCGACTTCATCGATGCGACAGAAATCCAAGTCACTACTCGCTTGCTTAACGGCTTGCTCGCACGCGAGGTGCATCTCGGGCCGATGACGCTTCAGCTCCTCCAAATAGACGGCCGCCTTGAACACGAACATGCCGCTATTCCAACAGTAATTGCCAGTTGCGAGGAAGCTCTCAGCGATTTCTGCGCTCGGTTTTTCAACGAAGCGCGCGACGGCATAGCTCCCCTCTTCTCCTGCAACGGGTGTTCCTTTTTCGATATATCCGAATCCTGTGGCAGGCGCATCGGGCTGAATCCCGAAGGTCACCAAACCACCGCGCTCAGCCAAGCGTACCGCTTGCTCGATAGCCTGATGGAACGCTGGGACATTTTCCACTAGATGATCCGCAGGTAACACTAACAGCATCGCATCGGCATCCTTAGCCAGGGCCGAGAATGCAGCGATGGCGACAGCCGGTGCCGTATTCTTCCCCATCGGCTCTAACAACAGGGAACTGGGCACAACGTCAATTTTGCGCAGTTGCTCAGAAGCGAGGAAGCGATGGTCGGCGTTGCACACTACGATGGGAGATGCCAGATCAGGCAACCCCGAGAGGCGAAGCACAGTCTCCTGAAACATCGTAAAACTGGTCACTAATGGCAAAAACTGTTTGGGCAACGCCGCGCGGGACATCGGCCACAGGCGAGTTCCAGAACCACCTGAAAGCACTACGGGGAAAAGCATCTACAAACTCCAATACGTATTCAGACAAAATGCCTAGTCAAAAACCCAACTAAAACAAGCCCACGATACTCACCAAGCGTAAATATCATGAGGCCTACGACACGCAAGATCTCAGCCACGACCGCAACGTTCGCTCAAGCGACGTGAGAGCACTGAACCACGATGAGATGAGAACTTGGCAACGGGGATGAGCACAAACCATGCCGCACCGAATTTATCAGATTTGGGGGTGCACAAACATATGCCTAAGGATATAGAACTACCTATATAGCAAGGTAGGGTTGACGCCAGAGATGGCCTACTTAAAATCTCAACGCAACAGTTAGCCGTTCGGTGTCGCGCTGCGTGATGCGCACCTATACGGGGAAAATTCTTCGCCAAGGAACCGATATGGTGCTCCGGTGCTGAGTTATGCCCTATTGGCCCAAATCATGCAGTGGGTTCTTAGCTGTGGAGGTGACCATGCGTCGCGCAGATATATTGGCTCTATCTGCTTTAGAAGCTGTCTGGCTTTGGATTTGTCTTTAGCTAGGCAGGCAAACTTGGCGTAGTGATTAAGGTTCCAAGGGTCTGGATATTTTCTAACAATGTCATCGAAGCCACGCCTCATTTGTGGCCACGTCGCTAGTGATTTGACGAATATCTCATTGCTAAACTGAACCTGCGAAGCGTACCAATAGATTCTCGCGTACATGCCGCTGCCCTCTTGCTGCTGAGTTCTTTTGACCGCATTCTGAGCAAAACTTTCGACTTCGCGGAGTCCACCATGCCACTTTGGTAATAAATATTGAAGTGCAGAGAAGTATGTCTGATAAAACAGAGGTTCCTTATCTAGGGCCTCGTTTAGCAAAGCATCAAATTCCCTATACGACCAATTCTCAGCACGCGATACGGTCAGCATCGTCACGTACCAGTTGGGATCAGACGCAGCGACTGACTTATGCTGCTCTAGTTCGATTCGTGCTTTAGCAATGTATTTCTTATAGGGAGCCCATGACTCCGGCTTAACTGTATCTGCATATCCATCGCCACGATATGCCCATCCATGGCTGATCAGAGCTTGTCCGTAGGCAATATGAGCCGACGGTGAGTTAGGGGATTGCCGCATCCATTTCCGGATCTTCTTTTCTAGAGGATGGAATTTCGATTCAGCTTTACCACCCTCTGTTGCAGCGTCAATGGCCTGCTGAATGCCACAATAAAACATTGTGAGCTTCCAAAGTCCGCTTGAGGTTCGGCTCTTTTCCATTCGATAGATATTTGAAATCCTATCTAATTCGGCGAAATCGCCGTCCATAAAGCTCTGCTGAGCTGCATAAGAAATTAGGTTGCTTTCCTCTAGATCACTTACGTTTGCGGCATTGGAGTGCTGTACGAACACAAGGCCGAGAAAGATGGAGAGCCAAATATGAAGAAGCCGCATGGTGAGCAATTCAGCGAAAGTGACCTGTTCAGTTTCAAGTCAGCAAGCTTGGCTGTCAATATGCCTAAGGATATAGGCCACCTATGCATCCCATGAATGAAGTCTCCCGCCACTAAGCGCGTAAACGCGTTGTAGTGGGGGGGCTTCTTGGGTCAACGACCAGAGCGTGGGAGTGTTACCACCACCACGACTTACCAAGGTCTCACCAAGCGTAGGTCGCGTTTCCGCAACCGGTTCGGAGCCTTCCGCCCCTACCTTGATCCTTGTGATCCTGCACCGTTTCTTTTCTTTCTGAACACACTTCCCAGACAATAATTGCCGGACACCGCGCATGGCAATAACCTTTGCCGCGTTGTGATCCGCATGGTCGGTGTTCCCGCAGCTTAGGCAGACGAATTCGGATTGAGATACCCGATTGTCCTGGTGAACGTGGCCGCACGCGGCACATTCCTGCGAAGAATAAAACGCTGGCACTTCGATAACCAGCTTGCCTTGACGGCGAGCCTTGTACTGCAAATATAGCCTCGTCTGTCCCCATGTGGAAGCCAGAATGGATTTGTTGAGGCCCGACTTGGCCGCAGCGCCATTCTTAATCCAGCGACCTTGCTCATCCTGCTTTGGCTTGGCCTTCGCGGTCATGTTTTTGACCTTGAGCGCCTCGAACACGAACAGTTTATAGCGTGGCTCGGCAGCAAGAATATGACTGGTCTTATGAGCTACATCCCTCCGCACATCGGCACCATACCGCTGATAACGCGCCACCTTGCGCTTCGCCTTGACCCAACCCGCAGAACCTTTGGTTCGGCGCGCCTGACGGCGTTGCCAGCATTTTTTGTGTCGCTCTTGAGCAAGCAGGCGTTTGTCTTGAACTTCTGAAAATCCGAATTGCTGGTAATCGCTCCCGGCCAACGGCAAAGTAACGCCACGATCCAGCCCGGCAGTCATCTTGCGCAATTCTGCTTCGTCAAACTGGATTAGCCAGTCGGTTGTGTCTTTGTCGGTTGGTTCCTGAATACCATCATCGTAGTTAAACGAAACGTGCCAACGCCCTGCATGAATACTGATGTGCAGTGAGGCGGGAAGTTTGTAGTCCTTGTGCGCCTTGAACATCAAAATCCCAACAGGGAATTTCTTGGTTCCGAGATAAAGCTGGTGACCGGTGATTTTGCCAGTCTCGGTATCGGTAACTGGCACAAACTTGAACAATTCCGAAGTAAGCCAGACAGCTTGTTTACCGTGCTTCTTGTGTATGACTGGACGACCGCCCAGCTTGGAGAAATAACGACCATACGCCTGCTTCCACAGCACCGCGCCATTGCGCAGCAAGACGCTAGGCACTTCGGACAAATATGGCGTTAAGTCAGTTTTGAACTGGCTGTATTGTTGGTCTATCGGGGCATACTGCCCGACGTGCTGCAAAGATTTCTGCGCAAAGCGGCGGAAATACTGGTCTTCGCGCACCTTGGAATTGTAGATATTCCGCTGGCAACCGATCCACCGCAACAGGGTTTGCTCCTGAGCAGAAGTAGGATAACAACGAAATTTATTTCCTATTTGCATAGATGATATACTACCACAACTACTTAGGGCGCAAGCATGGAACACAATAATAAATCAAGTTCTCACGCAGTTTATAACATTAAGCTACATATCGTTTTTGTGACCAAATACCGCCGTAAAACACTTACGCCGGAAGTGCTGGAATACCTCAAAACTGCCTTTGGAGAAATACTCGATGGATGGCGTTGCAAGCTGATTGAATTCGGCGGCGAGCCAGACCATGCGCACCTCTTGGTTGATATCCATCCGGCACTGGATATATCGGTACTAATCAACAATCTCAAGACGGCCAGCGCACGCAGAACAAGAAACAGGTTTGCCGAACATTTGGTAAAGTTTTACTATGCCAAGCCATTGTTCTGGCATCGGGCCTACTTCGTCGGCTCAGTTGGCGGCGCTACGCTTGAGACGATTCGAGCATACGTGGAAGCACAGGGTACAGCTGAGCACACAAGAAAGTCAGCGGCAATAGCCAAGTCAAATACAAAACCGTCCGCTTGACCCCCTGCTGGCGCAAGGCCGGTTCGGAACTCACCTAGCAAGGGGAATGCGCGGACAAGCATTCAGCGAACACACCCAATAGAAATTGCGCGTTTTGCAACACATCTCAAGGACAAAACCCAGGCGTCCGAGATCGTGCTAAAAGCTGCTCTGACATTGGCCTAGAAAAAACTTGCACCCGCGCCGTTTCTAGTTGAGCCGGAACTCTCCTTGCTCGCCCCCGAGAGTTTAGCCGTGCACTGTATCTATTCGCACACGCGGTAGATGCATGACCCAAAAACTCCGAAACCTCAGTGGTGGATGCCCCAAAAGATCGTAAATCTGACGCCACGCCACATCGGAATGCCTTTGGAGTTATCCCAATACCAAACAGGCGTTCCGACAGATTGGTAATCGTCTGTCGAAAGTTGTTCTTCGCTTTTCTTTCGGCACAGGCTCGCTCCCAATTTGTCATGTCCTCGGTAAAAGGAAGCGAGAGCCGAACCGTGCCAGCGAGCGATCTCAGTCTTGAATCAGATGTGCGTATATACCTCATCGAGGTTGAGTCATCCCCTGCCCGCATTTTTGCGGTTTTCACTCCGAGAATGCAATCCCCTGACTCAGTCAAAGTAATGACAACCCCACTCAACAATTCTTCAGTTCGACACCCACAAATTGACTGAACTAGGACGCAATCGTAATACTTAGATCGAGACATTTTCTTGACCAACTCTTCACGCCAATTTGGGTGGTAACGCTCCAGCAGAGCGAGCTTTTCTCGCCAAAAATCGAATGGCTTTTCCTTCTCGGAGTCGATCTTTTTATGGCTAGATTTCAATTCACTAACAATCCGAAAGTCGGTGGCAATCGAGTCGCGGATTCTAGCCAGCGCTACTGCATCCGAGATCAGAACTGCTCGCTTAGTTCTTAATAATATGTACCGTTCAATCGCAGCCACAACGACGTTTCGGGAGCTTTGATTTTCGACATAGTAGTGAAACTCTGTTCCTGAAAGTCGAGCCGATTCCCGGGCGGCTGCGTAGTGCCGGTATGCACTCTGGTAAGTCAACAAAGTTGATCGCTTGATCTCGCTTTGCAGATGCCATTCGATCTCTTTTTTTCGGATAATCTCAATCGCAGTATCCAACTTCTGCCGCTGATGAGAATCGCCCACCTGCTCTTCTTGATGAGCAGCGTTTAGAGAAAATATTCCATCATCGTATGATGACATTTACGGACACCTCACAATTATTGCAACTCGTATTAATTTATTCGAGCTGCAATTTTTTTGAAACTCATTTCTTGTGACCTTAGTTGAAGTCGATAGGCACCTCGAGAAACAAAGCCTCTGCATCTGCTAGTTGATGGATGAGTTTTTTGGATATGTTCCAGGTGAGCGACAGCCGCCTGTTTCTGGATCAGACGTCGATCAACACGTGCATGAAACGGCTGATTGCGGTGTCGGCCAATGACCGCATCCTTGATGCGCGGCGAATGAGCAACTGGCTCGTCAAGGCGTTGTCATTCGATGCGAGCAGTTGGTTGAACCGAGTCTGGTCACAGAGACGAACCAGCCGATTGGGCAAGTAGAAAATATCGTCGTGGAGCAGATCTCAACACAGAGGGACTGGCGTCCAGAGATGCGTCTCGAATGGGCGAAAAAACTGAGTGCTGACGTGTGCAGATACCGCTTACTTCGGAGCCATCAGTGAGCTAACGCGCCATCCCATGAGATGGCATCAATGGGCGCGTTCAGCACTTGCAAGGATATCGACTCCGCATTGATGAATTACTCGACGAACCAGTTTTGCACCCGTAGGTTTTCAAAGTGAGCGAAGTCATTTACATTGCGCGCAACCAAAGTCAACTGACTAGCAAATGCAATCGACGCTATTTCGCCATCCGCAAAGGGAATCGCAACGCCCTGTTTTGACAACCTGCCTCGCTCTTGCGCCAACCATTCCGCTGCATTTTTCTCATATGGCAAAATATCCAAACCAGCCACTTCAAGAGAATTTAAATACCCAGATAAATTTGTCTTGCGCTTTGAGTCAGCCATGCGCGCAAACCCAAAATGGAGCTCATGCCAAACCGTCACCGCAGTACAAAACTGACCACTATGTTGGCTCAACTTTTCCAGTACATTTTGATTAGGTTCCGCTTTTGCAGGTTCGGAAAAAATATTAGTGTCCAACAAAAACTTCATTCCCAAACAAAATCTCGCGCAGGCGAACGATCACGCAAACTGTCAACTTCATCACTCGTCAAATCTAGACTTGTATTCGACTCTCGCCACCTCATCATGGCTGAGAACACACCCTTGCCAGCCTGAAAATGCTGCTGATAGCGCTCGACAGAAACCAGAATCGCCACCACTTTCCCATGCCGAGAAATTCGAACATCCTCCCCAGCCTCGGCGGAATGAATCAATTTAGGCAAGTGGTTTTTTGCCTGTGCAATCGTGCTAATTTCCATAGAAACCTCCGCCGAGATAAGTTATAGCCACATGATAGTTATCCAATCCAGCAATGTAAACACATCAATCGCTCCGCTGTCATTGCGATGACCAGTCACTTGGCAGCTTGCATAAAACCACTGGATTGCCGCGTTGCACTCGCAATGACAAACCGAACCTAAGCTCAATAAAATCCCTCACTACGCTGGCAGAAGCAATCACTTGCCGCATATTTACGGCTTAGTGAGATGGCTAGTTCGCTTCAACGAATGCGGGCACGGCGCCTAAATTAATAAGTAGCGTTCCACTCAAACGTCTGGCCTCGGTTTGCTCAGCCGAACTCATGCGCAGTCGCACGACTTCCCGATCCCTCGCCAAGATTCTAGCCAGCTCGGGCTTGGATTCGTGTTTGATCGCAAGCGTGAACCAAGCGAATGCCGCAGGATCGTCCCACATCGGCGAGCCTAGTTCTGAGTGAAGATAAGCCAGTTCGACCTCAGCTAAGTGGCTCCCCTTCTGCGCTGCGGCAAAAAAATGTGCGGCTGCTTCTTCGTATTTCCCCTCATTCCTGAGACTGATGCCGCGCTGATAAACAGCCGAGGGCGAATCCGATTCGGTGGACGTGACCGGCGAAGTGCTCGGGCTCTTCTCCTGCTTCGACTCGCCCAAAGTTGCCGAGCCAGTTGTTTGAAGTGGAGCCTCCGCTGCCAAGGCGTTGTCCGCCAAGAACATCATCCAAGCGCAGACGCAAATGATCGATCGCAAGCGGCTCATAGTCTAGCCTCTGGCTTCGCAAGTGCCTGTAGCACAGCCTTAAGCAAGGTCCAACACTGTGCTACCGAAGCGATCTCGACACGCTCCCCTGGCGCATGCGCTCCACGGATGTCTGGGCCGAACGAGATCATGTCTAGGTGTGGGTGGCTCGCAGCGAGCAGGCCACATTCAAGTCCAGCATGGATCACTTGCAGTGAAGCGGGCTGACCGAACTCTGTCGAGTAAACTTTTTGGCACAAAGCAAGCAAGTCCGAAGATGGATTCGGCGTCCAGCCCGGATAGGCACCGTCCTTCCGTGCTTGCAAACCAAATTGAGCGGCATGCTCGACCAGCTCATCGGCAAATCGACTGGCGCGAAGGTCATGCAAGGAGCGGACTTTGAACGTCGCGCCGAACGCGCCCTGCTCCAAGGTCACCACACCGAGGTTGCTCGACGTATCCGTGACCCCGAGGAAATCATCACTGCGACGCGCTACGCCATTGGCGACGGATTCGATGAAATTCAGCAGGCGGTGACTTTCCTGCGCATCGAGCGCTGCCTCTCTCGAGCTGTCGAGCAAGTCAGCACGCAACGCTAGCGCGGGCTCCACCTCGGCATAACGCGGCTGCCAGCCATCCAGCAACTGACGGACAAACTCATCCAGTTTAGCCACATCAACGGCAGGCATAGCACACACGGCAAACGCCTCACGCGGGATCGCATTCCTTGCGGTTCCGCCCCGCAGCTCGATCAAGCGCACATCGGTAAGCTTAGACAAAGCGCTTAGCGCCTCGGCCAATAACTTGATGGCATTGCCGCGCCCGAGGTGAATATCGATCCCTGAGTGACCGCCACGCAAGCCAGACAGCTCCAGCCGTACCGCGATATAGGCAGAGGGCAAATCGTGCAGCGGAGATGCATGGTGAACCTCCACGTCCACGCCACCCGCGCAACCCAAATAGAAATGCCCCCACTCCTCTGTGTCTAGATTGATGAGCTGCGTGCCTTGCAAGGTGCCGGGCACCAGTCCACGCGCGCCGTCCATGCCTGATTCTTCATTGATGGTGAGCAACACTTCAAGTGGCGGATGAAGCAAATCTGGCTCTTCCAGCGCAGCCAGTGCAAGCGCCACGCCGATGCCATTGTCCGCGCCCAGCGTCGTTTGTTCTGCGATCACCCAGCCATCGCGCACAACGGCATGGATGGCGTCACGCTCGAAGTCATGCTCCGTTCCGCGATTGGCTTGGCACACCATATCGAGATGGCCCTGCAAGACAACGCCTGGCACAGACTCATATCCCGGACTCGCGGGCTTCCGCAAGATCAAGTTCCCTACGCTATCGACGACCGTTTCGATGCCGCGTTCCTGTGCCCAACGAATCAAATGATCGCGCAGCGTCGCTTCACGCAGGGAGGCACGCGGGATCGCACATAACGTAGCGAAGTGGGCCCAGACCGGGCGAGGTTGTAAGTTTTCAAAGGAAGATGACATATTCGATCCTGCTAGATGGTCAGCGTCCCAGCCGAGCAGGCCGGTTCCACTTCAAGTTTGTCCAGCATCGGCTGGAGATCAAGGCCGGTGCGAGCTTCGAACGCTTTCGCTCGCTCCTTCAGCTCTGCGAGAGTTAGTTTGACCTCGTCGCCTGTTGCAGCGATTGCGATGGTGTTGCCACTCTTGCATTTTGGAAATCTCACCGCACGGCCCTCGAATGCAGATTCGATGTAAGCGTAACCGCCTTTGTAGTTGTGACTCAGGCCGATGAGATTGACCACCAAGAGCCCTTGGTCGCTCAGGCGAAGACGGCAATTCTGATAAAACGGCTGGGTATTCAAATCGCCAGGATGGGCGAACTCATTGAAACCATCCACCAAAATCAAATCGTAGGGTGTTCCAGCGAGTTGGACGAAGTCAACGCCGTCACCCACGACGATGTTCAATCGTGTCGGATCATCCGGCAGTTCAAAATGCTCACGCGCCGCCGCCACGACGCGCGGTGATATTTCCACCACGGTCAAATGGGCTTGCGGGCAGTGTCGATACAAGAACTTGGTCAGCGAGCCCGTCCCCAAGCCGATCAGCAATATACGGCGTTGTGACTTTGCTTCACGCAGGAGCAACGCGGCCATCATCACTTGCGTGTATTCGAGCACCAGATCCCACGGCTGGGCGATGCGCATCGCACCCTGAACGCACTTCGACTCGAAGCACATCGTGCGCAGTCCGTCCCGCTCTTGTATGTCGATGATGAATTCCATAGGCTGCGGATTATCCTGTGTGCCGTAAAACCCCGCCGTTCAGGGCGGGGAAATAAGGCGCGGATGCCATAGGCATCCTTGCTTTTTAGTTGTTTCCTAAATTGGCGATTCCTGTTGTTCGATATATTGCTTGATGATGCTGATTGGAGCGCCGCCACATGAAGAAGCAAAGTATGAGGGCGACCACAATACATTTTTCCAGTATCTCCTTTTCAAGTCTGGCCTCTCCTTGCGCAGCAATCGGCTGGACACACCTTTCAGGCTGTTCACCAGCACAGACACCGCCAGCTTTGGCGGATACTCCACCAGCAGATGCACATGGTTGTCTTCTCCATCCATTTCCACCAAGGACGCCTCCATGTCTTTGCAAACCTTGCCGAACATTCGGCGCATCCGGTCTATGGCATCGCCGTCAAACACCTCGCGGCGGTATTTCGCCACAAAGACCAAGTGGACATGCATCTTGAAAACGCAATGCCTGCCATGTCTAATTTCGTTGTCTTTTTCCATAGACCAAGTATAATTTAGCCATGAAACGCTTGCAAGCATTCAAATTCGAGTTGCAGCCCAATGGCGAACAAGTCCGCTCTATGCGTCGTTTTGCCGGGAATGTTCGCAAGGTTTGGAACCTTGCGCTGGACAAGCAGCAGAAAAATCATGACGCAGGGGAAAAGTTTTCCAATGCCTTTGGGATGAATAACTGGCTTCCAGCATGGAAAGCCGAATATTCATACCTAACGGAATCCCCATCTCAAACACTTCAGCAGGTCACGGGCGATCTGGCGCGTGCCTATAAGAATTTCTTCGAAAAGCGTGCAGCCTTCCCAAGATTCAAGAAGAAAGGCCAATCCGATAGCTTCCGCTTTCCGCAAGGGTTCAAGATTGACCAGGTCAACAGCCGCATCTTCCTGCCGAAACTCGGCTGGATTCGCTATCGCAACAGTCGGGAGATTCTAGGTGTAGCCAAGAACATCACGGTGTCGGCCAACGGCGGCAAGTGGTTTGTGAGCATCCAGACCGAGCGCGAGGTTGAACAGCCAATGCATCCGGCCGCACGCATCGTCGGCATCGACGTGGGTATCGCGCGTTTTGCAACCTTGTCCGATGGTAGCTACATCGAACCGCTCAACATCTTCAGGAAGCACCAGCAAAGGCTTGCCCGGTATCAACGGGCCATGTCTCGCAAGACGAAGTTCAGTAGCAACTGGAAGAAGGCGAAAGCCCGCGTCCAGAAGATTCACACGCGCATCGCCAATGCTCGCCGCGACTTCCTGCACAAGACCACGACCACAATCAGCAAAAACCACGCGATTGTGTGCATCGAGGACTTGCAGGTACGGAATATGTCCAAGTCCGCAGCAGGCAGCAGCGATTCGCCAGGGCGCAACGTGAAGGCTAAATCTGGCCTGAATAAATCCATCCTCGATCAGGGGTGGTTCGAGTTCAGGCGGCAATTGGAATACAAACAGGTTTGGCTGGGCGGCGACGTGCTGGCGGTTCCCGCACGCAACACCAGTCGGACGTGTCCGGCCTGCGGCCATGTATCGGCAGATAATCGCCAGACACAAGCCAAGTTTGCGTGTGTGGATTGCGGCTATGAGAATAACGCCGATATGGTCGGCGCTATCAATGTTTTAGAGCGAGGGCATCGCTTGTTAGCCTGTGGAGAATTGGCGCAGTCAGGCCGTTCCGTGAAGCAGGAACCCGCCGAAGTGACTCAGGAGGTGGCTCAATGCCACGCCTGAGCGCAGTAGGAATCTCCGGCATTCATGCCGGGGAGGACGTCAAGCCGTATTCCTGCTGCGTCTGGCTGCGCTTGCCCTGCCCTCTGTTATCATCGCGCCATGCTCAACATCCAGAATCTGTCCTTCCTTCAAGGCGGCGTGCCGCTACTCCAAAATGTGAATCTACAGGCGTTCGCCAACCAGCGCATCGGGCTAGTTGGCCACAACGGCTGCGGTAAATCTACCTTGTTCCGCCTGATACGCGGCGAACTCAAACCCGATAGTGGCGAGATTTCCATGCAATCAGGCAAGACCATCGCCTTTGTGGAACAAGAGATCGCTAACTCAGAGATGCCCGCGCTGGAGTTCGTGCTCGACGGCGATGTAGAGCTGCGCCACCTAGAAAAGATATTGGCACAGGAGAATCATGACGCGGCTTGGTTCGACGCCCAGCAACGCTATGAGGCCATCGACGGCTACGGTGCCAAAGCTCGCGCCGCACAACTACTGAACGGGCTGGGCTTCGCCAACGACACGCTGGAACGCACCGTCGCCAGCTTCTCCGGTGGATGGCGGATGCGCCTGAACCTCGCTCGCGCGCTGATGCACCGCGCCGACCTGTTGCTGCTGGACGAGCCCACCAACCACCTCGACCTCGAAGCCATCCTTTGGCTAGAACAATATCTGGCACGCTATCCTGGCAGCATCTTGCTCGTCTCACATGACCGGGAGTTCCTCAACGCTTGCGTGAACAGGATCGCGCATGTGCATGATATGACGATAGATTGCTATAGTGGCGACTACGATGCTTTCGAGCATGCCCGTGCCGAACGCCTCGCGCAGCAGCAGCAAGCGTTCCAAACTCAACAGGCGAAGATTGCCCACTTAGAAGATTTCGTGCGCCGTTTTCGCGCCAAGGCAACTAAGGCCAAACAGGCGCAGAGCCGCGTCAAGGCATTGGAACGCATCACCCGTATCGCCCCTGCACACACCACCGACGGCCATTTCGAATTGGAGATCGAAGCGCCGGAACGCGGCCCCGATCTGCTGTTGCGCGCAGAAAAGATGGGGTTCGCCTATGGCGAGAAGACGCTGTTTCGCAACATCGACTTGATGCTGCGCGCAGGTGCACGCATCGCTCTGCTCGGCCCTAATGGTGCAGGTAAATCGACGCTCATCAAGCTGTTTGTCGGCGAACTGAAAGCGACGGTGGGCAAGTTGGAATTCACGCCGGACATCCGTATCGGTTACTTTGCGCAGCACCAACTAGAGAATTTGGACAGCGCCGCCACGCCCTTGCAGCACATGGAACGCATCGCCCCCAAGGAGACCACGCTATCGCTGCGTAGCTTTCTGGGACGCTTCGGGCTGGCGGGTGATAGCGAGGATCGACCGGTGGCCAGCTTCTCCGGCGGTGAAAAGAGCCGTCTTGCATTAGCACTCTTGGCCTGGCAGAAACCGCACCTCCTCCTGCTTGATGAACCGACCAACCACCTCGATCTCGATATGCGCGATGCGCTCACTATCGCTCTAGAGGAATACACCGGCGCGGTAGTTATCGTTTCGCATGACCGCAGCCTGATCCGTGCCGTAGCCGACGAGCTATGGTTGGTCGCAGATGGCGAGGCTCATCTGTTCGACGGTGACTTGGAAGACTACAAGAGTTGGATAGAGAACCGCCGTCCGCGCGAAGCTGCCGCTCAGCCCAAGGCAGAGAAACCGCGCGAGAAAACACCCCCTAAGCCGAATCTTAAAGCCTTGCAGGCCAAGCAAACCAAGCTTGAAACCGCTCTGAATGCGGCGCAGGCGGAGCTGACTGCGGTCAACCAGCAACTTGCTGATCCCGCTACCTATACGAATCCTGACCGAGATAAACTCACGCAGCTTAATGCGGACCGCGCCAAGCTAGAGTCAAAAGTGGCCGAACTGGAAGAAGCCTGGCTAGAGTTGGAAATGGCGAAAGAGTGAGGACTCTGGATGAGGTGATGCTTTACGCACACCCCATCCAGCCGACCAAAGCGGCTTAGGCCCGCTTGTCTTTCTCGATCAGCGCATAAGCGGAATGGTTGTGGATGGACTCGAAGTTCTCGGATTCGACGACATAGGCCGTGATGCGATCATCTGCATTGAGTACCGCAGCCACATCTCGCACCATGTCTTCGACGAACTTCGGATTGTCGTACGCACGTTCAGTAACGTACTTCTCGTCTGGACGCTTGAGCAAACCAAACAGTTCGCAGGATGCTTGCTCCTCCGCATAACGCACCAACTCTTCGATCCACACGGGGCTGCCCGTGCGCACAGTCAGCGTGACGTGTGAACGCTGATTATGCGCACCACGCTCAGAGATCTTTTTCGAGCAGGGGCACAAGCTGGTGACAGGGACCAGCACTTTCATGGTGAAGCGATACTCGCCCTCGATGATCTCGCCGATGAACGTCACATCGTAATCCAGCAGACTTTGCACTTCAGAAACGGGGGCTGCCTTGTTGACGAAGTACGGGAAACTCATCTCGATGTAGCCAGACTGAGCCTCTAGCTTTTCAACCATCTCGCGCAGGATGCTCTCGAACGACTCGACCGAAATCTCACGGCCATGCTGATTGAGAATCTCGACGAAGCGAGACATGTGCGTGCCTTTGAAATTGTGCGGCAGATGCACGTACATGTTGAACGTGGCGACGGTGTGTTGCACGCCGACACTTTTGTCACGGACGACCACTGGATGGCGGATGCCTTTGATGCCGACCTTGTTGATTGCCAGTTGGCGGGTGTCGGCACTGTTCTGTACATCGGGAATTGCGCTAGTTGAGGCTGAGTTCATGCTTGTATCTCACAGCTAAAAGTAGAGTGCGGCGATTATAGCCGATTAATTCACTCGGGATATTTTTGACGTACTGAAGCGACGATACCCGCCGCATCCAGCCCACACTCGGACAACATCTTAGCGGGATCGCCATGTTCGATGAAAGCGTCTGGCAGACCGAGCAACATCACCGGATTCGTCAAACCATGTTGCGCTAGACACTCCGACACGGCACTGCCCGCCCCTCCTTGGATCACGTTTTCTTCAACCGTCACTAACAGGTCATGCTCGCGCGCTAGTTGCTGAATCAATGCTGTATCCAGCGGTTTGACAAAACGCATGTTGGCGACCGTCGCATCCAGCGTTTCAGCAGCGCTGAGCGCCGGAGCCAGCATGGAGCCGAACGCCAGAATAGCGATCTTCTTCCCACTGCGGCGGAGCTCGCCTTTGCCGACGGGTAGCGCGACCATCTCGGCTCGCGGCTTAAAGCCGGGGCCGACACCGCGCGGGTAACGCACGGCTGTCGGAGTATCCATGCGATACGCGGTGTAAAGCATCTGCCGGCACTCGTTCTCATCGGCGGGAGTCATCACCGTCATATTCGGAATACAGCGCAAGAAGCTCAGGTCAAAACTGCCGGCATGGGTCGCACCATCCGCACCGACCAAGCCACCACGGTCGATCGCCAACAGCACCGGTAGATTCTGAATGGCGATGTCGTGGATAAGCTGGTCGTATGCGCGCTGCAAGAAGGTCGAGTAGATCGCCACTACTGGCTTGTAGCCGTCGCAGGCCAAGCCGGCGGCGAATGTCAGCGCATGTTGCTCGGCGATGCCGACATCGAAATAGCGCTCGGGGAAGCGCTCCGAAAACTCGACCATGCCTGAGCCTTCGCACATCGCGGGAGTAATGGCGACCAGCTTCTCATCCGCCGCTGCCATATCGCACAACCAGTCACCGAACACATGGGTGTAGGTCGGCTTGGCTGCCCCTTTAGGCTGGATACCACTGACCGGATCGAACTTGCCGACGCCGTGATAGAGGATGCAATCCTGCTCGGCGCGGATATACCCCTTACCCTTCTGCGTAACGATGTGGAGGAACTGCGGGCCTTGCAATTGGCGGATATTTTGCAGCGTGGTGACCAGCACATCCAGATCGTGCCCATCGATGGGTCCGATGTAGTTGAAACCGAATTCTTCGAACAGCGTACTCGGCGTGACCATGCCTTTGACGTGTTCCTCGGCGCGCTTGGCGAACTCCAGCATCTGCGGCATCCCCTTGAGGATGCTCTCGCTCTTGCTGCGCACTTTGGCGTAGAAGCGCCCCGACATCAGCTTGGCGAGGTAATTGTTCAGCGCACCCACCGGTTTGGAGATAGACATGTCGTTGTCGTTGAGGATCACCAACAGATTGGCATCCATGGCTCCGGCATTATTCAGCGCCTCGAATGCCATGCCGCCCGTCATCGCGCCATCGCCAATGATCGCCACTGCACGGCTCTCGGAACCCGCCAACTGTGCTGCCGCCGCCATACCTAAAGCGGCCGAGATCGAGGTACTAGAATGGCCGGTGCCGAAGGTGTCGTACGGACTCTCGCTGCGCTTGGGGAAGCCCGAGATGCCGCCCGCCATGCGCAAGCCCTTCATCGCCTCGCGTCGGCCTGTGAGTATTTTATGCACGTAGGTCTGGTGGCCGACATCCCACACTAGCTTGTCTTGCGGCGTGTTGAATACGTAATGCAGCGCAACCGTCAACTCGACTGTTCCCAAGTTAGACGACAGATGTCCGCCCGTTTTACTGACCGATTCAACCAAAAACGCACGCAGTTCACTAGCCAATTGCGGCAGTTGTTCTGGTGTTAAACCACGCAGGTCTTCAGGAGTGTTGATCTTTTCCAGCAGTGTAGGCATCAGAACTTTCGCAATACGATGAAATCCGCCAGTTCACGCAGGCGTTGTGCGGGTGCACCAAGGTCAGCCAAGGTATTCAGCGCCTCACGATGCAGGTCGGCGGCCATTTTCTTTGCGGCAACCACACCTAACAAAGTGACGTAGGTCGGCTTGTCGTTGTCAGCATCTTTACCTGCCGTCTTACCCAAGGTGGCAGTATCCGCCTCAGCATCCAAGATGTCATCCACCACTTGAAATGCCAACCCTACACACTTGGCAAAGTGATCAAGGCGAGCTAACGACTCTTCACTTGCTTCACCGCAATTAGCACCCAATAAGACGGCGGCACGGATCAATGCACCTGTCTTGTGAATGTGCATGAATTCGAGTTCGGTGACACTCAGTTGTTTGCCCACGCTATCCAGATCGATAGCCTGTCCGCCCGCCATGCCCCGCGAACCTGAAGCTTGTGCCAGCAGGCGCACCATCGCTATCTGACGCAGGGGATGATCGCTCAACACGGGGTCACTTAAAAAGTGGAAGGCTAAGGTTTGCAGGCTATCCCCCACCAGCAAGGCCGTTGCCTCGTCGAATTGGACATGGCAAGTCGGCTTGCCGCGACGCAGCACGTCGTCGTCCATGCAGGGCATATCATCGTGCACTAATGAATAAGCGTGGATCAGCTCGACTGCCGCCGCCGCATAATTGACACGCTCCAACTCCGCACCTACCAGCTCACCCGCAGCGAAAGCCAGCAAGGGGCGCACCCGCTTACCGCCATCCAGCACCGAATAGCGCATCGCCTGATGCAAACGCTGGGGAGCCACGTCAGACGGTGGCAACCATTGCTTCAACACGTCTTCGAAACGCAACTGATGGGCGCTAGCCCAATCTTGAAATGCCAAGGTCATTTATCATCGTCCACTGCAAACGGTTTAAGGGCGCCCTCTTCCAGCACGCTCACCTGCTGCTGCACAGAATCCAGCTTGCCACGACAGAGTTGCAACAACTCCGCACCACGCTTATAAGCAGCCAGCGAATCCTCCAGGGACAACTTGCCAGACTCCATATCGGCCACCACTTGTTCTAGCTCGGCGAGTGCCGCCTCGAAGCTTTGCCCCTTATGGGATTTTGCAGTCATCACTGATCTCGTTCGCGAAAGAGGCGCATTGTACCGAATGGCTCTATACCTAGACAATCGCTACAACGACATAGGTTCACCCTATATCTCATGGTAGGGTGCGAATTAAGCCTAAATTCGACATCCCCGCACACTCACTCTTGCTCCGACGCGGGTATAATCCGCGCCCATGACCCACCCGCAAGGAACTATCTTGGAACTCTCCACCCGCGTACAAGCCATCAAGCCCTCTCCCACCCTAGCCGTCAATGCTCAAGCAAACAAGCTGAAAGCCGAAGGCAAAGACATTATTGGACTTGGCGTTGGCGAGCCAGATTTTGATACTCCGCAACACATCAAGGATGCAGGCATCGCGGCCATCAACAAGGGTTTCACCAAGTACACGGCCGTCGGCGGCACCGCCTCGCTGAAACAAGCGATCATCGCTAAATTCAAGCGCGACAACGGACTAGATTACAAGCCGAACCAGATCCTAGTTTCCTGTGGTGGTAAACAAAGCTTCTACAATCTGACCCAAGCCACGATCAATAAAGGCGATGAGGTCATCATCCCCGCACCGTTCTGGGTATCCTATCCAGACATCGTGTTGCTGGCCGAAGGTGTACCGGTGATTGTCGAAGCCGGTATCGAGCAAGGTTTCAAGATGAGCGCCGAACAACTGGCTGCCGCCATCACACCCAAGACCCGCATGGTCGTCATCAACAGCCCGAGCAACCCGACGGGCGCGGTCTATACCGCTGCCGAATTGACTGCTTTGGGTGTCGTGCTGCGCCAGCATCCGCACGTGTTGATCGCCAGCGACGATATGTACGAACATATCCGCATGGACGACACACCCTTCGTCAACATCCTCAATGTCTGCCCTGATCTCTACGATCGCACGCTGGTGCTGAACGGCGTTTCCAAGGCTTACGCCATGACCGGCTGGCGCATCGGCTATGCGGCTGGGCGCGCCGACATCATGGCGGCGATGGAGAACATTCAGTCCCAGAGCACGTCCAACCCAACGTCGATCTCGCAAGTCGCGGCAGAAGTGGCGCTGAACGGCGACCAAAGCTGCATCACACCGATGCTGACTGCATTCCGTGAACGCCACGCTTATCTAGTGGATGCACTCAACGCGATCCCCGGCCTGAAGTGCGTGCCCAGTGGCGGCGCGTTCTACGCCTTCCCCGATGCCAGTGCTGCCATCACCAAGCTGCATGCAGAAGGTAAGCTGAAGGAAGCCAACGACCTAGCTCTGGCCGAGCGTCTGCTGGAGTTCGGCGTGGCGCTGGTTCCCGGCTCGGCTTTCGGTAGCGAGGGCTGTATCCGCCTGTCGTTCGCTACGTCGATGGATAATCTGAAAGCGGCGGTCGCCCGCATCGCTGCGGCGCTGGCCTAAGGGATGAAGATTGCCGTTTGTAGCGCCCACCCGTATGACCGGCAATTCTTACAAGAAGCCAACGCCACCTTTGGTCACGAACTGAGCTTCTTCGATGCACGCCTGAACGAAGAGACACGGCAGATGGTGGCGGGCTTTCCCGCCATCTGCGCTTTCGTCAATGACACGCTGAATGAGGCCGTGCTGCAAGCCCTAGCGCAACAAGGAACCCAGTTGATCGCTCTGCGCTGTGCTGGTTTCAACAATGTCGATCTAGCCGCCGCCGCACGTCACGGCATACGTATAGTACGCGTCCCCGCCTACTCTCCGCATTCGATCGCCGAACACACGCTGGCGCTGATCCTGACGCTAAACCGCAAGACCCACCGTGCTTATAACCGGGTTCGCGACGGCAATTTCTCACTCGATGGACTGCTAGGCTTTGAGTTGCGTGGTCGCACCATCGGCATCATCGGCACTGGACGGATCGGTCTTGCCACGGCTGAAATTCTGCGCGGCTTCGGCTGTCGTCTGTTAGCACACGACCCCTACCCGAATCCTGAATGCTTAGCACTTGGCGCACGCTATGTGACGCTGGATGAGTTGTACCGCGAAAGTGATCTCATCACCCTGCACTGCCCGCTCAATCAGGAAAGTTTCCACCTCATCAACGCTGCCGCAATTGGCAAGATGAAGCGCGGCGTGACGATCATCAACACCAGTCGTGGAGCCGTCATCGACACGCCCGCCGTTATCGCCGCCCTCAAGTCTGGCCGTATCGGCGGACTTGGCTTGGACGTGTACGAACAGGAAGGCGACCTCTTTTTCCAAGATTTGTCCTGCCAAGTCATTCAGGACGACATGTTCGAACGCTTACTTTCCTTCCCTAATGTGCTCATCACCGGCCATCAGGGATTCTTCACCGCCGAAGCACTGGCCAGCATCGCTCGCACTACGCTCGACAACGTGCGTGTATTCGAGCAAAGCGGGCTATGCCCTAACGAAGTCACTACAGCATTGGTACGTTAAAACTATGGATCACTCTTTCGATATCGCCATCATTGGCGCAGGCGCCGCTGGCCTGATGTGCGCGCTGACCGCCGCTCAACGCGGACGCTCGGTCGTGCTGCTGGATCACTCCGCCAAACTGGCTGAGAAAATCCGTATTTCCGGCGGCGGGCGCTGCAATTTCACCAACCTCGATGTCAAGCCGGAAAATTTCATTTCCGACAATCCTCACTTCGCCCGCTCGGCACTGGCACGTTACACGCCGCAACACTTCATCTCATTGCTGGACGAGAATGGCATCAGTTGGAGCGAGAAGGAACTCGGGCAGTTGTTCTGCGATGACAGCTCCGAAGCCATCATCAAGCTACTGAAAGACGAGTGTGAAGCCGCGAACGTGCGCCGTTACATCTCATGCGAAGTGCATGAGATCAAGCCGCTGCACAATACGCCTTCGACTAAAAACAAGGCTGGCGAACTCAACAAGGAACGCTTTGTAATCAAAACATCACGCGATACTTTTCATGTCAGTTCACTGGTGATCGCCACCGGCGGACTATCTATCCCCAAGACTGGTGCAACCCCCTTCGGCTACAAGATCGCCGAGCAATTCAATCTGCCTATCGTCAAACTCAGGCCGGGACTGGTGCCGCTCACGTTCCGCCCCGACGAATGGGAGCCTTATGCTGGGTTGTCTGGGCTATCGTTCCCAGCGGAGGTCAGCTTCGGCAAGCAGAGCTTCCGCAATGAGTTACTGTTCACGCATCGCGGATTGAGCGGGCCAGCGATCTTGCAGATCTCCTCGTACTGGGAACACGGTCAGCCGCTATCCATCGACCTATTGCCTGGACGCGACCTGAACGCACTATTTGAGGAACACCGTAGCAGTAAGATGCTGATGAGCAATTTCATCGGACAATATCTGCCCAAACGCTTTGCCGAGGCATGGTTACCGCAATTCGGCGAAAACCTGCCCGTCAACCAGTGGTCACCCAAGAAGTTGCTCGCCATTGCGGAGCAACTCCATCACTGGCGCATCACCCCCTCTGGGACTCAGGGCTACACCAAGGCCGAGGTCACTTGTGGCGGTGTGGATACCCGCGCACTTTCGTCCAAGACCATGGAGGCCAACGAGATACCCGGACTGTTCTTCATCGGCGAAGTCGTCGATGTCACTGGCCAATTGGGCGGCTACAACTTCCAGTGGGCATGGGCTTCGGGCTATGCAGCCGGTATGGCAGCTTAACTAAACATGGCTATAATCAGCTCCAGACGGAACCTCAGACGCCGATGACCGTCATATCGTCTGTTCGTCAACCCGACATTGAAAGGAATATCATGAAACTGCTACTCACCACGGCACTGCTCGCCAGCCTGACTACCAGCGTCGCTTACGCCTGCCCCACACCCGATGCCGACCACTGTGACCCCAAGAAACACGGCAAAATGGAACCGATGAGCTCTCCATGGCAAAAGCTGCATGATGAATTGAAGCTGACACCCGAGCAGGAAGCGTCTTGGAAAGCCATGCAAGATCACAATCGTGCTCGCATGGAACGACATCACAAGGACATGCAGGAAGCGATGGAGCAAGACAAGAACCTCACCGCTCCGCAGCGTATGGAACGCCGCAATGCGATGATGGAGCATCAACAGCAAGAGCGCACCGAAATGACTACCGAGTTCAAGGCCTTCTACGAAAAACTCTCACCCGAACAGCAGAAGACACTAAATTCGCATTCGGGAAGGCACGAAGGGATGCACGAGGGTTGCGACCCCAAACGCCTGCCACCGATCAAGAAATAATTCATTCATCTTATTCGATTAAAATCCTAGCGGCTGCATGACAGCCGCTTTCTATACCGGAGACTTGTATGCAAAACCTATATAGCCGCCGCTTGGCCATCATCCATTGGCTCACGTTGGCTCTATTCATCACCGCCTTCTATTTCGGCCATGAGTTAGACGAGACCGAGCAAGCCGCCGCAAAATTCAGCCTGTATCCGTATCACTTCCTACTCGGTGATGCCGTGCTTGTGCTGACCTTGCTACGTGCCTACTTCGTCCGCAAGGATGGTAAACCAGCCCCTGTGGCAGGCGGCAGTCCGTTGGCAAACAAAGTCGCCGTTGGCATCCACCATTTGCTGTATGTACTATTGATCGCCGTTCCGGCCAGCGGCATGATTATGCTGAATAGCACGGGCCTGCTCGCAGCTTTCCAAGCTCACGATGTCAGCAAAATGCCTGATCTCGAGGAGTTCGCCATCCATGAGATTCACGCCACACTGATTTTCATCCTGATTGGCACGATTGTTCTGCATGTGGTCGCGGCGCTGTATCACCAGCTCATCCTCAAGGACAACATCCTCAGCCGAATCTCTTTGTTTGGCAAACGCGATTAACAAAATACTGTCGAGGAAGCGCGCTCCGAACTCGCCTCCTCGACACATTGTCTCCCGTCATTTCCCCCAGAGTAGTGCTATCATTGCGCCCGCAAAAATCATAAAAGATGTGCACGAGTAGCATATAAAAACTGGCTACCGCACGATAACTAAAAAGAATCGGGGAGAGAAATGATTCTAGGAAACACAAACTTATCTGGCGCGTCCGAGTTCGTGGTGCAAGGTATCACCATTGATGGGCAAGTATTCAGCCTTCCCGAAGATTGGGCCTTGCCGGAAGACTGGGTGGATCATCTCTGCGACATGCTTTCTACGACTAACATCGATAAACGCACCATCTATTCCGAATTCGTTCGCCCTGCCATCATCGGAGATGTTCGCTCTGTCGTAGTTCAGCTCGAAATCAAGGAAAAGCATCCGGGTGCGTTCGATCGCATCACTCAGTTCGTCGGCGAGCACAATCTCAAGGTGCGTCTTGGACGCGGCAAAACTGCGACTCCGGTTATCGCGGAGCGTCGTGACCCGATGCGCAACAACGGCTAAGCGATTGATCTGCAAATTCTTAGGCCAGTGGTAGCAGCATGAACCTGCTAAAAGCACTGGCTACCATCAGTGCACTAACTTTTGCCTCACGTATCCTAGCCTTCGCGCGTGATGTGCTGATTGCCCGCATCTTCGGTGCGGGCATGGCGACCGACGCATTCTTCGTCGCCTTCAAACTTCCCAATCTGCTGCGTCGTTTGTTCGCTGAGGGCGCATTCTCTCAGGCCTTTATCCCCATCTTCGGCGAATACAAGAATCGGCGTGGACAAGAAGAAACCAAACTACTGGTTGACCACGTCGTTTCGCTGCTGGCAGTCATCCTATTTGTCGTGACCATCATCGGCATTATTGCCGCCCCGATCTTGGTCTATATCAGTGCACCCGGCTTTGTCAAAGAGCCGGAAAAGTTCGACCTCACCGTGCAGTTGCTGCGCATCACCTCGCCTTACATCTTTTTCATCTCGTTGGTAGCCGTGGCCGCCGGGATACTCAACTCCTACAATAAGTTCTGGGTGCCGGCCTTCGCTCCAGTTTTACTGAACATCTGCTTCATCGGTGCTGCGCTGTGGTTAGCGCCATATTGCGATCCGCCTATCATGGCGCTGGGCTGGGCGGTATTCCTTGCTGGTATTGTGCAACTAGCGTTCCAGGTACCATTCCTGAGGAAAATTGGCATGATGCCGCGCTGGCGCTTGGTATTCAACGACGACGGGGTATGGCGCGTCATTAAGCAGATGGGACCAGCCGTGTTTGGTGTCTCCATCAGCCAGATAAGCCTCATTATCAACACCATCTTCGCCTCCTTCCTCGCCGCCGGCAGCGTATCCTGGCTGTATTACGCCGACCGTTTGATGGAATTTCCATCCGGCGTGCTCGGCGTGGCCATTAGCACCATCTTGCTTCCCTCACTATCCAAGTTGCATGTAGATAGCAATCCTAAAGAGTTCTCAAAGCTATTGGACTGGGGCCTGCGCCTGACCTGCATGCTTACCCTGCCTTCTGCGCTGGCGCTGGGCTTGATCGCCGTCCCACTGCTCTCTACCTTTTTTCAGCATGGCAACTTCCAGTCGCACGACGTGCTGATGACACGAGATGCGCTGGTTGGGTACAGCGTTGGCTTGATTGGTATTCTGTCCGTGAAGGTGCTCGCGCCCGGTTTTTATGCACGGCAAGACATCAAGACGCCAGTAAAGATCGGCCTCATCACCTTGGCCGCCACGCAACTGATGAACCTTGCCTTTATCGGCTGGCTAAATCACGCTGGGTTGGCGCTGGCCATCGGCCTTGGTGCCTGTGTCAACTCGTCCATCCTGCTCTACCTCTTGCTCAAGCGCGGCATCTATCAGCCTGAACCAGGTTGGGCAGCATTCTCAGCCAAACTAGGTGCTGCGCTACTAGCGATGGGGGCGACACTCTGGTTTGTTATGGGGAGCGAACAGCACTGGCTAACAACTAGCGGCTGGACGCGCATTGGCCACCTCACCTTACTTGTTACCGCAGGTATCGTCGTCTATTTCACCGTATTGGGCGCACTAGGCTTCCGCCCCAAAGATTTTGCCAAGCGTGGCGTAAATTAACCGGAGTACAAAGATGAGTGACTTTTCCTATAACGTAGAAGAAGACAACTTTGATAAGCTTGTTGTGGCGCGCTCCCATGAACTACCCGTGCTCATGGATATCAGCGCTGAATGGTGCTCCCCTTGCCGCGTACTCGCGCCCCTACTTCACAAGCTGGTGTTCGAATATAACGGCAAGTTCATCCTCGGCATCGTCGATGCCGACGAAAATATGAGGATCGCTGGACGCCATAAAGTACGTGGATTCCCCACCGTCATTGCTTACAGCTACGGTATCGAAATCGACCGCTTCCACAGCGCTCAGACCGAGGGTTATTTGCGTAACTTCATTGACAGCGTACTCGCAAGGCACGAAACACATCAGCACTAAATGACTATTGCAGACTCGAATTTCGCATGTCGGCCAAGACAACACCTGCACTAAGCGTGACTAATGACAAAGCCCTCTCATCGAGGGCTTTGTCATTAATGGGCAGGCGAATCTATTGAACCTCTAAAAGCAAGAAGCCCAGTCTAGGCTTTAAAGGAGTCTGACGCTTGTCCTGAGCTTATCGAAAGGATGACATACTTTGGCTACGACATCACATCGATTAAACGATATGAGTCTCCACAACTACAACTATATTTTGGTCTTAACTATCAGATAGCTACGAACATTTTCGATTGGTAGCCATAAAAGCAAAAAGCCCAGAATGAACTGGGCTTTTTGTTTGTAAGGAGTCTGACGATGACCTACTTTCACATGGGCAATCCACACTATCATTGGCGCGAAGTCGTTTCACTGTCCTGTTCGGGATGGGAAGGAGTGGGACCAACTTGCTATGGTCGTCAGACATAACTGTCGGCTGACTGGTGTCTCAGTTGAGAGGCCAGTCGGCCATATTCTGGATGAAGTAAAGAGGTTTTGATTGTTGCGAGCAACACCTGTTTTGTTACTTAATGTTATAGGATCAAGCCTCACGAGCAATTAGTATCAGTTAGCTTAACGCATTACTGCGCTTCCACACCTGACCTATCAACGTCCTGGTCTCGAACGACTCTTTAGGGGCATCTAGTGCCCAGGGAAGTCTCATCTTGAGGCGAGTTTCCCGCTTAGATGCTTTCAGCGGTTATCTCTTCCGAATTTAGCTACCCGGCAATGCCATTGGCATGACAACCGGTACACCAGAGATTCGTCCACTCCGGTCCTCTCGTACTAGGAGCAGGTCCCCTCAAACTTCCAACGCCCACGGCAGATAGGGACCAAACTGTCTCACGACGTTTTAAACCCAGCTCACGTACCACTTTAAATGGCGAACAGCCATACCCTTGGGACCGGCTACAGCCCCAGGATGTGATGAGCCGACATCGAGGTGCCAAACTCCCCCGTCGATATGAACTCTTGGGAGGAATCAGCCTGTTATCCCCAGAGTACCTTTTATCCGTTGAGCGATGGCCCTTCCATACAGAACCACCGGATCACTATGACCTGCTTTCGCACCTGCTCGACTTGTCAGTCTCGCAGTTAAGCTCTCTTTTGCCATTGCACTATCAGTACGATGTCCGACCGTACCTAGAGAACCTTCGTACTCCTCCGTTACAATTTGGGAGGAGACCGCCCCAGTCAAACTGCCTACCATGCACGGTCCCCGATCCGGATTACGGACCTAGGTTAGAACCTCAAACACATCAGGGTGGTATTTCAAGGATGGCTCCATAAGGACTGGCGTCCCTACTTCAATGCCTCCCACCTATCCTACACAGATCTGTTCAAAGTCCAATGCAAAGCTACAGTAAAGGTTCATGGGGTCTTTCCGTCTAGCCGCGGGGAGATTGCATCTTCACAAACATTTCAACTTCGCTGAGTCCCGGGTGGAGACAGTGTGGCCATCGTTACGCCATTCGTGCAGGTCGGAACTTACCCGACAAGGAATTTCGCTACCTTAGGACCGTTATAGTTACGGCCGCCGTTTACTGGGGCTTCGATCAAGAGCTTGCACCCCATCACTTAACCTTCCAGCACCGGGCAGGCGTCACACTCTATACGTCCACTTTCGTGTTTGCAGAGTGCTGTGTTTTTATTAAACAGTCGCAGCCACCATTTCACTGCAACCCCATCGACCTTCGAGAGCAAGTCTCTACAATCTACCGGGGCGCACCTTATCCCGAAGTTACGGTGCTAATTTGCCGAGTTCCTTCACCCGAGTTCTCTCAAGCGCCTTAGAATTCTCATCCTACCCACCTGTGTCGGTTTGCGGTACGGTCTCAATATAACTGAAGCTTAGTGGCTTTTCTTGGAAGCTTGGTATCAGCAACTTCTGCACCTAAGTGCATCGTCATCACGCCTCAGAATTGATCTCCCGGATTTGCCTAAGAAATCTCCCTACACGCTTAAACTGCCTATTCCAACAGACAGCTTGCTTAACCTTCTCCGTCCCCACATCGCATTACATTGAGGTACAGGAATATTAACCTGTTTCCCATCGACTACGCTTTTCAGCCTCGCCTTAGGGGCCGACTCACCCTGCTCCGATGAACGTTGAACAGGAAACCTTGGGTTTTCGGCGAGGGAGCCTTTCACTCCCTTTATCGCTACTCATGTCAGCATTCGCACTTCTGATACCTCCAGCATTCTTCACAGAACACCTTCGCAGGCCTACAGAACGCTCTCCTACCATATGTACAAGTACATATCCGCGATTTCGGTGCATAGTTTGAGCCCCGTTACATCTTCCGCGCAGGACGACTCGATCAGTGAGCTATTACGCTTTCTTTAAATGATGGCTGCTTCTAAGCCAACATCCTGACTGTTTTAGCCTTCCCACTTCGTTTTCCACTTAACTATGTCTTGGGGACCTTAATCGGCGGTCTGGGTTGTTTCCCTTTCGACACCGGACGTTAGCACCCGATGTCTGTCTCCCACGCTCGCACTTCTCGGTATTCGGAGTTTGCAATGGTTTGGTAATCAGCAATAGACCCCTAGCCATAACAGTGCTCTACCCCCGAGAGTGATACGTGAGGCACTACCTAAATAGTTTTCGGAGAGAACCAGCTATTTCCAAGTTTGTTTAGCCTTTCACCCCTATCCACAGCTCATCCCCTAACTTTTCAACGTTAGTGGGTTCGGACCTCCAGTTGGTTTTACCCAACCTTCATCCTGGCCATGGATAGATCACTTGGTTTCGGGTCTACACCCAGCAACTATCGCCCTTATCAGACTCGGTTTCCCTACGCCTCCCCTATTCGGTTAAGCTCGCTACTGAATGTAAGTCGCTGACCCATTATACAAAAGGTACGCAGTCACGGAACAAGTCCGCTCCCACTGTTTGTATGCATACGATTTCAGGATCTATTTCACTCCCCTTCCGGGGTTCTTTTCGCCTTTCCCTCACGGTACTGGTTCACTATCGGTCGATTACGAGTATTTAGCCTTGGAGGATGGTCCCCCCATGTTCAGACAGGATTTCTCGTGTCCCGCCCTACTTGTTCCAACCCTATTTCCACCACTGAATTTTCAAATACGGGGCTATCACCCACTATGGCCAGCTTTTCCAAGCTGTTCTCTTAATTGAATGGCTAAAGGTTGCAGGCTGCTCCGCGTTCGCTCGCCACTACTTACGGAATCTCGGTTGATTTCTTTTCCTTCAGCTACTTAGATGTTTCAGTTCGCTGAGTTCGCTTTACCTGACCTATGTATTCAGTCAGGAATGACCCAAAGGGCCGGGTTTCCCCATTCAGATATCTACGGATCAAAGCTTTATTGCCAGCTCCCCGTAGCTTTTCGCAGGCTTACACGTCTTTCATCGCCTGTAATCGCCAAGGCATCCATCATATGCACTTATTCGCTTGACCCTATAACGTTAAGCCCTCCGAAGAGGTCAACATTACAAGTGTTGTTTGTCTCGCGTTTGTGACCGCATCGATACGACTAGCATCAATACGGCTTGATACAATCAAAACCCATTTAGTTTTTCCACTCACATGCGCACGGTTTCCCGCACCCACGTCAGTGAGAATCACTTTCTTTACTTCTTCCAGATTTTTAAAGAACTACTTGCGCCATTAAGACTCAAGACATAAATCATCATCTCGATAATCATTTATGTCTTGTGACTCGTACCAGGTAATGGTGGAGGTTGACGGGATCGAACCGACGACCCCCTGCTTGCAAAGCAGGTGCTCTCCCAGCTGAGCTAAACCCCCTCTTTACTTGGTGGGTCTAGTTGGACTCGAACCAACGACCCCCGCGTTATCAACACGGTGCTCTAACCAGCTGAGCTACAGACCCAAACGCAGCCGTTAGCAACAACTCATTCGCTGTCAGTTAAAGCATTCACTGTTTTAACTAACGGCTAACGACTCATAACTAACAACTTCTTAAACAACCGATGAGTGTAGGCACTCGGATCAAGATACTCTAGAAAGGAGGTGATCCAGCCGCACCTTCCGATACGGCTACCTTGTTACGACTTCACCCCAGTCATGAAACCCAGCGTGGTAAGCGCCCTCCTTACGGTTAGGCTACCTACTTCTGCCAGATTCCACTCCCATGGTGTGACGGGCGGTGTGTACAAGACCCGGGAACGTATTCACCGCGACATGCTGATCCGCGATTACTAGCGATTCCGACTTCATGGAGTCGAGTTGCAGACTCCAATCCGGACTACGATCGGCTTTCTGGGATTGGCTCCACCTCGCGGCTTGGCAACCCTCTGTACCGACCATTGTATTACGTGTGAAGCCCTACCCATAAGGGCCATGAGGACTTGACGTCATCCCCACCTTCCTCCGGTTTATCACCGGCAGTCTCATTAAAGTGCCCAACTAAATGATGGCAATTAATGACAAGGGTTGCGCTCGTTGCGGGACTTAACCCAACATCTCACGACACGAGCTGACGACAGCCATGCAGCACCTGTGTCCAAGTTCTCTTTCGAGCACAATCCCATCTCTGGAATCTTCTTGGCATGTCAAGGGTAGGTAAGGTTTTTCGCGTTGCATCGAATTAATCCACATAATCCACCGCTTGTGCGGGTCCCCGTCAATTCCTTTGAGTTTTAACCTTGCGGCCGTACTCCCCAGGCGGTCAACTTCACGCGTTAGCTGCGGTACTAAGGAAGTCTCCTCCCCCAACACCTAGTTGACATCGTTTAGGGCGTGGACTACCAGGGTATCTAATCCTGTTTGCTCCCCACGCTTTCGTGCATGAGCGTCAGTATTGACCCAGGGGGCTGCCTTCGCCATCGGTATTCCTCCACATCTCTACGCATTTCACTGCTACACGTGGAATTCTACCCCCCTCTGCCATACTCTAGTCTTGCAGTCACAAACGCCGTTCCCAGGTTAAGCCCGGGGCTTTCACGTCTGTCTTACAAAACCGCCTGCGCACGCTTTACGCCCAGTAATTCCGATTAACGCTCGCACCCTACGTATTACCGCGGCTGCTGGCACGTAGTTAGCCGGTGCTTCTTCTGATGGTACCGTCATCAGTCACAGGTATTATCCGTAACCTTTTCTTTCCACCTGAAAGAGCTTTACAACCCGAAGGCCTTCTTCACTCACGCGGCATGGCTGGATCAGGCTTTCGCCCATTGTCCAAAATTCCCCACTGCTGCCTCCCGTAGGAGTCTGGGCCGTGTCTCAGTCCCAGTGTGGCAGATCATCCTCTCAGACCTGCTACGGATCGTCGCCTTGGTGAGCCTTTACCTCACCAACTAGCTAATCCGATATCGGCCGCTCCGACAACGCAAGGCCATTACTGGTCCCCTGCTTTCCCCCTCAGGGCATATGCGGTATTAGCGTAACTTTCGCTACGTTATCCCCCATTGCCGGGTACGTTCCGATATATTACTCACCCGTTCGCCACTAACTCTGGAGCAAGCTCCAAAATCCGTTCGACTTGCATGTGTAAAGCATGCCGCCAGCGTTCAATCTGAGCCAGGATCAAACTCTTCAGTTCAATCCTACTTTTGATCAGCTTTCGCCAATCGGTCTCACTCAAAATAAATCGACTTGCGTCTTTTCATATATAAGCGAGGTACTTCAGTTTTTTTATAGTATGTGCCAATAGCCTAAACTATCAACACCACTCAACCCAAGCACCTACACTCATCAGTTGTTTCTTCTATCTTTTAAGGAACTTTCCTGCTCCGCTTTCGCTTCGCATCCACTGCCTCAGCAGCGAAGAGGTGCGCATTATAGGGACTCAAAACTTCTTGTCAACTCTATTTTTGCTTACCGTTTTTCTTTTGACTGGTTGCGGGGGCAGGATTTGAACCTACGACCTTCGGGTTATGAGCCCGACGAGCTACCGAGCTGCTCCACCCCGCGTCAGAAGGAGGCGGACTATAGCAACGAGTCTGGCGACGGTCAACAAGTATTTCGAAAAATTGCGCGAAACTTGCGTTTGACTCAGTGCGCATTACTCACTGCCGGGTAATTCAACGAACCCTATCCCGCTAATCCCACATAGACATTCTGCACATCATCATCTTCATCAATGGCACCGAGGAAGGCTTCAACCTCATCGCGCTCAACATCATTGCTGAGCGTCACGGGATTCTTCGGGCGATACCCTAATTGAGCGGAAACAATGGTAAAGCCATGTCCGGGCAATGCTTTACACACAACATCCAGATCGGTGACATCAGTCAGGAACAGACTCGCGCCCTCCTCTGAAGGCTCAAAATCTTGCGCCCCTGCTTCGATAGCAGCGACTTCGGCATCGGCATCTTTGGAGTTCGGCGTAGCTTCGATCATCCCAACATAGTTGAAGTCCCATGAGACGGAACCTGGCGCGCCCAGTTGCCCCTTGCGAAACAGCACGTTCATGCTGGATTTGGTGCGATTGATGTTATCGGAGAGACATTCGACGATGACAGGCACACGATGCGGAGCAAAGCCTTCATAGACCAGTCGCTCTAGTTGCGCACCGCCATCGAGCAACCCAGCACCTTTTTTGATAGCGCGATCCAGCGTTTCTTTAGGCATTGAGGCCTTTTTGGCTTGCTCTACGACAAGACGCAAACGCGAATTGGTATCAGGATCAGCACCGCCTTTAGCTGCCACCATAATTTCCTTGGCAAGCTTGCCGAAAATCTTGCCTTTTGCATTCGCTGCGACTTCTTTGTGCCTAGCTTTCCACTGTGCGCCCATGTCTGCTCTCTTGTGTATTGGTTGTACGAAAAATCTGAAGCGTGCATCTTGCCTCAAGTGACGCAAGGGTTCAATCTCGAATGGCGTTCAAAAAGACCAGGTCAGTTGCATGCTGAGGCGGTCGCCCAGTCCATTGGCGATGATGAGCGCGTTGGAACGGGCAGCCCCTGCTGCGATGGCGGAGAGATTAGAGACTCTCATCGCACGCCACTCGTAATTGAAAATCACACGCGTCGCCGGATCGATGAAGTACTGCAAGCCCAGTGTGGTGGTGGCGAACTCGCGCTCGTTGGCGGCAGTCTGCGTCATAAAATCGAGGTAGTCGTAACGCAGGTCGGCCTCCCATTGCGGCATGAAACGCCAGCCACCCTCGACGTACCAGCCCCGGGCTTTTTCGCTCACACCCGCTGCGAATGCCTGCCCCACGAAAGGCGGCGTCTGCCCGCCCACGACCATGCCGTCTGCGCGCAGATATTCTGCCGAAGCACGGTAGTCTCCTTGCAGATATTTGATACCCACGCCTTCGCGCACCATGCGGAAATATTCCGTGCCGAACAGGCGCGATCCGTTCTGGCGCCACACGAAGGCGCTGAGGTCTTCACGGTTGGGGCCTTTGCCGCCGAGCAGGTAGGAGGTCTGCAAACGCAGGGTGAGGTCTTTGCGCGCATCGGTGTCGTTGATGCTCTCGATGGCCGCGCCGTTGGAGACCATCGCGGCATAGGAGTATTCCCACTGCTCCTGCACGAAGGTGTCGTAGACCTGCACGCCCCAATCGCGGAAGCCGGAGAAGCCGCTGGATAGTTTGGCACTCGACGCACCGCTGGCATTCACCGCACCGTTCGCCTGCACGGGCAAGCCCACCAGCATGTAGAGCACAGCATTGGAGTTGTACACGTAGGGGTAGGAGGTGTTCACCGCGAGCAGTGCCTCTTCGCTGGTCGGCAACTTGAACAGACCCGCACGGATGCGCGCACCGGGTATATAGCTGAAGGTGAGCGAGGCATCAGTGAGCATGATGTCGCGGTAATAGTTGACGCCGTTCTGCCCGGCATCGAGAGCTACAAAATAGTTGATGTCGTCGTTGAGTCTGCCGCGCGCACCTAGCCCAGCACGTATCACTTGAAACTGGTGCGGCTGCTGTAACTCTGGCCAGTTGAGGTTGAGCGTGGAGTATTGCCCATTGAACACAGCGGCAGTCCCTTGAAGCCCTGACGCTTTCTTCGCATCGATGAAGGTATAGCTAGGCTGGAGGAAACCAAAGGTGCGGATGGGTTGCGCATCGGCTGTCTCATTACCCTGAAGTTGTAGCCAGTTACTCGCCTGCACCGCACCAGACAGAAGGCCCATCAACATTGCCACACCGAATCTGCTGCGCATGACGCCTCCTTTAGCTGAGCAATTTGACGAACTCCGTCGCAGGAACTGGACGACTGTATAGATACCCCTGAGCCTCGTCGCAACCGTAATTGCGCAAGAAGGCAAGTTGCGCGTCGGTCTCCACGCCCTCGGCGATTACGGTCAGTTGCAATGTATGACCGAGCTGAATGATGGCGCGCACGATGGCAGCGGAATCTACATCCTCAGCGAGGTCACGCACGAAAGACTGGTCGATCTTGAGCTTGTTCACCGCCAGCCGTTTCAGATACGAAAGGCTGGAGTATCCTGTGCCGAAGTCATCGATGGAGAGCTTCACGCCCATGTCTCTCAAACTGCGCAGGGTCTTGATCGCAACATCAATATCTTGCAGTAGGATGGACTCGGTCAGTTCCAGCTCCAACAACTCCGCCGGCAAACCCGAGCGTTTGAGCGCATGCGAAACCGTCTCCAGCAAGTTGCCGCGCTTGAACTGTAGTGCGGAGAGATTCACCGCCATCACCAGCGCATGACCTTTATCGCGCCAGACTTGGGCTTGGCGGCATGCCTCACTAAGCACCCAGTCACCCATCGGGATGACAAGACCACTGCGCTCCGCCAGCGGGATGAATTTTCCTGGCGGGAGCAATCCAAGTTCGGGATGCTGCCAGCGCACCAGCGCTTCCGTGCCGATGAGACGCCCGCTGGCGATATCGATCTGCGGCTGATAGTGGAGGATGAATTCCTGATTCTTCACCGCGCTGCGCAATTGTCCTTGTAGTTGCAACTGCTCCTGCGCATCAATGCTCATCTTTTCAGAGAAGAAACGGTAGGTATCACGTCCACTGTCTTTCGCCTGATACAGCGCGGTATCGGCATTACGAAGCAGCATGTCGAATTCCTTGCCGTCGTCAGGATATAAGCTCACCCCGATACTAAATGTGGTATTGATCGAATAGGTGTCGATCTCGAACGGAGTCGTAAACGTCTCGATGATCTGCTGTGCGATGCCGCTGATCACGGCAAGGTCGCGCAGATTGGTCAACAGGATGACGAACTCGTCGCCGCCCTGACGACTAATGGTGTCGGCATCGCGCAGACATCCGCGCAGACGCTCGACCACATGCACCAGCAACTGGTCGCCGTAGTTATGCCCGAGCGTATCGTTAACCTGCTTAAAGTTGTCCAGATCAAGGAACAGCACCGCCACGCCGGAGTGCATCCGATCCGCCTGCGCGATCGCCTGTTCGTAGCGGTCACGCAACAACAGGCGGTTGGGCAAGCCGGTGAGCATGTCGTGATGCGCAAGGAACTCCAGTTGCTTTTCAGCCTCTTCGTGTTCGACGCGAGTACGCAAAGTTTCTATGCCATAAGCCAGATCGTTGGCTAGCTCTTCCAGCAGCCTCACCTCCTCCGCACCGAATGCATCCTCTTCGCCAGAGTAGATCGTGAGCGCACCTAATATATGTGTCCGATTGTTCAATGGCAGAGCGATGCTGGAAAGGTAACCTCTCTCTAGTGCAGCTTCGCGCCACAGAGCCATGCGTGAATGGGTCCGGAAATCTGGATTGATATCAGTCTGCCCAGTTCTGATCGCCGTACCCGTCGGGCCGCGTCCTTGCTCAATGTCCGACCACCTTATCCCGACGACACTCAAATACTCGCTCTCATCTCCGCACTGTGCGACCGGACGCACAGACTTCTCTGCATCGTGCTCTGCATAGCCTACCCATGCCATGCGATAGCCGCCTTCCGCGACGATGAGGCCGCAGATATCCTTCAACAGCGTTGATTCATCCACGGCATGTACCAGCGCCGTATTGCAATCGCTCAACAGCTTGAGCGCACGATTGAGCCTTACCTGAGTTTGCTCGCTATGTTTGTGTTCAGTAATGTCCTGATTCACCCCGATCAATCGAGCGACCTCACCCTGATCGTTCTTTTCAATTCTGAGACGCACCTGCACCCAGCGCATCTCGCCGCTGGGGCATAGGATGCGCGCCTCGACTTGGATCAGCGCATTCTGATCGTCAGATTTAAGCGCAAGCTGGATCGTTGCACCCACTTGGGATGTCGAATCTGGATGAACCAAGCGCCGGGCAAAATCTGCCGAGCGCATGCGATAGCCTCCCATTGCCACAGCAGTGGTTTCATGCAGCGAATAGTATTGGTCGTTAAAGATGAATTCGTCGCTGGCCACCTCGTACTCCCAGTGCCCCATCCTAGCGATTCGCAACGCTTCCGAAAGTTTCGCTTCGCTCGCTCGCAATGCGGCGGTCGCCTTCAAGCGCACATTGAGCATCTCATTGAACTCCTGCGCCACTTCTCTGATCTCGGGCGGCCCATCTATCTCAGCTCTAGCATCTTCGTGGCCCTGCCTGAGCGCGCGTGAGGCTACCGCCAACGCACCAATGGGCCGCGATATCTGGCGTGCGATCAACCATGCGACTCCAAAAATAAGCAACAAACTGCTCAACCCCAGCAGCACATTTCTTAGCACCGCTTCACGCAGCTGAGAATAGACATAACTGGTTGGGATGCCGACATACACCGTCCAACCGGAATCCTCTACTCTATCGACGTGATAGAGCCTCGGCACCGAATCAATGCCTTCCATTTCTCCATCTCTTCCGGCGAGGATATTATTGAGCGTCTTGTTGTTTGTATGTTTTTTCCCCACCCACTTCTCGGTATCAAGGTTGCGCCAGACAAATGCCCCATCTTCCGTCACGATACCGATGGCGGTGGATGGGATCATCGGCACATTGGAGAGATTGGGTTCGTACAAGGCAAGATCGAGCGGCAGCCCAAGGAAGCCGATTTTTTTGCCGTGGTCATCATGGATAGGGTAGGTCAGCACGGTCACCCATCTACCCGTGATAGGGCCGAAGAACGGGTCGCTCACCACTAACTCATCCTGTACGAGAGACCTTTTAAACCACGGGGCCTTGGCGACCGAGACCGGTTTACCGCCCGGCTGGGGGACTGCGGAACAGATCGCCGTACCCTTCATATCAATCACGGTCATGTTCGCAGATTTCGGAAATAACCCGCGGAAATCCCACAGCACTTGGTCGCAGTTACGTGCGTCCATCTTGCGGATGAGCGGACGTTTTGCCATCTGCACCAGAAAATCTCGGTTGGAGGCCAGTACGCGATTGACGTCAGAAGCCGTTGCGGCAGCGAGCATGTGGGCGGTCAATTTAGCCTCGACGACGCGCTGTTGGGCGGCGTCGTAGATCGTATAAGCCAGTATGCCGATCATAGGCACAGCAATGGCAGCCACCAAGGCAAACAATTGTGCGCGTATTGTGAGGGGTGGTTTCATCTCAGCAAATGCAAGTAACTCGTATGTTAGGACAGATCACTTTTTAGCATTCCGAACACGCTGAATGGCTGGGCAAATAATAGCCTAGAATAACCCATCACGTTGAGTGGTAATTTGTCTGCATACTACCGAACCATACCCAACCTATACCAAGCTCCTGCAGCGCCCTACTCTGCCACCACCTGCAAGAACGCGTTGCCGAATTTCGCCAGTTTGGCTTGTCCGACCCCGCTGATACGCCCCATCTCGGCCATCGTTTGTGGTTTGTGGTTGAGAATTTCCAGCAAGGTACTGTCGTGGAAAATGACGTAAGGTGGCACCCCCTGCTCTTTGGCAAGCTCCATACGTTTGGTTTTTAGCGCCTGCCACAGCGGATCTTCGTGAACATGGGCAAAAGCCTCGCGCAAACGCGAGCCGCGCTCAGCCTTGGTATTGCGCCGTTTGGTAGGCTCGGCATCGCGGCGCAGCCATACTTCCTGTTCTCCTCGCAATACAGGGCGCGCGGTTTCGGCCAAACGCAAGCCACCGTAGGCCTCCATCTCCACAGAGATGAGCCCCGCTGCGACCAGTTGGCGATAGACGCTGCTCCATTGCTGCTGGGTAAGTCCGTTTCCGATGCCGAAGGTGCTCAGTTGTTGGTGGTTGAACTGCTCGACCTTGGGGGTGGCTTTGCCCAGCAAGACGTCGATCAGATGAGCCACACCGAAGCGTTGTCCGGTGCGATATACGCAGGACAACGCCATGCGGGCCGCCTCGGTAGCATCCCAAGTATCCACTGGCGAGAGGCAGTTGTCGCACTGGCCGCAGTCGCCAGGATGTTGCTCGCCAAAATAGCGCAAGATGGTCTGGTGACGGCAATCGGTGGACTCGCAGAAACCTAGCAGCGCATCCAGCTTTTGCAACTCGACACGCTTACGCTCTTCCGGCGCGTCGCCGGACAACAGCATCTGCCGCATGGACACCACATCGCCCAACCCATAGGCCATCCACGCATTCGCAGGCAGACCGTCACGGCCGGCACGACCCGTTTCTTGGTAATAACCTTCCATGCTTTTGGGCAGGTCGAGGTGGGCGACGAAGCGCACGTTGGGCTTGTCGATGCCCATGCCGAAGGCAACAGTAGCGACCATGATGACGCCTTCTTCCCGCAGGAACCTTCTTTGGTTTTGGTTGCGGGTCGCCGCATCGAGTCCAGCGTGATAGGGTAACGCATCCCAGCCCTGCTCCTGCAACCAAGCGGCTGTCTCTTCGACTTTCTTGCGCGACAAGCAATACACGATGCCAGCATCCTCTGGATGTTCCATCTCCAGAAACGATCGCAACTGTTGACGAGCATTGGCTTTCTGCGTAACGCGATAACGGATGTTTGGTCGATCAAAACTGGAAACGAACTGCTGCGCCTGCTCCAACGATAAGCGCTCAACGATCTCGCGCCGCGTCGGCGCATCGGCAGTCGCAGTGAGGGCGATGCGCGGCACATCAGGAAAGTGCTCGTGTAATACGGTAAGTGCGCGGTATTCAGGGCGGAAGTCGTGCCCCCATTGCGAAACGCAATGAGCTTCGTCGATGGCAAAGAGTGCGATGCTGGATTCTCGATACATCTCGTCCAGCAAACTCAAGAAGCCCTCCGTCATCAATCGTTCCGGCGCGACATACAGCAGCTTCAATTCACCGCGATGTATCTGTCGGTACACCTCGCGGGCAGCTTCGGCATCCAAACTGGAGTTAAGGAACGCCGCCGATACGCCCAACTGCTTGAGCGCATCCACTTGATCCTGCATCAAGGCGATCAGCGGCGAAACGACGATACCAACCCCGGAACGCAGCAAGGCAGGGATCTGGTAACACAAGGATTTGCCACCGCCGGTGGGCATCAGCACTAGGGCATCGCCCCCTGCAACGACATGCTCGACGATACTCTGTTGAGCGCCGCGAAATGCGGCGTAGCCAAAGACTTCTTGAAGAGTTTGCTGCGCTGTCGGCATAGATGATGCCGACGATCAGTCTCGGCTGGGCAGCGCGGGCGGGGTTTCGACAACCGCCGAAGCGGGAGCGGGCTGATTCTCGGTGAACTGGAAGAACACCTCGCCCTGCTTGATCATGCTCATTTTGCTGCGGGCATGTTCCTCGATGGCCTCGGTGCCCTGCTTTAAGTCGCGCACTTCGGCATCCATCAGAGCGTTGCGCTCATGAATCTTCTGGTTAGCTTGTTTCTCGACCTCAAGCTGCTGACCGAACTCGCGTACCTTCATCCAGCCGCCCTTGCCCAACCAAAGCGGATACTGCAATAGCAGGATCAGAGCGACCAGAATGATGGTGATGATACGCATCAGCCAAGCTGGTAGTACGCCTCACGACCGGGATAGGAGGCGCAATCGCCCAGATCTTCTTCGATACGCAGCAGTTGGTTGTACTTCGCCATACGATCAGAACGCGACAAAGAACCAGTCTTGATCTGCAAAGCATTGGTCGCCACAGCGATGTCGGCGATGGTACTGTCTTCAGTCTCACCGGAACGGTGCGAGATCACAGCCGTGTAACCCGCGCGCTTGGCCATTTCGATGGCGGCAAAGGTTTCAGTCAAGGTGCCGATCTGGTTGATCTTGATCAAGATGGAGTTGGCCAAGCCTTGGCGGATACCTTCGCGCAGGATCTTGGTGTTGGTCACGAACACGTCGTCGCCCACCAGTTGCACGTCGTCGCCCAGACGGTCGGTTAGCAGCTTCCAGCCGTCCCAGTCGTGCTCGCTCATGCCGTCTTCGATGGTGATGACGGGGTATTTATCCACCCAGTTCGCCAGATAATCAACGAATTGAGCCGAAGTGAGCTTCAGACCTTCGGAATCGATGTGATACAAGCCATCCTTATAGAACTCGGAGCTGGCGCAGTCGATGCCAATGGCGACATCTTCGCCGGGCACGTAGCCCGCCGCTTCGATACCTTCAACGATCAATTGCAATGCGGACTCGTTGCTCGGCAGATTAGGTGCAAAGCCGCCTTCGTCACCCACGGTGGTCGGCATACCTTTTTCGTCGATCAGCTTCTTCAAGGCATGGAACACCTCGGCACCACATCGCAGCGCTTCGCGGAAGCTCTCAGCGCCCACCGGAATGATCATGAACTCTTGCATGTCGATGTTGTTGTTGGCATGCGCACCGCCGTTGATGATGTTCATCATCGGCACAGGCATTTCCATGCGCGCGGAACCGCCCAGATAACGATACAGCGGCAGGCCAGCATCTTCAGCAGCAGCGCGTGCCACGGCCATCGACACGGCCAGAATGGCGTTTGCGCCCAGACGCGATTTATTCTCAGTACCATCCAGATCGATCATGGTCTGGTCGATGAACGCTTGCTCGGAAGCATCCAAGCCGATGATCGCCTCGGCGATCTCGGTGTTCACATATTCCACCGCTTGCAGCACGCCCTTACCCAGATAACGACTCTTGTCTCCGTCACGCAGTTCGATGGCTTCTTTTGCGCCAGTCGAAGCGCCAGACGGCACCGCTGCACGCCCCATCACGCCAGATTCCAACAACACATCAGCCTCTACCGTCGGGTTACCACGGGAGTCCAGAATTTCTCTTGCTACGACATCTACGATTGCGCTCATTGCTCTCTCTCTATCAGATATTCTTCAAATCAACATTTTCTTCGATTAAACCCTGCTTCTTCACTGCCGCATCCAGCACCAGCAGTGTTTCCAACAATTCTTTCAGATGCCCCAAGGGGAAGGCATTCGGCCCATCCGACATGGCTAGAGCCGGATTCGGGTGTGTCTCCATGAATAGACCAGAGATGCCCGCTGCCACCGCTGCCCGCGCCAACACCGGCACGAATTCGCGCTGTCCGCCTGAAACCGAACCCTGACCACCCGGCAACTGCACCGAATGAGTGCCATCGAACACCACCGGACACCCAGTATTGCGCATCACTGCCAGCGAACGCATATCCGATACCAAGTTGTTGTAACCAAACGAGGCACCCCGTTCGCACACCATGATGTTGTCCGCACCGCTAGCATCGCGCGCCTTATCGACCACATTCTTCATATCCCAAGGCGATAAGAACTGGCCTTTCTTGATATTCACCGGCTTGCCGGATTTCGCCACAGCGTGGATGAAATCCGTCTGCCGACACAAGAATGCCGGCGTTTGCAACACATCCACCACGGAAGCCACGGGAGCGATCTCATCTTCGCTATGCACATCGGTCAGTACGGGCACACCGATCTGCTTCTTTACTTCCGACAGTATCTTAAGCCCAGCATCGACACCAAAACCACGGAACGACTTACCTGAACTGCGATTCGCCTTGTCGTACGAAGACTTGTAGATGAACGGAAGGTTCAATGCCGCGCAAATTTCTTTCAACTGCCCAGCAGTATCCAACGCCATCTGCTCAGACTCGATCACACAAGGACCTGCGATCAAGAACAGTGGTTTATCTAGGCCGACATCAAATCCACACAGTTTCATCAGTTCAGTACCTCACTACAATACTCACTAGCACTCAATGCGCCAGCGATACAAAGCAATTCACATGCCATGATCATGCTGCAGTCTGCTGCAAGACAGCGGCTTCGACAAAAGCCTTGAACAGCGGATGTCCCTCGCGTGGCGTTGAAGTGAATTCCGGGTGGAACTGCACGCCGACGAACCAAGGATGGCTGCTTTGCGGCAACTCCATCATCTCTGGCAGGTTCTCGCTCGGTGTGCGTGCTGAGATGATGAGGCCGGATGATTCCAGCGCAGGTACGTAATGGTTGTTGACCTCGTAGCGATGGCGATGGCGCTCGTTGACTTGGTCGCCGTAGATGCGCTGTGCCAGAGTGCCCGCTTTGATCGGGCAACGCTGAGATCCCAGACGCATGGTGCCGCCCAAGTCGGAATTCTCGCTGCGGGTCTCGATCTTGCCTTCACGGTCTTGCCACTCGGTGATAAGTGCCACTACCGGATGGGTGGTATCGGAATCGAACTCGGTGCTGCTGGCATCTGCCATACCCGCGACATCGCGTGCATATTCGATCACTGCCAACTGCATCCCCAGACAGATACCCAAATAAGGCACGTTGTTCTCACGGGCGTAACGGATGGCAGCGATCTTGCCTTCCGTGCCACGCTTGCCAAATCCACCGGGAACCAGCACGGCATCAAGCTTACTCAAACAGCCGACACCGTCGGTCTCGATGTTCTCGGAATCCAGATATTCGATGTTGACGCGCGTGCCGGTATGGATACCCGCATGGCGCAGTGCCTCGATCAGCGACTTGTAAGATTCGGTCAGTTCGACATATTTGCCGACCATGCCGATGGTGATCTCGTGCGTCGGATGCTCCAGCGCATAGACCAGTTTGCTCCACACCGCCAGATCAGCAGGACGCGCATTCAGGTGCAACTCTTCGCAGACGATGCGATCCAGCCCCTGCTCGTTGAGTATCTGCGGGATCTTGTAGATGCTGTCCACATCCCAGACCGAGATCACCGCGTCTTCGTGGACGTTGGCGAACAGCGATATCTTGGCGCGCTCGTCATCCGGGATGGGACGGTCGGCGCGGCACAGCAAGGCGGTCGGTGAGATACCGATCTCGCGCAGCTTCTGCACGCTATGCTGGGTCGGCTTGGTCTTCAACTCACCGGCGCTGGCGATGTAAGGAACCAATGTCAGATGCACATAAGCGACGCTGTTGCGTCCCAGACGCAAGCCCATCTGGCGAGCGGCTTCGAGGAACGGCAGCGACTCGATGTCGCCCACCGTACCGCCGATCTCGCAGATCGCCACATCGGCCTTACCGTCATGCGAAGCGGCTGCACCGCGTTCGACGAACGCTTGGATCTCGTTGGTGATGTGCGGGATGACCTGCACCGTCTTGCCCAGATATTCGCCGCGACGCTCCTTGCGGATCACGCTCTCATAGATCTGGCCGGTGGTGAAATTGTTGGCCTTGCGCATCTTGGCGCTGATAAAGCGCTCGTAATGGCCAAGGTCGAGATCGGTCTCGGCACCGTCTTCGGTAACGAAGACTTCGCCATGCTGGAACGGGCTCATCGTGCCGGGATCGACATTGATGTACGGGTCCAACTTGAGCATGGTGACTTTGAGACCGCGCGATTCAAGGATCGCAGCCAAAGAAGCGGCGGCGATGCCTTTCCCTAAGGAAGATACAACGCCGCCGGTAATGAAGATGAATTTAGTCATGGGGCGTAATGATACCGGAAAACGCCTTTTCCCTCAAAATCACACGCAAATATTGTTGCCGAAGCAGCCAGATTCGCATTAAAACCCGCCTGTAAGAAAGGGTTGATTAGTAAATCGCGCGGCTTAATCGGCACAACGCAGCACGACGAGCTGACAAGCGCTTTCCCAAACCTAACGGAAACGGCTAGAATTCGCGCCTCACTAAAAGTACACGAAGGAAGCAGAACCATGTCCATGGCCGACCGCGACGGTTTTATTTGGTATGACGGCAAGCTGGTACCTTGGCGCGATGCCACCACCCACGTCCTGACTCACACCCTGCACTACGGCATGGGCGTATTCGAGGGCGTCAGAGCCTACAAGACCACGCAAGGCACTGCCATCTTCCGCTTGGAAGAGCACACCCAGCGCCTGATGAATTCGGCTTACATCTTCAAGATGAACATGCCGTACGACAAGGAAACCCTGATGGAAGCGCAGAAGGAAGTGGTGCGCGCCAACAATCTGGAATCCTGCTACTTACGCCCGATCGCCTTTTACGGCTCGGAAGCGATGGGCATCTCTGCCACCAAGGTGAGCACCCATGTCGCCGTGGCTGCTTGGCCGTGGGGCGCGTATCTGGGTGCTGAAGGCATGGCCAAAGGCATCCGCGTCAAGACATCCAGCTTTACCCGTCACCACGTCAACGTGAACATGTGCCGTTCCAAGTCGGTCGGCACCTATACCAACTCTATCCTTGCGCATCAGGAAGTTGCTCACGACGGCTACGATGAGGCGCTGCTGCTAGACGTTGACGGCTACGTGGCCGAAGGCGCGGGCGAGAACATCTTCATCGTGAAAAAAGGCAAGCTGTACACGCCCGACCTGACTTCCTGTCTGGAAGGCATCACGCGCGACACCATTCTGACGCTGGCCGCCGACCTAGGTCTGGAAGTGATCCAAAAGCGCATCACCCGCGATGAAGTGTATTGCGCCGAAGAAGCATTCTTCACCGGCACAGCGGCTGAAGTGACTCCGATTCGCGAACTGGACAATCGCACCATCGGCGCAGGTTGCCGTGGCCCGATCACCGAAAAGCTGCAATCACTGTTCTTTGACATCGTCGGCGGGAAAAACGATAAATACGCCAACTGGCTCGCACACGTTTAAGGAGAAAACGCATGACCGCTCAATCCGTCGTTGAAGTCACCGCCGCCGACCTGCCGCTGACCTGCCCCACCCCGTCGGTGTCCTTGTGGAACAACCATCCACGCGTCGCGCTGGCCGTCGAGAAGACTGGCGAAGTACGCTGCCCGTATTGCGGCACACTGTATAAGTTCGTCGGCGAACTGCCCAAGGGACATCACTAAGCCGGTAGCTCGTTGCGAGTAGCCCGTAGCCAATTCGGTTTTGCTACCCACTATCCGCCTCGAGCTACCCGCCCCTCATGAGAAAAATCCTCGTCATTGCGCCTAGCTGGGTCGGCGACTGCATGTTGATGCAGCCGATGCTACAACGGCTCAAGCAACGCCATCCGCAGGTGCGGATCGACATCCTCGCGCCTCCTTGGACGGAAAAGCTGCTGCGACTGATGCCCGAGGTGAACGATGTCATTGTCAATCCGTTTCCGCACGGCGCGCTGCAACTCTCCCAGCGCCGCACACTTGGGAAATCCCTGCGCGCCGCGCATTATGATCAGGCCATCGTCACGCCCAACTCGTTGAAGTCCGCACTGGTGCCGTTCTTCGCCAAGATACCGCTACGCACCGGCTTCGTCGGCGAGACCCGCTACGGCCTGCTCAACGATGCTCGCAAGCTGGACAAGACCGTATTGCCGTTCATGGTGGAACGCTTCGCCTACCTAGCCAAAGCGCGCGGCGACACCCTTCAACGCCCAGTGCCGAATCCACATCTGGAAATCAGCGCCGAACAACGCCAGCGTGCACTGCAAAAACTGGGATTGACGCAGGACCAGCCCATCGCCATCTTCTGCCCCGGTGCGGAATACGGCCCAGCCAAGCGCTGGCCAGAAGCCTATTACGGCGAACTGGCACAAACGCTGCACCAGCGCGGCTATGCCGTCTGGCTGCTAGGTTCCGGCAAGGATCAGCCAGTGGGCAACGAGATCGTGCGACTGAGCGGCGACACCTGCCGCAACCTGTGTGGCGCGACCGACTTAAGTGATGCAATCGCCCTGCTCGCCTGCGCCGATGTTGTGGTCAGCAACGATTCTGGGCTGATGCACCTAGCGGCGGCGCTGGATCGCCCGATGGTCGCTATCTTCGGTTCCAGCAGCCCGCAGTTCACGCCGCCATTGTCCGCTGCTGCCCAAGTCATCCAGCTCGACCTGCCCTGCATCCCCTGCTTCAAACGCGAGTGCCCGCTGGGACATTTCAACTGCATGAAACAACTGCCACCTGACCGCATCCTCCCCTTGCTGCCCATCCGGGCCGACAAGTGATGACCATCAGCCTGCCGCGCGAGATCTTCAAGGCCTACGACATACGCGGCATTGTCGGCAAGACGCTGACTTCTGGGATCGTAGAACTGATCGGTCACGCCCTAGGTTCGGAAGCCGTGGCACGCGGCCAGCACAGTATCGTGATCGGTCGCGATGGCCGCTTGTCTGGGCCGGAGTTCTCCGAAGCGCTGGCGCGCGGCATCCGGCAAAGCGGCATAGCCGTGATCGACATCGGCCAGGTCGCCACGCCCATGTCCTATTTCGCCGCCTACCAGCTCGGCACGCACTGCGCGGCGATGATCACCGGCAGCCACAATCCGCCGGAGTACAACGGCATCAAAATGGTGCTGGCGGACGAGACCTTGTCGGGCGAGGCCATCCAGCAGTTGCGCCTGCGCATAGAGCGCGGCGACCTCACCCACGGCAACGGTAGCTACGCGCGGCATGACATCGCGGCGGAATACTACGCTCGCATCGTCGGCGACATCCGGCTGGTGCGCCCGATGAAGGTGACCGTGGATTGCGGCAACGGCGTGGCTGGGGCGTTCGTCGCCGAGCTGTACCGGCAACTGGGCTGTGAAGTCACTGAATTATTCTGCGAGGTGGACGGCCACTTCCCCAACCATCACCCCGACCCATCCGAACCGCACAATCTGCAAGACCTGATCGCCGCACTCAAGCGCAACGACAGCGAGATCGGCCTCGCTTTCGACGGCGACGGCGACCGCCTCGGCGTGGTCACCAAGGACGGCAAGATCATCTACCCGGATCGGCAGTTGATGCTATTCGCCGCCGATGTGCTGAATCGCAATCCCGGTGCGGAGATCATCTACGACGTGAAATCCACCCGCCACCTTGCAGGCTGGATACGCCAGCACGGCGGCCAACCCACCTTGTGGAAGACTGGCCATTCGCTGATGAAAGCCAAGATGCGCGAGACCGGCGCGCTGCTGGCGGGTGAACTGAGCGGCCATGTGTTCTTCAAGGAGCGCTGGTACGGCTTCGACGACGCGCTCTACACCGGCGCACGCCTGCTGGAGATCCTGAGCAAAGTCGCCGACCCGAGCGCCACACTGAACAGCCTGCCTGATGCGATGAGCACACCGGAGCTGCACCTCAAACTCAGGGAAGGCGAAAATTTCGCTCTGATCGAGCACATGAAGCAGCACGCAAAATTCACCGATGCGATAGAAATCATCACTCTCGACGGGCTGCGCGTGGAGTACGACGATGGCTTCGGATTGATGCGCTCATCCAACACCACACCGGTCATCACGCTCCGTTTCGAGGCAGATAATGCTGTTTCCTTACAGCGCGTTAAGAATGACTTCCGTCGCGCTCTATTAAGTGTCAATCCGGCGTTGAATCTGCCGTTCTAAGCCATTACACTGCACCCCCTTACAACTATAACCACCTTCGATCTTCAGAGGAGTCCACATGTCCGAGTCAAACAGCATCGAATCCGTCTTGCACGAAACCCGCGTCTTCCCGCCTTCTGCCGAATTTGCGACGCGGGCCAATGTCTCCGGCATGGAGTCATACAAGGCGATGGTGGCAGCATCCGAGGCTGATTATTCCGGTTACTGGGCAGACCTCGCGCGCAAGAACATCGACTGGAAGCAACCATTCACCAAGGTGCTGGACGAGAGCAACGCGCCGTTCTACAAGTGGTTCGAAGACGGCCTGCTGAACGTCTCCTACAACTGTCTGGATCGCCACCTCGCCACTCAGAGCGAAAAGACCGCAATCATCTTCGAGGGCGACGACGGTAAAGTGACCCGTGTGAGCTACCGTGAGTTGCATGGCCGTGTCTGCCAGTTCGCCAACGGCCTAAAATCTCGCGGCATCAAGAAGGGCGACCGAGTCATCATCTACATGCCAATGAGCGTGGAAGCAGTAGTGGCGATGCAAGCCTGCGCGCGTATCGGCGCGATCCACTCAGTCGTATTCGGCGGCTTCTCTTCGAAAAGCCTACATGAGCGCATCACAGATGCGCAAGCCGTCGCCATCATCACTGCTGACGGCCAGTTCCGAGGCGGTCGTGCCATGCCACTAAAGCCCGCGGTTGATGAGGCTCTGACCATGGATGGATGCGAAAGCGTGCACAGTGTGATCGTCTATCGCCGCATTGGCGCAAGTATCGAGCTTGATGATGACCGCGATATCTGGTGGCACGACTTGTTCAACAGCCAGTCCTCCGTGTGCGAGCCGGAATGGGTCAGCGCTGAACATCCGCTGTTCATCCTCTACACCTCCGGCTCGACGGGCACACCGAAGGGCGTACAACATTCTTCCGGCGGCTATCTGCTGGGTGCGATGACTTCCATCCAGTGGGTGTTCGACTACAAGCCGACCGACGTGTTCTGGTGCACCGCCGACGTGGGCTGGATCACTGGACACAGCTATGTCGCCTACGGCCCACTGGCGCTGGGCGCGACCCAAGTCGTGTTCGAAGGCGTACCGACCTACCCGGACGCAGGCCGCTTCTGGAAGATGATCCAAGACCACAAGGTCACCACCTTCTACACCGCACCGACCGCCATCCGTTCACTGATCAAGCTGGGCGGCGACCTGCCCAAGCAATACGACCTGTCCAGCCTGCGCCTGCTGGGCTCGGTCGGCGAGCCGATCAACCCAGAAGCATGGATGTGGTATTACAACGTGGTCGGCCAAGGCCGTTGCCCCATCGTGGACACGTGGTGGCAGACCGAGACCGGCAGCCACATGATCTCGCCGCTGCCCGGCGCGACCCCGATCAAGCCCGGCTCCTGCACCCTGCCCCTGCCCGGCATCCAGGCCGCCATCGTCAACGAGGCGGGCGATGAGGTACACGATCAACACGGCGGTTTCTTGGTCATCAAGAAGCCGTTTCCCTCGCAGATCCGCACCATTTGGGGCGACCCCGAGCGTTACAAGAAGAGCTATTTCCCTGAAGAGATGAAGGGCGCGTATCTGGCGGGCGACTCGGCGCACCGCGATGCCGACGGCTATTTCTGGATCATGGGACGTATCGACGACGTGCTGAACGTCTCTGGTCACCGCTTGGGCACGATGGAGATCGAGTCCGCGCTGGTCGCCAATCCGTTGGTCGCTGAAGCCGCTGTGGTCGGCAAACCGCACGACATCAAGGGCGAGGCCGTGGTCGCCTTCGTGGTGCTCAAGGGTGCACGGCCGGCTGATGCTGCTGCCGTCAAGAAACTGGCGGAAGAGCTGCGCAACTGGGTGGGCAAGGAGATCGGCCCGATCGCCAAACCGGACGAGATCCGTTTCGGCGAGAATCTGCCCAAGACCCGCTCCGGCAAGATCATGCGCCGCCTGCTGCGTGCCATCGCCAAGGGCGAAGAGATCACGCAGGACACTTCGACGCTAGAGAACCCGGCCATTCTCGAACAGTTGAAGGAAGTCGTTCGCTGACCGGCAGGGTTTGACCACAGGCTAATGCTCGCTTTGCGGACACTAGCCTGTGGCACTTACCTGCAATTTTCAACCTCAACTCCCGCGCAACCGTCGGCATCACCGAACGGCCCATACCGCCTCGATCATGAATACAGCATTGCGCCATTGGCTCAAGACTCATTTTTCGGTGCACTTATCCCCGTAGAAAATTGGAACAAATGGAATCAAACATTGTTGCTGAAGCTGCCCACGCAACCCTTAATGGAAGCATTCCTTTTCCAGAGGTTGTTCGTAGGTTAGTAGAAACGGGCGTTGAGTATTACCACGTCGATTATGTGGCGCTGCAAATGACCTATTACAGCGCCTCATGCGGGGTTTTAAAGACCCCGATCAACTATGAGGGACTGCCTTCGGTAGCAAGTGAGTTCGATCTTGTTGGACTTCGCGCTGCGATTCTCGACAGCCAACAAAATGGTCAGCATTTCCGCGATTTCACCCAGCGAGCGATTAACGCCGGTGTTCAAGGTTACATTGCATTTCTAGTTGACCAGCGTGTCACGTATTGGGGACGCGGCGGCAACCAGCACACTGAATGGTTTCCAGGTGCGCAGCCTGGTAAAGCGTAAATAACACCCAACACGCGCTCATAATAGGGTTTCAACTTCCACCCGAAGAGGTTTAGTGAAGAATGTTCTACGTCAACGGCACTCTGCTGACTGAGTGGTTACCAGCCACGTTGTCGGCGCACTTCAATCGCGAGGGGCTTGCTTCGGAAGTTAGAGACTCCCAACACTACGAAACTGGGCAGTATGTCCGCATATGGCACGCTGATGCGCACATAACCCTTGAACGTGCTGGAGCAGCGGAATACCTCGTTCGTGCTGACAGCGAGACGTATCCCACCCTGACTGATGTGTGCATCCATCTTTCGCATCACTTCTCAAAAGCGGGCTTGCGCTACAAACTGGAAATATACGATGAGGACGATCAGTTGCTCAACGAGTATCCCGTGGCACGGTGACTCGAAAGTAGTTAAGTTTTTTGATCGATAGATTACAAACCTTCAAGAGCCCCACCCCAGCGGTCGAGGCATTGGCTTCGTGACTGAGGAAAAATAAGCACTACGCCCAGAGCAAGGGGCGGTGTCGCCACATTGCCAGAACCTAGATACTTTGTTATGGTGCTCCGCCATGAAACGTATCCGCCTGATCCTGCTGCTCGCTTTCGCCCTGCTGTTCGTACAGCAAGGCGGCTTGGCGCATGGCATCGCGCATACGCTGGCGGAGCAGCAGCAATCGTTGCCGCACGATGCACCGTGCGAGCTGTGCGCGGCTTACGCGCAACTTGGCAGCGCACCGATCAGCGTGCCGTCTCTGCCGCCGATACTGGCGCTGCGCGAAGCAGTCGCCCCCGCGCCGCACGTTGAATTCCGTTCCATCTCTGTACTTGCCGCCTCTGCGCGCGCACCGCCCGCCTCGCCCCTGATGTCCATCTGAACCGCGTCCCTGCTGGGGCACATCGTTTCATTTTTTCGGGGAATATCATGAAGCATTACCTATTGCTAGGCTTGGCCCTGTGCGCGCCACTCAATGCCGTCGCCGCCAGCGACGAAGAACTGCGCACCTTGCGCGATGAGTTAAAACAACTGAAAGAAAATTACCAGCAACGGCTGGAGCAACTTGAGTCGCGCTTGCAACAGGCCGAACAGCGAGCAGCCGAAATGCCCGTAGCCGCACCTGTGGCGCAGGTTCGCAGCGAGCCAGCGGCCAGCGCCTACAACCCCGCCATTTCGCTGATTCTGGCGGGAACCTACGGCAATCTGCAACTCGATCCCGCGATACCGCCCACCGGATTTGCCATGTCTGCGCACTCTCCTGCTTCGCAAGGATTCAATCTGGGTGAGTCCGAGTTGGGCTTCAGCGCCAGCATCGACCCACGCTTTCGCGGTGTCGCCACGCTGGCATTGGGCGCGGCAGGTGGCGTGTCGGTGGAGAACGCCTTTATTGACACCACGGCGCTGGGCAACGGGGTGAAGCTGCGCTTCGGCCGCTTCTTCTCCGGCTTGGGCTATTTGAATGAGGTTCACGCTCATGCTTGGGATTTCGTCGATCAACCGCTAGTCTATCGCTCTCTGTGGAACAACCAACTAGGCGAAGATGGCATCCAGCTCAAATGGCTGGCACCCACCGACACGTTTGTTGAACTGGGTGCCGAACTGGCGCGCGGTCGTGGTTTTCCCGGCTCGGATCGAACCAAGAACGGCTCCGGCGCGGGCGTGCTGTTCGCCCATGTCGGCGGCGATGTGGGCGCGAGTCACAACTGGCGCGTGGGGGCGTCGCTGCACCAGACGCAACAGAGTGACTGGCAAAGCGCGGGCGTGCCCGATCTGCTCGGCACACCGGGCGGCGTGACCGATGCGTTCACCGGTGACGTGCGCACTGGCGGCGTGGACTTCGTATGGAAGTACGCGCCCGACGGCAACAGTTCCAGCACCAGCCTCAAGCTGCAAGGCGAATATTTCCGCCGCCAGCAAAGCGGCTTGCTAAGTTACAACCTCGCCACCACTGACAGCTACGCCGTGACGCAAAGCGGCTGGTATCTGCAAGGCGTGTACAAGTTCATGCCGGAATGGCGCGTCGGTGTGCGCTACGACCAGCTCGATCCGGGTACGGCGACGGTGGGCGCGCTCAACGCCGCCAACGTCATCAGCAGTTACGGCTACACCCCGCGCCGCACCAGCGTGATGTTCGACTACAGCCCCAGTGAATTCTCGCGCCTGCGTCTGCAATTCGCTCGCGACCAGTCACGACTAGCGCTGCCGGACAACCAGATGTTCCTGCAATATTTAATGAGCTTGGGCGCACACGGCGCGCACGGCTACTAGGAGCCCAACATGAAAAGACTCTCTTTACTGCTTCTGGCGTGGGCATTGGCCCTGCCTGCCCAGGCGCTCAATATCTTCGCTTGCGAACCAGAGTGGGCGGCGCTGGCGCAGGAACTGGCGGGCGACAAGACCAGCATCTACAGCGCCACGGTCGGCACACAAGATCCGCATCGCGTCGAGGCCCGCCCTAGCCTGATCGCCAAAGCACGGCGTGCCGACCTGCGCATCTGCACCGGCGCGGAACTGGAAGTCGGCTGGTTGCCGGTGGTATTGCGTGAATCGGCCAATCCCGCCATCCAGCCCGGACAACTCGGCGCATTCGAGGCAGCGGCTTACGTCACCATGATGGATGTGCCGACCCGACTCGATCGTTCAGAAGGTGATGTCCATCCCGGTGGCAATCCGCACATCCAGCTCGACCCGCGCAACTATCTGCCCATCGCACAGGCGTTGGCGCAACGACTGGCGCAGCTCGACCCCGTTAATGCAGCGAGCTACCAACAGCGTCACGCCAGCTTCCATCAGAACTGGTTAGCCGCTATCGCCCGCTGGGAAAAACAGGCTGCACCACTGAAAGGCCAGCCCATCGCCGTGCAGCACAAAGGCTTTCCCTATCTGGAAAACTGGCTGGGGATGAAAGAAATCGTCGCTCTGGAACCCAAGCCCGGCATGGAGCCCAGCGCCGCACATCTCGCCACGGTACTGGGAAAATTGCAGACCCAGCCGGTGCGTATGGTGCTGCGCGCCGCCTACCAAAGCCCGCGTCCGTCCGAATGGCTGGCCGAACGCGCGCACATTCCATCGGTGGAATTGCCATTCACCGTGGGTGGTGATGGCGTGGCCAAGGACTTGTACGGGCTGTTCGACGATACGCTGACGCGCTTGCTGGCGGGGCTGAAATGACGCTCGACGACTGGAGCCTACTCTACCCCGCCCTGCTCGCCGGGCTGCTGGTGCTGACCACGCACATTCCGCTGGGGATGCGCGTACTGCAACGTGGCGTGATCTTTGCCGACCTCGCCATCGCCCAGATGGCTGGGCTGGGCGTGATCGCGGCGGGATTGTTCGAGTTGGAGCATTCACCTCTAGCGCTGCAACTGTGCGCCGTCGCCAGCGCCTTGCTGGGTGCTGCACTGTTAGCAGCACTGGAACGCTGGCCACTGGCCGCGCGCGAGGCGGGCATCGGCCTGCTGTTCGTGCTCGCCGCCAGCGGTGGCATCCTGCTGATGAGCCGCGACGTACACGCAGGCGAACATCTCAAGGACTTGCTGGTCGGGCAGATTCTTTGGGTCAACCACGGCCAGCTCACCGCCGTCGCTGTGCTTTCTGCCGTCGTCCTCGCCGCCTTGCGCACTTTTGGCGAGCGACTGGGACATTTCGGTTTCTACGCCCTGTTCGCCCTCGCCGTCACTGCCTCGGTGCAACTGGTCGGCGTGTATCTGGTATTCGCCAGCCTGATCGTCCCCGCACTGGCAACCCGCACTTTGATGCGAAACCGCCTAGTGATCGCCTTCGCCATCGGCAGCATCGGCTATGTGCTGGGCTTGTGGCTTTCGGTCTGGCAAGACCTACCGACGGGCGCGACCATCGTGTGGACGATGGCGCTGACCGGCGGTCTGGCTGCAATCCGCTATAATCCGCGCCATTCACCCGACTGATACGCACCATGACTGACCGTTACGCCGTGATCGGCCACCCCATCTCGCACAGCAAATCGCCGTTGATCCATAAGATGTTCGCCGAACAGACCGGTCAGGACATCAGCTACGAAGCCATCGAAGCCCCGCTGGACGGCTTCGCCGCGACCATCGAACGACTGCGTGCGGAGGGTTACAAAGGCTGCAATGTCACGGTGCCGTTCAAGTTTGAGGCATATCGTCTGGTCAGCTCGCAACAGCGAGCTAGGATCGAGGCCGAACTGGCAAAAGCAGTAAATACCTTGTCCTTTCTTGACGATAGTCAGATTTTTGGCGACAACACCGATGGCATCGGACTAGTACAGGACATCCAGCAGAATCTCAAGGTGGTGCTGAGTGGGAAGCGCGTATTACTGATGGGGGCAGGCGGCGCCGCTTACGGAGTTGCGCTCCCGCTACTGAATGCAGAAGCAAAGCTTGTGGTTGCCAATCGCACTGAAGACAAAGCTTTTGAGCTGGCATCGAGGTTTAACGCTGACCGCATCACGGGTTGCGGTTATGAAGCCCTGTCCGGTCAGCAATTCGATGTGGTCATTAACGCCACCTCCAGCGGTTTGTCCGACGAGTTGCCGCCGCTGCCCCCCGGCATTTTCGCCCCCGGCGCCTTGGCCTACGACATGATGTATGGCCGCGAGACGCCGTTCATGCGCTTCGCTCGCGAGCAAGGAGCTGCGCAGGTCGCCGACGGACTAGGAATGCTGGTCGAACAAGCCGCCGAGGCCTTCTACATCTGGTGCGGCGTGCGCCCTGACACTGTGCCGGTGCTGGCGGCGCTGCGGGGCTGAGATGCGTATTTGGTACTGGGTCTGGCGCCTCTTCGCGCTGCTGTTCCTGCTGTTGCTGGTCTATCAGTTGTGGATCTTCGCCCACGTCTGGTGGTGGCGCGACCACAATCCGTCCACCAGCGCCTTCATGGAAGACCGGCTGGAGATCATGCAGAACAAGAATCCCGACGCCGAACTGAAACACCAGTGGGTGCCTTATGCCAAGATATCCAACAATCTCAAGCGCGCGCTGATCGTTTCCGAGGATGCCAAGTTCGTGGATCACGAGGGCTTCGACTGGGACGGCATCGAGAAGGCCTACGAGAAGAATCTGAAGAAGGGCAAGATCGTCGCGGGCGGCTCGACCATCAGCCAGCAACTCGCCAAGAACCTGTTTCTGTCTGGGGCACGGTCACCCTTTCGCAAGCTGGAAGAGGCGGCGATCACGCTGATGCTGGAAAATATGATGAGCAAGCGGCGCATCTTGGAAATCTATTTGAACGTGATCGAATGGGGCAACGGCGTGTTCGGAGCGGAAGCGGCGGCGCGGCATTACTACCGCAGTAGCGCAGCCCAACTCGGCCCTGAACAGGCCGCTAGGCTCGCTGCGATGGTGCCGAACCCGCGCTATTACGACAAGCACCGCGAAGCAAAAGGATTGATGAAAAAGACCGGCATCATCCTCTCACGCATGCATCAGGCAGAGATTCCTTAGCACTCAGCACTCAAACAGCTTGAAGCCTACTTACCGATTCCTTCACCCTTGGAGGCTTGCGACATTGCGCCGGCTTCCATGACCAAAGTCACCATCACGGCGAGCAGGGTGGGCAGAATGGCGATGCGTGTCAGCGCTGTCCACAGGATGTGTTGCATCGATGCCTGCGTTGTCAGGCTGACCAACCAAGCTAGGAATATCAAGGTCGCCGACACTGCGTAGCCCGCCATCAACCACAGGCAGCGACGGAACGCCAATTGCCAATGCGCTGCGGCGTACGCTGAGTGAGTAGATGCTCGGCTACGCTTGTAGATATATGCGACAACGGACAAAGACAAGGTCAACGGCAGTAGTAATCCATACATGCCGATGTTGATAGCGATAGCCGCTGGGGTCATCAGCAGATCGAACATGAACACACTACTAATAAAGAGATTATGCGGCGCCTGCGCTAGCTTCTTTTCGGCATCATTCGCGGGATGAATCATACGACCTCCTGATCTGGTAATAGCTCTTCGGCGCACTATTTCGCCGCTCGCGCAGTATATCAGGATTTACTAATACTCATTTCCAACTGCCGGGCGAGGTACTCGGCTGCCTCATGGATGCCCGTGGGCTGCGCCACCCCAATCAGGGATGACGACCACAGCGTATGAAGTTGATCGGTCAGCGCGCCATTTTGCAAATGAGCATGCTCCACTTCCAGACACGGCACATGGCGTTCCAGCCACTCCACCAAATAGGGCGACTCTGGCCAATCTCGTCTAGCGGCATAAAGCACGGGAACACCCACGCAAGCGGCTTCGGCGAACGTACCGTAACCGGGCTTGGTCAGCACAGCATCGCATGAAGCCAGCAAGTCACTGAAGGACATCTCCAAAGTATCGAACGCGATGGTGTCGCTACGCTCGACACCCCAAGCAGCCGGTACTAGCCAGCGAACTCCACTCAGTCTAGGCCAGCGCTCCATCGGCAGACGAAACTCCATGCCCCCCATTGCCACGAGGACGCAGCGCTCCCCCCGTTCAAGTTGCAGTCTCTGCGCCAACTCTGCCCGCAGAGCTCGACCCGGCGTGGCGATGCAAGCAACGCTATGCAGATTGGGCAGATCGCTCATCGGCATCGCCGGCTGAATTCGCAAAAACGCCTCAGCTTGACCATAGGCATCGAGCATCTGGCGATGGATAACGTCACTACCCACCAGCCCGCGACAATAGTGGCGATAGATGTCAGCCCAATTCAGTGAGCACATCGCAACGGCGCGCACCCCTGCCACCTTGGCCGCCGCCAAAGACAGATACGGAACATTTGCGAGCAACAAATCGGGACTCAGTTCACGCATCGCCCGCGCCTCATGCGCCACTCGATCATCCCAGCCGGTGTGCCACGCTTTATAAGCCGCATGACTCGCCTCGACCTGAACCTCGATGGCACTGACCATCTTCATGCCAAAATCGAGCGTTAGTGGGATGTGCAGGAACTCGCACTGAAAACGCTGCGCCAGCAACGTAGGCGGAGCGCCGGTGCGCAGCGTGACTTTCAGATCGGGAATACGCCGCGCCAGCTCGTTGACTACCGGCGCGGTCTGACTGACATGACCGTAACCATGTGAGGAAATATCGACCAGAAGATGGGGCATATCGTCAGAAACAGCGGCGTGCTGTCACTGGTAAAACTTATAGTTGTTTCGCCCAGACTCTTTAGCCATATATAGCGCGGCATCAGCATGCTTAATCATTTCTTCGCCATCCTGCCCATGGTCGGGATAGAGGCTGATGCCGATACTGAACGTGACGATCAGTTCGCTCCCGCTGACTAGATGAGGCTCCGACATGGCCGTAATAATTTTATGCGCCACCCGCGCCACATCCTCTGCAGCCTCCACCTCCGTCAGCAGGACCAGGAACTCATCCCCACCTTGACGACAAACGGTATCCGTTTGACGGATGCAGGATAACAAGCGCTGCGCGACAGATTGGAGTAACTGGTCGCCCGCAAGATGCCCCATGGTGTCGTTGATAGTTTTGAATTTGTCTAGATCAAGGAACATCAAAGCGGCTCGTTTCCCACTACGTTGAGCGGCACGTAACTCTTGCCCTAAACGATCGGCAAATAACGCCCTATTAGGTAGCTTGGTCAATGAGTCGTAATGCGCAAGGAACTCGATCCTCTGTTCAGCTTCCTTGCGTTTGGTAATGTCTGAGAACAAGGCGATATAGTTGAGCACCTCACCCTTATGATTCTTCACCACGCCAATTGCCAACCACTGGGGATAGACCACCCCACTCTTCTTCCGATTCCATATTTCTCCGTGCCACTGCCCAGTGGTATCGATACTTGACCACATCTCACGGTAAAACGCGGCGGACTGCGTACCCGAACGTAGCAGCTTGGGATTGTTACCGATCGCCTCTTCTGCGGTATAGCCGGTGATGTCAGTAAACGCTGGATTGACCGCGACGATCCTACGATGCTCATCGGTGATCAAAATGCCCTCACCGCTACTGTGGAACATTCTACCGAATAGATCCAAGCGGGCATTCGCCTGCTGCAAGCTCTCCAGCAGCGCATTAAAGCTGCGCGCCATCTCGCCGATGTCTGCATTTCGCTCGTCCACATCCGCACGCCTAGAAAGGTCTTGCTCTCGCTGAATCTCCGCCATCGCCAACTGCAACTTTCGAACCGGCTGAGCGATATTCTTCACGATCAACACTCGCACAAACAACGAGATGATGATGGAAAGCACGATCTGGATAACAATGTGACCTAACCACAACCACTGCTTAATATTCTCCAGCTCAGCCTCTTCCCGCGACAAATCCACGATAACGCTGGCAGCACCGTTCACGCTACCCTCGGTCGTGTTATGGCAAGAAAGACAGTTGGTTCCCTTGAAGTTGGTGAGTGCGATGAAGGGCACGACCACGCGCAGCCGAGGTAAACCGCCATCGGCGTCCAAGCGTTTGAACTGCACTTTGCCCGTTCGCAGCACCTCACGATCCATCTCATCGACCGCCCGCTCTTCAGGCAACCCCGGCCCAAATTGCTCAACGACACTTTTACCACGAATGATGCGTAGCTCTTGAATGCCCTCCGATTGCTGCATCTTGCTTAACAACAACTGGCGATTCGCTGGATCCGATATCCCACCGGTCAGCATCAATAGGTTCATACCATTGATCAGCCCATCGGCGGTCTCATCGGCTCGCGCTTCTGCTGTTCGTGCAATTTCCGCCTCAAAGCGGGCGATCACCCACTCCATCGAAACCAGAAAAATAATGATCAGAGTACCCTGAATCAAAATGTGCAGCTTGGTCTGCACACCCAGAGAATTCCATCGCTTAATTGCAAGACCCAGCATATTTACCCCTTAAGCTGACATCCGAACATCGAATGAGAACCACTAAAGCTTGATGAAATGCTCACGGTAATGCTTCATTTCGTTGATAGATTCGTAAATGTCGGCCAACGCCTCGTGCTTGCCGTGTTTTTTCAATCCTTGTGCCACTTCCGGCTTCCAGCGACGGGCTAGTTCTTTGAGTGTGCTGACGTCGAGATTGCGATAGTGGAAATAGTCTTCTAATGCAGGCATCCAACGCGCCATGAAACGGCGATCTTGGCAAATGGAGTTGCCGCACATCGGCGAAGTCCGCGCGGGCACATACTCTTTAAGGAACGCCAGCATCTGCACTTCGACCTCAGCCTCGCTCAACGCGGAAGCCTTCACCTTATCGATCAGGCCTGATTTTCCGTGAGTGGACTTGTTCCAGTTATCCATACCATCCAGCACCGCGTCCGACTGATGCACTACCAGCACCGGCGCTTCGGCGACTGTTTCCAGATTGCCGTCAGTGATCACCATGGCGATCTCGATGATGCGGTCGTTTTCTGGGGAAAGACCGGTCATTTCCATATCCAGCCATATTAGATGATTCTGATTCTGTGCCATAATCTGCCGCCCTGAGTAAAAAATGTTCGGCGCGTATTGTGGCATAAGCCCATCCGCCGCGACCACGGAATTCCATGACTGCCTCCCAATTCTCGCTATTGTTTGTCATTGCCCTGCTGCTCACGACTGGCGCAAAACTATGGCTAGCACGCCGTCATCTGGCGCATGTCACCCGTAACCGCGCTGCGGTGCCCGTTGTTTTTCAGGAACGTATCACACTGGACGCCCACCAAAAGGCGGCCGACTACACCGCAGCCAAGACCCAACTTGCCCTGTTCGCCAGCAGTTTCGATGGTTTAGTGCTGCTCGCCTTCACCTTGGGCGGCGGCATCCAGTTCATTGCTGATTTCTGGCAAAGTCGATTCGACTCGCCCATCGCACTGGGCATGGCCATCATCGTTTCCGTGATGATGCTGACCTCTCTGTTGGAAATGCCGTTCGGTCTGTATCGCACCTTCGTCATCGAATCCCACTTCGGCTTCAACAAAATGACATTCGCGCTGTACTTGGTCGATGCCCTCAAAGGGACGCTGATCGGCGCTGTGCTCGGCCTGCCGCTGCTCTACGGCGTATTGTGGCTGATGGATCGCATGGGCGAAGACTGGTGGCTGTACGTATGGACGGTGTGGGTGACCTTTAACCTTTTGATCTTGTTCATCTACCCCAGCTTCATCGCACCACTGTTCAACAAGTTTCAGCCCATGCAGGACGAGGTGCTGAAATCACGCATCGAGGCGCTGCTAGCCAAGTGTGGATTCACCAGCAGCGGGCTATTCGTGATGGACGGCTCGCGCCGCAGCTCGCACGGCAACGCCTATTTCACCGGCTTCGGAAAAACCAAGCGCATCGTGTTCTTCGACACCTTGCTGCAACGCCTGTCGCCGTCCGAGATCGAGGCCGTTCTGGCACATGAACTCGGTCACTTCAAGCGCCGCCATGTGGTACAACGTATCGTGCTGACGTTCGCACTCAGCCTCGTCTTTTTGTGGGTATTGGCGCAACTGATGCACTCGGATTGGTTCTATCTGGGCTTGGGTGTCACCCCTTCGTCAAGCTCAGGACAGGCAGCCTCCACGGCGCTGGCATTGCTGCTGTTCTTCATGGTGATGCCGATGTTCAGCTTCTTGCTACACCCACTGTCTTCGGCTTTTTCACGCCGCCACGAGTTCCAGGCCGATGCTTACGCTGCTGCCCAGACTAATGCACGAGACCTCAGCAGCGCACTGGTCAAACTGTATCAGGACAACGCAGCCACGCTGACCCCCGACCCGCTCTACTCCACGTTCTACGATTCGCACCCGCCCGCGCTGGCACGCATCGCCCATCTACAAACCTTACAAGGAGAATCGATATGAGACTGCTCACCGCTTTGATGTTCATGGCTCTGGCAAGCACAGCAATAGCCAACCCCTTCCCCAATGGCAATGCCGACACCGGCAAAAAACTGTTCGACAAGAACAAGTGCTCCAGTTGCCACGTCGCCATGCTGGGCGGTGATGGCAGCGCGATCTTTACCCGTCCGAATCGCAAGGTCGGCACAGCGCAGCAGATGCTGACGCAGATGGAGGCCTGCTCTGCCGCTGCTGGCATCACGCTGTCGGCAGACGATAAGCAGCACCTCGGCGCTTACCTCAACCGTTATTACAACTTCAAGTGAGTCAGCCCATCCTCGGCCAGATCGTCGCCGCTTTCGGTCGCCAATATCTGGTCAAACTGCCGGATGGCGAAGCGATCGCCTGTGTGCCGCGCGGAAAAAAAAGTGAGGCCGTATGTGGCGATCAGGTCGAGATCCAGCGCACGGCGGCAGCCACGTCCGATCAATCCACCGGCTCGCAAGGGGTGATCGACCGCATCTTGCCTCGTACAAGTCTGCTGCATCGCTCCGATGCCTTCCGTGAAAAATTGATTGCCGCCAACGTGACGCAAATCGTCATCGTCGTCGCCAGCGAGCCCTCATTCAGCGACGAACTGCTAACGCGCTGCCTAATCGCCGCACAAGATCAAGACCTGAATGTACTGATCGTGCTCAACAAGTGTGACCTGGCCGAAGCAGCTGCAGCCGCTCGCGTCCGACTGGAGCCGTATCGCGCCATCGGCTATCGCATCGTGGAACTGACTGCGCTCGAAAACGCTGCACCGCTGCTACCGCTACTGCAAGGTCATCAAAGCGTACTAGTCGGTCAGTCCGGCATGGGAAAATCCACTCTTATCAACGCCCTGCTGCCGGATGCTCAAGCCGCCACTCGCGAGATCTCGACAGCGCTAGATTCCGGCAAGCACACAACCACCCACGCAAAGCTATACCGGCTGGATGCGCAGAGTAGCTTAATCGACTGTCCCGGCGTACAAGCGTTCGGCCTGCATCACTTGGACAAAACCGACATCGCGGCTGGATTCGTGGAGTTTTCGCCCTATCGTGGACAGTGCCGCTTCTATAACTGCCGTCATCAGACGGAACCGGGCTGTGCGCTGACCGAGGCGGTCAAGCAAGGAAAGATAGACGCGCGCCGCTTGCAGTTGTTTCAGAGCATCAGCGGCGCGCAGAGATAATCAGGACATGTAGCGCGCGTAAAGTTTCGCTAGCGCACTGGTGACGTGCATCGATGCACGCGAATATTCGCCCGTAGTCAGCATAATGCGAGCCTGTTCCTTATCGCCAGTGAGCGCCTCTCTCAACACATTGGCCGCACAGCGATGGAAGGTTGCGTGATCATCTCGCAATTTCAAGAACAACATACTGTCCTCATAGTTGCGGCCGCCTTCACCGTGGATCCACTTGCCCAACACGCACTGGTCGTCGCGCCCGATGACATCAGGATCTAGCTGTTCGGTGCTGGTACCGTCAATCACGGCTGACAAGCGCATCTTCCACTTCATGTGAGCATCGATCGCCGTCTTGAAGTTCAGGCCTCCGAACTCTTCCTTACCAGCATCGAACACCAACTCACCCGACATGTCAGAGCTTGCTGGATTCCCGCCACCGCCAAGTTTCTTCAACCAATCAAAAATACGCATCGCTATCCCCTCACCTCGTTGACCTCCGGCTCCTGAAGTTATCATTCAGGATTACTCCTAGTGAGTGTAAAGGTGAAGATTCCAGCGGTCAATCGTAATAGAGCGCGCACCCAGCCCCTCGCTATCGCGTAAAATCGCCAACCTTTGCTGCCGACGACGCTCACCTTGATTTCGCCTGAAAAACTTTCTAGCTTGTTCGACCCAGAGGGTGCGCTGGCAGCACACATCAGCGGCTTCCGCCCACGTGCGCAACAGCTCGAATTGGCGCAAGCCATCTTGTCTGCGATCCAGAGCAACGGTCAACTCATCGCCGAGGCAGGTACGGGTACTGGCAAGACTTTTGCCTACCTCGTCCCCGCATTATTGGCAGGCGGCAAGGTCATCATTTCCACCGGCACCAAGAACCTGCAAGACCAGCTATTCCAGAAAGACTTGCCCACAGTGCGCGATGCACTGCAAGCGCCGGTATCCGTGGCGCTGCTCAAAGGGCGATCCAACTACGTCTGCCATTACCATCTGGCGCGTGCCCAGTCGGATGGCCGATTCGCTACGCGCGAGGACGTGCGCCATCTGGGTAAGATCGCACAGTATGCGAAGATCACCCAATCCGGCGACAAGAGCGGATTGGCCGACGTGCCGGAGAACGCGCCAGTGTGGATGCAAGTCACCTCGACGCGCGATAACTGCCTAGGTCAGGAGTGCCCGCAGCATGAGGATTGTTTCGTGCTCAAGGCGCGCAAAGAAGCGATGAAGGCCGACGTGGTGGTGGTCAACCATCACCTATTCTTTGCCGATGTGATGCTACGCGACGAAGGCGTGGCGGAACTCCTGCCCGCCTGCAACACCGTCATCTTCGATGAGGCGCACCAGCTACCGGAAACCGCAAGTCTGTTCTTCGGTGAAAGCATCTCAACCTCGCAACTGATGGACTTGGCACGCGATGCTCGGCTGGAAGCCGCAACCTCAGCCAAGGACTTTTTACCGTTGCCGCTGGCCGCCGACGCACTGGACAAAGCCGCGCGCGATTTGCGACTGGTATTCAAAAAAGAAGGTCGTCTAGCCGCCATCGCCACGGAAAGTTTCAAGGACTTTTCGCCCGCACTGAAAACACTGAACGAAAAACTGAACCATCTCGCCGGACTGCTGGAAAAACAAGCCGAGCGCAGCGAAGGTCTGGAGAGTTGCTGGCAACGCGCACAAGCTTTGGCGCAGCAACTGAAGCAATGGCAAGACGGCGACGTGCCTGACAAGGTGCGCTGGCTGGAGATCTTCCACCACTCCATGCAGCTCAACACTACGCCGCTTTCGATCGCCGAAATCTTCGCCAAGCAGATCGATGGCCATCCGCGCGCGTGGATCTTCACCTCGGCCACACTGGCGGTGAAGCAGGATTTCGGTCATTACCAAGCCGAGATGGGTTTGCTGGAAGCGCGTACCGAGTGCTGGGACAGCCCGTTCAATTATCAGGAACAAGCGCTGCTCTACGTACCGCCAGCCCTGCCGGAGCCGAACAGCGAAGGCTACACCGAGGCGGTGGTACAAGCCGCCCTGCCCTTGATCGAAGCCAGCAAGGGACGTGCATTCCTGCTATTCACTAGCCTGCGTGCCATGCAGCGCGCCTACGAAATCTTGGTCGCCGAGTTTGACCGCAAAAATCTGAAATACCCACTGATGATGCAAGGAGATGGCTCGCGCAACGAGCTGTTGTCGCGCTTCCGCGAGCATGGCAATGCGGTGCTGCTGGGCAGCCAATCGTTCTGGGAGGGCGTAGATGTGCGCGGCGAAGCGCTGTCACTGGTGGTGATCGACAAGCTGCCGTTCGCGCCGCCGGACGATCCGGTATTGGCAGCGCGCATCGCGGAGCTGAACAAGCAAGGTCGCAACGCCTTCATGGAGTACCAGTTGCCGCGCACCGTGATCAACCTCAAGCAAGGTGCTGGGCGCTTGATCCGCGACGAAACGGATCGCGGCGTACTGATGATCTGCGACCCGCGCTTGATCTCAAAACACTACGGCAAGCGCATCTGGCAAAGCCTGCCACCTTTCAAGCGCACGCGAGAAGAAGCCGTGGCTGTGGCATTTTTTGATGTACCGAATTGAGATCAGGCAATGTTGCCGTGCTCGCTCTGCCAGACCCTAATCCAGTCCAACACCTGCTCGCCCGGCATGGGTCGGGCGATGCCGAACCCTTGAGCAAAATCACAGCCTAGTTCCAACAGCTTGGCGGCGTGTTCCGCCGTTTCCACCCCTTCGGCTACCACCTTGCGTCTAAACACCTTGGCCAATTGTATGATGCCACCGATGATGGCTTGGTCTTCGCTATCGTGCAGCATATCGCGTACAAAACTTTGATCGACCTTGAGCGTGCTCACCGGTAGTTTCTTTAGATAAGCCAAGGATGAGTAACCCGTACCAAAGTCATCGAGCGCAAACGTAATGCCCAAACTATCCACTGTGTTGCGAATAATCTGAGCACCCCGAATGATCTCCAATGCTGCGGTTTCCAATATCTCCATTTCGATGGAGATCGCTGGCACATCAGGATAGCGTGCCAGTATCTCGCGGATATGCTCGACGAACTCGGCTTGCTGCATCTGCCGGGCCGCCACATTGACACTCACTGGAATGGTAAATCCAGCGAGCTGCCATTGCCTAATCTGCGCCAGAGCGTGATCCAGCACCCACTCTCCGACTTCGACGATCAGATCTGTCGATTCAACCAAGGGTAAGAATTCATAAGGTCCGACTAGGCCACGCTCTGGATGTTGCCAGCGCAATAGTGCTTCCATACCAATCACTTCGCCGCTGCGCAGACTAACTTTGGGTTGGTAGTACAAACAGAATTCCTGATTATGAAGCGCCTCTTTGACTCGCTCCTGCTCACGGTAACGTTGCTGAATCTGATGATCCAGCTTATTGTCATAAAGGTGGAAGCGATTACGACCGCGCTGTTTGGCTTCATACATCGCCGCGTCTGCGTGACGCAACAAAGCATCACCATCGGCCTCGTCCAATGGAAAAACGGTCAGACCGATACTGGCCGACACCGTCAGCTCCAGATTCTGCACCGTGAAAGGTAAGGCCACCGCCTTCAGGATACGATCCACTGCTGGCTCGACCTCGTTCAGGTCGCGCAAACTTGAAAGCAAAATGATGAACTCGTCGCCACCTATGCGTGCCACCGTATCACCCGCCCGCACCGCCTCACCCAATCTACCCGCCATCGCCACCAGCAGATCATCCCCTACGTTATGGCCATAACGATCATTGATCGGCTTAAAATCATCCAGATCCATAAAGCAGACCGCCAACAAACTGTCATTCCGCCTAACCTGCGCCATGCCCTGTTGTAAGCGATCAAGCATCAACGAACGGTTGGGTAGGTGAGTGAGCACATCGAAGTTAGCCAGATTCACCAATCGCTCCTCGGCCCGCTTCAAATTGACGTGAATCGCAACGCGGGCGCAAACGATGGGGAGGCTGAACGGCTTGGTGATGTAGTCCACTGCGCCAACCTGGAACCCCAACTCCTGATCGCGATTGGAAGTCTTGGCGGTGACGAAGATCACTGGAATGTGACTACTGAGTGGATTCTCCTTGATTCTCCGGCACACTTCATAACCATTCATGTCAGGCATCATCACATCCAGCAGAATGATATCCGGAGGCATTTTTTCGATCAGTGCCAGCGCTTCACTGCCCGAGGTAGCAAACTGAACGTCGAAATCACGCTCCAATGCCTCACTCAGAATTTCAATGTTAAGCGGCAGATCGTCAACCACCAACACTCGCGCCCGCACGGTTACCAAGTTTTCCACGCTCACTCACCGCCCATCTGTCTTAGCAGGGCATCGAGTTTGAACGATGCTTCACGGAACTTCAACTGTCTCGCCAACCCTGCAATTTCGGCCAACGGTGCAGCCTGTGGCGCTCCTGCCAATTGGCCAGCCAGCGTTTCAGCTAACGGCCTCGCCTTGACCCGATTTTGCGCCAACAAGCTTTCCAGTTCACGCAACTGAGGCAACAGCATGTCCAGTGCCACGGCCTGAGATGCAGGCATACCAGCCGAGTTTCTAGCCTCGCTCTGCGTAAAGGCATTGATAGCGCGCGACACAACTGTCAGTTCATGCTCAAACTCCGCACGCGAATCCGTTTGATCCGCATCCAGCTCAGCTTCAAACAGTGTACAAATACGCTGAAGTTTCTTCGCGCCTATGGTTCCGGCCAAGCCCTTGAGCGTGTGAATCAGCCGCATGGCCGCACTAAAGTCTTCCGCATGAAGTAGCTGTTCGAGCTTGGTATGAGCACCCGAAAAGTCTTCGTGGCAACTGAGCAAGACGGTACGCATGAGCGCCCAACCACCGCCCATTTGTTCGACCGCACTCGCTAGCTCCAGCGGTGACAACTCAAACGGGCGCTCTGATAGATCCGCATGTGCCTCAACCGAGGCCACTGCCCTAACCTCGGGGGTGATCCACTTCACTAGGACGTGCACAAGTTTGGCGAAATCAATAGGCTTGGCAATGTGATCATTCATCCCTGCCGCAATCGTGGCATCTTTATCATGCGTCATCGCGGCCGCCGTCATTGCCAGAATCGGCAGATCACGATTTTTCACTTCGGCTCGAATTTGTCGCGTAGCCTCAAAACCATCCATCAATGGCATCTGCAAATCCATCAATACCGCGCTGTAATGCCCACCTAACGCAATCATATCGACCGCTTCCTGACCATTATTGGCAATATCCAGCGTCACGCCTAACCGTTCCAAAAACCCACGCGCAACCAGTTGATTAGTTAGATTATCCTCTACCAATAAAACATGCGCGCCGCGAATCGGCGCGGCCTGTTCTATCGGCCATAGATTACTCTGGCGCCGCTCATGAGCGAGATGGCTAGCTGCCTGAGCTCGCGCGCCGACCACGGCCTCGAACAAGCGCGAAGGAGTCACCGGCTTGTCCAAAATGGCATCCGTCTGCACTTCAGATGCCATCTCAACCATATCCTCGTGATCGTGTGCCGTCACCATAATGACGATGGGCGCGTGAATGATGTCGCCGCGTGCCACCTGCTGCTGGACACACCGGATCATCTCAAGGCCATCCATCCCCGGCATCTTCCAGTCCACCAGCAGCAAATTGAACGGCGTCACCGCATGAGCCAGCTCTCGCAAGCCTTCTTCGGCCCCATGAGCAACCGACACCAGCGCCCCCCAAGACTCCAAAATATGACTGAGCGAAACTAGCGCAGCATCACAGTCATCGACCACCAAGGCCTTCATTCCAGCGAAATCTGCTGGAATCCGGCGGCGCGGATTGGCTTCTACAAGCCTGACCGACACCGAGAAATTGAACGTACTCCCCTGCCCCAGCGCACTGATCACGCTGATCTCTCCGCCCATCAGGGCAACCAACCGCCGGCAGATCGTCAACCCCAGCCCACTACCGCCGTATTGCCGGGTGATCGAGCTGTCTGCCTGAGTGAACGCATGGAACAAACGAGACAGTTGCTCTTCACTCATGCCGATACCAGTGTCACGCACCGAAAAATGTAACCGCATCCGCTGCCCATCCTGCCGCTCACCTCGAATGCCGACCTGAATCTCTCCGTGCTCAGTGAATTTAAGGGCGTTGCCCACCAGATTGCTGAGCACTTGCGATAAACGTAGCGAGTCGCCAATGTATGTCGTCGGCAGATCGGTTGCCTCGTCAAACACTAACTCGATCCCCTTCTGCTCGGCGCGCAAGGCAAATAGGTTCGCCGTGGTATCTAGCAATTCATCCAGATCAAACATTACTTGCTCGATTTCAAGCTTTCCCGCCTCGATGCGAGAAAAATCCAAAATGTCATTGATGATGCCGAGCAAACCTTGTGATGAGCTCTGAATCTTGCCTAAGTAGTCGCGCTGCTTGGCGCTCAGCTCCATATCAAGCAACAACTGACTCAGACCAATGACAGCATTCATCGGCGTACGGATCTCATGGCTCATATTGGCGAGGAACTCGCTCTTGGCTCGGCTGGCCGCTTCCGCCGCCAGAGTCGCAGCTTTCAATGCTTCGGTGCGCTCCTCTACTTTGCTCTCCAGCAAGATCGCCTCTTGTCGGAGTTGATCGGTAATGCGGAAACGATCTTGATTGACAATCAGGGCAAGCAGAGAGGTAACCACTAGCACCGAGGTGAACAGTTGGAGCAACACCAACGACTCCGTAGCCGAAGAAGATGCGAACGGTCCATGGCCGTGGGTCGTTCCCCAGATCACCGCTGCCATCATCGCCGCATTGAGAAAACTGCAACTAGCGGGACCGAATCTGAATGCCCCCCACAATAGGAATGGCAGCAGCAAGAATGTCAAAGATGATTGAGGTAAGGTGAACCAACCGTTGAAAACGGCCCAAGTCAAACCAATGGCAGAAATGAACAGCAATGTAAACTCGACCCATCTCGATGCGCGCCACTGTTGCCAATCCGGTCGATACCAACTCAGTAGCAAAGGAGCGACGATTAAGGTTCCCCCTAGGTCACCCACGCTCCAGTTGAGCATGACATCACCGAATACGTCCAAAGGGATCAGACCAGACAACCACAAAGCAAGCACGCCTAGAAAAGCGTTATGCAGACTACCTACTGCCGCCGCCGCAAAAAAGGCGAAGAGGTTACGTACTGAGCTGAACAGATCATCGGAGGTCATCCAGCGTGGCGCCAAATAGCACACGGCCGCACCTTCCAGTACATTGCCACTGGCAATCATCAGGTGCTTCCACAGCTCACCCGGCATGAAGAAATAGCCAAGCAGCAACTCACCTAGAAAGATACCGGGTAGCGCACCGTAGCCCAGTCGCAGCGATAATGCCATCACTAGACCGGCAGGCAACCAGAACGGAGAAGCAGTCCCTCCAATGGTACCTAAACCGATACATATTTTCCCCAGCACTACGTAGGCCAGCGCTGTCGCCAACCAAACCAGCCATCGCCGAGTACCTTCTGGTCTCACCATGCTTAAACCATCCTGAGTCTATAGGTGGAATTCGACATTCATCATTGGAGTAGATGCCCGAGTACCGACACCCGGCTGATTACCAAACTTATTGTGCCAATACTCATATCCGGGGCCGATCCACAGCGTGTTCTTGCTACCGAACCACGAACTGACATCCGCCATCACAAACACTCGCATCAGTAACTCATCACGGGTATCACTACCGAAACCATCTTTACCTTTAGGGCCACTGTAATCAAGAAATCCTTTGAATTCCAGCGGCAATGCAGATTCGTCGAATTTGATATTCCAAACCGCCCCTAAGAGCGGTGCAGCAGCGAAACTCACGTCCTTGCCCATGATACCGTTGTGATTCCACTCTTGTTGAAGATATACGCCGACATCAAGGAAACCCGGCACAGCGAAACTGAGTGTCGGGCCGACTCTCAGCTTGTGAGGACGTGCAGCAAAAGTATCATCTTTGCTGCCCCAGTCTGCCCCCAGCGTCAATCCGACATCGCGCAAGGCACCGATGGCAAAGCTCCGGCCACTTATCGCAGAAAGACTCAGCTTATGGCGATAAACGCCATAGAACTCCGTCGCCCCACGTGAACTATTCGCAGCAGGATCATTCAAGTCTGACCGCAACACGTCCACGCTCAGGAAGTTACTACCATACGTGTAGCCACTGGCATGGGTGTACGAGAAGATATGTTTAGAAATTGCCGGGGTGAGCGTCGGCTCAGAGAATGCGGAGCCATAACGGTAGCCCAGATAGTTATCGTTCCAAGTCAACGCCTGCACCGAGCTTGTACAACACACTCCGCCAAGCAGCAGCCATTGAATCAGCCCCCGTTTAGCCACTTTTCGCATGTCCCCTCTCCTGTTCGCATTGGTTGGCATAAAGCTATCGGAGCAACAGGAACAATCTTAAGAGTTAATCTTGCATTATGCGTCGTGATATATTCAAATACGTCACACCCGTCACCAAGGCGAAGTCATGAACGAGAAGATTCTGCAACTACTGGATGGCCGCGAGGAGCATTATCCGCACGTGCTGGAACAAGAGTACCCCCGCATCCTAGCCAAGATACTCGAGCTTTGGGACTCTAATGATGCAGAAGCCTACTTCAATGAACTACTTATCGATGATCGTGGTGACCGCGCAGGGTTTCCACCCAAGGCAGCGTCGGAGATCATCCACCTCAGCCTAATCCACTCTAGGCAGCTCACGCCGACTCAACCGAGGATCGACCCGTGGGAAAGTGCTGCCCCCATCAGCAAAGCCGTGGTCGAACGCAACGGCAATCTCTTCGCAAACCAGACCTTGCTGGATGCCGCAGAGTCCGGCGACTTAGATGTCATGCACCATCTATTGCAAGACGGTAAAGAAAATCTGAACTCGACAGATTCGCGCCATTGGACGCCATTGATAGTCGCCGCGTTCAATGGGCATGATTTGGTCACGCGGATGCTGCTGGAATTCGGCGCAGATCCTGCGGCACAAGATAAGTCAGGCTATACCGCCCTGCACTGGGCTGCGTACAACGGTCAATCACGCACAGTGAAACTGCTGCTACATGAAAATGCCGACATCAACGCACGTAGCCTGTCAGGCTGGACACCGTTAATGCAAGCAGCCACGCGCGGGCATCTGGGCGTGGCCATTCTGCTAGTGGATCGTGGTGCGGATGTAAACCTGAGCAGTCAGGACGGATCTACCGCCTTACTCAAGGCAGCAGCTAACGGCCACATTGACATCGTTAAGCTCCTGCTCGACAAGGGCGCCGACACAACAATCCAACTCAAGGACGGTAGCACCGCCTTATCGCTAGCCAGCAAGAATGGGCACCACGGGATCGCGGCTCTACTTCAATCCTTATCATAATCAGGAGTTCGTAGCCTCGTACCAGCCACGACTACGATTCACTAGATAGACCACTGATCGCATCACCGGCATATGTCAGTTGTGACTTCGTCGAGATATGCGATGCCGATCCCAACGTCGCATCCCCGCCTTTTCCATCTCGACCGCACCGAACACCAGCCCCCCAAACAGCAGAATGCGCCACCAAGCGGCAGACTCAATGGCCGCGGTACCGAACAGATGCTGCATCAGCGGCGCGTAGGTGAACAATAATTGCAACAATACGACGATAACAATAGACAGCACAACCGGTCTGGATTGAGTAAAGCTAATCACACCGAACGATGACTCAAACAAGTGGCGGCAATTGAACAGATAGAATATCTCGCCCATGACCAATGCATTAACTGCTACGGTACGCGCCTCCTCAAGGCTGGCTCCACGCCCCAACTCCCAAAGAAAGAAACCCACGCCGCCCAACACCATCAGCGCAGACACCAGTACGATCCGCCAAAGCAAGAAGTGATCAAGCAACGGCGCACGCGGATCCTGCGGAGCACGGCACATCACACCACGTTCTGAAGACTCAAAGGCCAGCGCAAGCGACAAAGTAATCGCGGTCACCATGTTTACCCACAGAATCTGTACCGGAGTAATCGGCAAGGTCAACCCCATGAGAATGGCCGCGACAATGACCGCCGCCTCTCCGCCGCTAGTGGGCAAGATGAATACGATGGACTTCTTAAGGTTGTCATAAATAGTGCGCCCCTCCTCCACGGCCGCCGCAATGGAGGCGAAATTATCGTCGGCCAGCACCATTTCGGCAGCTTCCTTGGCTGCTTCGGTGCCTTTCCCACCCATCGCCACCCCGACATCGGCACGCTTGAGCGCAGGAGCATCGTTCACGCCGTCGCCGGTCATCGCCACCACTTCGCCGTTAGCCTGCATAGCTGTCACCAGACGCAACTTGTGTTCGGGGCTGGACCGTGCGAACACATCCACATCGCGTACGGCTTGGCGCAACGCCTCATCGTCCATCGCATCGAGTTCGACACCGGTCAATGCCAGACCGTTGCCGATGCCTAGTTGGGCGGCGATGGCGCGCGCAGTGTCGGCATGGTCGCCGGTGATCATCTTCACGCGGATACCCGCAGCCTTGCAGTCGCGCACGGCTGAGATCGCCTCCTCGCGCGGCGGGTCACTGATGCCAACCATGCCCAACAACGTGAATCCCCCTTCCACATCAGCGAACCGCAATTCACGCTGGTCAACTTCTACAGATTTCATCGCCAAGGCCAGCACGCGCTGTCCGCGTGCGCCGGTCTCGGCCATCTGCGCATGCCAGTAGGGCAAGTCCAGTGTCACATCTTCGCCGCTGCCGCGCTGCTGGTTGCACATCGCCAGCACTTGCTCCACCGCCCCCTTCACGAAAATAAAAGCGTGTCCGCTATGGTCGTGGTGCAGGGTAGCCATGAAGCGGTGCTCTGACTCGAAGGGGATGTGGTCGGTACGCGGAAGCTCTTCATGTTCGAGAGCAGCATCCAATCCGGCTTTCAAAGCCAGCGGGATGAGTGCACCTTCGGTCGGATCTCCCGCGATGTGCCAATGCCCTTCACCTTCGTTCAGGGCGGCATCATTGCAGAGCAGTCCTGCACGGAATAGGTCCAGCGTATCGGGATGTTCGGTGAAATCGGTCTCTTTTCCATCAATAGCAAAGCCACCATGTGGTGCATAACCGATACCGCTCACTTCAAATATGCTTGAAGCCGTGATCACGCGCTGCACGGTCATTTCGTTCTTGGTCAACGTACCGGTCTTGTCGCTACAGATGGTCGTCACCGCACCCAAGGATTCCACCGCAGGTAAACGCCTGACGATCGCACTGCGTTTTGCCATGCGCTGCACGCCGAGCGCAAGCGTGATGGTCAGCACGGCGGGAAGTCCTTCTGGGATCGCGGCCACCGCTAGACCGACCGCGGCAAAGAACATATCGGACCAGTTGTAGCCATGCACCCAAACGCCGAAAGCAAACGTCAATCCCGCCAGCAGTAAGATGGTGGTCGTGAGTTGTTTGCCGAAATGCGTCATCTGCCGCAATAACGGGGTTTCCAGCACACCCACCCCGGCGATCAGGCTGCTGATGTGACCAATCTCGGTGGCAGTACCAATGGCGACGACTACACCGCGCGCTTGGCCATACACTACTAGTGTGCCGGAATACGCCATGCATGCCCGTTCACCCAGCACCGTCTGCGGATCCACAGCGGCAACTCCCTTCTCCACCGGTTCGGACTCACCGGTGAGTGTAGCCTCCTCAATCCGCAACTGACGCACCTCGACCAAGCGCAGATCGGCAGGCACCTTGTCACCGGAAGCCAGCAACACGATGTCGCCCGTCACCAACTGGTGCGCCGGAACCTCCTGACGCCGCCCGCCGCGCAGCACCGTTGCATTCAGCGACAACATGTTGCGGATCGCGTCCAGTGCTCGCTCGGCACGCCCCTCCTGAATGACCCCGATGAGGGCATTGATGAACACTACGCTGACGATCACCCCACAATCGACCCAGTGGTCGAGCAAGGCGGTGATCGTTGCGGCCCCAAGTAGCAGGTAGATCAGCACATTGTGGAATTGCCGAGAGAAGCGCCGTAGCCAGCCATCGCGCGAGGCTACCGGCAAGCGGTTGTGGCCAAAACGCTCTAATCGACGCGTAGCCTCGTCCGGCTCCAGGCCGGTGTGTGTCGAGGACAACGACGCAATTGTCTCGGCAGCTGAGCGAGCGTGCCAATCATTGTTCGTCATAATAGGTGCGCCATACTCAACACTATTCTTCCGGTATTTAAGCATTGCGGCTTCGCCCGTAGAACCATTTGAGCATAAAGGGCGGGGAAACAGTGGTGAGTGCAATTACGATGAGTAATGCCGCATATAGCTCACCGCTCAAAATAGCCTGACTGAATCCTAGTTGCGCAAAAATCAACCCAACTTCACCTCTCGGGATCATCGACAGTCCGATGGCAATTTGGTGCTGACGAGATTCGCGAATGAAAAAACCTGAAGCAAACTTTCCAAGCAAGGCAACCATCAACAATAGCCCAGCCAATTGCCAGATGAATGCCTCCCCCCAATCCACCGTACTCAGGTTGAGCGACACACCAACCATCACAAAAAATAACGGTGAAAACGTATGGATTAGAGGACGCATCTGTTCCTCAAGGCGATGTGCCAATTTCGGGCTGGGCTTGAATTCAATCATCTGACCTTTGCCCATCCACAGCCTGAAGCCAAAATGCTGACTGAATGCCAATCCAGCCGCAAATCCTCCCATGATTTCTGGCGCACCAACCGCATGCGCCAACCAAGAAAATAGCAAAATCAGTGACAGCGCCATAGTCAGTAACAACCCTGGCGTAGCGGCGCGCTGATCAAAGTGGTCAATCACCATCGAGGCCAGCTTCGCCACCAACGGTGCCAGCAGCATGAACAGCAAAATGTAGAGCCCAACCTCACCTATCGCCTGAATCGATACCTGCTTTTCCACTGCAAACTGGTACAACATTGCAAGTGCAAGCACGCCCAGAATATCATCCAGCACTGCCGCGCCAATCACGATCTGCGCCTCGTCTGACTGGCGCTTACCGAGATCATCCAGCACGCGTACCGTGATACCGATGCTGGTGGCCGTCAACGTTCCACCAATGAACAGCGCAGTCAACTCGGGCAGTCCGAACAGTAAAGCGCTTACCCCATACCCCAGCACAAACGGCAGTATAAATCCGAGTAGCGCCACCACCACCGGCTTGCTTCCAGATCGCGCCAATCGTGATAGGTCGGTATCCATCCCCACTTCGAATAAAAGCAGGATGATGCCGATCTCGGCCAGTAATTTCATGGTGGTGTCGGGTGCCACCCAACCGAGCAGCGAAGGGCCGATTAGCAAGCCAGCTAGCAGCTCTCCGATCACCGATGGAATACCGAAGCGCGCAACAGTCTCGGACAGCAGGCGCGCAGCGATTAAAATGATTGCAAGAAAGAGAAAGAATTGATGCAGCTCCATGGCGATACTCCCAGAGAATGATGGCGATCAGCCCAAGCGGTTATCCGCAGGATGGTAGTGCGGGTCTTCCAGCACGTTCACTTCCACCATGCCACGGGCTTTGCCGAGTAGCTCCAAACAATCTGGACTTAGGTGGCGCAGGTGAAGTTTCTTGCCTTGTTGAGTATAGCGCTCGGCCAATTGATCAATAGCTTCCAGTCCGGAATGGTCTTTAACGCGCGCGTGCCTGAAATCAATCACCACGTCTTCCGGGTCATCCTTCGGCGTGAACAGGTTCAGGAAATTCTGCGACGAGGCGAAGAATAGCGAACCGTGCAAATCGTACACCTTCCAGCCGTGCTCCTCGGTGGTCACGTGCACCTCCATGCTCTTGGCGTGTTCCCAGGCGAAGGCCAGCGCCGAAATGATGATGCCGACGATGACCGCGATGGCGAGATCGGTCAGTACAGTGACCACGGCGACGGTGATGCCCACCACGATGTCGGTGCGCGGCACCTTGCCGAACAGGTTGAAGCTGCCCCACTCGAAGGTCTTCTCCGACACCACGAACATCAGGCCGATCAGCGCGGCCAGCGGGATCATCTCGATCCAGCTCGATGCGAACAAAATGAAGCTCAGCAGGAACAGCGCGGCAGCGATGCCGGACAAATTTTTCACCGCGCCGTTGGTGACGTTGATCATGCTCTGTCCGATCATCGCGCAGCCACCCATGCCGCCGAAGAAGCCGGTGACCACGTTGGCCACACCCTGGCCGATGCTGGCACGGTTGGGTTTGCCGCGCGTGTCGGTCATGGTGTCGATCAGGTTCAGCGTCAGCAGCGATTCGATCAGGCCGATGGCGGCGAGGATCACGCTGTAGGGGAAGATGATCGTGAGCGTCTCCCAGTTCAGCGGCACCTCGGGGAGGTGGAATTGCGGCAGGCCGCCCGCGATGGAGGCCATGTCGCCCACGGTCTTGGTGTCGATGCCGGCGAAGATCACCAGCGCCGAGGTGGCGACGATGGCGGCCAGCGTGGACGGCAATACTTTGGTGAAACGCGGCAGGATGTAGATGATCGCCATGGTCAGCGCGATCAGGCCCAGCATGGTGTAGAGCGGCGCGCCTTGCATCCAGTCGCCGTCGGGCGTTTTGAAGTGGCTCAACTGCGCCAGAAAGATCACGATGGCCAGTCCGTTGACGAAGCCCAGCATCACCGGGTGCGGCACCATGCGGATGAACTTGCCGAGCTTGCCCAGCCCGAAGCCGATCTGCAACACGCCCATCAGCACCACGGTGGCGAACAGATATTCCACGCCGTGCGTCACCACCAGCGCCACCATCACCACCGCAAGCGCGCCGGTCGCGCCCGAGATCATGCCGGGGCGGCCGCCGATCAGCGAAGTGATGAGACCCACCATAAAGGCAGCGTACAGACCGACCAGCGGATGCACCTGCGCCACCAACGCGAAGGCGATGGCTTCGGGCACGAGGGCGAGCGCGACGGTGAGGCCGCTAAGGAGATTCGTTTTGGTTTCGGAGAAATTGCGGATGCTCATTGAGGTGCTCCCAAAAAAAAACGGCCCTGCTCGCAGATGAGTGGCGAGCATGCGAATTCATACTGAGAATGTTGTCGGCCACCGAGCGGCCGGCAACTAAGTAACTTTGAAGTTACATCGGAAGAGACAAGGACGGATGAATCGTGGCGGGAATTATAGCCTAAGGCCACACCCGCGCTGGGAACTCGGATACCAGCAACGAGCGCTGGGCGATTTTTACGCGGCCCTCGCTCTGCTCAAACTCAACCAGAATCGCAGAAAACAACTTATCCTTGGTAGCCAAACGCATGCGGTAGTCAACGACATATCGCAGCGTAAGCTCTATCCAGTTTGCATCGAAACTCAGCGTGACCACAACATCGAGACTGGAGTCCTCTGCGCGGTGATGACGCACAAACGAAGCCCACAATTCACGCGCGGTAGCCATTGTATCGGACTGCACCCTTGCACCAACCTCGTACACAATGCTTCGCGCCAGACGGTGGTCGCAATCGGTGCGTACCGGCACCACGATCTCGTCCCATAGAAAGGGGAAATCTACACTGTAGTTCTGCACCTGTTCGCGCAGCACGATGTTGTTGGGGAGGTACACCACTCGGCCGTTGTACAGGTCGGATTTCACCCAGTCGCCGCATTCCATCACGGTGGTGGTGAGTGGGCTGATATCCATCACGTCGCCCATCACGCCGCCAAGCTTGATGCGGTCGCCCGGCTTGTACAGATTTCCGAAGGTGACCACCAGCCAGCCGAATAGGCTCTGAATTAGCTCGCGCAGGGCGAAACCGACACCGACACCGAGCAGGCCAATCAGCACAGGCAGATTGGATAGCTGATTGCTGAAGATGGCAATGGCGGCTAGCAGGCCCAGCACATAACCAGCAAGACTGAGCGCCTTGCGCGTCTTGTACCGCAGTTCCTTGTTCTTGATGTTGTTGTTGGCGAACATCTGTACGAACCTCACCAGCAGCAGGATGAAGAGCAAACTAAGCATCAGCCCCAGCAGTTTGCCGAACATAGGATGCGCAGTCAGATCATGGAGTATCTCGGTCATGGTTGAGTCGGCCTGTGATTAGTGGTGGCCATGCTCGGCCAGCTTCTCATCGCGAAAGATTTCCTTGTTTCGTCCAATGATGAGCAGTAGCGCGCTAGAGTAGGAAAAGGTAGACAGCATGATAACGCCGATGACCACCGCTTTGAACATTTCCAGATGCGGGTAGTTGGCGGGGATCATGGTGATCATCACGATGGACAGCCCCCCCTTGATGCCCGCGAAAGTCAGCACGCTCCACCAGAGCAGGTTGATGTCGACCATCTTCACGGTGCGATTTGCGATGGCGGCGAATAATCCCATCATCACACCCCGTATCACCGTGGTGGCGAGGAACATTACTAATATCTCCGTCCTGTACTGCCAGAGCAGTTTGAGATCGATCATCTCCGCCATGGCAATGAACAGGATGGTATTGGCAACTAGGGCCAGCAACTGGATGTCTTCCTTAGTGCGAAGATGGCGATCACGTTCGGCGAGGGTGGCGCGCAATCGGTCCAGCGTCTTGCCAATCAGGTTGGAGGAAGAGTTCTTGCTCATGGCCTCGCGCTGCAAAGCGGCTTCATCATGCTCGATGCGGCGCTCTTCCTCGTCGACCGCCTTCATCATCACGTGGTTAACCGTGATCACGGCGAAGATCACGGCGAGGATGCCGGACAGGTGCAGATGCGAATGCCCGCCCAGCAGATTGAGGAACACATAGAAATGCTCGGCAATCTCGAATGCGCCGTAACCGGCGATGATCAACACCATCATCTCGGCAAAGCGGTTGTGCGTGGATTTCATCAGCACCAGCCCGAGGAAGCCGACTAGCATGCCGACCGCGACCGAGCTCAGGATCACTTCCGCGCTAATGCCCAGCACATAAGCGGCGGTGATCTCGTTGCCGCCCAGCGCATACAGGCCGACGAACACAAAAGCGATCAGCGCCGTGGCATCGTTCAGCAGGCTCTCGCCCTCGGCTAGGATCTTCAGGCGATGCGGCAGTTCGAATTTGGAGAAGATGCTCACCACCGACACTGGGTCAGTCGCCAGCACCATGGCGAACAACACGATCACTGCGGCAGTCGACAGATGATAGTCGCCGAACAGCCAGTCCGAGATAGCCAGCGCGGTCAGCACCGACAGGATGATCGAGACAACCGCCAAATACAGCAGGCTCCACGCATGCTCCTTCAGGTCGGCAACCTTGAGCTCCAGCGAGTCAGAAATCAGCAACACCGGCAGAAGGAAGATGACTAAGGTGGCGAATTGCTCAGCATCGCCAGTAAGCACCGGTATCTGACTGAACACATAGTGAGCGACAAAAGAAAGCAGAATCAATCCCAACGGAGAAGGCACGCGTAGCTTTTCCTCCAACTGCAACGCTAGGAAAAGAATGGTCGCTATCGTCAGAAGTGAAGTAATCATGCTTGCTTTCTAGAAAATAAGTTCATGGTATCACCCTACATCCGCCGCCAGTTCATGACTCTGGCGGCGGAACAAAATCAGGTGCCTTCATGGTTTCGCCCAGTGGCTTACCTAGTACGCGCGAGTAGAAGTTTCGCACAGTAGAGATGGGGTAGGCCATCACCAGCAGCGCAGTGAACGTAATGCTGATCAGTACGACCATGTAAGTGACATCGCGTATCGTTTCCCCGCCAGCCACTCCGTATTGCAAGGGCAATGATGCCAGCACGGCAGCAGCCAATCCTTTGGGAGCCATCATCGAGATAATTGCTGCATCCCTCAGGTCATAGTTCGGGTCACGAAATATATAGCGAGTCAGAATCAGTCTCATTGCGAACACCAGCAACACCATCAGCCCCGCAGTAATTGCAAGATGTACCGCACCGAAGTGAATGGAAATGCCCAGATACACGAAAAAATAGGTCTTCAACAGGAACACCGCTTCGCGGTAAAAAGTAATGTCCATCTCGTTCAATGGCTCTATCTTCCGATCTAGTCGCTGAATGCGGTGCAGACCAAGCTTCTCGAAATTATTCAGCGTGATGCCCAGCGCCAGCGCCGCGATCGCCCCAGAGAAACCCAGCAATTCGGTCAACCCATAAACGATGAAAACATAGGCCAGCGTGGACGAGATTGTGTTGGAAAAATCGCGCACTCGCCCCAACACTAGCAACCAGCCTACCCCACCAAGCACACCGATGACTGCCGCGAAAATCAGTGCGGAAAGCACACTGCCGATCAGACGGCCTGGCTCTACACCACCTTGCGTAGATATTTGCAACAGAGCGAACACCCCTACGATGCACAGTACGTCAGTCAGAGCTGACTCCAGCACCAGCACAATCGCGGGCCTCTCCCCTATACTCAGTGCTGCTACCATGGGGATGACAACTGCCGAAGAGGTACCTCCCAGCGTAACCCCCAACATGGTAGATGGAAGCAGGGATAGGCCCAGCGTAAAGTAGGCGATCAGTATAACGATGAGCGTCGTCAACCCGAAGCATACCAAGCTCAATTTCCCTGTGGATGCAAGAGACTTGCCTAGCACGCCTAAATTCAGCGAGGTTCCACTCTCAAACAGAATCACCACCAGCGCGATAGTCGCGATGAGGGAACCGATCTTGCCAAAATCTGCTGGCGTAACAACACCCATCAGAGGTCCGATCACGATGCCAATCAGCATCAAGACCAGCACATCTGGTATGTTTGTCCGACGAAACTGCAATGAAAGGAAATGGGCAAAGAAGACCATCAGGCCAATGACCAGAATAGTGGTGGACATGATTTCTCCTGTTCTATCTTCGTCGGATTATACATGCCAGCAATTTTGCGCCAGACCTTTGGAACACCCTACGTAGGGCCCCTTCGTTTAGAGTTGCGCTGAATCACGCGCCGTTCGGTGAGTGACAAATCGCATGCGCACCCCGGCACTACCATTCACATCCTCGGCACCGAGCACATCTCATACATGCAGTTTTTCGATCAAACTCCTTTGGATACTCTTCTTCACCACAAAGGCAATATGATAGGCAAACGCGACATCATGCTGATCAGCGATCATCTCAGCCTATTCCGAGGAGGATTTGGCGCCTGAAAGGTGTCAACAATTAGACACCACTCTTTAAATCCATCCTACCAATTAGCAATATCCTATTGAATCTGTTTAGGATAACTAGAACTAGCACAAAGCGCGCTAGGAGCGAACCTTCCCGATTCTGCAGCTTGATGAGTTAGAATTCCCCCAATGCACCGAAAATGAGCAATACCATGATCTCAAACTTTCTCCACACTCCTAAAGAGTTACTACATGTTGGCATCATCCTGCTCCTGGCTTGGTTGCTGATGCAAGTGGGATTGCGCTTGGTTCAGTTATTTCGTAGTTACATGTACACACGAGCAGACTCCGCCGAAGACAAGCGCCGAATCGAAACCTTAGCCCGAGTTTTCCACCACATCATCACCGTTATCATCACTCTGGTCGCAGGCATGCTCGCGCTCAGTGAACTTGGCATCTCGATTGCCCCCATTCTGGGTGCAGCAGGTGTCGTCGGTATTGCTGTCGGCTTTGGTGCACAAAGCCTGATCAAGGACTATTTCAATGGTTTTTTCATCCTGATTGAGAATCAAATCCGACAGGGTGATGTTGTCGAGGTGGGAGGAAAAACTGGCGTTGTGGAGGACATTACGCTCCGCTACGTCAGTCTGCGTGATTACGAAGGTAGCGTCCACTACATTCCAAACGGTCTGATTACTACAGTCACTAACAAGTCACGCGGCTTTGCTTACGCTGTTATTGATGTCAGCGTTGCTTACCGCGAAAGCATTGAAGAGGTCTATGACGTTATACGTGAGGTTTCAGCGCGATTACGTGTTGATTCGTTGATAGGCGAGAAAATTCTGGAAGATATCGAGATTGCTGGGGTACAAGACTGGGCGGATTCGGCCATTGTGCTACGTTGTCGCTTCAAGACGGTTGCTCTTGAGCAATGGTGCGTGCGTCGTGAGTTTCTCAAGTGCCTCAAGATTGCTTTCGACGTGCATGGCATCGAAATACCTTATCCCCACCTCACCCTCTACGCTGGCACGGACAAGCAAGGGAACACCAGCCCATTCCGTATAGTTCGACAGGATAGATAGACAAGCATCGACATTAAGGAGAAACATATTATGCCGCCACAAATATCCATTGGTCTCATCGGTTACGGCAAAGCAGGACAAGCAGTAGCTAACGTTCTGAGCCAAGACCCCCGATTTGACCTGCGCTGGATCGCACGTCGCTCAACCATGGACCATGAAAGTCATCATCCCGGAACAGCCGTACCTATTGTCGGCATTGAGCAAACTCCATACCCGCAGCTGTTCGAGCAAGCCCCTGTGGATGCTCTGGTTGACTTCTCTTCACCACAAAGCATTCATAAGTACGGCGATGAGATAAGCAAGCGCGGCATCATGCTGGTCAGCGCTATCTCCGCCTACTCCGAAGACGATTTGACCTATGCTCGGGAACTGGGTCAGCGAACACGTGTATTGTGCTCACCCAATATCACTCTGGGCATTAATTTCCTGATTCTGGCTGCAAAACTTCTACACAAGATCGCCCCATTTGCCGATGTAGAGATCGTAGAGCAACATTTCAGGGAAAAGCCAGAGGTCTCAGGCACAGCACGCAAGATTGCCGAAACGCTAGAAGTCGATGGCGAATGCATCACCTCGTTGCGACTAGGAGGCATCGTCGGGCATCACGAAGTGATTTTTGGTTTCCCTCATCAGACGGTACGCCTCACGCATGACTCCATCCGACGCGAGGCATTCGGCACGGGAGCTGCCTTTGCACTTGAACAACTATCACAGCTAGGGAATGGCTACTATTGCTTTGATGACATTTTATTTAAGTTGATGCGTACCCAATTATTAAAAGGCTGAGCCCCCAATTACCGTCCAAAAGGTCTATAACTTAGCATTGCGCCAGCCCTGAATACGACGAATGAAAAGCTCGTCGCACCACTCCAACCAATTTGGCCTGTGTATCTTTCTGCTCGGCTAGAGTCTGTCGGGAATGCGTCCACTACCCTAGAAATATGCCCATTGTTCAAAACGCTTCTCGGAGATTTTCAGCGTATCCCCTATCCCATGCGGCAGCCACAGCCACTGGCAGCTTTGAGATTTGGTTGCCCCCTGAGTCTGCCGCACCACGGATTGCGAGTCAAAGTCACTCCCGACCTTCATGTCGGGTAAACCACACTCAGTCAGCATATCGCCTAGGGGTAACGTTGCTGCATAGTTGGACATCACTTCCATCACTGCTCCCTGGCCCAATTTCCGCGTATCCGAAGTGATAAGCAATCCCTTTTTGCTACGCAAGGCACACTATTTGCTCCTCACCTTTGCACAGACTGCGAGCGACTAATTCCCTGTGTTAGCATACCGACCAACGTTTCGTTTAGATACAGTGATGTCCAGCCCAACAATCCACGCCTCACTCACGCATATCCTTTCCGCTTCAACCTCTAGCTCACCCATGGATCAATGACATGCTTATTTCTCTGATTGTCATATTTATCATCGCTTATGTAGCCATCGCACTTGAACACCCACTAAAAATCAACAAAGCCGCTCCAGCTCTGATCGGTGCTGGATTGTTGTGGACGATTTATGCCTTATCGGTCAGCGATGCTCATCTGGTTGGCGAGCAACTAGGCGAGTCAGTCATGGCGACCGCACAAATCGTGTTTTTTCTGATGGGTGCGATGACCATTGTCGAGGTCGTCGATGCTCATAATGGCTTCGATATCATTACTCGTCGCATCGCAACGACCCGACTGTCCAGTCTGATGTGGCTGGTAGGGTTTGTGACATTTTCCCTTAGTGCGATACTCGACAATCTGACTACAACCATTGTGATGATTTCGCTCATGCGCAAACTGCTGGGCAAACATGAAGACCGACTGTTCTTTGCCGGCATTATCGTTATTGCGGCGAATTCTGGTGGCGCTTGGTCCCCCATCGGTGATGTCACTACCACTATGTTGTGGATTGGCGGCCAGATCACCAGTATCGCCATCATTAAGGGCGTGCTACTGCCCTCGCTTGCCAGCCTGATAGTACCTTTGGCCATCACCGCCTATCTTCTGCGTGGGCGACCAGTAATTGCCCCCGGACATGTCCACGGTGAAACCCAGTCACACGCTTCCATGTTCGCGCGCAACTTAGTGTTTTTCACAGGCTTGGGCATTCTGGTGGCTGTACCGGCCTTCAAGACGGTAACGCATCTCCCCCCTTTCATGGGCATCCTGTTCGGCTTAGGCATCTTGTGGCTAGTGGCTGATCTGGTGCACCGAAATCGGGACAATGACTCAAAGACTCACCTAACTCTGGTTCATGCCCTCAGCAAAATCGACATGGGATCGCTGGTATTCTTTATTGGGATTTTGCTGTCGGTGGCGACCTTAGAACATACCAACATTCTTACTTCACTAGCACAGTGGTTAGATCACAGTCTTGGCAGGCAAGACCTGATTGTGATGCTGATCGGAATCGCTAGTGCCGTGGTGGACAATGTACCTCTGGTTGCCGCTTCAATGGGCATGTATAGCTTGGCCGAATATCCCACGAACCACTTCCTGTGGGAGTTCCTTGCCTATTGCTCAGGAACCGGCGGATCGATACTGATCATAGGCTCTGCCGCTGGCGTTGCGGCTATGGGTCTGGAGAAGATCCACTTTTTCTGGTACTTCAAAAACATCAGCGGATTGGCACTGGTCGGTTACTTTGCCGGTGCAGGTGTTTATCTCGTCCAATATCAACTACTGCATTGAGAAACCAACCTGCGCCTACATCCGCCAGATATACAGCGAGGAATGATGCAGGTCATCCACCTGCACTGTTTGCTGAGGTGGGAACTCCGGTACGGCGAAGGTATTGCTGATGAACAGACTGCCGGACTTCATCTCGCGGCGGGCTTTTTCCCACAGTTCGGCCATCGGCACTGGCGACAGGTAGGCGAACACCACGTCGTATTGCGATAAGTCACAATCCCACAGACTGCCCCAGCGTACATGGCAGTTCGGCTTGAGCCGCAGCCGCAACCAGCTCCATACAAAGGGAAGCGGCGCGATCTCCACCCCCAAGTAATGCCCGTCTGGACGCACCGCTGACAAGTGCGCCAATACACCCCCCAAGCCTGAGCCGATGTCCATCAAGGAAAAGGACTTATCGCGCCCTTCCATGGGCGGCAACAAATCTTCCAATGCACGCCAAACTTTGTGGCTAGAAAGATAGAGCGGCACTTGGGTGCGGAAGGTGCTCCAGTACACCGCCAACAAGATGAGGAAGATCACCAGATAGAGCGTTGGCGCCACATCCACTGCCAGCATCGCCACTTGCGCGGGGGCGAAGATGAACTGGATCGGCACCCACCAACGTGCTTGTCCAGCGAGATGCGAGAGTGTTGCCGCCAATGCCCCGACCACTAGAGCCAAGGAGAGCGGCGTAAAGGGAATCGTTGTGAAGCGAGCCAACAGAATGGCTAGAAAGAAGGCGAGGCCTTGTAATAGCAGGGCAATGACGGCGGGAGGCAAACGGCGCGGCAAAGACACGTTATCGCTGCAAGCCAGCCTCGACTTCATCGCGCGTTGCCTTGCTGACCAGCCGCTCGATCAACGTCAGCGCAAAATCCATCGCCGTGCCAGGGCCGCGTGAGGTAATGAGCTTGCCATCCTCGACGATAGCGGCACGCTGTTGCTGCACCTCTGGATAAGCATCCAACGCACCGGGGAAGCTGGTAGCGCGCTTGCCGTCTAACACTCCGGCCGCAGCAAGTACCGAAGGTGCGGCACAGATCGCCGTCACGTACTTACCCTCGGCAACCATCTTCTTCACCAACCCGATGATGCGGGCATCCGCCTTCAGATTGTTGGTACCGGGCTGTCCACCGGGCAGCACCAGCATGTCGAACTCGTGAGTCAGCGCAGCTTCCAGCGTAGTGTCCGGCTGCAACATCACACCTCGACTGCCGCGCTGGATCTGGCCATCCAGTCCGGCGATCACCACGGTTAATCCGGCCCGGCGCAACAAATCAGTTACGGTGACAGCCTCCAGATCTTCAAATCCCGCCGCCAGCGGCACCAGCACTCGGCTCATGCTTCCAACCCCAGTTGGTAGGCACGCATCAGCGCAGATTTCAGCTGTGGATGCTTGTCGAGGTTTTCGATACCCATTTCGATCGAAGCGATCACCCGCAGGGTATCCATCTTTTCACTTTCTCCAAGCAATGCCTTATAGCCCTCTAGATCGAACTCGCCGTCATGCAGGAAATCAGCCGCACGCCCAGTCGCATCCCGAAAAATGATGGGCTCTAGCTCCATCACTTCGAAAATATACGAGTAGGTATCGATGTCGTGTTCGACCGCCATCACGTTATGCAAGGAAGGCAGATCCAGAAACTTGTCCAATACCTGCTCCAGATCGAGCTGCGACTCCAACTCGTAATTCACTCCTCGGAAGGAGAACTCGACGCGCGCGACGATGGAGTCTCTCATGGCTCAGTCGCGAAAGTTCTGATACTGCAAGGGAAAGTCGGTGATGGACTTTTTGATGAAAGCAATGGCTGCTTGCAAGTCATCACGATTCTTGCCAGTGACACGTACTTCATCACCCTGAATGCTGGCCTGAACCTTTTGCTTACTGTCTTTAATTAGTTTAACGATCTTTTTCGCCAGTTCGATCTCCACGCCCACCTTCACGGTGCATGCACGCTTGACCTTATTACCACTGACTTTCTCGATCTTGTCGCTGATATCCAGACACTTGATGTCCACACCGCGCTTGGTCAGCTTTCCGTTAAGGATGTCTTGCACCTGATCAAGCTGGAATTCGTTGTCAGCATGGATGGTCAGCACCAGTTCAGCCTGCTCCACATGGGCACCGGAGCCCTTGAAATCGAAACGCGTACCGACTTCCTTATTGGTCTGCTCGACCGCATTTTTGACTTCGGTCTTTTCTACTTCGGAAACGATGTCGAAAGATGGCATTATTTTTCCTCGATAAGCTTGTAGCCAAGAGATATTTTGCAACTAGCTAAATGTTAGCCAAACGAGCAAACGTAATCCACCGCGCCTGCGCCGGTGTGGATCTCGAAGCTGCTGTCGGCGGCGACGTTGAAGCTGCTGCCTGCTCCGTAGGTCTTAAAGACGGCTTCGCCCGCGATCTTGACCTGGCACTCGCCAGCGGTGATCTCCATCAACTCCGGCACGCCGACGTTGAAGGTGAGCTGGCTGTTAGGCAGAACCACACCGACGGTCTTGCGGCTACCGTCAGGAAAAAACACCGAGTGCGATACGCACTTGCCGTCAAAGAAGACGTTGGACTTAGTGCCAACGCTGACGTTGTTGATTCTATCTGTCATGTTGACTCCTTGTTATTTACGATTCTTCAGATTCGCCGCGATGCGCATCCGCAGGGCGTTCAGCTTGATGAAGCCGCCCGCATCCTTCTGGTCGTATGCACCCTTATCGTCCTCAAAGGTGGCGATGGTCGGATCGAACAGCGAATCGGTCTTTGAATCGCGGCCCACCACGATGACGTTGCCCTTGTACAACTTCACGCGCACCCAGCCGTTGACGGTCTGCTGGGTATGGTCGATCAGCGTTTGCAGCGCGAGGCGTTCCGGGCTCCACCAGTAGCCGTTGTAGATCATCGATGCGTAACGCGGCATCAGGTCGTCCTTGAGGTGGGCGACTTCGCGGTCCAGCGTGATGGACTCGATGGCGCGGTGCGCCTTCAGCATGATGGTGCCGCCGGGGGTCTCGTAGCAGCCGCGCGACTTCATGCCGACGTAGCGGTTCTCCACCAGATCGAGGCGACCGATGCCGTGCTTGCCGCCCAGTTGGTTCAGGGTCGCCAGCACGGTGGCGGGCGACATGGCCACGCCGTTCAGGGCGACGATGTCGCCGCTCTTGAATTCGATGTCCAGATATTCAGCGGCATCCGGTGCGTTCTCCGGCGACACCGTCCAGCGCCACATGCTCTCTTCCGCTTCCGCCGCCGGGTCTTCCAGATGGCGGCCTTCGAAACTGATGTGCAACAGATTGGCGTCCATCGAATACGGGCTGCCGCCGTTGCGGTGCTTCATGTCGATGGGGATGCCGTTGCTCTCGGCGTAAGCCAGCAGCTTCTCGCGGGACAGCAAGTCCCATTCGCGCCACGGGGCGATGATCTTGATGCCGGGCTTGAGCGCATACGCACCCAGCTCGAAACGGACTTGGTCGTTGCCCTTGCCGGTCGCACCGTGCGACACGGCATCTGCGCCGGTGGCGTTGGCGATCTCGACCAAACGCTTGGCGATCAGCGGACGCGCGATGGACGTACCGAGCAGGTATTCGCCCTCGTACACGGTGTTGGCGCGGAACATCGGGAACACGAAGTCACGCACGAACTCTTCGCGCACGTCGTCGATGAAGATATGCTCCGGCTTGATGCCGAACTTCAGCGCTTTCTGGCGCGCTGGTTCCAGCTCTTCGCCTTGCCCCAAGTCAGCGGTGAAGGTCACCACTTCGCAGTGATACGTGTCTTGCAGCCACTTGAGGATGACCGAGGTATCCAGACCGCCCGAATAGGCGAGGACGACTTTGTTGATTTCGCTCATGCTTCGTTACATCTCCATCTTAGGGTGCGCTCGCGCACCATTCATTCAAATTCGTTGGGGCACAAACGCACCCTACAGGTTAATTATTCACATTGCCCAGCAGCAAATACTCCATAAGGGCTTTTTGCACGTGCAATCTGTTTTCTGCTTCATCCCACACGACCGACTGTTTGCCGTCAATCACCGCTGCATCCACCTCCTCGCCGCGATGCGCGGGCAGGCAGTGCATAAACAGCGCATCAGGCTTGGCCACGGACATCATTTCGGCATCCACGATCCAGTCAGCGAACGCTTTCCGGCGTGCGTCGTTTTCACGTTCGAAGCCCATCGAGGTCCACACATCGGTAGTGATCAAATCGGCGTCGCGGGCGGCATCCATCGGATCGGCGAATTCTTCGTAGTGGTCGGTGCCATATAGCCCAGCGCGCTCCGGCTCGACCTCATAGCCCGGCGGGGTGGAAACGTGGACGTTGAAATCCAACAGTTCCGCCGCTTGCAGCCAAGTGTTGCAGACATTGTTGGAGTCGCCGATCCAGGCCACGGTCTTGCCTTTGATCGAGCCGCGATGCTCGATGTAGGTGTAGATGTCGGCGAGGATCTGGCAGGGATGGTATTCGTTGGTCAGGCCGTTAATGACCGGCACGCGCGAATTCTTTGCAAAGCGCTCGATGATCTCTTGCTCGAAGGTGCGGATCATCACGATGTCGCTCATGCGCGAGATCACTTGCGCCGCGTCTTCCACCGGCTCACCGCGACCAAGCTGAGTGTCGCGCGTATTCAGGTAAATGGCCGAACCGCCCAACTGCTGCATCCCTGCTTCGAAGGATAACCGAGTGCGCGTTGAATTCTTCTCGAAGATCATCACCAGCGTGCGATCGGACAGTGGATGGTAGGGCTGGTATGCCTTGAAACGCTCTTTGATGATGCGCGTACGCTCGAACACATGGTTCATCTCGTCCAGCGAAAGATCCTTGAACTGCAAGAAGTGTTTGATGCTCATGACATGAACTCCGTAATCAACGGGCACAGGGTGTCCAACAACTGCTGCGCCTCAGCCTCAGTGAAAATTAGCGGGGGTAACAAACGCACCACGCTGTCGGCTGTGACGTTAATGAGCAAGCCACGCGCCAGTGCCAACTTCACCAGTTCGCCACAGGGTTTGGATAGTTCGATGCCTAACATCAAGCCTTGGCCACGTAACGCCACTAAACCCGGATTACCACCGAGGCGCTGTTTGAAGCCTGCCAACAGGAAATCCCCAATGGCTGTCGCATGTGCCATCAGTTGGTCGTGCTCGACGATGTCCAGCGTGGCCAGTGCCGCCGTAGTCGCCAGCGGATTTCCACCAAAGGTAGAGCCATGATTGCCTGGCTTGAAAGTACCCGTCGCCTTACCCGCCGCGAGACAGGCTCCAATCGGCACACCCGAACCCAAACCCTTGGCCAGCGTCATCACATCCGGCAGGATGCCTGTATGCTGAAAAGCGAACCATTTTCCAGTACGTCCTATGCCGCACTGCACTTCGTCTAGCATCAACAACCAGCCATTCTGGTCACATATCTGCCGAAGTTGCTCCAGATAATGGATATCCAAAGTGCGGATGCCACCCTCGCCCTGAATCGGCTCAACCAGTACCGCCACCACCTCTGGATTGTGTTGCGCTACTTGACGAATGGCATCCAGATCGTCGTATGGAACCCGCACGAAGCCCTTCACCAGCGGCTCGAAACCGGCTTGCACCTTGCGATTTCCCGTGGCAGAAAGCGTTGCCAAAGTACGGCCATGAAATGCCTTTTCCATCACGATGATGTGCGGCGTCTCAACTCCTTTGTTATGGCCGTACATGCGCGCCAACTTGATCGCAGCTTCATTTGCTTCGCAACCCGAGTTGCAGATGAACACTTCGTCCATACCAGAAAGAGCAGCTAGCCGATTAGCCAACTGCTCCTGCTCAGGAATCTGATACACGTTAGATACGTGCATCAGCTTGTTAAGCTGGGTAGAAAGCGCTGTAGTCAAACGCGGGTGCGCATGTCCCAGCGTATTCACTGCGATGCCGGACAGTGCATCCAAATAACGCTTGCCATCCGTATCCCAAAGCCAAGCACCTTCACCCCGCTCGAAAGCGATGGGTAGGCGCGCATAAGTGTTCATCAAGTGCGACATAAATGCAGACGGCGGTCTGACCGCCGTGTGATAAGGGAAAGGTCGTATATTGACCAAACGAGCGCCTTTGCGCAAGTCTGGTGAGACTTCAAAAACAAAAAGCCGACGCAAGCGTCGGCTTTTTTAGCAACCACTTGCGCAGATTAGGCCATTGCCTTAATCGCGGCGGACAGGCGGCTCTTATGGCGAGCTGCCTTGTTCTTGTGGATGATCTTCTTATCAGCGATGGAATCGACTACGCTGGTAGAAGCTTGGAACACGGCTTGAGCAGCAGCCTTGTCACCTGCTTCGATTGCCTTGATGACTTTCTTAACGGCGGTACGCAGCTCAGAACGCAGGCTGGTGTTGTGCTGACGTTGTTTGTCTGCTTGACGTGCACGCTTTCTGGCTTGTGCGCTATTTGCCATGGTTACTCCTTGAATTTGGGTTGCTACGAAAGGCGCGCATTATAAGGACGAGCGAGCACCTTTGCAACCAGTTTGTTTGCTCAGTGTGCCGGGGGCACGACACCTTGCGTCGCGCCACCCTTTCCGTCCGGCACAACCCCACTCGCCGGAGTATTAGCTTTCTTTCCCCACACCCGATCAATCAATGGCCCCGCCCTAATACCGATCGCAGCTCCCACTGGACCCAGCAAAGCTGTTCCAATCGCCGCCCCGGCCATTACCCCCCCTGTCGGCCTAACCACCGGACTGTCCAATGAGCCTGACACCCGAAGTGGGAAGCTGACCAATCCCGCCATCCCTTTCAAATCCATTCCCAATACCCCATCCAACTGCTCCTGCGAGCTGATGCTCAAATTCCCCTCTGCATTAAATACAGATGCAACAATCTTCAGCTTGCTCAATTGGAAGCCAGCGTTGTCAACCAATATATCGCTAGAAATCTGATCGAACTGAATCTTCTTTTCCTGAGTCTTGGGAATGTTGCTATTGACCGCTTCTACCAACTTACTTTCGCCCAACTCGCCATGCCTGATAGTAAACTTACCCTCAATCCGTGACTCCCGCGGGAAGTCCCTCAAATGATCCAAATTGATGGAACCTTTGACATTCGCATCCAACACCCCAGAAAGTAGCAATCCATCATCCACCGCCCTCACGATAGGCTGGGGATGAACCCCCTTAGGTGACAAATCAAAGCGAAAAATCGAAGTTGCCGGAAGCAAGGTCATCGCCCCCTTCAGCGTCCCTCCTGCCAGCTTGGCATCCATCTGCTGCAAGCGAATAGCATCTGGAGTGTAGGCAATATGCGTATTTAATTGCTCAAGTTTGAGCGGCTGCTTGGCTCGCGGCTCGATCTGCAAAGAGAAGTCCGTAGATTTCACATCCGCATCCATAACCAAATGCTCAACCAGTGCATCGGGCGTAGCACCATGCGAGTGAAACACCCCATGCCCTTGCAGACTGCCAAACCCAATGACACGCTCATCTAGTGCCTTAATCGCGTGACTCACATTCGAGCCAGCTATATTCACCGCACCACTCAACTCCCACTCCGGCTCCCAGTGCAAGCGAGCCTTACCGCGCAAGGTGACGCCCATCAACTTTCCACTAAGCTCTTGTATATCAAAATCCGTGTCAGAAATATCACCTATCGCCTTAATTCCCTCCAACTGCATATCAGGAATATCCGGCACAGCCCAACCAGGAGTGGTCGCCACGACATGAAACGTACCATCCGGCCGGGGCTTCACCTCCGCTGTCAAATCAAACAAGGGAACATGCAGAGAAATTAAGTCAGGGTCATTATTCGCCGTGAAGAGTACCGTCCCTGCAACCCCATCCAGCGGCATATCTGACACCTCCAAACGAAAACCCTTAAAGTCCAGCCGCTCGACTCGACAATAGACTGGCTCTTGAACTGTGGGCACGGGACTCATCAGCCACTCGAACAACTCAGTCACAGCCCCTTCATCCAACTCGCCGCGCTCTATGGCGACCAAGCTTACGACACATTGACTATGAAACAATGAGTTGGCATCAAACCCCACCTCCAATGTCCCTAGCTTGACTTCCCCCACACGCCCGACTGTAACTCCCTCGATATGCAAATGAGGTGCAGGAAGCAGCTCAATTTTTAGGCGCTCAATCCTAACTGGACGTTCAACCAATGCGCTAATCACCCGCTCAACCTCGGGAATATAGCGCTCAAACGGAATAAAATACGTCACCGCCAAAAAAATAAATAGCAATGCAATCAGGCAAATAAGGACATATTTCAAAAACTTCATCAACAAATATCACCAAGAGTGTTTGACGAATGTTACGTGATTTTGCTATGATTCGCCCGCTTTCAATTCCCTGATAGCTCAGTCGGTAGAGCGACGGACTGTTAATCCGCAGGTCCCTGGTTCGAGTCCAGGTCGGGGAGCCAAACAAATCAAGGAGCTAGATGAAAATCTGGCTCCTTTTTTCTTGCCTAAATTAGACACGATCTTAGACGCGTCTAAGATCAACATCAGATCAATACCAAAACAATAAGCATTACCAATGCAATTATCGGTCTATATACGCGCATCCATGTACGTCATAGCGATTAATAAGCACAATAAATTTGTGGCCTTCGGAAAAAGGTAACATTGGTAACATAAAATAAAAAACACCAATAGAACGGCTATCCAAAGCCATTCTTATGTGTTTTTGAAAAGGTAACATCTGAGTAATTTAAAGGTAATCTAGTTACTATGGATAACAGTTACTTTTTATAATTTATTTATCTATATTATTCAGTTAGTTGTGAAAATATTACCTTTTCAGTTACCAATAATTACCTTTCATTGGTAACTGAATTCATCTATATTAATCAATCAGTTAATCAATATAATAATCACCAATTACCAAGGTTACCTTTTTCCGAAGGTCGAAACTGAATCTAGTTATTTGCATGCGCTTGAACTGTTGTGCATGTGGTGTGCAACAAAATGCACGAAATATTCGCTCCCTATATCTGCCGCCGATTGCCCGTGCTGGCTAATTCCGCCGAGCCATGCACCTGCACATTTTTTGGCCTCTAAAGCGGGCAGGCGTGGCGGGGTCACGAGCGCGCGCTGAAGGGTGAGATGAACAAAAAAACCGCCAGACCGGATCTCGGCTGGCGGCTCATTGAATGGGATGACCTCTTGCCAGAGCAGAGCCTCTGGCGATCTCCTCGAATATCAGCTACTCATCATTGGGTATCGTGACGATCACCGATCGCACCATTGTCCCTGAGGCCTTGAACGCTCCTTCGGGTAGCGCTTCGATGTCTCCGCCGCGCTGACGAATCAGCTCGCGGAAGTCGGCAGTCAGTTTGTTGTCACGAAATGCCACGCTCGCTGCCATCACCGACACCAGCAGTCCTCCTAGCTTCAGGAACCGCAGCGCGTGAAGCACATGCCGAATGTCGGCTTGCTTAGCGAACGGTGGGTTCATCACCACACGGTCATAGCTAGCCTCGGGCACTTGAGCCAAGAAATCCATGTGGCGCACCGAACCAAGCCGCACGTCGCCAGCCAGCGCCACGAAGTTTTCTTCCATCAACTCATAGCAATCAACCCTCGCCCCGGCATCGGCGCAGGCAAATGCAATCGCCCCCTTGCCGGCGCTCGGCTCCAGCACACGCATTCCATGACTCACGTCGGCCAACTCCATCAGTCGCTCAACCACAGCGGGCGGAGACGGGAAGAAATTGAATTCATCCTTTGGCACGTCAACCTCGCCGGACAGGATGATCTGATCAACCCGCGTCGCTGCCTCGTTATCAAACAGGTGCGCCTTCGCCTTCCGGTTCCACTTCCCGCCTGCCGCCTCCAACACCTTATTCGTCCGCTCATACATCCTGCGGTCAAGTTGTCCGGTCAGCACCAGTGCATGACCGTTGGTTTCTGCGCGACTCAGCACCGCCAACACATCATCAACTCGCATCACTTACCTTTCGCCAACTCGTAAGGATTGAACCGGATCACCTCTTCGCCGATCCAGTCATTCAGCTCAGCCAGACGCGCCATCAGCGGCGCGATCTCATTGGCCGAGAACACCGCCGCCGCCTTCTCCGCATCGCCGAACCCGCCCGTATTCCCTGGGATGATCCCCATCAGCTGCGGCGGAACGCGGTGCGCGGCCAGCTGGTCGTCGCGCGTCACGTTCTTGATGTTGATGAACTCATCCTTCGCGGCCACCTCAGCCACCGGAATCAGCTGAATGCCGTCCTTCTTCCCGTTGGGCGCATACATGAACAGATTGCGGAAATTGCCCGGCCCCTTCGCCTCCTTCAACGCTTTGCGCAGCGCGTCCACATCCTCTTGTTTCTGCGCCGCATCGGTCATGTACAAGATGAACCCGGCATGACTGCCATTCTTGTAATACCTCCGCCTGAACAATGTCGCCGCCTCGTTCAACCACGCCGAATTCAGCGCCGGAATATATTCAGGAACCCCGTAGATCTCCTGATTGATGTCCGGCTCCATCAAGTGGAACACCGTCCCCTTCGCGAACTCATGCTCGGCATGCCAAGCATTCACGAAGTAATACTGATCCAGATCATCCACCCCGCGCCGCGTGTACTTCGCCAGCGACGGTTGCAGTTTCAACACCCGGCTGGTCATCGACTCCCGGCGCTCCAGATAGGCATTGCCGAAGATGATGTACTCCATCGCGTACCGCGAGAAATCCGACCGCGACAGAAAGCGATGCGGCACGAAGCACGCCGTTAAAATGTTGCGCTTCACCTGAAGCGCACTCGCATGGTGCACCGATGATCGAGACGACTTCGCCAGCCCCTCCATCGAGATCGGCGGCTCCCACCACTTCCCTGCCCGGCCGCACTCCAGATAATCCATCAGGTCGCGCTTATCCAGCACCGCCTCGGTATCTCCGAAGGTAAACACCTCGGCAGTCGTTGTTTTAGTTGTATCCATCAGCTGATCTCCATAATTGAAGAATTAGTAGGTGTACCGCCTTCCAGCGGCTCATTAGAAAGGGCGTGCATCGCCGCCCAAGCCAGATCGGCGTGGCTGATGTCCTTCGAGCGTCCCGCCTCAAAGGTCACTTGCCTGCCGCTCGCCGTCGTCGTTTTTTTGATCGCCATGAAGCTGGCCGCTACATCTGTCCAGCCGGCATCGAACTCCAGCCTTCCCTTGTTCACCACATCCAGCGCCTTCAGCACCAGACGAACTTTCACCTCCGGGCTGTAATTGAACGCGCGTGCACCGGGATACCACTGAATCACCAGTTGATAGACGGCACTGCCGATGCCGGTAGTGTCGATGCCGATGTAGGTCACGTTGTAGCACTCGGTCACTTTATGGATCCGGCGAGCCTGCTCCTCGTAGTCCATGCCTTTGAACTGAACCCGGTCGATGATGCGAAACTTTCCGCCCTGCACTAGCGGCGGCGCGATCACCACCAGCGCTGCGCTGTCTCCGCTGTTTGACGGGTCATAGCCGATCCACACCTCACGATTTCCCAGCGGGCGCAGCGCGAACGGTTTGAAGTCCTCCCACACCACCCACGAATCCACCATGCAGCGCTGCATCACCGCCAGCGGGAACACGCTCTGTCCATCGTCAATGAACTGGCACATCAGCAGATTCAGGAATTCTTCTGGGCTGTACTCACGGCGCAGCTCATCCACGTCGAACAGATCGCAACCGCCCGCCACCGCATCCAGCACCGTCACCACCTGCCGCCACTGACCGTCCTCGCACGCCCGACCGCCCTTCAGCGCCTCGTGGCTGATATCGATCATCACCTGGTCGGCCTTCGCCTTGCCCTTGTTCGCCCACGAGCCAGACCAGAACGGATACGCCTCATGGCTCAGGCTGGAAGGCGTCGAGAAATACGTCTTCCGCCAATGCTTGTGCATCGACATGCCGGAAGTGACCTTGCGGAAATTCTCGAACTTGGGGATCCAGAAGTACTCGTCGGTGTAAGTATTGCCGTGATAGCTCTGCGCCGTGTTCGCATTGGTGCCGAGAAAGTACAACTCCGCGCCGTTCGGCAGCACGATCGGGTCGCCCTGCAACTCGATGTCTGCCGCATCCTTGGCGAACTGCTTGATGTAGCCCTTGAACACATGCGCCTGCGCCTTCGATGCCGAAAGGAAGATCTGATTCCTCCCCGTCTCCATCGCATCGTCCAGCGCCTCCCGCGCGAAATACCAGGTCGCCCCGATCTGACGGCTCTTCAGGATGTTCCGCGTCCGGCTCTTGAACCCCTCGCGGTACCAGTGCTTCTGATAGGTGAACAGGCTGTCGATGAACGCCTCGTGCAGCTTCTCCTGCTGCTCCTCGCTGTAGTCGTTGCGCGTCGCCGCTTTCTTCGGCCCCTTGTTCCGGTTCGCCACCTTAGGATTCAGATCGGCCTCATTCCCACCGCGAGAGAACTTCCTCACCCGCGCCGTGCGCTCCATCTGCCGCCCGAGCAGATCGATCTCCTTGAAGTCGCGCCCGTCCTTCTCGTCCTTCATCACCAGCGTCATCAGCCGCGCCTCGATCGCCGCATCCACCCGCTCCACCGGCTCAGTCTGATCCCAGCCATCACGCCGTTTCCAGCTATGGATCGTCGCAGCGGGCACGTCCAGCATCTCCGCGATGCGTGAAACGCGATACCCGTGGAACCAGTACAGGTCACGGGCTTGGCGGCGTGGATCGATGTCGGTGTCGGTAGTCATGCCTTCAGATTACCGCCCCGCACGCGCGCGAAATAAGGCGGCTTGCTGTGTATTGCGCGCTTAGTGCCAGCACTCATTGATTAGATAGCCACCGCTCGGCAACCATGCACCCCACAGATTGACCTCCAACCCTATGAGGAAAACGCCATGCCTATTTCCAAGCCATTTGCCATCGCCACCGAAGGTCCCACCGTTGACGGTCGCAACATCAGCCGCGATTGGATCAGCCAGATGGCCAAGAACTACGACCCCAAGTCCTACACTGCCGTCGCCAATCTTGAGCACTACCTATCGATGATGCCGGACAGCGTTTTCAGCGCCCATGGAAAAGTCGTCTCCCTGTCCACGCAGGAAACCGAGCTGATGGGAGAAAAGAAGCTCCAGCTGATGGCTGTGGTGGATGCGAGCGAATACGTAGTCTCCTTGCAAAAGGCGGGCAAGAAGCTGTTCGCTTCGGTCGAGATCGCCAACAACTTCCTCAACAAAGGCATGGCCTACCTGACCGGGCTCGCCTTTACCGACAACCCAGCCAGCATCGGCACCGAGAGCATGAAGTTCAGCGCCAAGCCGGAAAACATCTACTCCTTCAGCAACGAGATCAACATCGAATTCGAAGCCGACGCCACCGCACCCATCCTGGGCGAATCCCTGTTAGCCAAGGTCAAGGAGCTGCTGAACTTCAAGAGCAAGAAAGATGAAGACCGCTTCGCCGATGTCGGTGCCGCCGTTGAAGCCATCGCCACCTCGCAGCGCGATCTGCTCGACAAATACACCGAGCTGGCCGGTTTAAGCGCCGAGCTGGCCACCGCAAACGAGACCATCACCGCCCTCCAGCAACAGGTCGAAAAAGACCGCGCGGAATTCACCGCATTCAAGGAAAAGCTGGACATCACACCCAACGGCACCGGCAACCGCCCAGCCGCCAGCGGTGGCGATGGCCTGAACAAAACCGACTGCTGACCCCATTCATCCACAGGAGAACATGATGCGCACCGAAACACGTAAAAGCTTCAATGACTACAAACAGAACATTGCCTCACTGAACGGCATCGAATCCGTCGCCGAAAAATTCGTTATTGCGCCTACTATCCAACAGAAACTGGAAGAACGCATCCAGCAATCCAGCGAATTTCTGAAACGCATCAACATCGTGGGCGTAGATGAACAAAAGGGTGAAAAGCTAGGCATGGACGCCGCCAACACCATCGCTGGCCGCACCAACACCGCCAACGCTGACCGCGTACCCAGCGACATCTCCGCCTTGGACGCCAACGGCTATGAATGCGTGCAGACTAACTTCGACACCGCCATCAAGTACGCCAAGCTGGATGCCTGGGCTAAGTTCCCCAACTTCCAAACCATGCTTCGCGACGTCATCGTCAAGCGCCAGGCGCTGGATCGCATCATGATCGGCTTCAACGGCACCTCCGCCGCCGCCGATACTGATCGCACCGCCAACCCGCTGCTGCAAGATGTCAACAAGGGCTGGGTCAAACACATCCGCGAGAACGCCGCCGAGCGCGTCATGAGCGAAGTCGTAGCCGCATCCAACAAGATCAAAGTCGGCGCAGCCGCTGGCAAGGATTACGAAAACCTCGACGCGCTGGTGTTCGATGCTGCCAACAACCTGATCCACATCACCTATCAAGAAGACCCGCGTCTGGTCGTGATCTGCGGCAAGGGGCTGATGGCGGACAAGTACTTCCCCATCATCAATCAGAACCAGCGCCCAGAAGACCAACTGGTCATGGACATGCTGATCAGCCAGAAGCGCATCGGCGGCCTGCCCGGCGTACAAGTGCCCTTCTTCCCAGCTAACGCCTTCATGATCACCCCGCTGGAGAACCTGAGCCTGTACTGGCAGATCGGTGCCCGTCGCCGCACCATCCTCGACAACGCCAAGCGCGACCAGATCGAGAACTACGAGTCCTCGAACGAGGCCTACGTGGTGGAAGACTACCGCGCCGCCTGCTACGTCGAGAACATCGCGCTGAGCTGGTAATCATGAGCAGCCCCGCCCGCCGACACTTTGAACGTGCCACGGCCGCCAAGTCTCAGGCGGCCGAGGCTCCCGCCAACAGCCGTGATGCCACTGGCTACGAGCTCATGCTGCTCAAGCTGGCCGAGGACAAGCGCCGTCTAAAAGACATCCAGTCCATGGAGCGCAAGGCCGAGGTCAAGCGTGAGCTGCTCCCCGAGTATCAGCCGTGGGTGGAAGGCGTGCTGGCTGGCCAGCAGGGTGTGCAAGACGATGTGCTGATGACCGTCATGATCTGGCGCATTGATGCCGGCGATCTGTCAGGCGCATTGCTGATCGCGCGGTATGCCATCGAGCACAAGCTCGCCCTGCCCGATCAGTACAAGCGCACCACGGCCTGCCTCATCGCCGAAGAAGTCTCCGACATCGCCCTGCGCGATCTGGCAGCTTCCGAAGCGGGCACGCTCGTGGTGGACGCCAACCTGCTGGCTGCTCAGCTCATCTTGTTGGAAGAAATGACCGCCGCAGAGGATATGCCGGACGAAGTGCGTGCCAAGCTGCAAAAGGCCATCGGCTACGCCATGCGCAGCTTGGACAAACCCGCCGCATTGACCTATCTCAATCGGGCTATCCAGCTGCACGACAAAGTCGGCGTCAAGAAAGACATCGAGCGCCTAGAGCGCGAGATCAAGAACACGGACGCAGTCGCAGCCGCGTCCTAACGAGCGTACCCCGCGACCTGGCGGCGGGGAGCAAAGAGCAAGGACTGGTCTCCTCCCGCTGGATGCTCCCCCCACCGCCACCATGAAGGTGAACCATGAGCACACCGACCGTAAAAGCATCCATCGTACTGACAGATCATGCTGGAGCCCCTCTGGTCGGAGCCACTATTACTGCTCAGCTCAATCGTGACGAGATCTACAACGGTCTCATCATCAGCACTAAGGTCACTGAGACGACAGACTCTACCGGACTGGCAGTACTCGACCTGTTCCCCAATCAGATCGGGTCTCAATCCAGCAACTACAGCATCCAGATTACCCATAAGGGTAAAAAACACCGCTACACAGCAGTCATCCCTAACGCGGACTGTGATCTGGCTATCTGCCTGTCAATGCCCACCTATCCAGGCAAGCCAGATGGACAACTCGCCATCGAGGCAGCGATCGCAGCCGCTGGCCAGTCTGGAATCTCAGCGGCAGCAGCAGCAAATAGTGCAATAGAAGCCCACAACTCTGAGCTGGCCACATCTGCTGATCGTGCTGCCACGGGTGCCGACCGCGCCCAGACTGGACTGGATAAGACTGCGACCGCTGCCGACGCACTGGCCACATCTGCTGATCGTGCTGCCACAGGTGCTGACCGCACTCAGACTGGATTGGATAAGGCTGCGACCGCTGCCGACGCACTGGCCACATCTGCTGATCGTGCTGCCACAGGTGCTGACCGCACTCAGACTGGATTGGATAAGGCTGCGACCGCTGCCGACGCACTGGCCACATCTGCTGATCGTGTTGCCACGGGTGCCGACCGCGCCCAGACAGGATTGGATAAGGCTGCGACCGCTGCCGACCGCGTGCAGACCGGATTAGACAAAGCGTCGGTTGACGGCACCGCCGTGGCCGTAGCAGGTAATGCCGCCACAGCCACCACCAAAGCCGCCGAATCTGTCTCTGCCCGAGACCAAGCCATTGTTGCCAAGGATGCCGCCCTAGCCGCTTGGGTATCGGCCATGCAGCCCGCCGAGACGCTGCCTGCCATCTCCAAGACCTTCCACACCTCCACATCCATCGTGCAGCAGATCGTCTATGACACCCGACAGGATTCGGACGGTGGACAGTGGCGCAAACGCTGCCAGCACACGAGCTGGTACAAGGAGGCGATCAGCGGTAAGTGGCTTGGTGAAGCTGCGACCGCTGCCGCTGCTTGGGCATTGGCTGGTGCGGTGACAGGGGCGTATTTCCACAATACCACGGACGGCAAGTTCTATACGCTGGGCGCAGCTTCTCCAGCAGTCATCGAAACCTTCCGAGGTAACCGCCGAGAGTTCCCAGAGGTCGTAGCTATCGTGGCTGAGACTAGCAAGGTCGTAATCTATGACATGACCGATCCGACTGTGCCGATGTGGATGGTGTTTGCTGCCACAGCAGCCATCTATTGGGGAGGAGCGACGATTACGTCAGTTGCGGCTCTGAACGGTAATGTTGTTACAGGTCAATCTTCCACAGTTGGCTACCAGCATCTAAATTTTATTGCAGATTACGCAGTTGGGCATAGAAACGACACGATTGGCTATTACGTATCTGGCCTAGTTAATCGCAATGGAGTCACATCAACTCCGAAAACTGGCTACTGGTCTGCAGCAATAGTCAACGCTTCCGTCAACTCCGTCGCCATGACCGTCCTTCCTGACGCGCCGACTGACATGGCGACAGGTCTGCCGATACCGACGATTGCCGTGGGCACTGCGGGTGGCGTGAGTGTGATTAAGCACGATGGGACGGTGGTGAATATTACCGAAGTGGCTGGCGCTGGAAGTGCGTATCAAACTGTCACAGATGTGCTGTTTGTAGGCGCCAGACTCGTTTTCCAAATGGACGCAAGCACAAGCATTCGTAGGCAAGTGTTTTTCAAGGATGCACCGTTTAGCGCTGGAACAGTGAACGTTTCAACTCCGTATTCCTATGAGAGATTCATTTCAAATCTGGGGTCGGTTAGCAGCGGTGCAGCACCCTCCCTGATGATTGGGGCGGATGCTTTTATGAAGGCAACTAAGTTTTCCAAGAATGGTATCGGTGTATCGTTTATAGGTAGCAACAACGGTCTAATGCCCTATCGCTGCAACCAAGCAGATATGAGGAAAGGCATGGTCGCCGCCATCACCAACGCCTACAACTCAGGCTGGCAGGTAGGGGACTCCCGTGGCGCTTGGCTGGCGGATACTGTGGCTGAGACGGTGAGTGCGCCTGAGTTGGTGACGAATGGGACGTTTACGGTTGACACTACGGGTTGGGCTGCACCTTTTCAATCCTCGATTGCGTCGGTAGCTGGGCAGTTGGTTGTCACCTCTACGGGCACAAACCCGTATGCGGTTCAATACAGCATCCCTACAGTAGTAGGTAAAACTTACAATCTCACCTTTGATGCGATTGCTAAGTCGGCAGGTGTTAGCGCATTAACTGCCTATCTAGGTAGCACCAATGGGTTGGCGCAATCGCAGTATGGTTCGGTGAACTTTACCTCTTTAGGTAGCGGATATACTGTGAAATTCGTGGCTACTACCGCAGTACTATGCCTGCAATTTAGCGCAAGTTGTGGCATCGGTGATACATTCACTATTGACAACATCTCCGTCAAAGAAGTTGCCGCAGACCGTTCGGTAAAAAACAACGGTCTAAACATCGTCGGCAGCCTGACCAAATCCGCCGTAGCCACTGGCAGTCAGTTGATGGCGTGGAGCGGATTTAACTCAGCCAACTATCTTGAGCAGCCATATTCAGCCAACCTGGATTTCGGCACGGGTGATTTCTGCGTGTCATTCTGGGTCAATCCTAGCGTAGCGAGTCAGAATGCCACTATCCTTACGCGCAGCCCAGCGGCTCTTTCTGGCAATGCCTTCGCTCTCAATCTAGTCAATGGCGTAGTGCAGCTTGGCCGCTCGTTGGCGGGTGCAGCGTTCACCAACACCACCTTCGGCTACACGCTACCTGTCGGCCAGTGGACGCTGATGAATCTGGCTCGTGTGTCTGGCGTGATGCAACTGCGCGTGAATGGCGTTCAGCAGGCTACTACGATTGAAGATACCAACAACTACACCAATACCACAGCAGCATTCACCGTTGGTGTTGACTATACTCATGCCAACCCATTCCAAGGGTCTCTGGCGCTGCTTCGCTCCTCGGCAACTCCAGCCAGCACTGAGCAAGGCCAGTTCCGCTACGAAACGGAGCGCAAACTGTTTGAACCCGGCGCTCAGTGCCTGATTGATGGCACATCCAGTGGTGTCACCGCCGTGGCTGCCGACGAGGTGACTGGCCTGCTGCATGTCGGTACTTCTTGGGGTCGCAGCACCTTCAAGGATTTGGTGCGAGTCGAGTCTGAAGCCACGACCAATGGCGCTGCCAAATCCTACTCCGTGTACGACAACCAACTAATCCAAGCAGGTGCAACTGGCTCTAAGGTGTCGGTGCCAGCCAAGCAAGTGCGAGACGAACTACAACGCGCAGCCGAGCAAGCAGCCATCCTCGGACTCAAGCCACAGCCCGTCGATTTCACCGCTACCGCAGGTCAGACCGCATTCAAGTTGCCTATGGGTATAAAGCCCATCGGTGAGGTGATGAAGAACGGCACAAGTCTAAGAGCTACTACTAGTTATATATTGTCATTCGACGGATTCTGCTGGACGGTGAATCTGGTGGCTGCTGCTGCGCTCAACGATTGGGTGCAAGTGATGTGCGTGAGGGAGAACAAGCTATGGTAATCAAGATCGACGACCTGCCCGATGACGTGGCCATCAGCCAGCGCGTGATCGACGCGATCCGCTCCAAGTATTCCGAGTCGCAGGAGATGAAGGTACTGCGCATGGCGCTGGCCTACCCGAACGACGCTGATGCACAGGCACGATTCGCTGAGTACAACGCATTCGTTGAGGCCGTCCGCGCAGAGGCTGCTCAGGCGCGCATCGACGTGGTAGCACTGGCCGAGCAACGGGCGCTGGAGGCTGCGCAGCAGACCGTGTCCGCGCCAGTGGTGGATGTGCTGGCTCCTGATCCGGTGGCTGCGCCGTGAGCCGCTTGGCTTACATCCTGTGCCTACTCTCGGCATTTGTTGCCGGGGGTCTAGGTAGCGCGTGGTGGCACAACGACATTATTTGGCTGTTTGGGTTCTTCTGCGCAGGTGTGATTTTGTCGGTATTGATTCTGATGGGTTCCGACGAGCGTGTCAGGACGTGGCATTACGTGGCGACAATCATTTTTTTAATTGCGGTAATTGGCTGGTTAGGAGCGCCGAAATGATCTTTCCAGGACAACAACCTACTCCAGCTGATACTCAGGTGATCTCAAACGGAGATTTCTGGCCAGAGATAGAGCTCGCCACCCTCCGTACAGATCATCGTATTGATGGCACCGTCACCGATCCACGTCTACGCACCGTGGCCATCGAAGCCATCGCCACCGTCAATGATGAACTCGAAGCCTGGCGTAGCGCCAAAATGCTCGCTGGATACAGCACGCTGGACGAAGTACCCGCTAAACAGGTGGATGACACCTCCGTTCTAGTCCACCGCTACCAGCGCGCAGTAGGCTGTCTTGCCAAAGCCATGCTGACTGAGCGCTACCGCGACTTAGACACCACGGCTGCCGGCAACAAGAAGGCCGACGTGCTGGATCCAACGATTGATGATCTGCGCCGGGATGCTCGCTGGGCGATCAGCGACATCCTCTGCATCGGTCGCAGCACGGTGGAGCTGATCTGATGCAGGTCATCGCACTCCAAGGGGACACGCTCGATGCCCTGTGCTGGCGGCACTTGGGTACTACCGCAGGCGTCACCGAACAGGCGCTGGAACTCAACCCCGGTCTGGCTGCCCATGGCCCCATCCTGCCCATGGGGCTCACCGTCACCCTGCCCGACCAAGTGCAGACCCATACCAACAACACTCATTTAAACCTCTGGGACTAGGATCATGCTCAACGAAAGCATCGGATTAAAAACCGCCATCGGCCCCGCCATTGCCGGGGTCGTCTCCTATGTGTTCGACATCGATGTCGCTGTCCTCATCGCAGCCTTCGCCGGAAGCTGGATGGGCGTAGCGATCTCAGAATCCATGACCGTGAGCCGCGCCGCCTCGTGGATCATTGGCGGAACAGTCAGCTCAGGCTACCTCACCCCGTTCGCCCTGGTATTCCTCGGCGAGCTACCGCAGCGCCCTGCCGCCGCCATTCTTGGCTTCTTTGCATGTCATCAACCCAGCCGCGAATGGCTCATCGAGAAGGTGAAATCATGGATCAACAAATGAATACCCTGCTGGGCTTCGTGATCGGAGCCTACCTGCTGATTGAGTCATTTGCCGCTGCCGCCCTGCTCGATGCCGCACAACGCATCTCGCGCATCACCAAATACTTTCTCACCGGTGTCATCGGCCTGCTGCTACTCACTCACCTCGATGAGATCGACTGGATGCACCTAGTGCTGGCCAGCGCGCTGGCATTCTTCGTGTGGCAGCACACCTTTTACCGCTGGATGAAACGGAGTGGATCATGAAACAAGGCGACACCGGAGACGCTGTCCGCGTCCTTCAGCAACAACTCCTGAGCACGGGCTACGGCTTCCCGCTGGTCGTCGATGGCTGGTATGGCGAATCAACCGAGGAAGCCGTCAAGGACTTCCAGCGCCGCAAGAGCATCGTGGTCGATGGCATCGCTGGCCCCAAGACTCTCGCCCTGCTATCCGGCAAAGCGGATCCCGGATTTATCAGCCACTTCGATCTTGAGCGTGCCGCCGCCAGACTCGCCGTGCCCGTCGCCTCCATCTGCGCGGTGAATGAAGTCGAGAGCCGTGGCCACGGATTCCTCGATGATGGCCGCCCGGTCATCCTGTTCGAGCGCCATGTGATGTACCAGCGCTTGGCCGCCAAGGGCATAGAGGTCGAACCCATCTCCAGACGCTTCCCAAATCTGATCCACACCGCGCGCGGCGGCTATATGGGAGGCTCCGCAGAACACATGCGTCTGGCCGCAGCCAGCCAGATCGACCGCGACTGCGCACTGGAATCCTGCTCGTGGGGACTGTTCCAGATCATGGGTTACCACTGGCAGGCGCTTGGGTACGCCACTCTGGACGAATTCACCACCGCCATGCGTTTGAGCGAATCCGGCCATCTCGATGCCTTCGTGCGCTTCATCCTGTCCGAGCCACCCCTGCTCAAGGCGCTGCGTGCCCGCAAGTGGGCCGACTTCGCCCGCCTCTACAACGGCCCAGCCTACAAGGACAACCTCTACGACGTGAAGCTCGCCCGTGCCTATGACCGTTACGCCACCACCGAAGGAGCCGCCGCATGAACTACCCCCTCTTATTCCTCATCATCGGCGGGCTGATGGCTGCCCTAGGTTTCTTTTTATGCCTCGATCCTGAGGGTCGTAGTGTATTCAAGGGCGTCGTTCTGTTGATCGTCGGAGCCATGATCTTCGCATCGAGCCTCATTCGCCTGATCTGGGCGCTACTGACACATCACTCGGGAGCACTATCATGAGCTGGCTTCGTGAGAATTGGCGCTGGCTCGGCCTCGCGCTACTAGCCATCTTCGTCACCGCTTGGGTGATGCACCTGCGCCAGCCAGCACCACCCACCACCGTACTGGCCACAGCGTCAGAGGAAGTGAAGAACGTCCCCCAAGTAGCCGTGCAGATCCAAGCGCCGCTCAAGGTCTATCAGGGGGGAGCCAAGCTCAAGCAGAAGATCGCGCTCCCTGCTGAGGTGGTCAACGATGACCGCCAGCACGTCATCGCCAGCAGCACGGTAGATGGGGATGGCCCGCATACCGTCACCACCGTGGTGAATAGCCAGACCGGCGAAAGCCATACCTTTATGCGTACCGACCCGCTGCCCTGGTTAGCCTGGGACGATCACGGTGCGATCGGCATCCAAGCCGGCCTGCGCAATGGCCAGCAGACCGTGCGGATCAATGCCCGTCAAGGCATCATCAGCATCAAGGCCGTGCATGTCGGTCTGGTCGCCGACCTCAACCAGTCGATCTCCGGCCCATCCCGCACCGATGCCTTCGTCGGCGTGGGCGCAGAATATAGGTGGTGACATGCTGAAACCAAAACTCCTGCGCGACTTCCTCACCGCCCAGCTCCCGCAGCTGGCGCGCGATCCAGACAAGCTGTTGGTCTTCATCGAGAAGGGGTCGCTGGTCAGCACCCTCGCATCCTCGAACTCTTTCGAGTATCGCTACCAGCTTGCTCTAGTGCTGACCGACTTCACGGGTGATGCCGACCATCTCATGTTGCCGCTGCTGGTCTGGGTGCGCGAACACCAGTACGACCTACTCGCCGACCCCTCCAAGCAGGACGGCATCAGATTCGAGTCTGAGATTCTCAACCACGACACCTCCGACATTCGTATCGAGCTCGACCTGTCCGAGCGTGTCCGCGTCGAGCTTGGCATCGATGGAAGGGTGACCCTCACCCATCTGGACGAACCGCCGCTGGATAACCTCACCGGCCCCAACCCGTGGCAGCTCTACCTCAACGGTGAGCTGGTCGCCCCAGCATGAGCGACCTCGCCCCACTGGATGCAGCCCTGTCCGGCCTGATCCAAAACCTCACCGCCACCCAGCGCCGCCAACTCGCCCGCGAGATCGCCAAGCGCCTGCGCGAGGTGCAGGCCAAGCGCATCGCTGCCCAGCTCGACCCAGACGGCACGCCATTCACCCCGCGCAAACCTCAGCAGCGCCTGCGTGGTCAGAAAGGCGCACTGCGCCGCACCATGTTCAGCAAGCTGCGCCTTGCCCGTAATCTCAAGGCGGAATCCAGCCCAGACAGCGCCGTGGTCGGCTTCGTCAGCCGCGTACAGGCCATCGCCCGCGTCCACCACTACGGCTTGCGCGACAAGGTCAACCGCCGGCGCAGCAACCTCGAAGTCCAGTACCCACAACGCCGCCTGCTCGGTATCGCCGACCGAGAGGTCGAGCTGGTCGGCGACCTAGTGCTGGCTCATCTCGCCAGATGATGCTGTAAGTAGCGCGCTCACAGCGAGAACCGCTACCCGCGCGCGCGGGGATACGCTCAAATCCCCTCATGGATACCGAACTCGCCCGCCGACTGAAAAACCTCATCCGCATCGGCACCGTGGATGAGGTTTCGCTCGCCCCTCGCCCGCGCTGCCGCGTGTTGGTCGATGGCGCACTCACTGGCTGGATGCAGATGTCGATGAAGCGCGCCGGCACCACCCGCCGCTGGGAACCACTCACCGTGGGCGAACAGGTCGTCATCCTCTCCCCATCCGGCACCGCCGAAGCGGGCGTGGTCATCCCGCTGGGTCTTTATTCCAACGCCATTGCACCAGCCACGCATAGCCCAGACGTAGATGAGACTACCTACCCAGATGGCGCAGTCATCCGATACAACCACGTCACCGGCGCGCTGAGTGCCACCGGCATCCAGACCGCCACTGTGCAGGCCGACACGCAGGTCACCGTAGATTGCCCGCTGACTCACTACACCGGCAACATCGTCTGTGATGGCGACGTGGTCGCCTCCGGTATCAGCCTGATCAACCACACCCACGGAGCCGTGATGCCGGGTGCCGGATCCACAGGAGCACCGCAATGATCGCCACCGGCATGAGTCGCACGGATGGCCGCCGTCTGGATGGACTCGCGCATCTGCGCCAGAGCATTCAGGACATCCTCACCACCTCGGTCGGCAGCAGTGTGATGAACCGCGAGTACGGCTCCCTTCTGCCCGAACTGATCGATCACCCCGGCCACGGCGGCAACCTGTTACGCCTGATGAGTGCCACCGTCATGGCACTTGGCCGCTGGGAACCTCGCCTCAGCATCCGCAAGGTCTCCATCACGCTGGGTTCCACCCCCGGCGCATTGACCATTGATCTCGAAGGCACTCGCCGAGAAGGCGCCGCCAGAGGTCAAGCGCTCTCACTCAACATCCCAATCGGAGGACTGCGATGAGCGTGGATCTCGACCTGTCACTGCTGCCTGCGCCGAATATCATCGAGCCACTGGACTACGACACCCTCTTCGCCCAGCAAAAGGCCGACCTGATCGCGCTGCTACCGGAATGCGCGGCCATGCTGGCGCTGGAATCTGAGCCGCTGACCAAACAACTGCGTGTGCTGGCCTACCGCGAGCTACTGCTGCGCCAGCGCATCAACGAATCCGCCCGTGCGCTCATGCTCACCTTCGCCACCGCTGCCGATCTCGATCACCTAGGCACGACCTACCACCGCACTCAGCGCCTGCTCGTAGCCCCCGGCGATCCGACTGCTATCCCACCGGTACCCGATGTCTGGGAGTCGGATAGCGACTACCGGTACCGCTGCACCCTCGCCCCGAGCGGATACTCGGTGGCGGGTCCATCCGGTGCCTATGAGTACCACGCGATGTCCGCCTCAGGCCTAGTCAAACATGCCGATCCGGTCTCACCGATACCCGGCTCGGTCGATGTCTATATCCTGTCGAGGACGGGCAATGGCGCACCCGCACAATCCGTGCTCGATGCCGTAACGGCTGCGCTCAATACCACCAGCGTGCGCCCCCTGTGCGAAGAGGTCACCGTCAAGCCAGCCAGCATCCTCGACTACACCATCGTGGCCACCCTCACCAGCTACGAAGGCGTCGGCATCGAGCTCGCGCTCGCCACCGCTCAGCAACAAGCGCAGGCCTATGCCGACACCACCCATCGCATTCGCCACGGTGTCTATCTGGCAGGCATCAAGGCCGCGCTCAAAGTAGCCGGAATCTCTGACGTGGTGCTCACGCAGCCCGCCGCCGATGTGCTCTGTGGAGTCGGCGAGGCAGCCTACTGCACCGGCATCACCATCACCTATGGCGGGGTGAAACTGTGAACCTGCTCGCCCATAACGCCAGCAAGCTGGAACGCAACTTGAGCCAACTGGGTGATCGCATCACCGGCCTGCCCATCCTCCATGCCAGCCTTTGGAACGCCGCCACCTGCCCACTGGCGCTACTGCCCTGGATCGCCGCCGCCCTGAGCGTCGATGAATGGGATGACACGTGGCCAGAAGCCATGAAGCGCGAAGCCATCGCCACCTCGCTAGACTTTCATCGCATCCAAGGCACTGTTCTGGCAATCCGCAAGACGCTCGATTTCTACGGACATACCGATGCCGAGATCATCGAGCGCGCTGACTGTGTGCGCCGAGACGGATCAGCGAACAGAAACGGACTCCGCCGACGTGGTGGATTGAGCCAGTGGGCCACGGTGCGCATCGTCCTGCACCAGCGCATGACCCTCGATCTCGCCGAACAACTACTGCGCCGCATCCAGCATGCCAAGCGGCTGTGCGTCCATGTCGTCGGCCTCAACGGAAACATCGGCGGACTTCGCCGCAATGGCATTGCCCATCGTGATGGCACACACCATCGCGGATTGATTGCTTAGGAGAAAAGAATGGCTAATTTAGTCGAAGTATCACAATGGGATCCGGTCTATCAGTTGGAGACCACGGACTTACTCGAAGGCGGTCCAGACGGAATCGATAACGTACAGGGAAAAGCGCTGGCAAACCGCACGATTTGGCTGAAAAATAAAATCGAGTCATCAGCAAATGACATAGCCTCGGCCGCCATGATAGACCTATCCACCGTGGTAGCCCCGATGGCAAAGGTCACTGGAACCGTAGAAACGTCTGCTTTCACCATGAATGATGGCCAAGCGATGCGCCTGATAGCGTCGGCAGCATGGAGACTGACTCACCATGCTGTGAACTGCAATCTGCCTGGTGGAATCAGCTATACCTGTGAACCTGGTGATCAACTGCTGGTAGTAAATACGGGTGGAGTGAAATATGTAGCCATCACATCGTCTGGAGGAATTCGGAAACGGCTCACTGCCAACACCACGTGGTACGTGGCGACAACTGGAAACGACGCGACTGGAAATGGATCTTTTGGATCGCCGTGGGCCACTATGCAGCATGCCTATGACTGGATTTCGAACAATATTGATGCAAATGGGTTTGTGCCAATAATCAGCGTGGCAAACGGCACCTACGCCGCCGGAATTATCGCTACTAGGCCGGTTTTTGGAGCACAGAGTGTATCCGTCACAGGTAACGTGGCCACACCAGCTAGTTGCTCAATTGTTTCTACAACCACCAGCTGTTTCATGGCTACAAATGGTGCAACCTTAACCATTAGCGGATTTAAGGTATCTACTTCTGGTGCTAATTCATACGGAATCATAGCTACCACTTTTGGAGTTATTTACACTTCCGCAATGGATTTCGGGGCTTGTACCGTTGCGCACATTACGGCGTCCCTAGGTGGGTATATCACCCTACCTATCGCTTACGCCATCACTGGGAATGCAACATACCATGTCATTGCGCAATACGGAGGAACCATTCAGATGACATCTGCCACGGCGACCATTGCTGCGGCAAGAGCATTCACTTATTTCGTAGCGAGTCATAACGGGCAAGGCGAGGTACTAGCTGCCGGATGGTCTGCAACCGGCGCTGGCGTTGCTGGAACGACCGGACAGAGGTATTACGCAACGATGAACGGGGTAATAAATACAAATGGCAGCGGTGCAAACCTGTTCCCCGGATCAATTCCTGGCACTGTGGCTACTGGCGGTCAATACGTTTAAGGAGATACCGAATGTACAACGCATCAAATCATTACTGGATTGTGGGTGGAGACGAATCGAGGCTGTACTCGTCTGCTCGGGCGAAATATGTGCCTGCCGATGATGAATTGTATAAGCAGTGGCTGAATAGCGGTATTCCGCCGACGCGGATCCAATCTGAGGAAGATCTGGCCGACGTGATTGGCGAGCAATATCCTCCAGGCTGGCCAGCACATGTGGTGCGTCAGGAGCGCAACCGCTTGCTGGCTGAAGCTGACATTGCCATCCTAAAGGCCGAGGATGCCGGTAGCGATACCTCTGCTCTACGCGCCTACCGACAGGCGCTCCGCGATGTGCCTGCGCAGCCAGGATTCCCACAAAACGTCACCTATCCAACGCTGTAAATCATGCTCTTGCTGTGAGTAGCGCGCTCACAGCAAGCACCGCAAGCCAACTCACGCGCGCGCAGGCAAGCTAACGTCACTGCCACCCACTCAGGAGAATCAAGATGCCAGCCGATTACCACCACGGTGCCCGAGTCGTTGAACTCAACGATGGCGCACGCCCGATCCGTACCGTAGCGACGGCCATCATCGGCCTCGTCTGCACCGCCGCTGATGCGGATGCCACCGCCTTCCCGCTCAACACCCCAGTGCTGCTCACCAATGTGCAAACTGCCATTGGCAAAGCGGGCGTCGCGGGCACGCTGGCCAAGTCCCTCGATGCCATCGCTGACCAAACCAATGCCATCACCGTCGTGGTGCGCGTGGCTGAAGGCGCGAACGAAGCCGAGACCAACAGCAACATCATCGGCACCACCACCGTCGATGGCCAGTACACCGGCATGAAAGCGCTACTCGGTGCTCAGGCCAAGGTCGGCGTCAAGCCGCGCATCCTCGCGGTACCGGGTCACGACACCCTCGCCGTGGCCACCGAACTGGTCGGCATTGCCCAGAAGCTGCGCGCCTTCGCTTACATCGCCGCTCACGGTTGCGCCACCAAGGAAGAAGCCGTCGCCTACCAAAACAACTTTGGCCAGCGCGAAGTGATGGTGATCTGGCCTGACTTCGTCACCTGGGATACCACACTCAATGCCGCCGCTGCGACCTATGCCACCGCCCGTGCCTGTGGACTACGTGCCAAGCTGGACAACGACATCGGCTGGCACAAAACCCTCTCCAACATCCCCGTCAACGGCGTATCCGGCCTGACCAAAGACATCTTCTGGGATCTGCAAGATCCAGCGACCGACGCGGGCTACCTCAACGAGGCGAACGTCACCTGCCTGATTCACAAAGAAGGCTTCCGCTTCTGGGGCTCGCGCACCTGCTCCACCGACCCGCTGTTCGCCTTCGAGAACTACGTCCGCACCGCCCAAGTGCTGGCCGACACCATCGCCGAAGCGCACCTGTGGGCAGTCGATCTGCCGATGAATCCCTCGCTGGCCCGCGACATCATCGAAGGCATCAACGCCAAGTTCCGCGAACTCAAGGGGCTCGGCTACATCATCGACGGCAGCGCCTGGTACGACGAATCGGTCAACGATCAAGTCACCCTCAAGGCGGGCAAGCTGTACATCGACTACGACTACACCCCGGTACCGCCGCTGGAAAACCTCATGTTCCGCCAGCGCATCACCGACCGTTACTTGGCCGACTTCGCCGCCCGCATCGGCGCTTGATAGGAGAGCATCATGGCACTGCCCAACAAACTGAAAAACTTCAACGTCTTCAACGCTGGCAACAGCTACATGGGTCAGGTGGCCGAATTCGCCCTGCCGAAACTCTCCCGCAAGTTCGAGGACTGGCGCGGCGGCGGCATGAATGGCCCCGTGCCCGTCGATCTAGGCATCGAGAAGCTGGAATCCGAAATGACCTGCGGCGGCTTCATGCGTCAGGTGTTCGAACAGTTCGGTGTCACCAAAGTGGACGGCGTGATGCTCCGATTCAACGGTGCCTACCAACGCGATGACACCGGCGCAGTCGATGCTGTTGAAGTGGTCGTGCGTGGACGTCATCAAGAGATCGATGCAGGCAAAGCCAAGGGCGGCGACAACACCGAACTCAAGGTCAAGTCTGGCCTGAGCTACTACAAGCTCAGCATCAACGGCACCGTGCTGATCGAGATCGACCTCATCAACTTCGTCGAGATCGTCAACGGCGTGGACATCCTCGCCGCCCAGCGCAAAGCCATCGGCCTGTAACTACTCCACCCTCAACATCCCCTCTCCCGTGCAGGGAGAGGGCTAGAGAAAGGGTAGAAACCATCACCACCGGAGACTGACATGAAAACCATCATCCTAGAACAACCCATCGCACGCGGCGACACCCCGATCACCACCCTCGACTTGCGCAAACCCAACGCTGGCGAACTGCGCGGCCTCAACCTCACCGACCTACTCCAGATGGATGTGGCTGCCCTGCAACGCGTCCTGCCGCGCATCACCAGCCCGGCACTCACCGAGCACGACGTCGCCCAGATGGACCCTGCCGACCTGATGCAATGCGGATCCGTGGTGGCTGGTTTTTTGCTGCCGAAAGCCGTGCTGCAAACGGTATCCCAGCCCGTGTAGAGAGCGCGATGGCCGACCTCGCCATCGTCTTCCACTGGACACCCGCCGACATGTACCCGATGAGCCTAAGCGAACTGATGGACTGGCGCAAACAAGCACGTCAGCGCAATGGAGGAGACGATGCTTGACCGCCTACAACTCACCGTTCAACTCGGCCTGGTTGAAAAGATACTCAAGCCACTGAAGGCTATTCAGGGCGGCAGCAACGAGACCGCCAAGGCACTCAAAGCCGCCAAGGATAAGCTCAAAGAACTGAACGACCAGCAGAAGAACATCGACGGATTCCGCTCTGCTGCCAAGGGCATTGCCATTCATCGGCAGGAACTCACCAAGGCAGAGGAAAGAATACGCACCATCAAGCAAGCGATGGAGGCTGCTCAATACCCAACGAAGGCAATGCAGCAAGCCTTCAAAGAGGCCACCACCGAAGCCAACCACCTCAAGGGCAATATCACTCGGCTGACCGAGAAGCAAGAGTTGCTGCGCCGTGAACTGTCTGCCTCAGGTGCAGATACCCATAAGCTCGCCAGCTATCAGCGAGAATTAAAGACTCAACTATCTTCATCCACGGCAGAAGTCGATAAGCAGAAGAAGGCACTGGATCAACTCAACGAGAAGATGAATCGCATCCGTGCCACCAAGTATGCCTACGAGAAATCAACCCAATTCCGCGACAAGATCGCCGGAGCAGGCGCGACAACCTCCGCTGCGGGAGTAGCGATGGGGCTTCCCATTGTCAAAGTCGTGAAGGATTACGCCAGCTTTGAAGATGCCATGCTGGGCGTAGCGCGTCAGGTGGACGGTGCCAAAGATGCTAATGGTCGCTACACCCAGACCTACTACGAGATGGGTGATGCGATCAAAGCCATGTCCGAGCGCATCCCGCTCGCTACCACCGAGATTGCAGCCATCGTCGAGGCCGGTGCACGTGCTGGAATTCAGGGCAAGGACAACCTGCTCACCTACGCCGAAACGACCGCCATCATGGCCTCCGCATTCGATCTCCCCGTCGATCAGATTGGTGAAGATGTTGGAAAGATCGCCGGACTGTACAAGATTCCAATCAAGAGCATTAGCGAGTTGGGCGACACCATCAACTGGCTGGATGACAATGCGCGCTCTAAGAGCGGTGACATCATCGATGTCATGAAGCGAATCGCCGGTACTGCCGACACAGTAGGCATGAAATACAAAGATGCCGCCGCGCTGGCCAGCACCTTCCTCAGCCTAGGCGCCACGTCCGAGGTATCCGCAACGGCCTCCAATGCGATCATGACCAACCTCTCGATCGCCACCATGCAACCCAAGCGCTTTCAAGAAGGCCTAGGCATGATCGGCATGAGTGGCAAGGGTGTGCAGCAAGACATGAGCAAGGATGCGACCGGAACGATTCTCAAAGTGATGGACGCAATCAAGAAGCTACCGCAGGCCAAACAACTCGAAGCCACCACCCGACTATTCGGCAAAGAGTTCGGCGACGATGCTGCCAAGCTGGCCGCCAATCTAGGCGAGTACCGCCGCCAGCTTGAGCTAACCAACGCAGCACAGGCTAAAGGCTCCATGCAGCGCGAGGCCGACTCGCGCAATCAGGCATTGTCTGCCCGCTATGAAATGCTGAAGAGCACCATTTTCAACGTCAGCTCCGCGTTGGGTGAGTCACTCAAGCCAGCGCTAGTGGACATCATGCAGAGCATCGCCGATGTGCTGAGTAGTGTGCGCGCCTGGACCAAAGAACACCCAGCGCTGACCGCGAATCTAATCAAAGGTGCTGCGATCATCGCCACCATCGTCACCGTCTTGGGCGCGCTCACTCTGGCCGCCGCCGCCGTGCTGGGGCCGCTCGCTCTGCTTAAATTATCCATGTCTGTTCTGAGCCTCAACGGATTTGGGCTGACCGCAATGCTCTCAAGGATCGCTCTTACGATTTTGCCAATGGTCAGCTCAGCCGTGTGGACTCTCGGCGCGGCCATCATGTTTACACCAATAGGCTGGCTGCTAGCCGGAATTGCTGCACTGGCTACATCTGCACTGCTTATTTATAAATACTGGGAGCCGATCAAGGCATTTTTCGCTGGTTTCTGGGATGGATTTTCAAGTGCTGTTGGCCCAGCATTAAAACAATGGTGGGCCGCATTCAAAGGATTTATCGCCTCAATGGAGGGGCTGTTTGTATTTGTCCGTCCGATCTTCAATTTCGTGATTAACCTTATTTCAGTGCTATTCGGATGGCTAATAAAACTAATTCAACCCATTAGCGATACAGAGAACGCTGCGAGGAATATGGGGGAGTCTTTCGGAATGGTGATCGGCAACATTCTGGCTAATTTAATTGCCATTCCAACAAAGTGTTTGGAGATAGGTGCGGCGATCATGCACGGTATTGGAAACGGCATACTAAGCGCCTTCGGGTGGGTCGAGGGAATCATATCGCGTGTTGCCGATTTACTTCCCAGCGCCTTTAAAAATAAGCTCCGCATCCACTCCCCATCCCGTGTCTTCGCTGAGCTGGGCAACTTCACCATGCTTGGCCTTGAGCAAGGCATCATGGGCGGGAAGGATGGCCCCCTCGGTGCTGTTGCTAAAGTATCCAAGGAACTCGCCGGAATAGGCTTAGGCATCGGTCTCAGTGGCGCAGCCGCCGCGCAGCCGATCACGTGGGATACCCGCCCACCGCTCAGCGCATCCGCATCGGGCAGCTCGGTGCAGCAAACCTTTGCACCAGTGATTCAGGTCTATGCTACCCCCGGCATGAACGAGCAACAGCTCGCACAAGCGGTGGCGCGTGAACTGGAAAAACTCCAGCGCCAACAGGCCGCCCGCACCCGCAGCCGCCTGAGCGACACGGAGTGATGCCGCCATGATGCTCGCCCTCGGCTTCTTCGTGTTTCAGATGGAAACCCTGCCCTATCAATCGTTCAAGCAAAAGCTGGGCTGGCGGCATCCAGCCACGGCACGGGTCGGCATGCGGCCGGCGCATCAGTACACCGGCCCCGAGGATGAGACCATCACCCTCTCCGGCGTGCTCCTACCTGAGCTGACCGGTGGCCGTCTATCGCTCGACATGATGCGCTACATGGCTGACCAAGGCGAAGCGTGGCCGCTCATCGAGGGCACGGGGCAGGTCTATGGCTACTACGCCATCGAAGGGCTGGAGATCAATAAAGAGCTATTCTTTGCGGACGGTTCCGCGCGGCGCTACGACTTCACCCTCTCGCTGATCCGTGTCGGTGATGACGACCTACACCGTCTCGGCACACTCACCGAAACGCTTAAATCGTTCATCTTCCAGCCATGAAGCATCCAGCACCGGCCTACACCCTGAGCGCCGATGGCACGGACATCACCGGCAAGCTGCAAGGTCGGCTGGTATCGCTCACGCTCACCGATAACCGTGGCTTCGAAGCCGACCAGCTCGACATCACGCTGGATGATAGCGACGGCCAGCTCGCCATCCCACCGCTGGGTGCCTCCATCGCACTCAAGCTCGGCTGGCAGGGTGACGGGCTGGTGGATAAAGGCAGCTACACCGTGGACGAAGTCAGCCACGAAGGCACACCCGATCAGATCACCCTACGCGCCCGCAGCGCGGATCTGCGCAGCGGACTCACCACCGCCCAAACCCGCTCGTTTCACGGCAAGACCCTCGGCGAGATCGTCGCCACCATCGCCGCCGAGAATGACCTCAAGCCCAAGGTCAGCGCGTCACTCAGCAGCCAGCTCATCGAGCACCTAGACCAGACCAGCGAATCATCCGCCAACCTGCTCACCCGTCTGGCCAACCAGTTCGATGCCGTCGCTACCGTCAAGCAAGGCGCACTGCTCTTCATCGTGGCTGGTGGCGGGGTCACCGCCAGCGGCAAGCCGCTACCAGCCGTCAACATCGAGCGAAAGGTGGGCGACCGTCACCACTTCAGCCTGGCCGAACGCGGCAACTACACCCACGTCCGCGCCACCTGGCACGATTACGGTACCGGAACCACTGGAGAAGTGACCTGGAGTCAAGAGGAAGAGGACATTGAGAACGGCAAGCGCCCACCTGCGCCGCCACCCGTCCCCGTGGGCGAATGGAAGAACCTGAGCACGACCTATAAAACCCGTGATCGCGCCCTAACCGCCGCCCGCAAGGAATGGACTGCGCTCTCGGCTAAAGAGCCCACGCGCAGCCGCTACGTCGGCGTCCATGCCAAGTATGACGACCGCCACCTCAAGGCCAGCGGTACGGTCAGCTATGGCAAAGCCGATGTCGAGCAAGCCCAAAACAAAGCGCTCAAACTATCGCAAAAAGACCAAGCCAAACTGACCGAACAGACCCAAACAACTGAGCCCAGCGTCGCCATCGAACCGAGTGCAGACAGCCTCAAGACCCTGCGCCATGTGTACGAATCGCAGAAGTCAGCCAAACGCGCTGCCCGCGCCAACTGGAGCAAACTCAAGCGCGGCATGGCATCGTTCAACATCACCCTAGCGCTCGGTCGCCCGGAGATCATCCCCGAGACCCCCGCCACCGTGCAGGGCTACAAACCCCAGATCGACAATACCGACTGGATCGTCATCAAGGCCACCCACAACCTCAGCAACAGCGGGCTAACCACCGCCCTCGAACTAGAGATCAAAGCGACCGAGCTGGTCGCTTGATGTTATCCACAGAATCGCGTGGTAACTCTGTGCAAAAGTCACAAAAAAGCCCGCGCATCATAACGATGGCGGGCTGCTTTGAATTTGTACTGTTTATCGGCTGAAGTGTCCTACCAGAACTTTCAATCTTTCCGTTTCCTGGACTGACATCGCCAACCTTTGATCCAGCGCGATCTTTTTCTCCCGGTATCTGAAATACGCCACCACTACAACTACAGCAGCAATAAGCGAAATGAGTGTGATAGTTATCATGATGCTTACAACGCTTTGGCGTTACCTACAATCAGCGCAGCCTTCGCGTAGGTATCTTCCAGCACGGTTTTTTCCACTGGATCATTCAAGTTGTAGTCGGCATGCACACGATTCGGCTTGAGCACTTTTCTAGCAACATAGCCAATGGACTGCGCCTTGCGCATACGATCAGGTGTTCCGGCGAAACTTTGTGTGCAATCGATGAGACGAGAGTAAACCTGCTCATGGCTTCCCTTAATTCCCTCTCTGGCAGCAGGTAATCCCAACCTCGTCACAGCATCAAGCGCAGCGTGATAGGCCGCGTAATAAGCGCGATTCACCCCAGTCCTGAAGTCCATCTCAGTGCTACCTTGTTGCCGAATCGAATCAGCCGCATTAAGAAAATCAGTGGGCTGGATCATTGGTCATAAATCCGATAAATACGCTCTGTGTAGGAGCATCTGGCAACTCAGCAAACAAGCGCTCGGTATATTCCCAATCCATCTTTGCCACGGTCGCTGCGGGTAGCGCAATAGGGATCATGATCGTCAATGTATCATCGGATTCAGCAGGCAAAACAGAGGTGTTCCTAACTACCAGAATATGATGATCACGCATCACTTTCCAAGCCAAATCAAGCATGGCATCAACAGATGCTTGGGAGATATTTCTTCTGGATAAAATCTCACCTGCCGTATGAAAAACAGCAAATGTTCTATTGATATGCTCTGTTAATACATTGGCCACGGATAAAGTATGGGTAAACATCTCGAACATTTTAACCTGAAATAGCCCCTCAGCTAACTCAGACTTACTATCAACCGAACTTGGACATTTGAAATCGAGTCTAGATAACGCCTGCACGGCCTCAGTATAAAAACCCGCTGTACTATACGAGGCAGCCGCAAATAAAATTGACTCCTCATCCTGATATTTATTCATACAAATCAGGCAAAACCGATTCATCTCATCATGCTTGCCAGTGAGCGCATAAAACGCCGACATCAACTGATGGTAATCAACCTCATCCGCATGTTTGATGGATTCGATCTCTCTCTTGATCCGCATCATGCTGAAATCAAGAGGAACAACCATCCCGCGTTTACGAATGGCATTCATCTGCTCCAACAGATCGTTAGTTTTTGGTTGTGCTTGTATCATTACTTCCCTACTTTCCCAGCAGCTTCACAAACTCACTCTCATCAATGATCGTCACGCCATTCGCCTGCGCTTGAGCTACTTTTGCGGGGCCAGCATTTGTACCTGCGCATAAATGAGTCAGGTTTTTTGTGACGTTTTTTCGCACAACCATATCGAACAGTTCAGCCTGCTCCTCTAGCTCCGCGCGGCGTTCCTTGCTAAACCCTGTAAACAGAATCTCAATGCTCTCAGGCTTGTCCTCGATCTCATCATCTGATGACTTCCACCCACGGTTAATCACTACGCCGCCGTTTTGTGGATTCTTTCTCGCGGCCCTAGCCCATTGCCTTGGCGATAGCAGCTCGCCCGTTTCACAATCCAGTATGTCCCCGCGCACCCGCCCAATCACAAACGTGCGCTCGTCCTTCGCCTTATGGCAAAAGCCCTCGAAATATTCATCATCGATAGACTGCACTTCAACCCTGCGGTGGCTGTGGTTTCCTTTGCCATCGAGGTAATCGAATTCGATATTGGCGAGGCAGTGTGTCTTGCTGCTGGCTATTCGCCTGAGGCTATTGATCTCGCTCTCAAGGTCTGCTTTTTGTTTATGCGGTGATGGGATTTTCTCATTGGGAGTACTCGGCTCTTGCGGCGGTTCACTCTTTACTCGGAGATCGCAAACTGATCGGTACAGCTTGACCATCCAATAACCGATGGCAACTAATACCCCGATACCCACAATTGGCGATGCTTCATAAATAGCAGCGGGGACAAATGCAAAAATTATCGCTATAAGACCAGAAACAAATCCAGCAGCATGAGCGATAACCCAATGCTTGCCCGCACCGTATCTAATTTTTTGACTGACTACCCACCATGCAAATGGCGGTATTAAAAGGACTGATGCTAAAAGCAATACAGTTCCGCTATTGCTGATGGTTGATGCCATGACTATTTAGACTCAATATCCCGAGCATCAGGAATGCTGGATGCCAGATCTTTTGCCCTTTGTTCGCTAAGGTCGCCATTTAGTTGAAGCACCACATTGCCTTTGACGAAAACCCATGAAAAGAATAGCGCGCTGGATTTTCCAAGTTCTCGGTAATAGTTTGCTAGACGATTTCTATCCGCCATCTTTTTGCAAAAAAAAATCCTCCCACCAGCATCGTCTCCTAGCGACAAAATAGCAAAGCGCGCGCCCTCGCAGACATAGGGTGCGGCACCGTAATTCTTGGGCGACATCAGATACTGGAATTCAATATCTGGGTCATCGAACTTCTCGATAAGTTTATCCATGCTGGGTGATGCTACAGCGCTTGACAAGGTGATGAACTGACCGACAGCAACAAGTAAAACGGTTATAAATTTCATGTTTGGTAATCCTTACCCTACTTTTTCATCGCTGCGCGATTGAGCAAGCGCAGACCCAATCGTCTTATAGGTAGCGCGCGTTTCCTCCGCCATCATCCGATAGGTGCCGACCAAGGCTTGCTCGTCGTAACTCAGATCCGACACGACCGAAGTGCTTCTAACCCCTGTGAGTATGTACAGAACATCAGCACCTGATTCAGCAATGGCCGATAGGTAAGCCGCATCTGGTTGTCGTTTATCCTGCTCATAATTAATCTGCGCGCCCTTAAGCACGCCACCTATCGCACCAAATTCAGTTTGATTTTTTCCAACTCTCTCGCGCTCTAGGCGCAGTCGTTCGCCAATGGTATTCAATTGATATAAATTCCTATTGACAGGTATTCAAACGAATACCATAATGCCCACACTCTCACTGTGATTCACATCCTAACATGAAAAAACAGCGCACCTCCTCAGCCACGCTCAGCCGCGTACCAAACTACGGTGGAAGCAATGCGCGCATCTTGATCTCGCTGAAACCAGAAGAACGTGAAGCGCTGATCCGTCAAGCAGCGCTAGAGCAGCGCACCTTCTCCTCCATGGCGCGCATGTTCATTTTGCGTGGAATGAAGTCAGACATTCCATCAACCGATTCAGGAGACAGCCATGAGTGATAGATATTTTCAAAGTGCAGATGCACTTTCGATATTCACCAACGGGAACCAAGCTGACGAAGAAATCCGGCTTCTGTTCTGTAATAGGCTCATCAGCTTGGCTGATCTTGAAAGCTACCCACGCAAGAAGCAATTCATCGAAGCGTTCTCGACAGATGGGGCAGAGGATGCGCGCCGGGCGGAGGCACTGGCTTTGGCTGATGCTTGCATCGTCCCAGCCAGCTATATCGTGTATTGCGCAGAAATGGCTAATGCCGCTTTTAACCCGTGGGCTGACCACGGCCACCAGCCTGAAATCATCTAGGAGACCAACATGAGTAAAGTGAGTGTAGTCATTCAATACGCCGGCCTGTCGCTGCTGGTGACCAAGAACGACACGGGTGAGGATGTCACCCCCCTCAAACCAATCAGCGATCTGTTCGGTTTGAAGTGGGAAAACCAGCGAGTAAAGGTGACTCACAACCAATTTTTCTCTAAATATTTTGGTATCTGTACCCCCCTTATGGGGGGCGCAGATGGGCAGAATCGTGAGCAAACTTGCATTCTTGTCTCCCGTGTCGCGGCCTATTTGATGACTATCAGCCCTGAGCGCGTTCGGGCGAATGGAAATGAGTCCGGCGCGAACTATCTGGAAGCCAAGCTCAACGAGTGGGCCGATGCCCTGCACGATTATGAAGAGCTTGGAATTGCCGTCAAAAAGAACAATCACAGTTCTGCCCAGCTTGAGTTGGCTCGAATCAACACATCACTCCGCCTAATCGCTGCGAAGCACCGCACCGCGTCATTGGTTGATCGGAAAAGCATTGAGTCGATGCAAGGTGTACTGGCTAAACACATCGGAATCCCCTTTCAGGCTGATCTGGTAGAACCATCCTAACCTTCCAGACATCAAGTCACTACGTTTGAATTTGAGGGGAACAACTATGGACGCACTGGATCTAGCGATACACGGCACCGCGCATGAGGCCAACGGTGGCCTGCCGGCACTGGCGCGGCAGATGGGCGTGGGTGAGCAGGTATTACGCAACAAGGTCTGCCCCACCTCCGACACCCACAAGCTCAACCTGCGTGAGGCATTGGCGATGATGCTACTCACTCACGATACCCGCATCCTCGAATGCCTAGCGCGTGAGCTTGATTGCACCGTTCAGCCGAATCGCTTCCCCGGTGCGCGTGGCATCGTCGATGCGGTGCTGCATTCCGATGTTGAGCATGGTGATGTCGCCCGCTCGGTGATGTCTGCGATCTCCGATGGCAAGCTCACTGAGGCCGAACGTGCCGAGTGCCAGGCTCAGATCGCCGAAGCGATCCAGTCACTGCAAGCCGTCGCCGACGTCGTCCACCGCTCACCTATCATGCTGAGGACAGCCCCATGAAGTCCTCACTGTTTTTTGCGACCGGCGCGCATCGCTTCCCACGATGCGTCACGCCACTCTCTCTCCTCTGCCAGCACTCGGCTGTCGGTCGCTTTTTTATTCTGGGTGAGGCCTGTCATGGCTAAGAAGACGTACCACGCCCCCTATAGCCCCTGCCCGCACTGTGGCAATCCATTAAAGACTCGCCTTAGCCGCCAGCTTTCCGAGCTATCTCGCGAGATCACCATGCAGTGCGAGAACCCTGAGTGCCTATATTGTGCCGTGGTGATTCAGAGCCACCTGCGCGTGCTGCAAAGCAGCATGAACCCGAATCCACGGGTCTTCGTGCCACTCAGTCCTCGCAAATATCCGCTCAACCATGATGGGCAGCTAGATCTGCTGAATAACGGTTAGGAGCCATGATGCAGATCCACATCGAGTTATCCACTCACCCTCCCCCCTGATCGGGGGCGCTTAACCAAATACACCCTGCAAGTCACACCATAAATCGGTGTGCTGGGATTTTTTTTGCCAAAAAACACAAAACCATGAACCCAAGGCTGCTCAACGACATCACCCACAGGCTTGAAAACGACTACGGATTCAAGCCCGATGGCGAATACCTCCGCAAAGGCGAGTGCCCCTCATGCCATAAGCGCGAGATGTACACCAGCGCTGACGAGCCGTGGGTGATCCGCTGCGGTCGGTTGAACAAGTGCGGTGCCGAGTATCACGTTAAAGAGCTCTACCCTGAGATTTTCACCAACTGGAGCGAGCGCCATCCGGTAACCACCGAAGAGCCACATGCCGCCGCCGATGCCTATATGCGCGATGGGCGCGGATTCGATTTGGCTAAGGTCAGCGGCTGGTACACGCAGGAGAGCTACTACAGCCCCGAGCTGAAGCTGGGGTCGGCCACCGTGCGCTTTCCACTGCCCGGCATCGGCTACTGGGAACGCATCATCGACAAGCCCGAGCGCTTCGGCAAACGCAAGGCCACCTTCCGTGGCGACTACAAGGGATGCTGGTGGTCAGCCCCCGGCCTCGATCTGGAAGCCGACGATGTCACCGAGCTATGGATCGTCGAAGGCATCTTCGACTGCATCGCCCTGCTCCACCACGGCATCACCAGCGTGAGCGCGCTGACCTGCAACAACTACCCAGCAAAGTCACTGCTCGCACTGGCTCAAGCGAGACAGGCGCTCGGACGCAAGCTACCCAAACTCGTGTGGGCGATGGATACCGGCAAGGCCGGTGAAGACTACACCCGCAAATTCGTCAGCCGCAGCCGCGAAGATGGCTGGGAATCCGTTGCCGCCCAGCCGCCAACCGGCAAGCTGAAGCTTGATTGGAACGAGCTACACCAGCGCAATAAGCTCGATAGCAAAATGATCGAGGAATCGCTCTATCGTGGCTCCCTGCTCACCGCCATAAGCGCTCACGAAAAAGCCCTGCTGATGTTCAACAAAACAGCCTGGAACACAATTTATTTCGGCTTCGAGAGCAGGTTGTACTGGTTTGAGGTAAACCTAGAAAAATACGGCAAGGCTATGGAAGTACTGGTCGATTCGTTCAAAGATCTGACAGACGACGAGCGGCGCGAGCGCGCAATGATGGAGTCGCACACCCTGCGTGAGATCGCGAACTTCCTGCCGACTGCACTGTACTTTCAGGAAAATAAGCTAACAGATGAGCAGTGGTACTTCTTCAGAGTTGACTTCCCACACAGCGGGGAATCGGTCAAGAAAGCGCTCACTCCACAGCAGGCATCAAAGTCGGTTGAGTTCAAATCCAATATTTTCTGCGCGCCAGGTGCGTACTACACGGCGAACGCAACTCAGCACGACTTCATGATGAAGCGCTGGACGGAAGGCATCAAGGTGGTTGAGGTGCTCGACTCAGTCGGATACAGCAGCACCACGCAGTGCTATGTATTTGGTGATCTAGCCGTTAAGAACGGGAAGTTATACACGCTAAATGAAGAGGAGTACTTCGAGATAGGGAAGATGTCTATCAAGCTCAAGGCAAGAGCGGTGGAATTGAATATCAACTCGGATCTGAATCAATTATCTCGAGACTGGATAGAACTGTTGTGGCAGTGCTATCGCTATAAGGGAATTGCAGTATTGGCATTCTGGCTTGGAAGCCTATTCGCAAAACAGATCCGCAAGAAGCACAAGTCTTTCCCTTTCCTGGAGTGCGTCGGCGAGCCGGGTTCCGGAAAGTCGACGCTGATCGAGTTCCTGTGGAGTCTGTGCGGGCGCTCTGACTACGAGGGATTCGACCCCGTGAAATCTTCGAACGCGGCGCGGGCGCGCAACTTCTCGCAGGTGTCCAATCTTCCCATTGTGCTGATGGAGGGTGACCGCACCGAGGAAGATCGCTTCAAGCAGAGAGGATTCGACTGGGATGAGCTCAAGCCATTATTCGATGGACGAAGCGTGTACAGCCGTGGCATCAAGAACAGCGGAAATGAAACCTATGAGCCGACGTTCGACGGCGCGCTGATTATCAGTCAGAACGCAGAGGTGAAGGCGTCTCCGGCAATGATGGAGCGCATCGTCCATATCGAGTTCGACAAATCGTCGCATACGAATGAAACCAAGGATCTGGCCGATGCACTGCGCGATGTCTCAATGGATGATGTTTCTGGGTTCGTTCTCAAGGCGACCATGGCAGAGAAGAGCATCATGGAAACCTACATCGAGCGCCAAAAGCATTACTACCAGCATATCCGCTCTCTCAAGGGTGTACGTAATGGCCGCGTGATCCTGAATCACTCGCAACTCAGCGCATTTGTCGACTGCTTGGCCTGCATCCTACCGATCGGGAAGCGCGAGCTTGAGGAAACTCATTCATTCATCGAATACATAGCCGTTGAGCGTCAGCAGGCGCTGGAAGAAGATCACCGTATTGTCCAGGAATTCTGGGAGACCTACGAATTCCTCAATGGGAACGACGAAACACCGCGCCTAAACCATGCTCGAAAAGAAGAGCTGCAAATCGCAATCAACCTCAATCATTTCGTCGCTGTAGCCTCCGATTTTCGTCAGCAAATACCAGAGCTTGGCGAGCTGAAAAAGATGCTTAAGACCAGCCGCACGCACAAGTTCGTCGGCATCAAGACGGTGAACAGCGCCATCAATTCCGCCTGGAATGCACGCCGACGCAACGAAGGCGGTGATGAGAAGCCAGCCACCGTCAAGTGCTGGGTCTTTGAGAACCCGAGCCCCAAGAAATGAACCACCCACCAAAGGAGACCACCATGAGACGCTACACCATCACCATCATCAGCGCAGCCGGGCGGGCTGTCCGACATATCATCGCCCAGGCGTTCAACACCCTGTGGGGCGCGCTCTACCTGCGCCCGCCCAAGGATGACTCCGTGATGCGCGTCATCGAATCCGCCATGCGCGCCATGAACGATGTCGGTCGCCGAGGCGATTCCACCGGCGTGTGGCAGATGCGCGAGCTGGAACAAGCCACCGTCCTCGCCGGCATCCACAAAGCCGAAGAGCACCTGCCCAAGATGAACGTGATGGACCTCTACACCTCGTTACAGAAGTTCAAAACCATGCCAGCGGACAACGGCATCAACCACCATGAAGGAGCGACAGCATGAACTGCGATTGCCTAACCGAAATAAAAGCGAAGCTGCTTGAGTATGTTACTCGTCCAAAATATTTCAAGAAGCCCGTGAAGAGATTGGAGCTCTCGGGGATAACCATGCTTTTACAAGATAACAAGTTCGTCACCAGGACATGCTCTCAGGTAGAGGTTGAGTTGGAGGGGCAGAAGAAGAAAGAGACCTTCCCGATGGTGCATTCGTTCTGCCCGTACTGCGGGAAGAGTCAGGGAGATAAAGCATGAACACAAATCTGAAAGCGTATTTCGTCGAGATGAAGATAACAGCTGTAGTGATGGCCGAAGACAGATTCTCGGCTGTTGTTGAGGCGGAGTCCTTGACCAATGAAATCATGATGACTTCCGACGCGAACATCGATCGCGTGGTGTTGGTCGAGAGCCTGGATCAGTTCGCCACGCTCGATCCTGACTGGGATGGCGAATGTGTACCGTTTGGCTACTACGGCAACACCCGTCTCAAAGACCTGCTGCCACAGGAGAAATGCGCGCAGCCATCACCCAGACGGCCATCCTGCGCCGTGAATGGTATTCCGGGAAGTGGAATGGTCTGTGGCCGCGTCATTGTCGGGCTCAAAGAATGCTCGCTTCCATTAGGTCACTGTGAGCATCAAGAAGGAGGTGCAGCATGACCCCCAATACCGAACTCTCCCTGCTGCTCCAGTCAGGCAACTACTTCGACCTGATCAACCCGCGTCGCTGCGACATCGAGATCGAGGACATCGCCCACGCGCTGGCGCACACTTGCCGCTTCGGTGGCCACACGCGCAAGTTCTACAGCGTGGCGCAGCACAGCGTGCTGGTCAGCAAGCATCTGTATCAAATGTCACTTGAGAAAAATACATTCGAGGATACAGGGGGGGTAACTAGAAGAGGATTATGCCTGTCCGGCTTGCTGCACGATGCCGCCGAGGCCTTCATCGGCGACATCCCCGCGCCGCTCAAACGTCTGCTGCCGGATTACCAGCAGATCGAACAGCGCGTCGAGCAAGCCATCTTCCCCGTCTTTGGCATGCTCTACCCGCTGCCCGCCGCCGTCAAACATGCCGACCTGCGCCTGCTCGCCACCGAGCGCCGCGACCTGATGCCCGAGCACGACGAAGCATGGGAATGCCTGAGAGGCATCGAACCGCTCCCCGACTCCATCGACCCGTGGATCCCGCAGGTCGCCTTCGTCCGGTTCATGGAGCGCTATGAAGAGTTGGGAGGTGTGCTGTGAAGATGGCCAAAGCAAACCAAGCCGACTTGGAAATGGCGATGGAGCTGACCAGCTCCCTTGATGTGCTTACCGGATGGTGGCCAATCGTCCCACTAGCCATCGAACAGGTCGGCGATCTTGAAGAAAGTGAACATTTCGACCGCGATGATGCGGAGCAGTGCCAGCGCGTGCTTGGATACCTCCTTGACCTTGCTGACAAGGCTTCACTGCTGCGCGTCACATTCGGCTGTGCTGTGATGCTCGATCCGACCAATGAGCTGGTTGACCCAGAATCCGACAGCATTGATCACCATCCAAAGCGCCAGCAGCGCGACGAGCTGCTGGAGGTGCTGAAATCCATCGTCGGAGAGATCGATGGCCCGAATAAACCATTCAGCGCAGATTCCTACCTGCCGCCACATCTGGTTGAAAAAGCCCGCGCCACCATCGCCAAGACAGGAGGTGCAGCATGAGCACAAACTTATTTCCGCACGTTTATGAGCGTCTGATAAAGGAAAACACTGATTGGCTGCTGGATGCCACAAAGCACATAGAAAACTCGCTTGAGCGGGAGCACATTATTTCGATAATGAATCACAGCGCAAAAGAATATCGCGAGCGCGGATACGAAGAGGCAATGAGTGAGCGTGCGGATGGTAAAGGAGGGAAACCATGAGCTACCAACTTACTGAGCAATCCTTTCTCAAGGACGTTGCCGATCACCAGATGCACGTCCTGATGGATAACGGTGTGTACCGGCACATCCGGTTCAAGCAACCAGACACAGGCTGCTACCACTTCGACCTAATCACTTACCCTGGCTATCTGGTGTACTCGGGCGATATGGGCTGTTACGTCTTTTCTCGGCTGGACGATATGTTCCAGTTCTTCCGCACTGACCGGTGTGACTTTAACTACAACTCCAACGGCCTGAGCATCAACCTCGGATACTGGAGCGAGAAGCTACGCGCCGTGGATGGAAACCGTTCAAATGCCGGTGTTACTGAGTTGGACGAAGATCGCATCAGGCAAGTCATCAATGAATACCGACTGAGTTGGGTGCGGAGCTACCGCCATAAGCTAGACAAGGATAATCGTCGCTGGTTGTGGGAGGATGTAGAAAGCCACGTGCTTGCCAGCGATAACGCCGAAGAAATGCTGCGTTCGGCATACTCCTTCAGCGAGTGGGTAGGTGGCCACAACTTTTGTTTTGATGACCTTTGGGATCACGACTTCACAAAGTACACCCACCACTTCCTCTGGTGTTGCTATGCGCTGGCATGGGGCATCCAGCAGTACGACAAGATGAAAGCTTCAGAGGTGTCAGCATGATCCCCCTCGACTCCATCACCTCACTGCACGTCACACTGTCCATACTGCTGTCGTCCATCACGCCGGACTTCATCAACGGCGGCTTCGAGCTGCTAGCCGGCTTCTTCGTGCTCAACCACTGCCGGGTACTGCACGCCCACAAGCAAGCGCGCGGCGTGTCGCTGGCCAGCGTGCTGTTCTTCACCCTGTGGGGGCTGTGGAACCTCTACTACTACCCCTCGCTGCACCAGCCGCTCAGCTACTACGGCGGCTGGTTCGTGGTGGCGGCCAATGCCCTCTACGTCAGCATGATGGTCAGCTACCGCAGCCGCGAGGATCTGGGCGGCGAGATTTATCTAGGGGTCGGGAAATGAGACCCCTATCCATCCACATCGACCACCTGCGCCAGTTCAGCGCAGATGGTCAGGTGTATCGCGCGTTCCACTCGTTGATCGTGGCGCGCATGGGGGCGCTGTTGCTGGTACCGATGCACCTTGTGTCTGGACGCATCGACACCGTTGTAGATGGCTGCCCGGTGCCGTGGGAAGAGGTGTATGCGGTGCTGGAGTATCCAGTGCGTCCACAAATGGGCGAGGTGCGCGGCGAGTTGTTCAAGCGGGTGCAGATGTTGGCTCAGGTGGGCATTGACCCAGCGGACTGCGACATGGATCACATCTCTCCGATGGTGATGGGACGGGAATCGGTGCTGCGCCTGGTGCATTCCAGCGGGGTCAGATTCGCGGTGGTGCATTGAGTGGATCCTATGCCGCCCTGGCTATCACAGGCAGAAATTGACGATCTATGTGCTCCGCTGACGCAGTACGCGGCTCAGCTGCGCTTCATTCGCGGGCTGGGGCTAACGGTGCGCACCAAGCCAAACGGTGCTCCATTGCTGATGCGCGCCCACTTCGAGGAGGTAATGACTCCGGCGAAGAAATCAAAACACACCAAATGCCAGCCTAACAGCGCTGGATTGCGCCTAGCCTACGCGAAGGGGTAGTATGGTTCGCATGGTCGGTCGCCGAAAAAATAATCCCCTCGGTCTTGAGCCTCGCGTCTATCCAAAGCGTGGGGCGTTTTATTACGTCCACCGAGACAATCGGTGGGAACGTCTCGGCACTGACATTGAGCAGGCCAATAAGCGCGCCAGACTCTACAACGACAGCCAGGGCGAGTACGGCACCATGGCCTACTGGCTCGACATGTTCATCGTCGATTGCGAGGTTCGCGTCAAATCAAAAAGCCTAGCCCAGCGCACGCTGCAAGATTACCGAGCCGACATCGAGCCGCTCAAGATCTACTTCGCCGCGCCGATGCTACCGACCGATATCGAACCAAACCACATCCAGAACTATCTGGAGATAGGCGCGACATCAGGCCGACCGGTACGCGCCAATCGTGAGAAAGCCTGCCTATCATCCTGCATCAGCTGGCTGATCCGAACCGGCAAGGTGGACGGCCTAATCGTCAACCCCTGCATGCGCTCCAGCGGCATCAAGCGCAACGCCGAAAAGAAGCGCGAGCGCTACGTCACCAACGACGAATACCGCGATGTCTATGCCGCCGCACCGCCTCAAGTGCAGGCTATGATGGAATTGACCTACCGCACGCTACAGCGACCCGAGAGCGACATCCTCGACTGGACCGTGGCCAACCTAACTATGAAAGACGGCAAGCGCATCCTGCGTGTCAACCAAGGCAAGACAGGCAAGATCGTTGACATCGCCCTGCCCGAAGACCTACATGCGTTGCTGCAAAAACTGGTCGGCGACATCCCGCGCATCGGAAAGCCGCTGATCTGCGGAAGTCGCGGAAAGTACGCTGGCCAGCGCTACACCTACGATGGCATCAGCTCCATGCTCAAGCGCGCGATCGCCAAGGTCAACGCTGAGCGAGTGAAGAACGGCCAACACCAGATGCCGCCTTTTGGTTTCCGCGACCTCAAGGGAAAAGGCGCGACCGACATGTGGATCTCCGGCATACCCATCGAAGAGATCCAGCTCCTGTGCGGCCACGAAGACAAGACCACCACCGAGAAGTACATCAAGCAACGATGGCGTGAAACGGCTCAGCCCAATCGGGTGATGATGGCCTGATAAATCTGTCTAAGATCGACCAAAAACCCAATAAAAACGAGCCCGAACTTACCATAAAACGGCGATTTATCTTAGACAGGTTCGATGCTGAAACGTAGATATGGCGCGGAATTCAGCCCAGAACGGACTCCCGACTGTTAATCCGCAGGTCCCTGGTTCGAGTCCAGGTCGGGGAGCCAAACAAATCAAGCACTTAGTCAGAAATGACTAGGTGCTTTTTTTCATTCCGAGTGATCCAATGCCGAAAAGTCCGAGGGTCGGCATTAAATAATCCGTGGGTGGGGGCATTGTGTGGGGGAGTGATTGATTTGGAATACCAAGGAAAAACAAAAAAAGCCCGGAAAGCCGCATAAACACTAGGTTCAGGGAAAATTCACGAGCAAAGCGGATTTGGAACAAATTAAACAGAAAAGCGCGTAATCCGCGCTTTTTTGCATTTGATTTGGAACAGTCTAAACATTAAACTGGCCAAATTTGAACGGGATAAAATCTACTGGCCGGGCTTCTTAGCCATGATATACGCATAGGTGCGCTGTAGCTCATCAGTTGCCAGATCGGCAAGCGATTCAGCGCTGAAATTCTTGCGGATGTAGGCTTTATACGCCTCAGGGTCACCAAGCTGGTTATTGCAGCGTGCTTTAATTGCCCCAATACGCGCAGACCGCCACTGCTTATCTTTCGCAGGCGCTGAAGCCTTGCCGCGCAGAATGGCAATCTGCTTGCGAACATAGGCCACCGCAGCATCATACCTATCCGCCTGAATCAAATGATATGACGTAACACCTGCGGCCTTGTTGATCCTAGACCATGCTGCACCAAAGCCAAGAGGCTGCTTTTTAATGGAATTATGGAGCGTTATCCACTCGTCACGCAGCGCAGTCAGCGCGATCTTCTGCTCATTTGAAATCACCCCATCGCCGGGCGTAACGGTCACGCGCGGGCTGCGTGGTGGCTGCGTGTATTGATGGTTATGGATGTCGCCGCCAGCGATTTGACCTGCGGCCACGCCGTCGCCGTTGACGTAGATCACATTGCCCGTAGGTGGGGCGGGCTTCTTGCGTGGCGCGCGCTTCGGTTTGACTGGGGCAGCGATTTCAGCGGACGTAGCTTCATTCAGGGCGGCTTGTAGGCGGACAATCTTTTCATCACGATCAGACATCAAATCTCTCCTTTTTTTTGAGTAAACGAAGCGCCAAAGTTTAATTCCGAACTTTGGCGGTTGGTGCATCCGCAAAACACAACCGCCAAAGTTAAGCAACAGACTGAATTAATACACAAAAACGAAGCAACCGCCAAAGTTCGGAAAAATTAAACTTTGGCGGTTGAAACCCCTTCAAGCCACCAGTTTCAGCACCGATGAAGTGCAAAAGTTCGACATTAAACTTTTGCACTTGAGGTAACTGCAAAAAGCAACTGCAAGAGTTTCATAACTAACTAAATCTAAATAAATAAAACGCACAACTGCAAAAGTTCGGAAAAATCGAACTTTTGCAGTTGCATACCCCTTCAAGCTACCAATTTCAGCGTCGATGAACCGATAAAGTTCGGCGCGAAACTTTATCGGTTGGCGAAATCGCAAAATTCAACCGATGAAGTTAATCAACCGAATGAATTAAAACATAAAAACGACACAACCGATAAAGTTCGGAAAAATTAAACTTTATCGGTTGCCGGTGCCGTTAAGCCACCAGTTTCAGCACCGTCGGGGCGACGATTTTGACGCGCTCCGCATCCCCTTCCACCAGGTCGAGCAGGGCTAGCACGGCCTTGGCCGCCGCCTCGGGTGGCAACGTTTTTTTCTGTGCGATCTGCCAGCGTTGCAACTCCGCCACCACCACGGAAATCAGCTCCGGCGTGAGGCCTCCGGAATCCTCTCGGCGACCTTTATATAGGTAGAGCGGATCTGCGCCATGAGAAATAAATCTCTCTATAACAAACGCACCAGGTTCTACTTTTCCAAGCTCGTACTTACCCCAAACTTCTCTACTAACTAAGCATATATCAGCAACCGCCTGCTGAGATAAGCCAAGCCTAGTACGCTCTGTTTTAATCCTGGCCGAAACAAGAGATAAATTTTTCATATAACCCCCTTGACCATGAGAATCTTATATCTCATAATCCAACCATCAAATCACAACCAAAAGGAAAACCAACATGGAAAAGCATAGCACAGCGCAGCTCAAGACTGCTGCCGAAGCGAACGCCGACCTAAAGCGCAAAGGCATTGCCATCACCGTGTGGGCGCGGGCGCATGGATTAAAAATTTGGGCTGTGCGCGATGTATTGCGCGGCCACCACCAGATGTTGCGCGGAGATGGCCACAAAGCCGCTGTCCTGCTCGGCATGAAAGAAGGCGAGATCGTCGATCTGCCCACCCCGCCGCGCCGTGCGGCCAATACAGCCAACCATCAGGGAGCTTAATCATGAAAAACCCGACATACGTTCAAATCGACCTCAACGCCGCCCGGAATTACGCCGCTGAGAATGCTGATGCCAGCCTTAAAGAAACTCTCGATATGCAAAGCTTTAACGGACACAACCAGATGAGCGTGTATGAGCTCGTGTGTCATACCCATATCAAGGCTGTGCTGAGCTTGGTGCGCTTCGCCTTGGTGCCTAATCCAGCCGCCTATTGCCGCTCGGTCGCGGTGGTAATGGCACTGCGTGCACTCGAAGATAACCATGACCACATCACCCGTTATGAGGACTATGTAAAAATTCTGAGCAGTCTTCATCACTACACCGATGGGACACTCAAGGAATATTTCAAGACTTTCAAATCGTGGGCACTGGCAGAAAACGAGTGGGATAAAACCGGTCTGCTTGAATCAATTGACGGCTGCGCCGCCACCTTGATGTGCGAGGTGATCGCCGGACTTGAGTATCAATACATCGACGATCTCGATGAGTGCGCACTCGAAGCTCCGCTCAAAGCATTCATGAACTGGGTTGAACTTTCCGCTCAGTGCGACCCCAGCTTAAAGGCACTAAACGCGATATGTGAGGCGGCACAACGTGCCGAATACACGTGGCGCAGCGGCACCGGCCTTCATTTTGACTTCATGACCGACCCCATTCTAGCTGCGTATCCTGCCGCCTATAGCGCCACACACGGCCTGACCAACGACTGCACCGAGCACACGGCCGAAGAAGTGCTGCTGTCCGTCTCGCAGCAAGGCTGAACCATGCAAACCCTCGCCACCGTCACCTCCAGCGAGCTGCGCGCCGCGCTGGGCTGGAGCGCGCAGCAGTTCCAGCGCTTCACCACCCGCCCCGAATGGCCCGCCGCCCAAGCGCGCACCGGTCGCGGCGGCGAGAAGCGCTGGGCGATTGCCGAGCTGCCCGCAACGTTGACGATCAAGGGCAAGGTGGTGAAGGTGCGCGAGGTGGTGCAGCGATTCAAGATCGGCACAGTGGTACACGCTGCGGTGGTGGCTGCGCCTGCGCCGATTGCTAGCACCGAAGTGGCTGAAGTTCGCCCAGATCGCTTAGCCGAGCTGACGCAAAAGCAGCGTGATGTGCACGGCGCAATCGACCAGATCGTGCGATTCGTGAATGAATATTGCGGCTCACTGGATGCGGCCATCGCCACGCTTAATACTGGGTATGCCTTGGGCACGCTCAGCGCTGGCTTGCGCTGGTCTTATGAGCACTGCTGGTTTAAGCCGCGCCCAGGCAGCTCGTTGACGCGCAGCACCTATCACAAGTGGTTGGCCAACTTCAAAGTGCGTGGCCATTACGCACCGATGCAGCGAGAAAAAGACTTCAGCATCAAGCCGTGGCACGCAGCAGCCATCGTCTTGCGCCAGCGCCCACAGGGTAGCCAGTTGAGCTGGATCAGCGCGCAGCTCAATGAGCAGTTTGGCGAAAACGCGCCCAGCTACGATGCACTGCGCCGCTTTCTGACTGAGAAATTCAGCCAAAAAGACCAATTAAAAGGCCGCTACACCGGCAGCAAGTTGCGCTCACACCTGTTTTATCAGCACCGGACGGCTGAAGGACTTGCCCCAGCGGATGAGGTACATGCGGACGGATGGAACAGTCACTTTACTGCCCCACACCCTGTCACCGGGGAGTTTGTCACTTACGAAATATGGCACTTCCATGATGTAGCCACGCGCTATGTCACCACGCCGGGCATTGGCCTGACCGAGAACGCTGAAGTCATTGCCAAAGGGTTGGAAAACGTCATCCGCGAGCTAGGAATTCCGGTGCATCTGCAAACCGACTCTACCAAGGTGGTACGCGGATCGGAGCGATTCACCAAGGCGATGAATTCGCTGGAAGAGCGGCTGGGTTTCACCTGGGTACACCCACAAGAGGTGGGTAACTCTCAAGCCAACGGTATCCCGGAAAACTTCAACACCTCGTATCTGGACAAGCGCAGCCGCGAGCTGGCGACCTATCAGAACAAAAACAGCATGGACGACTTGACCTTCAAGCGCGTGAAGAAGCTCACCGGCGAAATGGTGAAGGCCGCGAAAGAAGGTGATTCAGCCCTGTGGCTGGCCAAGAAAAAAGAAGCCACCCGCATGGGTAAAGGGCTGGTGTTTGAGAGCTATGACCAAGCCGTGGACTGGATCCTGCTGATCCACGATGAATACAACGACCGCCCCCACCGCGCCCTGCCTCGTGTACGTGATACCGGCACCGGAAAGATGCGCCACCAGACCCCGCGCGAATCACTCAATGAGCACCGCGCCAATGGATGGTCTCCCATTGAACTGAGCGAGGCTGAGCTGATTGATGCCTTCAGGCCGCATGTGATCGTGAAGGTCACCCGCGAAACCGTTTCTCCCTACGGCGGGATGCGCTATCGCAATACTGAGGTGCTTGGGCACTGGAACGGAAAGCAGGTGATCGTCGCTTACGACATCGCGGACTACAGCCAAGTGTGGGTCAAGGGCATGGACGGCACGCTGATCTGCGAGGCCAAGTTCGTCGAATCCACCGGCTACCGAACTGACACCGCCAAGAACATGGGTGAGGAAAAACGCATGTTGGCCACCCTGCGTCGCCTGGATAAAAAGCGTGACCAGGTGCTGGAGCGTGCTGGGGTGAAGGTCATCGAGCATCAAGACCTGAAACCTGTGCAGTTCCCCGAGATTGAGCGCGAGCCCGAGCTGATTCCGGTGGAGTTCGCGCCTATCGAGCCAGTGCGTGAAATGAGCTGGGACGACACCTGCAAGATGCTGTGGGGAACCCCACCGCCTGAAGAATCTGGGGATGACACCCCAAATAAAGTGGCCGCCCGATAGCGCCAACTATCGAACGGCCTGAGTGCAACTATGAAACGCAAAGGGAGTTTAGCATGAAGACGCAATTTGTAAAAAACAGCAATTGGCAGACCTTCGCCACCGCCGTGACCACGCTGGATAACCGGGGATCGAAAGAAGCCTCGATCATCCTGCTGCACGGTGAGCCGGGCACGGGTAAATCTCGCGCGGTGGATCGCTTTGGCTCGGATCGCAACGGCGTGTATCTGCAAGGGATGCCGGACATGACGGTGAGCTTCACCACCGATTATCTGGCCGACAGGCTGTGCGTAAAAGAAGCGCGTGCTTTCGCAAAATATAACGCGATCATCAAGAGCCTGCACGAATCGCAGTCGCCGATCATTCTGGATGAGGCGCAGCACGCCGCCATCGGCAAGGCCAAGCCACTGGAATACCTGCGCCGCGTGGCCGAACAAGCCAACGTGCTGCTGGTGCTGGTGTGCCATACCTCCGAGCGCCACCTGTTCAACGACAACCGCATGGCGCACATCAATACCCGCATCACCTCGCAGCCGAAGTTTCAACTGGCCAATGCGGCCGACGTGGCGCACTACCTGCAGGACTTGTGCGAAGTGTCAGTGGATGACGTCATCGCCGAGCAGGTTAGAGCGCAGAGCGAAGGGCGCTACCGCCTCATTAACAACGCCATCAAGAGTCTGGAAGCCATCGCCGCGCAGAAAGGAAAGTCGGCCTTGAGCGGGGCGGATGTGAAGGGCGTGAAGCTGTGCCAAGACGTAATGAAGCAGACTGAGGTGCGTAAATGACCAAGGGACAAACTGCCCCACGGACGGTAACCGCTGGCCTGCGCCAACGTGCCTGGTGGATCCTGCGCAATCGCAAGGAGACCACCCTGCCGCAGTTGCTCAGTACGCTGGCCGATGGCCAAGAGAAAGATGCCACCAGCAATCTGGGTAAATACCTACGGGCACTGGAGCGCGCGGGCATCGTCAGCCGTGCGGCCAAACGTGTGCCTGGAAACGATCCCACCAGCAACGGCCATATTCGCTACCTGCTTCAAATCGACTGTGGCAGCTCAGCGCCGGTATATCGCGTCAGCCAAAACGCGGTGTATGCGCCTGATACCCAAACTCTCTACCCGATGGATACGGAGGTGCGCAATGGCTGATGCAGAGGTTTTGGCTTGGGCCAAGCGCTACGCCGACCAGCACAGCATCCAGAAGCTTGCGGATCTGGTGGGCTACAAGCGCACCTCCCTGTCGCTCTATCTGAGCGACAAGTATCCCGCTGACCCCAAGGGCATCGAGCTGGAGTTGCGTCGCCATATGAGCAGCCGGATGTGCCCGTATCTAGAGATTGAAATCATGGCGGACGACTGCGCCCGACGCGCCGCACGGCCACGCCCCCATCAAAGTGGAAGCGCGATGGAAGAACACTGGATGGCATGTCAGAACTGTTCAAACAAAGGAGTGAGTCATGAGTGAGAACTTCAAAACTTTACTGGGAATCGTGGCCTTTGTTGCTGTGCTGGCCTTCTTCGCCAAGATGGACTACGTCGCCGAACTGGAGACGGAAAACCAGACGCTGAAGATCAAGGCCGCCCAGTGCCAAGGCAGCAAGGTTGTGTTTGCGGAGAGCCGTGATGAATGAGATCAGATGCCGAGCAAGAAATGTTCGAGGAACGCGCGGCCATCATGGAATTTTACGGCGGGCTGACGCGCGCCGAGGCCGAGGCGCGGGCGCGCCAAGCACTGCCACCGACCACGCCCGAACTTCCCACCGCCAAGGCCACAGCGGGCTACTTGGCCTTTAAGGAATTTTGGCATCACCAACGAAAGGAGAAATGACATGCCCCCAAAAACTCGACTGAAAGCTAAAGCACAAATCGACGTGCCACAAACCACCGCCGAAGCCGCTACCGACATCAAGCAGATCGGCGACCTCCAGCGCCAGATGCTGCGTGAGACCACCGCGATGAACGATGCCATCGCCGAGATCACCAAGCAATACCAGCCCAGGCTGGAAGAGGCTGGCAAGCAGATCGAGGATCTGCAAAAGGGTGTGCAAGCCTACTGCGAAGCGCACCGCGAAGAGCTGTGTGGAAAAGGCAAAAGCAGCAACTTCATTACCGGCGAGGTCGGCTGGCGGCAACGCCCGCCCAGTGTACGCATCACCGGGGCGGAGGCCGTCATCGAAACGCTGTTTCGGCTAAGGCTGGGGCGCTTCGTGCGCGTCAAAAACGAAGTGGCGAAAGACCTCATCCTCAACGAGCAAGAGGCCGTCAAAGGTGTGGCGGGCATCGCCGTTGTGACTGGTGTCGAGGATTTCTTCATCGTGCCATTCGAGGTGAATGCGCAATGAATTTGACATGCGCCATTGTCCGGGATTATTCTGCTCCCGCTGCCCCACATGGGCAGCCGAGTGTCGCAGCTCGGAGACGTAGGCGGACGAACCGCCACCACGGCGGTATTTTTACGTTCGTCACCTCAGCACGTTCAAGTTTTGGCGGGCTGTGTGGGAGGGCGCAAGCCCTGCCGGTTCCTATGTCCCGGTCTGCGAACCCGCACAGTTCCGCCTCCCCATTTCGCAGTGGCGAGTCGGAATCTATTAACCGACATAGGAGATTCGCCATGATTCTGTACACCATCACGCCCACAAAACCGGGCATTCCACCCCTACATAAACACGGCGCTTTTGATGACATCGACGAAGCGTTAAATCGAATTCGACTGGCCGCCAGTGCGCTTTCCGGTCTGGGCAGTTTGCTAGAACCCGAGCACACCCGCGCCGACGAGCAGCTCAACATGGCGCTGCGCTCGCAGGCTTCCGCCGTGTTTGAGTTCTTCGGCCTCATCCTCACTGAAAACCGCGAGATCGCCGTCGAGGCGGTAAGTCGTCTGCATTTCGACATCGAACATTCAATTCAAGGAGATCAACCATGCTAATCAAAATCACCCTGAGTGGCGTTTCTCCACTGATCTGCAACCGATTCACCGAGGCCGCTCAACAGAAGGTTTCTGCCGGAACTACGGTAGCCATTCGCGGTGCGCAAGGCATGCCGCGCGAGCAGGCCGAACCCAAGCTGTATCTGGATGCGAACAGCAAACCCTGCATTCCCAGCCCGAACCTGATGCGCGCCATCGTTGACGCGGGCACGTTCATCAAATCGGGCAAATCAAAACTTTCCACCCAGCGCACTAGTCTGGTTCCGGCAGGCATCTCCATTGTGGAGCCAGAGCTACCCATTACGCCGAGCAAGTGGGAGGTGGATAGCCGCTCCGTGGTCATTCCCGCCACGGGTGGGCGCGTGATGGCGCACCGCCCGCGCTTCGATGAATGGCGCCTCTCGCTCACGCTAGATGTCGATACCGACATGTTTGACGAAGGTGTTGCCCGTCAACTGGTGGACTTAGCCGGACAGCGCATCGGGCTGGGTGACTTCCGCCCGGCTCGGCGCGGGCCATTCGGACGGTTCCGGGTGGATTCTTGGAAAAAGATTTAAGAGTTGAGCGCCTGAGTGTCTAGAGCACCCGAGCGCCAAAACAGCAAAGCGATGCGAAGTGTCGCAATGCAATGCGAGGTGCGGTATAGCCTTGCAAGGAAAAGCAAACCAAGGGTAGCGAAACCCGGCGCAAGCCGGGTCTGCGGAGTGTGACGGCTCCGCACTGATGAGCAGTCAATCGTCAATGAGGCATTGCGCGGCCATGCATGGCCAGGCATCGCGCAGCAAGGCTAGGTGCGGCAAACCAAGGGATTTAATAGAGGACATCATGGGACGACACTATCCAAAAGCAACTGATCTTCGCAACCGTGAGCTGGCCTTGATTCATTTGGCCAAGCGTGATCTTTGTCTGTCTGATGATGAATACCGGGCGCTGTTGTGGAGTGTGGCGCGGGTGAATTCCAGTGCCGATCTGGATTGGCGTGGTCGCAAACTGGTGCTCGACCACTTCTTGAGTTGCGGTTTCAAGGTACAGCGCGCCCAGCAGCCCGGCCAAACCCACAAGTCACTCGCCGCCGACAAAGCCGCCATCGAACGCAAGATCGGCGCGCAGCTCAAGGCGCTGGACGCAGGCTGGCCGTATGCCTACGCCGTGTCTAAACGGCAGTTTCCTGACGTTGCGCGGTTTGAGTTTTTAACTGCCGAGCAGCTCGGCAAGGTAGCCAGCGCCCTAGAGCGCACCATTAAATCGCGTCAAACCAAGGCCGCACAATGACCGGCCTTACGCACGCCGATCTGCACTTGCTCCCGCCCAATATGCAATGGGTAGCACGGGTCATCGGCCTGCCCGCCACGATCAAGTTGGCCAAGGCGCATGGTGGGAGGTTTGTCTATGTCCCCAAGCACGTCAGCCAGGATCACCCCTTGTGTCACCTGATCGGGGCACAGGCCTTTGCAGCACTGGTGACGGAATACGGCGGAGAGCGCCTCGATGTCGCCAAGTGCGACCGTGCCGCTCAAGCCCTGCGCAATCAGCTCATCCGCGAAAAACGCCGCGAGGCCTCACAGTCAGACGTGGCCGGTCAGTTTGGCCTAACCGTGCGCCGAGTGAGAGATATAGAGAAGGATATAGTGGAAGATAGGCAGATTGGGTTGTTCTAAATCGTCCTTCTTCTCCAAGGACTGTTCCCAGTGGAGTTTCCTTGAATGAAGTCAGCCATCCCATTATCTGTGTCGATAACAAACCTGAGAATCTGATCACGATAGGTAGTGAGCGTATTGATTTGAATATAGCCTGCATCTCTTCCTCGATGAGCTATATCCCCCCTGACAGTCACGAACTCATTCAAAGCAGTCGCCCCCAGAGTCCATGATTCGGAGATGTCTTCAACTCCAGATAGCCGTTTGAATAATGGGACTAAAATAGTGCTCTTGGGGGTATTGATAGACTGTGTTGTTTGGATGCAGTGGTTTTCATACACCATTTTCCATCCGTCCCCAGCAAGTTCAAGTGGCTTTAGTTCATGTTTGGACTCTCGTACAACTTTTGAAATTTCCCGTTGGACATGCTCAGGCAGTTGATCAGGGCTTGTAGCTCTTGTGCAAAGGACTCTAGCAGTTTCAACAAGCAGTTCCTCAACATACAGCTCCCATGCTGCGCACAGCATTACCACACCACTTCGAGTAATATGACCCAGACCTCTACGCCCAAGCCCATCGTGGTTAAGAGCATTGTGACTTTCGATGATTCGATCAACATCATCAAGCATCGAGTTTTCAAATTTGCTAAGCGCTGAAGAGGGCATAGAATCCTTTCTAAATGAGTGCATGTGACAAGCTTATCTAACCCCAGCCCACTCTAGGCTTAAACATCACAATGAGTCAATATGGCCAATAGCTTAGCCGAAGAGAAATGGATATAGGCCGAATGGCATATTGAGCATAGATTGCTGTTGTGTGATTATGTCGAGGTGTTGGTCGTCTTGGTGGCCGCCTACGCTGTAGCCTTAGGCGGCTGAAGGTATGAGGATGTGCTGTGTTATTTTTGCACGGCTAGTATTCTAGGCCACTCATGCTGATGTAAACTGCGAAAAAGTCAGTGAAACTGTAAATTCACGCTCATAGAATAATCATAGTTAATGCCTGCTCCCCAACTAGACACTGCTTCATTGTTTTATGACCTCAACAGGTTTCGAATTGAGGGGCGACTCTTGACCGATCAATCTGTAATCTCTAAATACGAGAGGTCAATTGAAGCTATTAAGGCGGGCAAGAACTGTCAGCCCGCCTCGTCGCAGGAGGTTGCATCCTACTATGTCATTCTCGCTTCGCTACGTTGTTTAACTGCCGATTTCGGACAGGTAGTCACGCTAGGGGAAAAGGCGCTGAATATGACCCAAGATCCTTATCTCGTTTATAACCAATCTGTAACACTATCTATTTCCGGTTATTTTTCAAAGGCTAGAGCTACTTTGGATAAAGTGAGTGAGTACGACCTTGCTTCGCTTAGTTTAACGGAAGATGATGGTGTGCGAATTACCTCGATTCTTCAGGATACAATATCCTTGGACAGGGATGTACTGTCAGATGACAGGGTTCGAGATAGGTTTTCGTATGATGTTGATCGAATTTTGGAGATGCGAGAAATCCTCTCTGACCTTGGGATAAGTGATTCACAGGCGCTGTCGATGCTTGATATTGCCGGTGATGTACTACGTAGCAGGAATACTTTCCTTGCGCATGATTTGTACATTCATACTAATTCCATAGAACGGTATCTTTCTATCAGTTTGCCAGTTTCACTTTCTGCGAGCGAAATCGCAGAAATGGAGTGGGAGTGTATTGGCAAGGTAATGGAACAGTATCCTGAGGTTCCATACTCTTCGTTCAATATTGGCTTTACGAGTGCAAACGCTCATGGCTAATTGCGCTCAAGATTTCCTTACCCTTGCCTGCGAGATGCAGGTAAGCGCCACAAACGAAATTGGTATGCGAACAGCGGCGAATAGAGCCTATTATTCTGTATACCACAATGCAAAAAATATAAAGAATTTAGTTAATCTTCCGGATTCGCAGGGTGCTGGTGGGGTTCATGCCAAGCTCTTCCGCTCACTTGAAGAGTGTAAGCCTAGACACTCAAGCATGCAGACAGAAATTAGGCAAGTGGGAATCTTCGCAACACGGCAACTTAAGACGCTTAGGACGGATGCAGACTACGATATTGATATAACCTTTGATAAGGTCAAAATGGATGAGACTATTGCAAAATCACAGTTGCTAATGGGAAAAATCTCTACCATTCTAAGCCAGCACAAACTGCCGAGCCCATCACCAACAACTGAGGATGAACCTTTGAGTACTGATAAACCCGAGATAGGGGCTCCGGTTCCGCGATCTCGGTTTCATCTCCGTGCGGTTAAATGACATTTGAAAAGCCCTGCTTAGCAGGGCTTTTCATTTCATACTCAAAGGTATAGGCATACTCCACCAATAGAAGCCAAGATTACCCTGCTCCGAACCAGTCCTGCTATAGATACCGGCTTGATGGGTGTCAATGAGGCATCCGCGACATGATCGCGGTCAGCGAGTTCGTGGTGTTTGCTGTTACGTTAGGATGGAAATAGGCCCTGATGTGCTTCTTGACCTTGAAGATCCAGAGATGCCTGGCTTATTGCAGCGGACATGCTTCAGTCTTGGATATGATTTAACTGAGGCAAAGTAATAAATGGCCTATGTCTTGAGAAAAAGGATATAGGCTGAATGGCATATATTTTGATGCCTAATCATGTGTTCTAATCGCCAGAAATCTTAATCTGAAAGTTAGGTACTGATATGCAAATTCAACAGGCAATTCTGCATCGAATTGAAAAAGAGAAGAACACCAGTGGAACTGGTTCCGCGATTCCAGTTACCCGAACCAGTCAACTTCCCATTGATGGTCGTCTTGAAAAAATGACCGAGGAAATACTCAAAATATATGGGAAGTCAACGAATGGCTATGGGACATTCAACGCCAATCAGACCTTATATCAATTTCCAGTAAAGCTTAAAGACTACGTTCTACAGTCTACTGATTTCATTCAATTCACTATAGATACGACCGATCTGATTTCATTAAAAATGGCCGGTGAGGCTTTCTCAACTGGCGGATATGTACTAATTCTTCGTTATACAAATCTAGGGCAGGATTGGCTGATGGTAGCCATGCTTAAGCTGAAGCATGGAACTGGAATTAATGAACAGACGATGGATCTAAGTGACACATTGAGCTTCGATATTGATCATTTGCATGAGGCTGCGAGAGTTGATCTAGCAAAATGGCAGTCAAATACTCAACCCTACTTGTCATTTGTCAAGAAACGTCAAACAACCTCGGAGGTTTCAAAATACTTCCGTGAGGCGTTGGGATGCACGGAATATACTGACTCAAAGCATCAGACTATCCAGATAAAAAAAGCTTTTGAGGATTATTGCGAAGCAAATTCGTGGAGCAGTGAAAAGAAACGCACGGGTCGCCAGCAGTTCTATGAACATTGCGATGCCAAGGATAAATCTGGAGAGCCGGTCAATCTCGCAGCTTTGTCTGCGATACTGGACGATCAAAATCCGACATCATTCTCTGAATTTGTGCGAGATAATGACTATCAGGTCAATGATACATTTAAGCCTGATCGGGCGACCTTTTCCAAGCTTAATAGAATTTCAAAATCGTTTGGGTCAGTCAAGGTCAGCTTTGAAGTGCAGGACATTGATAACGGCAAGGTTGCGTACGACCCCGACAACAGATGTTTGGTAATCAGAGATTTGCCAAGTGAATTGATAGACGAAATCAATAAACATAAGTCCAGTGATGCAACAACTACCGCATGACGATCTCGATCTTGCTATCCTGATATTCAAGCATCTGCGGAATAGCAGGATTGAAGATGGCCATTTATATGGGACTCTTGATACATCACTGAGCATTGATGATGTCGCCAATGCTCTTGAAAAAGTGCGTCTTGATGTTACTCACAATACTCACAGTCGCGATATCGAAATGCGTTTGCCAAGTAATTTCTTCTGTTCAATGGAAGATATACTAAAAGCGCCTTTACGGAGACTCTCCTATCCGGAGCGATTTTATCTGAAGGACATAGACTATCAATATTCGGGTGACAGGAACTCTGCACCACAAATTGTGCGTCAATATATTGCTGCCATTCAGTTATTTTCATCCCTAGAAAAATCTGCTGATCACATTGGCGGTATTGCGGGAGATAAGTCGTTGGTCTTTTTGCAAAAGACAAAAGTTGAAATCTCCTCGAAATACTTCGATAAAGATTTGCGAGATATAAGTCACCTTTCTGAGTTTGAGTCAGAATACATAAATAGCGACACTCACCAAGAGCAAAAACGAACCATTATCAAGACTGCGCTGTTTGAACTCTTTCAAGGGACTGGAAAAATAGCGTTTTCTGACGTTCTGGCAAGATTTGATGAGATCTTCGATAAAGTGCAGTCTAGCTATCAGTTGTATGTTGCAGAGTTCTCCTTTCAGAAGGTGAAGGCTGAGGTAGAGAAAGAGAAGCTTGATGCCATGATCAAGCTAAACAAGGTGTTTTCTGATGTGCAAAGTCAGCTGTTAGCAGTTCCAGTTGCGCTGGTGCTAGTCGGCGGGCAAATGGAAGACAAAGCTTCATGGACCGGAAAAAACATACTAATCTGGTTAGGTGCTTTAATTTTCGCAATCCTGATGGATTTATTAATTCGTAACCAACTACATACGCTAAATGCAGTCAAACAGGAAATTGATCAGCAGCGTCAGCAAATAACGAGCAAATATAGCGCTGTCGCAAATCGATTCTCTGGCATATATAAAGACATCAATGATAGACACAATCACCAAAAAGGATTGATCACCACTGTTGATGCTTTAGTTGCAATTGCTCTGACAGTGACGACTTGGATGCTGTTATATTATTCCGGAGCACTCCCTTCGGGGCCATTCTTTCATTAGCAATCCCATTCGCCTAGCCTAACACGACTGCTCAGCGGAACCCCTTCCGCCTTAATTCCCCTCCCGCGCGCGCGTAACCTGCGCGCATGCATTCACCGAAAACACCCCTAAAAACCTGCGGCACTTGCGCCGACTGGACTGCGTCTTCTGATACGCGCATGGAAGGCTACGGCCTCTGTCGCCATCAGTCTGCATCGCAGTATCTGGCCGCGCGCGTCATTTGTCGCATCAACCTATGGAAAGGATGCGCGTGATGAATATCACTCCGCATTTCACGCTGGAAGAAGTGACTCGTTCCAGTACCGGCCAACGTCTTGGGATAAATAACACTCCTGACGCTTCCCAACTGGCGGGCATCTATGTCTCAGCAGCAGGAATGGAACAGGTGCGGCAGATCCTTGGTTTTCCTGTGTTCATTGATTCCTGGCTGCGCGTGGAGGAGCTGGAAAAGGTACTCACGCGCAAGGACTTCCTAGGCTGGTGCAAACGACATCAGCACCCCGACAACGATCACTCTTGGGCGCTGTACTTCGCGCTCAAGGCTCACCCCAAGGGCTTCGGGGTGGACTTTCTGTGTCCACAGTGTTGAATTGCGTGTAAAACTGACCCACCAATTGCATTGAACTTTGACCCACCCTTGAATTATCTCTGAACGTTTCAAGTTGTGGATAGTTTTCTGTTTTTGCCCTCCTTTCCCGATTGAGTTGAACTGTTTCTGAAGCGGTAACTGTCGTTGCCGGACTCCACGATGTGGCAGTGGTGCGTCAACCTGTCGAGCAACGCCGTTGTCATCTTTGCATCCCCGAACACACAGCCCCATTCAGCGAAGCTTAAGTTGGTCGTGATCACAAGACTCGTGCGCTCATAGAGTTTGCCAATGAAGTGGAACAGTAATGCACCTCCCGCTTGGCTGAACGGCAGATAGCCCAACTCATCCAGAATCACCAGATCGGCATACATCATCCGGTTAGCAATCTGCCCCTGTTTGCCCGCAGCCTTCTCCAACTCCAACGCATTCACCAACTCAATGGTCGAGAAGAACCTGACTCGACGATGCTGATGTTGCACCGCCTGCACACCGAGTGCCGTCGCCAGATGCGTCTTGCCCGTGCCAGGGCCTCCGACCAGCACCACATTGTGTGCCTGATCCAAGAACTCGCATCGATGCAACTGCCGGATGAGTGCCTCGTTCACCACGCTCTGGCTGAAGTCGAAACTCGCCAAGTCACGGTAGACTGGGAAACGGGATGCCTTCATCTGGTAGGCGATAGAGCGTACCTCGCGTTCCGCCATCTCGGCCTTGAGCAAGGTACTCAACATCACTTGTGCACTCTGATAGGCAGGTGAACCTTGGCTAGCCAGTTCATCCACCGCCTGCGCCATGCCGTATAACTTGATGCTCTTGAGCGTGGTGATCATGGCTTCATGCTGCATGGCGCACCTCCCTCAATTGGTCATAGCGGCTAACGTTAGACTGCGGCTCGACCACGAGCGTCAGATGGGCCGGCGTATCAACAGGGGCTGGTGGTGCAGGCTCAATCAGTCGCGTCAGCAGATTGAGCACATGCTGCTTGGATGGCACACCGCTCTCTAGGGCCAACTCGACTGCTGTGAGCACGGCAGCTTCATCGTGCTGTAAGACGAGGGCTAAGATTTCTACCATCTCCCGATCTCCACCCAGTCGCTTGAGCAAGATGTTCTGCAAATGCTTGAAGCCTTCGGGTAGTTCAGCGAACGGTGCACCGTTGCGCAATGCACCTGGCTTGCGTTGAAGCACGCTCAGGTAATGACGCCAGTCGTAGATCGTCTGACCATGAGCATGCTTATTCGAAATCATCCGCACATGCTCGGCAATGATTTGAGATTCAGCTACGAACAACAGCTTGTCGGCATACACCCTCAGGCTGATGGGGCGGTTGGCATAGGAGGCCGGAACACTGTAGCGGTTACGCTCGAACATGACCAAGCAAGTCGGCGACACGCGTTTGACGTGTTCAACAAATCCATCAAATGGGCAGGACAGCGCCATCAGGCAAGGATGTTCGTCCGCATAGACATCTGCGATACGACGTTCCGATTGTAGGGGATGAGGGAGTTCTTTCCAGAGCGACAGGCAGCGTTGATGTAGCCAGTCATTGAGTTCATGCAGACTCCCAAACGCGGGGAGTTTGTTCCAGATGCGATGCCTTGCATCTTGTACGTTTTTCTCAATCTGTCCTTTCTCCCAACCGGAAGCTGGATTGCAGAATTCAGCATCGAACAGGTAGTGGCTCACCATGGCAGAGAAGCGGATATTGACGTCGCGTTGTTTGCCGCGTCGGACCTTGTCTACTGCGGTGCGCATGTTGTCGTAGATGCCACGCGCAGGCACGCCGTCGAAGACAGCGAAGGCATGGTTGTGTGCGTCGAACAGCATCTCGTGTGTCTGCAACGGATAGGCACGCAGATAGAAGGCTCGACTGTGACTGAGTTTGAAGTGAGCAATCTGAAGTTTGGTGCGTTCTCCCGCGATGACGGCCCAGTCTTCGCTCCAATCGAACTGGAAGGCTTCACCAGGTGCAAAGATGAGCGGAATGAAGGTGCCGCGTCCCGCCGTCTGCGCCTGTTCTTGTTGTTGCTGTCGCCATCGTTTAGCGAAGGCAACCACTCGGTCGTAGGAGCCTGTGAAGCCTAGCTGCACCAAGTCGCTGTGCAGTTGCTTGAGACTACGCTTCTGTTTGCGTCCTTTGCCAGCTTCGGTCTTTAGCCATGCAGTTAGCTTGACGGCATAGTCGTCGAGCTTGCTGGGGGTCTTACGCTTGGGGTACTTGGGCTCAACGACTTTGTTGGTCAAATACTTCCTGATGGTGTTGCGGGAGAGTCCGGTCCTTCGAACGATCTCTCTGATGGGCATGTTGTCGCGCAAATGCCAGCGCCTGATGCTGCTTAATATCGCCACGTTGATCACTCCTGTTTGTTCCCGCTCAAATATTGAGCAGGACAGTATCTATACGTGGGTCAAATTTGGATGCAATTTACTGCGCTAGGTGGGTCAGTTTTGGGTGCAATTCAACAAGCTGACCCAACAAATCATAAACAAGGGGCTGTTCACTCCACCGGGCAAGTCAAGAGTCGAGCTGTGCGATGAAGAAGTGCGCGGCATGTATATAGAGGTGCGATCAACCAGCAACGGCCAGGGCTCTTACTATGTTCGCTATAAGGACAGCACCAACAAAACCTGCCATCAGCGTATCGGTCGCACTGCCGACATGCCGCTTGTCGAGGCCCGGAAACAGGCCAAGGCACTCAAGGCCGAGATCGCACTTGGGGCTGACCCGCGCGGTGAAATTAAATCCAAGCGGGCCATTCCGACGCTGAATGCGTTTTTCCACGAAACCTATTTGCCTTACGCCAAGGTACACAAGCGGAGCTGGCAGCGCGATGTTCAGCTGTTCGTGCGCATCGACAAGGAATTCGGTCAACTAAGACTGGATCAAGTGCAGAAGCAAAAGGTGGCGGTATTTCATGCCGGGCTGATGAGCGAGGAAGGCCTGTCAGCCGCCAGCGCTGATCATCACCCGAAGCTCTTGCGCCGTATGCTCTCGATGGCTATGGAGTACGAGTTGATCGACTCCAACCCGATGTCACGGTTCAAGCTGTTCAACCACGACAACAAAGTTGAGAACTACCTGACCGATGAGCAGCTAGTCCGGCTCATGGAAGTGCTGCGGGCGGATGCAAATCGAACTGTCTGCAACATAGCCATCCTCCTGCTGGGTACTGGCTGCCGTCTGAACGAAATCCTGTCGGCCAAGAAGTCAGACATCGACATCCAGAACCGTGTGCTGAAGATTGCCGCAAGCACCAGCAAGAGCAAGCGTGTCCGGTCGGTGCCGCTGAATGATGCCTCCATCGACATTATCCTGAAGCAGATGGAGGATACGCAGGGTTACGACTACCTGTTCATCAACCACCAGACCGGCAAGCCCTATGTGTCGATCAAGAAGGTTTGGGAAAGGCTGCGCAACAAGGCAGGACTGCCACACCTTCGAGTCCACGATCTTAGACATAGCTTCGCTTCGTTCCTTGTGAACAGTGGCCGGACGCTGTACGAGGTCCAACAGATACTCGGTCATTCACAGAGCATCGTAACGGAACGCTACGCACACCTGAGTAGCAAGACGCTACAGGATGCAGCCAACTCCGCCAGTCTCAGGATCATGCGGGCCAAGCCTGTTCTGGCAGTTGAAGCTCCGGCGATAGAGTCCACTGCGCAGGAAATGATCGAGGTGCAGCAAGCAGCATAGTAGTGACGGATTCCGGGGCGGGTGCAGTTTGACTCGCCTCGGGATACTGTCACTCACGCATGACTAAGCAGGCCGTTTCTGCGAAATTGATCTAGCACATAACCACAAAACCATTTTCCTCTACGTACTCTGTTTTGTACTAACTGCCGGAAGCTACTCGGCTCCGCTGGCATCTTCCTCTTATGTCTTTTTTGATTACAGTATCGACAGGCTGCAACGATGTTATCTGCATAGTCAGTCCCACCATCTTGGCGAGCAAGCAGATGTTCGGCAGTACACTGGAATTTTTGTGCCGCTGTTAAACTAAGTCCGTAAGCCTGTGCATATTGCTTGGAACTGTCTCCTTGCCACATTGGAAAATTACAATAGTGACAAAGGCCTGATTGGCGTACAAATGCAGAGTTTCGATTTTTGGTCAGTCTTGTGGTAGGCATAATGGCTCCTTGTTGTTAACAATGAACCCCGGCTGCCACATGACCATCACGGGTACCAGCCGACACAATCGGACTGGCCTTGAATGAGCCAACAAACGTGACTCATGCTGCGATAATAGCGCGTGATTTGTTGTGAATCAACCGCCAGATGCCACGCAAGTAGTTTCTACCACCAAGCAACTTTCGCCAACCTACTTCTACATCACCACCGGCAACTCCCCCCACTCCGTCGTATAGTTCGGCGACTTGTTTTCTCGACGCATCGCCCATCGCTGCTTGATGCCAGATGAGGCAAGCGTGATACTCCCCTTCCCCATGCGCTGATTGATCGCATCCATCACTTTCATGCGTTGGTCTGCTCGGCCATCCTCAGCGACATCATCGAACAGACTTCCTTGCTGCTGGCCTTTGGGTTCAAGCGCCATCAGCATCACGCCTGACTTTTTGTACTGATAACCAATCCGGTAGATCGCCTTCAGTCCGGTCATGGCAGCATGGGTCAGCTTGGAGGTGTCATCGGTAGCGATGATGGGTACGACGATGGAGCGGTCGTACTGAGGGTCGGATTCTTTGAACGGGTTGGTACGGACATAGACGCAAACATTACCTGCTACTGAACCATCCCGGCGCAGTTTCTCTGCTGCACGGGTAGTGAAGAAGGAGATGGACTCCATCAGGTCATCCAGTGCGGTGACGGTCTGGCCGAATGAACGTGATACCAGTATCTGTTGCTGTGGGACTCCCACCTGATCCAGCTCGATACATGACACGCCGTTAAGTTCGAGGACGGTGCGCTCAAGCACGATGGAGAAGCGTTGTCGGATGAGTTCAGGGCTGCTGGTGCGCAATGCCTGAACGGTATGGATGCCCATGCTTTGTAACTTTTCGGTGATGCGCCGACCCACGCCCCATACCTCATTGACGGGTAGGCTAGAGAACACAGTGCCGAGCTCATCGTCACTCAGTCTCCCGAAGTCACATACGCCCTCCTCGCCTGCCAGTCCCTTTTTGGCACAGTGGTTGGCCAGCTTGGCCAAGGTCTTGGTGGAGGCAATGCCGACACACACGGGCAAGCCGGTATGACGTTTGATGGTTTGCCGAATGGTCAGTCCGTAGGCAATCAGGCTCTCTTCTGGGAAGCCCGCTAGGTCAAGGAAACATTCATCGATGGAGTACATCTCCTGCCGGGGTGAGAAGTTGGATAGGATGGACATGACTCGTGCAGACATATCGCCATACAGAGCGTAGTTGCTGGACAGTGCGATGATGCCGTGCTGCTTGGCGAACTTCTCCATCTTGAACCACGGTTCGCCCATCTTGATGCCGAGCGCCTTCACCTCATTGGAACGCGCCACGGCACAGCCATCGTTGTTGGAGAGCACGACCACGGGCTTGCCTTCGAGCTTGGGATTGAATGCCCGCTCACAAGAAACGTAGAAGTTGTTGCAATCGACCAAGGCGATGGGCATGGCCGCCTCAGATGAATTTCTTGACGGTGGAGGTGACGACACCCCAGACCTGTAGCTCTTGGCCTTCTTTGAGGATGATGTCTTTGAATCGAGGATTCTCGGGCTTGAGCGTGACCTGATCACCTTGACGGTGCAAACGCTTCACGGTCAGTTCGCTATCAATCACGGCAATGACGATATGGCCGCTGACTGGCTCGATGGACTTGTCCACCACCAGCAGGTCACCATCGAAGATCCCTGCATCAATCATGCTGCTGCCCTTGGCGCGTACAAAGAAGGTGGAGTCCTTATGCGGCACCAGATGCTGATCCAAGCTCAAGCGCCCTTCCACATAGTCATCGGCTGGCGATGGAAATCCAGCCGGAACTTTATGGCTGAACAAGGGCGCGAAGATCGGTGGCACACCGAGTGCGGGAAGCTGGATAGAGGGAAACTGAGTCAGAGGATTCATGGCCAACGTAACGAATTAACGTCGACGGCATACTAGAGAACGTACGTTCGCCAGTCAAGTATGCAAGAGGAATTAGAGCTGGGTATCGGTAGGGTTACCACAGGCATGTGCATACTTCTTCAAAGTAGCGAAACTTGGAGAGTGCTTCTGATTGATGAGCGAAGACTCCAATCGAGAAACCGAACTGACAGTAAGCGCAGCTATCGACCCAAACAGGCGCAGACATTATCCGAGGCCAGATGGGCGCTGAACGCACGCAGGATTGATGAGGCAACGGGGACGTTTGCTCAAGAGCGATTGCTTGAGCAATGGGGTCCTGAGCAAATCAGCGGCCATGCCGCCATCAGCCCGGAAACGGTGTACCAGCGAATCTATGCTGATAAGCGAGCTGGTGGCAAAAAACAGCCCCTAGTCCAACTGAACGGAAGTAATCTTTGCAGCCAGTCTAGATGCTTGGTTACGCGAGCCGGAAGAGATTCGAACTCCTTACCCCTTGGTTCGCAGGATGGGATACAAACTATCTATCTTTATTAATCAGCCACTTACGATGCCAACAACATCGATAACTAGCGTCAGATGCCTTGATTAGCCTTGGAAATATACTGCTACGTGACAAATCGGTGACACTGGAATTACCTTACCAGCAGTTATAAACCGAGCAGCGCAGAGATTTTCGCGCGTACCTCGTCTAACTCTTCGACAGTGGCTTTTCCTTTCGGTGTTGCTTTACGTGCACGCCAGTCAAGATTCTTCACTTGGTCAGACAGCACCGCGCCGCTGACACCCTTTGCATGAATGATAACCTCAAACGGGTAGCCTTTGATCTGAGTAGTCATTGGACAGCACAACATGGTGCCGGTTTTTCCGTTATAGGATGCAGAACTCAATACCAATGCGGGGCGATGTCCAGCCTGCTCGTGCCCTGCCTGTGGCGAGAACTCAAGCCAGACTATGTCGCCAGCTTCTGGCACAAACCTAGAGACCATTACCAGACCTCCTTGCCCACTGGAACTCCCGCATCAACTAGGTGATGAAGGTTTTTCTCTGTAATGCCACCCAGCAGCTCCTCCAATTTGAATACTTTGCGTCGCACTGGCTCGATGACGATACGCCCCTGCTCTTCACGGACATCGACCGACTGATCTAAGTCAACATGTGCTGCCAGCATGATAGCCGCCGGTATGCGAACCGCAGCGCTGTTACCCCACTTCTTTACGATGACTTCCATAATGGCTTCTCCCAAAGTTGCAATAGTTCATAGTTTAGGAAGTTGCTAACGATGTGTCAACATTGTTTATACAATCATCATTCTCCATGAGAAAATGTTTACTACAAAAATTTGGCAGCATCGCCCCCCTGGATCTCAGATATGTACATGCTCTATATAATGGCTCGCCATAACCCTGCCGGAACATATAAATTCAGTGCTTGTTTGCCATTCCAATTCCTAATCGTTGGGTAAATGAAAAGCCCCTTGAGTGGGCAACGTAACGAATGAACGTCGATGACACGCTAGAGAACGTACGCTCACCAGTCAAATATGCAAAAGGAATTAGAGCTAGATATCGGTTGGGTTACCACAGGCATGTGCGTACGTCTTCAAAGTAGCGAAACTTGGAGAGTGCTTCTGATTGATGAGCGAAGACTCCAATCGAGAAACCGAACTGACAGTCGTACCGATGACTAAGCGGTTTATCTCCATGCGAGTGGGGAATACCACTCTGGGTACACATCGGACAAGAGAGTCCTCTGGATTATTGCCCGCCACTTCCGCTTACCAAATACGCATTCGGTGTGAGCACTAAAATATTGCCGTAGGGATTGAGCGACAACAAATCATCATCGCTCGAAACAATCACGTCGGCATTGCTCACTATAGCCAATGCCAAAAACTTATTGTCACGCGGATCACGACAAGGCGGATCAAGGGCTACCTCATCATCAAGTGACACTTGGAACATCCTAATCCTGTCACGATACATCGCAACAAATTCAAGACGGACTGATAAATCGAGGTAACGATCAAACTTGTCTCTACGGATCACCTCTACAAGTTCCGCAATCGTAGATGGAGATGCGCATAGTATCTCCCTCGGAAAGCGCCTTTATTACCACCTGCCGTGAAATCGAATGCTGTCGAAGTACTGCACCAATCAGTGTGCTGGTGTCCAGCACAATACGCTTACCGAAGTTCATCAACCAAGCGCGTCACGTCAGCATCAGTTAATTCATTCGCAGCAGGATCAAGGCGCTTGTCCGAAGCGGCAAAGAGCGCTTGGAAATCGGCGAGCATTTTTTCCCGAGACTGTCGTACATTCATCAGTTCCTGCATGTCAGCAGGCGACAATAAGAATGCCACAGGGCGACCACGACGGGTAATGGTAACCGGCTCTCGCTGAGCGTTATCCAGCAATGCTCCAAACTTATTTTGGGCTTCGACAGATGTGATAGTGCGCATAATGACTCCCTCTTAACTAGCTAATATGTACATTATAGATAGCTTCAAGGAAAAAAGTTCAGCAAGTCTTTGGAATTGGATGGGAGGCAAACTCGCAGAAAGAAATACTCAGACGGCCTTACGGCAAGAGTGACTCTGCTAGTGGGTAAGATCTGAATCTGCTGTCGTCTGTAAGTGTCCATGCCGGTTCCACCAGCTTCGATCAGTGCCCGCAGTTCTTTGCAGACGGCAAGCCACCCGTTCTACGTGCCACCCAGCAAGACATGAAGCCCAGAGCGCTATGCTTTGATGGATTCGCAGTACTTCACTCAGGCAGCGGCCATAGTCCGGTCTATGTGGCGGAGCGACTCAATCGATCTATGATTGAAAAGGACTGCCAACCTGCTCAATGGCACAAATATGGCACAAGCAAATGAAAAAGGACTTAGAGATATTCTAAGTCCTTGAGTTGGTGGGCCGTGCTGGACTTGAACCAGCGACCAAAGGATTATGAGTCCTCTGCTCTAACCAACTGAGCTAACGGCCCAAACGCTTTAGCCTTCGCCGTCGAGGAAGCTCTTCAGCTTCTCGGAACGGGATGGGTGACGCAGCTTACGCAGCGCTTTGGCTTCGATCTGACGGATACGCTCGCGGGTCACGTCGAACTGCTTTCCGACCTCTTCCAACGTGTGGTCGGTATTCATTTCGATACCGAAACGCATGCGCAGTACTTTGGCTTCGCGCGGTGTCAGTGAATCGAGAATGTCCTTGGTAACGGTGCGCAGACTTTCATATACGGCAGCATCTACCGGCACGGTAGTGTTGTGATCTTCGATGAAGTCACCCAGATGAGAGTCGTCGTCGTCACCTACCGGAGTTTCCATCGAAATCGGTTCTTTAGCGATCTTGAGGATCTTGCGAATCTTGTCTTCCGGCATCTCCATCTTTTCGGCCAAAGTCGCCGCATCCGGCTCGCCACCGGTCTCTTGCAGGATCTGGCGCGAGATGCGGTTCATCTTGTTGATGGTCTCGATCATGTGCACTGGGATGCGGATGGTGCGCGCTTGGTCGGCGATGGAGCGAGTGATGGCCTGACGGATCCACCACGTGGCGTAAGTCGAGAATTTGTAACCGCGACGGTATTCGAATTTGTCTACGGCCTTCATCAGGCCAATGTTGCCTTCCTGGATGAGGTCGAGAAATTGCAGGCCACGGTTGGTGTATTTCTTGGCGATGGAGATGACCAGACGCAGATTGGCCTCAATCATGTCGCGTTTGGCACGGCGTGCTTTGGCTTCGCCGTTGGTCATCTGCTTGTTGATCTCTTTCAAATCTTTGATCGGCAGGCCAATGCGCTTTTGCAAGTCCAGCAGTTTCTGCTGGCGCTCCATGATGTCGTACTTGAAACGATCCAGCGTCGAGCTATAGGCCTTGTTCGCAGCGATTTCACTCGGGATCCATTCCAGATTATCTTCATTGCCAACAAACAGCTTGATAAAGTGCGGGCGCGGCATCTTCGACTTAGTCACGCAATAATCCTGAATGCCTCGCTCATGGCCGCGCACCTCGTCCACGAGGTTGCGCATGGTGTCGCACAGCGCATCCACTTGCTTGGCAGAGAAACGGAACTGCATCAGTTCGGTAGAAATCTGCTCTTGGAACTGATTGTATTGCTTACTACGGTAACCGTGCTTTTCGGTAGCTTTGTTGAGCTTTGCGAACAGGTCAGAAATGATGGCAAAACGCTCTAGTGCATCAACCTTGAGCTGTGCGAGATTGGCAGCGGAGACCGCCTCACCATCCTCTTCTTCCTCTTCCAGATCGTCAGCTTCATCTTCGGCCTCTTCAGGCTCTACTTCTGCGACCACTTCCTCTTCGACGTCAGTGTCGATAAAACCATCGATTACCTCGTCAATGCGCAACTCATCCTTTGTAACCTTCTCAACCAGCGCCAAAATTTCAATGATCGTGGCAGGACAGGCTGAAATGGCTTGAATCATGTGCTTCAAGCCATCTTCAATACGACGTGCAATCTCGATTTCGTCTTCGCGGGTCAGTAACTCGACCGTGCCCATCTCACGCATGTACATACGCACGGGGTCGGTGGTGCGACCGAACTCAGAATCGACGGTCGAAGACAGTGCTGCTTCAGCCTCTTCCACTGCATCTTCATCGGCCACGGGAGCCGTAGCTTCAGACATGATCAGCGCTTCGGCATCCGGTGCTTCATCGCACACGGTGATGCCCATATCATTGATCATGCTGACCACACCTTCGATCTGCTCAGCCTCGAGCATCTCTGGCAAGTGGTCATTGATCTCGGCATATGTCAGATAACCGCGCTCCTTACCCAGCGCAATTAGCGCTTTGAGGCGGGTGCGCCGCTCTTCGACATTCTGCACAGCATCCGTGCCGCCTGCGCCAGCCTGAAGCGCTTGCTGCTTGGCAAGTGCTGCTGCTTGTTTGGCGCTGACCGCCTGTTTCTTGTCTTGTTTAGCCGCCATATCCGAGTTCCGTGGTAAGAGTGCCGCGTAAAAAGCGGCGAATTATAGCAGAATTCGCCACAGCCTATCCTCGCTGCAGCAGTTGCAGATACAGTCTGCGCTCAGCGTCGGTCAAGCCCACCGGTCCGGTCTGCTGCATCCGCGCATGAAAGTCATTTAGTTGTTGCTTGCGTGCATCCTGACGCAATTTTTCCAGCACACCGTGAAACTCCGCCTCCACATCAAAACCTTCACCCCAGTTGAGGATGTCCGCTTCGGCCGAAGTCAAAGCCGCTTCATGAGGCGTGCCCTGAAAGTACTGGATCAACGCCGCCGTTCCCATCTGGAAGTCGTGCTCACCCTGACATGCCACCAGCGCCATGATTGCATCCGCACCTTCTCCATCGACTTCCCAGCTTTCAGGCAGCTCTAGCGCCAACTCCGGCTTGGAGAGCAAGCAGCGCAACAAGGCGCGCAAGCCGCCAGACGGAGCTTTTCTAGCCGCCTTCTGTTGAGCTGGACGTTTAGGTGCACCTAACGACTTGACACCATACAACGCCTCCAGCTCACTCTGAGCGATACCCGCCAGCGCCGCCACCTCCTTGCGCAACAACAAAGCCGTGGTTGGCGCAGCAATCGCTAGCAGCAAGGGCTTGGCGTGCTCCAACAAAGCACTGCGTCCTTCCTGCGTAGCCATATCCACTTGAGATGACAACTCGCGTAGTAGATAGCCCGACAGCGGCAGCGATTCATCCCCCAACAGATGCTCGAATGCTTCTTTGCCATGTTCGCGCACATAACTATCAGGATCATGTTCAGGAGGCAGGAACAGGAAACGCAACTGCTTGCCATCCTGCAAATGCGGCAGCGCGTTCTCCAGCGCTCGCCAAGCGGCGCGCCGCCCTGCCGCATCGCCATCGAAACAAAACACCACTTGATCGGTCATGCGCAACAGCTTCTGGATGTGGTACGGCGTAGTCGCCGTACCCAGTGTAGCTACCGCATACTCAACACCATGCTGAGCCAGCGCCACCACGTCCATGTAGCCTTCCACCACCAAAGCCATGCCTTCGGCGCGTATAGCTTTCTGCGCCTGAAACAAGCCATATAGCTCACGCCCCTTTTCAAACAATGGTGTCTCGGGCGAATTCAGGTATTTCGGCTCACCTTTGTCCAGCACACGCCCACCAAAACCGATGACTTGACCTCGTCCGCCAATGATGGGAAACATGATTCGATCACGGAAGCGGTCATACTTCTTGCCACCGTCCGACTCGATGATCAGGCCGACTTCAGCCAAGGACTTATTCGGGTAGTCAGGAAACACAGCCGCCAGATTTTGCCAGCCATCCGGTGCGTACCCAACGCCGAAGCGCTTGGCGATCTCACCGGACATGCCGCGTCGCTTGAGGTATTCGACCGCGCGTGGCGTTTGCTTGAGCTGGTCAATATAGTAGCGAGTGGCCGCCTGCATCACCTCGAACAGATCAGATGCCGCCTTTGGGCGTTGCGCCGTATCCGCCCGCTCCTCGCGGGGCACTTCGAGACCGATACTCTTAGCGAGATCCTCTACCGCTTCCACGAAGCCCATACCGACATGTTCCATGACAAAGCCAACCGCCGTGCCATGCGCACCACATCCAAAACAGTGATAGAACTGCTTGGTCGGACTAACCGAGAAGGAAGGGGATTTTTCGTTATGGAAGGGGCAGCAGGCGACGTAGTTTGCCCCCGCCTTTTTGAGGGGCACATAACGCTCGACCACGTCCACAATGTCCAGCCGATTCAGCAGCTCTTGAATGAAACTCTGGGGAATCATCTCAAATCAGCTCCTGGACATACGCCTGCCGATACTGACGGGCGTACATTAACGTGGTTATTTGGCGAGTTGCGCCTTAAGTAGAACCGACACCTTGCCCATGTCAGCACGACCTGCCAACTTAGGCTTGAGCACAGCCATGACCTTGCCCATATCTTGTGGGCCTGCAGCGCCAACGGCAGCGATACATTCAGCCACAACACCGGCAATCTCAGACTCACCAAGTTGCTGCGGCATATAGGCTTGCAATACCAACACTTCAGCTTGCTCGATATCGACTAGATCTTGGCGACTCGCTGCCTGGTATTGGGAAATAGAATCGCGGCGCTGCTTGAGCATCTTCTCAATAACAGCAACCACAGCGACATCATCCAGCTCAATACGCTCGTCCACTTCGCGTTGCTTAATGGCAGCAAGCAAGAGACGAATGGTTCCCAAGCGGGCCATATCCTTGGCGCGCATGGCCGACTTCATATCGTCGCTGATTTGTATTTTCATGCTCATAAATGAATCACGCCACCTTGCGGTGGCGCGTACCGTCTTAGTACAGCTTAGGCGGCAACATCTGACTACGCAGACGCTTGTAGTGGCGCTTGACAGCAGCGGCGAGCTTGCGCTTGCGCTCGGTGGTTGGCTTCTCGTAGAACTCGCGTGCGCGCAGTTCGGTCAGCAGACCAGTCTTTTCCACAGAACGCTTGAAGCGACGCATTGCGACTTCAAACGGCTCGTTTTCCTTAACACGTACTGTTGTCATGAACAAACTACCTTTGATTGGGTAAAAAATTGAGGGCGCGATTCTAACAAACCAACCCAGATTCCACAACTATATTTTTGGTCTTAACTATCAGATAGCTACGAACATTTTCGATTGGTAGCCATAAAAGCAAAAAGCCCAGAATGAACTGGGCTTTTTGTTTGTAAGGAGTCTGACGATGACCTACTTTCACATGGGCAATCCACACTATCATTGGCGCGAAGTCGTTTCACTGTCCTGTTCGGGATGGGAAGGAGTGGGACCAACTTGCTATGGTCGTCAGACATAACTGTCGGCTGACTGGTGTCTCAGTTGAGAGGCCAGTCGGCCATATTCTGGATGAAGTAAAGAGGTTTTGATTGTTGCGAGCAACACCTGTTTTGTTACTTAATGTTATAGGATCAAGCCTCACGAGCAATTAGTATCAGTTAGCTTAACGCATTACTGCGCTTCCACACCTGACCTATCAACGTCCTGGTCTCGAACGACTCTTTAGGGGCATCTAGTGCCCAGGGAAGTCTCATCTTGAGGCGAGTTTCCCGCTTAGATGCTTTCAGCGGTTATCTCTTCCGAATTTAGCTACCCGGCAATGCCATTGGCATGACAACCGGTACACCAGAGATTCGTCCACTCCGGTCCTCTCGTACTAGGAGCAGGTCCCCTCAAACTTCCAACGCCCACGGCAGATAGGGACCAAACTGTCTCACGACGTTTTAAACCCAGCTCACGTACCACTTTAAATGGCGAACAGCCATACCCTTGGGACCGGCTACAGCCCCAGGATGTGATGAGCCGACATCGAGGTGCCAAACTCCCCCGTCGATATGAACTCTTGGGAGGAATCAGCCTGTTATCCCCAGAGTACCTTTTATCCGTTGAGCGATGGCCCTTCCATACAGAACCACCGGATCACTATGACCTGCTTTCGCACCTGCTCGACTTGTCAGTCTCGCAGTTAAGCTCTCTTTTGCCATTGCACTATCAGTACGATGTCCGACCGTACCTAGAGAACCTTCGTACTCCTCCGTTACAATTTGGGAGGAGACCGCCCCAGTCAAACTGCCTACCATGCACGGTCCCCGATCCGGATTACGGACCTAGGTTAGAACCTCAAACACATCAGGGTGGTATTTCAAGGATGGCTCCATAAGGACTGGCGTCCCTACTTCAATGCCTCCCACCTATCCTACACAGATCTGTTCAAAGTCCAATGCAAAGCTACAGTAAAGGTTCATGGGGTCTTTCCGTCTAGCCGCGGGGAGATTGCATCTTCACAAACATTTCAACTTCGCTGAGTCCCGGGTGGAGACAGTGTGGCCATCGTTACGCCATTCGTGCAGGTCGGAACTTACCCGACAAGGAATTTCGCTACCTTAGGACCGTTATAGTTACGGCCGCCGTTTACTGGGGCTTCGATCAAGAGCTTGCACCCCATCACTTAACCTTCCAGCACCGGGCAGGCGTCACACTCTATACGTCCACTTTCGTGTTTGCAGAGTGCTGTGTTTTTATTAAACAGTCGCAGCCACCATTTCACTGCAACCCCATCGACCTTCGAGAGCAAGTCTCTACAATCTACCGGGGCGCACCTTATCCCGAAGTTACGGTGCTAATTTGCCGAGTTCCTTCACCCGAGTTCTCTCAAGCGCCTTAGAATTCTCATCCTACCCACCTGTGTCGGTTTGCGGTACGGTCTCAATATAACTGAAGCTTAGTGGCTTTTCTTGGAAGCTTGGTATCAGCAACTTCTGCACCTAAGTGCATCGTCATCACGCCTCAGAATTGATCTCCCGGATTTGCCTAAGAAATCTCCCTACACGCTTAAACTGCCTATTCCAACAGACAGCTTGCTTAACCTTCTCCGTCCCCACATCGCATTACATTGAGGTACAGGAATATTAACCTGTTTCCCATCGACTACGCTTTTCAGCCTCGCCTTAGGGGCCGACTCACCCTGCTCCGATGAACGTTGAACAGGAAACCTTGGGTTTTCGGCGAGGGAGCCTTTCACTCCCTTTATCGCTACTCATGTCAGCATTCGCACTTCTGATACCTCCAGCATTCTTCACAGAACACCTTCGCAGGCCTACAGAACGCTCTCCTACCATATGTACAAGTACATATCCGCGATTTCGGTGCATAGTTTGAGCCCCGTTACATCTTCCGCGCAGGACGACTCGATCAGTGAGCTATTACGCTTTCTTTAAATGATGGCTGCTTCTAAGCCAACATCCTGACTGTTTTAGCCTTCCCACTTCGTTTTCCACTTAACTATGTCTTGGGGACCTTAATCGGCGGTCTGGGTTGTTTCCCTTTCGACACCGGACGTTAGCACCCGATGTCTGTCTCCCACGCTCGCACTTCTCGGTATTCGGAGTTTGCAATGGTTTGGTAATCAGCAATAGACCCCTAGCCATAACAGTGCTCTACCCCCGAGAGTGATACGTGAGGCACTACCTAAATAGTTTTCGGAGAGAACCAGCTATTTCCAAGTTTGTTTAGCCTTTCACCCCTATCCACAGCTCATCCCCTAACTTTTCAACGTTAGTGGGTTCGGACCTCCAGTTGGTTTTACCCAACCTTCATCCTGGCCATGGATAGATCACTTGGTTTCGGGTCTACACCCAGCAACTATCGCCCTTATCAGACTCGGTTTCCCTACGCCTCCCCTATTCGGTTAAGCTCGCTACTGAATGTAAGTCGCTGACCCATTATACAAAAGGTACGCAGTCACGGAACAAGTCCGCTCCCACTGTTTGTATGCATACGATTTCAGGATCTATTTCACTCCCCTTCCGGGGTTCTTTTCGCCTTTCCCTCACGGTACTGGTTCACTATCGGTCGATTACGAGTATTTAGCCTTGGAGGATGGTCCCCCCATGTTCAGACAGGATTTCTCGTGTCCCGCCCTACTTGTTCCAACCCTATTTCCACCACTGAATTTTCAAATACGGGGCTATCACCCACTATGGCCAGCTTTTCCAAGCTGTTCTCTTAATTGAATGGCTAAAGGTTGCAGGCTGCTCCGCGTTCGCTCGCCACTACTTACGGAATCTCGGTTGATTTCTTTTCCTTCAGCTACTTAGATGTTTCAGTTCGCTGAGTTCGCTTTACCTGACCTATGTATTCAGTCAGGAATGACCCAAAGGGCCGGGTTTCCCCATTCAGATATCTACGGATCAAAGCTTTATTGCCAGCTCCCCGTAGCTTTTCGCAGGCTTACACGTCTTTCATCGCCTGTAATCGCCAAGGCATCCATCATATGCACTTATTCGCTTGACCCTATAACGTTAAGCCCTCCGAAGAGGTCAACATTACAAGTGTTGTTTGTCTCGCGTTTGTGACCGCATCGATACGACTAGCATCAATACGGCTTGATACAATCAAAACCCATTTAGTTTTTCCACTCACATGCGCACGGTTTCCCGCACCCACGTCAGTGAGAATCACTTTCTTTACTTCTTCCAGATTTTTAAAGAACTACTTGCGCCATTAAGACTCAAGACATAAATCATCATCTCGATAATCATTTATGTCTTGTGACTCGTACCAGGTAATGGTGGAGGTTGACGGGATCGAACCGACGACCCCCTGCTTGCAAAGCAGGTGCTCTCCCAGCTGAGCTAAACCCCCTCTTTACTTGGTGGGTCTAGTTGGACTCGAACCAACGACCCCCGCGTTATCAACACGGTGCTCTAACCAGCTGAGCTACAGACCCAAACGCAGCCGTTAGCAACAACTCATTCGCTGTCAGTTAAAGCATTCACTGTTTTAACTAACGGCTAACGACTCATAACTAACAACTTCTTAAACAACCGATGAGTGTAGGCACTCGGATCAAGATACTCTAGAAAGGAGGTGATCCAGCCGCACCTTCCGATACGGCTACCTTGTTACGACTTCACCCCAGTCATGAAACCCAGCGTGGTAAGCGCCCTCCTTACGGTTAGGCTACCTACTTCTGCCAGATTCCACTCCCATGGTGTGACGGGCGGTGTGTACAAGACCCGGGAACGTATTCACCGCGACATGCTGATCCGCGATTACTAGCGATTCCGACTTCATGGAGTCGAGTTGCAGACTCCAATCCGGACTACGATCGGCTTTCTGGGATTGGCTCCACCTCGCGGCTTGGCAACCCTCTGTACCGACCATTGTATTACGTGTGAAGCCCTACCCATAAGGGCCATGAGGACTTGACGTCATCCCCACCTTCCTCCGGTTTATCACCGGCAGTCTCATTAAAGTGCCCAACTAAATGATGGCAATTAATGACAAGGGTTGCGCTCGTTGCGGGACTTAACCCAACATCTCACGACACGAGCTGACGACAGCCATGCAGCACCTGTGTCCAAGTTCTCTTTCGAGCACAATCCCATCTCTGGAATCTTCTTGGCATGTCAAGGGTAGGTAAGGTTTTTCGCGTTGCATCGAATTAATCCACATAATCCACCGCTTGTGCGGGTCCCCGTCAATTCCTTTGAGTTTTAACCTTGCGGCCGTACTCCCCAGGCGGTCAACTTCACGCGTTAGCTGCGGTACTAAGGAAGTCTCCTCCCCCAACACCTAGTTGACATCGTTTAGGGCGTGGACTACCAGGGTATCTAATCCTGTTTGCTCCCCACGCTTTCGTGCATGAGCGTCAGTATTGACCCAGGGGGCTGCCTTCGCCATCGGTATTCCTCCACATCTCTACGCATTTCACTGCTACACGTGGAATTCTACCCCCCTCTGCCATACTCTAGTCTTGCAGTCACAAACGCCGTTCCCAGGTTAAGCCCGGGGCTTTCACGTCTGTCTTACAAAACCGCCTGCGCACGCTTTACGCCCAGTAATTCCGATTAACGCTCGCACCCTACGTATTACCGCGGCTGCTGGCACGTAGTTAGCCGGTGCTTCTTCTGATGGTACCGTCATCAGTCACAGGTATTATCCGTAACCTTTTCTTTCCACCTGAAAGAGCTTTACAACCCGAAGGCCTTCTTCACTCACGCGGCATGGCTGGATCAGGCTTTCGCCCATTGTCCAAAATTCCCCACTGCTGCCTCCCGTAGGAGTCTGGGCCGTGTCTCAGTCCCAGTGTGGCAGATCATCCTCTCAGACCTGCTACGGATCGTCGCCTTGGTGAGCCTTTACCTCACCAACTAGCTAATCCGATATCGGCCGCTCCGACAACGCAAGGCCATTACTGGTCCCCTGCTTTCCCCCTCAGGGCATATGCGGTATTAGCGTAACTTTCGCTACGTTATCCCCCATTGCCGGGTACGTTCCGATATATTACTCACCCGTTCGCCACTAACTCTGGAGCAAGCTCCAAAATCCGTTCGACTTGCATGTGTAAAGCATGCCGCCAGCGTTCAATCTGAGCCAGGATCAAACTCTTCAGTTCAATCCTACTTTTGATCAGCTTTCGCCAATCGGTCTCACTCAAAATAAATCGACTTGCGTCTTTTCATATATAAGCGAGGTACTTCAGTTTTTTTATAGTATGTGCCAATAGCCTAAACTATCAACACCACTCAACCCAAGCACCTACACTCATCAGTTGTTTCTTCTATCTTTTAAGGAACTTTCCTGCTCCGCTTTCGCTTCGCATCCACTGCCTCAGCAGCGAAGAGGTGCGCATTATAGGGACTCAAAACTTCTTGTCAACTCTATTTTTCCGAATCATCTCAAAATTAACAAATGCTCGTCGATACTACATGTCACATATATCGCTGAAGCCTTTGATGCACCGCCAAAAGGCTTAAATCACTCCCACTCTATGGTGGCAGGCGGCTTACCGGAGATGTCATAAACCACGCGATTGATTCCGCGCACTTCGTTAATGATGCGATTGGAAACCTTGCCTAGCAACTCATAGGGCAGATGCGCCCAGTGTGCGGTCATAAAATCACTGGTCACCACCGCTCGCAGCGACACCACCCACTCGTAGGTGCGACCATCGCCCATCACACCAACACTCTTGACTGGCAGAAACACGGTAAAGGCCTGCGAAGTCAGCTCGTACCAAGTCTTGCCGCTGACATCACGGGTATTGCGTAGCTCTTCGATAAAGATGGCATCGGCACGGCGCAGCAGCTCGGCATATTCCCTCTTCACCTCACCCAAGATGCGCACGCCTAAGCCGGGGCCGGGGAAGGGATGGCGATAAACCATGTCGGACGGTAGGCCGAGCGCCACGCCGAGTTCGCGGACTTCGTCCTTGAACAGCTCGCGCAGCGGCTCCAGTAGCTTGAGGTGCATGGTATCCGGCAGGCCGCCGACGTTGTGGTGCGACTTGATGGTGTGCGCCTTCTTGGTCTTAGCCCCTGCGGACTCGATCACGTCCGGGTAGATAGTGCCCTGCGCCAGCCATTTGGCACTCTTCAACTTAGCCGATTCACGCTGAAACACTTCGACGAATTCGCGCCCGATGATCTTGCGCTTCTGCTCGGGATCGGAGACGCCAGTCAGATGCTTCAAGAACTCGTCGCCAGCATCCACATGCACGATCTTCATGCGCATATTCTGGCCGAACGTCTCCATCACCTGCGCACCTTCGTTCAAGCGCAACAAGCCGTTGTCCACGAACACGCAGATGAGCTGATCGCCGATGGCGCGATGGATCAGCGCCGCCGCCACCGAGGAATCCACCCCGCCGGAAAGCCCGAGGATAACCTCCTCATCACCCACTTGCGCGCGGATTTTTTCCACCGCCTCAGTGATGTAGTCCGGCATATTCCAATCCTTGCCGCAGCCGCAGATATCATGCACGAAACGCGCGATGATGGCGCGGCCCTGATGGGTGTGAGTGACTTCGGGGTGAAACTGCACGGCGTAGAAACGGCGCATTTCGTCCGCCATCGCGGCGAACGGCGTAGCCTCATTGGACGCGATGGCGCTAAATCCAGCTGGCAGCGCCGTGACCTTGTCGCCGTGGCTCATCCACACGTCAAGCAAGCCATGGCCTGCCGCGTTGGTCTTGTCCTGAATGCCGTCGAACAGTTTGGAATGGCCGTGGGCGCGGATCTCGGCATAACCGAACTCGCGTACCTTGCCCGACTCGACCGCCCCGCCCAGTTGCGCAGCCATGGTCTGCATCCCGTAACAGATGCCGAACACCGGCACGCCCAGATCGAACACCACTTGCGGCGCTTTCGGTGTCTCGTCCTCATACACCGAGTTAGGCCCGCCGGACAAAATGATGCCCGCCGGCGCGAACGCGCGGATGTCGGCCTCGCTCATGTCCCATGCATGCAACTCGCAATAGACATTAGCCTCACGCACGCGACGCGCGATGAGCTGAGTGAACTGGGAACCAAAGTCGAGGATGAGGATTTTCTTGTGCATGGTTAAAGCCTAGGAAGGGTGAAGGGAGAAGGGAACGCGCCTGCGGCGCTCAAGAGGAAAAGCGTCGGATTTACCCTTCCCTCCTCCCCATCTCCCTCTCCGCAGTTTTTAATCAACGTGGTAGTTCGGCGCTTCCTTGGTGATCTGCACATCATGCACGTGCGACTCGCGTATACCGGCAGCGGTGATCTGGACGAATTCTGCATTGGCATGCATGGTAGCGATATCAGCGCAGCCGAGGTAACCCATACTCGCACGCAGGCCACCGAGCAGCTGATGGATCACGGCGAGCACGCTGCCCTTGTAAGGCACGCGACCTTCCACGCCTTCCGGCACCAGCTTATCGTTGTTGCCTTCGTTGTCTTGGAAGTATCTATCCTTGGAGCCTTGCTGCATCGCACCCAAGCTACCCATGCCACGATAGCTCTTGTAAGAGCGACCTTGGAACAGCTCGATCTCGCCCGGCGCCTCTTCGGTACCGGCGAACAGTCCGCCCAACATCACCGTATTTGCACCTGCGGCAATAGCCTTGGAGATGTCGCCAGAAAAACGAATACCGCCATCTGCAACTAGCGGTACGCCGCTGCCTTGCAGCGCTTCCGCCACGTTATTGATCGCAGATATCTGCGGCACGCCCACGCCAGCCACGATACGGGTAGTACAAATAGAGCCGGGGCCGATACCGACCTTAACGCCGTCCGCGCCATGATCGACCAGCGCACGCGCAGCTGCAGCCGTGGCGATGTTGCCGCCGATCACTTCGATCTGCGGGAAGTTTTTCTTCACCCACTGCACACGCGACAGCACGCCTTGCGAATGGCCGTGCGCGGTGTCCACCACGATCACGTCCACGCCAGCCTCGGCCAGCAGCTCGACGCGCTCTTCGGTACCTTCACCCACGCCCACCGCAGCACCGGCGCGCAAGCGACCTTGACTATCCTTACAGGCCAGCGGATGTTCGGTGGACTTCAGGATATCTTTCACCGTCATCAGGCCGCGCAGCTCGAAGGTATCGTTCACTACCAGCACGCGCTCAATGCGATGACGGTGCATCAGCACCCGCGCCTCATCCAGTGTCGAATTTTCACGCACGGTGATGAGCCGTTCCTTCGGCGTCATGATGTTTCCGATAGGCTGATCGAGATTGGTCTCGAAACGCAGATCGCGATTAGTCACGATGCCGACCACCTGATTACCATCGACCACCGGCAAGCCGGAGATGCGATGCTGGCGAGTGATGCCCAACACGTCGCGAACGGTCATGTTGGGCGCGATAGTGATTGGATCTTTCACCACACCACTCTCGAAACGCTTGACGCGCGCCACTTCGGCAGCTTGCAGTTGCGACGACATATTCTTGTGGATGATGCCGATGCCGCCTTCCTGCGCCAGCGCAATGGCCAGACGGGATTCGGTCACAGTATCCATCGCGGCGGACAGCACGGGAATGTTCAGGGTGATGTTGCGGGTCAACTGAGTGCGCAGCGTGACATCGCGCGGCAACACATTTGAATAGGCCGGAACTAGGAGAACGTCGTCAAAGGTCAGCGCCTTTTGGGTGATACGCATAGCTTACTTTCTCGGCAAAGCGCGCATTATACGCAAGAGAGGCCGGATGGTAAACGTCGCAATCATTGCAAGCGAACTCTAGGATCGACCAATGTGTATGAAATATCGGTCAAAATCAGGCCGACGATGTACAGCACCGAACCGAGAAACACCATCGCACGCACGATACTGAAATCCTGCATATTGATGGCATCGATGGTGTAACTACCGAGTCCGGGGACACCGAAGAACGATTCCGTCAACAGACTGCCCATAAACAGCAGCGGGATGACCACCACCACGCCGGTAAGAATGGGAATCATCGCATTCTTGAGGACGTGGCGGAACAGCACTTTGATCTCAGACAAACCTTTGGCGCGGGCGGTACGCACGTAGTCCTTGTTGATCTCTTCAAGAAATATAGTTCGATACCAGCGCGCGTTGCCGCCAATGCCGCCGATCACGCCGATGATGACCGGCAGCACCAAAAACTTGAAGCCATCCAGCCCCGGTGCATAGCCCGAGATCGGTACCCAGTGCCACAGCTTGCTCACCAAGAACTGCCCGCCGATGATGTAGAACAAGCTGGAAATGGACATAAATACCACACACATCGCCACACCTACCACATCAAGCACCGTGCCCCGGAACAAAGTCATCAGTAGCGCAAAGGTGATGTAAAGCGCCAGCCCCACGAAGAAATTGGGCAAGGCGATGGCCAAACTCGGCCACATGCGCGTACCGATCTCGCGGCTGATACTGCGCCCGTCGTCGGAATAGCCGAAATCGAAGGCGAACATGCGAACGGATTTTTGGACGAAGATAGTTTCAGTGAATTGATCTGCGCCCGCCGCCTTGGCATTGAACAGCAGCGGTTTATCATATCCATGCTGCACCTTCCACTTCTCAATCGCCTCCGGCGTGACGCGCTTAATGCCGAGCTGCATCCGCGCCATATCGTCCGGCGTGTTGACCACAAAGAACAGCGCAAAGGTGAGCAGATTCACTCCGATCAGAATCGGCAAGGCGTAAAGCAGACGGCGGATGAGGTAAGCGAGCATGCGCGTATTTTACGGTGAAACTGCACTCTGCTCTTGAAATCTGACACCCCGCCCTCAATTAGCGCCCGTCCTTTTGTTTCAATAACGGAGATCAAGCATGACCAACACAAGCACCACCAGCCGCGAAACGCTAGGCTTTCAGACCGAAGTCAAGCAACTGCTGCAACTGATGATCCATTCGCTGTATTCCAACCGCGAGATTTTCCTGCGCGAACTGGTTTCCAACGCTTCCGACGCCTGTGACAAGCTGCGTTTCGAGGGGCTGCACAATGCGGCGCTGTTCGAGAACGATTCTGATCTGGCCATTCGCATCAGCTTCAACAAAGAAGCTCGCACGCTGACCATCGCCGACAACGGCATCGGCATGAGCCGCGACGAAGTCATCAACAACTTGGGTACCATTGCCAAGTCCGGCACGCGCGAGTTCTTCTCACGCCTGTCTGGTGACCAGCAGAAGGATGCCAGCCTGATCGGCCAGTTCGGCGTGGGCTTCTATTCCGCCTTCATTGTCGCCGACAAAGTGTCGGTACTAACCCGTCGCGCTGGCGAGAACACCGACCAAGGCGTGCGTTGGGAGTCCGATGGCGGTGGCGAGTTCTCCATCGAGATGGTGGACAAGACCACGCGCGGCACCGAGATCACGCTGCATCTGCGCGAAGGTCAGGACGACCTGCTGGAAGGCTTCCGCCTACGCGGCATCATCCGCAAATATTCCAACCACATCGTCCAGCCCATCGTAATGAAAAAGGAAGAGTGGAAGGACGGCAGCAACGTCATCAGCGACGAAGACGAGACAGTGAATCAGGCCTCGGCGCTGTGGGCGCGCAGCAAGAACGAAATCACCGAGGACGAGTACAAGGAATTCTACAAGCACGTCGGCCATGATTACGATGCCCCGCTGGCTTGGACACACGCCCGCGTCGAAGGCCGTCAGGAATACACACAGTTGCTGTACATCCCAGCACGCGCGCCGTTCGATCTATACGACCGCAGCTCGCGACACGGCGTAAAGCTGTACGTGCGCCGCGTGTTCATCATGGACGATGCCGAGCAACTGATGCCGCAATACCTGCGCTTTGTGCGCGGGGTGGTCGATTCCAACGACCTGCCGCTCAACGTCTCGCGCGAAATCTTGCAAGAATCCAAGGATATCGATGCTATCCGCGCTGGTTGCTCGAAGAAAGTGCTGGGCTTGCTGGAAGACTTGGCGACGAATGAGCCGGAGAAGTACGCCAAGTTCTGGGGCGAATTCGGGCGCGTGCTGAAGGAAGGCGTAGGCGAAGACTTTGCCAACAAGGACAAGATCGCCGGATTGCTGCGCTTCGCCTCGACACAGGCCGATACCACCGACGAGATCGTGTCGCTGAAGGATTACCTCAGCCGCATGAAGGAAGGCCAAGAGAAGATCTACTACGTCACCGCCGAAACATTCAATGCCGCCAAGAACAGCCCGCATCTGGAAGTGTTCCGCAAAAAGGGCATCGAAGTGCTATTGCTCACCGAACGCGTGGACGAATGGGTAGTCGGCAGCTTGACCGAATTCGACGGCAAGCAATTGGTCTCGGTCGCCAAGGGCGGGCTGGACTTAGGCAAGCTGGAAGATGAAGCTGAGAAGCAAGAGCAGGAAAAGGAAGCAGGCGATCTGAAGGAGTTGACAGACAAAATCGCAGGCAGCCTGACGGACCGAGTCAAGGAAGTGCGCGTCACCCATCGCCTGACCGACTCGCCTGCTTGCCTAGTGGCCGACGAACACGATATCGGCGGCAACCTCGCCCGCATCTTGAAAGCCGCCGGTCAAAAAGCGCCGACCTCGCAACCGATTCTGGAGATCAACCCGCGCCATCCGGTGGTACAACGCCTGAAGGATGAAACCGTGAAATTCGACGACTGGGCGGCAGTGTTGTTCGACCAAGCCTTGCTCGCCGAAGGCGGTCAACTCGACGACCCCGCTGGCTTCGTCAAGCGGGTGAATCAGTTGATGCTGGAAATGGGACGCTAGTTTCTGGCTGACGCATAACCAAGACGGCGTGCAATTTGCACGCCGTCTTGCTATCTGGGACTAAACGACATCGACACCTTTAAGAAGGTCATTCTCTGAAAGCTGACCAATGATGTCACCCTTGCCATCCACGACAGCGAGATGCCGGATACTCATGGACGTCATCTGCTGAGCTGCTTCAATGAGTGTTTGTTCTGAACTGATCGTAGCGACTGGGGAAGACATGATTCCCTCAGCCAATCCATCGTGCACGCCGCCTTGGCGGTATTGTTTTACCATGTCCCGCTCGGTAAGGATGCCGACTGGACGAGCCCCAGTCACGACAAACACACTACTTTGTCGCCCACGTCCCATCCACATCGCGGCGGCAGAAATGTCGGTATCATGCGGCAGCAACACCGGATTCTGGTCCATAGCACTAGCGATGCTGCGCTGCCCAAGCATCTCGGCGATGCCACCTTTTCGGCATAGATCAGTCTCACTGATGATACCAATGAGCTTGCCGTCCAGATCGACCACCACCAGATGACGGATACTGTGTTTTCCGAATAAACGTACTGCTTCACGGTAGCTCACATCATCTCGCACCGTAACCAGCGGCTTCCCCATTACCCGCTCCACGGCAGTAGAGCGACTGAGCTGGCAACTGAGTGCGCTTAGCATGTCCCGCTCCGTCAGAATACCAATCGGAAGACCTTGGTCTGTTACTACTAAAGAACTGATTCGCCGCTCATCCATAAGAGCTGCGCATTGATCCAGTGTTGTTGATGGAGTGACGGAAACTACATTAGCCGTCATCAGCTTGGAGATTATAGTATTCATGGCAAGACTCCCTTAAATAGGCGCCCTCTTGATTATGATTTTCTGTACGCGTCGCCTAGTGGCAAATTTACCACGAATATCCTATAAAGAATGGGGAGTTGCAGCATGAATGCTCTCCACTCGACCAAAGCGGGGAGATTCAGAAGGTTGTGCTCAATAACGATTTTACCGTCCAGCGATCCGCCACGCCCCAACCACGCCCCACACCCAAACTGAGTGACGCCCCCTGCGGCAGCTCGAATTCTGCGACGGCATAGCCAGTACGCGAACGCTCAGAAAAAGGTAGGAATTGGCCAATTCGCCCATAATCTGCATAGTACTCAACCCCTGCCCTAAGCGACCCAGCAATATCGTGCATAGCTTTCAGCGCTAAACCAAGATCGGGAGCGCCACCATTGCCATGAGTAAATCCCCAGCCGAACACAGGATTGATCGCCACGATCCAGCGCTCGCCACGCCAACCAGAAATCAGACGGACTTCAGAAAATGCGCGTACCGATTCGTAGCGATAAGCCACGCGCGAGAGTTCGACATTCAAGCCAGCGTATCCGCCAGTACCACCGTCTCGCGCGTGAACCGGTATCCATTTCAGTCGCCCACGCAGCCCGGCCAGGTCTGCAAGATGATGAGAATCCCATACCGTTGGCACATATATGCCAGCCTCCAGATCATTACCCAATCCCCAAGCAAATTCAGGTGTCAGCCTGAGTGCATGGGCAGCGACACGCTCACCAGGGTAAGAAGGAGTAGTGCTACCTGAGAGAGTGGTGTTAGCGTGAAATTCGAGTGTACGTTCACCCGCCAAACCGATCTCGTCGTCATAGACTTGGATCTCGTCGGGCAATGCTGCGTAAGCAGGTGTAGTAGCGAACAACGCAAGGTTCAGTACCCCCATCCCGAAAATGCGTCCGATCATCTTTTTTCCTCAAAGACAGCAGGCGCTTAGTATAGAGGTAAAGAATATCAAGTATCCGACCATTTACATCGGATTTAAGAGACTGAGCAGAACTAGACAAAAATCAAATCGAGGTTTGCATACGTTCCACGTAGCGGGCGATAAGGTCAATCTCCAGATTTAGCATGGCGCCGACCTTTAACTCATTGAGCGTAGTGACCGCCAAGGTATGAGGAATGAGATTGACGGCAAACTCGCAACCCGCAACATGATTGACTGTGAGACTAACACCGTTAATCGTTATCGAGCCTTTGACCGCGATGTATTTGGCCAATGCGTGCGGTGCGCGCACTGCTAACAACCAGCTTTCACCGAGATCGTTGAATTGAACCACCTCGCCCACACCATCGACGTGACCACTTACCAAATGACCACCAATGCGATCGGACAAGCGCAACGCTTTCTCCAGATTCACTCGCGCACCCTGCCTGTCCAGCCCAACCGTACAGTTGAGCGTCTCGCGCGAGACATCAACAGTGAAATCGTAACCAAGCCTCTCAACCACTGTTAAACAGATACCATTGACCGCGATGCTATCGCCCAATTTCACGTCATCCATACCCAACTCTAGAGTGGATACCGACAGGCGCAGGCCGCCGTTACGGTCTTGTGCTCGCTTAATGATGCCAACATCAGCGATGATTCCGCTAAACATAGCGTCTCCTAGTTCAAATTGAAGGAACGGATCTAGCTAAAATAAAGACCCGCCAGCAATCAAGGACAGTTGTGGATTAGTGGATGGAGCTCGGTCTGAGTGACCTTAAGCTCGAAGATCAGCCAGAATACTCTTGATTTCATTACGCAACCGAACCACATCAAGAGCCAATATTTCAACCTGATCGGCAGGCTCTGCGATCAAAGTAGCCCCTCCCCTTGCCGGCTCAATCACCTCAACCTCGCCGCGCTCCAACTTACTGCGAGCACCGCTGATGGTAAAGCCTTCCTCGTACAGCAACTCACGGATACGACGAATCAGCAGCACCTCATGATGCTGATAATATCGACGATTGCCGCGCCGCTTAACGGGCTTGAGTTGGGAGAACTCCTGTTCCCAATAGCGCAGCACGTGCGCCTTCACGCCGCACAGCTCGCTCACTTCACCAATAGTGAAGTAGCGTTTAGCCGGGATCGGCGGCAATTCTGAACTAGGCTGGAGTTGTTCCACTGTAATTCTGCTCGACCATGCTCTTCAGCTTTTGGCTGGGGTGGAAAGTCACGACGCGGCGTGCCTCGATAGGAATTTCTTCACCAGTCTTGGGATTACGCCCAGGACGTTGAGGTTTATCTCGTAATTGGAAGTTACCAAAACCTGACAGTTTCACTGTTTCGCCTTGTTCCAGTTGCAAACGAATTTCCTCAAAGAAGGTTTCCACCATCTCCTTGGCTTCGCGCTTATTCAGCCCTACTTGTTCAAACAACAGATCGGCGAGTTCCGCCTTGGTCAACGTCGTCATTGCTCCCCCTATCCTCGCAACTGTGCGCCGCATCTTTGTAGTGCCGCAACCAACTGCATCATATTTTGCTCAATCTCCGACTCAGTCAGAGTTTTTTGAGTATCTTGTAACAACACTCGGAATGCAAGGCTTTTTTTGCCTTCCTCTAAGCCTTTTCCACGATACACATCGAACAATCCAACCTCAATAACATGCTCTGCAACCGTTGCCTGTAAGGCACTCAGCAAAGTAGCTGCCGACACCCCCTCGTCCACGACAACCGCCAAATCACGACGCACTGGCGGGAAGCGTGATACATCACAGGCTTCGGGCGCAGCACTGGCCTGCAACACCGCGCTATCCACCTCGAACCATACTGTCGCTTGCGGCAAGTCGTACTGTTGCTGCCACTGCGGATGAAGTTCGCCGATCCAACCGATGGCTTGCTCGCCGAGGAAGATTTGCGCCGAACGCCCTGGGTGCGAAGCCGGGTGAGTCGCTGCGACAAAACTCAGACTGCGCGGCGCAAACAGCGCTTCGACATCGCCCTTAGCATCGTAAAAGTCCACACTGCGCGCGGGCGCACCCCATTGCTCTGGCTGAACACTGCCGTAGCACAGTCCGGCCAGTCTCTCGGTTTGCGTATAACCCCCATTAACCGCAGCGAAGCATGCACCTGCCTCGAACAAGCGCACGCGCGACTGACGACGCGACAGATTGACGCGCAACGCACCGATCAGGCCGCCCAGCAAACTGCTACGCATCACCGAGTATTGGCTGGCGATCGGATTCTGCAAGCTGACTGGGGCGTTATTACCGCACAGATCACGCTCGACCTCGGCTTCAAGGAAGGCGTAACTGACCGTCTCTTGGTAGTCGCGCGACACCAGCAACTGGCGCAAACGACGTAGCGGACGCAAGCCTTCGCTTGCGGGCAACATCGACAGCTGGCCTTGCGGCGGTAGTGCCGGAATGTTGTCGTAGCCGTGAATACGAGCCAATTCTTCGATCAAATCAGCTTCAATTCCAAGGTCAAAACGATAGCTGGGCGGCGTAACCTGAAAGTCTTCTCCCTGCGCGACGAACCTGAAGCGCAGGCGATCCAGGATGGCTTCGATTTGTTGTGCCGACAGCGCGATGCCCAACACACGACGAACACGGCTGGTACGCAGCAGGATGGGTGCGCGCTGCGGCAGTTCGCCTCGCACTTCACTAACAGGGCCAGCCTTGCCACCGCAGATGTCCAGCAACAATTGCGTGGCACGCTCCATCGCCGCGCGGGTGGCGAAGAAATCTACACCGCGCTCAAAGCGGAACGAGGAGTCGGTGTTGAGGCCGAAGTTGCGCGCCTTGCCCGCGATGGCGTCGGGAGCGAACCAAGCAGCTTCGAGGAACACGTCCGTAGTCGTGGTTTCCACGCCACTGCCCGCACCGCCCATGATGCCCGCCAGCGCCAGCGCGCGGCTGTCGTCAGCGATCAGCAGGTAGTCGGGATTCAACTCCACAGCCTGGCCATTGAGCAACGCCAGCTTCTCGCCCGTAGCCGCCGGACGCACCGAGATACCACCAGTAAGCTGCGCCAAGTCGAAGGCGTGCATGGGCTGACCGAGTTCGAGCAGCACGTAGTTGGTAATGTCAACAACCGCATTGATGCTGCGGATACCAGAGCGCTCCAGACGGCGCACCATCCAATCCGGCGTGGCAGCAGCGGCATTCACGCCGCGCACCACCCGCCCGCAATACAGGCCGCAAGTGTCGGCGCTGATCGTCACCGGCAGCGTATCAGGGATGCTGTCGGCCACTGGCGCAACGACCATCGGCGTGATCGCGCAGCCGGTGATAGCCGCCACTTCACGCGCTAGTCCGGCGATGCCGAGACAGTCGCTGCGGTTGGGTGTCAGCTTGAGGGTGAATAGGGTGTCGTCGAGATCGAGATAGTCGCGGATGGTCGTGCCGACCGGCGCGTCGGCAGGCAGCAGCCACAGGCCATTGCTTTCCTCGGCCAGCCCCAGTTCTTTGGCCGAACACAACATGCCAAAGGATTCTACGTTGCGCACCTTGGCCTGCTTGATCTTGAAGTCACCCGGCAACACCGCGCCGATGCGCGCACACGGAACTTTCACGCCAACGGCGACGTTGGACGCGCCACACACGATGGTGATGGGCGCAGCTTCGCCGACATTGACTTGACACACGTTGAGGCGGTCGGCATTGGGATGCTTGACCACTTCCAGCACCTCGGCCACCACCACGTTATTGAAGGCGGGCGCGGCCGCTACCTGCGCCTCGACTTCCAATCCAGCCATGGTGAGCTGATGCCCCAGACCATCGGTGTCGAGAGCTGGGTTGACCCAGCTACGCAGCCAGTTCTCAGAGAATTTCATATTCGTGTACTCAGTTGAATTGCTTGAGGAAGCGCAGGTCTCCCTCGTAGAACTGGCGTAGGTCGTTCACGCCGTAGCGCAGCATCGCCAGCCGCTCGACACCCAGCCCGAAGGCGAAGCCGAGGTACTTCTCGCTGTCGATGTTCACGTGCTTCAGCACATTGGGATGCACCATGCCGCAACCACCGATCTCCAGCCAGCCGTCGCCCCAACTCATATCCATCTCAGCGGACGGCTCAGTGAACGGAAAGAAGGACGGGCGAAAACGTACAGTAAGGTCGTCGCGCTCGAAGTAGCGCTGCAGGAAATCCTGCACAACGCCCTTGAGGTTGGCAAAACTGACCTGCTCGCCGATCCACAGACCCTCGACCTGATGGAACATCGGCGAGTGCGTTGCATCGGAATCCACTCGATACACGCGCCCCGGCGCGATGATGCGTATGTCCGGCATCGTCGCGTCAGCGCCGAACTTTTCCATATGCGCTTGCATGTAGCGCACCTGGATCGGCGAAGTGTGAGTACGAAGCACGTGCTTAGCGTCGATATAGAAGGTATCGTGCATTGCGCGTGCCGGGTGGTTCTCCGGGATGTTCAGCGCAGTGAAGTTGTAGAAGTCAGTCTCGATCTCGGGGCCGTCAGCCACGTCGAAGCCGATGGATTGGAACAGCGTCTCGATGCGTTCCAGCGTGCGCGTCACCGGATGCAGACCGCCAGCGGCAAGGCCGCGTCCTGGCAGGGTCACATCCAGCGATTCGGCAGCCAGCTTGAGTTGCAGCGCCTGTTGCTGAATGCCGTCACGGCGCGCATTCAGCGCAGCTTCGATCTGCTGTTTGATGACATTGATGCGCGCGCCCGCAGCGGGACGCTCTTCTGCAGACAATTTACCCAAGCCCTTTAGCAGAGCGGTGAGGCTGCCTTCTTTACCGAGATAGCGGGCCTTGGCCTGCTCCAGCATAGTTGCATCGTTCGTCGCCGCGAATACCGCAAGCGCGTCGTCGAGAATAGTTTGTAGTTCTTGCATCTTCTGCTCCAGCTTGTCGCCGAGGATGGGCAACCGGGAGGTTGAAACGAAAAAAGGAGGCGTTCAGCCTCCTTTTTCACATCACAGCAAACTTACGCTGCGAGGCTGGCCTTGGCTTGTGCGACCAGTTGCGCGAACGCAGCCTTGTCGAAGATCGCCAGATCGGACAGAACCTTGCGGTCGATGTCGATCATTGCCTTTTTCAGACCATTCATGAACACGCTGTATGCCATGCCCTGCTCACGAGCAGCCGCATTGATACGAGCGATCCACAGAGTGCGGAACTGACGCTTACGCTGACGACGGTCGCGATAAGCATATTGACCCGCCTTCATCACCGCTTCTTTGGCGATGCGATATACGTTCTTGCGACGGCCACGGTAACCCTTGGCCAGATCCAGAACCTTCTTATGACGCGCGCGCGCCGTTACACCACGTTTAACTCTTGCCATGTTCTAACTCCTTATGCGTAGGGCATCATGGCGCGTACGGACGCCGTGTTGGTTGCGTGAACCCCAGTAGTACCGCGCAACTGACGCTTATTTTTGGTGGTCTTCTTGGTAAGAATGTGGCGCTTGAACGCTTGTGAGCGCTTGATGCTGCCACCGGCGCGAACGATAAAACGCTTCTTCGCACCGCTTTTGGTCTTCATCTTAGGCATAACTACTCCTTAAGTTATGACGCCAGGTGATTCCTGACAGGAACACTTGATAACCCGCTCGCCACTTATATAGGCTGTGTGCTACTTGACCAACGCGCCCCGCCTGTCGAGCGCGCCAGTGTAAATCGGTGATTACTTCTTCTGCTTTGGTGCCAGCACCATAATCATCTGGCGACCTTCCATCTTAGGGAACTGCTCCACGTTGCCATGCTCTGCCAGATCCGCCTTGACTCGTTCCAGCAACTGCATCCCGATCTGCTGGTGTGCAATCTCGCGTCCACGGAAACGCAATGTGATCTTAGTTTTGTCGCCTTCATTCAGGAATTTAATCAGATTACGCAGCTTAATCTGGTAATCACCCTCATCCGTACCCGGACGGAACTTGATTTCCTTGATTTGAATCTGCTTCTGCTTGAGCTTGGCTTCGTGCTGCTTCTTGCTCTCGGCATATTTGAATTTGCCGTAATCCATGATGCGACACACCGGCGGCTCGGCCATCGGCGCGATCTCTACCAAATCTAATTCCGCTTCATCGGCGATACGCAAGGCTTCTGCTGATGACACGATACCAAGTTGCTCGCCTTCTACTCCCACTAAACGCACACGGGGTGCATTAATCTGTTCATTGAGGCGTTGTGACTTATCCTGAGCTATTGCAGTTCTCCAACAAAAATTAAACCGCGCTTCCCGTCAGCTCCTGTTTCAAGCGCTGTAACAACGCATCCACAGTCATCTGCCCCAGGTCTTCACCTGTACGGGATCGCACGGCAACAAGGCCAGCGGCCACTTCCTTATCACCCACAATAAGCTGATAAGGCAGCCTCTGTAAGCTATGTTCTCGGATTTTATAGGTAATCTTCTCATTACGCAAATCTGATCGCACACGCATGCCCGATGCCTTCAGAGTTTCGGTCAGTTTTGACGCATATTCCTCTTGAGCCTGCGAAATATTCATCACCACCATCTGCACTGGAGCCAACCACAGCGGGAAGGAACCGGCGTAGTGCTCGATCAAAATACCGATAAAACGCTCCATTGAGCCAACGATGGCACGATGCAGCATCACTGGGGCTTTGCGAGTATTATCTTCTGCGACGAATTCCGCCCCTAGGCGCACCGGCAGATTGAAATCGAGCTGGATGGTGCCACACTGCCACAGACGGCCAATGCTATCTTTCAACGTAAATTCAATCTTCGGGCCATAGAACGCGCCTTCGCCCGGCTGCAAGTCGAACTCCAGATTGTTCTGCTTAAGCGCCGCTGCCAAAGCCGCTTCAGCCTTATCCCACGTCTCATCCGACCCCACGCGCTTAACGGGGCGAGTGGACAACTTGACCAGCACATCGCTAAAACCGAAATCGGCGTACACCTTTTGCAACATGACAATGAAGTCAGCAACTTCCGCCTCGACCTGCTCTTCCATACAGAAGATATGCGCATCGTCCTGTGTGAAACCGCGCACGCGCATCAGGCCGTGCAAGGAGCCTGAAGGCTCGTTGCGGTGACAGGAACCAAACTCCGCCAGACGCAGTGGTAGGTCACGGTAACTGTGCAACGCACTATTGAAGATTTGTACATGACCAGGGCAATTCATCGGCTTCACCGCGTAGTCGCGATTCTCCGACGAGGTGGTGAACATGTTGTCGCGGTAGTTTTCCCAGTGGCCGGATTTCTCCCACAGCGCGCGATCCATCATGGTCGGCGTGCGCACTTCCTGATAGCCGTACTCGACGAACTTGCGGCGCATGTACTGCTCAACTTCCTGCCAGATCGTCCAGCCGTTCGGGTGCCAAAACACCATGCCCGGGGCTTCGTCCTGCATGTGGAACAGGTCGAGCTGCTTGGCTAGGCGACGGTGGTCGCGCTTCTCCGCTTCTTCCAGCCTATGTAGATAAGCGTCGAGATCCTCCTTCTTCGCCCATGCCGTTCCATAGATGCGTTGCAGCATCTCGTTCTTAGAGTCTCCACGCCAGTAGGCTCCTGCCACCTTCATCAGCTTAAAGGCCTTCATCTTGCCAGTGGACGGCACGTGGGGACCGCGACACAGGTCGGTGAACTCGCCTTCGGCATACAGCGAAACATCCTGATCTGCGGGGATCGAAGCAATGATCTCGGCCTTGTAGTGCTCGCCGATGTGCTTGAAATAAGCTACCGCTTCGTCACGTGGCAACACGCGGCGCGTGATCGGCAAGTCGAGCTTGGCTATCTCAGTCATGCGCTTTTCGATCGCAGCCAGATCTTCCGGGGTGAACGGGCGCGCAAACGAGAAATCGTAGTAGAAGCCGTTCTCGATCACCGGACCGATAGTCACTTGCGCCTCAGGGAACAATTCCTTCACCGCATAGGCCAACAAGTGCGCGGTGGAGTGACGGATCAGCTCCAGCCCGTCCGCATCCTTATCGGTGACGATGGCGAGTTGCACATCACTCTCGATCAAGTGCGAAGTATCGACCAGCGTTCCATCCACCTTGCCCGCCAGCGCTGCGCGAGCCAAACCTGCGCCGATACTGGCTGCAACTCCGGCAACGGTGATCGCCTGATCGAAACTACGCTGTGAACCGTCCGGCAGGGTAATGACTGGCATATTCTTCCTTAAAAACAAAGTGCGGCAAGGCCGCACTTGAACAATTTTCCGGCGCGCATTCTAACAGCGGCAAAGGGGAGCGTAAATGCAAAGTCTCGATTACTACGGACGATTGATGCGCGCAGTGAGGCGCAGATCACTGCCTACGTGACGCACATCCTGCCATTGCAACTCGATCCGCTGATCTAGCGCCATCAGATTACCCAATGCAGCCATCCCACGCGCCTCATCACCCAACAGTTGAGGCGCCAAATAAAGCAGCAACTCATCCACCAGCCCAGCTTGTAGCAACCCTCCATTGAGCTTCGCCCCCGCCTCGACCAACACCTCGTTGATACCGCGCCGCGCCAGATCGCCCAACATGGCGGGCAAATCCACCTGCTCATCGGGATTGGGCAAAACCACGACCTGGGCGCCGAGTTGTTCGAGTAGAGTGATTTTGGCCGAGTCAGGAATCGCGGCGTAGATCAGCACGGGACCACCTTGCAGGATGCGAGATGAGCTTGATATTTGCAGATGACTGTCCAACACCACACGCAGTGGCTGACGCACAACTTCCGAGTCTCGCACATTGAGCTGCGGATCATCGGCTAGCACTGTTCCGATTCCCGTGAGCACAGCGCAAGAACGAGCGCGCAAACGTTGCACGTCCTGCCGCGCTGCTGGGCCGGTGATCCACTGGCTGACACCATTGGCGAGCGCGGTACGCCCATCCAGACTGGCGGCGATCTTGCTGCGCACCCAAGGCATGCCACGCGTCATACGCGAAACAAAGCCAAGATTGAGTTCGCGCGCCGACGCTTCCATTAGTCCAGTTTCAACCACAATTCCAGAGTCGCGCAACTTGGCAACGCCCCTGCCAGACACTAACGGATTAGGGTCTTGCATAGCGATCACCACACGAGCCACACCCGCCGCGATGAGCGCGTCGGCGCAAGGTGGCGTGCGACCGAAATGGCTGCACGGCTCCAGAGTGACGTATGCCGTAGCACCGCGTGCGCGCTCACCCGCTGCATGTAAGGCGATAGGTTCGGCATGCAACTCGCCAGCACGCTCGTGCCAACCTTCGCCGATGACGATACCATCCTTCACCAACACGCAGCCAACACGAGGGTTGGGGCTAGTGGTGTTAAGGCCGCGCTCCGCCAACCGCAACGCATGCGCCATCCAATGGCTGTCGGCAGCGCTAGCCATCAGTGGGCAACTGGACGATTGCGGCGCGGCGACTTACTTAATGCTTTGATAGCGTCTGCGAAATCACCGACATCTTCGAAGCCTTCATAGACTGAGGCGAAACGAATGAAGGCCACCTTATCCAGCTTGCGCAACTCCTCCATCACCATCCCGCCGATCTCACTCGACTCGATCTCGCGCTCGCCCTGTGCGAACACTTGCTGAGTCACTTGGTCGATCGCAGCCTCTACCTGCTCGGTAGCCACAGGGCGTTTGTGCAGCGCCAAACGAAAACTCTTACGCAGCTTATCGGGGTCGAACTCGGCACGATTGCCGTTCTGCTTCACCACCTGCGGCATACGCAACTCCACCGTTTCATAAGTGGTAAAGCGCTTTTCACACGACAAACAGCGGCGACGACGGCGGATGCTATCGCCCTCCTCGCTCTCGCGGGAGTCGATAACCTGAGTATCAGAGTGTTTGCAGAAGGGACATTTCATCGAGGATAGGGGAAGGAAGAAGAGTGAAGGAAAAAACTGGGGCTACGGAACTCCGCAATCACCCTTCCCTCTTTACCCCTCCCCCTGCCCATGCTGTTAAGCGCCGTACACCGGGAACGCCGTAGTCAGTTTCTTCACTTCACCCGCGACGCGGGCGATGACTGCGTCATCGTTCGGGGCATCCAGCACGTCGGCGATCAAGTGAGCCAGCTTCTCGGCTTCGATCTCCTTGAAGCCACGGGTGGTCATCGCGGGCGAGCCGATGCGGATGCCGGAGGTGACGAAAGGTTTCTGCGGGTCATTGGGGATAGCGTTCTTGTTCACAGTGATGTGCGCCTTGCCCAGTGCAGCTTCGGCGTCCTTGCCGGTCAGATGCTTGGCTTGCAGATCGACTAAGAACACGTGGCTATCGGTACGGCCGGAGACGATGCGCACACCGCGCTCGGTCAATACCTTGGCCATCACGCGCGCGTTGTCGATCACCTGCTTCTGATATTCCTTGAATTCCTTGCCAGCCGCCTCCTTGAATGCCACTGCCTTGGCCGCGATCACATGCATCAGCGGGCCGCCTTGCAACTGCGGGAAGATGGCCGAGTTCAGCGCCTTCTCGTGCTCCGCCTTAGCCAAGATCAAGCCGCCGCGCGGGCCGCGCAAGGTTTTGTGAGTGGTGGTGGTGACAAAGTCAGCGATGCCAACTGGGCTCGGATAGTAGCCTGCCGCGATCAGGCCAGCATAGTGCGCCATGTCCACGAAGAGGTATGCTCCGACGCTGTCAGCGATAGCACGGAAACGCTTCCAGTCAATGACCAACGCATAGGCGGAGGCCCCAGCCACGATCATCTTAGGCTTGTGCTCAGTAGCCAAACGCTGCACTTCGTCGTAGTCGATCTCTTCCTTATCGTTCAGTCCGTACTGGATGGCGTTGTACAGCTTGCCGCTAATATTCACCGATGCGCCGTGGGTCAAGTGGCCGCCGTGCGCCAAGCTCATGCCCAGAATCGTGTCGCCCGGCTTCAGCACAGAAACGTACACAGCTTGGTTGGCTTGCGAGCCGGAATGCGGCTGCACGTTGGCGTATTCCGCGCCGAATAGCGATTTCGCACGATCGATCGCCAGTTGCTCGGCAATGTCCACATACTCGCAACCACCGTAGTAGCGCTTGGCGGGATAGCCTTCAGCATACTTATTGGTGAGCTGGCTGCCCTGAGCTTCCATCACCGCTGGGCTGGTGTAGTTTTCCGAGGCGATCAGTTCGATGTGATCTTCCTGACGGGTAACTTCCTGCTGCATGGCAGCCCACAGATCGGGATCAACGACGGCGAGGGTGTTTTTGCGAGAGAACATGGCAACCTTCCAAAGACTGTAAAGAGAAAGGCGCGCATTTTATCACGCCGCAGGTGCGGCGCGGGTAGGCTGTCAGTGTTGAATTTCCATAGCGAATTCAGAGGTCGGCAAAGCGAAGACCTCGTCGATGTCCTCTTCCTCAAAAACATAACATTGATTGCAAAACTCGCAGCACACTTGGATCGAGCCTTGCTCTTCCAGCACCGAATCCACCTCGTCGACGCCGATCATCTTCAGCATCTCGACCACGTTTTCCCTTGAACAGGAGCAGCCGAACACTACTGGCTGCGCGTCGAACAGCCGAATATCCTCTTCGTGGTACAGACGATGCAGCAATTCCGGCACCGATAGCGAGAGCAACTCATCGTGCCTAACGGTCTCAGCCAATACGACAGCGCGATTCCATGCATCTGTGTCGCCATCCGGTTGCTCGGGCAGTTTCTGTAACAGCATGCCTGCTGCCTGCTGACCGTCGGCGGCCAGCCACAAGCGAGTTTCCAGCTGCTCGGAGCGCAACATGTAGTTCTGCAAGATTTCAGCGACCGTCTCGCCTTCCAGCGCGACGATGCCCTGATACATCTGCCCGCCGTTCTTCTGGTCGAGCGTAATGACAAAGCGGCCATCACCAATCAGCTCAGCCACTTTGCTGGACACCAACTCTCCCTCCCACTTAGCCGTGGCGCGCACCTGTAAATCACCGGAGCACTCCACTACCAACAAACTCACCGGCCCTTGCCCCTGGATTTGCAAGATCAGTGAACCCTGTTGCAGCTTGAGCATCGCCGCCAACAACACCGCCGACGCCATCAGCTCGCCCAGCAGATTGCGCAAAGGCAGCGGATAGTCATGTCGCGCCAGCACGCTGCGCCAGCTCTCATCGAGATGAACAAACTCGCCGCGTATCGGCGCGGCATCGAACAGGAAACGCTGAAGGGAGTCAGAAGAGGTTTTCATAGGGCGGATGATACCACGCCGAACTTTGAGCCAAGCCTAGGGAAACCCGATCAGGCTTGATCACCCCTTTGCTCGGTTACCGCTTCAATCAATGCAGCGGATAGAATGAGTGCGCCACCGATAATCTCTTGCATCGACAAGTGCTCATTGCCGATCAGCACTGCGGAAAACACCCCCACGACCAACTCAGCCAGCAACAAGATAGCTGCTTTACCTGCATCCAGCCGTGCCACTCCATAAAAAGTCGCAAGCGTGCCAGGAATCACCCAAAGCAAGCCCAAACCTAACAATGCCAAGATGTGCATCGATTCAAGCGCGGGCAACGAACGCCCACTCCAGAGCCCCCATCCGAGGGAGATCACGGCACACCCCATAAAGACGGCGGCTGCGCGGGTCAGCTCTGGTAGCTTATGCCCGACTCGAATCGCGATATTATTCAAGGCGAAGGCAAGGCCCGACGAGAGCGCCAGCAAATCGATCAACGATAAGGGCGTAGCAAATAGCGCAGCACCGCCCAATGTCGAAACCAAGCCTACCAATGCTAAAGCCAGCGCACCCAGCCGTAATGGAGTGAACGGCTCTGCCAGAAAAACTCGCGCCGCCAAAATCGTCCACACAGGTGCCAAATAGAACAGCAGCAGCACTCGCACCACATTGCCTTCGGCCAACGCGGTAGCGAACGAAGCATTCGCCCAGCCCCCCAACAGACAGATGAGCAATAGCAGCCCGAATTGACTGCGCCATTGTGGCAAGCTCCGCCACGCGAAGGGCAGCAATACCAGAGTGGCAGAGCCATAGGCAAATATCTGCACAAAGCTGACATGAATCCCTGCCATCTCGAACGCCTTGAGCGGCCACCAGAATAGGCCCCACAAAACCGAACCGGCGAGTAAAGCCGAGACTGCCCTGCCCTGAGGGAAAGTTGCTGTGATAGAAGATGACATCGGAATTCTTTGGGAGCCTAATGCCCGCCTCAAGTTGAAGTGAAGCGGGCTGGCAGGTGAACTTACTTCGACAGTGCCTTCACGAACTGATCATCCAGCGTCGAGGAAATCGCGACCGGCTTCTTGATCTGACCACTTTTCAGCAGGATCTGATTGATCACTTCACCGCTGACAAAGTAGGACTTGGTGTCCTTGCCCGGCTTGAACGGCTGCGCCATCTCGACTAGCGGGATGTTGTACACGCCTTGCAACTGCTCCAGCACTTCCTTGCCCGATACTCCGATAGCCTTGCCGATGATCTCGGAAGACTCCTTAGGATGAGACTTTAGATAGGCCAGCCCATCCAGATAGGCTTGAATCAGAGCCGCGACCTCTTTACCGTTCTTCTTGATGTAAGCCTCATCGAATACCAGCACATCAGCGATCAGGCCAGGCGCCTCTTTCGACGAGTAGATCACATGGAACCTCTTGCCGCCATCCATAGAGAGGATTTGTGAGACGTTCGGTTCATACGTAACTCCCGCCGGTACAGCCTTAGATGCCAGAGCCGAGGGAATCGCCTCCGGTGTCATATTGACTGGGCTGATGTTCTTGTCACTCATGCCGTTGATTTTCAGCGCATACGAGATCAAAAAATCAGACGGCGACAACGGCGCATATGCCACTTTTTTGCCCTTCAGGTCGGCGATAGTCTTGATCGACATATCAGCCAGCACAGCGTCTCCGCCATTGGAGTAGTCGATGGGCATCACCACCTTGAAAACTTGCCCTTGCGCCGCTGCGCCAATCACTTGGTCATAAGTCATCAACGCACCGTCAACCGCTTTTCCGGCAACTGCGGAAGGCAACATCGCCGGATCGGCGAAGGTTTGCAGGGTCACTTTCAGACCATGCTTCTTGTACATATCCATGCCTTCCGCCACGTAGAACGGCGAATAGCCGATCCAAGTGGTGAGCGCGAGCTTGACTGGAGTCACAGCACCGGCAGAGAACGAAGCTGTCAGTAGCGCCACAGCAGCGATGAGTTTCTTGATATCCATTTGAGCAATCTCCTAAATAAATTAACGAACCGCTAAGTGAGGGTGATGTTCGCCCTCTTCGACCTCTCTACCTTCCACAGCACGTTGCATGCCAACCTTGCTGTGCGGCGTTCTGGCTTGTTTCACCGTTACTACCACTCCTTGAAGCACCCGATTCGGGCATGCCCCCTCCCCGATGCACGATGTTGGGCTAGCAGCACGCCCTTTCATGCGCCACTCCCTCGCTCCACGAGAGGAAATGCATTTGCTCTATATGACCCATCCACCCATTGATCTCCCACAGATCGGCGACGGGTTGTCGCGTGAAAGGGAGCGTATGCAGATAACCATCGGGGCCGAATTCCGGCGTCATGGTGGTTATGGCATATCCTGCGGCGCGTTGTGCGCTCCAGATCGCTTCCCAATAGTGTTGATGTGAGGCAAGGGCTCCGGCATATTCCGGTGCGGCGGGGTGCGGCACTTGTGGCCCTTGGTCATAACCGACACGTGCATGGATGTGGTGCGCATGTTTTGCCACTTCGAGCACCGCATTCCAATCGTCATCCAGTTGCCGTTCCAGCACCACCACCCAATGACTCAAGTCACACGTGAGTCGCAGCTCGGGTAAGCGTTCGAGGATCGCGAGCGTGATCCACGGATTGAACAACGAGCGACTGCGGTGCGTCTCAAAACTGCAGGTGATATCCATGCGCGCGGCGATCTCTTGCGACTCGCCGAAGAAACGCACACTCTGTTCCAGTGACCATGCATCACAACCGCCGATGATGGTCACCTGTTGCGGCTGCAACGACTGTCCCAGTTGCAACTGACGTTCCACATCGGCGATGTGTTGTTCCACCGTGTCGTGCCGACGCGGCACATAGTTGCCCGCCGTCACGATCTCTTGGATATAGCGCAAACCACGCGACTGCAAAGCCGAATGCAACTCCTCGTGCGGTAACCTATCGGCATTACCTTCCAACCCGATGAAGCCGGCTGCCACAGCCTGATCCGCCGCGTCTGCCAACGTGCTTGTATGCCCCCACAAGGTCTTGAACAGTTGCAGTTGCATGCTCAGGCTCCGCGCTGTGCCAGATACGCGCGCCAGCCGCCGTAACGCGTGATGTCTTCGGCATCGATGGCCGCGCACTGCTCGCACACGAAGCCCTGCACTGTTTCGCCGTTAGCCAGCGTCAGCATGCCGATGCCCAGCGGCGCAGGGATGCCCGCAACGAAAGGACCGAACTCACGCGCTGCCATCTCCCACACTTCCACTTCGATGGCATCGCCGCCCTGTGCAACGCGCACCATGCCGGGCCGATAAGGCGGGTCGCCGGGCAGGGCGTACAGTTTGTAATCCGGGCTGCTGTGCGTACGCGCGACCAGATGCGCGCCGCGACTGGTGAGCTGATGGTTGAGTGGCAGACCTTCGAGGTGTGCACCGCAGACTGCGACACGCACGCGGCCTCCTTGCGCCTGTGGCATCGGCAGATCTGGATTTGCGTTGTGGTTCAGACGTTCCGCTAGATGCAGCAGCGGCACATCCTGATGCGCGGGCGCGACCAGCGTGATGCCGAACGGCAGACCGTCCTGCTGGAAACCGGCCGGTATCGCGAGCGCCGCGCAGTCCAGCAGATTCATGAAATTGGTGTAGTAGCCCAGATTGGCATTCAGCTTGATCGGGTCGGCTTCCATCTCGGCGATGCGGTAGATGGTGCCGGCGGTCGGCGTCACCAGACAGTCGATCTTGCCCCATGTCAATGCGGCTTCTGCGCGCAAGGCTTCAAGCTTGTACATGCCGTCGAAGGCGTCGGCGGCGGAAAATTTCTTTGCGCCCGCGATGATCTCGCGCACCACGGGATTGATGACATCTTGCTTTGCCTCGAAGAACTCGCGGATGGCGGCGTAACGTTCCGCCACCCAGGGGCCTTCGTACAACAGCCGCGCCGATTTGAGGAAGGGCAGGAAGTCGATCTCGACCTTCTGCCCGCCGATGGCTTCCAGCTCCTCGCAGCTTTTCTGGAATAGCGCCGCCGCGTCCTGATTGCCAAAGAACTGCAACTGGTCCGCGCGTGGTACGCCGAAGCGGAAACGCTCGGCACGACCGAAATCGAAACCATGCGCGAGCGCCTGCCGTGAATACGCTTCCTGCTCGTCCAGTGCGGTGGCGACCGACAACACCGTGGCGGCATCCGCCGTGTTCAGCGCGAAGATGGACACGCAATCCAGCGAGCGGCAGGCCGGTACCACGCCGCGCGTGGAGAGCCAGCCGCGCGTGGGCTTCACGCCGACCAGATTGTTGAACGCTGCCGGCACGCGACCGGAGCCGGCGGTGTCGGTGCCCAGACTGAAGCTGGCCAACCCCAAAGCGACGGCCACCGCCGAACCGGCGCTGGAGCCGCCCGAGATGTAATCGGAATCGTAGGCATTGCGGCATGCGCCATAGGGCGAACGCGTGCCATTCAGGCCGGTGGCGAACTGGTCGAGGTTGGTCTTGCCGATTGGGATCGCGCCCGCGTCGATGAGCAGCCGCACCACCGTGGCATGCCGTTGCGGATGGTAGGCATACTCGGCGCAACCGGCCGTGGTCGGCGCACCGGCCAGATCGATGTTGTCCTTGATCGCGAACGGGATGCCGTACAGCGGCAGTGCTGCGGGGTCCTTATCCGCCAGTGCGGACACATACTTTTCTATCTCTTCCAGCGGCAAGCGATGTATCCACACATGGTGCTGATCGTCGCCGATGCGTGCGACGATGTCCTGCATCACCTGACGCGGATGGATCTCGCCCGCCAGATATCGGCGGCGCAGGCCCTCAATATTCAGATCGAGTTTCATATCGTCACACCTCGCCCTGGATGACCAGCAAGTCCTGCCCCGACGCGACCTGACCGCCGGTGCGGCAGCTCATCTGGATCACTTCACCGTCACACGGCGCAACCACGGCGATCTCCATCTTCATCGACTCGATCACCACCAGCGTGTCGCCCGCCTTCACCTTGCTGCCCACTCCGGCCGGGATCGCCCACACGTTGCCGGCCACATGCGCGGCGACGGCACGGCTGCCCGGCGGCAGGTCGAGTTCACTGTCTGTGCCCGCTTCCGCCACGCTGCTGTCGCTGGCGTATTCGGCCTGACCGTTGGCTTTCCACATCTCGCGCTCGGCCGCGAACGCGGCGCGTTGCGTGTCGCGGAACGCGCTGATCTCGCGGTCGTTGTCTTGCAGATACTGGTTGTAGTCCTTCAGGCTGAAGGTGCTCTCTTCGACCTTGAGCTGGAAGCGGCCGGCCACGAAGTCTTCGCGCATCTTCAGAAGTTCCTGTTCCGACACCGGATAGAAGCGGATCTGGTCGAAGAAGCGCAGCAGCCAGGGCTTGCCTTCCTTGAAGTCGGCCGTCTGCTTGTAACGGTTCCACATCTGCACGGTGCGGCCGACGAACTGATAACCGCCGGGGCCTTCCATGCCGTACACGCACATGTAAGCACCGCCGATGCCGACCGCGTTCTCCGGCGTCCAGGTGCGTGCCGGGTTGTATTTGGTGGTGACCAGACGATGGCGCGGATCGAGCGGCGTAGCGACCGGCGCACCGAGGTACACGTCGCCCAGCCCCATCACCAGATAGCTCGCCTCGAACACGATGCGCTTCACCTGCTCGATGTCGGCGATGCCGTTGATGCGGCGGATGAACTCGATGTTGCTCGGGCACCAGGGCGCATCCTTGCGCACCGACTGCATGTATTTCTCGATGGCCAGCTTGGTGGAAGGATCGTCCCACGACAGCGGCAGATGCACGATGCGCGTCGGCACGCGCATGTCGTCTATCGGCGGCAACTTCTTCTCCGCCTTGACCAGCATTTTCACCAGTGCCTCGCGCGCCAGCACACGGCTGTCGAAATGGATCTGCAGCGAGCGGATGCCCGGTGTCAGGTCGAGGATGCCGGGCAAGCTGCCGTCGGCCACTGCACCCTGCACCCATTCCATCAGCGCATGCACACGGAAGCGCAGGTTGAGGTCGAGCACCAGCGGGCCGTATTCGATCAGCAGATTGCGGTCGCCGGATTGGCGATACACCACCTGCACCTGTTCGCCCTTGGCCGGGATGGTATGCACGATGGGGCTGCCCATCTTTTGTGCAGCCGGGTAAGCGTCCTGCTTCTGCGGTAATTTCAGTTGAGCGATGGTCGCGTCCTGCAATTGCTCCAGATGGTTGGCCTGCTCCAGCGACATGAAACGGAAGCGCACCGTATCGCCCGGACGCAACTGGCCCATCTTCCACAGCTCGGCGTGAACGATGGTGACCGGGCACACAAAGCCGCCGAGGCTAGGGCCGTCCGGGCCGAGGATCACCGGCATGTCGCCGGTGAAATCCACCGCACCGATGGCATAGGCGTTGTCGTGGATGTTGGATGGGTGCAGCCCGGCCTCGCCGCCGTCCTGCCGCGCCCACTCCGGCTTGGGACCGATCAGACGCACGCCGGTGCGGCTGGAGTTGTAGTGCACTTCCCAGTCGGTGGCGAAGAAGGTCTCTATATCGGCCGGGGTGAAGAAATCCGGCGCGCCGTGCGGGCCGTACAACACACCGATCTCCCATTGCTTGCTGTAGCTCGGCAGCAGGTCGGACGGCAGCGCACGCGCGACATACGATTCAGACAGGGCGCCCAGATGCAGCACGTCGCCGACACGCAAGGTGCGCCCGCCGTGGCCGCCGAACTGACCCAGTGTGAAGGTGGACCTGCTGCCCAGATAGTCGGGCACATCGAATCCGCCCGCCACCGCGAGATAGCTGCGGCAACCGCCGCCCTGCACCGCGCCGAGGCCCAGCACGCTGCCTGCCTTCACCGCATGGCTGCACCAGAACGCCAGCGGCTCGCCATCCAGTTCGGCTTTCATCGCCGCGCCGGTCAGCGCGATGACCGTGTCGCTGTTGAACTTCAGCGTTGGGCCGGACACGGTCAGTTCCAGTCCGGCAGCCTCGGCGGCGTTGCCCACCAACTGGTTGCCCAGACGGAACGCCAGCGCATCCATCGGGCCGGAAGGCGGCACGCCGATGTTCCAGTAACCGAGTCGGCCGGGATAGTCCTGGATGCTGCTCTGCACGCCGGGTTCCAGCACGTCGAGGGTGTGCGGCTGATAGTGGAAACCGTTCAGGTAGCGCGTGGTTTGCCGACCTTCCGCGAACACATGGTCGGCCACGATCTGGCGCAGGTAATCGAGGTTGGTCTCGATGCCGTCCACCCGCGTCTCGGCCAGCGCCGCGCTCATCTTCTCCAGCGCGGACTCGCGGTTCATCGCCTTGACGATGATCTTGGCGATCATCGGGTCGTAGTAGGGCGGCACTTCGCTGCCGCGCTCCACCCAGGTCTCGTTGCGCGCCTGCACAGAGAATTCGACGCCGCTCAGCACACCGCTGGATGGTTGGAAATTCTTGTTGGGGTCTTCCGCATACAGGCGCACCTGGATGGAGGCACCCTTTGGCTTGATATCGATGCTCTCCAGCGCGGGCAATTCACCGGCGGCCTGCAACACCATCCACTCGACCAGATCGACGCCGGTCACTTCTTCGGTGACGCCGTGTTCGACCTGCAATCGCGTGTTCACTTCGAGGAAGTAGAACTCGCCGCTGAGTGCATCGAACACGAACTCCACCGTACCTGCCGACTGGTAGCCGACGGCTTTCCCCAAACGCACGGCAGTATCCAGCAGATGCTGTCTGACTTCCGGAGTGATGTTGGGCGCGGGGGTCTCTTCGATCACTTTCTGGTTGCGGCGCTGCACCGAGCAGTCGCGCTCGCCCAGTGCGATCACGTTGCCCTTACCGTCACCGAACAACTGCACCTCGATGTGGCGCGCATGCTCGACGTACTTCTCCAGATAGATGCCCGCGTCCTTGAAGTTGGCGCGCGCCAGATGTTCCACCGACAGGAACGCCTCGTTCAGTTCGTCCGCGCTCCAGCACAAGCGCATGCCGATGCCGCCGCCGCCGGCCGTGCTCTTGATCATCACCGGATAACCGATGCGTGATGCTTCGGCATGTGCATGGCCGACATCGCCCAGCAGCCCACTGCCGGGCAGCAGCGGCACGCCGTTCTGCTCGGCCAGTTCGCGCGCGGTGTGCTTGAGTCCAAAGCGACGCATCTGATCCGGTGTGGGGCCGATGAATACCACGCCCGCTTCCGCGCATTGCTCGGCGAAAGCCGCGTTCTCAGAAAGGAACCCGTATCCAGGATGGATAGCCTGCACACCCAACTTACGTGCGACTTCTAGGATGTGGTCGCCGCGCAGATAACTCTCGGCCGCAGCGGCGGCACCGATGCATACGGCTTCGTCCGCCATCTGCACATGCAGCGAACGGGTGTCGGCTTCCGAGTACACCGCCACGGAACGGACACCCATCTTCTTCAGGGTGCGGATGATGCGGCAGGCAATCGCGCCGCGGTTGGCTATCAATACTTTATCGAACATGGCTCTTCTTCCGAGTCGCAGGTCGTCCTGCGTGTTGGTCAGTCATCCGGTCGTCCGGATGCGTGGTGTCATTGCGCGACGGCATCCCAAATGAGCAACTGCACCGGCGTCGGGTTGTAGGCGTTGCAGGGGTTGTTCAGTTGCGGGCAGTTGGAGATCAGCACGAACACATCCATCTCGGCACGCATCTCCACGTATTTGCCGGGGGCGGAGATGCCGTCGGCGAAGGTCAGCTCGCCTTGCGGGGTCACCGGTACGTTCATGAAGAAGTTCACATTGGCGGTGAGGTCGCGCTTGTCCATACCGCAGTCGCAATGCCCCAGCGCGTGCAAAAAACTGTCGCGGCAACTGTGCATGTATTTCTTGTCGATGGCATAACGCACGGAATTGCTCTCGGCAGCACAGGCCCCCCCCAGCGTGTCGTGACGCCCGCAGGTGTCGGCGACGATGGTCATCAGCACATTGCCCTCGCTGGACAACAACTTCGTGCCGGCGGTCAGATAGAGGTTGCCCTGTTCGCGGATGGTATCCACCGCGCTGTAACGTTCTTCCGGATCACGTGCGTTGTAGAACAAGGTATCCACGGCCTGGTTTCCTTCCAGATCGAGGATGCGGAACACTTGTCCACACTTCACTTCATGCAGCCAAGATTCACCAGCGGGCAACACGCAGTCGTAGCTGGCGTGTTGCGGATTCAGATTGCTTTCAACGATAGTCATGTTCTCTCCTGCGCTCAGCGGAATAGCAGCTCAGTGTTGTAGAAGCCGCGCACGTTCTCGGGTCGGAAGTTGCGGCAAAGGTCTTGTTCGTCCGGTGTGCCGCAGCGCCATGCCTGCAGCAGTAGCGGCTTGGGGACGTACTCGAGATTCGGGTCCAGCGGATGCTGGGTGGCCGACAGCACCACCAGCACATTCATCTCGAAACGCAATTCGACGTAGTCACCCGCCTTGGAATGCTGGGCCGCGTAGTGCAGGGCACCGGTTTCATCGGCGCTGACTTTGCTGAACAGATTCACGTTGGGCACGATGTCGCGCTTGCCCAGTCCCCACTTACCCAGTTCGATCAGCATGCTGTCGCGCGCGTTGCGGTGCATGGCGTTGCGCGCCTGCTGATAGTCTGCCTTGCCGTATTTCTTCTCGACCAGCGCCGCGTTGCTCATACCGCTGATGGTGTCGTGCCAGCCCACGCTGTCGCCGATGACCGAGGCCAGCACGCGCCCCATGTCGGAATACAGCACGAAGCCGGTGGTGAGATGCGCGGTGTGCTGAGCCTTCAGCGTGTCCGGCATGTTGTAGCGTTCCAGCTTTTCTTCCTGGTAGTAGAACAGTGAGCTCAGGTTGGCGCCGCCTTCCACATCGGTGAGGCGCAGGGCAGTGCCGCGCTTCATCACGAAGGACCAGTGCGCACCGCCGGGGAGGGTCTCTTCCCACAGCAGGTTGGTTGGGGATAACGGTTCGGTCATGTAGCTGCTCCTTATTGCTGTTGTTCGGCTTGCCGGGTCATGCGCTCCAGCAGCTCGTAATCGGTGCGCATGCCGGCGGTCTCGCGGATACGATGCAGAATCGCCTTCTTCTGCTGCATGAACTCGGTCGATAGCTTCATGTCCTGATCGCGCTTAGCAGGCAATTCCACTGGGTAGATGCTGTCGATACGACCAGGACGCGGCGCCATCACCACCACACGCTGTCCTAGGTAGATGGCTTCTTCCACATCGTGTGTCACAAATACGATGGTGGTCTTTTCGAGTTTCGAGACATGCAGGATGAGGTCGTGCATCACTTCGCGCGTCTGCGCATCCAGCGCACCGAACGGTTCATCCATCAGCAATATCTGCGGACGTGGCAACAATGCGCGCGCGATGGCGACGCGCTGTTGCATGCCACCGGAGAGTTGATTGGGGTAGGCATCGCGCACATGGGTCAGCCCCATCAGATCGAGCAAGGCATCCGCCCGCCCTGATGCAACTTCGACATCAGCCGACGTGATGTCCGTGCGATGCACTTGCAATAAGCGACTGAATTTAATGTTCTCCATCACCGTAAGCCACGGGTAGAGGCTGTAATGTTGGAACACCATGGCACGATCGACACTCGGGCCGCTGATGGCTGAACCATCGACCGTGATACTGCCGGACGTGAGCGTCTCTAACCCACCGATGCAGCGCAATAGCGTTGACTTACCACAGCCCGAAGCACCGACGAACGTGACAAACTCATTACTGCCAATATCCAAGTCCACACCTTGCAATGCAACGATCTGGCGCTCACCGTCGCCAAAAGTCTTATTGGCCGCGTCTATACTGATTTTGGTATCCATGGTCGGCTCCATTATTTATACATCCAAGGAAAGCTCTTACGATGTAGCCAGCGGAACAACTGATCGATCGCTAAGCCTATCAATCCGATCAAAATGATCCCGGCAAAGATCTTGTCGGTTTGCATAAAGCGCTGCGCACGCAGGATGGAGTAGCCGAGGCCGGAATTGGCAGCGACTAGTTCGGCCACCACGAGATAAGTCCATGCCCAACCCATCGTCACCCGTAAGGTATCAAGCAAGGCAGGTTTGGCCGATTGCACGATCACCAGAGATACGATCTCGCTGCGGTTCGCCCCCATGGTCTGCGCGGCTTCGATCTGGGTGATGGGCACTCGGCGCACGTCTTCCGCCACCATCAACACCATCTGGAAGAAGGTGCCGATGAAGATGATGGCAATCTTGGAGCTCTCGTCGATGCCCACCCATAACATGACCAAGGGGATGAACGCGACGGCAGGCATATAGCGAATGAAATCCGTTAACGGCTCCAGCATGGCTTGCACGGGGCGGTAGGTACCTATCATCAGTCCCAGCGGGAGAGCGAACACAGCGGATAGCGCAAAGCCAGTAATGACTCGATAAGTACTGATCCAAATGTCGCGCATCAGATCGTCATCTTTGAACCAAGTATAGGCCGAGACAGGACCTCAGCCGGCCCCGGCATGAACACCTTGTCCATCCAACCACTGGCGGACACCCACCACCACGCAGCCAGCGGCAACAACATTCCAAGTAGAGCAAACAACAAATACGCACGACGACTCAACTGGCCGCGTATCACCCAGAGACCGCACCACCCAGCAATGATTCTGTGACATGACGACATGACAAACTCCTGAAAATAACAAAGCCCGAGAGGGTGCCAACAAACGTGGTCACATCCTCCCGGGCTTTTATCCCTCCGTGGAGCCTTGTCTCCGACAAGACCGAGAACTCTCGGACCAGACACCATTGGAGCGCATCCAATGATCGGAACCCTAGTTCTTCTGCAAGTAGCCAACCTTCACGATTGAGCTCCCTCGCTACAATTCAAAGCATCAAGTGTGCCAAGCCCTAAAAGCTTGCCAACTTATAGAAATCTACATCAATGAAGCCCATTGATCGCCCTCAACTAGTGCATCAAAACACTTGGATGCACTAGGGCGAAGCGCTCGCATCAAATCTACGGCTGAACCCACCCACTCAAACTGTTCGGCTCAACTTTTCCACAAAACTCACTAACTCTTTTGCCAACGGAGCGACGATGGTCAGCGGCTCGCCGCTCAGAGGGTGGTTAAAACTGATCGAGTGGGCGTGTAGGAACATGCGTTTCAAGCCTTGCTTCATCAGTGTCTTGTTCAGAGCAAAGTCACCGTATTTGTCATCTCCTGCGATGGGGTAACCTAGATGAGAAAGGTGGACACGAATCTGATGAGTACGACCAGTCTTGAGCTCAGCTTCAAGTAAGGTGTAATCGCCGAATGATTGCTTGAGGTTGAACACGGTATGCGCCTGCTGGCCATCCTCGCGCACCATCACGCGCTTCTCGCCTTGTGGCGTATCAAATTTGTACAGCGGCAGTTTGACGTGCTGGCGTGCGTTCTTCCAGTCGCCCACGACCAGAGTCAAATAGCGCTTGTCGCTATTGCCCTCTCGCATGATCTCGTGCATCGCGGTCAGCGCGGAACGCTTCTTGGCGATGAGCAACACGCCAGAGGTCTCTCGATCCAATCGGTGTACCAACTCCAGAAATTTTGCTTCCGGCCTAGCACGACGCAGTTGCTCGATGACACCGAAGCTGACTCCACTGCCACCATGCACCGCAGTACCGGCAGGCTTGTCGATGACCAGCAGCGCGTCATCCTCGAACACGATGGGAAATTCATTGGATGGCACGAAGGCCTCGACCTCCGCACGCGCAGCCACGCGCACCGGCGGAATGCGCAGCAAGTCGCCGAGTTGCAGCCGATAAGTCTGATCTATACGCTTCTTATTGACGCGAACTTCGCCTCGCAGAATGCGATAGATATGACTCTTCGGCACGCCCTTGAGATGGCGGATCAGGAAGTTGTCGATACGTTGCCCCGCCCCGCCTTCATCGACTTCAACGAAGGTGACAGATTCTTTGCTTAACTGGTTCATATTGAATATACTCGCGGCTCGCGTTACGGTAGCGGCACGAGACGAGAGGCGCAACCTCCGTCCCGATGACCCGGCAACACGTTGCCTTCGCTCCCGCGCCCCCGGTTAATGTCTCTCACCGGATGGTAAGCCCCCGATGAAACGCCCCGATGGAACCATCTCTTGGCGTGCTCCGCAGTGGAGCAAGTCGGCAGCTTCCCGTAAAAGCAGTGATGGTAATTGATTTACGCGCTCAAAGCACTGCGGAATTTTAGTGATGTCGCACACATAATCGCGACATCAGTTTTGACATAACTACTCAGAGCTCCAGATTTGAACCGCCTTCGGCCCACATTACAACTTGCTGATAGCAATAAAGATTTTCTGGCGCGCGGTTAACCGCGTGTAGCAGTGTCCTGCCCGTGTCAGAGCGCGGGAGAGAATAAAAATGAAACGTATGCTGTTCAATGCGACACAGCCGGAAGAACTCCGTGTCGCCATTGTTGACGGTCAGAAGCTGATCGATCTCGACATTGAAACTGCCGGTAAAGAGCAACGCAAAAGCAATATCTACAAAGCCACGATCACTCGCATCGAGCCTAGCCTAGAAGCCTGTTTCGTCGAATACGGCGGCACCCGCCACGGCTTTCTCCCCTTCAAGGAAGTCGCTCCTCAATTCTATCAACCTGGTGTCACTGGGCGACCTTCCATCAAAGAAGCACTGAAAGAAGGCCAGGAGTTACTGGTTCAAGTAGAAAAGGACGAGCGCGGCAACAAGGGTGCGGCACTAACCACCTACATCAGCCTAGCCGGCCGATATATCGTGTTGATGCCGAACAACCCCAGCGGCGGCGGCGTTTCACGCCGAGTCGAAGGCGAAGACCGCAACGAGCTGCGCGAAGTTTTGAGCCACCTCGAAGTGCCGCAAGGCATGAGTATCATCGCTCGCACCGCAGGTATCGGTCGCAACGAAGAGGAACTCCAGTGGGACTTGAACTACCTCAAGCAGCTGTGGGATGCCATCGAAGGCGCCGCCAACAGTGAGAAAGCACCCTCACTGATCTATCTAGAAAGCAGCTTGGTAGTTCGCGCCATCCGCGATTACTTCCACCCCGAGATCGGTGAGATTCTGATCGATACCGACGACATCTTCCAGCAAGCACAAGCTTTCATGGGCACAGTGATGCCAGCCAACGTGAACCGCATCAAGCGCTATCACGATGACGTGCCACTGTTCTCACGTTTCCAGATCGAACACCAGATCGAGTCCGCACACGCCCGTCAGGTCAACCTGCCGTCCGGCGGCGCCATCGTGATCGACCACACCGAAGCGTTGACGGCCATCGACATCAACTCGGCGCGTGCTACACGTGGCAGCGATATCGAGACCACCGCGACCAATACCAATCTGGAAGCGGCTGACGAGATCGCACGTCAATTGCGTCTGCGCGACTTGGGCGGCCTGATCGTGATCGATTTCATCGACATGGAATCGAGCAAGAACCAGCGCGAAGTCGAGAACCGTTTGCGCGATGCGCTGCGTTACGACCGTGCCCGCGTCCAGACCGGCAAGATCTCACGTTTCGGCCTGTTGGAACTGTCGCGTCAGCGCTTGCAACCCAGCCTGAGCGAGCTATCCTACACGCCCTGCCCGCGCTGTAACGGCATCGGCCACATCCGTGGCACCGAGTCATCCGCGTTGCACATCCTGCGCATCATTCAGGAAGAGGCGATGAAGGACGGCAGCGCCGCCATTCACGTACAAGTTCCGGTCGATGTCGCCACGTTCTTGCTCAACGAAAAGCGCGCCGATATCCATCGCATCGAGTCGCGCCTGCGCGTCAACGTCACGCTCATTCCCAACCCGCACATGGAAACGCCGCACTACAGCGTCACCCGTCTGCGCCAGGACGATCTGACTGGTGATGTGCTGCAAGCAAGCTATAAACTGGTGGAAAAACCGGAAGAAGAGTCTTCGGTAAAATCCGCGCAGGAGGCCAAGGCCGTGCGTGCGCAGGCTGCCGTGCAAGGCATCACTCCCGCACAACCCGCGCCAGTACATATCGAGCCAGTAGCGCCGGTGGCTGCCGCGACCAAGCAATCGTCCATCTTTGGCAAGCTGTTTGGCTGGCTGACCGGCGATAAGGCTGAAGCTACGGTAGAAGAAAAACCAGCCGAAGAGAAACCGCGCAACGCCCAGCCACGCCGCGAGCGTGAAGGTAATCGCGACGGTGGCCGTGGTCGCAACAACCGCAATCGTCGTGACCGTGATGATGCACCTCGTGGTGAGCGCACTGAAAAGCCTGCCGAAAAACCGGCACGTCAGGAAGCTTCCAAGCCTGCTGAAACCCCCAGCGAACGTCCAGCCCGCGAGCCACGCCCACCGCGTGAGCCACGTCCGCCACGTGAGCCGCGTCAACCTCGCCCGGTGCCAGAACAAGCTGTCGCCGTAACCGAGGAAGTCGTTGTGGCCGCCGGCCCCGAAGCAAGTACCGAGCAAGCCACCGAGAACGGCGGCCGTGAAGCTGCTCGTCGTCGTGGCCGTCGCGGTGGTCGCCGTGAACGCGAACGTCGTGAGCAACAAACAGGCGAGAACGGTGAGAGCACGGTCATAAGCGAAGCCGTCGCAGTTGCTGAAACGGCGGAAGTCGTATCGACTCAACCAGAAGTTACTGAGCAAAAAGCTGAAGTTAGTGCCGTCATAGTTGAGGCTACCGAAGTCTCAGCACAGCCTACTACTGCTGTTGCCAGCACGGCTGAAGCAATGCCAGCGGTCGTCGTCGAAACAGCTACCATCGCTGTAGAGGCACCCGTCGTTGTCGAGACCGAAACCGTTGCTGAGAAACCTTCTGCTCCGAAAAAGGCTATCAAACCAGCGCAACCCGCTAGCGAACTGATTCAGATCGAAACCGATCCGATCAAGCGTACTACCGTGGTTGAACCGGCTCCAGTGGACGTTCCCCGCGCTGCGAATCGCCGTCGTTCCCGCCCACGCGAAGTGTTCGAGGAAACCGGTCCATTACAACTCGTGGAAACCCGCTCGCCTAAGTAACTAGCAGCCATCACGTCGGCCTCAACTAAGCAAATGCTCTAATCAAGCCAGCGCTTAGAAAGCCTAAGAGAAGCCCATCAAGTATCGATGGGCTTCTCTCTTTTGACTGCTAACAAAGCCCCCACTTGATGAGGGCTTTGTGATTCAATGGGTCAGGTAGGAACCAGTGAGTGCTCTCAGCCTCTACATTTTCTAGCCTCTTCATTCGCCGTAGAGTGCACCAATTTTCTTAAACGACGTTGCTGCTTTGCAGCATCCATTAAACAGTGGTGACTTCATGCTTCCATTCAAATCAGCTCAGTGTCTGCGCGTGCTGAAGCAATGCGCTTTTTCCATCTTGCTGCTTCCCCCCCTAGTAATGGCACAACCACTCGATACCGTCCCACACGTCGATCTCAATCGCTATTTGGGCAAGTGGTACGAGATTGCCAGCATCCCTCAGTATTTCCAACGTCAATGCGTACGAGATGTTTCTGCTGAATATGCCGCAGCAGGTGGCAATATCTCCGTCATCAATCGGTGCATTACCGCTAATGGCGAAACCAAGATAGCCCGAGGTCAGGCGCGTGTGGTGGATAAAGTCAGCCAAGCCAAGCTTGAGGTAACTTTCGTCAAATTATTTGGATGGCTATATTTGTTAGGCGGCGATTATTGGGTGATTGATTTGGCAGAGGACTATCGTTATGCGGTGGTTGGCCATCCCACTCTAAAATACGCGTGGATACTTGCTGCCAAACCGCAACTTTCAACAACTGATTTGGCCGGCATCGAAAGTCGCTTACAACAAAAGAATTACGACACATGTGGCATCTTGACCACGATACAAACGGGTGGCGCATCCGCCAAACAGCCACTTTGCGAAGCCGTACGCGCGAAGTGAGCAATAGTATCGACACCAGCAGCGCTGAATTGCAGAGTGCTAAATCTGCTCTTATGGGTACTCAATATCCTGCTCATTCCCCGCATAAAAGTCTTGCAGTTCGGTGAGCACGGTCTTGATTTTGATCTTCGAATATATTTTTTTGATTATGGTGCCTTTCAGCTCATTCATGCGTTCGCGCAGAATAAGCTGAAATTCCGGTGGGACCCTGTTAAGAAGCTTTTCCCAGCTCACCTCTACATCGGGACGTACTTCGCGAGTCTTTTCGATCAAGCTCTCTATTGCACGCTGTGAAGTACGCGCAACGATTATCCCTTCACCGGATATTGCAAAGATGATGGCGATGGCAATAGCTGCATTCGCATCCAGTTCAGAGTCAATGATCGGCCCAGCCGAGTTATGCTTGCGCAGCCATTGCGCACAGTCGATGAGCTGCTTATTGCGTTTTCTTTCCAACATCGCATTCATAAAGACCGTATCACCGTTCCAATTGGAGGCTGGGTCGGCGCTGCATACTTCCTTGAATATATCTTTAAGGTTGCGCTGCTGAATGAACGGGTCGTTGTCGAAATCAGAAATGAAGGCTACGTAAGGCAAGCCGGATAATTCCTTGATGTGGCGGAACCCCATCTGAAAGACATACTCCGCGCCGTGTTGCAGCAGAAATGAAAGCTTTGCATCCTTGCCATCTGAAATGCCGGCTAAGCTAAGCCCAAGCGAGATGCAACCGACTGATAGTTGGAGTGCATCTTGGAGGCCGTCGGCGGTTCTATCATTGGTAAACTTCTTAGCGACCAGCACAGTGATGCCGCAAAGCGCATCAAACAATGTCTCAGCCACATCACTATTTCCCGCACGTTGTGCAAGCACCTCTAATGCTTGCACCAACTGAGGCGGGCGACTTTCGAACTGGGCGATTTGCATAATTTTGGTCAGCAACAGACTAGGAGAATATGTCGTCACCCAAACTTGGGCGGCGTCCTTTTTTTGCAGTGCTCAGCGACTTGCTCGGCACCTGTTTGCGCAGACGTTGCAATAACTGTTTGGTCGAGCGGCTAATGGCAAACTCATGTCCACGATCTTCGTCGTCTTCATCCTCCTCATCACCCTCACTCGGCTCACGCCAAGCCTTTAATTGAGTCTCGCTAGGTACCCAGTCGGGAAATAGCTCGAACACTACACGCCCCCATGCCTCCTCATCAGCATGAGCAATCTCTAGCGCAAGTGGTGTAACGTCGTGATCCGAAGTCGTATGGCCGATGCGGCTCACGCCAAGATTATGGATATCATTGGCAATCTCGATGAATTCCTCGGTCGCTGTCGAGAACAACACGGCAAACGCCGTTGTACCCCAGTCAGTCGATAATGCTTCATGGATGAGTTCAGCACGTCGCTCTACGTCATCGCTAGAAAATATGACGCCGTGAATGTGTGCGAACAGCGATTCAGCCAATGCCTCCGGCTCATCCTCGATCTTATCGTCATCCCAAGAGGCAGCAAAATAAGCCAAACTCTCCGCCCATGCCTTGGCCGGAATGAGCAGCGTCGCTAAAGACAGCTTCCCGCCATCATAGGAGGAAAGGTGTAGTGAGGCTACTTGCGGCTCCATTGTGTTGAGCACCTCGACGACAGCAAGGTCTCCGAATTTCTCAGCCGTCTCGTTGATGGCCGCTTCAGCATGGTCTGCCGAGCCTGCCAATACCAGTTCGGTGATCTGAAGTTGTATAGCTGGCAGGTTCTTCGTATCAGGCATTCTCGTCTCCGCGCGCATCGAACAGATGCTCTATATTTTCACCTGCCGCCATTTGATCTTCATCCTCATCGTTGGCCTCGTTCTTATCTTCCTCAGCTTTCAACGCATCAAGAGAGTGATCCTCGTCTGACCAGCGCTTACCATTCTTGAACAAGAACGCGGTGATGATCGCCTTGCGGGCCAACTCAGGATTCGAGGTAATCACCGCCGCCAAGGCATCAGCAGCAGTCTTGTCAGCGCATGAGACCATCTTCGCGATCTTAGCCGCGTCGCCTTCGTCGTATTGCTGACCACCTTGCAACAAACCAGCGGCATCATCAAACTGCAAATGGTCAACCAAAGCAAAGCTCAACAGATTCACATCGTCAATCTCGCTGCCATTAGCGAATTCACTGAGCAATGAGTTGATAACGCGCTGATAGTTCTTACGGTCAGGCGGCTCGCCCAACGTATCTTCGATCTGGATGCCCAGCTCACGTGATTGATAAGCGAATTCGGGGTGGATTCTTTTCATAACTCTCTTCTGGCTGATTATCGGTCTTGATTCTGCAATTGAATTCCACAGCGCGTGAATAGTGATTTCCACAAGTTCTGCGCTTCACTCTCTGGATCAATGACAATACGATTATTGAGGCTGCTGTTATATTCAGCTCGCTTCTTCGGGTCGGACAGTAGCTCATACGCTCGCTTAATAGCGTTGAAACGGACTTCAGCGTTGGGGTTAGGATTCCTGTCTGGGTGGTGGCGCATGGCCAACGCACGGTAAGCTTTTTTGATGTCGTCGGTGGAGGCTGTCGGCGACACGCCAAGAATAGTGTAGGGATTTTCCAATGAGTTCCTCCTGCGAGCGCGGCATTTTACCTACTTAGCACCGGCTGGTGTAGATAGTATTAACGCTCCCATCCCACCACGTAACCATTGGGAAGCACAACGCGCAACAAAATCTCAAATTGCAGGGGCTCGAAGCATGGAGAGTTACCCTCCATGCGACAGCGATTCAAGGTCTAGAGAATGGAAAATATTAGCCCCTAAGAACAGCGAGGTGCTAGCCAAAAACTGACTAGCACCTCGCAACTCAAGCGACTCAACCAACAATGAGGTGGCTTCTGCGACCTACTGCATGAATAGGGCTCAGTACGCCATCCTATATCGCAAATCAGCGCCTAGAGTGAAAGTTGAACGCACCTACTCGAGTTAATGACCAACATAATAGGTACCGCTTCCGTACCCTCGGCTGATCTCAGATGAGGTGTAGCCTCTGTATTCGCCGGACTTGCTCTTCGCTGCGGCCACGTCATCGGCAATACCTACCAAGTCCTTGCGACCGGCTGACAGTTTCTTGGCGCGATCAAGCACGTCATCAGTTGCTCCGCTTTGTGCAGGAGTGCTGGCTGCTTCAGCCCCGAGGTTCTTTTGCAACTTGGCTGCGACAATCAGCAACAATGGATCCTTACGGGCATCACCCAATGCGATCAGTTTATTCGCCAGATCCATCTGCTCAATCACCGCCGGAGAAGGCGCAGCATCCTTTTTTGCATCCTCGGCCAAAGCCAGATTGATGCCACCCACCAACAGTACGCCTGCCACACCGACACCTGCCAATACTTTGTTCATTTGTATTCTCCTTCGGGATAATTAAGATGAGCAAGTCGCTCACAGCTGTTAAGACGCAGCCTAATGAAAAATGTCAGGACTGCATCAGGCTTTCTTAAAAGCATCTGAAAGCTTGAACGCAAGTTTACTCACAATTCCCTACGGCAACATCCCCTATTTAGCGAGCAAGCGGAGGAGAGTCTGAGGTAAGTGAGGAAACCATTGCGGAATTCTGTGGCATTCACGCGGCTCAATGACAGGCACTACATGGATGCGCTGAATTTGATTGCGAATGAGAGCAAGATATCGAATACCAATCTCGAAATGTTGTTCCGAGAAAAAGCCGAGTTCCTTCCAATCGCCTTCAAAAGGAAAATGGGCTAGACCATTTCTGATCTAACCCATTGTTTTATTGGTGCGCCGGAACTGATGAATCTGGGCACTGGGAAGCAGCAATCCCACTTCCATAAATAACTTGAGACGCGAACCGACACGGCCTAAAGATTCAATATATTTATTCGAATCCTAGGCCTTCGCCATTAATAAACCACATCGTGGTCACCGACATTGATGGGGATAATTTTCTCCTCCTGAATCAGTAATTCCAGCGTAATCCGATACGATAAATTGATAGAAACAGAATAAACACCTTGCAGCTTTCCATTCAATCCATGCAATCGCAGTGACGGGTGGAACGGATTCGCTTCGAGGAGTTGTAAGGTTTTAAGGTATTGCTGGCGTAAGTCAGGGTGCTTCTTCAACCAATGCACCGCACGTCTGGTGTAGGCATCGGTGAATACCAACGCATAACTCATACCAACTTATCCAGCCTTGATAAGTGAGCGTCAGCCGACTCTTCTACAACACGCCCAGCTTTGATGTCGGCACGCGTTTCCGCCAATGCAGCATCCAACTCGCACTCACGCAGGTAATTATATTGGGCGATATCCATCACCACAAATCGATCCTTCCCACGTACTGATACAACCGCCTCTGAGTGCAAGGCAAGCATGGCTTCGATTGCGGCCACCCCTTTTGTCTTCAATTCATTGGCACTGATATGTGACATGTTCAACTCCTAGGTAATACGATTGAGAAAGCATTCAACCACACTCTATATCGCACTGTAAAGCAGCCAATTCACAATAAGCTTGCGCAAGTCGCTGGGAGCGCCACCGAATACATTTGCTTTCTTGCCTAAACCGGATTGACTTAGAACCCCCAGCCCACCTCCACCCAATAGCGCCCACCGGGCTTATCGTTAGCCGAGGTCGGTTTAGTTTGTAGTGTCCGCCATGCACTTTGCAGGAAGAGGTAACCGCTATCCCCCAACCGGAAGCGGAGTCCAATACCCGCACCACCGATGACGGTCTGGTTAGTGCTCTTTACGGCAGGCCACGGTGAGGTGTTCTGAGTGCCATTGCCGTAGTCATAGAACACACTAGCTTGGGTGCTAGGGGTGAGTTGATGCTTGAGTTCGATGGTGGCCAGGAGGGCTTTGTCGGACATGGCTTCACTGGAGGGATACGCCCGCACTCCGTGCGCACCGCCGAGGACCATCTTCTCAGAGGGGTCGAGGTTACGACCTGGGTCGAGTTGGCCGTTGAGCGTGAGCAAGAGGCTGGTACGTTCCGAGCCTGGAATACCTTGTAGGCGTGTGTAGTTCCAGTTGATCTTGCTGAAATACCCCAGTGTCTTTGCACTTGCGGCGTCCATCGCACGATGTTGCGGACTGTTAAAGTCGAGTCGTCCTTGGGTGTAGCTTAGGCTCCACAGATTAACCGCTCGGTCACGCCAGTCACCGTTAGCGGTATAGCTGTGACTGAAGCTGCCGCGTTGATTGGTGTCACCGGTGCTCACCACCTCGTCACGAACCATCTTCTCCTGATAACGATATTCCAAGGTGAGGTTCTTGGCATCACTGCGGATCACCGGATAGTTGGCATACAGGGCATTGGTGCGTGTGGCACCTTGTGAGCCGGAGGCTGCAAACTCCCGCCCGAGGCGGTATTCGATTTCGCTGTGCTCGATGCCTACCCTGCCCTGTCCGGTCCAGTACGTGGGAAGTTGGAACTGGGCTTGGTTGTAACGCATGCCGAATCCACCGTACAGCAGGTTAGCCGAGAGCTTTTCTCCATAGCCGGTGAGGTTGTTGATCTCGGGATGGAGCATGAATCGGTTGCCGTAACCGGTATAGCGATTGCCTTGGTTGTCGGCGCTGAGTTGCGCGGACAGGATGGGACGATCAGTCAGGGTGATGTCCACATCGGTGAAGCCGGGGTCTTTCCCGGGATTGAAGGCAGTTTGTGCCATCACGCCGGGAATGTCATTGAGCAGTAAGGTACTGCGCTCCAGTGGCGTCTGCTCCAACACGTCGCCCGCTGTCATCTTAGGCAATCTTTTCTTCGCGGCAACCTCCTTAAGGCGGGAGGTGTTGTTTAGGTGGAGCTCTCCTAAGTAGCCTTCCAACACGCGGATCTCGACGTTGCCATCCTCGCCGATGGTTTGTTCAGGCAAGAAGGCGTAGGCAGCAGGATAGCCGTGAGCATGATAGTAGTCGGTAATGCGTTGGGTGCGCGCTTTGAGTTCAGCCAAGCTAATGGATTGCTCCAAGATGTCCGACAGCATCTTGAGCAGGATGTCCTCGCTAAATACGCTGACATTAAGCAAGGTGATCCGGTGGACGGTGAATCGGATCGCTTGATCCTGCTCGCTGCGACTGTCTGGCGCTTGCTGAGGAGCGATGCCGGAGTCTTCCGCTGGCAACACCGGTGCACGTTGGTCGCGCTCGATCTGCTGGAGCAATGAGCCCGCATCAATCGCAGGCGCGGCCCAAGCCGTCTGGGTGACAGCCCACGCTGCCAATAGCCAATACCGCCGCACGGAGCTTAATGCGTAGTTGCAGGTGCCACCACGTCACGCTCTGCCAAGCGCGCCACGAGTTGGTTGGCATTGCCCAATGAGATGAGGTGGGCATACAAGGTGCCTAACAAGCCACTCTTGAACAGATTGGTGATCGTGGCGTCATCCAGTTGCAGTAGTTTCTGCTCATCCACGACTAGGAAGCCACCCATGTTGAAACTGCCGCCATTCGCCAAGGTGGCCTGCATGTTCATATCCTTGAACAGGCCAAGTTTATCGATCTCGGCACACACTAGGCGTGTACGCTGATAGTCATCTTGGAAGCCTTGGGCAAAGGCCAGCATATTCTTGAGGAAGTCGGTCTCTTTGCCCTCCTGATCAAACAGGGCTTGCCCGGCCTTACCTTCCTGATCCAGACCCGCATAACTTGTGTCGAGTGAGAGCAGTAGTTGACCACCTGGAACTTCGGCAAAGGTGAAGGGATAGCGGCGGACATAGGCCGGAACATAGCGGGCTTGCCACTGCCCATGTTCGTTCACGAACAGGTTCTCGCCTTCGCGCAAGCCGAGCATGGCGACAGGCATCACTTGATCACCGTTACGCACGAACACAATGGGATACTCTCGGGAAGCTTCGACGAACTCGGAGCCCAGCAAAAGTACGGCATGGGCGTTGCGGGTGAAGCCGGCATCGGCCGTGGCGCGCAGCGTCCAAGATTTGTGCAGATTTCGGTCGATGGGAACGATGGTTTGGTAGAACTGTAGGGTGTTACTCACAAGTCACTCCGGTAGGTGCGTAGGCAGATTTATCTATGAAGAAACGTCGTGCGCACGGAGGCGCACGACGTGAGTTTACTTAACCTCGGCTTTGCTGCGTATCACTTCGATAGCGCGTAGCACGGCTTGGGTTTGCAGTTGCTTCTGTAAGGTGTCCTTGACCTTGTCCATGGCAGGAAATTCAAAGGCGCGGACTTCCTCGACTTTGAGGATATGCCAGCCGAACGGCGACTGGACGGGTTCGGAGAGTTGCCCTTTGGGCAGGGCTTTGATCACGTCTCGAACGCTGGGCACTAATACCATAGGAACTTGCCAACCAATATCCCCTCCGGCCGCACGGCTGGCAGAGTCGATGGATTTCTCGCGCGCGAGGGCTTCAAACTTGCCGCTCTTCTTGAGTGTTGCCAAGGCAGCCTTGGCTTCGTCTTCAGTCTTGACCAGAATGTGACGGACACGATACTCCTTGTCACCGGCTTCGATTTTTTGCTGTTCATAGAGGGCTTGAATGTCGGCATCAGCGACGGGATGCTTGGCAATGTAGTCAGCTTGGAAAGCGTTGACCAACAAGTCACGGCGACTATTGGCGAGTGCGGCCACGACATCGGCAGACTGGTCCAAGCCGAGTTTGACGGCTTCTTGCGCCACGGCTTCACGAGCGACGAGTTCAACGGTCAGTTGCTTACGCAGTTCATCACTGTCTTTAGCGCCTTGGGCCTCAAAAGACTTAACCAGCAGGTTCAGTTGTGCGTGAGTCAGCGTCTCCTTGTTGACCGTTGCTACAACAGCTTCGCCCGCTAGGGCGGGTGTCGTGAACAGGGCGGCAAGCAAAGTCAGCGTGGCTAGTTTGAGAGGTGGATGTTGCATAGCATTCACGTTCTATACATCGCGTCTTGTTAAGGAATTAAAGCACCGACCACACCGTTCACGGTGACCTTGGGGTTGGCGACGGTGGTGGCTACAGCGGCAACAGTCATTGCGGTAGCAGGCGTGAGCTTCTTGACTGCACCGGTGCTGGTAACTGCAAGGCTCGTACCGACCGTGGTTGCTCCGAAGGTGGTGGTGGAAAGTGCGCCAGTCGTCTTGGTGGCTAGGGTGGTGTTCATCCTCCCTGCAACATTCAAGGCCCCAGCCGCACTCAGCGAGGTAGCTCCCGTCGCATTGACGCTCGCGTTGAGGGCATTCAGGTCAGCCAGCGTCACCGTCAAGCCGTTGGCAGTGACAAGACCACCAAAATTATTGGTTGCGTTGGCTAGGGTGATGCCATAGCGCACAGGTACCGCAGGGGCTACCGTTCCGTTGTTAGCGGTCAGGGTAGTCGCACCAGTCACCACAGCCTTTGTGGCCGCTGCTTGGGTGATCGCGCCACCACGAGACGTGACTGCGAGTGCGCCAGTGGCGTTGGTATTGCCAAGGATGATGCCGCCTACGCTGTCCAGCAGGCTCACGCCCAAGCCGTTGGTCGTGACCGCTCCGACGAAATTGTTACCCGCATTCGCCAGCGTGATGGCATAGCGGACTGGAACCGCTGGGGCTACCGCTCCGCTGTTGGCCGTCAGAGTCGTGGCACCAGCCACAGCAACTTTAGTAGCAACAGCTTGGGTGATCGCTCCAGCCCTAGAGGTAACATTCAAACCTCCCGCCACTATATTACCCAATGTAACCCAAGCTCCAGCACCGCCATTTCGAAGATCAAAAGTAAGAATACCCGTACCAACATTTATCGTCGAAGTGGTCGCCTGCCTTATCACTGCACCACCTACCAATCTGCTTGCCGAAACAACACCACTAGCCACAGTGTCATTAGCAATTAACGTAAGCGCACCATTTGCTGTTGTAATGCTGGCATTGATGAGCACATTGCGACCCGCTTGGAGAGTAATCGCCCCTCCTTTCATTATTCCGACATTTGGCACGGTCACAATTGGGCTATTTACAACGATGTCATTGCTCGCTTGCAATGTCACCGCCGTACCAGCATTTGTTATCGCAACTATTGACTGAGGGGTAATCAATCCTGCCTGGCCTAATGTCGCAGCAAACCCCACCGAACTGGTTGGCAATGCCTGCAATGGGGAGATAATGGTCGTATCAAAAATTTTGGTTGTCTTCGTTCCAATATCCACAAATGCGATTCGATTGCCCGAAAGCTGGGTCAGGGTTCCTGCAACTGGAGAGAAGTTCGACACTGTCCCAGTTAGTCCGGATGCGCCCTGACTCCACACGCTTCCTCGCGTAGTGGGCACAATGATGCTCCCATTGGACTGCTCTACAATACCGCCTCCGAATCCGACGTTATCGCCTATCCCAAATCCCCCGATATTCCCTATCAAACTATTTGTGCCCGAAATTACTCCACGCACACCTGACAAAGCACTTCCCCTTGTCGCAGCTCCAGCCCAATTATTCCAAGACGACGACACAATAAGATAGTCGCCATTTTTTAGCACCCAAGTTCCATACCCACCGACAAGATCACCAGCCACACTCCCTACTAGGCTATTGAGAGAGGAAATCACTCCTTTTGTACCCACACTGCCATTTCCCCATGTAACCGCCCCCTTCCTGCCCGCCCAGTCATAAGAGACAACAAGATAATTCCCATTGGGAAGAGCCGTTACCCCCCCGCTAGTCATCAGACTACCAAACTGCCCTCCGACATTATCGGTTACCAAACTACCAATAAGGCTATTCAATGGCGTAACTGTTCCAACCGTTCCTCCAAGTCCATTACCCCAAGTAACAGCACCTTTACCCCCCCCCCAATACGCAGACGCTACTACATAATTTCCATTAGTTAGAGCTTGTACGCCAGTTCCGACCTTATCATTTCCTAGCGCGTCTCCTACAACTGACCCGACTAAACTATTTTGAGATGAAACCAACCCGGAAGATCCTCCGCCCCCACTACCCCAAGTAATTGCACCTTTAGCGCCAAAGGCTGAACGAACCACATAACTTCCATTTGCTAGCGGCGTTATACCAAGCCCACCAACTTGGTCTCCAACCGTTCCACCAACATAACTATTTACCGATGTCACCTGCCCGACGGTACCCGTCAGTCCGTTTCCCCATGTTACAGAACCGGCATCAACAATCGCGCCGTTATCCCAAAGGGGGGTGGCGGTGACATAGTTTCCATTTGTCAGGGCAAACGTCGATCCAACCCCATCACCAGCCTTCGTTCCCACGAGGCTGTTAGTGGCTGAAACAAAACCAACCACCCCTGTTAATCCGTTACCAAATGTTGATGCGCCTTTCCCACTCGACCAATTGGGTGAGCTCACAACAAAATTACCATTTGTCAGGGCAGTGATTCCGCCACTTCCAATAAGATCCCCCCCCGTATTTGTCATTAACCCAGTAACTGGCGATACAGTTGGCAAACCAACACCTGCGCCAACTAAACTATTAATAGAGGAAATAGCTCCACTCACACCGGCCGCACCATTCCCCCAAGTCACAGCACCCTTGCCAGTTCCCCAGTTCGGAGTTGCAATTACGTAATTTCCATTAGCTAAAACTGAAACTGATTTAGCACCGACCCCATCAGTTACCACACTACCAACAAGACTATTCAAGGCAGATACTGCGCCGACCGTACCCGTTAATCCATTTCCCCAAGTCACAGCGCCCTTGCCACCTCCCCACCAAGGCGACGAAATCAGATAGTTCCCATGATTAGCCAGCAAAGTTACTCCGCCAGAACCGATGGCATCTCCTCTCCCCCAAACCCCAGCCACACTACCCGTCAAGCTATTTGCAACACCTACCACCCCAACAACCCCAGAAAGACAGCTCCCCCATGTAACAGCCCCTTTATTGCCTCCCCACCTAGGCGACACAATCAGATAATGATCCGTCCCAACCTCCAGAACATCCTGCACTCCGACATTCGTATCACCACCAACCCAATCCCCAGCAACCGCACCAACTAGGCTATTAATTCCAGACACCACCCCCTTCACCCCCAGAGCTGCGTTAGCCCAAGTTACCGCTCCACGCCCCCCCCCCCAAAGGTAAGACCTTATCAAATAGTTCCCATTTAGGAGTTGAACCACACCTGAAGCCCCGACCTGATCGCCGACGGTATTTGTCAATATATTGTCGGATGTACCGCCAATTAAGCTATTCGCCGCAGATACAATACCGCGCACCCCAGTTACTCCACTCCCCCATGTAACAGCGCCGGCATTATTATTCCAACTATATGTATTTACAACGTACCCACCATTACTTAGTACAGTAATGCCAGCGAAACCGACTCGATCTAAACTTCGACTTCCAACCAAACTATTGGCAGAAGACACCACACCATTTAGACCAGACACCCCACTAGCCCAAGTAACTGCCCCAGCCGCAAGCTGAGCACCGTTACTCCAATTTGTAGAGTTAACAAGAAAATTTCCGCTGGGCAGTACAGTAACTCCATCACTGCCTACCAAATCATTTGCCCTTGTGCCAGTAAGCGTTGAAATTAGTGCTCCATTTTTCCCATTTAATAGCCATACAGCTCCAGCACTAGGTGCCACAGTCATATCACCAGGATTGCTTATAACCAAATTTCCATTAGGAAGTTGAGTCAAACTTCCTGCCTTATTTATTACGACCAACGGCACTTTTGGACCAGTGATACTTTGAATTGTGATATTTACCGGATCGAGTAGCAGACTGCCACTGATACCATTAGCAGTCACTGTATTGATTCTGCCGTTAAACCCTAATTGCTTTCCAGAAACCTCAACTTGACCTCCACGAGTAGCCTGAATACCTCCAGTAGCATTGATATTTCCTGAGAAAGTGGTCTGCTGATTCGACCAGATAACGACATTGCCTCCATTACCTTGGGTGCCGCTGGCATTTATTGTTGTCGCTGCGTTCACACTCGATTTCTGAGCATTGGCAATAGCAATATTTTTTCCTTGGAATCCCCCCCCGATGCTGATAGTCCCACCTGCAGCGATCCCTGTGGCAGTAAGTTTGGCAGCTAAAAGTTCCACGTTCGCTCCCGTCAGAACCACACTCCCACCCGACGTATTGCCGTTGGCACTCATGGTGCCGGAAAGCAATAACCCACCTTCCGCCGTTGCAGTATTGCTGCGATAGCTAATAGCTCCGCCACTCGTTACTCCATTTGCTTGGGAAAGTGCATTACTTGTCTGAATAATTCGATTAACGGAACTCAAGGTAATCCCACCGCCCGAACCAATATTTCCGCTTGCTAGGATGTTGCCCATTTGCAGCACACTGGTACCCGCACTCAAAAGCACACTACCACCAGTCACACCATTAGCGCGGACGCCGCCAGTGTTGATCACTGCAGTATTGGCAGTTAGTACAACCTTGCCTCCTATTTTGGTAACACTCGAAGCTTCAATAATGCCTGTGTTATTGATGATGCCTGCATTGGCGATCAGTGTGCCGCCGTTTACATTGATCGTTCCTGCATTGCTGATCTGGCTCGTACCCGCATTGAGCGTCAGTCCAGCCACATTCACCTGCGCCGTTGAACCGAACAGAATGCCGTTGGGATTGGACAGGAACAATTGCCCGTTTGAGCTCAATCTGCCATCGATGATGGAATTGGTGTTGCCAAGCACATAGTTCAAAGCCACCGAAGTCGCCGACGGCTGCTGGAAATGCACCGACTCCGCTTTTCCGATATTGAAGCTCTGCCAGTTGTAGGTTGCCGAGGCCGTTGTCTGGGTAACGGTCAACGCCGTGCCCGCCGTGCCCATCGTTGCTTGCCCAGCTGCAACCACGCCCCCTTGAGGGAGCGCATGCGCCAGCGGAGTGAGGGTGGCAAAGGAGGCAGCTAAGGTGACTGCGAGAACATTGCGACGAAATTCGGTTTTACGCTGGCGCATGTGATACCCTAAATGAATCATAATGAAATTTTTTCGCCGCATTATATGCAAAATATAATGCAAGGAATATATACCAAAGGATATAGACCTTGATTCGGATGCGCCGCAGAGTATGGGGGTAATGTTGCGAGGAAAGGGTTCCGGTCAACCTGCCAATCTGATCGCAGATGATGCCCGCCGCTCTGCCGGCAGGACGAGAGTAGCGTCGCTCGAACTTCATGTTCGACTGGGCGCGAATCACGAAGAAGCTGCCTGCCTGGTGCACGGCGTACAGCCACTCAAAATCCAGAAACCCGCGATCCATCACATAAAATGCCCCCGGCTCTGGAATCAGCATGTCGAGCACATTCACCTCGTGCAGCTTGCCGTCCGAGATATGAATGAAGCTGGGGATGTTGGCGTGACATTTTTCTAGGCCGCACCAGCGGATAGCCTGACTGGCGCTTGGGTGGATGGTTTGCTGCCGTTCAAGGACAGGGCAAACTGGCGGAACATAGTCAAGCTGATGCTGGGGTTGGCAGGGTGTACGGTGTAGCCAACCCAGCTTTCTACAGAAAACTTCCAAAGTTGCGGGAATCCGAACACGCTATAGCTGCTCCCGAACTCATAATGAGCACTTAGCATTCAATTTTGGTGCTGAGATATTTCGTGAGCAATGAGTGAGGTTCTGATTCCATCAGCCTTGGGGAGCCGACGCATCCTCAAGGATGCTGCTCGGGGCGCGGACCGTTCAGGTCGAAGCCCATCAGACGAGCACCGCCCACGGTGCGCTGGATGATGCTGGGGGAGCCGCGTCCGTGGGCGAACGACAGTGAGGCAGTGAGCCCAAGCGAACGTCAGGACGTGGGGGCAAAGCCCCCGCCCCGGTACGCGGGTAAATCAGTTTGACACGGAGCGTCCAGCGGAGAGTGGAGGAATCGCGGAAGCGAGGCCGACACGGTGGTAAAGTGATTTACCCGCGCAGCGGGGGCGGCGCAAGCTGGAGTTGTGAAGTGTGGGCGTCCAGCCCGCAAGCCCATGATTTTGCAAGCGTCCAGCTGCAAAATGGGTGACTTCCCAATGAAAGTTTGCTGGGGCGGCTTCTGATGCCCCGTTTCAAATGCTTTTCAAAGTAGACAGGTTGTCGACACGCTGTCGACAACCTGTCTACTACCGGACCAGACCAAAAATCCACTTAATCATGGGGCCGCTGTACAGGTAAACCACGATAATGCCTGTGATTACGCTGGATAACTGAGCGAAAATCGCCAAATACGAATCTTGACTATCGACGCTGGTCTGAGTTGCGGCGACGGCCTCTCGTATCTTCCGAATCTCATCGAGAATTTTTCGGTCGCGGCTTTCAATCAGCTTGGCGATCTCGTCGAATGGCGACGGGCTCGTAGGCATCGGTTCCTCGGGTGTCTCATCCAACCCGTAGCGATTCAGCAATAGCTGAACCACCTCCCTTTGGTTACAGCCGTGAAACGTCATGATTGCATTGAACTTAGCTCCATCCTCTGGACTAAGTCGGGCCGAAATCTTCTCAACACACTTGCCTATCTGATGAGTCATGCGATTACTCCAGCGTCAGTTGTTCTTTGGCCAGCACTACCGTCCGCTCAAGCGCGCTCGGATGGAAACGCCTCTCGATCTCTCGCATGTAGTAATTCCGCTTGGCAACTCCGTTGGTGTACACCTCAACGTGGGTAACTGCTTGGTTTAGCAGACTCAACTTGAGCTTGTCGACAAAATTGATCAGGTCTTGGCCCGTTTTCCAGTCGCCATTCTCGTATTCAACGCCGATGACCTTGCCCTCGGTCAATGGAGTTTGATGTACGAGTAATATCGCATCAAACCTCTTGTACTTGCAGTAGCTCTCGGTGATAAACGGCTCGACCATGCGGGGAATAATGACGTCATCGATCTCACCCTGCGAAATCTGATACGCCGCAATCTCAGCGATGAAATGTTCATGCGCAAAGTGGGCTCGGGTAATCTTGCGAGCCTCAGATATGTGCCTCAGCGGGCGCTTGGCCCAGTTCTGGGCCAGCTCATACCCGTCGCGTGTCAGCAGGTAGAAAGCGGGGCGATCTTCATACTCCTTAGTGAGTCGCAATAGCCCGCGTTTGGCTAGCCGGGAACAATAATCGGCTCGGCTGGATGGAATCAGCATCGAGGCGATCTTCTCGGTCGTGAAGCCCACACTCAGACAGTGGCTCAAAATCAGCTCTTCTATCCGAAGACGTTTTGCGTATGGCGATAAGTGATAATACATTCGGTACTCTCCTTTGGACGTGTTCCACCGGTTTTACGGGTGGGGTTGGCTTAACTAAGGAGAGCCATTTACAACTGCATTCCTGTCTCTATCGGCATGCAGATTATACTAATGGCCACAAAAAGTGGCCTCCCACGGCGGCGAACCGGGGCGTCTTTGTACCTATATCGTAATGACTTAGAGTTTTCTAGCAAGCAATTTTTTGGATTGGCATTTTAAGTGCAAGGCAGAGGGAGGGTTGCAGCCCCACCCCCTGTCCTGCTTTGATATGTCTGACGCACTCACGGGGGAGTAGTTTCGCGATCCAACTCAGAAATCAATTAATACAGTTAGATACCTCACAAATTGCTTGCTATAAAATATGGACAACATTAAATTATCAACGTGCGAACTAAAGGCTCCGACGGATTCGCACTGGTCAACCGTCGGATGTCTGCATTTGTAGACATGCCTTGTGCGCCCGTTTATTGGGCAGCTTAACGGTAGTGACTGGCTTTCTGAGAGGGCGGGTTACTTGGAAACGGGTCAAGTATCGCCCCTCGCAGGGGAAGTGCGAAAGGCTCGCGACGACAAAGTCCGAAAGCTACAGCCGACCACTCTCTTCTTATCACCTGATTGTTCAGTCAATCAGGTGTTCGGGGAGACGTGGCCTATGCCAACACCGACATGCAGCATCCCGCCAGCACCCGGGACAACTGAGTGCCCTATTACGATTCGATTCAATTCAGTCGCAAGCTTGCCAGCTGACGCTGAGATCGAGTTCCTGTTATCTATATTCAGCGAATTGACGGCTGAGATGGATCACATCATGCCCGATAGCCGTATCGCGGCAGCCATGAGTCAAATGAGTCAGAAGGAGGTCTTATGCTGATAGCACTTTATGCCCGAGTCTCAACTGTCCGGCAAGCCGAGAACGATTTGTCGATTCCTGACCAGCTCAGACAGATGCAAGATTGGGCTAAGCAGAATGGCCATATAGTCGTTGCCAAATATGTTGAGCCTGGAGCGAGCGCGACGGACGACAAGCGCCCCATCTTTCAGAAAATGATGTCTGATGCCTTGGCAAAACCACCGATGTTTGAAGCCATCATCGTGCATTCGCACTCGCGGTTCTTCCGTGACGGCATTGAGGCCGGTGTGCGCGAGCGTATGCTCAAGCGCAACGGCGTAAAACTGTTCTCGATCACGCAACCGACGACCGAGGATTCCAACGGTGAGTTGGTGCGCAATATCATCCGCATGTTTGATGGCTACCAGTCGCAGGAAACATCAAAACACACTTCCCGAGCGATGAAAGAGAATGCCCGTCAGGGATATTTCAACGGCAGTCGCGCGCCGTTTGGTTATGTGGCGGTGTCTACAGATGTCTCCGGCGCACGCGGGCGCAAAAAGAAGAAGCTCGCAATCCATGCGGATGAGGCAAATGTGGCGCGGCAGATCTATCGTCTGTATCTGAGTAGCCTCGGGATGGGGTTTAAGGAAATCGCAATCCACCTGACGAAATCCGGCCTCCTGATGCGGGGTAGACCTTGGAATGTGCAGAAGGTGAGCACCATTCTGTCGGATACCTTATATATGGGGGAGTATTACTTCAATGTCCGAGATTCGAGAAGCAACTGCAACCGTCCACCCGAGGAGTGGGTGAAAACCCTGATTCCGGCCATCGTGGATGCAAATCAATATGAGCAGGTGCGTAAGTTGCGTGAGTCTCGCTCACCGGAGAATGCGACCATTCCACCTAAAACGTTAGCCTCACCACTTTTGCTGGCGGGTGTAATCAAGTGTCGTTGCGGTCGCGCCATGACCTTGGCTACTGGCAAGAGCGGGACGTATCGCTATTACAAATGCACGCGCAAGCGTAACGAAGGTGGTCATGCGTGCGACAGCCGCAACCTGCCAATGGAGAAGGTCGATCAAATCGTCATCGAGCAGTTGGCAAATCGGATACTCGCTCCAGATCGGATCCAGAGCATGATGGAGACTCTGCGGCAGCGTATCCAAGCCAGAAAGGATGTTCGACACACGCGTGTTTCTGATTTGGAACGTCAACTTAAAGCTCAGGACGAGCGGCAGCATCGTCTGCTGGAAGCAATCGAGTCAGGGATCGTGGAACTGGACGAGTTGACTCATCAGCGGATGCAGAACATCAAGACGGCGCGTGAAGCACTGACCATCCAGATCGCCGAGGAGAAATGTTCTGGCGAATTACCCCGAGAGATCGAATACCTGAAACCAAGTCAGGTCGAGCAGTTCGGACGTGCCTTGCGGAACCAGTTGCTATCGAAGAATTCTGGGATTGCCAAGGCGTACATCAGCTTACTAGTGGACGAGGTCTTGGTGAATGATGACGAGGCTGTCATCAAGGGAAGCTACACCGCCCTCGCCCACGGACTGCATCAAATGAAAATGGGCACTAGTAATCAAGTGCCCACATTCATGCATGATTGGTGCGCCGGAAGAGATTCGAACTCCTGACCCCTTGGTTCGTAGGGACACCCCATCAGAACAGTATCATTACTAATCAATCACCTGCAACACCCGCCAACTTCATAACCAGCTACGCAAAGCGCTAGAAAGCGCCAAAATTATCAGCAGCAGCTACGATGTAGCTACGTGCTAGTAGTATTGGGCGGCCTGTTCATCCCCTATATCTAATTGCATAGATAACTTGGCATATTCCGCCAAAATCTAGTGTGTGATTTAATTCATGCCTAATGCACTTCATACAAACTATTACTACCATATCCACTCAATACTCCATGCACATTTGATTGTGGTGCTTTTATCGAACAAATTAGGATGTTGCCATAATTTTTCTGACAACAAATCAAGGCATTGCACAGACGATGCCATAATATACACCTCTAAGGTACCTTTCACGGCATTCTTTCGGGTGTCCCTTAACGTTAGGTTTAACCTGTATTCGTATGGCTTTCAAAAAAAGAACTCGACAAACAATCGCTGACTACGTTGATAGACATCTCCCTCATGATTCTTTCTACAAAAGTTACTTCTGGTTTATTTCAGATGTAGCACTGAAAAGTCGTTTAGAAGACGAGTTTAGAGCGGCTAGGTACATATACAAGTTGCTTGAGGGGCTGCAAGTTAACAACGGCATGCTTGTTGCCCAGTGCAAAGTTCAGATACTGCTATATGCCTCAATTTACGAGGCTGTTCTTCATCACATTCTATTGAACGACTACGCCACGTCCCCTGAAGTTATCAGCCTGACAAATTACGAACATAAGAAGCCAATAAATATATCGTCAAACCTACGTGCCAAAATTCAAAGCCAATACACCCCCCAAGGCACTATCCAAGTATTCGAGAACGAAACGCGCCAGATTGACGAACGAAAAATCGTGTTTGAAGACAAGGCTGAGACCGCTAGGAAAATTGGCTTAATTAACCAGGAGATCAAGGACGTTGTATGTGATGTCTACAGTATGCGAAATGCAATTCATCTACATGCGGAATTGAGGCGCGGCGTTACATATGATCTAAATGCAGCAAAAAAGGCTTACTGGCATCTCCAAGGTTTTACTAGACAAATTGGGAAGAAGCTCGAAGAAGACGGGAAGGCTGTACGTCCTACTTCACTAAGCACTTCTCAACAAAATGGAAAAGACTCTTGGTTTCAGAGGCTCGTACGCTATGTCTCACGAAGGTAAACCACCTAACCCTTCGGTCAAGATGGACGCTCCGCCGGTAAGCCGGCTCCGCGCCCCTTACCTCCAACGGTTAGGATTTCGCATCAAATAGGTAGAGTATTTATGAATACGTGCATGACAATTACCTGTAATACGTGTGAACTAGATACTGACTGCAGGATCGGATATTCGAATCGGCTCATTCAACCGATCCAATTTTCATGCCCACATTGTCATACGCAACTGGAAATCGTATTAGACATCTCTGAGGCCCCTCGTTCCAATTTTAGTTATGGGGGGTGCAAACCATCTAAGCAGCAAGCGCATGGCCCATTCACCAGAGCCAATCCGTTTGTCGATCTTCACTTGGATTTTCCAGTCAAATACGGCGAGTATGTGATGGGCGAAACTCCATGGTTTGCTTCGCTTGCACAAGTGGAGAAAGCGACAGGCGGGGACCGAAGGAAAGCTTTTGAGATATCACAGTTTCATGCTGCCAAGTTGCATGCTCTGAACCAACTCTATCCAAAGGCTGAATATCTGAAGCGGATAATCAATCTATACCATGGGAAGAATAAGCAACTCTTCCAACGAAGGGCGGCGGAATACTTGGAGGAAGATCAAGAACAATCTCTTCTTCCGCAAGACCTGAACGCTACTCTTTACCGGGTCATAGCGAAGGCCTTCTTCCCATTTGTTGTGCATGAACACGGGAGGGAGATTTCGGAAGGATTGCCGAGGATATTGTCCGGGTTCAACAGAGAGTCCTTAAATTCGTTTATTGAAGAGATATTCGGTTCCGGATTCATGGACACCCTTCAGAGAGATTGCCTGAGAGTCTACCCAAAGATATTTGATGCTGAGTTGCCATTGCGGCCCGCACTATTTCTCGATCTCATCAAAGGAAATGAGTCGGAAATTGTCGCCGGCCGCGTCTCTTCAAGCGATTTCTTTAGCTTTAAGGATCTCTACAAAGACATTCTGGAGATTATTGGCAGACAACTCGTACTGCTCGCCGGGATAAATAATCTCTTGCATAGAGGAGACGCAAACTCATTTAGGATTGTTGATGGAGGCTCGTTGAGTAGTTTGCAAAAGTTATCCGAAAAGACTCTTTCCGACAAGTTCAAGTACCTCGACGATTGTTGGTACAATCTCTCCCAAGATGTTTTTAATCTTGGACTGCGCAACGCCGTCGCTCACAATAATGTTCTGTATGATCAGGCAACACAAATCATCACTTATTTTCCAGATGGCGGCCGTCTCGATAAAGCTCAGGGGAAGGACCTTGCGTTTCTTGATTTCATGCGTTTGCTGCTCGTCTCATTCCGCGAAATGCATAATCTGCATCATGTAATCAAGTCGCTATTTTATTACAAGTATCTAGTCTATGACCGGCCTCACGCCCATGGTCAATCCTAACCTACGTTCTAGGGGACGCTGCGCGATAAAGCCGCGCCCCTGATCTTCACGTTAACAAGCCCATGCCCATACTTTCTGAAGCTCTTACCTCTTGGGAAATTGCCTTTCGCTGGGCTGGCTATGATCCAGATCGGTATTGGTTCAATATCCCAATGGCGGTGCGTGACAATTTACGCCTGCTAGCCGAGGAAATTCATCATGGTCGCTTAGACTGCGTAAGTCTTGAATACTCGAAATATCATGGGGACGATCCAGAAGAAGCAAAGCTTCATATTTACTACTGGTTGCGTGAGATAACAGATTGCTATTGGGGCAAACGGTTTGATCGAAAGCTTCTCAAATGGGCAGTCATTGAGCGCCAAGCTATGCAGGAGTGGTGCGAGCGCCATAAGGTACCGCTCCCTGAATTTTGGTTCCCATCCGGCTGGGGTATTGAGTACGAGTGGCAAGAAAACTTTGCTCCCACCTCCGCCGCTACGTCATCCGACACATTCGAGCCTGAGCCGCCCCATCCGCCTAAGAATCTTGATTACTACCGCTGTAAGTACGCTTGTCAGCAAATTTCCCTAGCCTTATGGCGCGATGCCCCCAAGAGCACGATCAAGGATGTTGCAAATACTCCGGAAGTGCAAAATCTCGGTGGTGGATCAAGCTATGACTTTGAGACGGTTTGCGCATGGCTAGGTGAAGTCGATCCACGCGATCCATCGCAGAAGAGAGGACGAAGGCGCAAAAACAATTCCCCTCCCACATAATTTGGACGATTGCAACACGCTGAAATATAGATAGTTTAATTCCGGTTTGCGCCAAGCCAGAATTAAACTGTCCGTGAGCCATTTTTCCGGCCACATACCTGCAATTTAATTCGTACTCCCTCAACCACACAGGAGTACGAAATGAATCAGCATCCCCTAGGTTTTAATCCAGCCGCCGGAGCTGCCCTTACGAACGACGACCGGGATGCGCGCCTTGGCGCGCGCCGGGGCGGCGGTCGTGAGGGTAGCGAGGTGGCAACTGCGCCCGTTCAAGCTGCGCAGGCCGGTGAATCAGGCGGGGGGGGCGGCGCAGCCGCCCCTAGACTTGAAAAGAGGACATATTCCAACGCACGCTACCGCATCACCTTACGCAACTATGGCAAAAACATGGCGGAGATCGGCTGGTCGTTCGTGGGTGAAGTTCCTGCCAATAAAGCGGCTCGTGGTGAATCATCGGAGCGTTCCAAAAATGAAGACCGCGCCGTTCGTCGCGCAAAATCGCGCCTCCGGCATTTGATCCTGTCTGCCAATGCTAACCATCTGCTTACCCTTACCTATCGGGAGAATGTCACCGATTTCAAACGCGCTGCCGATGATCTGAACCGCTTCGTGCGCAAGGTAAAGGTCAGCCTGCCTGACTGGATTTATATCGCCGTGGCAGAACAGCAAGCGCGTGGCGCATGGCATTGGCATTTGGCAGTTCGTGGGCGGCAGGATGTCGATTTGTTGCGCGCTCATTGGCGTGAGGTAGTGGGGGACGGCAATATCGACGTGAGCGCCCCTAAAGGTTCGCGCAAGGATCAGCGGCTCTTTCTGGTGCGTTACCTTGGCAAGTATCTGGTCAAAGCGTTTGCCACCGGTCAACGCAGTCTGAATGCTCACCGCTTCCGCGCCTCCCGCTCTATTCCCGTGTGTGCGGAATCAGTCTCCATTGTTCCGCAACCCGGTATGAATTTAGAGGACATTTCCCTAGACCAGCTTCGAGAGGCCGCAGGATCGGTCGGCTTCGTCTGGAAAAATGACAGCTTGTGCGGCTGGGCGTGTTCTTGGAAGTGATGCCATGAGCACACTCACCGTGCCACAAGCCGCAGTGCTACTCAAAATCCATCCGGTCACGTTGCAAACTAAAGCACGGGCGGGTGAAATACCCGGTGCCAAGATTGGCAAGTGCTGGGTGTTTGTTGAGGTTGACCTGTTGGAGCATATCCGCTCACAATATGCGCGGCGGGTGTTGCAGGGTGAACATACGGAGGTTCAACTATGTCACTCTTTCAACGCAAAGATTCACCCTATTGGTGGATCAAAATCATCGCCCACGATGGACGACGCATACAGCAAAGCACTGGCACTGCCGACAAAGCAAAAGCCGAGGAGTACCACGACAAGCTGAAAGCGTCGATGTGGGATCAAGCACGGTTGGGCGTAAAGCCTCGCCATACTTGGAATGAAGCGGTTGTCCGTTATCTGGCGGAAACTACGCACAAAGCGTCACAGTGTAGCGACAAGACCCATTTGCGCTGGCTGGATCGCTTTCTGAATGGTCGGATGCTGGATGAAATCAACCGCGAGTTACTGGATAGCATCATGGCTGCGCGCATGGCTGAGAATGTGAAGAACAGTTCAGTCAATCGCGTCAATGAAGTGATTCGGGCGGTGTTACGCAAGGCAAGTAACGAATGGGAGTGGCTGGATCGTGTCCCTCGCATTCGGATGCTACCTGAGCCAAAGCGGCGGGTGCGCTGGATTACCCACGATGAAGCTGACAGGCTGCTAACTGTTTTGCCAAAACATCTTGTGCCGATGGTGAAGTTCTCTCTGGAAACCGGCTTGCGGCGTGCAAACGTCACAGGCTTGCAATGGTCACAGATTGATCTTACCCGACGCACGGCATGGATACACCCGGATCAGGCCAAGGCGAGAAAGGCTATTGCAGTGCCGTTGAGTGCTGCCGCTGTCATCGTAATCCGTGAACAGATCGGCAATCACGCAACGCATGTATTCAGCTACCACGGCAATCCGATTGTGCAGGTCAACACGAAGGCATGGCGGAAAGCATTGGTTGCAGCGGGCATCGAGAACTTCCGGTGGCACGACCTGCGCCATACGTGGGCAAGCTGGCATGTGCAAGCAGGAACACCGCTGCACGTTCTGCAAGAGTTGGGCGGTTGGGAGTGCGTGGAAATGGTGAGAAAGTATGCTCACCTATCGAGCGAACACCTCACCGAGTATGTGGATCGCCTGTCCAGCTTAAAGCTAGTGGGTAACGATTCGGGGGATTTGGCTACGATTCAGCTACGCGCCAACAAATAAAAAGGGGCTACATTTCTGTAACCCCTTGAATATATGGTGCGCCGGAAGAGATTCGAACTCCTGACCCCTTGGTTCGTAGCCAAGTACTCTATCCAGCTGAGCTACCGGCGCATCGTCGCGTTGATTTGCGAAGGCGCGCATTATAGCAAACAAAAAATTTTTTTCACGCCTTTTTCGATAAATTTGAAGGAAAGGAGATGATCGACGTTCAACCCAGTTTATTTCAGTGGCTTATCCAAGCATCGGAACGCTTACAGTAATACCAGATTGTCTCGATGAATCAATTCCATCTGGTCAACGTAACCTAATATCGACTCGATGGCGCTACTTGGATGGCGGGCAATGCGACGGGATTCGGTTGCACTGTAGTTGACTAGTCCACGAGCGATGTCTCGCCCTTGTTCATCCAGCAATGCAACCACGGCTCCGCGCTCAAACTCACCTATCACCTCGGTCACACCAATCGGCAACAGGCTCTTGCCTTCGTCACGCAAAACTCGTGCTGCTCCGGCGTCGAGCTGGAGTTGCCCGCCCACTTGTAGGTGGTCGGCCAACCACTGTTTTCGTGCGGCCAAGATCAGCTGCGGCGCTTCCAGCAAGGTACCGATACTTTCACCTTGAGTTAGGCGCACCAGCACATCACGCTCATGTCCCGAGGCGATGACGGTATGAGCACCGCTGCGAGCGGCACGCTTGGCTGCCAATATTTTGGTGATCATGCCACCTCGACCTATGCTGCTGCCAGCCCCACCGGCCATCAGCTCTAGAGTAGGCTCCCCCGCCTGAGCATGCTCTACGAGGGTAGCAGATGGGTCTTTGCGTGGGTCTGCGGTGTACAGACCGGGCTGATCGGTGAGAATCACCAAAGCATCGGCTTCGATCAGATTGGTGACCAATGCACCCAGCGTGTCGTTGTCACCGAATTTGATCTCGTCAGTGACCACGGTGTCATTCTCGTTGATGATAGGCACCACACCCAACTCTAGCAAAGTAAGCAGCGTGGAACGGGCATTGAGATAGCGTTCGCGGTCGGCCAGATCAGCATGGGTAAGCAGCACTTGTGCTGCACGTAAGCCAAGTTGGCTGAAGCAGCTTTCGTACGCCTGGATTAAACCCATCTGCCCCACAGCAGCGGCGGCTTGTAGCTCATGCACGGCACTTGGACGAGCCTTCCACCCCAAGCGCTGCATGCCTTCGGCAATGGCACCAGACGAAACCAGCACTACTTGATGCCCGCTCTCACGCAATGCAGCAATTTGACGCGCCCAATTCGACAAGGCCTGATGATCCAAACCTGCGCCTTGATTAGTGACTAAACTACTACCGACTTTGACGACGAGGCGCTGACAATGGGCAAGCAAGGTTTTCATAGTACGGGCGTATCGGTTTCCTGAGCACTTTCCGCAGCGATCTCATCTTCGGCTCGCGCCGCTTGCTGCAAATGCTCCATGATGGCGTAGGTCAATTCTTTCGTGCCTTCACCGTTGATCGCAGAAATTGCAAATTGACGGTCAAATTCCTTGAATTCTGAGAGGAAGGCCGCCACGCGCTCGTCACGATCTTCAACCAAATCTAGCTTATTCAATACTAACCAGCGCGGCTTATCGTACAGTTCGTCATCGTACTTTCTCAACTCGTTGAGAATAGCTCGCGCCTCATGCACCGGGTCAGTCTCTGGATTGAGTGGCGCGATATCCACCAGATGCAGCAACAAACGAGTACGTGACAAGTGGCGTAGGAACTGGTGACCCAGCCCTGCACCTTCCGCCGCCCCTTCGATCAGACCAGGAATATCGGCAATAACAAAGCTTCGTTCGGCAGAGACTCGAACGACACCGAGATTCGGATGCAGCGTGGTAAACGGATAGTCAGCAACTTTGGGGCGCGCCGAGGATACGGAGCGGATAAAGGTCGATTTGCCAGCATTAGGCATTCCCAGCAGACCAACATCGGCCAGCACCTTCAATTCCAGCTGTAGATCGCGGCGCTCGCCCTCCTCACCCGGCGTGCATTGGCGCGGCGTGCGATTGGTACTGGACTTAAAGTGCAGATTGCCCAATCCCCCCTTACCTCCTTGTGCCACCAGCGCTTGTTGACCATCGCGCTCTAAGTCAGCAATGACCTCGCCGGAATTGATGTCGGTAATCACTGTGCCAACAGGCATCCGCAAAATAATGTCGTCCGCGCCCTTGCCATAGCAATCCGCACCTCGCCCCGACTCGCCACTTTTGGCCCGATGGATACGCGCAAAACGGTAATCCACCAGCGTATTGATATTGCGATCAGCGACTGCGAACACACTGCCACCCCGCCCACCATCACCACCATCAGGGCCGCCTTTAGCGATATATTTTTCGCGGCGAAAACTAGCAACGCCATTGCCGCCGTTACCGGCGATAACCTCGATCTTTGATTCGTCTATGAATTTCATTTGGTCATTGAGTCCAGATTACATTGAGTACCGTGCGGCACGACTTAATGCGAAACTTACACAAAGCAAAAAGCCCTACCTTGCGATAGGGCTCATTGTAACCTGAGCAGGCCGCGCTTAAGCTGCGACGATGCTTACAGTCTTGCGCTTCAGGGCGCCCTTGATGCTAAAAACCACCTTGCCGGTGATCTTGGCGAACAGGGTATGATCCTTGCCCATGCCAACATTGTCGCCAGCGTGCACTTGCGTACCACGTTGACGAATGATGATGCTGCCTGCGCTGATCAGTTCGCCGCCGTAGCTCTTCACTCCAAGTCGTTTCGAGTGCGAGTCGCGGCCGTTACTGGTACTACCACCACCTTTTTTCGATGCCATCTTATTGCTCCTTCAGTGCTTAAGCAGAAATACCGTCGATGCGGATTTCAGTGTAGTTTTGACGATGTCCTTGGCGCTTTTGATAGTGCTTACGACGACGCATCTTGAAGATACGCACCTTGTCGTGACGACCGTGCGACACGATCGTGGCTTGCACGGTAGCGCCAGCAACCAGCGGCTTACCCATGCTTAGTTTGTCGCCATCGGCAACCAACAAGACCTTGTCCAGAACGATAGCTGCGCCAACATCGCCCTCGACGGTTTCAATTTTCAGTGTTTCGCCCAGCGAAACACGATGCTGCTTACCACCAGTTTTAATTACTGCGTACATGACAACCTCGATGAATGGGGTTTTGCAAAGGCGCGAATTATACACAAACCACGCTCCCCGTCAAAACCATTTTCACGATATTTTCACCAAGCATTTCAGCAACCGCACAACCTAGGAGTAGCACTAGCGTGCACCTCGAAATACTTATCCTATTGCAGCAGCCACCTCGTCATCATCGGGATATCCCCCTGCTCTTTGTTGGCCCAATTAAGCCAATAAAACGTAATAAATCGGGGCAATATCCTGATGTATCAATATAGGTGTGGATCACCGCATTGGCTTGTCGTCATTGTGCCGCAGCCGTACAGCCTCCACCTAACAGCATCGGTGTAGAATGCGCGCCCCACTCACTTAGTTGACCATCACCATGGAATACGTATTTTTCGATGAGGTATTGCAGTCGCGTTTCGTCACTCTGCTGGAGCAGCGCTCAGTAGGCTGGGATGCTCGTGAAGATTTGATGGGCGGCACCATCGTAAGCATTTCGGATGACTTGGCAGATGAGACCATGGATGAAATCGAGGCCTGCTACGACACGCTGCTAGATGAGCAATCGGAGCTGGCGCTCCAGCGAGAAGGCTGGGTGGATAAGCGACTAGCTGGTGTACAAGTACATCTACCCGATGGCCGCGAGCGCACCGTCGCGCTGACCCCTGAATTAGCCAACCGCTTATTAGCGCATTTTTCAGCAGAAGAGGTCGCCGAACTGGTCAATGCGATCGCAGCGAGCTTGAGTCAAGACTTCAATGGGCCGATCTGCTGTTACCCAGAAGAAAAATAGCTCAACTCAACGCGAGCTAGGCAGCCCCCACTTGCTTTCGTATTCCGCGCTACAGAAATACAAGCCATCGGGGGCAAATGTTGGTGCCGCCAAAGCGCGTGACCGACTGTCCAATACCGACCCCACCCACTCCGGCGGGTGCTTTCCCTTGCCGACATAGACCAACGTGCCGATTAGGTTACGCACCATGTGATGCAAAAAAGCGTTGGCGGCGAACTCGAATATGATCAGATCACCTTCGCGCCGGATGTCGAGTTGCCGCAAATGCTTGAGCGGCGATTTAGCTTGACACTCTGCTGCGCGGAACGCGCTGAAATCGTGCTCCCCCAGCAGATATTGGGCCGCAAGGCGCATCGCATCAATATCCAACGGCAAATGGAACCAACCCACTTTTCCGTGCTGAATGGCGGGCCGCACCGAACGATCCAGCAATAGATAGCGGTAGCGGCGACCACGGGCTGAGAAGCGCGCATGAAACTCCTCTGGCACTGCATGCGCCCATAGCGCAGACACGTTCTTTGGCAACTTCGCGTTAACTCCGCGCACCCAAGCGGACAGTGGCCGCACAACTTCGGTATCGAAATGGACAACCTGCTCCAGCGCGTGGACGCCGGTATCGGTGCGACCCGCAGCGATCACCGAGCTGGGTACGCAGGCGATCTCCGAAAGCGCCGCCTCCAATACATCCTGTACAGTATTGCCGTGCGGCTGCGACTGCCAACCGTAATACGAACTACCATCGTACTCCACACCCAACGCTATTCTCATAGCGACACCCAAACCAACAACGTCAACCCCACACTCAGCGCTATAGCATCGCGCGCACCCACATCAAAATGCGGCAACTCGATCACTCCCGGAGCTACCTCGACTGGCTCAAGCATCCGCTCTAGGCTCGCGCGCCAACCCGAATCACGATTTAGCATAGCTGACTCCGCATAATGTAGCGTCAACGCCAAACGCACAGCCAGCCGATCACGCGCCAGCCCAAAGAAACCCAATGGCCGACACAAGCCATACAGACCGCTAATGAGTTGAGCCGTATCAAGCCGAGTCAACAAAATCGCCAATGCTGCCAACGCACAGAACAGGCGCCCGAGCTGCAATGCTCCATCCTGAATTCCGTCAGTAGTTGGACTTAAGGCAGGAAGACTTTCGATCAAGAGGATACCCGGCGTCGTCCAAGCATAAATGACGAGCAACGAAAGCATGATCCAACGAGTGCGGCGCAACAACTGACGCAGCTTGTCTGCCGCCATCAGTAGCGCAGCAAAGAACAACCCCACACCTAGTCCTGCCAGCAATAGGGGCTGAGCCAATTGCAAAGCCAACGTCAGGAAAATCCAGAGCAAGATTTGCGCCGCCGGATGCAGCATCAACGATCCCTCAAATAAAAACGGCAGCCAACAGTGCTGGCCGCCGTATCAAGACACAACACCGACTCAGGCCGGCGGCAGCAATTGCAACAACTGCTCCGCCGTCGCTTTCTGTTCGGCATCCCCTTCGGTAAGCACTTCTTCGAGAATCTCGCGCGCGCCAGCATCATCACCCATCTCCTGATAGGCACGTGCCAGATCCAGCTTGGTCGTGACTTGCAGCCAGTGTTCGCCCTTGGCTTGCAACTCCTCCTCGGTCAGGTTGGTGTCATCGATCATATTCAGATCAACGCCTTCCATACCCGGCATCGGCGGCAGCGAGGAGGTTTCAGGCGGATTGAAGTCTGCGATGGTGGGGATATCCAGCTCTAGCGGAACCTCTTCAATGGGCTTCACCGCTGCAGCAGCGGATACAGCAGGTGGCGGTACCGCCGCAGGAGTGGCCAGAACGGATTCAGCCACCGCAGAACGCTCGGATACCGACTCAACAACTGGCTCAACCGGAATCGGCGCATGTGTATCTTCCACAACAGGCGACACGGCTTGCGCCACCTCCATCACCGAAGGCACGACTGAGGGTTGCACTGACGCCGCAACTTGCTCTGAATCGTCAGCCAGAACCTGCGATTCAACAGCCTCTTGCACGGGCTGCATCGTCGCTGCAACAGGCTCCGTCATGACCGACTCAGCCTCTTCATCCAGAAGTATCTCAGGCTCATCCGCCCGACTATCCTGCTCAATATCTGGCGTTTTGCTCGAGACAAAAGAGGGAATATCGAAGTCCATACTGACCGCGGGAGCTGGCTGTTCGACGGCAACTTCAGCCTCCACATCCGCTGGCGCTTCAAATACAGGCACATCAACCGGCTGAGCTACAGACGCAGGTGCTGGCTCTACAAATCCGGGGAAATCATCCAGCGCAGAGAAGCCAGATTCCAAATCAGCAGCCGCCTTTGCCGCTTGTTCATCAGCTTCTGACACTGCGAATACCGCCGCCGAAAACTGTTCCGAAACCTCTTCCTTCAGTGCTGCCTCGACCTGTGGCTCCGGCGAAACCAATGGTTCCACCGACTCGACTGGCTCTGCCTCAGCTTCAGCCAACGGCTCGCCAGTCAGATCGACCAACGCCTCCGCCCCCTCTTCCGCAACGGCGGAACTAACCAACAATTCAGACGAATCTGGGAGCGTCGGTGCTGATGTCATAGCGGCAGGTTGCACAGGCTTCTTGGCCGCAGACTTGTCCTTGCGGTTGCGACGCATGAACAGGAACGCACCTAACCCAATAAGCAGCGCCGCAGCACCGCCCCACAAAATCTTGGGAACATTGGAGCCCGCTTTTGCCGCCGCAGGTTCCGCTTCTACCACACTGGACTCGGGGACAGCCGGAGCTGCTGAAACAGGCTCAACAGCCGCTGGAGCGGAAGGCTCGACCGCCGAAACCGCCTCTGGCGCAGACTGAGCCAGCTCTTCGAGCTTAGCGGGCTCGGCGGGAGCAACTGCCGCAGACTTCAACTCTAGCAGGCGCTGCATCTCGCGATTGTTCTTTTCCAGCATCGCGATGCGATCCTTGCTCTCCTGCAAGGCCTGTTCGCGAGCAGTCAGGTCTTCCTCCATCGCGTGGAGTTTTTCTTTAAGCGACTTGACCTCAGCCGCTGCTTTCTCCCCACCGGGCGCATCGCCCTTAGAAAGCTTCAACACTTCCTGATGAGGGGCTTTATCAGCAGCATCCTGAGCGGACACTGCACTACCGACCTTGCCAGATGACTCTTGAGCAGACTCTTCGTTGGCTGGAGCAGCCACACCGGCTGATAGTCTCTGACGATACGCATTCCAATCAGCGACTTGAACGTGGATCGTCTTTCGTGCGGAGGGCTGAGTGACCATTGCCAGCTCCTCCTCCGTCGGCATCCGCAGCACCTTACCCGCCTTGAGACGATTCATATTCTTGCCGCTGAATGCCTGAGGATTTGCGCGATACAGCGCAACCAGCATACGTTCCATGCTTACTTCGGCAGGCTTGTTGTCGCGTGCGATCTTGTTCAGGGTATCACCGGACTTTACCTGCACTGACACATCAGCCGATTTAGGCTCCTGATCTTTAACGTCAGTGGCCACTAGGGAATGAATCTTAGGCAATGGCACGATATATTCGCGCACACTTCGGCCTTCAGATGAGCTCACTTCAGCTAACAGCGCAACTTGCTGAACATCGACCAAGGAAGGCGACGCGACCTTGACCACATAGCTACCATTAGGGCGTCGCTCGGTACGCGCAGAAATATTACGCAAGCTGGTTTCAGGAGGCGTACTACTGGGATTCCAATACTCTTCGGGGGAATAGACCTTGACCACCAGTCCATCCACCTCGGCAGGATTCGCCAAGGCCAGCTCAATCTCTGCTTGCAGCGGCTGACCGCGCCCAGACTGTACGGAAATATTGCCTAGCGCAGCAGCTCCTGCCATGCTGCTGCAAGCCAAACCAACGGCGACAGCCAGCAATTTCAGGCGGGTGTTCAGCTTACTTTCATTGCCCATATCTCACTCCCTAGTCTGGTCGAGCCAGCACTCACAGCACTTGAAAACGGCAGGCGCAAACTCTACCAGCCTGCACGCCGCACTACCATACTATTTACCCAGCAAAATCCGCAAGGTACGACGCAACGGCTCGGCCGCACCCCACAGCAATTGGTCGCCGCAGACAAAGGCGCTCATGTATTCCGGCCCCATATTCAGCTTACGCACTCGACCAACAGCAATATCCAACTTGCCGGTCACGGCAGTCGGGGTCAATTCCTTGACCGAAAGTGCTCGATCATTGGCAACGAACTTGACCCAAGGGTTGCCGCTCTTGATGAGCGCCTCGATCTCAGATAGCGGCAGGTCGCGCTTGAGCTTGAGCGTCAGCGCTAGGCTATGACAGCGCATCGCGCCGATGCGCACGCACAGCCCGTCCACCGGAATGGTCGCCGAGGTGCCGAGAATCTTGTTCACCTCGGCCTGCCCCTTCCACTCTTCCTTGGACTGACCGTTGTCCAGCGCCTTGTCGATCCACGGGATCAGGCTGCCCGCCAGCGGCGCGCCGAAATGCTCGGTAGGAAACTCAGCCGAGCGCATAGTCTCGGCCAGTTTGCGGTCGATCTCCAGAATGGCGGACTTGCTATCAGCCAGCAGATCAGCCACCGAAGCGTGTGCTGCGCCCATCTGATTCAGCAGTTCGCGCATGTTCTGTGCACCAGCACCGGAAGCGGCTTGATAGGTCATCGAAGATACCCACTCCACCACTCCAGCGCGGAATAGCCCGCCCAAGCCCATCAAGAGTATGGAGTTGGTGCAGTTACCTCCGATGAAGTTCTTGCCACCGTTGGCGATGTTGGCCTTAATGAGGTCGAGGTTGACCGGATCGAGCACGATCACTGCATCGTCTTCCATGCGCAGGGTGGAAGCGGCGTCGATCCAGTAACCGCTCCAACCCGCCGCGCGCAGCTTAGGAAATATCTCGGTGGTATAGTCGCCGCCCTGACAAGAGATGATGGTCTCCATCGCCATCAACGCGCTCAGATCAAAAGCGTCCTTCAACGGCACGCCGCGACCCTCGGAGGGCGCTGCGCCGCCGACGTTGGAGGTGGTGAAGAACACCGCCTCGATCAAATCAAAATCGCGCTCTTCGCGCATCCGCTGCATCAGCACGGAACCGACCATGCCGCGCCAACCGATCAAGCCTACTTTCATCATTGCTTCCTCTTCAAATTAGGGAAGGGAACGCGCCTTTGGCGCTCAAGGGGGACGTGTGAAACCGCACTGTGCGCAACATTGCGCCACCCTTCGCCCTTCCCTCGTCTCCCTTCCCAATATTTTACAGCGCCGCCACCACCGCGTCGCCCATTGCCGCACAACCGACTTTGTTCGTGCCTTCCGTCCAGATGTCGGCGGTGCGGAAGCCTTGTGCCAGCGCCTTTTTCACCGCGTCTTCGATACGCACTGCGTGCGCTTCGTCGTTAAAGGTGTAACGCAGCATCATCGCGGCGGACAAAATCGTCGCCAGCGGATTGGCCACGTCCTTGCCCGCGATGTCTGGAGCAGAGCCGTGGCTGGGTTCATACATGCCCTTGTTGTTGGCGTCCAGCGAGGCGGACGGCAACATACCGATGGAGCCGGTCAGCATCGAAGCCTCGTCGGACAAGATGTCGCCGAAGATGTTGCCGGTGACCATCACGTCGAACTGCTTGGGCGCGCGGATGAGCTGCATCGCGGCATTGTCCACGTACATGTGGGAGAGTTCGACCTCTGGATATTCCTTTGCCAGTTCGATCATCACTTGACGCCACAACTCGGTGGTCTCCAGCACGTTTGCCTTGTCCACGGAGCACACTTTCTTGTTGCGCTTCATGGCGATGTCAAAAGCGACGCGGCCAATACGGCGGATTTCCGATTCGGAATAGCGCATAGTGTTGATGCCCTCGCGCTCTCCGTTTTCCAGCATGGAGATACCGCGCGGCTGGCCGAAATAGATGTCGCCGGTGAGTTCACGCACGATCATGATATCCAGACCAGACACCACTTCTGGCTTCAACGTGGAAGCGGAAGCCAGCTCGGGATACAGCAGCGCCGGACGCAGATTGGCGAACAGATTCAATTCTTTGCGGATGCGCAGCAGGCCGCGCTCAGGACGCAGATGACGCTCCAGCTTGTCGTACTTCCAGTCGCCCACCGCGCCCAGCAGCACCGCATCGGATGCTTTGGCCAACGCCAGCGTTGCGTCCGGCAATGGATCGCCTGCCGCCTCGTAACCCGCGCCGCCGATGGGCGCGTGTTCCATTTCCAAACCGATGTTCAGCGCGTTCAACACCTTTACGGCTTGCGCTACGATCTCGGGGCCAATGCCGTCACCCGGCAATACTGCGATCTTCATACTCATTTCCAATCAATAATTTTATGCGTACAACCACGGCTGCGCCGCGCGATGCTTCACTTCGAACGCCTTGATGTCGTCCACTTGTTGCAAGGTCAGGCCGATATCGTCCAGACCATTCAACAGACAATGCTTGCGGAAAGCATCCACCTCGAAGGCGATCTCCTTAGCATCAGGTGTAACGATCACTTGGCGCTCCAAATCGACACGCAGCGTGTAACCTTCGTTCTTTGCGACCTCCTTAAACAGTTCATCGACGATGGCCGCATCTAGCTTGATCGGCAGCAGACCATTCTTGAAGCTGTTGTTGAAGAAGATGTCGGCATAGCTGGGCGCGATGATGACGCGAAAGCCGTAATCTTCCAGCGCCCAAGGGGCGTGTTCGCGCGAGCTGCCGCAGCCGAAGTTCTCCCGCGCCAACAGCACCGACGCACCCTGAAAGCGCGGCTGGTTCAGCACGAAATCAGGGTTGAGCGGACGCTGACTGTTGTCCATGCCCGGCTCGCCATGATCGAGGTAACGCCATTCGTCGAATGCGTTCGGGCCAAAGCCGGAGCGCTTGATCGACTTCAGAAACTGCTTGGGAATGATGGCATCCGTGTCCACGTTGGCACGATCCAAGGGCACAACCAAACCATCCAATAAGGTAAATTTACGCATCGTTTAGTGAGCCGCCTTCTCGATGTGCTCACCGCCGCGCTTCAGGTCCTTGCCGATACCTTCCACGGTATTGCAACCAGCCAACATGCCCAGCGCCACAAAAACAGCAAAAAACTTGCTCATAACAGCTCCTTTCACCACTGACTCACATCAACGAAATGCCCGGCAATAGCTGCCGCAGCCGCCATCTCGGGACTCACCAAATGGGTACGCCCGCCTTGACCTTGCCTGCCCTCAAAGTTGCGATTTGAGGTGGAAGCACAACGCTCGCCCGACTCCAGCCGGTCCTCGTTCATCGCCAGACACATCGAACAGCCCGGCTCGCGCCACTCGAAGCCCGCGTCGATCAGGATTTTGTCCAGCCCCTCGGCTTCGGCTTGCGCCTTGACCAAGCCAGAACCCGGCACCACCATCGCCAGCTTCACGTTGGCCGCGACCTTTTTGCCCTTGGCCACCGCCGCCGCTGCACGCATGTCTTCGATGCGGGCATTGGTGCAAGAACCGATGAACACCTTGTCGATCTTGATCTCGGTGATCGGCGTATTCGCAGTCAAGCCCATGTAAGTCAGCGCGCGCTCCCAATCGCCACGCTTCACTGCATCTGGTGCGGAAGCTGGGTCGGGGACGCAACCATTGATATCGGTCACCATTTCGGGCGACGTTCCCCAAGTCACTTGAGGACGGATAGCGGCAGCATCCAGTTCGACCACGGCGTCGAATTTCGCCCCTTCGTCCGAATGCAAGGTGCGCCAATAAGCCACGGCCGCATCCCATTGCTCCGCCTTCGGCGAGTAGGGGCGACCTTTCACGTAGTCGATAGTAGTATCGTCCGCCGCCACCATGCCAGCGCGCGCGCCTGCTTCGATAGCCATATTGCACAGGGTCATGCGACCTTCCATACTCAAACCGCGAATGGCCGAACCAGCGAATTCGATGGCGTAGCCAGTACCGCCCGCCGTGCCGATCTTGCCGATCACCGCAAGCGCGATATCCTTAGCGGTGACGCACTTGCCCAGCGCACCTTCCACCTTGACCTGCATGGCTTTCGATTTCTTCGCCACCAGACACTGTGTCGCCATCACATGCTCGACTTCGGATGTGCCGATGCCATGTGCCAAAGCCGCAAACGCACCGTGCGTACTGGTGTGCGAATCACCACACACCACCGTCATGCCCGGCAGGGTCGCGCCCTGCTCCGGCCCCATCACATGAACCACACCCTGACGGATATCGTTCATCTTGAATTCTGTGATGCCAAATTCCGCACAGTTCTCATCAAGCGTCTCGACTTGCAGGCGTGCGATAGGGTCAGCGATGCCGCCGCTGCGGTTGGTGGTCGGCACGTTGTGATCAGGCACGGCCAGCATAGAAGCGATACGCCACGGCTTACGCTGCGCCAGCTTGAGGCCTTCAAATGCCTGCGGGCTGGTCACTTCATGCACCAGTTGACGGTCGATATAAATCAGCGCGGTACCATCAGCATCCTGCCGCACCACGTGAGAATCCCAGAGTTTGTCGTATAAAGTTTTTGCGCTCATGAACTATTGCCACCTTTCGAGCGCGCAATTATGCCATAGCACGACTACGAATAGCCGCAGCGCGACAACGACAACCCACAAACGCTGCATCAGAGTTACGCGTGCGCGCATTGCATGCGTACCCAATCAGCCCATTTTCAGAAATGTTTGATTTATTCGGCGAGTCTATGTATAGTGCGCGTCCTTCGGGGTGTAGCGTAGCCTGGTAGCGCGCCTGCTTTGGGAGCAGGATGTCGGGAGTTCGAATCTCTCCACCCCGACCAGGTAACCCGTTGATGTGTTGGAACCCGTAGAAATTGTGCCCGTAGCTCAACCGGATAGAGCACCAGCCTTCTAAGCTGGGGGTTACAGGTTCGATTCCTGTCGGGCACGCCAGACACACAACAAATAAAGTCCCATGGTGGCTGTAGCTCAGTTGGTAGAGCCCTGGATTGTGATTCCAGTTGTCGTCGGTTCGAGCCCGATCAGCCACCCCAGTAAATAAGCCCGCAACCGATTAGGTTGCGGGCTTTTTGCTTCCATCATTAGATTTTCAATCGCCCCCACTCATCAGGCAGAGGTCTTAGCCTCCAGCTGCTCCCATCGCCCCATCAAGACCAACAGCTCCTCTTCGATCTTTGTGACGCGCTCTTGCAACTGGCGGGCATGTGCTGGGTTATCACGAAACAAAGCGCCGTTACCCAGAGTCACCGCCAGCTCCTCTTGCTCCTTTTCCATAGCCTCGATTTTCGCTGGCAGCTCTTCAAGTTCACGCTGTTCTTTGAATCCAAGCTTACCAGAGGGTGCAGCCTTTACAGATGGTGGTGTGACAGGCTTGGCAGCAGGTACTGCCTTAGCTGGCATGAGCTGTGCTGCCTCATACTTCTTCACTCGAACCCAGTCCTCAAATCCCCCCACATACTCCTTCAGCTTGCCGTCGCCCTCGAGGGCGATCACCTGCGTCACCACGTTGTCGAGGAAGGCGCGGTCGTGGCTGACTAGGAACAGTGTGCCATCGTATTGCGCCAGCAGCTCTTCCAGCAGTTCCAGCGTCTCGATGTCCAAGTCATTGGTGGGCTCATCCAGCACCAGCACGTTGGCGGGACGGGTGAACAAACGCGCCAGCAGCAGCCGGTTGCGCTCGCCGCCGCTCAAAGATTTCACCGGCGAACGTGCGCGCTCAGGCGCAAACAGGAAATCACCCAGATAGCTGATGACGTGCTTGCGCACCCCGCCGATCTCGATGAAATCAGAGCCTTGGCTGATGGTGTCGATCAGGCTGGCTTCGTCGTTGAGCTGGGCGCGCAACTGGTCGAAATAGGCCACACTGATCTTGGTGCCGAGCTTGACCGTACCGCTGTCTGGCGCCATCTCGCCCAAAATGATCTTGAGCAGCGTGCTCTTGCCCGCGCCGTTGGGGCCGAGCAGGCCGATCTTGTCGCCGCGCTGGATGCGGCAGGAGAAATCGGCGATAACCTTGCGTCCGGCGAAGGTCTTGCTGACCCCTTCCAATTCGGCCACCAGCTTACCGGAGCGTTCGCCTGCCTCCAGATTCATCTCCACCTTGCCGACCTTCTCGCGGCGCTCGGCGCGGTCGCGGCGCAATTGCTCCAGCCGCAGCACGCGGCCTTCGTTGCGGGTGCGGCGCGCCTTCACGCCCTGACGGATCCATATCTCTTCCTGCGCCAGGACTTTATCGAACTTTGCGTTGACCACCGCTTCATCGGCCAACATCCGCTCCTTGATCTTCTGATAGGCATCGAAATTGCCGGGGAACGAGGACAGCTTGCCGCGATCCAGTTCGACAATGCGGGTGGCGACGTTGTCGAGGAAGCGCCGATCATGGGTCACCAACAGCACCGCGCCCTGAAAGCTCTTCAGTAGACCTTCCAGCCACTCGATGGAAGCGAAATCCAGATGGTTGGTCGGCTCGTCTAGGATCAGCACGTCCGGTTCGGCCACGAGCGCCTGCGCCAGCGCCACGCGCTTGCGCACGCCGCCGGACAGGTCGCCGACGCGCGCGTCCGGGTTCAGCTCCAGCCGCTGGATGGCAGTCTCGATGCGCGCCTGCACCGCCCAGCCGTTCTGCGCTTCGAGCGCGGTCTGCAAGGGCTGCATGGCTTCGAGCAAAGTGTCGTAGTCGGCATCCGGCTCGGCCAGCTGGTGCGAGATATGATGGTAGTCGATCAGCAACTGCTGCAACTGCCCCAAGCCCCGCGCCACTTCGTCGTACACACTGGCATCGGCATTGAGCGGCGGCTCCTGACTGACATAACAGATGCGCGCCGTCGGCGCGCGCCACAGCGTGCCGTCATCCAGATGCGCCTCGCCCGCCAGCACCTTGAGCAGGCTAGATTTACCGCCGCCGTTACGCCCGATCAGGCCGACGCGCTCGCCCTCGTCGAGCTGAAAATCAGTCTTGGCCAGCAGATCGACGTGACCGAAGGCGAGTGAGGCTTTGTCTAGAGTAATGAATGGCATATCGAGTGTACCGGTGAGCGGCGCATAGCGCTCACCACGAAATTTGGAAGGCGCGCATAATACCAGCCGCAGCCATTTTCCTGCTGATTCCTGTCTGAATGGATACACGATAGCGCGATGAACGATGCCCATGACAAACTGCCGGTAACGCCCCAGTTCCAGCACCTAGTTTGGATCTATGCCGGATTTTCCTCGCTGTGAATAATCACGTCCGATGTTTTGCTTGCTTGGCTGGACATCCCCTCGGAACAGCTAAGCCAGTTCAGTATCCTCAAAGGCTTACTCTTTGTCTTGATCACCTCGATGTTACTGTATGCACTATTGCATCGCGCAAGCATGCAGTTCAAACAGGCCGCCGAACGGGAGCAGAATCTGCAACAAGAAAAACTACGCGCACTGCATCTGCTCGACACCATCGCAAATAGCTCGACCGATGCCATTTTCGCCAAAGATATTCACGGGCGATATGTACTGTTCAACAAAGCCGCAGAACTCGTTGTAGGAAAACCGGCACTAGAAGTATTAGATAAGACTGACTCCGCGATCTTCCCGCCGGAGAATGCCGCACTGGTGATGGCCGATGATCGGCGCATCATGATTGAAAACAAGGCCTATACCTACGAACACACGTTGAGCACGGCGCATGGAACGCGCGTTTTTCTCACCACCCAAGGCCCGTTGCAGGATGCCGACGGAAAAACCTGCGGCGTATTCGGCATCGCCCGTGACATTACCGAGCGTAAGCAAATCGAAAATGCCCTACGCGAGAGCGAAGCGGCCTACCGCTCGTTGTTCGACAACATGCTCAACAGCATCGTCCACGCCCGCATCATCTTCGTCGGCGAACGCCCCATCGACATAGAATACCTCTCGACCAATCCGGCGTTTGTCGCCGTCACCGGCATCACCGAGCCGGTAGTCGGACGTCGTATCAGCGAGGTCATCCCCGGCTACTGCGAACAAAACCCAGAGTCGCTCGAAACCTTCGGGCGCGTGGCTAGCACGGGCATCCCCGAGCGCTGGGAGCATTATCTGGCCGAGCTCGACCGCTGGTTCTCCTTCATGATCTATTCGCCTGCACGCGGCGAAGTGGTCATCGTGACCGAGAACATCACCGAGCGAAAGAAAGCCGAAGACCAATTAGTCAAACTCTCACTAGCGGTCGAGCAAAGCCCAGAAAGCATCATCATCACCGATCTCGATGCCAATATTGAATACGTTAATCAAGCATTCACCAACAATACCGGCTACCGCCTAGAAGACGTCATCGGCAAAAATCCACGACTGCTGCATTCTGGCAGGACCCCACCAGACACCTTCATCGCACTCTGGCGTGCGCTCACCGCCGGCCATACTTGGGAAGGTGAGCTATTTAATCAGCGGCGGAATGGCAACGAGTACATCGACCACGCCATCATCAGCCCGATCCGCCAAGCCGACGGACGCATCACTCACTACGTTTCAGTGCAACAGGACATCACCGAGAAGAAACGCGCCGAAGCAGAAATCTATCGGCTCGCTTTCTACGACTCGCTCACCCATCTGCCTAATCGGACGTTGCTGATGGAACGCTTGACCCAAACACTGACATCCAGCCAGCGCGAACATCATTTGAGCGGACTGTTGCTTTTCAACCTCGACCGATTCAAGAATCTGAACGATGCTAGCGGGCCAGTCTTAGGCGATGAAATACTCGAAGCAACGGGTGATCGCCTCTCCCGCATCTTGCGTAAGGGAGATATGGTGGCCCGCCTTTCTGGCGACGAGTTTGCCATTCTGCTGGCTAACTTATCGCCGCAAGCGAGCGATGCGGCTCATCAGGCGCTGCTCATATCGGAGAAGATACAGGCAAAGTTACGTGAGCCTTTCCAGTTGAACGAGCAAGCTTTCGTACTCACCGCCTGCCTTGGTGTCGCACTGTTCCCGGCAAATGCTGGGGATACTGCACCGGACATCTTACGCCGCTGCGATACCGCCCTGCATTCCGCCAAGACCAAAGGGACGGCTCAAATCACATTCTTCGACGAAAGTCTGGAAGCGATCGCTCGGCAGCGCTTCGATATCGAGCAGGAGTTGCGTCGCGCCATCAAGGCAGACGAACTACGTATCTACCTGCAACCACAGGTGCATGCCAATGGCCTCACGGTCGGAGCCGAAGCGCTGATACGCTGGCAACATCCTTCGCGCGGACTGCTGCCGCCGGGAACCTTCATCCCCATCGCGGAAGAGTCAGATCTGATCGTAGAGATCGGCGAATGGGTGCTCACTAAAATCTGCCAGATGCTGGCTCGCTCGGAAATCGCCTGTTGCCCGATACGCATCTCGGTCAACATCAGCCCGCGCCATTTCCGCCAGCCCAACTTTGTTGAATGGATCAAACAGGTGTTATGCAACATAGGCGTAGATCCCGCGCGCCTCACACTGGAAATCACCGAAGGTATGGTGATCGACAATCTAAGCGAGGTCGTCACCAAAATGACCGAGCTGACCGCACTCGGCATCCATTTTTCAATGGACGACTTTGGTACGGGCTATTCGTCTTTAGCGTATCTGAAGCGCCTGCCGCTGCACGAGTTGAAGATAGACAAGACTTTTGTGCAAGATGCACCGTCCGACCCGAACGATGCCGCTCTGGTGGAAACCATACTGGCTGTGGCCAGCCATCTGCACCTTAAGGTAGTCGCCGAAGGGGGCGAGACACACGAACAAGCAGACTTTCTGAATGCACGAGGCGACGTGATCCATCAAGGTTATCTATACGGCCTGCCTGTTCCCATGCAGACTTGGCTGGATGACTGGAAGCTGCGCGGACTCAATCTAGTTAGCTGAAGTTGCGTCGAGTCAGCGTCTCTCTCAACCACTGACTCCGACTATCACTCATAGCTAGTCAGCTGTGGTGCGCGCCGGTTGCGACGACTGGTACAGGATTGAGAATCCGATTGCCCAACATCCGACGGCCAAATAGCCAAATGCGATGGTGAACTTGGAGATGAGCATCAACTGTAATTTGCTTTCGACCAGTTGATAGGTAAATGGGAACAAAAACAAACCGATGGCTAACAGATTACCTAGCAAGACCAGCTTATGACCAAACTTGTAACTGCTGACTTGAGGATTGCCTTCAGGCGGCAAAGAGCCACGCACTTTATTTACGAAAAAGATCGCTGCAAACAAGAGGATCGCCCCCACAAGACGACCAGGAACGCCCTCCTCCGTCGTCGCCAAACCGCACAACTCCAATACCACGCGCCCAATCGCAGCTAGCCATCCCATAATCAAAGTTTCAGGGATCAGGAACCACGCCACAAACACATTTATATTGGAAAAACGCATACCACCCCTTAATTTGTTCAATTTAATCGCATCAACCGATGCGATCTTTTGTTCGCTTCGCCTAAGGAACGCATCCATACGCACGCAAACAACCGCGAAAATAGCACTCAGGCGTCTGAGCGATGATACCAGTGGAACGCCGTGCCACGCTCATGCGCGTGCGCCCACATAGAGCTCAAAGGCAGCGCGCCTCCTCAAGACTGATGCAAAGGAACGCGGTCTGCCGTGGCTCGGGGGTATCCGCTAATTATCTATTTTCCATATTCTGCGTGGCTTTAGCCATATGGCAAGACGTTTTCCGCTAAAATGCGCCCCGCCGTCCTCGTAGTTAAATGGATATAACCGGCCCCTCCTAAGGGTCAATTAGTGGTTCGATTCCACTCGAGGACGCCAGCAATAGAAAAGTAAGTGAATTAGACCGGAACTCGTTTTGTCATGCAGCTCGTCAAAACGACGCGAGAGTTGGATATTATCAGAGCTGCCTTGCGCGCATCGGCGACCGTAGCGTAACACATTGGATTTTCCGTTCCATCGACCTTTCATATAGAGACCACCACATTGAACACCATCAGTTTCGCTGATCTGAAACTCGCGCCAGAGCTCCTTCGGGCATTGACCGAATCTGGCTACACCACGCCGACCCCCATTCAGGCGCAAGCCATTCCTCTGGTGCTGGAGAATAACGATCTGATGGCGGGAGCGCAGACTGGCACAGGAAAAACGGCGGCGTTCGCCTTACCCATGCTGCAAAAGCTATTGCCTCATGCTAGTTCCAGCACCTCGCCGGCACGTCACCCAGTACGAGCCTTGATTCTGGTACCTACGCGCGAATTAGCGATCCAGGTGGAAGAAAGCGTCAAGGCCTACGCAAAGCATACGAAACTACGCTCGCTGGTCGTATTCGGTGGGGTGGACATCAAAACTCAGACACCCCATTTAAAAAGTGGGGTCGAAGTGCTAGTTGCCACACCGGGGCGCTTGCTGGATCACCTTGAGCAGAAATCCGTGCAATTGAATCAGGTTCAGATGCTAGTTCTGGATGAGGCTGACCGCATGCTGGATATGGGCTTCATGCCCGACCTGAAACGCATCCTCGCCCTACTTCCCAGAACTCGGCAAAGCCTGATGTTCTCTGCCACTTTCTCGGATGAAATCAAAAAGCTCTCTCAAGACTTCTTGATCTACCCGACGCTGATCGAAGTCGCGCGTAGCAACGCGTCGAATGACAACATCACACAAAAGGTGTTTCTGGTCGAGTCTAGTGACAAACACGCCCAACTCACTCAACTGCTGCAAGGTAGTGACGCGACTCAAGTGATTGTGTTCACCAAGACCAAACTTACCGCCAGCCGCTTGGCACGCCAGTTGCAACGCGACGGCTTGGCTGCCGATGCCATTCACGGCGACAAAAGCCAGTCTGAGCGGATTCAGGTACTGGACGCATTCAAGGCAGGAAAAGTCAGCGTGCTGATCGCCACCGATGTCGCCGCACGCGGGCTGGACATTGACAGCCTGCCGATGGTCATCAACTACGAGATTCCGCACGCCGCCGAAGATTACGTGCATCGCATTGGCCGCACGGGTCGCGCTGGAGCATTAGGCAAGGCGATTTCTCTGGTCTCGCCAGAGGAAGAAAAGTATTTGGCGGATATCGAAAAGCTCATCAAGAAAGAGATCGACAAGGAGCGTTTCGTCCCAGCTCAACCAGTACGAGTCGCCCGCCCTGCGCGTAGCGAGCAGCCTGAACACCATCGCGAGTACCACGCTCCAACCCACAAGAAGCCCAGCCATGACGCGTGGTTCGACAAGCCATATGAGCCCAGCATCAGCGTGTCGGCACCGGTCAAGCAAGCAGAAGAACCAAGCAACAAACCGAAAGCTCAGATTCCCGCGCTGTTTCGACGGAGCAGTTGATTGCGAGACTCCAAAAACTAAAACAGCCCGCAGTGCGGGCTGTTTTTTCACAGTAATTCCGACGATACCTTACTCAGCCGCAACTTCTCGAACCACATGTGCAATCGTCTCGGCCCAGTGTTTGACCAACGTGCCATCTTCACCCTCGACCATCACACGCAACAACGGCTCAGTACCCGATGGGCGCAACAATACACGGCCACGCCCAGCCAAAGCGGCTTCAGCTTCAACCACTTTCGCCTTAACTCGGTCGTTGGCAGAGAAATCCAGCTTCTTTGCGACACGCACATTCACCAACACTTGAGGATACAAAGTCAGCGCCGCTCCGGCCTGCGCCAGCGACTCGCCACTGGCGCGTAGCGCGTGCAACACTTGCAAGGCTGAAACGATGCCATCACCCGTGGAGTGCTTGTCCAGACAAATGATGTGGCCAGAATTTTCGCCGCCGATCTGCCAGCCGCGTTCCAGCAACTGCTCCATCACGTAGCGGTCGCCGACCTTGGCGCGGGCGAATGGCACATCCATCTCTTTGAGCGCCAATTCGAGCGCCAGATTAGTCATCAGCGTGCCGACAGCACCGCCCTTGAGTTGTCCTTGCACTTGGCGGTGGCGCGCGATGATATAGAGTAATTGGTCGCCGTCATACAAAGTGCCCGTAGCATCGGCCATCACTAGCCGATCACCGTCGCCATCCAAGGCAATACCGAGGTCGGCACCCTGCTCTACCACGGTTTTACACAAGGCCGCCGGGGCAGTTGCTCCGACACCCGCATTGATGTTCTTGCCATCTGGCTGCACACCGATAGCAACGACATCCGCGCCTAGCTCATGCAGCACATGACGCGCGATGTGATACGCCGCACCATGGGCACAATCCACCACGATCTTCAGGCCGCGCAGATCTAGGTCGTTGGGAAAAGTACTCTTGCAGAACTCGATATAACGACCCGCCGCATCTTCGATGCGCTTAGCTTTACCCAATCCATCGGAATGCTTGGTCTGCATCGGATTGTCCAGCTCGGCTTCGATCGCCAGCTCTACCGCATCGGGCAGTTTGGTACCCTGACCAGAAAAGAACTTGATGCCGTTGTCGTCGAATGGATTGTGCGAAGCGGAAATGACGATGCCCGCTTGCAGGCGCAAAGTGCGGGTCAGGTAGGCCACGGCGGGTGTCGGCACCGGCCCGGCCAGATAGACATCGACACCTGCTGCGATCAAGCCCGCTTGCAGTGCCGACTCCAGCATGTAGCCGGAGATACGTGTGTCTTTGCCGATCAAAACAGCGGGACGTTCGCCCTTGCTCAAGTGCCAGTCTGCCTCCCCCAATACCTTGCCAGCCGCGTAACCTAATCGCATCACAAACTCAGGCGTGATCGGAAAGTCGCCCACCTTGCCACGCACGCCATCCGTGCCAAAATATTTTCTACTCATACTTCCCTCGAAATCTACTGATACCTAAGCGCATGCCAGACTTTTAGTGCATCTACCGTCCCACTCACATCATGGACACGCACAATTTGAGCACCATGCTCAACCGCAAGCAGCGCTGCGGCCACACTACCGAACACACGTTGATCCACCCCCCTACCTGTGAGTACGCCTATCATGGATTTGCGCGACAGCCCTGCCAGCACAGGGACACCAAGACAAGAGAAAGTATCAAGCTCCCTCAACAGGGTCAGATTATGTTCCAGCGTCTTACCAAAACCGAATCCAGGATCCGCTACGATACGTCCTGGAGAAATTCCAAATTGTTTCGCAACCTTGATTCGGCCATGCAGAAATGCCATCACCTCTGCCACCACATCCTCGTAAACCGGCTGTTGCTGCATAGTCTGGGCATCGCCCTGACGATGCAGCATGCACAGAGCCGCATCACTCGCGACCACCGCCTCAAATGCGCCATCCGCTTGAAATGCGTTCACATCGTTGACCATACTGGCGCCCGCCGCCAGTGCTGCCCGCATTACCGCAGGTTTACTGGTATCAATGGAAAGCGGCACTGGAGCTCCGCGCAAACCCTCCAGCACTGGCAAAACACGATCAAGCTCCTCCTGCTCACTGACGCTGGCGGCACCGGGACGAGTGGACTCACCACCGACATCGAGAATGTCAGCACCCTCATCCAGCAGTTGCAGTGCATGATTCAATGCAGCATCCGCGCCACGCCCGCCATCTGAAAACGAATCAGGCGTGACATTGACGATGCCCATAACTAAAGGGCGAGACAGGTCAAGTTGGAATTGGCCGCAATGCAAAGGCATGAGTGCTGAGTGCTGAGTGCTGAGTGCTGAGTGCTGAGTGCGAGGTGTATTTCTACACTCGATACTCAGCACTCAAACTGGATCAGGTTTCCTGAGCCGGAGCTGTCGGAGTCGCTGCTGGAGCAGCGGGAGGCGTGTCTTTCGGCGGTTGTGAATTGGCCGCCGCCGACTGAGATGGTTTAGGCGGACGTGGAGCCTCGCCAGCCATGATGTCGTTGATCTGCTCGGCATCAATGGTTTCCCATTCCAGCAGCGCCTTAGTCATCGCTTCCATCTTGTCTCGATTCGCCTCGATCAGGCTGCGAGCCAGTGCATATTGCTGGTCGATGATGCGACGTATCTCTGCATCTACCTTTTGCATAGTGGTTTCAGAGATATTCTTGTGCGTAGTGACCGAACGACCAAGGAACACCTCGCCGTCGTTCTCAGCATAAACCATGGTACCCAAGGCTTCGGACATCCCCCATTGCGTGACCATCTTGCGCGCCATGTCGGTTGCTCGCTCGAAATCGTTGGAAGCGCCCGTCGTCATCTGGTTCATAAATATCTCTTCAGCGATACGCCCACCGAACAACACCGCGATGGTGGAAAGGATGCGATCCTTATCCATGCTGTAGCGATCTTCCGATGGCAACTGCATGGTCAAGCCCAAAGCACGACCACGAGGAATGATCGTAACCTTGTGTACCGGATCAGTCTTAGGCAAGAGTTTGGCCACCACCGCATGACCGGATTCGTGATAGGCCGTATTGCGGCGCTCCTCTTCCGGCATCACCATCGAGCGGCGCTCTGCCCCCATGAATATCTTGTCTTTGGCAGCCTCAAAATCATCCATCTCGACAAAGCGTTTGGTGCGCCGCGCCGCAAACAGCGCGGCCTCATTCACCAGATTTGCCAAGTCGGCACCCGACATGCCGGGCGTACCGCGCGCCAAGACATTGGCATTCACGTCAGGCGCACACGGCACTTTACGCATATGCACCATCAGAATCTGCTCGCGCCCGCGGATGTCGGGCAGCGGCACGACCACTTGACGGTCAAAACGACCGGGGCGCAGCAAGGCCGCATCCAGCACATCGGGGCGATTGGTGGCTGCAATCACAATCACGCCGCTGGCACCTTCAAAACCGTCCATCTCCACCAGCAAGGCGTTCAGCGTTTGCTCGCGCTCGTCATTGCCGCCCCCTAAACCTGCACCGCGCTGACGACCAACAGCGTCGATCTCGTCGATGAAAATGATGCAAGGCGATTGTTTCTTGGCCTGCTCGAACATGTCGCGCACGCGGGCTGCACCGACGCCGACGAACATCTCGACGAAATCAGAACCGGAGATTGAGAAAAATGGCACTTTGGCTTCGCCTGCGATGGCCTTCGCCAGCAAAGTTTTACCGGTACCGGGGCTGCCCACCATCAACACGCCACGCGGAATGCGTCCGCCTAGGTTTTGGAATTTTGTCGGATCACGCAGAAAATCGACCAACTCAGAGACTTCTTCCTTGGCTTCGTCACACCCCGCCACATCAGCGAAAGTCACTCGCTCCTTGGCTTCGTCGAGCATGCGCGCACGCGACTTGCCGAACGAGAAAGCTCCGCCTTTGCCGCCACCCTGCATCTGACGCATGAAGAAGATCCACACGCCGATCAGCAACAGCATAGGGAACCAAGATACGAACAGACTCATCAGGAAAGATTGCTCTTCCTCGGGCTTGGCTTCGATCTTGACCCCGTTCTTAAGCAGATCCGACACCATCCACAGGTCCGTCGGAGCATAGCTAGTCAGGCGCTTGCCATCACTAGTCACCGCCTTGAGCGTACGGCCTTCGATGGTCACCTTGGCAATATGGCCTTGATTGACCTCTTTCATGAACTCAGAATAATCCATCGGCCCCTGAGCCGACGATTGCTGACGCGCATTGAACTGGTTGAAAACGGTCATCAGCACCAAGGCGACGACCATCCAGATACCGATACTTTTGAAGAGATTGTTCAAGTTTGCTCCTTACCGGCCAACATTGTGCCGGGCGCTCATTAGACTACGACTAGTCCGATTACTCAAGTTTTCCCGTGCCCAGCAGATACACTTCACTGCTGCGGTCGCGCGAGGCTTTAGGTTTGCGTGACACAACTTTGGAAAAGTGGCCACGCATCAATTTCAAATACTCCTCAAATCCTGCGCCTTGGAACACTTTGATGAGGAAACTACCCTCGGGTCTCAAATGCTGCACTGCAAAATCCAGAGCTAACTCACATAAATACATGGCACGCGCCTGATCGGCCACGCCCACGCCGCTGATGTTGGGTGCCATATCAGAAATTACAAGGCCGATCTGCTTGCCGCCGAGTGATTTTTCCAGCTGTGCAAGCACATCATCCTCGCGAAAATCGCCCTGAATGAATTCGACACCATGTATGGGATGCAAAGGCAGCAGATCTAGTGCGATCACTTTTCCGGAGTCGCCCACCTTACGAGCCGCGATCTGCGACCAACCTCCGGGCGTCGCGCCCAGATCGACCACCACCATGCCAGACTTGAGGAGCTTATCCTTCTCGTCGATCTCCAATAACTTGTATGCAGCACGCGAACGATAGCCCTCTTTCTGCGCAAGTTGCACAAAAGGGTCGTTAACGTGCTCGGACATCCACTGCTTGCTGGTTTTGGAACGCTTCATCGTTTAGAATGCGACTCCCTTCAGGAGTCTCCTCAATGCTAAGTCTTTCCGTTGCACAACGTCTCGAACTCAAAGCCCGCGCCCATGCGCTCAATCCCGTCATTCTCATTGGCAACGCCGGTTTGTCCGAAGCAGTATTAGCTGAAACTGCCGCTGCCCTGAAAAGCCATGAACTGATCAAGGTTCGCGTCATGGGTGACGACCGCACTGTACGGGGTGCCATCATGGAACAAATCTGCGAACAGCTGGATGCGGCTCCGGTGCAGCAGATCGGCAAAATGCTGGTGATCTACAAACCCAACCTTGATGCCACCATGCCGATCAAGAAGGCTCCCCGCCGCGACAAGAAGCCACTGACCAAAAAGCAGCTGGCAAATCGCTAGAACACAGCAAGGAGCAAGTTACAGGGAGCAAGTCCCTTGATTCTTGACGCTTGCTCCAACTAAATGTATTGAACTTCCACGACCTCATACTCGCGCACGCCGCCTGGCGCTTGCACTTCGGCGATGTCGCCGGCGTACTTGCCGATCAGCGCGCGTGCGATCGGTGAACTGATCGAAATCTTGCGCTTCTTGATGTCAGCCTCGTCGTCACCCACGATCTGGTAAGTCACTTCGTCGCCGCTTTTAGTGTCTTCCAAAACCACGGTTGCCGCGAACACGACACGCCCCTCGGCATTGATGGTCTTAGGATCGATAACTTGCGCACTGCCAAGTTTGAACTCAAGCTCCTGAATCCGCCCCTCGACAAAACCTTGCCGCTCCTTGGCTGCATCGTATTCTGCGTTCTCCGAAAGATCACCTTGGGCGCGCGCCTCGGAAATGGCGTTGATAACCGAAGGACGTTCTACCGTCTTTAGGTTGTGCAGCTCTTGACGCAACATCTCCGCGCCAACCACGGTCAATGGAACCTTGCTCATACTACTTCCTTACAGATTCGATTAAAGACCCGCCCAGTCAGCCGACTAGACGGGTGTGCAGGGTCTGCACATCATAGACGTTGAGGTCTGTCAGATGTTGCATCCCGATACATGCGGCGCGAGCGCCAGCAAGGGTAGTGTAATAAGTCACGCGACCTTGCAGCGCAGCGTGGCGGATGGAATACGAGTCACGCATCGCCGAGGGTTTGGTGTCCACGGTATTTACGATGAAGCTGACTTCGCCATTCTTGATCATATCGACGATATGCGGACGACCTTCGGCGACCTTGTTCACCACAGTCACGGGCACTCCCGCCTTGGTGATTACCGCCGCCGTACCGCGTGTCGCCAACACCGTGAACCCCAAGTCTGCCAAAGAACGGGCTACCTCAACCACGCCGGGCTTGTCTGCCTCGCGCACGCTGATAAATGCCTTGCCGGAGGACGGCAGCTTCACGCTGGCGGCCAGTTGCGATTTGACGAAAGCTTCGGCAAACGTCTCGCCCACGCCCATCACTTCGCCGGTGGATTTCATTTCTGGGCCGAGGATCACGTCCACGCCGGGGAACTTGATGAAGGGGAACACCGCCTCCTTCACCGAGAAATACGGCGGGATGATCTCTTTAGTCACGCCCTGCGACGCCAGCGTCTGCCCCGCCATGCAGCGCGCGGCGATCTTGGCCAGCGGCACGCCGGTCGCCTTGGAGACATAAGGCACAGTGCGTGAGGCGCGGGGATTCACTTCCAACACATAGACGGTTTCACCCTGAATGGCGAACTGCACATTCATCAGACCGACCACATTGAGCGACTTCGCCATCGCCTTGGTCTGGCGGCGAAGTTCGTCTTGCATCGCAACGGACAAGGAGTACGGCGGCAACGAACACGCTGAGTCACCCGAATGCACGCCCGCCTGCTCGATGTGCTCCATGATGCCGCCGATGATGACTTGCTGACCGTCAGACACCGCATCCACATCCACTTCGATCGCGTCGTTGAGGAAGCGATCCAGCAGAATGGGCAGGCGTTCAGGATAAGTCTTGGACATTTCCTCGGCGTCGCGCATATAGCGTTCGAGGTCAGGCTGCGCGTGGATGATCTCCATCGCACGCCCGCCCAGCACATTAGAAGGCCGCATCACCAGCGGATAGCCGATGTCAGCCGCGCCAGCGATGGCTTCGGCGACGGTACTGGCCGTGCGATTAGGCGGCTGCTTCAGATCCAGCTCACGCAACATCGCTTGGAAGCGCGCGCGGTCTTCCGCCATGTCGATCATGTCCGGCGTAGTGCCGATGATGGGCACGCCCGCTGCATGCAGGCCGTGCGCCAGCTTCAGCGGAGTTTGCCCCCCGTACTGTACGATCACGCCGATGGGCTGCTCGACATCGACTACTTCGAGCACGTCTTCCAGTGTCAGTGGCTCGAAGTACAAGCGGTCAGAGGTGTCGTAGTCGGTGGATACAGTCTCAGGATTGCAGTTGACCATGATGGTCTCGTAGCCGTCCTCGCGCATCGCCAGCGCGGCATGAACGCAGCAATAATCGAACTCGATACCCTGCCCGATGCGATTCGGACCACCGCCCAACACCATGATCTTTTTGTTGTTGGTCGGCTGCGACTCGCACTCTTCCTCGTAGGTCGAGTACATGTAAGCCGTATTCGTGGAGAACTCTGCCGCGCAGGTATCAACTCGCTTGAACACTGGGCGCACGCCCAGTGCCACGCGGTGCGCACGCACTTCGCCTGCCTCGATGCCCAGCAACTTGGCCAAGCGACGATCTGCGAAACCAACACGCTTCAATGCGCGCAGCTCGGCAAAGTTCAGACTTTCCAGCGTGCGGCCTACCAGCGCGGCCTCGCGCTTGATGAGGTCTTCAATTTGGACCAAGAACCACGGATCGATTTTGCTGTGCGCGAACACTTCGTCCACGCTCAAACCAAAGCGGAACGCATCGCTCACCGCCCAGATACGCTCTGGCCCGGGGTTGCGCAATTCGGCAGTGATCGCATCGAGGTCGCTATATTTTTCGTCCAGCCCATCCACACCAACTTCTAGACCGCGCAAAGCTTTCTGGAACGACTCTTGGAAGGTACGACCGATGGCCATCACCTCGCCTACCGACTTCATTTGCGTAGTCAGCCTATCATTGGCTTGCGGGAATTTCTCAAAGGCAAATCTTGGAATTTTTGTGACGACGTAATCGATGGTCGGCTCGAACGAAGCCGGGGTCGCGCCGCCGGTGATGTCGTTCTTCAGCTCGTCCAGCGTAAAACCTACAGCCAGCTTGGCAGCGATCTTGGCGATGGGGAACCCCGTGGCTTTGGATGCCAGTGCCGAGGAACGCGATACGCGCGGATTCATCTCGATCACCACCATGCGCCCGTCGTCCGGGTTGATGGAGAACTGCACGTTGGAGCCGCCCGTTTCCACGCCGATCTCACGCAGCACGGCCAGCGATGCATCGCGCAGGATCTGATATTCCTTGTCGGTCAGCGTCTGCGCTGGTGCCACGGTAATGGAATCTCCAGTGTGCACGCCCATCGGATCCAGATTTTCGATAGAGCAGATGATGATGCAGTTGTCGTTGCGGTCGCGCACGACTTCCATCTCATACTCTTTCCAACCAAGCAGCGACTCTTCGATCAACAATTCCTTGGTCGGCGAAGCCTCCAGCCCGCGTTCACAGATCTCCATGAATTCTTCACGGTTGTAAGCGATGCCACCGCCGCTGCCGCCCATGGTAAACGACGGACGGATGATGGTCGGAAATCCCATCACCTGCTGCACTTGCAGCGCCTCTTCCATGCTGTGCGCGATCGCCGAACGCGCCGAAGCCAGCCCGATACGCGTCATCGCCTGCTTGAACTTCTCGCGGTCTTCCGCCATATCGATGGCGTCGCGCGACGCGCCGATCATTTCGACGTTGTATTTTTCCAGCACGCCGTGCTTTGCCAGATCCAGCGCGCAGTTCAGCGCAGTCTGTCCGCCCATGGTCGGCAGGATCGCATCCGGCTTTTCCTTGGCGATGATCTTTTCAACGATCTGCCAAGTGATCGGCTCGATGTAAGTCGCATCGGCCATATTCGGATCGGTCATGATAGTGGCCGGATTCGAGTTCACCAGAATGACGCGATAACCCTCTTCGCGCAGCGCCTTGCAGGCTTGCGCACCGGAATAGTCGAATTCGCACGCCTGCCCGATGACGATGGGGCCGGCACCAATGATCAGAATGCTCTTAATATCTGTACGCTTCGGCATTTACTTCTTCTCCATCATCGCCACGAAGCGATCGAACAACCCATCCACATCATGCGGACCGGGACTGGCTTCAGGATGTCCCTGGAAGCAGAATGCGGGTTTATCGGTCAGCTCGAAACCTTGCAGCGTGCCATCAAACAACGAGATATGGGTCACACGCGCGTTGGCTGGCAGCGTCGCCGCATCCACAGCGAAACCGTGGTTCTGGCTGGTGATCATCACTTGTTTGGTCTGCACATCCTGCACCGGATGGTTCGCGCCACGATGGCCGAATTTCATCTTCACGGTCTTCGCCCCTGTAGCCAAGCCCATGATTTGATGCCCCAAACAAATACCGAACAGCGGCACGCTCTTATCCATGAAAACCTTGGCCGCTTCGATCGCGTAATCGCAAGGCTCGGGATCGCCGGGGCCATTGGATAGGAAAACGCCGTCTGGATTCATCGCCAGCACGTCAGCGGCGGAAGTCTTAGCCGGCACCACGGTGATGTCGCAGCCGCGCTCAGCCAACATACGCAAAATGTTGCGCTTCACGCCGAAGTCGTAGGCTACAACCTTGAATTTGGATGCAACCACATCACGATAGCCAACACCCAACGCCCATTCGCGCTGCTTCCATTCGTAGGGAGCATCGGCAGTAACAACTTGCGCCAAGTCCATTCCTGCCAAGCCAGCAAAACCGCGTGCCGCCGCCAGTGCCGCCTCGACGTTGTCGCCGGTAGCGACACAGCCGTTCTGCGCGCCCTTGCTGCGCAGGATACGCGTCAGTTTGCGGGTGTCGATGTCGGCGATGGCGACGACATTGTTGGCCTTGAGGTAATCAGACAAGGATTGCGTACTACGGAAATTGCTCGCCACCATGGATAGGTCGCGGATCACCAGACCGCTGGCGAACACCTGACGAGACTCGACATCTTCGGCATTGGTGCCGACATTGCCAATGTGCGGATAAGTCAGCGTGACAATCTGCTTGCAGTAAGACGGGTCGGTGAGGATTTCTTGATAGCCGGTGATCGAGGTATTGAACACCACTTCGCCGACGCTACTACCCTCGGCTCCAATAGAAATACCGCGAAACACCGTTCCATCGGCAAGCACAAGAATGGCAGGGTTCGTTTGCGGCACCGGAGACTCCCAAGAAGACATAAAGAAGCGGGACCAACCTATGGCTATCCCGCTTTGAACTGGGTGCGGATTATACCGGAAGCGAGGGTTTCTATCAAACACGGATAAGCGCGGAAACTGCCATGTTGCAGCAAAATCGCCTGCCGCTCATTTCACCCAGCCCTATTCCTCACATCGCGGCCTTCACCATAGCAGCCAATGGCGTGGTAGCTCTGCCGATGAGCCTGCCTAATTGCCCGCCCCCATCGAACAGCGCCCCTTGCGCTACGCCCGTGTCGGAATTCGCCAGCAGTTCGGCGAGGAACTCCGGCAGACCAGCACCCAGCAGCGCTTTTTTGTATTCCGCTTCCGGCAGATCGACATAACCGATCGCCTTACCACTCTGGCGAGAAACTTCGGCGGCAAACTCGCTCAGGGTGTAGGCGCTATCGCCCGCCAGTTCGTAAGTCTTGCCGGCCTGATCTTCGGTGGTCAGCACGACGGCGGCAGCTTCCGCGTAATCGGCGCGTGCAGCCGAGGCAATGCGTCCGCCCCCTGCGCAGCCGTACACCGAACCTAGCGATAGCGCAGTGGGGATGCCTGCCGTGTAGTTCTCGGTGTACCAGCCGTTGCGCAGCAGCACGAAGGGAATGCCGGAGGTGCGGAGCAGGGTTTCGGTGGCCAGGTGTTCGGCGGCCAGTCCGAGCGGGGAAGTGTCGGCGCGCAGCACGCTGGTATAGGCCAGCAGTTTCACGCCTGCACGCTGGGCCGCATCGATGACGTTACGATGTTGCTGTGTGCGTTGCCCGATCTCGTTGGACGAGATCAGCAGCAGCTTGTCCGCACCTTGCAATGCTGCATCCCAGCTGGCGGGCTGACTGTAGTCGGCCTGACGCACCCGCACGCCCAATGCCGCGATATCCTGGGCCTTGTCCTCATTGCGCACGGCGGCGACGATGTCGGTTGCAGGGATACGCTTCAGTAGCGCGGCGATGACGAGGCGGCCCAATTGGCCTGTGGCTCCAGTAACAACGATCATGGCATTTCCTTTCTTGGTGGTCGATTAAGATGAGGGGGCGAAGAATATCAAGTACAATTACCTTTCGTAAGTACGCACAAAAAGGTAAGTTTCATGCCCACAACTCAAATCGTAAAACTCGCCGAAGTGATGCGGCGCGGCGAAGTCCTAGCCACGGAATGCCCCTCGCGTGAGATCCTGAAACATGTGACCAGCCAATGGGGCGTGTTGGTACTGGTCGCGCTGATGGAGGGCACGCACCGCTTCAGCGAACTGCGCCGCAAGGTCGGCGGGGTGAGCGAGAAGATGCTGGCGCAGACGCTACAGCAACTGGAAAGGGACGGCTTCATCGACCGCGTCGCGCATCCGGTGGTACCGCCGCATGTGGAGTACACCCTGACCCCGCTCGGCGAAGGCATAGGCAAACAGGTGGAAGCGCTGGCCGACTGGATCGAGGTCAACCTGCCGGAGATTATGCTGCAGCAGCAAAAGCGTTGTTCGTGACTCAACTGCACGGAGAGTCAAACGAGCGAATCTTTAGAAGCCACACCCTCCGCCTGTCTTCCAACGTGGCAAATAAATTCAAACGAATCATGGGAAAACCCCAGTTATTTGCTTCGCCATATTGAAAGAAAGCCGCACTTCGGACTACTTACTCCAAGCGCGATAACCACTACAACGCGCCTTCACTCGTTTAACATGCCAAGCCTCCGCTGACCACACTCAGGAATAACCATGACTTACCCCAAGAACATCGCCATCGTAACCATCGCTGCCGTGCTTGGAATGGCCGGCTGTACGGGAGTGAAGACGGACGCGAACGTGGAGGTATCGGTCAGCAGCAAAAAGTCTCCCAAACCTAGACCGTCCAAACCGGTACTACCCGCCAAACCGGCCAGCGAGCCAGCCGATGCCGACTCAGCGCATGCAGCCCAGATTTCTGCGCCTGCCGCCCCCACCACCGAGGCCAAGTTGGCATCAGAAGCGATAGCCTTGGCGCTCGCGGATAGCTACAAGTGCTCGGTCTGCCACAAGACCGAAGGTAAACTGCTCGGCCCTGCATGGAAGGCCGTTGCCCACAAATACAAAACGGATCCCGATGCGGTGAGCAAGATTTCCATCAATATCAAACGCGGGGGGAATTTCGGCTGGAAGAGCGGCATCATGCCAGCCAAAGGCGGTAGCAACATCTCGGATGCGGACATCACCCAGTTAGCGGAGTTCATCGCCTCACTCAAGTAAGAACGGCTGCTCGACCTCTCTAAACTAGGGGCATGCGCTCAGACCTCTTGGCTCTGCGCCACCTGCAACACCTTGGGGCAGATCTTGCAGCACGCATTTCCTCTGCTTTACCGCCCTACTCACCGTGGCGTAATGAACCCGAAAATCGACAACTTCCTGAATCGTATAGCCGCATGTGGCGGTAGGCAAAAGCTATTGCAAGCGCAGGTGCTGGTTTCATAAATCGTCCAGCGGTCTGGCATGAGGAAAAGCTAGCTTGATGAATGCGTTATAGCAAGACCTGACCCCGAAGGCCCTGGAAGCTCAGAGAAGGGGCGGTGGGCGATTAGAGTGGGCATCTTATGTTGAGTATTCCCGAGAAACTGTAGCCTCTATTTTATATTGCCCCCTTCCTTGCTCGCTTATTGAGAGCGCCCCACCTTACCCTCATCAGAAAAAGCGACAAACAACTCTATAAATGGGTTATAGCAAATAATTAATAGAAGACCGAACCATAAAGATGAAATAAACATCCTGTATTCTGGGGAAAAATAGATATATGTCCCTAACGCTATCCCTATCAATTGGATTGCATAGTAACGTCTTCTATATGCTCGCACGAAAACAAACCAATGATAAAAAAGAGTGCAAATTGCAGCCCCAATAAACTGAAAAGCTATCCCAGATTCAAAATGCTCTGTGATAAGCAGCAACCCTGGGGCAACCACGACTGCAAAGAGTACTTGATGCAGTCCCCTTCCTATTTTTCCACTCATATTCTTTACCGAGAGATTATTACGGCTGTTTGATACCTTAGAGTCAGATCACAGCTGCTCATCCCATATTTTCAACACGCTTACCACTCAATCAGCGCTGATTATTTGCGCCTCACCGCCACCAGCAACGCCCAGCTTCCCAGTAGGACGTAGGCTAGCAATGACCATTCCGGTATGCCGAGATTGAATAGCGTCCAGCCTTTTTCCGCACACTCGCCAGAGCCGTGTAGCAGTTCCTTCAGCACATCGGCCATCGGGAAGTTCTGCAACATGTAATCCAAGCCGGGGCCGCAGGCAGGCACTTGGTCTTTGGGTAGGTGTTGCAACCAGATGTGGCGACTGGCGACACCGATGCCGGTGAAGGCCAGCAGGCCGATCAAGAAGCCGTAGGCTTTGGCGCCCGACGACTGCGGGTTGTGCAAGGTCGCCAGCAAGAAGAAGAATCCCATCAGGATGAAGATGACACGCTGCACCATACACAAGGGGCAGGGGTCTTGATGCATCACGTATTGCAGGTACAGCGCGCCGCAGTACATCGCGACTATCGCCAGAAATCCCACTAGATAGGGCGTTCGGCTATAGCGTTTGCTTTTGCTCACAGGTCTTTTTGCCATTATTCCGCCTCGTCTATCCACGCCAACTGAATGGCTTCCAATACTTTTTCGCCGCCCCGGCCGTGGTCATCCGAAAAACCCTCCAACTCCACCACCCAGTTATGTAGATCGGTGAAGCGCACATAGCGCGGATCGGTATCGGGACGGGAGTCAGCAAGCGCAATGGCGATCTGGCGTACATCGGTCCATTTCATCGGTGGCCCTCCTTAGTCATATTGATGGTGTACTTGGGAATCTCGACAACGAGATCATGGTCGGCCAGCACAGCCTGACAGCTCAGCCGCGAGTTCGGCTCCAGCCCCCAAGCCTTGTCCAGCATATCTTCTTCCAGATCATCCGCCACATTCAGTGAGTTGAAACCTTCACGAACGACGACGTGGCAAGTGGTGCACGCGCAGGATTTTTCGCAGGCGTGCTCAATGTCCACATGATTATCGAGCAGCACCTCGATTAGCACAGTGCCCGCTTCAGCCTGAAGCACCTTACCTTGCGGGCAAAGTTCTGGGTGTGGAAGTACGATGATTTGCGGCATTTACATCTCCAGATCAGACAGCTTTTTGCCACCCAAGGCACGGGCGACATTGTTATCCATGCGCGCTTGCGCAAAAGCGACGGTGAGTTCATTCAATTGGGCGACGGCGCGTTTGATGGCGGGCAAATCGTCGCCCGTCAACACGGCGCTCAGTGTCGCCATGCCTTGCTCGATGCGCGTACGTTCACTCGCTTGCAGTAGCGCAGCGCCGTCTTGCGCGATCGCATTCTGCACTGCATCCAGCAGTTGCTCGGCTTCAACTCGCTGCTCGCGCAAAGCGCGCGCCTTCATATCGTCCGTCGCGTAGGTATTGGAATCCTGCAACATGCGCGCGATCTCTTCGTCGCTCAAACCGTAAGAAGGCTTGACCGTGATGTTCGCCTCCACGCCCTTACTCATCTCGCGTGCAGAAACGCTAAGCAAGCCATCCGCATCCACTTGATAAGTCACACGAATCCGTGCTGCTCCTGCCACCATGGGCGGAATGCCGCGCAGCTCGAAGCGCGCCAGCGAGCGACAATCATCGACCAGTTCACGCTCGCCCTGCACCACGTGAACGCTCATCGCGGTCTGGCCATCTTTGTAGGTAGTGAATTCCTGCGCGCGCGCGGTTGGAATGGTGCTGTTACGCGGGATGATCTTCTCGGTGAGACCACCCATGATCTCGATGCCCAGCGACAACGGGATCACGTCCAGCAGCAACCACTCGTCGCCGCCCCGATTACCCGCTAGGACGTTGGCTTGGATCGCAGCGCCTAGCGCCACCACTTTGTCTGGGTCGAGATTGGTCAGCGGTGTCTGACCGAAGAACTCGGCAACGGCGCGCTGTACCTGCGGCATCCGCGTCGCGCCGCCCACCATCACCACGCCCTGAACTTCATTCACCGCCAGTTGCGCATCGCGCAGAGCGCGACGCAGTGGTTGTAACGTGCGCGAGACTAGGTTGCGACTCATGTCGTGAAAGACTTCCTGCGTCAGCACGTTGTCGATCAGTTCGCCGCCAGAAAGTACCGCCGTGATACGAGTCTCGGCAACGTCAGTCAATTCTTCCTTGGCAGCGCGAGCGCGAGTTAGCAGCAAGCGCGTGTCGTGCGGATTGAGCGGCGGCAGATTGTTCTGCGCCAACAGCCAGCAATAGATACGGTGGTCAAAGTCATCGCCGCCCAGCGCCGAATCACCGTTGGTGGCCAGCACCTCGAACACGCCGCGCGACAGACGCAAGATGGAAATATCGAAGGTGCCGCCGCCCAAGTCATACACGGCATAGACACCCTCGCTGGCATTATCCAGTCCGTAAGCGATCGCCGCAGCGGTGGGCTCGTTAAGCAAGCGCAGCACATTCAGCCCGGCCAGCCTAGCCGCATCCTTGGTGGCCTGACGCTGCGCATCATCGAAATACGCGGGAACAGTGATGACCGCCCCTACCAATTCACCGCCTAGCGAGGCTTCGGCGCGGGCGCGCAACTGTTTCAAAATCTCGGCAGATATCTCCACCGGACTCTTCACTCCAACCACAGTACGCAATTGCACCATGCCCGGCTGATCGACGAAGCGATAGGGCGAACCGCTGACATCGCCGATGTCCTTCAACCCCCGTCCCATGAAGCGTTTGGCGGACACGATGGTGTTGGCCGGGTCAAGGTTCTGTGCGGCCTGCGCCGACTCGCCCACCTGCACGCTGCCTTCCTCCAGATAGCGCACCACTGACGGCAACAGCGCCCTGCCCTGATCGTCGTTCAGTACCACGCTGATGCCGTTACGCACCGTGGCAACCAGCGAATTGGTGGTGCCCAAGTCTATGCCCACCGCCAGTCGATGCTGGTGTGGCGCAGTGGAAAGACCGGGTTCGGAGATTTGGAGTAGTGCCATTCGAGTTGTCAGTCGTAAGTCGTGTAGCGTAAGTCGTGAGTTGGCTTCGAGCCCATACTTGCGACTTATGACTTACGCCTCACGACTGCTTTCAATTATCTATCTCATCGAAAGCGGAAGCGATTTCTTCCGCCAGTTTTTCAAGGAATCTGAGCTTTCGCACCGTCCCGGCTGCGGCGGCGAGATTGTAGTGGTTTTCGTCGTCCAGTTGCAGCGCAAGTTGCTGCTGCAAACTGCGCGTATCAGACTGCAAACGGCGCTCCAAGGCATCCAGCGCATCCACATCCGACTGGCGCGCCGCCTCTTCCACCGCTTCGCGCCACTCCATCTGCTCCATCAGAAAGTCCAAGGGCATCGCCGTGTTGGTCTCTTCTTGGGTATCCACGCCGCGCAGTTTCAACAGATAGCGACCTCGGCTGAGCGGGCTGCGCAGTGTCTGGTAAGCCTCGTTCACCTGTGTCGCCCACTGCATGGAAAGACGCTTTTCGGCATCAGAAAGGTGGGCGAACTTGTCGGGGTGGACTTGCGCCTGCAAAGCACGATAGTTCTGATCAAGCAGCGCGCTATCGATCTGAAAGCGCGCCGGCAAGCTCAATAGCTGAAAAAAGTCTTGCTGCAGATCGAACGAAGTCATTACACCTTGAAGCTTTCGCCGCAGCCGCACTCGTCCTTGACGTTGGGGTTATTGAACTTGAACCCCTCGTTCAGCCCCTCGCGGGTGTAATCCAGCTCCATGCCATTGATGTAAGGCAAACTCTTGGGATCGACCAGCAGGGTCACGCCATGACTCTGGAACGTCAAATCATCGCTGGACACTTCATCGGCGAACTCCAGCTTGTAGGCCATACCGGAACAGCCGGAAGTCTTCACACCTAAGCGCAGGCCGACACCTTTACCGCGTTTGGTGATGAAGTTCTGCACGTGCTTGGCCGCGCTTTCAGTCAAAGAGACAGACATGATCTTCCTTTCAGCAGCTGCCCTTACAGGCATCGGTTTCGGTCATCGCGCCATGCTTGGCGCGGTAGTCGGCCACGGCGGCCTTGATTGCATCTTCGGCCAGAATGGAGCAATGGATCTTCACCGGCGGCAACGCCAGCTCTTCAGCAATGGCGGTGTTCTTGATCTCCATCGCCTGATCCAATGTCTTGCCCTTGACCCATTCGGTCACCAGTGAGCTGGAGGCGATGGCCGAGCCGCAGCCATATGTCTTGAACTTCGCATCTTCGATCACGCCGTCATCGTTGACGCGAATCTGTAATTTCATCACATCGCCGCAGGCCGGCGCGCCGACCATGCCCGTCCCCACCTGACCGTCGTCCTTGCTCATCGCACCGACGTTTCGGGGGTTCTCGTAGTGATCGAGTAATTTTTCGCTGTAAGCCATTTGATGCTCCTTTCAGGAGCAGAGAAGGAGGACAGGAGAATGGTGAAGGAAAAACCAGTGCACCGCATCGGCTTTTACTCTTCCCCCTTCTTCCTTAACCCTTCCCCGCCATTAATGTGCTGCCCACTGCACCGTGTTCAGATCGATGCCGTCCTTGTACATTTCCCACAACGGGGAGAGATCACGCAGCTTGCTGATCTTGCTCTTCAACAGCTCGACAGCGTAATCCACTTCCTCCACGGTCGTAAATCGCCCGATGGAGAACCTAATGGAGCTATGCGCCAATTCGTCGCTACGCCCGAGTGCGCGCAACACATAGGATGGCTCCAGACTAGCCGAGGTACAGGCCGAGCCAGACGACACCGCGATGTCCTTCACCGCCATGATCAGCGATTCACCTTCGACAAAGTTGAAGCTGACATTGAGGTTGTGCGGAACTCGCTGCTCCATGTCGCCATTCAGGAACACCTCTTCCATGCTAGACAAGCCATTCCACAGACGGTCACGCAACATGCGGATGCGCTCGTTTTCGGTCGCCATTTCTTCCTGCGCAAGGCGAAACGCTTCGCCCATACCGACGATCTGGTGCGTCGCCAGCGTACCAGAGCGGAATCCACGCTCGTGACCGCCACCGTGCATTTGCGCTTCCAGACGTACACGCGGCTTGCGACGTACATATAGCGCGCCGATGCCTTTGGGGCCGTAAGTCTTGTGTGCCGAGAAACTCATCAACTCAACCGGCAGCTTGGACAGATCAATCACCATCTTACCGGTCGCTTGCGCCGCATCCACATGGAACACGATGCCTTTTTCCCGACACAGATTGCCGATGGCCACGATGTCTTGGATCACGCCGATCTCGTTATTGACCAGCATCACCGAGACCAGCACGGTGTCGGGACGTATCGCCTCCCGCAGCTTATCGAGCGAGATCAAACCATTCTCTTCTGGATCGAGGTAAGTCGCTGAAAATCCTTGGCGCTCCAACTCGCGTACCGTATCCAGCACCGCCTTGTGCTCGGTCTTGACGGTGATGAGGTGCTTGCCTTTGCCAGAGTAGAAGTTGGCTGCGCCCTTGATGGCAAGATTGTTCGATTCAGTCGCGCCGGAAGTCCAGACGATCTCTTTCGGGTCGCAATTGACCAGCGCCGCCACTTGCTCACGTGCAGTTTCAACCGCTTGCTCTGCCTCCCAGCCATAAGCATGGGAACGCGAGGCCGGATTGCCAAATTTTTCAACCAGATAAGGGATCATCTTCTCCGCCACTCGCGGATCGACTGGCGTCGTCGCCGAATAGTCGAGATAGATCGGAAATTGCAAAGACATGGACGCTCCTGTTCAGACCGACACAGCCGGACGAGCGGCGTTACGAGTCAAGGTAACCACGGCTTCGTTGCCGTCCGTGAGGTGTTTTTGGACCAACTGTTGAAGATAAACTTGTCCAAGATAATCATAGATGGTCTTGTTCAAACCCATCCAGAGATCATGAGTCAGGCACGGCTTACCATCACGGCAATCGCCCTCGCCACCACACTGGGTAGCCTCGACAGACTCATCTACCGCCGTAATGATCTCGGCCACAGTAACCTCAGAAGCTGGGCGTGCCATGCAGTAACCACCGCCAGGGCCGCGCACACTATCTACGATGCCGGCTCGACGCAACTTACCGAACAGCTGTTCCAAATAGGACAGCGAAATCTTTTGGCGCTCGCTGATACCAGCCAACGTCACTGGGGCATAGCCGCCGCGCGATGCCAGATCGACCATCGCTGTTACTGCAAACCGTCCTTTGGTCGTGAGTCTCATTTTGCTTCTCCTATTACCTTGTCAACTTTAGGGGTAGAAACCATGCTCTTAGCGGGGCAAATAATAGAATACCTTAATTTTTTAGTCAACAATGTTATTCAGATAATTAGGGTCGAATTTGTCGGCGGTAGCCCGCTCCTCCTCTACCTTCACCCCTAGCTTTTCCAACTGTTCCAAAATGAATTCGATGCGCTGATCGACCTGAGTGCTATGCCCCAACAACCCGTGGATCGCCTTGGTCATGGGATCATTCTGCGCATTGCCGATGCCGTAAGGATTGAAGTGTTTTTCGGTGTCACGCGCCTCATCCAATATACGTGCGGGAATACCCACTGCCGTCGCCCCCGACGGAACATCTTTCACCACGACGGCATTGGAACCGACTTTAGCTCCCGTGCCGATGAGGATCGGCCCAAGTATCTTCGCCCCAGCGCCGACAACCACACCATCGCCCAGCGTGGGATGCCGCTTGCCTTCCTTCCAAGAAGTACCACCCAAGGTAACGCCGTGATACAGCGTCACATCATCGCCGATCTCCGCCGTCTCACCGATCACCACCCCCATGCCATGATCGATAAAGAAGCGGCGGCCGATGGTCGCGCCCGGATGGATCTCGATGCCGGTGAGCCAACGTCCGATATGCGCCAAAAAGCGCGACAGCCACTTGAAGTTCGCAAGCCACAAGCGGTGCGAGACACGATGAACCAAGCGCGCGTGAAACCCCGGATAGCAAGTCAGCACCTCGAACGTGCTACGAGCTGCGGGGTCGCGATCGAATACGCTGGCTATATCTTCTTTGATTCCCTTGAACATCACTTAGTAACTTTATGTTTATTGGCGTGGTATTCCTGCGTCACCGTCAGGATACCGCGCAGGATATTGATCTCTTCCTGCTCCAGCCGTGCCCGAGCATACAGACGGCGCAGCTTGTGCATCAGCTTGGTCGGGTGCTTGTGATTAAGAAAGCCGATCTCGACCAACGTACTTTCCATGTGCTCGAACAGGCGCTCGACTTGCTCTACCGGCGCGGGCTGTAACGCCGGCGCCCCGCAATCGCCCAACCCTGCCGCCAAACGCATCTCATAACTCAACAGTTGAACCGCCGCTGCCAGATTCAAGGAGCTGTAGTCTGGATTACAGGGAATGCGCACCAACACCTGACAGCGCGCCGCCTCTTCGTTGGTCAGACCAGACATCTCTGTACCGAACAGCAAAGCCACCGACTGAGTCATCGCTTGCTCTGTCAATAGCGCCACGGCCTCGCGCGGTGGCAGCACTTCCTGCGAAATGTCGCGCACCCGCGCCGACATGCCCGCCACCAACACACAGCCTTGCAATGCCTCATCCAACGTAGCGCAAACCTGCGCTTGCTCAAGGATGTCCGTCGCGCCCGCCGACATGGCATCCGCCTGTGGATCGGGAAACTGCTTGGGATTAATGAGTACCAAACGCGATAATCCCATTGTTTTCATCGCCCGCGCTGCCGCGCCGATGTTGCCCGGATGGCTGGTATGACTCAGCACAACGCGTACATTATTCAACAAATCCGCTCTATCCAAAACGTACCCTGCTTATATGCTGTAAAATGCGCGCCTTTACGCAACGCTGAATGAAAGCCTGACATGCATCCCATGCTCAATACTGCGGTGAAAGCCGCTCGCCGTGCCGGCAACCTGATCCACCGTGCAGCCGACAAGATCGACCATCTGACCGTCACCAAGAAATCCCACTCAGATTACGTGAGTGAAGTGGATCGTGCCGCCGAGCAGACCATCATCGAAACCTTACTGGAGGCCTATCCCAGCCATGCGATTCTAGCAGAAGAGAGCGGTACGCAAGGTGACTCGGATTTCGTCTGGATCATCGACCCGCTGGATGGCACCACCAACTTCCTGCATGGTGTGCAGCAATACGCAGTTTCCATCGCGCTGATGCACCACGGCGTGCTGACCCAAGCGGCCATCTATGACCCGACCAAGAATGACCTATTCACCGCCACACGCGGTCGCGGCGCTTTCCTGAACGACCGCCGCATCCGCGTCAGCAAGCGCATCCAACTGGCTGATGCACTGATCGGTACCGGCTTCCCTTACACCAACTTCGATCACGAAGAAGCTTACCTAGCCATCTTCCGTGAATTCATGAAGAAAAGTTCCGGCCTGCGCCGCCCCGGCGCCGCCTCGTTGGATCTAGCTTGGACTGCCACGGGACGCTTCGACGGCTTTTTCGAGACGGGGTTGAAGCCTTGGGACATCGCCGCAGGTGCGCTGCTCATCACTGAAGCAGGCGGCATGGTCAGCGATCTGAACGGTGGCGACAGCTTCCTCAAAAGCGGCCACATCTGTGCGGGCAGCCCTTTGATCCACGAACAGATGCTGAAGATCATCCAGCCCCATCTGACCGATGCGCTGAAAGCTTAACAGTTCGCGCCTCAGCAAACGACAATGCCCGCATCTGCGGGCATTGTCACTTTCAGGGCAACCTCATCGGGTTAAAGCTTCAACCTCATTTCAATATGCGGTATCCCCGCATCCATGAATCTTTCGCCGTGCTCAACAAAGTCAAAACGACGATAGAACGGAATGGCATGCACTTGCGCATGAACCTTGACCTCTGGCATGCGTCGCCCGCGCGCATCAGCTAACAACGCTTCGATCATCGCCGTCCCGACTTTCAACTGCCGCCATTGCGGCAACACACTCATACGTCCGATCTGAGCTTGTGGTGTCAAACGGGCACAACCGATAGCATCGCCTTGGTGGCTAAGCGCCAAAATATGGCGGCACTCGGCATCCAACCCATCCCACTCCAATTCTTCCGGCACCTGTTGCTCACGAATGAACACGGACTCACGCACGGCGCGCAACAATGGCTCGCCATCATGCCAAGAAACAGGATGAACAGTAAAGGCAGGACACATAGTGACTCCTTTCAGGCAAGGATATTGACGGGGGTGCCCACCGGCACCTGCTCGAACAGCTCGATCAAATCTCGATTACGCATGCGCACACAGCCATGCGAACCGGGTTTGCCCAGCTCCGTTTCATCAGGCGTGCCGTGGATATACACATAACGGCGCATGGTATCGCAAGTGCCCGACCGGTTATAGCCTGATTCGCAACCCGATAGCCACAGGATACGCGTCAATATCCAGTCTCTACCCGGATAAGCAGCCCCCAGTTCGGGTGAGTAGATTTCACCCGTTGGCCGCCGCCTCACGAACACCGTATTCTCCGGCTGCCCCGCCCCCACTTTGGCACGAATGACGTGCCGACCGCGCGGTGTGCAAAAACTGCCGCTCTCTTCGCCCGCGCCGCTCGCCCCAGTCGAAACCGGATAACGACGCAGCAGAGTTCCGGTATCGTCAGATAACTCAAGTAGTTGACAAGGAATATGGATAACGATCTTCATAGGAGCTTGGATTTTTGCTCGGCAATAATTTCGTGGGCAGTATATCAACCACGACAATAGTGCGTCTTTAAATGAAAGTAGATTTTCTAAAGAGCCCGTAAGAGCGGCAGATACTCTGATCCGAGTATGTATAATGCAAGTCAGTTTATCGTCTCGAGGGGCGAGAGTTGGCAAAGAACAGTAACAAGTCGCGACACAAAACCATGCTCACCTTCGTGCTGGGCGTGTTTCTGTGCACAAGCATAGTTGCTTATTTTGTCATCAGGGACACGGTCAGAGAAACCATCGAGAACCAAGCGGTCGCTTTCGCTGAGATCGCCACGGTGCAGGCGACAACGGCACGCTCGGTCTATGCTAAGGAAGTTGCCGAAAAACTCCGACAAGACGGCTTTGGTCCTAGCGTCGATTACGCACACATGAAGGGCTACGTGCCCATCCCCGCACAATTCCTGAAGATGCTTGGTCAGGCATCCAACACGAACACCTCTCATCTGTTCCAGTACAAGCCCGTAAGCAAGTGGAATCTGGATGCAGGACAAGGATTGGGTGACGATTTCCTGCGCTGGGCGTGGCCCCAGATCGAGCAACAGGATAAAGCCAACCCCGACGGGCCGATCGCTTGGAAACCTATTTGGCGCTTCGAACAACAACAAGGACAGCGGGTCTTGCGCTATCTGAGCGCAGATGCGGCGACACAGCCTTCGTGCATCGCCTGTCACAATGCTTACGAAAGTAAGCCGGAGATCGTAGAGCGGCGCAAGAGCCAACATATTCAAGCCGGCAAGCAATGGCATCAATATCAGTTACTTGGCGCGATTTCCATCACCATTCCGCTGAGCAAAGTCGAAACCTTGGCCGTCGCCCGCGTACAACGAACCAGCATACTGATTTTCGGCATTCTCTTCGCCAGCCTGATCCTAGCCATTTGGTTCAGCCGCAGACTGGTGAAGCAAGAGGTCAGCCTGCAAGAAGTCGAACGCGAGCTACTTAGGTCGGAAAAAGAGATGCAGGATGCGAAAGAGCTGCTCCTCGCCAAGCAGGATGTAGAACGCGCTTTCAGCGAGCTTTCTGCTTATCTTCAGGCGATCGACCAACATGCCATTGTTTCGGTTGCCACCCCAGACGGACGCATCATTCAGGTCAACCAGAAGTTCTGCGAGGTTAGCGGTTATAGCGAACAGGAGCTGATTGGCCAAGATCACAACATCGTGAACTCTGGCACCCATCCCTCCAGCTTCTTTAGCGAAATGTGGCAAACCATCGCTCGCGGTGACATTTGGAGCGGCGAGATCTGCAACCGCACCAAGTCTGGCGCTTTGTACTGGGTGGATTCCAGCATCGTGCCGCTCAAGGACCAAGACGGAAAGATCGTGCGCTACATTTCGATCCGGTTGGACATCACTGGCCGCAAGAAGACTGAGCTACACATGGCGCATCTGGCCAATCATGACGCTCTGACCGGCTTACCCAATCGATATCTGTTGCAAGATCGCTTCAAGGCGATACTGGCTAGGTGTCGCCGCAGCAACATGCAAACAGCTGTCATCTTTGTCGATCTGGATAAATTCAAACCTATCAATGACACCTTAGGGCACAAGGTCGGCGACCTACTATTGATCGAGGTGTCGCAGCGACTGCGCTCCGGCATACGTGAAGTCGATACCGTGTCGCGTCATGGTGGCGACGAATTCATCATTTTGTTAGCCGACATCGCCAACATCGAAGATGCGGCGATGCTGGCACAAAAACTACTGCACTCACTCATCGAACCGTATCAGATCATGGGGCATGAGCTATCTATCAGTGCCAGCATGGGCATCTCGATATTCCCTCAAGATGGGGATGACATGGAAGGATTGCTAAAGCACAGCGATCTCGCCATGTACTATGCCAAGCGGAACGGTGGCAACAACTGCCAGTTCTACACCCCTGACATGCACAAGTAAGTAGCGCCGCCTAAGCTCAATTCGATTTCTGCGCAGCTCGCCGTGCCGCAAAGAAACCGCTCAACACCGCACCGCACTCCGCGGCCAGAATCCCACCTTCCACCTCGGCGTGGTGATTGATCTGCGTGGCCGCAAACAGGTCGAGCGCACTGCCGGCTGCCCCGGTCTTGAGATCACGAGCACCGAACACAACCCGCGCGATGCGAGCGTGGAAGATCGCGCCGCTGCACATGGCACACGGTTCCAGCGTCACGAACAACTCGCAGCCCGGCAGACGATAATTACCCAGCCGTTGCGCCGCATCGCGCAGCGCCATCATCTCAGCATGAGCGGAAGGATCATGGCGTGAGATGGGCGCATTGAAGCCTCGTCCCACAATCTCGCCATCTTTCACCACCACCGCGCCGACCGGCACTTCGCCCAGCGCCTCGGCCTGCCGCGCCAGCTCCAGGGCCTCGCGCATGTAGGCCTCTTCAGCGCTGCGCGGCATACGCTCGCTCATGCCGGAATGCCGAACAAGCGACGGAAATTCTGCGTGGTCGCTTCCTCGATCTCGGCTAGCGGCACGCCGCGCAAGCGAGCGATCTCCTCCGCCACATGGCGCACATAAGCAGGTTGATTGCGCTTGCCGCGATGCGGCATCGGCGCGAGATACGGCGCGTCGGTCTCGATCAGCATACGATCCAGCGGTACGCTCTTCGCCACATCCTTCAGCGCCACGGCGTTCTTGAAGGTAACGATGCCGGAGAAAGAGATGTGGAAACCCATGTCCAGCGCGGATTGAGCTACAGCTTGGGTCTCAGTGAAACAGTGCAGCACGCCACCCACCTCCTGCGCCCGCTCCTCCGCCATCAGGCGCAGCGTATCGGCAGCCGCTTCGCGGGTATGGATGATGAGCGGCTTGCGTATCTCCCGCGCAGCGCGGATGTGGGTGCGAAAACGTTCACGCTGCCACTCCAGATCGCCGGTCAGCCGAAAGTAATCCAGCCCAGTCTCACCGATGGCGACCACGCGCGGATGGGCAGCCAAAGCCACCAACCGCGCCACATCCGGATCTTCCACGCCCTCGTAATCGGGATGCACACCCACCGAGGCATAGAGATTGTCATGCTGTTCGGCCAGCGCCAGCACCTGTGGGAAATCCTCCAGATTCACGCCCACACACAAGGCTAGACCGACCTCTTTCTGACGCATCAACTCAAGAGCGCCATCAAGGTTGGCGAGCAATTCAGGGAAATTCAAATGGCAATGGGAATCAGCAAACATCAGCGTGTGGGATAACAGTGTTGATAGGCCGCAAACAGCGACTCAAGGAATAAGCGGGGATTCAGCGGGTGATGCGACTCACGGCGGGCAGTGAGTAGATCGCGCTGGAAGTTCATCAGCTGGATAGGCTCGACTTTGGCAGCCAGTTTGCGCAGCGTCGCTTCATGGGCAAGGTGATAACGCACGCTGTCGCTGAAACGCATGCTCGCCAGATCGTGGCACCATTGTTGCAGCCCGTGCACCACCTGCGGCAGCTCGGTACGTTGCAGCTTTTCTGCCAGCGCCAGCCAGTCGAATCCACTCTGCTGAACCAAGGCATCCAACAAGATGCTGCGCACAGCACCTTTGTCCTGTGACGACAGCTCCAGCGCCAACAACGGCGCGAATCCCGCTTGCGCCAGCATCTCAGCGGGCTGGGCAACGCCCTGCTCCGCCAGCCAGCGCTGCGCTGATGCGGCGTCCGGCTGGGTGACGGCGAACGACAGACAGCGACTGAGGATGGTGGGCAACAGTTGCTGCGGCTTGTGCGTCACCAACAGGAAGATCAGGCCCTTGCCCGGCTCTTCCAACGTTTTGAGCAACGCGTTGGCCGCTGCCGTAGGCATGGATTCCGCCGGATAGATCAGCACCACGCGATGCCGCCCTTGGTGCGCAGTCTGGGTAAAGAAGTCCTCCAGCGCACGCAGTTGCTCTACCTTAATGATTTTCGAGGCTTTCTTGCCCGAGCCACTTTCGACGACCTCGCCAGCATCAGCCGCCTCGATACTGGCAGCCTCTGGGCGCAACAAACGAAAATCAGGATGACTGGCCTGCGCAAACCAGTGACACGAAGAGCAATGCTGACAGGCTTGACCCTGCGCATCCGGCTGTTCGCATAGCAAAGAGCAAGCGAAACTCAGCGCCAGATCGAACTTGCCGATGCCCTGCCCACCCTTGAACAACAACGCGTGCGGCAAACGCTGCCGTAATTCCTGCAAGCGCTTCCAGTCGCTGTTTTGCCAAGGGTAGAGTGCGTTCATAGCTGATCGAATACCGCTTTCAGTTGGGCGCGCACCTGCTCCTGCGACTGCGCCGCATCGATGATGGCGAAGCGCTGCGGCTGCTGACGGGCGCGTTGCAGATACGCATCACGCACGCGCTGGAAAAAGCCGGACTGCTCGCGCTCAAACTTGTCAGGCTCACGCGCATCGGCGAGACGCAGCTTGGCAACCTCCACGGGAAGATCGAACAATAGTGTCAGTTCTGGCTGAAAACCGCGACACGCCCAGTCTTCCAGCGCCGACAAGCGGGTGATGTCCATGCCGCGCCCGCCGCCCTGATAGGCAAAACTGGCATCGCTGAAGCGATCCGACACCACCCAAGCACCACGTTCCAGTGCTGGTTTGATGACCTGTTCGATGTGCTCGACTCGCCCAGCGAACATCAGCATCGCCTCAGTATCCATGTGCATGGGCTGATGCAATACCAGCTCACGCAACTGCTCACCTAGCGGCGTACCACCCGGCTCGCGCGTCAGCACGACCTCGATGCCACGCTGACGCAAGGCCTCGACGAACCACGCCAGATGCGTGCTCTTGCCGGCACCGTCCACGCCTTCAAATGTGATGAACCTTCCTTTGTTGCTCATAGTCTTCCTATCATTACTTCTGGTAACGGCTGACTGCACGATTGTGCTGCTCCAGCGTCTCTGAAAACTCTGACGTACCATCGCCGCGCGCCACGAAATAGAGTGCCTGCGATTTGGCCGGATGCAGCACTGCTTGCAACGCGGCCACGCCAGGCAGCGAGATCGGTGTCGGTGTCAGCCCACCGCGCGTGTAGGTATTGTACGGAGTGTCGGCCAGCAAATCTTTCCGGCGCAGATTTCCGTCGAAGCGTTCGCCCAGCCCATAAATCACCGTGGGATCGGTTTGCAGCATCATGCCGATGCGCAAACGGTTCTCGAACACCGATGCGATCATGGCTCGGTCTGAAGGTGCACCTGTTTCCTTCTCAACAATCGAAGCCAGTGTCAGTGCCTGATACGGCATATCGAAGGGCAGTCCCTGCTCGCGCGTTTCCCATTGTTCACTCAGATTGCGCTGCATCGCCTGATAGGCCTGCTTCAACACTGCTAGGTCGCTCTCGCCCTTGCTGAACAAATAGGTATCAGGAAAGAACAGGCCTTCAGCCTGCGTTTCGCTGGCACCGATGCGGCGCAGTATCTCGGCTTCGCTTAGATTCACACTGTCGTGCACCACGTCTGGGCTGGCATTCAGCGCCGTGCGCAACTGACGGAAGCTCCAGCCCTCGATCACACTGAGCTGCGCCATGCTGACTTCGCCGTTGCTCAACATCTCCAACAAACGCAAAGGCGTCACCGGCCGAGTTAGCTCGTAACTACCCGCCTTGAGCTGCTGCGCCTTGCCGAGTGCGCGCGCCAGCAGAGTGAAGGGAAGCTCAAGTTGTAGCACACCCGCCTCGCTCATCTGGTGAGCGGCAGACTTCAGGCTGCTACCGGGCTTGAGCGTGAAGCTGATCGGGGCCTGCACCAAAGTCAGCGGCGTCATCACGTAATAGCCCGCCAAGCCGCACAGAACAACGATCAACAACAGAATGCGCTTCATGCAGCCAATTCCAATTGTGCGGCCAAGCGGCGGGCCAGTGGAAACTCGCACCAGTGTTTTCCGACCAGCTCTCGCACCGGCCACAGACCGAACACGCTATTGCACACCAGCACCTCGTCCGCTGTCAGCACCTCATCCAAGGTCATATCTCGTACTTCCAAAGACTGACCGCTTTGTAGCGCCCATTCGATGATGCGCTGGCGCTGTACTCCGGCGACACCGCAGCGCGACAACTCGGGCGTAAGCAACACATCGTTGTGCCAGCAGAATACGTTGCTACGCACACCGCCGATGACGTGCCCGGCCCCGTCCAGCAACAGGCCTTCCGCAATGGCAGGATCGTTCCACTCGACAGCGGCCAGCACGTTCTCCAGCCGGTTGAGGTGCTTGATCCCTGCCAATCGCGGCTGCGCCGCAAGACGCAACTGGCACAGGTGCAAGCGCACGCCCTGCTCCACCCATTCAGGTGGATAGATCGGTGCTGGCGAGAAGCTAAAAATACGTGTAGGCATGGGCGCATCAGACGGTGCATAGCCGCGCTTGCCCACGCCCCGTGTCAGGGTCAGACGCACTACACCATCCGGCTGCTCCCAAGCGAGTTGCTCGATCTCGGCTTCGAGCAGATGCACGTCTGGGCAGGGCAGCAGCAAAGCAGCACAGTCTTGCTGGAGTTTTTGATAATGGTGCGACCAATGAACAATGCGCCTGTCGAGCAGGCGCATTGTGCGAAAGACGCCGTCGCCATACATCAGGCCACGGTCGGCTGCGCTGATCGATTCACCGGGCAGGCCGTTGATCAGCATGAGTCAGATCAGATCTTGCGGAACACCAGCGAGCCGTTGGTTCCACCGAAGCCGAAGTTGTTGTTGACCGCCACATCGATCTTCATATCGCGAGCGGTGTTGGCACAATAGTCCAGATCGCACTCGGGATCTTGCTCGAAGATGTTGATGGTCGGGGGCGACACCTGATGATGCACGGCCAATGCACAGAATAAGGATTCAATCCCGCCTGCACCGCCCAGCAAGTGACCGATCATGGACTTGGTCGAGTTCACCACCAGCTTGCTGGAGTGATCGCCAAAAGCCAGTTTAATGGCTTCAGTCTCATTCTTGTCGCCCAGCGGGGTAGAAGTGCCGTGCGCATTGACGTATTGCACCTGATCAGGATTGACCTCAGCATTGCGCAAGGCATTCAACATGCTGCGCTTTGGCCCATCGGTGCTCGGTGCAGTCATGTGGTAAGCGTCGGCACTCATTCCGTAGCCCGCCAGCTCCGCATAGATACGTGCGCCACGTGCCTTGGCATGTTCGTACTCTTCCAACACCAGCACGCCCGCGCCCTCGCCCATGACGAAACCATCACGCCCCTTGTCCCAAGGACGAGAAGCCGTAGCCGGATCATCATTGCGGGTGGAAAGTGCACGAGCAGAAGCGAAACCGCCCACCGCCAACGCAGAAATCGTTGCTTCAGCGCCACCTGCGACCATCACATCAGCATCGCCGTACTCGATCATCCGAGCCGACTCACCGATGCAATGCGTACCCGTGGTACACGCCGTGACCACCGCCAGATTCGGCCCTTTCAGTCCAAACATGATGGACAGGTTGCCGGAGATCATGTTGATGATAGTGCCGGGAATGAAGAACGGTGAGATCTTGCGCGGACCGGCTGCGAGGTAATCGTCGTGAGTCTCTTCGATCATCGGCAAACCGCCGATGCCGGAGCCGATGTTCACTCCGATGCGCTCAGCATTCTGCTCGGTAACTTCCAGACCAGAATCCTTGAAGGCTTCGATGCCAGCCGCCAATCCGAAATGGATGAAACGGCCCATGCGGCGGGCATCCTTGGCGGGCAGGAACTGGGTGACATCAAAGTTTTTGATCTCACCCGCCACCTGACAAGCGAATGCAGTCGGGTCGAAGTGCTCGATCCGGCTGATGCCGGACTTGCCGTTAACGATATTTTGCCAAGTTTCGGCAACCCCGATACCAACTGGGGTAACCGCTCCCAAGCCAGTGATAACTACTCTGCGTCTTGCCAAACTAGACTCCGTTCCTGCAACCGAATGAGAGGTTGTTACTTTTGATTAGCGTTAACGTAGTCAACAGCCTGTTGCACGGTAGTGATCTTCTCAGCTTGATCGTCCGGGATTTCGCACTCGAACTCTTCTTCTAGCGCCATCACCAACTCAACGGTATCCAGAGAATCTGCACCCAAGTCATTGACGAAAGAGGATTCGATTTTGACTTCAGACTCGTTGACACCCAGTTGCTCGGCAACAATCTTCTTAACGCGCTGTTCAATGCTAGACATGTATTTCTCCCTAACTCAAATTAACAACTAAAAAAGGCTGCGGCATTCTACCAAACTTACCGCATTTTCCAAAATTACCTTATTCCATCACCATGCCGCCATTGACGTGCAGGGTCGCTCCGGTGATGTAGGCCGCACCGGAGCCAGCTAGAAACGCAGCTGCGGCAGCGATGTCGGACACCTGCCCGAGACGACGCAGGGGCACATTCTCAACCAATTTAGCTTTCTGTTCTTCGCTCAAACCATGGGTCATATCAGTATCGATGAACCCTGGGGCGATGCAGTTCACCGTGATATTGCGACTACCGACTTCGCGTGCCAACGACTTGGAAAAGCCAACCATCCCCGCCTTGGAAGCGGCGTAGTTGGCTTGCCCTGCATTGCCCATACTGCCCACCACCGACGAGATATTGATGATACGACCGGTACGAGCCTTCATCATGGCACGCAGTACAGCACGACTCAGGCGGAACACCGAGGTCAGATTGGTGGCGATGATGTCGTCCCACTCCTCGTCCGACATCCGCGCCAGCAGGTTGTCGCGAGTGATGCCAGCGTTGTTGACCAAGATGCCGATCTCGCCGAACTGAGAACGAATCGCACCCAGCACGTGCTCGACTTGCGCCACGTCATTCACGTTCAGAGCCATACCAGCCCCCTTGACACCTGCCGCCGCCAGATATTCACCGATAGCCGCCGCACCCTTTTCAGTGGTGGCAGTACCAACCACGGTGGCACCCAACCTCCCCAACTCCAGAGCGATCGCCTGCCCGATGCCGCGCGATGCGCCAGTCACCAGTGCAACCTGTCCTTGCAAACTCATCTTCGTCTCCTTATGCCAGCGCAGCCAACGCTGCCTGAATTGCGGCGCTGTCGTTGAGCGCCAACGCTTGTTGATTGGTATCGATACGCTTATTCAAGCCCGCCAAAACCTTGCCCGGTGCGCACTCGGCGTTGATCGTCACGCCCATGCCGCCGAATGCCTGCACCGTCTCGACCCAGCGCACCGGTGAATACAACTGACGCACCAGCGCGTCGCGGATACTGGCAGCGTGGCTATAGCTGGCGACATCGGCGTTGTGCAACACGGGAATGCTGGCTGCTTGCACGGCCACGCCATCCAGATAACTACGAAGACGCTCAGCCGCACCCTTGAGAAGCGCGCAATGCGATGGCACACTCATCGGCAACATGATGGCGCGTTTCGCGCCCTTAGCCTTAGCCAGCTCCATGCCACGCTCCACCGCAGCACGGTTGCCCGCGATCACCACCTGCCCCGGGGAATTGAAGTTCACCGCTTCCAGCACCTCACCTTGCGCGCCTTCGATACAGACAGCGCGCACGCTGTCGTCATCCAACCCAAGAATCGCGGCAATGGCACCCACACCTTCCGGCACCGCTTGCTGCATACACTCGGCACGATAGCGCACCAACGGCAGTGCATCACGGAAGCAGATCGCCCCGCCCGCCACCAGCGCGGTGTACTCACCCAGACTGTGACCTGCCAACACGGCTGGCTGCGGTGCATTCAAAGACTGCCAAGCGCGCCAGACGGCAACGCCCGCCGTCAACATCAACGGCTGCGTGTTCACGGTGGAATTCAGTTCAGCGTCCTCGCCTGCCTCGACCAGTTGCCATAAGTCTTGACCCAGCACGTCGGAAGCTTCAGCGAATGTCTCACGCACCACAGCGAAATCGGCGTAGCCGTTCATCATGCCGCGCGATTGGGAACCTTGCCCGGGAAATACGAAAGCGAATTTAGTCATAACAACAGTCGTTAGTTGGTAGTCATTAGTCGTCAGTTAAAACACGCCCGTCAACCAGCGACGGGCAGCTACTTCACCAGCTCAGTAGCACCGCACCCCACACAAAACCACCACCCACCGCCTCCAGCAAAACCTTTTGGCCGGGTTTGATCTTGCCGGAACGAACGGCGCTGTCCAACGCCAGCGGAATCGAGCCAGCGGACGTATTGCCATGCTGAGCGACGGTCAACACGACCTTGTCCATGCTGAGGCCGAGCTTCTTGGCGGTGGCTTCGATGATACGAATATTAGCCTGATGGGGCACCAACCAATCAATGTCGGCATAGCCCAACTTAAGGTCGGCCAGCAGCTCATCGACCACTTCCGCCAGCACTTTGACTGCGAATTTGAACACCGCCTGACCATCCATGTACATAAAGGGCGAGCCTTCGATCTTGCCGTGTCCGATGCGCGCATCGGCCTTCAACATGCCGCGATGGCGACCATCGGAATGCAGCTTCGCACCCAGTATGCCCGGTGTTTCTGACGCTTGCAGAATGACTGCTCCCGCCCCGTCACCGAACAATACGCAGGTACTGCGATCATTCCAGTCAAGCAAACGGGTCAGCGCTTCAGCACCGACCACCAGCGCAGTCCGCGCTTGCCCAGCACGGATATACAGGTCTGCCGTATTCAGCGCAAAAACGAAACCACCGCACACCGCTTGCATATCGAATGCAGCACCGCCAGTACGAATGCCTAGCTTGTCTTGCAAGATGCAGGCGGTGCTCGGAAAAATCTGATCGGGCGTGGTTGTAGCGACGATGACGAGATCGATGTCTTCAGGCTTGACGCCCGCCATCTCCATCGCGCGCAGACTCGCCTGTAGCGCCAGATCGCTGGTCAGCTCCTGTTCGGCAGCCACATGACGCTCGGCGATGCCGCTACGGGTGAAAATCCAGTCGTGCGTAGTATCTACGATCTTCTCGAGATCGTAGTTGGTCAGCACTTTTTCGGGCAAATAACTACCGGTACCGATAATCCTTGAATACATCAGGCCACCTCTTTTGGTTGGCGCGCGAGATGCCACTTCTCGACGTGTTCGCTAATATGCTGCAACATGCCGCCACGCACTTCCTCAGCAGCTCGCTCAATGGCACAACGGAAAGCGTAAATATCAGCTGAACCGTGGCTCTTCACCACAATACCGCGCAAACCCAAGAAGCTCGCGCCGTTATAACGACGATGATCGACGCGATGCTTGAATGCTTTTAGCACCGGCATCGCAATCGCTGCCATCGCCTTAGTAAACACGTTGCGATTGAATTCCTCGCGCAGAAAACTGCCTAGCATCTGAGCCAGACCTTCGGTCGTCTTCAGCGCCACATTGCCGACGAACCCATCACACACCACGACATGGGTAATGCCCTTGAAGATGTCGTTACCTTCCACGTTACCGTAGAAATTGAGGTCGCTTTCCTGCAACAGCTTGGCCGCCTGCTTAACCACTTCGTTGCCCTTGATATCTTCGCTACCGATGTTCAACAAGCCGACGGAAGGATTGTCGATATGATCGACGGCACTGACTAAGGTCGATCCCATCAAGGCAAACTGCAACAGGTGCTCAGCATTGCAATCAACATTAGCACCGAGATCGAGCATGCAAACCTCGCCCTTGACCGTAGGCAGGAACGAGGCGATCGCCGGACGATCAATACCGGGCAACGTCTTCAACACGTAACGAGCGGTCGCCATCAGCGCCCCCGTATTGCCGGCACTGACGCAGGCTCCCGCCTGAGCCTCTTTGACCAGATTGATCGCCAAGCGCATGGACGACTGCTTCTTATTGCGCAAAGCCAGCTGCGGCGACTCATCCATCCCCACGACCTCAGTCGCGTGATGAACCATCAGGCGTGAACTCTGCGAGACATTCAATACCTGAAGTTCAGCCTGAATCTCCACCTCTAAGCCCACTAGAATGATGGTGTCTTCTGGATGCTGCTGTAAATACTGAACAGCAGCGGGTACGGTGACTTTGCTACCATGATCACCACCCATGGCATCAATCGCTAAGGTAACCCCCACTTTACAGCACTCCCAGATTCAATAGACAGAACAAAGCCCGGCCTGCTACGCAACGACCGGGCTCAGCGAAACGGTGGGAATCAATCACCCTTGGTCTTAACGACCTTCTTGCCGCGATAGAAACCTGTCGGGCTGATGTGGTGACGCAAATGAGTTTCACCAGTGGATGGCTCAATCGCTGTCGCCGGGCTGGTCAGGAAATCATGCGCACGGTGCATCCCACGCTTGGATGGGGACTTCTTATTCTGCTGAACTGCCATTTCGTACTCCTAAAAATAAATAAACTACTTACTCTTCAATCCTGCCAGCACAGCAAACGGATTCGCTTCCGGCCGACTCAATCCCGCACTATTCGCCTCACATTCACCCTCGGCATGGCGCGGGGCGAATGGCAACGCCAACAATAATTCATCCTCGATCAATCCTGCCACATCTAACTGTGGTGACGCAGCGATACTATCGAACTCTTCGTCCTCATCTGCAAACTCATCCAGCTCGCCTTCCGCCAAATGCAAACGCGACATCAGCAACACAGGGAAAGTCATCGCTTCTAAGCAACGCTGGCAGCGGGGCTGACAACCACCTTCCAGCAACAACTCCAGCATGAGCTTCTCGTCTTTACTCTGGAAGCCGCGCAGATGAAAAACGATGTTTCCTTCCTGCGTAGCCAATACATCCTGCAGACGCGACAACGCAGAAACCGGCAACTCACCGCGTAACTCCTTGCCTTGACGGGCAAATTCCAGACTATCGATGAAAGGCTGTGCAAACATGAGGCGCGCATGATATATATTTCGCCCTCCCCTGTCAAAAATCACGGAAAAATTTTGAATTCTCAGCCGCTTGTTCTTGCCTCGACCTCCCCTTACCGTTGCGAACTCCTGTCGCGCCTGCGCATTCCGTTTGAGACCGCTGCGCCCGATGTGGACGAAACGCCGTTGCTCGGCGAGTCTGCCCGCGAAACTTCGCGCCGCTTGTCGCACGAAAAAGCGCTGGCTGTCGCCAGCCGCTTCCCGAATGCCCTGATCATCGGATCCGATCAAGTGGCACTACTTGATGGCCAGCAGATCGGCAAACCTGGCAATCACGACAACGCCGTACGCCAGTTACAAGCCATGCGCGGCAAAACCGTCGTTTTTTATACCGCACTCACTTTACTCAATGCCCGCAACGGCGAGATACAGACTGAAGTAGCCGAGAATCGCGTCAGCTTCCGCCAACTTAGCGACGAAGAAATTGAGTCCTACCTACACTTAGAGCAACCCTACAACTGCGCCGGCAGCGCCAAGTCTGAAGGGCTAGGCATCGCCCTCATCCAACGCATGGAGGGCGACGATCCTAACGCATTGGTCGGCCTACCATTGATCCTGCTAATCTCCATGCTAAAAAATCAGGGCGTCAGCCTATTTTAATGCTTCACACGCCGCCTGATTTTAGTTAGGATGCCAACTGATTACGAAACTTCCATCTAGCAACACCCCAAACAACCCTAGAAATAAGCGAGAAAAATCATGAGTGAGCACATTAGTTATGTGACAGACCAGAGCTTTGCAGCTGACGTGTTGCAATCACCGATCCCCGTACTAGTTGATTACTGGGCAGAATGGTGCGGCCCTTGCCGCATGATCGCCCCGATTCTGGAAGAAGTCGCCAAAGATTACGCCGGCCGTCTGGCCGTGGCCAAACTAAACGTGGACGAAAACCAAGCCACGCCTCAGAAATACGGCATCCGCGGCATCCCCACATTGATGTTATTCAAGAATGGCAACATCGAAGCCACCAAGGTTGGCGCTTTATCCAAGTCGCAACTCACTGCTTTCATTGACAGCCACATCTGAACCATTTAACCTCGCGCCTGCATTCACCCCGCTGCACGACCAAACCAATACAAACAGCGGCAATGCGGGCGCTTCCCGTCTGATTCACCATTCCCCGGTTTCAACCTAAGTAGCCTCCATCCATACCCACACCATGCACTTATCCGACCTCAAGACCAAGCACGTCACTGAACTCGTCGAAATGGCCGTCGCCAACTCCATCGACAACGCCAATCGTATGCGCAAGCAAGATCTGATCTTCGCCTTGCTGAAGAACCAAGCCAAGAAGGGCGAAAGCATCTTCGGCGACGGTACACTAGAAGTGCTGCCGGACGGCTTCGGATTCCTACGTTCGCCAGACACCTCATATCTGGCAGGCCCAGACGACATCTATGTCAGCCCCAGCCAGATCCGCCGCTTTAACTTGCACACAGGCGACTCGATCGAAGGCGAGATTCGCACGCCCAAGGATGGCGAGCGTTACGTAGCTCTAGTCAAGGTCGATCGGGTCAATAGCGAACCGCCAGAGAACGCCAAAAACAAGATCCTGTTCGAGAACCTGACGCCGCTTTTCCCAAGAGAACCGCTCAAGCTGGAGCGTGATATCAAGTCCGAGGAGAACATCACCGGACGCATCATCGACATCGTCGCTCCCATCGGCAAGGGACAGCGCGGCTTGCTGGTCGCCTCGCCCAAGTCCGGCAAGACGGTGATGCTGCAACACATCGCACACTCCATTTCGGCGAACAATCCCGATGCAACCTTGATCGTACTATTGATCGATGAGCGCCCTGAAGAGGTGACGGAAATGACCCGAACCGTGCGCGGAGAGGTAGTCGCCTCCACTTTCGACGAGCCCGCCACCCGTCACGTACAGGTCGCTGAAATGGTGCTGGAAAAAGCCAAGCGCTTAGTCGAACACAAAAAAGATGTCATCATCCTGCTCGACTCGATCACTCGCTTGGCGCGCGCCTACAACACCGTCATCCCCTCCTCCGGCAAAGTATTGACCGGCGGCGTCGATGCCAATGCGCTGCAAAAACCCAAGCGTTTCTTCGGCGCGGCGCGCAACATCGAAGAGGGAGGCTCGCTGACCATCATCGCTACCGCGCTGGTCGATACCGGCAGCCGTATGGACGACGTGATCTACGAAGAATTCAAGGGTACCGGCAACATGGAGATCCATCTGGATCGCCGCATGGCCGAGAAGCGCATCTACCCAGCGATCAACGTCAACCGTTCCGGAACCCGCAAGGAAGAGCTACTGATCAAGGCCGACATCCTGCAACGCATCTGGGTGCTACGCAAGCTGCTCTACCCGATGGACGAATTGGACGCGATGGAATTCCTGCTCGACAAGATCAAGGCGACCAAGAACAACGCCGACTTCTTCGATTCGATGCGCCGTTAATCCGCACCTGATCGAAGCGATGAACCGCCCCTCTTTGGCGATCGTGGTGGCGATGGCGCAGAACCGCACCATCGGCATCAATAATACCCTGCCTTGGCGCTGCCCAGAAGACCTGAAGCACTTCAAGGCACTGACTATGGGGCATCACCTCATCATGGGGCGAAAAACCTTTGATTCGATCGGCAAAGCATTGCCGGGACGGACTACTGTTGTAGTGACACGAAATACCACATGGTCGGCGGAAGGCTGTATTGCAGCTCACTCATTGCAGCAAGCAATCGACGCCTGCAATGGTGATAACTCTGCCTTCATTGTGGGCGGGGCGGAGCTGTATGCTCAGGCATTGCCACTGGTCGAGACACTCTTCATCACCGAGATCGACCAAATCGTTGACGGCGATGCCTACTTCCCCTCTTTTTCTCGCACAGAGTGGATAGAAACCGAGCGTAGGAGCAGCGCGCAGGAAACCCCTCAGCCGTTGCACTACGATTTTGTGACGTACCGTAGAAAGCCGACTAATTAGCGGCACGAAAGCGAATCTTCTTGCACCACAAAGAGGATTCTGTTAATAAAGCGCGTTTTGTAAATTCCCCTGATTCTGGAGACGTAAATGCCTCAACCCAGCAAGCCTGTTGCCCCGTACAAACCCAAGAAGGGTGAAGCCTATATGAGCCCAGCTCAGCTTGAGCACTTCCGCACCATGCTGAACGGCATCAAAACTGAACTTAGCCAAGACATCGACCGCACCGTGCATACCATGCAGGACGAAGCCACCGTGTTCGCCGACCCGAACGACCGTGCTAGCCAAGAGTCTGACATGAGCTTGGAGCTACGCAACCGCGACCGCGAACGCAAGCTTATCAAGAACATCGACAAGATTCTGATTCGCATCGACGAGGGCGACTACGGCTATTGCGACAAATGTGGCATCGAAATCGGCCTAAGCCGCTTGGAAGCCCGCCCGACTGCCACACTCTGTATCGACTGCAAAACGCTGGAAGAAATCCGCGAAAAACAGATGGCGCGCTAAATCGCACGCATCAAATAGACAGGCCGCAGAACGCGGCCTGTAATCAATCCTCCCGCACAAACAAGGCGATCGACTCGACGTGCGAGGTATGCGGAAACATATTCATCACACCTGCTTCACTCAACTTGTAGCCATGGTTTTGCACCAGCAGGCCTGCATCACGCGCCAGCGTCGCTGGATTACAGCTCACATAGACGATGCGCTTAGGCGCGGTCTCTGGCGTGATCGCCTTGACCAGTTCAATGGCTCCATCTCGCGGCGGGTCGATCAGCCAACGGTCGAACTTGCCTAGTCTGACCAAAGCAACCTCGTCCATCTCGAACAAATTCATCGCCATGAAATCGGTATTTGCCGACAAACCATTGTGCGCAGCATTCTGCGCGGCACGTTTCACCAGCGCTGCACTTCCCTCGATACCCAACACCTGAGCGCCGCTGCGTGCAATCGGCAGCGTGAAATTGCCCAAACCACAGAAGAAATCGGCAATGCGTTCGCCTGCCTGTGGTGCCAGCAGTCGTATAGCGCGATGCACCATCACCCGATTAAGCTGGTGATTCACTTGGGTGAACTCAGTCGGTGCGAACGGCATCTCGATGCCGAACTCAGGCAAGGTGTAAGTCAGCGCAGGCGCGTCCAGCGGATAGAACGGCTGTACCGTTTCCGGCCCCTTGGTCTGCGTCCAGAACTGCACCTTGAACTCGTCAGCGAAAGCGCGCAGTTCGACTTCATCCTGACGGCTAAGTGGCTCTAGGATGCGCAGCACCAGCGCATCGACGTTGTCGCCGCAAGCCACCTCAATCTGCGGCAGCTTGTCACGAATAGAAAGTCTGTCCATCAGCTGCACCAAGTCCGTCAGCATGTAGCCGATCTTGGGCGGCAAGATTTCGCAGTGGGTCATATCGGCCACATAGCTACTGCGTTTTTCGTGGAACCCGACGATGGTCTTGTTCTTTTTGATGACGTGCTTCACCGATAGCCGCGCACGCTGGCGATAGCCCCAAATCAGCCCGTGCATAGGCGGCAAGATAGTCTCTGCCTTGACCTTGCCGATGTGCCACAGATTGTCTTCCAGAATGCGCTGCTTGGCCGCAACTTGGCCACGCGCGTCCTGATGCTGCATCGAGCAGCCACCACACACACCGAAGTGCTGACACTTGGGCTGAACGCGCATGAACGATGATTTAAAAATCTGGCCGATCTGCGCCATCTCGAAATTCGGCTTCTTGCGATAGGATGAATACGTCACGCGCTCGCCCGGCAAGGCACCTTCGATGAAGATCGTTTTTCCTTCGTACCGCGCAACTCCACGCCCTTCGTAGTCGAGCGACTCAACCGCTACCTGATGTATTTCCGCCATGATTCCCTACCGTTTTAGCTGCGCTGTCGCAGCCTCTATCCACAATAAAATCCGTCCAGCCGAGCGACCTGCCAGCCACCACCCCAGCAACACGCCGGCGCTATTCGCCAACATATCGGCATACTCGAAGTAGCGATAGCCTGTCATACCCTGCAAGAACTCGATGCCGACACCCATCGCAACGAACACCACGACCAGCCGCACCCGCAAATACTCAAGCTGACAGAACCACAGCATCAGTAGTGCGTAAGCTAGTGCGTGTTCCAACTTATCCACGCTCCAGAAATGAACTGGCTCAGGCGGGTGCGGTGTCAACGAAAGGTAGAAGATAACCGCCACCCACAGCCAGCCCAAGGCTAGCCAAATCTTGCGAATAGTCATCATCTCAAACAGGCCAAGCAGCCAGATACTCTTGCCAGTGCGGCGCCTCCTGCTTGCCTAGCGTGGCGCGTACCAAATCACATTCCCGCTGATACTGTTCGCGGGTGAGTTGCCCGCGCATCAGCTGAAAGCGCAGATAGACCAGCCAGGTGTTCACCACATCGGTCTCACAGTAGTTGCGTATCTCGGCGAGACGACCTTGCTGATACGCCTCCCACACCTTACTGCCATCCATACCCAGCTTGCCGGGGAAGCCGATCAGCTTAGCCAATTCATCCAACGGCGCGTTAGCACGCCCGGTGTACATCGCCAGCAGATCCATCAGATCAAGGTGACGCGTGTGGTAGCGACTGATGTAGTTGTTCCACTTGAACTCGCGGTCATCCTCGCCCATATCCCAGTAGCGCGGACTTTGTACTCCGTGGATCAGGCCGCGATAGTGCAGCACTGGCAGGTCGAAGCCGCCGCCGTTCCAGCTCACCAGTTGCGGAGTGTATTTCTCGATGCCGTCGAAGAAGCGCTGGACCAGGCTGCCTTCGCCCTCCTCCAAGCCGCCCAACGTCCACACGCGAAAGCTGTCGCCCTCGCGCAAGGTGCAGGAGATCGCCACCACCCGTTGCAAATGATGTTGCAAGAAATCGCTGCCCGTCCTCTGGCGACGCATCTGAAATGCCATCTCGGCGACTTCGGTATCACTGACAGCACTATCGACCTCATACAGGGTGCGCAAGCCCGCGATATCGGGGATGGTTTCGATGTCAAACACTAGGGTGGGAGTCATGTACGGTTCCGTCGCCCTCCACTGAACAGGGGAAGGCGAGTCTATTCAATTCAAGGATGGATTATTTTTTCGACCAAGCACCGCCGCTCTGCACCCACCAGCCCGCTTGGGCGCGTTGGATCCAGCGTTGCGCGAAGGTGCTGCGTATCTCGGCCAGCCACTCGGGGTGCCCGTTCGCACGGGCGATCTCAGCGTACAGACCATTGCGATCCTGATTCTCGGCAGCAACCAAGCCATTCACCGCCTGACGTTGCGCCAAAGGCACAGCGCTAGCATCGTGCACGGCGATCAGACCATCTGCCGTCAGACCGACTGCACCGCTGGCATACAAGCCTGCCAACTGAGCATGGCGAGCCTGCATGGACTGTTTCAGCGCGACGATGCCGGGCGTATTCACTTCAAGATCGGCTTGCGCCATCGCGGTGACCGAGAAACACAACGCTAGAATAGCTAGGCAATACTTCAGTAAGCGATTCATTTCGTCTCCTCCTTCTTCACGTCCTGAGCAGGACGCTGTGTTTGCCAAACTTCGTCGATGATCTTGTCTGCCGCTTTTTCCGCTGCTGCTGCGGGGAAATAGATGTTAATGGTGACGCAGGCGGTCAAGACTGCACCCGCCAAAGGTATCGCGATCCAGTTCTTCATTCGAGCTCCTTCATTTGACTACTGCCTGCACATTGTCCTGCATCACGCGCTTCAAGCGCGCCAGCAGTTCGTCCCAACCCACGGCGCGATTGTAGCCCATCACAGTGATAGCTGGTATGCCTCCGCCCTGTACGATGACGTAGCCATCCTTGCTGTTCGCCACGCCGCCCATCTGGCACACGCCATTGCGCAGCACACAGCTCAGACCAATCTCGTGGTAGCCGAAGTTCTCGAACACCCGCAGGAAGCTGCGCTGCAACGCTGCCGTTGCTCCGGAGCCACCGAGTGACGAAATATTCTCCACCGCCTTCTGGCTGATCTTTTTACGGTAGCTACCGGGACTGCTGACCACCTTGGCATCGAAACGCACTGGCTGCCAATTCGCCAGTTCCAGATCGTTGACGCTAACATCAAGCTTGCCTTGGATGTTGCCAAAGGAAAATGTACGAGTGAGCAGATCCAAGTCCAAGCCACGCATATCTAGATTGCCACTCAGTCGTGGCGCACGCCCGAAAGCGTCGTGAAGCTGCAACTGGTTCGCCACGATGGTGCCGTCAAAAACTCGAAAAAGCAGCGCGCCATCCACCCTCATCACCCCATCAACGTAGCTCACTTGGGGGATCATGCCAGACAACGTACCGTGCATCTCGGGCAACCCGAGCGCCACGCTCAATGGTTGCATTGAAATCGGCGCCAGATTACCCGCAAAACTCCAATGCCAAGCATCGCCTTCTTGGTGGAGATGGAAGTCTCGTAACGAGAGTGCCCCATCTAGGATGGGTAACGTTGCGGCAGCGAGCGTCAGCTCCAGCCCGCGCATCGTAATAGTCAGCTGCGTCGCTCCCAGTGGCACCTTGAGCAGCTCACCGCCCACCCAACGGATATTCGCCTGCGTTTCAGCATTTGCCTGCCAAGGAATCGCAGCATTGACCCCGCGCAAGCCATAGTGGTGCTCGGAATCAGCGATGCCAGCATCGTATAGATTGAGATTTAATGACTCGGTCGCGCCAGCACGATAGCGCCAATCCACGTCAGCGTGACCGGATAGCTCAGCCGTCGCCAGTGTACTCTTTTCCGATAGTGGCTTGATCCATGAAGCAAACAATGGAGCCAATGCAATCTGCTGACCTTGTAGGTCACAGCTTTCCAGCGACTTGCTTTGTTCGTTCCAAATGCCAGCCAGCTTGAACTCTCCAACTTCGGCCAGATTCGCGGTTGCCTGGGTGATTTCGACGTGATCCCCGTGGACTGTGCCTGCCGCCTGCAAGCGATGTCCACCACGCAGGTAGAGCGGTTGCCAGAACAGTTCGCCGCCTTGCCATTCCAAATTGCCCTTCCACGCCCAACGTCCGCCGCTATTCGTAGCATAAACCTGCAATCTGCCAGCCAATCCCTCGGCGGCATGCACGCCGGCAGCATCGCTGAAAGCCATTTCGGATAATTGAATATCTGACTCTAGCGAACGGAGTCCGGCAGCATCACCACTAGCTCGGAGCGTTCCATCCAGCCTCCCCTGACTCGGCTGCGGCATGGAGGCAGGCAGAAAGTCAGCCAAACGCTTGGCCTGCGCATGATGCAAGTCCATCGCGATTTTCCAGCGTGGTGTGCCGAATTCGGCTGTCACCAGCCAACTCCCCCCCCCCTCCTTTAGCGACAGTTCCAACTGCTGATGTAGCAGGTCGAAGTTGAATTCGACAGATACCGCTGATTTGCCCGGTAAGCTGCCGCGCTGGCAAGCGAATGCTCGGCCATCAAAATCGAAGTGGGCACAGTGCAAGCCTAGGTTCCGCCACATCCGCCCCTGAATACTCAGTTCGCCCAAGGTGAGATCAGCACCACCCCCGAGAGGGAATGTGAGTCGCACATCGCGCGCAGAAAACGTGTCCGCACTGATGTCGGCGATACTCAAAGCAAGACTGGCAGCATGGACGACTGAAGTGGCAGCCGACCAGACAAGCAGGAATAGCAGCCAACGCAAGTAAGTAAACATGGATCCATCTTACCCAAGATGACCGACGCATGAACCGAGAAATGGGTCAAACAATCGGACAGAAAAAAATCCCCTCACTTTTTCTTGACACATTTTTGAAAAACCATATAATGCGCGCACTTCGTTGTTACGGAGTGATTCGCGGGAATAGCTCAGTTGGTAGAGCGATACCTTGCCAAGGTATAGGTCGAGAGTTCGAGTCTCTTTTCCCGCTCCAAATTACTTGGGAAAGCTTAACGGCTTTCCCAAAAGTTTTTCTAGCAGTACTCTCTGCGGTGCGATAGCAAAGCGGTTATGCCCCGGATTGCAAATCCGGTTAGCCCAGTTCGACTCTGGGTCGCACCTCCAAAAACTCAATATCCAAGATAACGCCTCCGCTCAGCGCGTCACACCGATACATCCTCTGTAAAGTACGCTCCCTCAATCTCTAACAACAGATCAGAGCGGCAAATGTCCGAATGTAAATAAACCACGCTCGCTCTATCACCAAACTCTTCCCGAACCTTGGCTTTCACCATCGCCAAGTGCTCCAGATGGCGCAAGTACACCTTGAGCAAGATACGCCCATGGGTCACATCGTAGAGAGGGATCTGCTGAAACAGCGTGCGCACATTCAATAACGTCTCACCAGCCTGCTTTTCAGCATCGCCTTGATGAACCGTCTCATAGCCGACAATACTCGCCGTACCTGAGATAAAGAAACACTGCTGACCACTCAGTGTCGCAGACAAAGCTCTCACAAAAATTGGGCTGCGCGGGCCAAATAGCTGCGGGTAGTGATAAGCACTGGTTTGACGCGGATTCTCCACTGCCTTGCCTGGTTGCTTGGCAGCCATGAAATATACCGTAAGCCCGCCACTCTTACTTCCCAACACGCTTGCAGCCGGAATACTTTCCTCGTTGATACTACGCGCACTAGCGACGAAAGCCTCATGCCGCCCGACATTGAAGCCGCGATAGCGCTCCAAACCATTTTCATCCTCAGTGATCTTGGGAAAATAGTGCCAGACTCGCAACAGACTAGGATAAGCGTGATGATCGAGAAAGCTGAAGATGCGCATATACGCCTGCTTAGCTAACATTTGCATGGTCTCATCTGAACTCTGCGGCAAGATCACGCTACCAAAAAGGACATTGCCATCCGTCGCCCCGCAGACACCCTCATAGTCACAGGAGCTGACCTGCGCACTACTAACCCAAACCTCTAAACTGGTGCCCGCTTCATCTAAGACTGGAATATCGATCCAAAGCGGAGAGCGCGCCGTCGCCGGTAGCTCAATCGGATAGCCAAAGCCGATCACTCCCAATACGTGCCCCTCATGCCTACCGAGATAGTCTTTGATCGTAAAGGGAGTTAAATAGTCCAGCCCAAATTTCATCGCACAACCCGAGTCCACTGCCTCAACTTATCTAAGAGATGCCGACACTGAGATGTGCCAGCTGCCTCGCTATAGGCTAATCAACCGTGCAACGAGTTAAGCTGCTTGGCAATAATATCGTGATTCAGCCACAGCACCGGAGCTGCTGGATTAGATGTTTCGTGGAACATCAATGGACCGGTCCCTTCTAGCACCAAAGCACTTAGCAAGTCCGTCACCAAACTTTTCCGATCCTTGTGCATCTGGGTGATCTCCTCCGAAGTGCCGATCATCAGATTCGCCAGCTCAGCAGAGTTATCCATCGGCCACGCAGGATAGTTACGGAACGACTTCATCACGTCATTGGCATTGTATGCGTCGATCTTCTGCAATAGGTCTTCCAACGAAGTACCTTCTTCCAACAGATCGCGACAGGCTTGCCATTGCTCGTCAGCCCACGCCCCCCCACCCTCTTTCTTAAGTGCGATGAGCAGCGGGAAAAGCGAAAGCTCGACACCCACAAAGATATCGGACGAGTTGGTGCGTATCTCAGGACAGTTATAGACCGTGGCCTTGATGCCCTGCGCCCAAGCGGCTTCGGCAACACGTTCGAGGCGCATCTTGGCCTGCCCTTGGGTATAGCTGGTGTAAGTCTGCCACTGATATTCGCCGTCAAGCAGAATCTCGGTACCGTGGTAGCCATAGGCGGTGTAGCGAATTTGCCCCCCTGTCGCTTCCAAGCGGTTACGAATAGCCGCGCTACCTTCGATCAGATACTGGAAAGTATTGGCCGTAACCTCGTCAAAATTCATGAGGATGAGCTTACCAAGGTCGCTGTCAAGCAGCGCCCGAGTGGACATGAAGCGATCTCCACGCCCCTTATAGATACGATTAGCGATCGCAAGAAATACTTTTACCTTGGGGATACCACCAGCCATGGTGTGGGCGAAAAAGACGTTGCTGCCATCAGCGATCATCCCTTCCAACTCACCCATCACTTGCGCGACTGAGTCCTTGAACCGGTTGACGCCAACCGCGCGACATTTTTCGATATGCGCCCAGTCCAGCTTATCGTCTTGCCAGCCCTTGAGCGTCATGTCGGCGATGAGGTCCGTCGGCGTAAGCTCGCCTGTCGGTGCGTCCAGATCAAAACCTGCCATCAGCGGCACGTTGATGATACGCCCCCCCAGATTAGCCTCTGCGGTTGCAAGCTCTTCATCGGTCAAAGCACGCAGTACGTTATTCTCATCACGCCGACCAACGGTAATACCGATAATAGTCATGCCAGCATTACGAGCTTCATTGATCAGGCCATTGGCATATCCTCGGCCAAACAGTTCGCCGAAAAGTACGAAGACATCACCCTTGCGAAAGATGTTGCCCTGTGGAATATTTCTCAGCGGTGTAAGTGCGGTCATTGAAACGATCTCCAATCAGTGGTTGTGTTCAGTTACTGGAGGCGGATTGTATCAAGTTAAGCCGCTCTGCATGCAGTCTGGCAATAGAAAGGGCGCACGACTCGGTGCGCCCTACGCTGTGAAGCAAACAAATTACATATAGCTAAACAGCGACAACCCCGACACTTGAACAAACGATTTCTGTGCTGCTTGCAGCGAAAGTTGCTGCTGGCTCAGGTCACTCATAGCCTTATTGTAATCAAGATCCTGCAACTGCGAGAGCGTCTGCTGGAATTGCAAAGCCAAGCTATCGCCACTAGCCTTGAGCGAATCAGCCTCATTCATCCGAGCCCCTACCGAGGCACGCACGGTCAACACTTTGTTCAATGCATTATCCAGACCGCTCAATGCGTCAGCCACACTCTGACTGACTGCCGCCGATGTGCTGGGAATGCCTGCAACGATAGGTTGCTTAAGTGCATTGATGAGGTTAGTCATAGTCTGAAATGCGCTTTGGTTGGTACTAGGCGCGACTGTGAAGGTGTCACCATTGGCGGGCGCCCCACTGATGCTCATCTGCAAACCATCAAAAGTGATAGCCTGCCCACTGACGTAAGCGGCCCCCGTCGCTGGCAATGCAGGCAATACCTGAGTCGGGGGCGCTGCCGTGGTATTAGTAACAGTATAGGTCGTTACTCCGGCAGCCACGGTGAATGCGACTTGATAGTTCGCACCGGTAAGGGAAGCCGGATTGATGACCTGACCGACATTAGCAACTCCAGATCCGGTATTCGCTACGCTAGGTGTAAACGAAACTGTACCATTACCATTCTTTACGCGCATAAAGACATCAGATCCCGGATCGGTAGAGGCTAGCTGGCGAGATGAGCTCACTTGTACCAATCGCTGTCCGTCATCACCGAAATATTGGACCCCAGCTGCAGTATTGACGAAGGGAATCGTCGAGCCCTGAAAGCCCGAGAACAAATACGTGCCCGCACCATCGGTACTATTGGCTTGCCCGACCAACTCCTGCAATTGCCCCTCTAAATCGCTAGCCATCGCCAAGCGTTCAGCATTAGAGAGGATGGTATTCCCCGCCGCCGTAGCTACAGAGCGCATGCTTTGGTAAAGAAAACTGACATTTTGCAAGGCACCATCCACCAGAGAAAGCGTATTAATCGCTGATGTTCGGTTCGTCGCATATTGAGTATTCATCGAGTCAGACTGACCGACTTCGAGCGCACGCGCAGCCGATGCCGGATCGTCAGCAGGAGTAACCATGCGCCGTCCTGTGGCAATCTGCTGTTGAGTCTGAAACAACTTTGATTGCTGTTGATTCAGCAATGCGACATTACTGTCGTAGATAGAACTTGTACTGATTCTCATGGCATCACCTCTTATCTCAACGCCAACAAGGTATCGAACATCGTATTGGCGACCTTGATCGCCTGCCCAGCTGCTTGATATGCGCGTTGATAGCGCATCAGATTGGCGGCTTCCTCATCCAGATTGACTCCAGAAACAGCTTGTTGCTGTTGTATCGTATTGTTCACCAGCGTGGTCTGAGCTTGGCTAGTTACTTTCAGTTCCCGTGTTTTATTACCCACCTCACCAACCAATTGGGCATATGCACCTTCATAGCTGGCCGTACTATTGGATAGTGTCGCCCGCGTCTGCAATCCAGCCAAAATCAGAGCATTACTACCATCAGCACTCGACAATGAGTTTGCGCCTACTGAGAACACATCGCCCGCATTCGGCACACCAGTGATCTGTACCGTCCAACCGTTATAGGTGATTGCTGAGCCAGCCGTAAAAGCGATATTAGTGCCCGGCGCAGGGACACCTGTTCCGGCAACATTAAACGTGGTCGGTGGGTTATTGAACGTGATCGTCACCGGCTGCTGAAGATTCAGATCAGTCGCTGGATGTGCTGGATTAGCCACGACGGGCGTGGCATTAACTGTCGCAGCACTCATCACACCCGTGCCAGTATTCGCAAGCGCAGCATTCGAGCGTATCGGCGATGCTGCCGCAATCAGATTGGTATCAGAGATCGCTAGACTGATGTTACCCGCCCCATTGGCGGTAGGGCGTATCAAGAAGGTATCACCGGCAACAGGCGTGCCACCCGTCAACGCAAAGGTCACACCATCCACGGTTTGCGGCAAGCCTGCAGGAAAGTTTGTAAGTGTATTATCGGACATACGCAGCACGCCATAGCTGGTGCCCCCATTGAAAATCAACTGATAATCACTGGTTGTAAGCGCTGCAACGCTACTGATTGTCGCCCCAACTGCCCCCGTACCGGCGTTAACTGTCGAAGGCGCAACGGCTGGCGCCGGAACATTAAAAAGATTACCGCCCAATGCGCCATTGGCATCTAAACCGAACTGATGCTGAGTATTGAAATTGGTTGCCATACCGATCGCCAAACGCCCCAGCGAATTCTGCGTTGCATCCAATGTTTGCGACCGAAAGCTCATCAAACCGCCAAGCTTTCCGCCCTGAATCGAACTTTGTGGCAAACGTATCACCTGCCCATTCGAGCTATAGGCAACATCTAATCTTGAAGCATCCTGTTGATTCTGAGCAGTTTGCAGTGTGTAGGGATTTGCCCCGACCACCAATGCCTGACCATTACCGATAAAAACGTTGTAACTACCATCTGACTGCTTAAGGACAGTGGCCTTCACTTCAACATTCAGTTGAGTGATAAGCTGATCACGTTGATCCAGTAGATCGTTTGCAGTCATGCCACCCGAAGTACCTTGCGCCAAAACGATGTTGTCGTTCAGCGCAGCGATTTGCTGCGCATAACCGTTGATGGCTGCCACACTAGTAGTGATCTGGCTATTCAGGCCGGTATTGATATCCGTCACACGCTGCCCTAACGCTTGGAAGCGGGAGACTAACGTCTGCGCGCTACTCAGCATGGTTTGCCGACCAGCCTGAGACTGTGGCGTCGTCGCTACTGTATTAACGCCGCTGAAAAAACCCTGTATCGCCGGAGCCAAGCCCGCAGAAGCATCCGCCAACAGGTTGTTGATCTGCTGAATTTCGTTGTAGTAAGTATCGAGCTGATTCGACTGCGATTGCTCTTGTAGCACCTGAGCACCCAAGAAATCACTGTACATGCGCTTGATGGTGGTGACATTAACACCCCGACCAATGAAACCAGCTCCACTAAATTGAGGCGGGTTAGCACTCTGCACACTCTGTTGGCGACTAAAGCCAGGGGTGCTGGCATTCGCGATGTTGTGCTCGGTCGTGGTGATACCGATCTGCGCCGCATTGAGCGCCGTCACTCCAATTCCGAATATCGAGGTTCCCATGATGTCGTGCCCCTAAAACTTGAGCTCCGGTAGACATATCGACCCAAGCCCAGCAAACTTTACTATCCCAAAGCGCTGACCTTGCCGATCACCTTAGTCAGCTTGTCCGCATATTGCGGGTCAGTGGCATAACCAGATCGTTGCAAAGCTTGCGAGAATCCTGCTGCATCAGACTGTTGCAACACACCGTTATAACGAGGATTGCTACCTAGCATACGCGCATAATCTTGGAATGAGGCCGCATACGAATCATATGCACGAAATTTCTCCATTTGCTTCACCGGCACACCATTCACATATTCAGTGGTCATCACCTCCGCCACCTTGCCGTTCCAGCCCGCCCCTGCCTTGATGCCGAACAGATTGAAACTGTTACTTCCATCCGCCATCTTGATCTCACGCCTACCCCAACCACTTTCCAGCGCAGCCTGTCCCAGCATCAACTGAGGCGGAATGCCCGTAGTGCGACTAGCCTGCACCGCATGTGGCAACAAGCGCTGAACAAAGTCCTGCTGAGCACTCTGACTATACGCCGATGGCACCGCCACTTGAGATTTAGTCGTTGCGCCTATCGCCGAGGGCGTCAGCGAAGATTGAACTCCGGCACCGGACATGCTCCGACTCAGCTGTTTAACCATCACATCGGCCAACCCAACGCCTCGTGAAGACATATCCTGAGACAGCTGCTGATCGAGCATTGAGGTGAACATACGCGTCTGATCGCTATCAAACATCCCCTCTTGCGGGGTTGCCTCACGCATGGATTTCAACATCATGTTCATAAACACTGCCTCGAACTGCTGCGCAGCTTTCTTAAGCGCGGCATCCGGTGACTGTTTGGCCTGTAACTTCAGTGCATCAAGACTCTGCACATCGGTCGCCAAACCCCCAATGTTAGACATCGTGTACATCAAATGATCTCCAGATCAGCATGCAGCGCTCCGGCAGATTTCATCGCCTGCAGAATCACCAGCAGATCCTGAGGGGTTGCTCCGATGGCATTGAGGGATTTGACCACATCACCCAACGACACGCCGCGTTTCAATGTAAGTATCTTGCCATCACTTGCCTTGATATCAATGTTCGAATTGGCGACCTTTTCCGTCTCTCCTCCTGACAACATCCCCGGCTGACTCACCGTGTTCTCGGTCTTGATGACCACAGTCAAGCTACCGTGCGACACAGCACAATCATCCAGAGTCACCGTCTGATTCATCACCACCGAGCCAGTACGTGCATTGATGATGACTTTAGCCGCCCCAGCTGCCGGCTCAACCTCGACATTTTCCATCTGCGAGACGAACGCCACACGAGCATTACCTGAGGGTGCGCTGACTTGCACCGTCCGCCCGTCCAGAGGGACCGCACTGTCCGCACCAAATTTCTGATTGATCGCCTCAGCGATCCGCGAAGCCGTAGTGAAATCCATCTTGTTTAGATTGAGCATGATCGAATCACCCTGCCCCAATGCGGTCGGCACAGCACGTTCCACCGTTGCACCGCCGGAGATGATACCCACGCTCAGATGATTGACTTGTGTCTTTGAGCCCCCCGATGACGCGCCCGCGCCCCCAACCAGCAGGCTACCTTGAGCCATCGCATAGACCTGACCGTCAGCCCCCTTGAGAGGAGCCATCACCAGCGTGCCACCACGCAAGCTCTTGGCATTACCGACAGAAGAAACCGTCACATCAATGGTCTGACCGAGACGAGCAAACGGCGGCAGAGTCGCAGTCACGGTCACGGCTGCGACGTTTTTCAATTGCAACGTAGTCGTGGGCGGCAGATTCACCCCCATGTTGGACAACATGCTGATCACACTCTGAACGGTGAATGGTGTCTGCGTAGTTTGATCGCCGCTACCATCCAAACCCACGACCAAGCCATAGCCAATCAACTGGTTATCCCGCACACCCTGAATACTGGCGAGATCTTTGATCCGCTCAGCAGAGACCCCCAAGGGCAGCAACAGTGCCAGCATCAACAGGATTTTTTGTAGTATCTTCATGCCATCATCTCCCTCAGAATGGCAATATGGACAGGAAGAAACGCCCCAACAATGAAGATGCCGAAGACGCATCCATGCTGTACTTGCTGCCCTTGTACTCCAAGTGTGCATCCGCCACCTGACTTGATTGCACCACATTCGCACCCGTAATCGTATTCGGGTTGACCACCCCAGAGAAGCGAATGAATTCGTTGTTCTGATTCACCACCACCTGCTTCTCGCCACTTACCAGCAGATTATTATTCGGCAGCACCTCAATCACTGTCACGGTGATCGTGCCAGTAAAGACATTGCTGCTCGCAGTATCACCCGAGTTCGCCAGCTTGTTGGATGTATTGCCTCCAAGACTCAAACTATTGAAGATCAACTTGGCAGGAGTGGCATTGCGGGTGATGCTCGGGGTGGTGGCGTTGAGCGTACTACTGTGCGCCGCATTGTCGCTGGACTTTTCGGAGGCAGACGTCGATTCCACGATATTGATCGTCAGAATGTCGCCGACCATGCGGGCACGCCGATCCTCAAGCAAGGGACGAGAGTTCGAGGCATGGTAGATCGCCCCATCATTGTAGGCAATTTGATTGCGCTCCATCGGCCTAGCCGTCATCGGCTGATGGATACTGGTGCTGGGCTTGATGTCGGCACAGCCGACCAAGCCCAAAGCCACCAACACCGCACATCCCCCGAACAGATTACGCATCATCATTCCTTTACAGTTGAGTCAGGCGTTGCAACATCTGATCCGAGGTCTGAATCGATTTAGAGTTGATCTCGTAAGCGCGCTGCGTCTGAATCATGTTCACCAGCTCTTCGACCACATTTACGTTAGAAGTTTCGACATACCCCTGATTCAGTACGCCCGTACCATTCAGACCTGGGACACTGGTCGAGGGAGTGCCGCTGGAAGCGGTCTCGACATACAGATTCTCCCCCTGACTTTGCAAACCAGCCGGATTAATGAATGAAGTGAGCTGCAATGCCCCGACTTGTACAGGCGCGGCCACCCCCGGCTGCGTCACCGAAACCACACCATCGCGCCCTACCGTCACCGTGATCGCATTTGCAGGAATAGTAATGGGTGGCTGCACTACAAAACCGTTAGCCGTCACCATCTGCCCCTGATTGTCGGCTTGGAACGAACCGTCCCGCGTGTAGCCCGTCGTGCCGTCTGGCAACAGCACCGAGAAGAATCCTGGTCCGTTGATGGCGATATCCAAACTATTGCCCGTTTGTTGCAGATTTCCTTGGGTATGGATACGTTCTGCTGCCACAGGGCGAACACCCGTACCGATCTGTAAACCGGAAGGAATCTGCGTCTGCTGCGAGGATTGCGCACCCGGCTGACGGATGGTCTGGTACAACAAGTCCTCGAACACTGCACGGGAACGCTTGAACCCGTTGGTGCTGACGTTGGCCAAATTATTGGAGATGACGTCCATCTGAGTTTGCTGCGCATCCAGACCCGTCTTGGAAATCCACAGGGAGCGTATCATTTTGCTTTCCTTTCAGCAGGTTGATCGAAATCAACCATTGATATTGAATATCTGACTTGCCTGTCGCGCATTGGTATCGGCGTTCTGCAAGACCTTCATCTGCATTTCAAACGAGCGTCCCAGCGAGATCATATTAACCATCGCTTCGACCACGTTCACGTTACTACTTTCCAAATGTCCAGGAACCACCGTCACCGCCGCATCAGCAGTGGCTGGCTGCTTGTCCTGAGTGCGAAACAAACCATCTTCGCCACGAACCATCTGATTTTCAGGTGGATTCACCAGTTTCAAACGACCGACCACCTGAACTTGAACCGGCGTGTTACCCGTAGGCACCGTGGTAAGAGTGCCATCCTTGGCGATGCTCACTTCGGTGTTAGGTGGGAGCGTGATCGGACCACCTTCGCCCATGACATTCAGGCCGCTACGCGTTTGCAAAATGCCATTCGGTGTCGATTGGAGACTGCCATTTCGCGTGTAGGCTTCGCTACCATCAGGCATTTGCACGACCAGCCAGCCCTTACCATTGACCGCCACATCCAGTTCACGTCCGGTAGGTTGCAACACACCCGAAGTGAAATCTGACCCTGCGGTGGAGTCCACCACGAACGTGCGGGTTGGCAAACCCTGACCTTGCAGAGGTACGGCACGAAACGTGTTCAATGCTGAACGAAACCCTGGCGTACTGCTGTTGGCCAGATTCTCCGACACCGCAGCCTGCTGATGCAGGGTGTGCGATGCGCCGGTCATTGCAGTGTAGATCACGCGATCCATGTCAGTCTCCTGTCAGCGTTTAACGCATGTTCACCAAGGTCTGCAAGATCTGATCCTGCGTCTTGATGGTCTGCGCGTTCGCCTGATACACCCGCTGAGCCGTAATCATGTTGACCAACTCTCCAGTCAAATCGGTATTCGAGTCTTCCACCGCCCCCGACTGGATCGCGCCCAGCTGCGCCGTTCCGGGTGCGCCGACCAACGGCGAACCCGAGGTGGGCGACTGCGCCCAACCATTTCCGCCCAATGCCACTAAGCCTTGCGGATTAGCAAAATTCGCCAATACCACTTGCCCCAACACTTTGCTTTGTCCGTTGGAGTAGCGCCCCATCACCGTACCATCAGCAGCGGTGCTGAATCCGCTCAACAGCCCTGAACCGTAGCCGTCTTGGGTCAGCGAGTTGACCCCGAAATTCGCGCCGAACTGGGTGGAGTTGGTAAAGTTGAATGTCAGCGTCTGATTGGGTGTCGCCCCCACCGAAGAAAACGGAGCTGTCGTCATCGTGCCACCTACTGGGGTGGCCAGCGTGCCATTGGTATTGAATACCAACGTACCGACTGGAGTCGCTGCCGCAGGCGCAACCACTGCGGGCACTTGTACGCCATCTACCGTGGCATACACATTCCAAGTATTAGCCGCAACTGGGGGAACGGCGGCGGGGTTGACTGCCTGCAACTGAAAATACAGAGTAGAAACGTGACTATTGCCCAAGCTGTCGTAAGTCGTCACCGCCGTCGAGTTATTGAAGGAAGTCGGTACGGTGGGACTGAATGCAGCCGTGATCGGCACCGCCGAACGAGCATCTAGGTTCGCCACCATATTCACATTAGCCGATGGCTTGGCCGCCATGTTAGCCGTGGGGATCTGCAAAGGTGACGGTGTCGCCGCAACAATGGCACCTGTGGCAGGATTAACTTGGAATCCGGTCAACTTGGCTCCTTGGGAATTGACCATGAAGCCATTCTGGTCGATCTGAAATTGTCCGTTACGCGAATATGAGATCGCGCCATTGTTATCCATACGATAGAAACCTTGGCCATTGATCGCCATATCCATCGTGCTGTTGGTAACAGTGATGTTGCCCTGAGTGAACTGCTGCGCCACTGCCGCCAACCTCGCCCCCAAACCCACCTGATTACCGCCAGCGCCACTCAGCGATGCCGCATAGACATCGGCAAATTGTGCCTGCCCCATCTTGAAGCCGACGGTATTAGCATTGGCGATGTTATTGCCGATCACGTCCAGTTGCTTAGCTGAAACGTTCAGTCCACTCAATCCTTGTTGAAAGCCCATGACCGTCTCCTTAGTTACATGATTTGTTTGATGTCAGCCAGCGAGAACGCGCCTAGCTGCCCCACTTCAAGTTGCGCACCTTGCGCACCCTGAGTCACCGCATTCACCGTACCGAAGGCCAGCATGGCAGGATTACTACTCTGTCCGGCTAGCACTGCTTTGGCGGAAATCTGATATTTACCATCGGGAGCCTGTGCGCCAGAATCGGTCAGACCGTTCCAAGCGAGCGGAAGTACACCCGCCTGTTGCGCGCCCAGATCCATCGTTCGCACCACCTCGCCGGCAGAGTTCTTGATGGTCAGTTGCACACTGTCTGCGGCTTGGGTGAGATTGATGCCACCGAAACCTTGGCCGCTAGCCACCTCCATCTGATTGCCCGGAACCAACACACTGCGACCAATCATGGTGGTCGCGCTCAAGGATTGAGCGGATGTCATGCTGGTACTCAACGCTTGCAAGGTCGTGTTCAACTTGTCGATGCCGCTGACCGTACTCAGTTGCGCCATCTGAGATGTGACTTGAGCGTTATCCATAGGATTGAGCGGATCCTGATTCTTCATCTGAGTCACCAGCAGCTTCAGAAAACGATCCTGCACATTGGCCGCTGAGTTTGCATCGCCCGTCGCCGAGGTGGCACTACTGTTCTTTGCATTCAAAGAAGCATAAACCGACGATGCCGGATTGCTGTTTTGGGTAGAGGAGATCATTTTCTAATCCTTTCTGAAAGATTAAGCGCCAATGGTCAGCGTTTTAAGCAGCATGGATTTCGAGGTATTCAACATATCCACATTGTTTTGATACGAGCGCGAAGCAGAGATCATGTTGACCATCTCCTCCACCACATTCACATTCGGCAGGGTGACGTAACCGTTCTCATCCGCCATCGGATGTTTAGGGTCGTAAACCACCTTCATTGGCGAAGCATCCTCCACCACTGCCGACACCTTCACCCCCGCGCCCGACTCGTTGCCCATAGGCACAGTATTGAACACCACCTGCTTAGCGCGATATGGCTTGCCATCAGGTCCGGTCGTGCTGTCGGCATTGGCCAGATTGCTGGCAACCACGTTCAGGCGCTGCGACTGAGCAGTCATACCCGAACCCGCGATGTTAAAAATATTGAATAGAGACATGACGATCACCCTTGCAAAGCTGTCAACACATCCTTGAGCTTGTCACCGGCGAATTTGACACTGGCTTCATAGCGCAGCGCGTTGTCGGCGAATTGAGCCCGCTCCACATCCATATCTACGGTATTGCCATCAGCAGAGGGCTGAACCACATTGCGATACTTCACCTGCCCCGCCATCAATGCCGATGTTTGCCCGCTACCTTCTAGATGACGCGACGAGGTAGTTGCCATACTCAAACCACCCGTCCGACCCGCCATCGCGCCTTGCAGGGCACTAGCGAAGTCAATATCTCTAGCCTTGTAGTTAGGCGTATCCGCATTGGCGATATTCGAAGCCAGCAACTCCTGACGCGCAGCACGCAAACTCAGTGCTGTCTGGTGGAACTGCATCACTTGGTCTATCCTGCTGCTCATGGTCATACTCCTTGCATAACTAACTACCTTTTCCATGACGTGCATACTAGCGACAGCGAAGTCCAGACTATCATTCGATTAACGATGGATTCCCGCCCCATTTCGCCCGTTTCCAGCGACCACTTGAGGACACAATAGCGCCATGAAAACTCCGCTCACTCTCTGCTTCCTGATGTTCTCTTTGCCCGTCTGGGCCGGGATGCCCGTGCAAAGTCACGCCGAGATCCGCCTCAAAGTCAGCGAATTCGTGCAAGAACAGACGCAAGCCATGCCGGGGAAGGTCAGCCTCAAGGTGGATGGAATCGATCCGCGCATCGTGTTGCCGGCCTGCCCGGGATTTGAAGTATTTCTGCCTCAAGGCACGCAGCTAAGCGGCAAAACCAATGTCGGTGTGCGCTGCAAAGATAGTTGGTCGCTGTTCGTGCCAGTGCAGATCAAGATCACCCTGACCATGCTGATCGCCAGCCACCCGCTGCAACAGGGCCAAACCTTAACGGCGACGGATATTTCGACTCAGAGCGGCGAAGTCAGCCAGCCGGGCATACTCACCGACCCAGCTCAAGCCCTCGGCAAGATACTCAAGTACAGCCTAGGATCAGGCCAGATTCTCAAACAGGATATGCTGCGCGCCCCGTGGAGTGTCACCCAAGGGCAAATGGTAAAGCTGAGGGTAAGGATGGAGGGATTTTTCGTCACCTCGGAAGGCAAAGCACTGAACAATGCCGCCGAGGGACAACCAGTTCAGGTCAGAACGGCATCAGGTCAAGTTATCGGAGGCACCGCTGGAGCCGATGGCGCAGTTGAAGTAAAACCGTAAAGTGGGTTGCACCTCGCTCCCCGTGTGCCATAAGTCGCTGTTGGCAGCCTGTCGGACTTAAAGATCAGCGACAGCACATTCGCTGACTTCAGCTGCCATCACATGGAGGCTTGGAACACTCAAGCCCATTATCAAGCGTGTTTAGCCCCCTCGCAGGATCACTTAACTTCTTCGCCTTCGTCATCCAAGTAGAACTCGTTTAGCGCACGCTCGACTTCCGCCATGTGCGTCAAGACAGGACCGCCTCCCATCATGATGCCGATAGAGCAGACTTCCATGATCTCTTCCAACGATACACCTGCATGCTTGCAAGCGCGGATGTGAAGGCCGATGCAGTAATGGCACTGTTGGGTAAGCGCCATACCTAAAGCTATGCGCTCCTTCTCTTTCTTATCAAGCACCCCTGGGAGCATGGCTTCAGCCATAAAAGCTTGTATTTTCCCCATCAGCTTAGGACGAAACTCCGTCAGCATCTGGATGCCGCGATGGGCATGCTCCAAGACTTTGCGTTCGCTATCTGATCCCTTGGTATGTTTAGTTGTAGTCATGTCGCCTCCATTCGAAAATTCAATAGCCTGCATACTCAATAGGTGATGCGAATATTCTGCCGCCCGAGTTCGCCGTTCAAACTATTCAGCAAATCATCATGCAAAGTCACCTTCCAATCCTCGCCCAATTTCAGCTGGACACTGGCTTGCGAGTTTCGATAATGTAACAGCACGGGGCAGCAGCCATCGCGGTACGGCATCAGCAGTTGTTGCAGCCGAGCTGAACTCACGCCTGCCGCGTCGGTTACGGCGACATCGAGACATTTGGCGAACACCGAACGTGCTGAGGCGAAGTTGAACAGCTCTTCACCGCTCACCCGCATTCCGCCGGAGTATTCATCGAAGCCCGCTTTGCCGCGTACCACCAGCAACTCGTCCTCGCGTATCCACTGCTTACTGCCTTCATAAACATCATTGAACACCGTCAGTTCGAGCTGGGCACTGCCATCATCCAAAGTCACCGCAGCCATGCGCCCACGCCGGGTTTGCAAAATCCGGATGCTGGACACGATACCCGCCAGTACCACTTGCACCCCAGGATTGCGCCGCCCACCGCCGCCACCGCCTTCGCCGTAGTTATTGTGACTGCGCCCCGCACCGGCCATCTGCGGGGTGACATCGGCTAGCTTGAATTTGACAAATTTAGCCAGCTCTTCGGCGTATTCCTGATAGGGATGACCGCTGAGATAGAAGCCCAGCGCAGTCTTTTCCTGCTGCAACTTTTCTCGCAGACTCCACGGCTCGACGTTCGCCATCGTCACCGGCAAGTCCGCGCCGTCGTCATCACCGAACAAGCTGTTCTGGTTGGCATGGCGGGCATGCTGGTCGGCGGCTTCCAGTGCCGCATCCAGCGAAGCCATCATCTGATGGCGGTGGTCGTTCATCGCATCGAACGCGCCGCCTCGGATCAGCGCTTCGATAGTGCGACGATTGACGATGCGTTTATCCACACGGCGGCAGAAGTCGAACAAATCAGTGAATGGGCCGTTCTTGCGCACGGCGGAGATGCTCTCGATAGCCGCCTGCCCCGTGCCCTTGATCGCGCCCAGGCCGTAGGCGATGGTCTTTTCATCGACCGGCGCGAAGCGATAGTTCGATGAGTTCACGTCCGGCGGCAGAATGGTCAAGCCTTGTTGCAGCGAGTCCTGATAGAAGAAACTCACCTTGTCGGTGTTGTCCATTTCCGAGGTCATGGTCGAAGCCATGAACGCAGCGGGGTGGTGACACTTCAGGTAGGCGGTCTGGTAGGCGACCAGCGAATAGGCGGCGGCGTGCGACTTGTTGAAGCCGTAGCCCGCGAACTTCTCCATCACGTCGAAGATCTCGTTGGCTTGGCCTGCCTCGATATTGTTCTTGGCAGCACCTTCGACGAACTTGGCGCGCTCCTTCGCCATCTCCTCGACTTTCTTCTTACCCATCGCACGGCGCAGCATATCCGCGCCGCCAAGACTGTAGCCCGCCGCCACCTGCGCCGCCTGCATCACCTGCTCCTGATACACCATGATGCCGTAGGTAGTGGACAACACCTTTTCCAAACAAGGGTGCGGATAAATCACCTTCTCGCGGCCATGCTTACGGTTGATGAAGTCCGGGATGAAGTCCATCGGGCCGGGGCGGTACAGCGCATTCAGTGCAATCAGGTCTTCCAGACAGTCCGGCTTCGCCTTCACCAGCGTGTCCTTCATGCCCCGTGATTCGAACTGGAACACCGCCGTGGTATTCGCGGTCTTGAATATCTTGTCGTAGGTCGGTTTATCGTCGAGCGGAATCGTCTCGATAGAAAAGTGCTGAGTGCCAAGTGCTGAGTGCTGAGCATCTGCACCGCCCTCGGTTTTACTCAGTCCTGTGACCTCACTACTCAGTCCTTTAATGTAACGCACCGCCCAGTCGATGATAGTCAGCGTACGCAGGCCCAAGAAGTCGAACTTCACTAGGCCGATGGCCTCCACGTCGTCTTTATCGAGCTGGCTGACCGGATTGCTGCCATCCGCCGTGTAGATCGGGCAAAAATCGGTGAGCTGACCGGGCGCGATCAACACGCCACCGGCGTGCATCCCGATGTTCCGCGTCAAATCTTCCAGCCGTTCAGCCAGTTCCAACAGTTCGGGCACGCCTTCTTCATCGTTGGCCAAGGCATTGATCTCAGGCTCAAGCTCACGTGCTTTAGCGAGTGAGACGGGTTTCACGCCCTCCACCGGGATGAGCTTGGACAGGCGGTCGCACAGGCCGTAGGGAAAATCCATCACGCGCCCGACATCGCGGATCACGCCCTTAGACGCCATGGTGCCGAAGGTGGCGATCTGCGACACGCACTGCGCGCCGTAGTTGTCGCGGACGTATTTGATAACCAGCTCGCGCCCGTCCTGACAAAAGTCCACGTCGAAGTCGGGCATGGAGACCCGCTCGGGATTCAGGAAACGCTCGAACAGCAAGTCGTAACGTAAGGGATCGAGGTCCGTGATGCCGAGCGAGTACGCCACCAACGAGCCCGCACCGGAACCCCGCCCCGGCCCCACTGGCACGCCATTGGGAAAGCGTTCATGGCGATAGGCTTTGGCCCAGCGAATAAAGTCCGCCACGATCAAGAAGTAGCCAGGGAATCCCATCGTGATGATGGTGTTCACCTCGAACTTCAGACGCTCCATGTACTCGGGCAATTTCGCTGCGCGCTGGGCCTCATCCGGGTAGAGCTGCGCCATGCGCTGCATCAAACCACGCTCGGATTCGTCGTACAGGAACTGATCCAGACTTTCGCCATTCGGCGTAGGGAACGCGGGCAGTTGCGGCTTGCCCAGTTTCAACGTGAGGTTGCAGCGTTTGGCGATCTCGACACTGTTCTCCAAGGCCTCCGGCAGATCGCGGAACAGCTCGGCCATCTGAGCCTGCGTTTTGAAATACTGCTGCTCGGTGAATGCCTTGGCGCGGCGCTTGTCGTTCAGCACGTAGCCCTCGGCGATGCACACACGTGCCTCGTGCGCCTTGAATTCATCCTGCTCCATGAACTGCACTGGATGCGTCGCCACCAGTGGCAGATCCAACTCGCCCGCAAGCTGCGTCGCAGCCCGAATATGCTCTTCTTCGCGCGAAAAACCTGCGCGCTGCACTTCCAAGTAATAACGCTGCGGAAACAAGCCTGCCCAAGCCTCGGCATACTGGCGCGCCGCCTGCCGGTTGCCATTCAGCGATGCCGTACCGACGTCGCCCAGATGAGCACCCGACAGAGCGATCAGCCCCTCCGTACCTTCTTCCTGAAAGAACTCGCGGCGCAACTCGGCGCGCCCCAGATGCTGATTCTCCAGAAAAGCGCGCGTAAGCAAACGGCACAAACGCAAATAGCCCGCATTGGACTGACACAGCAGCAACAAACGGTGCGGTTTGCTGCGATCGGCGTCGTTGGTGATGAACACATCCGCGCCGAGGATAGGCTTCACCCCCGCGCCCCGCGCCGCTTGGTAAAACTTGACCATGCCGAACACATTGGAAACATCGGTCAACGCCAGCGCAGGCATCCCATCCGCCCGAGCTGCTGCAACTGGTGGGCAGGTATGTACCTTGTAACTATTCCCGTCCGCGTCCTTCTTCTTTTCCTCGACATCTAGACGCACGATGCCATCGATGATCGAATATTCGCTATGGAGACGGAGGTGGACGAAGGCAGGCTTAGACATGGTGAACTTGATTTCTGACTGAGCAGAATTCTACCATTTGGCGGCATCGATTCCGCCGATGTTTCTGCTACCGAGACTGTGTAAGGTGAAGCTGGCCGATAAGCCGGGTTCTGTCGTGGACAGTCATTCCTCTAGGCGTTTCGTTACCTGACGCTCAAGCAATCTACCCGCTGACGACGCGAGCAACGTCATAGTCAGCCTATTTGATCTTGCTCCGAATGGGGTTTACCGTGCCACTCCCGTTACCGGCAGCGCGGTGGGCTCTTACCCCACCGTTTCACCCTTACCTGTCTCTGACCGAAATCAGCTCATCGGCGGTCTATTCTCTGTTGCACTTTCCATCGCCTCACGGCGTCCGGCCATTAACCGGCATTCTGCTCTGTGGAGCCCGGACTTTCCTCTCCGAGCACAAGGCTCGCAGCGACTGTCTAGCCAGCTTCGGCGCGGAGTCTAACACAGAGGCAAGGTCAACTCCCCTGCGCCCGGTTACGCAACATCCGCCACAGCCAGAATCCGCCTAGCAGCGTCAGCAATCCCGCCAACCACAATGGCCAACGTATCGGTTGATTCCAGCGACGACGCTGTTGATCGCGCTGAACCGCATCGACTCGCAGATATTTGAGATAGTTGCTGGCCATGTTGTTGGGCTTGCTGTTGAACAGCCAGGCGTGGTGTAGCGAGTATTCCTTGGGATGAAAGCCAAACAGCCAAGGCGAATCATGCCGCAGGATCTCCAGCATTTGATTGATGATGCGCTGCCGCTCGTCGTCGTTATCCATGTTCTTCATTTGCTCGAACAAGGCATCGTAGTGCGGGTTCTTGTAATTGGCGGCGTTCTCGCCCGCAAACTTCACCTTGCCCTGGGGGCCATGCAGCAGGAACAAGAAGTTCTCGGGGTCCGGATAGTCGGCGTTCCAGCCGTAATAGAACATCTGCGTATCACCGCGCCGCACCTTGTCCTGGAAGCGGTTGTAGTCCGTGCTGCGTATCACCAGTTGCACATTGATCTCGGCAAACTGTTTGCGTAGCCAGTCCAGTCGCGCCTTGTCACCCACGCCATTGGATGTGGAATCGAGATGGATCACCAAGGGTTGACGCGTCTTCTTATTCACACCACCGGGATAGCCCGCTTCGGCCAACAGGCGCTTGGCCTCAGCGATGGATTTGCGGCGTGGCGCGCCGTTCACCCAGTCATAGACGTAATGATTGATGCCCGCCTCATCTTCCAAATAACCGAAGATGCCGGGCGGCAGGGGCGACTGGGCTGCGATGCCGCGCCCGTTGGCGAAGATGGAGATGAACTCCTCGAAATCGACCGCGATAGCGATGGCCAACCGCAGCTTGCGCGAGCGTTCGCCGCCCGCCCCGCCCACGACCGGATCAAGCCAGTTGAACCCCATGTAACTGGTGGACGTGGCGACCGAGGTTGCAAGCGTGATACCCTGCCTCTGCATTTCCTCACTGACGTTGGCCTCCCCGCCCACGCTCACTTGCACTGCCTGATCGAAGCTATCCGAACCGATGCCCGAGGAGTCATACCAGCCTTGCAAGAACTTGTTCCAATACGGAATGGTTTCCTTTTCCAGGGTGAACACCACCTTGTCCACCAACGGCAACGGCTTGCCCGCATCTGCCAGCAAACCGGCAGCTTGATCTTCGTCCTCCCCTTCCGAGGGATAGAACTCGCCGCTGAAGTTTGGATTTTTGGTCAACACCATGCGCTGATTTGGATCGTTTTCCGACAGGTAGTAAGGGCCGCTGCCTATCGGCCACCAGTCCAGACTCAGATTACGCTCACGCATCCCCGGTTGGGCGTAGAAGCGCTCGGCTTCCCACGGCATGGGCGCGAAGAACGGCATCGCCAGCCAGTAGGCGAACTGCGGATATTTGCCGCGCACCTTGATGCGGTAGCGGCTGGCATCGACCACTTCAACGCCGCGCAGCGGATAGGCGTTCAGGTCGATCCAGCCTTCCGGCTGCCGCTTGCGCGCTGCCTTCAAAGTCTCGGCGTACTCCTTCATGCCGACGATGTATTCCGCCATCACACCGAAAATGGGCGAATGCAAATCAGGATGGGCCAGCCGCTTGATCTGGTAAGCGTAGTCCTCCGCCGTTACAGCGCGGGTGCCCGTCTCATCGAAATCGGTCAGCTTGCGGATACCCGTTAGATCGCTCTCGTCCAGCCCCACATAGCGTGGCTGCCCAGCTTCATCTCTAGCCAAAGCCGGATGCGGCTGGTATTTCAAGCCCTCCCGCAGATGGATCTCGTAGATGGTGTAGGCAACTTGGCTGGCCGAAGCATCCTCCGGCAAGGGGTGCAGTTGTGCATCGAGATACATGACCAAAGGCATCTCTTTCGCCGACTGGGGCACCAACTCGTAAGGGCGTTTGAAGAAATGATATTGCAGCGGCGAGTAATAGATCTGCTCGATCACCGCAAACTCGTTCTGGCTATAGGCCTGCACCGGGTCGAAATGCTTGGGACGGCCGGAAAAAGCCGTGTACAAGATCGACTTTCCCTCATCCGATGCCGGGTAGGGGTTGTTCCACACAGCATCGTCGCAGGCGATGAGTAACAAGGGAAGAATGAGGCAGAGCAAGCGTTTCATGGCGGCAGAGTTTATCCGAAACGCCCATGCCTCGCCGCGCAAATTGCCGCAACTCGCAACGAGCTTCGGGTTAAGATTTGACCTTGATTCCGTCAACTATTCAGAACCCCACATGAACTCAGCATGGCGACTTTTCCTCGAACAGCAAGGCGCTCGTTTCGATGACCATACCGCACAAGACTTCGGCGACCCAAGCGCTGAGATCGTAGCGACCCGCGAAGGTGATACCCTCGCCTCACTGGATCAATTCGGTACGCTCAAAGTGAGCGGCGAAGATGCGCAGACCTTCTTGCAGAGTCTGCTCAGCAACGACATCCGCACCGTCAGTCCTCAGCAGGCGCAGCGCAGCAGTTTCAACACCGCCAAAGGGCGGATGTTGGCGACCTTTTTGATCTGGCAGCGCGACGGCGACTACTTCTTGCAACTCTCCCGCGCGCTCACCGCACCGGTTCAGAAAAAGCTCTCGATGTACGTGCTGCGCAGCAAGGTCAAGGTCAGCGATGTCAGCGATGAATTCGTCGCTCTCGGTATCTCTGATGCACTGCTTACGGCAAAACTGGGATTGCCGGAAAGTACACTGGCGACCACCTCCAGCGATGCTGCTCAGCTCATCCGTATAGGTGACCGACGCTTCCAGCTCATTTGCCCAGCCGATCAAGCCTGTGCATGGTGGCAGCGGCTGCGCGCCGAGAGCGGGAGTCTGCATCCAGTCGGCGCAGCTTGCTGGGACTGGCAGGACATCCATGCCGGCATCCCCCTCGTCACTTTGGCTACGCAGGAACAATTCGTCCCGCAGATGGCGAACATGGAGGTCATCGGCGGCGTCAATTTCAAGAAGGGCTGCTATCCCGGCCAAGAGATCGTGGCGCGCATGCAATATCTGGGCAAAGCCAAGCGCCGCATGTATCTGGCACACATTGGAGGCGACACTTTGCCACGCCCCGGCGACACGCTGTTCAGCAACAGTCCCGACGAGAACGCGCATGGCCTCGTCGTGAACGCTGCGCCTAGCCCCGACGGCGGCTTCGATCTGCTGGGCGTGTTGCCCATCGCCAGCCGCGAACATAACGCTGTGCACTTGGGCAGCGCCGCAGGCGAGCGTCTGGATTTCCTCCCGCTGCCTTACGCGCTTCAATGAACCTGCCCGCCCAGCTCTTTCCGAGTGACTTACTGTGGCTGGCGAATTTCCTGTTCGCCGCCCTACTCGGAAAAGCGCTGTGGCGCGCGCGTTTCAGCGCCCTGCTAGACAATCAATGGCGCGTCCACGCCCTGATCGGCTTAACCATCTGGGTGTTCCTGTTCTGGCAACTGAGTGCCGGCGTGCGCCCCGGCTTCAATTTCCACCTGATCGGCGCGACCCTGCTCATGCTGCTGTTCGGTAGGCACGTCGCCATCGTACTGCTCAGCCTCGTGATGATCGCCACCTTCTGGCGCAACGGCTTCGACTATCTCTCGCTCGGCCTCAACGGACTGGTGATGATCGCCCTGCCGGTCTATTTCAGCGAACAGGTATTGCACTTCACCCAGCGCAATCTACCCAAAAATCTGTTCATGTTCGTACTCGGCAACGGCTTCGTTTGTGGCGGAGTCTCCATGCTGCTGATCGTACTGACCGGCTCCTTCCTACTCGCGGCTTTCACCCATTACACTTGGGATAACGTACTGAATAACTACCTAGTGTTCTCGCCCATCATCATCTTGGTCGAGGCCTTCACCTGCGGCATCCTCACCACCGCATTCACCGTTTTCGCCCCTCAATGCGTGCTGCATTTCAGCGACAAGGAATATTTGCACGGCAAGTAGCGCGTAGCGCAAAGCATCTCGCCATCAACTCGCGTCCTAATGGATTATTCGGGTTAAAATCGCGGCAGGACGAAACGAACTCTAAACATTACAAACCGTTTCAGATTCATCCTCAAAATCCATGACTGATCTGGTCAGGCACTCGCCGCCAGGGTGGTTTTTCTCGTCAGCACAAGCGAGCAAGGTAGGGCATGAACACAACATACGACGAGTCGTCATTCAAAGTCTTGCGCGGGCTGGAGCCTGTCCGTCAGCGTCCCGGCATGTACACGACACTGGACAACCCCAACCACATCATCGCCGAAGTGGTGGACAACGCCTGTGACGAGGCACTCGCGGGCTATGCCAAGAACATCATTGTCACGGCGCATGCCGATGGTTCGGTGTCGGTGAGCGATGACGGACGCGGCATCCCAGTCGGCCTCCATCCCGAGGAAGGTGTGTCCGTAGTCGAGGTCGCGTTCACCGTTTTGCACTCCGGCGGCAAGTTCGACAAGGAAGCGGGTGGCGCGTACAAATTCGCGGGCGGCCTGCATGGCGTCGGCGTGGCGGTGACCAACGCCCTCTCCACCGCCGTTGAGGTCAAGGTCTATCGCGAAGGTGGCGAACATCAGCTGCGCTTTGAAAATGGGCTCGCTACCCGTCCCCTCGCCCGCATCGCTGACTGCGCCAAGCGCAAGACCGGCACCGTCGTTCGTGCTTGGCCTGACAGCAAATATTTCGACGCGCCTGCCGTCAATCTAGCACAACTGGAGCGAGCATTGCGCTCCAAGGCCGTGCTGCTACCCGGCGTGACCGTCACGCTGGTACTTGAAAAGTCGGGCGAATCCAAATCATGGAACTATCCCGACGGTTTGCGCGGCTACCTCACCGAAGCGCTGAGCGCACAGGACACGGACTCAACACTCGCGGCACCGATCTTTGCAGGTGAGCGCTACATCGGCCGCAACGACGATGCCTTTGCTGAAGGCGAAGGCGCAGCCTGGGCGTTCGCGTGGACGGAGGAAGGCGCGCTCACTCGCGAATCCTACGTCAACCTGATTCCCACCTGGTCCGGCGGCACGCATGAGTCTGGCCTGCGCGATGGCGTGTTCAATGCCGTGCGCAGTTTCATCGAATTGCACAGCATGTTGCCCAAAGGCGTAAAACTCACCTCGGATGACGTGTTTGCGCGCGTCAGCTTAGTGCTTTCCGCCAAAGTGCTCGATCCGTCCTTCCAAGGCCAGACCAAAGATAAACTGGTCTCGCGCGGTGCATTGAAACTGGTGTCCAGCATGGTCAGCGACCCGCTGCTGCTGTGGCTGAACGAGCACATCGACTACGGCAAGCGCATCGCCGAGCTGTCCATCAAGCAGGCGCAGAGCCGCATGAAATCGGCGCAAAAGGTGGAAAAGAAAAAAGGCTCATCCGTCGCCGTGCTGCCGGGCAAACTCACCGATGCCGCCGAATTCAATCCCGAGCGCAATGAGCTGTTCTTGGTCGAAGGCGATTCCGCTGGCGGCTCGGCCAAGCAAGGACGCAGCAAGGAATTCCAAGCGATCCTGCCCTTGCGAGGCAAGGTGCTGAACACGCTGGAAGTGGATCGCAACCGTTTGTTCGCCAACGCCGAAGTGCACGACATCGCGGTCGCCATCGGCGTCGATCCGCATGATCTGAACGACAACGTGGACTTGTCAGGTCGCCGCTATCGCGGCATCTACATCATGGCCGATGCCGACGTGGACGGCTCGCACATCTCCACCCTGCTGCTGACGCTGTTCTTCCGCCACTTCCCCAAGCTGATCGAAGCCGGTCACATCTTCCTCGCGCAACCGCCGCTGTTCCGCGTAGATGTTCCCGCTCAAGGCAAGAAGCCGATGCGCAAGCTGTATGCGCTGAACGAAGACGAACTGATCTCGATCCAGGATCGCTTGCGACAGGAAAAAGTGCGTGAAGGCGCGTGGTCGATCTCGCGCTTCAAAGGTTTGGGCGAGATGAATCCCGAGCAGCTTTGGGAGACCACGATGAACCCGGACACCCGGCGCGCATTGTGTGTGGAACTCACTCAGGCGTCGTTCGACGAGACGCAGAAGATCATGAGCATGTTGATGGCAAAACAGGAGTCCGGTTCGCGCCGCTTGTGGCTGGAATTCCACGGTAACGAGGTGACGGGCGATGTCTGATATTCCACAAGGCCAACTGTTCGAGTCTGATGAAATCGCACCGATCGAGGCCACCCCCGAACTAATTCCTGAAGAGATCAAGCCGGAAACCACCGGAGGCAAGGGCAACGTGCGCCAGTTTTCTGCCCTGCCCCCGCTGCCCGAAGGCGACTCGGTGCCGTTGGCGATGTATGCCGAGCGCGCCTACCTTGAATACGCCGTTTCGGTAGTCAAAGGCCGCGCGCTGCCGGATGTCTGCGACGGTCAAAAGCCGGTGCAGCGCCGCATCCTGTATGCGATGCGCGAGATGGGCTTGGCGCACAACAGCAAGCACGTCAAATCGGCTCGCGTGGTCGGCGAAGTGCTGGGTAAGTTCCACCCGCACGGTGATTCCTCGGCCTACGATGCCATGGTCAGACTGGCGCAGAGCTTCTCCATGCGCTATCCCTTGGTCGATGGACAAGGCAATTTCGGCTCGCGCGACGGCGACAATGCGGCGGCGATGCGCTACACCGAGACCCGCCTCACGCCCATCGCCGACCTGCTGCTGGCCGAGCTGGACATGGGCACAGTGGATATGGTGCCCAACTACGACGGCCATTTCATGGAGCCGTCCATGTTGCCCGCACGTTTGCCAATGGTGCTGCTCAACGGCGCGTCCGGCATTGCCGTGGGCATGGCGACCGAGATTCCCTCGCACAATCTGCGCGAAGTCGGCGCGGCAGCGGCCTTGTGCGTGCGCAAACCCGATAGCTCTGACGAGGAATTGCTAAGTTCGGTACTGGGCCCCGATCTCCCCGGCGGCGGCCAGATCATTTCGTCGGCCAGCGACATCCGCGAATGCTACCGCAGCGGTCGCGGCTCACTGAAGATGCGCGCCCGCTGGAAGGTCGAGGAACTGGCACGCGGCCATTGGCGCGTCGCGGTGTACGAGTTGCCGCATGGCACCTCGGCCAAAAAGATCATGGAAGAGATCGAGGAGCTGACCAATCCCAAGATCCGCGCCAACAAGAAAGCCTTGTCGCAAGAGCAGGTGCAGAACAAGCAACTGCTGCTCTCGGTGCTGGATCGCGTGGTGGACGAGTCTGACAAGGACAATGCGGTGCGGCTGGTGTTCGAGCCGAAATCCAGCCGCCAGACTGTCGATGCGCTGATGACCGTGCTGCTGGCACACACCAGTCTTGAGTGCTCGCTCCAGATCAACATGGTGATGATAGGCATCGACGGTCGCCCCAAGCAGAAGCCGCTGGCCGAGATCATCCGCGAATGGGCGCAGTTCCGTCTGGTGACGGTACGCCGTCGTTGCGAGCATAGGCTGGCGCAGGTCAACGACCGCATCCACATCCTCGAAGGCCGCATGACGGTCTATCTGAATCTGGACGAAGTGATCGCGCTGATCCGCGAGTCGGACGATCCCAAGCAGGCGCTGATCGCCCGCTTCGAGCTATCCGAGCGGCAAGCTGAAGACATTCTAGAGATCCGTCTGCGCCAGTTAGCGCGCATGGAAGGCATCAAGATCGAACGCGAACTGGCTCAGTTGCGTGACGAAGGCGCGGAACTGCTGCGGCTGTTAGGTTCCGATGCCGCCCTGCGCAAGCGCGTAGCCAAAGAGATCGACGATGCCATCAAGACGCATGGCGACGCACGACGCACGCTGATCGAACAAGCCGAGCGCGTGGCACTCACCGCCCAAGTCGTGGATGAACCAGTCACGGTCGTCATTTCCAAGAAACACTGGGCGCGCACCCGTCAGGGGCACGGGGTCGATCTGTCGGCGGTGAGTTTCAAAGAGGGCGATGGACTGCTCGCCAGTTTCGAGTGCCGCACCACCGACTACTGCATCGTCATCGCCAGCAACGGCAGAGTGTGCAGCATTCCGGTTCACCAGTTGCCGACTGGGCGTGGCGACGGTGCGCCGCTGGCCACCTTCATCGAGATCGACACCAACACGCGCATCGCGCAAGTCATCTGCGGTTCGGCCTCGCAACACCTGCTACTCGCCACGTCCGCTGGCTACGGCTTCACCTGCACCTTGGGCGACATGCTGGGGCGGAACAAGGCTGGCAAACAATTCCTCTCGGTCGAAAGTGAAAAGATACTGCCGCCTGTACTGTTCGAGCCTAGCGAGCGTGCTTTAGTCATCACGGTCTCGAATACAGGCCGCCTACTCGTCTTCCCTCTAGCCGAAGTGAAGACGCTGGCTGGCGGTGGAAAAGGCGTGATTCTGATGGGGCAAGAAGAAGCCAGTGAACTGGTCGCGGCTTTGGTCTGTGAGGCACGAGAGATCACCGTCATCACCCTCAGTCGCTCCGTTGAAAAAGCCCTGCGTGTCAGCGAAAAAGAGCTGCCGAGTTATCTGAGTCGGCGTGCTCGCATGGGCAAGGCGTTACCGCTCAAAAGCACACACAAAGTCATCGGTTTGCTTGCGCCTATTAAATGAACGATGCTGGATGGGTGACTTTAGTCACTGTGACTTGCCGACGCAGACGGTACAGTGCGCACCCGTTCATCCTCAGGAGTCACCCATGCAGCGTTCTCTCTATTCGATCATCTTGGGCTTCGGCCTTGTCGCCTCTGGCTCCGCAGTGGCGGGCGAGTGGAAAGCCTTCCCCGTGCGCGATGCCGACTACAAACCCGAGATGACCCTTTCGCTCGTCGGCGGCAATATGAATCCCAGCCACGTAGCCAGTGGCAGCTACGTCGGCGCTGAACTGGCTTTCAACTGCATCGCAATTCAGCCACCTACCGGCATCATTCGTAGCAAGGTGTCGCTGGGCAGCTTCGACAAGAACGGCATGAAGATCACCACGTTCGAAGTCAATCCACGCTGGACGACTCATCTGAGCGACAACCTGACCTTCGGCATCGGCCCCGGCATCGGTTATGTGAAGACCGACATGGCAGGGCAGACCACCAACATGGCTGCATTGCAAGCAGGTGTGGATCTAGACTATCGCATCGGCGCACTGAATCTGGGTCTGGGTGCGCGTTGGCAAGGCACGCAGAACAAGCTAGTGAATAACACTCTGCGTGGCGCGGACAATACGTTGATCCAAGCTAAGCTCGGCATCAATTTCTAAGAGGGACTATGGCATGACTAGCAACGGATTTGTACTTGGAATCATCGCCGTTCTCGGCGTCTTTTTCCTGATGCGGCAACTTCAGGCGGCTGACGGGATCGATGTAACGGAAGCCCAAAAAATGAATCAGAACGGCGCATTGCTGCTGGATGTCCGTGAGCCTGGCGAATACGCCTCGGGGCACGCACCGAACGCCGTGCTGATCCCGCTCGGCCAGTTAGGCTCACGCATGCAAGAGATCACCGCCTACAAGGACAAGCCGGTCGCCGTCATGTGCCGCTCGGGTCGTCGCTCAGCTTCAGCCACCAAGCAACTGGCCGAAGCGGGCTTCTCCCAAGTGAAGAACGTGAATGGCGGAATCATGGCATGGGAACAAGCTGGCCTGCCCGTAGTACGCTAATCCCGCCTAGCTGTACTGAAATACGAACGCCCCGAGACTCTCGGGGCGTTTCTCATTCCGCTCAGCCGTATTGCGGGAGACAGACCGGATTCCAGTTCTTGATATACTGCGATCACTCCTTACTAGATGGTAATCGTCATGCCTCGTCGAGCCCGGATTTCATTGCCGAATGGTCCCTGCCCAAGTCGCCAACGCGTTACGCTGGGAAAGTCTGGGCAACCGCACAAAGTGGATAAAGTGGTAAGTGGGGAGGTATGTGTGAATGCAAGACCTGTCTCTATTTTTCATTCCGACCCTATCCAGGTTAAGGTTAATTATTAGTTATGGCCATATCGCCTATATCCCGAGTATTTTTTATCGTAGCTCTCTTGTTGTTCATCATGTTAGGTACTCTGTGGATGGTAACTGCCAGACCCTGGCAAAGTAATGAGCAGATTCTCGAGTATTTTTACTCTGCTACTGCCTCAGAGGAGGAGCTAATGGACCCTCTTATTCTGCGGGGAGAGGAGATCGTACCAATGGTAATCAGTAACGTCATGCGTCCAGATATGCCGCGCCGTCGCTACGGAATTGCGTTCCTTGGAAACGGAAGCTACGTCACTGCGCTTCCTACTCTTAGGAGTATTACTGAGGGGGAGGAGCCAGACTATATTCGAGCGGATGCGCTAGAAGCCATTTATCGGATAGATCAACAAGTTGGCCTTAGTTATGCAAGGTTATATGCGGATCGTGAGGATTGGCTTGGAAATGTGGCACGGCAGGTTATAAAAGAACCTTCAAGTATTGGAAGCCATCGATCCTATATTGAGGCATTACTAGGATTGACCAGTGGATAATGCAGCCAGCAAGGTAGGGTGCACTCGATAAGTGCACTGCACATCGGGCGGGAAGCAACAGGGTCTGGTCTTGCACCCGAACATGTCCCAAAAAATAGGGAACCCCAGTTTCTTAACCCCGCCTCTAGCTGTAGCTTAAACTCTAACGCCCCGAGATTCTCGGGGCGTTTCCATTCTGCCCAGCTAAGTGACTCAGACCAGCCCCATGCTCACCAGCGCAATGAACGCAGCGAATAAGGCAAAGTGGCTGATGCCTTCGATGGCGTTCGTTTCACCATCGTGCAGGTTGTTCATCACCGTCAGGAAAGTGAGCAGCAACAGGCCGCCCTGAACGGGTGTGAGCGCCATGACGATGCGATCGCCGCTGAACAAGGCGATGGCTTCGATCACCGGCAAGGTCAGCAGCACCGTGGCGAGTGAAGCACCGAGCGCGATATTGACTGTGGTCTGCATCCGATTCTGCTGCGCGGCCTTGAGCGCGGTGAGTATCTCGGGACTGGCGGAGATGAGCGCGACCAGCACCGCCGGAATCGACTTGGGCAAACCGCTGCCGGTCAGTCCGGCATCCAGTAGCACCGACAATACCTCGGACAGCAAGCCCACCAACACGATAGCGCCGACCATCACCGCCACATGCAGCCGGTTCGGGCTATTGGCCTCGTCATGTGACTCTTCTTCCGTCTCGCTGGAATACTCGAAGAAGGTGCGGTGCTCGACCGTTTGCAGCCGCAGGAATCCGGCGTACATCAGCGCCATCACCGCGATTGAAAATACTGAATAGGCTTGCCATTGCACATCCGGCACGAAATCAGGGATGAACATGCCGATGCCGACCGCCACCATCAGCATCGCGATGAAGGAGTTACCGGAGTCCACGTTGTATTTGGCGCTGCCATGCTTCAGCCCGCCGACGATGGCCGCCAAGCCGAGGATGCCGTTGATATCGAACATGACCGCCGCGAACACCGTATCGCGCGCCAAGGTCGGATTCGGCTCGCCTTGCAGCAACACCACAAGGATCACCACCTCCACCGACACGGCGGCCAGCGTCAGGATCAAGGTGCCATAAGGCTCGCCCAAGCGTAGCGCCAGCACCTCCGCATGATGCGCGATACGAAACGCCACACCGATGATCGCCGCGAGTATCACCAGCAACAGCCCCCACAACGCTAGTCCGCCATGTTCGACCGCACTGTGCTCGGCCATCAAGCCTAGCCCCAGAACAACGAAAGCAATGGCGAGGGGGAATTCTGATTTGAGATATTTCATAGATGTCACCAAAAGTCAGTGGATGGCTGTGTTAGCCGCAAGAGTTAGTTACGCTGCCGTACTGCCTCGAACACGCAAATCGCTGCTGCGGATGCGGCGTTCAGCGACTCGACCTGCCCCGGCATGGGAATGATGAACGGCTGGCAAACGGCCTGTAACTCTGCCGTCAGCCCTGCCCCTTCGTTACCGATAGCGAAACCGACTCGACCGCGCAGATCGCACTCGAACAGCGTGACTTTACCAGCCAGAGAGGCGGCGAACACGCTTCCGCCGAAATGTGCGGCGACCATCAGCAAGTCGGCATCCTCAACGATGTTGAGCACGAAATGGCCTCCCATCGCCGCCCGCAACACCTTGGGCGACCAGGCATCGGCGCAGCCGCTGGACAAGAATACTGCATCGCACCCCGCTGCCGCTGCCGAACGCAGCATGGAGCCTAAGTTTCCGGGATCTTGAATGTCTTCCAGCAGCAAGCAAAAGCCACTGCGTTCCGGCGCGAAATCCGCCTCGGGCAACGCGACCAAGGCCAACAGTCCGCTCACCGTCTTCAGCTCCGACAACTCCGCAAACAGCGCGTCGTCCAGCAAGGTCTGCGGTACGTCAGGGAACAATCTCAGCAGCTCGGCAACTTCTTCGTTTTGCAGCGCCGCGCCTGTATGCAGCAAGTGCAGAGGCTTGCCGCCGCAGGCGTGGTAAGCCGCGACCAGATGCGCGCCGTCAAGCAAAGTCTGCCCCGCCTTACGCCGCTGCCGCGCGTTACCAGTCAGCTTGAGCAAACCCTTGTAGAAAGCGTTATCGCGTGATGTGATGTGTTTCAATTTGCCTCCTCAGTTTCGAGCAAGCCGCTCATGTCTGCCAATGGCGGCAGTTCGCTCAGAGAGCGCAGGTTGAGGTCGTCCAGTAGTCGCGCCGTCGTGCCCAGTAGTTCGGGGCGTCCCGGCACTTCGCGGGTGCCGATGACTTCGATCCAGCCGCGCGCTTCCAGTGTCTTGATGATCTGGCTGGCAACTTGCACGCCGCGTATCTCTTCGATGTCGCCGCGCGTCACTGGCTGGCGATAGGCGATGATGGCTAGGGTTTCCATCACGGCGCGCGAGTAGCGCGGGGCTTTTTCAGGGGTGAGCCGGTCGAGGTATTCCTGCAATTCTGGACGCGAGCGGAAGCGCCAACCGCTGGCGACTTGCACCAGCTCCACGCCTCGACCAGCGTAGCTCGCTGCCAGTGTAGCCAGCATCTGCTCCAGTTCGCGGCTACTGATAGCCGCATCGAATAGGCGCTTCAACTCGTTGATCGAAAGCGATTCCTGCGCCGTCAGTAGCGCTGCCTCCAGCACCAAGAGTAGCTTATTGGGCAGTGACGTAGGCTCGGACATAGATTTTTCCCAGCGTCTCGGATTGAGTGATTTCCAGCAAGTTCTCTTTGGCCAGTTCCAACAAAGCGATGAAGGTCACCACCAGTTGCGGGATGCCGCCTTTGATTTCGAACAGGGACTCGAAAGCCTCGAATCCACCGTGTTGCAAACGCCGCAGCAAGTAGCTCATGCGCTCACGCACCGACAACTCTTCGCGCCGCACCTTGTGATGAGCGAACTGCTTGGCTCGCACCAGCAAACCCATCCACGCCTGACGTAGGTCTTCGACGTTCACCTCGGGCAAGCGCGCCTCGACGGTACGTTCGATCAACACCTGCGCCAACTCAAAATCGCGTCCAGCTTGCGGAAGTTCGTTCAGCGCCTGCGCCGCCAGCTTGATCTGCTCGTATTCCAACAGCCGCCGCATCAGCTCGGCGCGAGGGTCTTCGCCGCCCTCCTCGCTCACCCGCTTGGGGCGCGGCAGCAACATACTCGACTTGATCTCGATCAGCAGCGCCGCCATCAGCAGGTATTCGGACGCCAACTCCAGACTGTGTTGCTGCATCAACTCGACATAGCCCATGTACTGCCGCGTCAGCTCAGCCATCGGGATGTCGAGCACGTCGAGATTGTGTTTGCGGATCAGATACAACAAAAGGTCGATCGGCCCCTGGAACGTCGCCAGCACCACCTCTAAAGCATCCGCCGGAATGTACAGATCCTGCGGCAACTCCAGCAGCGGCTCGCCGTGGATACGGGCGAATGACGCCAGCGGAAGTTGGGCGTGCCCCGTCATACCTAGCTGTAGCTCAACCCCATCGCTTCGCGCACGTCGCGCATGGTGTCACGCGCCAGCTCTCGGGCCTTCTCGCAACCGTCGGCGATGATGTTCTTCACCAGCGTCGGATCGTCGAGGTAGTACTGAGCGCGTTCGCGCATCGGACGTTGCTCGTCGAGCACGCCTTGTATCACCGGTTGTTTGCATTCGATGCAACCGATGCCGGCGCTGGTGCAGCCTTGCTGCACCCAGTTCTTCACGTCGTCGCTGGAGTAAACCTGATGCAATTGCCAGACCGGACATTTCTCCGGCGTGCCGGGGTCGGTGCGACGGATACGTGCCGGGTCGGTGGGCATGGTGCGGATCTTCTTGCTGACGCTGTCTTCGTCCTCGCGCATGGTGATCGTGTTGCCGTAGGACTTGGACATCTTCTGCCCGTCCAGCCCCGGCATCCTTGACGCGGCGGTGAGCATGGATTGCGGCTCGGACAGAATCATCTTGCCGCTGCCTTCGAGGTAGCCGAACAGGCGTTCGCGGTCGCCGTGCGAGAGGTTCTGCTGTTCATCCAGCAGCGCCTTGGCGGCCAGCAGCGCCTCGTCGTCGCCCTGCTCCTGATACTTGGTGCGCAACTCACTGTACAGACGGCCTTTCTTGCTTCCCATCTTCTTCACGGCGGACTCGGCCTTTTCCTCGAAACCGATCTCGCGTCCGTAAATGTGGTTGAAGCGGCGCGCGATCTCGCGGGTGAATTCGATGTGCGGCACTTGGTCTTCGCCGACCGGCACTTGCGTGGCGCGGTAGATCAGAATGTCCGCGCTTTGCAGCAGCGGATAACCGAGAAAACCATAAGTGGACAAGTCCTTGCCGGACAACTTTTCCTGCTGATCCTTGTAAGTCGGCATCCGTTCCAGCCAGCCCAGCGGGGTGATCATGGAGAGCAGCAGATGCAGTTCGGCGTGCTCCGGCACGCGGCTCTGGATGAATAAGGTCGCATGTGCGGGATCGACGCCCGCCGCTAGCCAGTCGATCACCATGTCCCACACGCTTTGCTCGATCACCTGCGGCGTGTCGTAATGCGTGGTCAGCGCGTGCCAGTCGGCGACGAAGAACAGGCACTCCATCTCGTGCTGCATCTTCACCCAGTTCTTCAACACGCCGTGGTAATGGCCGAGATGCAGGCTGCCGGTGGGGCGCATGCCTGACAAGACGCGATCAGCAAACATGATATTCCTTTAGATTCCGAAAATTAGACTCAAAACGTACACAAATCCGCGATACAGCGGCGACAGTATCCAGCTCAACACCGGCGTCACCGCAAGCACGATCAAGATCATCATGCCGTAAGGCTCGACCTTGGAAAGCTGGAACGCCTGCCGGTAGGGCAACATGCTCACAGCGATGCGTCCGCCATCCAGCGGCGGCAAGGGCAGCAGGTTGAGCACCATCAGCACCGCATTGATCTTGATGCCGATCTGCGCCATCTCCAACATGGGCTCGGCGTAATAGCTGTCAGGGAACGCCCACGACACTTTGGCGACGATGGCCCAGCCTATGGCCATGAGCAAGTTGGAAGCTGGCCCTGCCAGCGCGACCCACAGCATGTCCTTCTTGGGATGGCGCAAAGCAGAGAAATTGACCGGCACGGGCTTGGCCCAGCCGAACAGGATGCCGCCCACAGCCAGCGTCAACAGCGGCAGCAAAATCGTGCCGACCGGGTCGATGTGACGAATCGGATTTAGGCTGATACGTCCAGCCGCATGCGCCGTCATGTCGCCGAAATGGCGCGCCACGTAGCCGTGCGCGGCTTCGTGCAAAGTGATGGCGAACAGTACTGGGATGGCCGCGATGACGATGGTCTGGATGAGTTGATCCAAGGTCAATCCTCGCTCGCAAAGGCGGAGGCATCCCCCGCCCCGGTGCGCAACACTTTAGGCGTAGCTCCGGTCATATCCACCACCGTGGTCGGGTTGATGCCGACGATGCCGCCCTCGATGAACAGATCAACCTGATATTCCAAAATCTCACGGATCTCCATGATGTCGGTCAGCGGATGATGCTCTTCCGGCAGGATCAGCGTGGAACTCAGCAGCGGCTCGTTCAACTCTTCTAGCAGCGCCAGCGCCACCGGATGATCGGGGATGCGCACACCAACGGTGCTGCGCTTGGGGTGCTGCAAGCGACGCGGCACTTCCTTGGTCGCTTCCAGAATAAAGGTGAAGCTACCCGGCGTGTTGTTCTTCATCAGCCGAAAGTGTGTGTTGCTCACCTTGGCATACGTCGAAAGCTCGGACAGATCGCGGCACACCAGCGTCAGCAGGTGCTTATCATCTTTGCCCCGGATGCGACGGATGCGATTGACCGCGTCCTTGTCGTCCAAGTGGCAGCCGAGCGCGTAACCGGAATCGGTGGGATAGACGATCACCGCGCCGTCGCGCAGCATCTCGGCGGCCTGACGGATCAGGCGCAGATTAGGATTGTCGGGATGGATCGTAAAAAGATGGGACATCAGGCGACTTTCTGCAAAGGTTGGTTCTCCCACAGCTGCCATACCGGACGGCAGTCCAGCGGCAGATCGGGCAAACGCCCGATGTCGAAATAGCTTTCACCGGGGCCGTGGAAGTCTGAGCCACAGGAAGCGTACAGATTGAACTCGCTGGCATAGCGAGTGAACTCGGCATATTGCTCGGGCGTGTGGCTGCTGGTCACCACCTCCAGCGCATCACCACCCAGCGCGGCGAATTCACCCAGCAGCGAGCGCATGGTCGGCTTGCCCATGCCGTGCCGCCCCGTCATGTAACGACCGGGATGCGCCAGCACCGCCACCCCGCCACTACCGCGTATCCAGCCGACCGCATCGGTCAGCGTCGCCCACTGGTGCGGCACGTAACCCGGCTTGCCCTTCACCAGAAAGCGCTTGAAGACGTTCTTCACTTCCTTGGCTTGCCCCGCTTCGACCAGATAACGGGCGAAATGGGTGCGACCGATCATGTTGGGATTGGCCGCGTAACGCAGCGCGCCTTGCAACACGCCGCCGACACCGGCACGCGCCAGCGACTCGGCCATCAGTTCGGCACGCGCACGGCGACCACCGCGCACCGTGGCCAGCCCAGCTGCCAGCGCCGGATGATCAGGATTCACATTGAGGCCGACGACATGGACGGTGTGGGTGCGCCAAGTCACCGAAACCTCGCAGCCGTTGATGAGGGTGATGCCGTGTTCCAGCGCGGCGATACGCGCTTCGGCCAGCCCGTCGGTATCGTCGTGATCGGTCAAAGCCAACACGCGCACACCGCGACCCGCCGCGCGCGCCACCACTTCGGCAGGGGGCAGCAGTCCGTCAGAGATATTGGAATGGCAGTGCAGGTCGTAATCGAGCATGGATCAGGCGTCGCCGCCGCCCTTTTTCATCACTTTGCCTTCTTCGGCGCGGCGCTTGCGCACTTCCTTGGGGTCGGCCAGCAAGGGTCGATAGATTTCGATGCGGTCTTGTTCGCGCAGCTCGGTGTCGGTCTTGGAGAGCTTGCCGAAGATGCCGAACTTGCCCTTATCCAAATCAATCTCGGGATACTTATCCATGATGCCGGACAGCTTCACGCCTTCGCCCAGCGAGGTGCCAGACGGCACTTGCACTTTGAGCAAAGTCTGTTCGTGAGGCAATCCGTAAACCACCTCGATATTGATCTTGTTAGAGTCCGGCATAGACTTTCTCCGCGCGTTTAACGAACGCATCGACAAAACTGTTGGCAACATGGCTGAACACCGGCCCGACCAACTTTTCCAGCATATGGCTAGAAAACTCATAGTGCAGACGGAATTCGACTTTGCAGGCAGAATCGGACAAGGGCACAAAGCGCCAGCCGCCATCCAGATGGCGGAACGGCCCATCTTGCAGCGTCATGCCAATGGAATAGGGCGCCTCGCGTGCATTCTCAGTGGTGAAACTCTGCTTGAGACCGTGGTAATCGATCTGCACCGAAGCGTGCACCACGTCACCTTCCAGCGAAGTCACCGACGAACCACCACACCAAGGCAGGAACTCGGGATAGCGCTCTACGCCATCCACCAGCACGAACATTTGCGCACAACTGTACGGCACCAACACCGATTTTTCGACCAACGCCATCGTAACTTCGACCGCCTTCACAAAACTGCGTAGAATTATACGGGTTTCCAGCCGCTAACCGAACACCAATCCGCCATGAGCATCATCCAGAACAAAAAAGCCTTTCACGACTTCTTCATCGAAGACCGCCACGAAGCGGGCCTCATGCTAGAGGGCTGGGAAGTCAAATCCATCCGCGCCGGTCGCGTGCAGATCAAAGAAGCGTATGTTCTAGCCAAAGACGGCGCGCTGTGGTTGTTCGGCTGCCACATCAGCCCGCTCCCCACCGCCTCCACCCACATCCACCCCGACCCCACCCGCACCCGTAAACTGCTGCTGCACAAGAACGAGATCGAAAAACTCAGCGGAAAAGTACAGCGCGCCGGTTACACCCTGATGCCGCTGGACATGCACTACAAGGGTGGACGGGTAAAACTGGACATCGGGCTGGCCAAAGGCAAGAAGGAACATGATAAAAGAGACACCGAGCGGGAACGGGATGCGAAACGCGAAGTGGCACAGGCTATGAAGAAAGAGCGAAAGTAGTTCAGACTGGTCGCGCTTGCAGTGTGTGGCGACCGGAGGCACATGCACTCCACTTGCCAAGCACTTGCTTTGCGACTCGTAGATACCGTGTTAGACCTCAGCATGGCTCGATGAGTCAAAAGGTTAGGATCGTATGATTCAGATTTTACTAGGAGAGCTGTTAGATGCTTCACGGCGACCATTCCATCAAATAATCACTAGGACAATGGTCTCCGCACGCATAGCCACTGCTTGTCTTCTTTTTTCCCTGCCTGCATGGGCGCATGGAGCTGCGTGCTCCGAACATTACTTCCTTGAGTTTTTTGTCCGTTACGCCAATGAAGAGGCCTTCAGCGAAGAAAGAACCGACTGGCCACTACGGGTAACCATCGAACAGTTTGGAGAGCCAAAAACACGAACCGTCAGCCACATCCGGTCACGAAATGAGCATTGGGGCATGAGCAAAACGATCTCGGATTTTTTGAAAGAAAATCCAAACATGCGCGTCTATGTCAGCTCTGACACCAAATCGAAAGTTGTCCTGACATTCGGGATCGAAGATGCCGACATAGTGTTCGATCTGAAATTTCGCAAGCGCAACGGCTGTTGGAAACTATATGAAGTACGTGATTTCGATCGATAAATCTTGGGCGCGCCCAACTATTGACCCGCCCCTGCCTTCGAGGCGATCTGCGCGGGAAGCCACACAGAATGCCTTGATCTCCACGTTAATACTAATCTGGTAGAAGATAAGATTAAACAATGCCCCACCTCCTCCTAATCCTACTCTCCCTCTTCACCCTCAACGGCTACGCCGCTACGAAAGGAACCACCATGCCCAGCACTTACCAAACCGCTTACCTCGCCGGGGGGTGTTTCTGGGGCATGGAGGAGTTGGTGCGCCAAATTCCGGGCGTGATGGAGACTGAGGTGGGCTACACCGGTGGCGATACGCCGCAGGCGCGGTACGAGCAGGTGAAGACAGGCCGCACCGGCCATGCGGAATCGCTGAAGATCGTGTTCGATCCCAAGCGGCTAACTTACCGCCATCTGCTGTTTGAGTTCTTCCGCATGCACAACCCGACCACGGCCAACCGGCAGGGCAATGACCTCGGTACGCAATACCGCTCGGCCATCTTCACCACCAGCGCCGAGCAACAAGCCACCGCCGCTGAGGTGATCCGCACGGTGGATGCGTCAGGGGAATGGGGTGCGAAAGTGGTGACCGCCGTCACGCCGTTCAAGGAATTCTGGCGCGCCGAGGAGTATCACCAGAAGTATCTGGTCAAGCATCCTGACGGCTATACCTGCCACGCTATCCGCCACTTCCGCCTCGGCGAATGAGCATCCGTCATCGCCAGTTGACATTGTGCGTACTTATTCTGCCATGACATAATCGGCAGGTTCGCGCGCGCGGTCAAGCAAGAGAAAATTCGTGGAAATTGTAGTGAGATTCCAGCAGGAAAAAGTTTGATGAGCACACATCGTGGCAACACCAAGATGTGTGGCGTCCTTTTTGTGAGCATCGTCGGATATTCACAGCAGAGCAATCTCGAACAAATAGCGCTGAAAGAGCAATTCGTCTCGTTCTGGAAGCGAGCCATCAGTGAAGTGCCTGCCAGTGATGTGCTGGTAGTCGATACGGGCGACGGCGCTGCCATGACAGCGCTGGTCGAACCGGAAGATTCCTTACGCGTGGCGCTGAGGCTAGGCGAGCTGGTGGAGTCTGAACCTTACGCTCCCATGCCGCTGCATATGGGGATCAATTTTGGGCCGATCCAATTATCCACGGATGTGCATGACAATCCGTGCGCGGTGGGTGATGCCCTTAATGTCGCACAACGAGTGATGAGCATCGCATCCCCCGGACAAATCACGGTATCGAGAGCTTATTACGATGTAATTCTTCCGTTGTCGCACAAATACGCGAAGATGTTCTTCCACCTCGGCAAGCGCGCAGACTCGCAAGCGCGTTACCACGATGTTTATGGCTGGGGGTCGGCCAGCCCTGCCGCACCACACGCCACTCAGGAACAGGTAAAACCCCAAGAGATCGCTGCCACCGAAAGGCCTAAAGCGGCAAAAGTGAATACCGAGTGGTCGCCGCCTAAGCGCTCCTTGCTCAGCCGCATGCTGGGCAAGGTATTTGGCCTGATCGAGACCCTGTTCGCGCTGATCAAGTTCGCCATCTTGCTGATCGTGATCTATGAATTGTTTGTGCTGATCCCGATTCTGAAAGAGCCGGAGCATGTGCGGAAAGAGCTCAGCAGCCAGATCAACCAAGTCAAAAGCATCTGGTCTGGGCTGATCGCCGCAGAGGAAACCATCCACCCACCGGCCAAGGAAAGCAAGAAGCAAAAGCCGCCCAAACAGCCTTCTCACGCCACACCTAAGCACACTGAGCCAGCCGATCAGCCCATCGTTCCGGCTGATGAGCCATAGCTTGCGGTAACTATTGCGCCTCGCGGAACGCCGCCTTGACCGCTGTCGCCAGTTGAAAAACCGACATGGCGTAATACGTGCTGTTGTTGTATTTGGTAATGGCGCCAAAGTTAGCGAAGGTCAGCCAAGATTCCTTGCCATCATCCATAGCAAACTCCAACAGGGCTGCATTTTGAGCGGCCTCCACCGCGACGGAGTCTAGTGGACTGACCCCGCTGTTCGACCACTCAGCCACGAGGCGAGGCGACTTATCCCCGTCCCCCGAAAATTCGCTGGAACGCACGGCCACCGATTCACCCCGTTTCCAGCCGTATTGCTCAAGATAGTTCGCCACGCTGCCAATCGCATCCACTGTGTCAGCCAGCAGGTCCATTTTGCCGTCCTGATCGAAATCCACCGCATAGCGACGGTAGCTGCCGGGCATGAACTGCGGGATTCCCATCGCGCCCGCATACGAACCTTTCACCTCAGATAACTCAAAGCCCTGCTCACGCGACAACAACAGGAATTGCTCCAACTCACCTCGAAAGAAATCAGCACGTCGCGGATAATCAAACGCCAGCGTGGTCAGTGCATCCAGCGTGGGAACCTTCCCCGTATCGCGCCCGTAATACGTTTCGATCCCGATCAGCGCGACCACGATCTCGGCAGGTACGCCGTATCGCTGCTCGGCACGCGCGAGCGCCTCCCGGTGCTGCAACCAAAATGCCACGCCACGACGGATGCGCCGCGACTCGACGAAATTGGCACGATACTCTGGCCAAGGTTTGCGTGTAGCCGGGCCGGAAAAGGCATTGATGATCGACTGACGATGCTTGGCCTGAGCAAAAGCCGACTCCAAAGCGCCACGATCAAACTGGTGGCGTTGCACCATCTCGTCGATGAAGGCATCCAGCCCTGGCAACTGCACGGCGCGGGCTTCCGGCAATAAAGCCAGCAGCATCAGAAAGGCAAGGGATCGGTTTCGCATGGCCGCGATTTTATCTCGACAGAAGAGTGCGCCGCTGTTAAATTTCGCCCCTCTTAACGCACTCACAGAACACATCCATCATGGAAAAAACCGCCCAACACCATCGCCTCGTCATCCTCGGTTCCGGCCCCGCCGGCTATACCGCTGCCGTGTATGCAGCGCGCGCCAATCTGAATCCCGTGCTGATCACCGGCTTGGCTCAAGGCGGCCAACTGATGACCACCACCGAGGTGGACAACTGGCCCGCCGATGCGAATGGCGTACAAGGCCCGGAGTTGATGCAACGCTTCCAGCAACACGCTGAGCGCTTCAACACGCAGATCATTTTCGACCACATCCACACTGCCAAGCTGCAACAGAAACCGTTCGAGTTGATCGGTGATGCCGGAACTTATACCTGCGACGCGCTCATCATCTGCACCGGCGCATCAGCGCAATACCTTGGTCTGCCGTCGGAAGAGGCGTTCATGGGGCGCGGCGTTTCTGGCTGCGCAACTTGTGACGGTTTCTTCTACCGCAACAAGCCCGTGGCCGTGGTCGGCGGCGGCAACACCGCCGTGGAAGAAGCGCTGTATCTGGCCAACATCGCCAGCCACGTCACTCTGATCCACCGCCGCGACACGTTCCGCGCCGAACGCATCATGATCGACCATCTGATGGAGAAGGTGAACGAAGGCAAGATCACCCTGCAACTGAACCAGACACTGGACGAAGTGCTGGGCGATGCTTCCGGCGTGACCGGCGCGCGCCTCAAGCAAGTGCAAAGCGGTGCGACGCAAGACATCACGGTTGACGGCGTATTCATCGCCATCGGCCACAAGCCCAACACCGACATCTTCGCCGGACAGCTGACGATGGATAACGGCTATCTTGTCACGCAGGGCGGCAATAAAGGCAACGCCACCGCCACCAGTATCGACGGTGTTTTCGCTGCTGGCGATGTGCAAGACCAGATCTACCGCCAAGCCTGCACCTCCGCCGCCACCGGCTGCATGGCCGCGCTGGACGCGGACAAATATCTGGCACAGCACGCCTAAGGTTCCGCCGTCATTCCGGCATCCGCTGGAATGACGTTCTACGCGCCATCCCATGCCCCAAGAGAGTGATATCTTCCAGCAAGCCATGCAGGGTGTCACTCCACTGACGCCCGATGACCGCATCGCGCCTGTCCAGCCTCGCCCCAAGCATCGCCCGCAAACATCCGCCCCACTCTCAGTCAACGACACTCTGTCCGATCACGGCGCGGAGGACTTCGCTGAAAATGAGTTTCTGCGCTCCGGCCTATCGCGCATGACTTTGCGTAAGCTGAGGCGCGGGCAATTCCCGCTACAAGATGAGCTTGATCTGCACGGTTTGACCAGCGAAGGCGCGCGCAAGCTACTGGCTCAATTCCTCGATGATGCCCGACGCTCGCAATTCCGCTGCGTCAATATCGTTCACGGCAAAGGGCGCGCACCGGATGGCGGTGATGGCCTACTGAAGCGGCTCACCCGCCATTGGTTGAGCCAGCACCCGCACGTGTTGGCGTGGTGCGAGCCTGCTGCTGCGCAAGGAGGTGGAGGTGCGGCGTTGGTCTTACTGAAACGGGCGGAAAGTTAATTCGGCTCGTTGTCGTTGAGTTGCGACAAGAAGACGTAGCGATTCTTGCCCGTATTCTTAGCGCGATACATGGCGCGGTCGGCACTGCTGAGTAGCGCGTCACCCTCGCTAGCATCTTTGGGAAACAGGCTGATGCCGATACTGAGCGTCACTTCGACCACTTGCCCATCGCCCAGATCGAAAGGTTGCGAGACGCTAGTGAGCAGCTTTTGTGCGATCTGGGCAACACTACTTGCATCTTGTACATCCAGCAGCAGAACCGTGAATTCATCACCCGCCAAACGTGCCACGGTGTCACCAGAACGAACACAAGACTTCATCCGCTCGGCCACCTGCCGCAACAAAGCGTCACCCTTGGCATGACCGCACGTGTCGTTCACCGCTTTGAAACCGTCCAAATCCATGAACATCAGGGCCAACATCTTGCGAGTACGCCTCACCTGTACGATGGCGTGCTGAACTCGATCTTGGAATAGGATGCGATTGGGCAAGCCGGTGAGCGCATCGTGGTAGGCCATGAAGCGAATCTCCTGCTCCAGCCGCTTCTTTTCAGAGATGTCCTGCTGCACCGCCAGAAAATGCGTCAATCTTCCCGAGAGATCGTACAACGGCGAGACATTCTGGTTGACGGTATAGAGGTGCCCATCACGATGTTGGTTGACGATGTCTCCGCGCCACACCTGGCCACTCAGCACGGCCTGCCACATTTCGTGCCAGAAAGCAGCGTCCTGCTGCCCCGAACTGAAGATGCGCGGATCTTGCCCCAGCAGAGCCTCCATCGAATAGCCACTGAATTGCTGTAGAGCCTCGTTCATCCACTCGATCACGCCGTCGCTGCGGGTGATGAACATCGCATTCGCGGCGTTGCTCATCGCCAACTCAAGCAAGCGCAACTCCTGCTGCTCCTGCGCTGCCAACATCGCTACGGTGACGCGCGAAGCAAAGGCAGAAAGCCGAGCAATCACGGCCTCGCCGAAAGCATGCTCGTGCGGCGAATAGATATTCAGCACGCCGATCACCTCTCCCTTCACCCCCAAGGGCAGCGACAGGCTGCTACGCAACCCATAATGCTCGGCACGCTCGCGCAGATGGGAAACTTCAGGCGCATCCCAGGATAGAGACACGGGCGCGCCACGCCGTATCGCTTGTCCCGGAGTCGCCCGCCCTTGCGGCGTGTCGTCCCAACGCATCGTAATCTCTTTGAGATAGTCCTTAGCACCCGCCACTGCAATGGCGTTGATGGAACCATCGCCCTCCTTCAGACCGATCCACACCAGCCTGAAGTCGAACAGTTCGATGATGCGCTGAGCGATGCGGTTGACCAGCGTCGAGAAATCGTCACGCTGGAGGATGAACTCATCGACTTCTTGCAGCAAATGGGTGATGACGACCTGCTCACTCAGTTGCAAGCGCTGCACCGCCGCCGTCAACTCACGTCGGATCACCGGCACCAGCCTCGAAAGATCCCTAGGGAGAAAGACATCTTGCGCACCGTCGCGCATGAGTTGGGCATGATTCCGAGCAGCTTCCGCAACCACAAGAATAGGCACATCCAAGGAGCGCACCTGCAACTCGGTAGCGAGGAGACGAATGGTGAGTAAGGGCGAGATGCCTGCGATCAACAGGTTCAGTGGCTCGGACAGCGCACCCGCCAGCGCCTCAGCGGTATCGGCGCGCCGAAAAGCAACCTCGACGCCCTCCTCCCGAAACCGCCCGTCCAGCCGCAGCGCCACGTCATCAGACACGGCTACAAGCAAGATGGACAGTCGGGTAGTCACGCTACACCTTGGGGATGAGGTTCGGCATCAGAGTTTGGCTTTGACCCAAGCCTGAACTGAGGCGATCGCCGCCGCCAGATGCTCCGGCTGCGTGCCCCCAGCCTGCGCCATGTCTGGGCGACCGCCGCCCTTGCCGCCGACTTGCTGGGCGACAAAGTTGACCAGTTCGCCAGCCTTCACCTTGGCAGTCGCGTCGGCGGTGACACCGGCGATCAGGCTAACCTTGCCGTCGTTCACCGCAGCCAGCAGAATCACCGCTGTGTGTAACTTGTCCTTGAGCTTATCCAAGGTCTCGCGCAAAGTGGCGACATCCACACCGTCCAACTTGGCGGCAAGCACCTTCACGCCGTTGATGTCCTGCGCTTGTGAAACCAGCTCGTCACCTTGGGCGGAAGCCAGCTTGGATTTCAGCGCGGCGAGTTCCTTTTCCAGCGACTTCACGTTGTCGAGAATCTGGACAACGCGAGCGGCGACTTCTTGAGGCTGCGCCTTCACCGCAGCAGCAACTTGGAACAACTGGTCTTCCTGCTGCTGCACCAGCGCCAGCGCGCCCGCGCCGGTCACGGCTTCGATACGCCGCACGCCTGCCGCCACGCCGCTTTCGGCCAGAATTTTGAACAGACCGATGTCGCCGGTGCGCTTAACGTGGGTACCGCCGCACAGTTCCTTGGAGCTGCCGATGGACAGCACGCGCACTTCGTCGCCGTATTTCTCACCGAATAGCATCATCGCGCCGGTCTTCTGCGCCGCTTCGATGCCCATCACGCTGGCATCGGTGGCGGCGTTGGCCAATATCTCGGCGTTGACGATGGCTTCCACGCGGCGAATCTCCGCATCCGTCACTGGCTGGGTATGCACGAAGTCGAAGCGGGTCTTGTCTGGATCGACCTGCGAACCCTTCTGCTGCACATGGCCACCCAGCACTTCGCGCAAAGTCTTGTGCATCAAGTGCGTCACGGAGTGGTTGCGCTCGGTCGCGGCGCGCGCCGCTACGTCCACGCGGGCGTTCACGCCGTTGCCGACCGTCAGCTTGCCGGTCTTGACCACGCCGTGATGGCCGAACACCGTGGCCTGAATCTTCTGCGTGTCTTCCACCGCGAAAATGCCGTGTACACTGCGCAACTCTCCCCGGTCGCCGACCTGACCGCCGGATTCGGCGTAGAACGGGGTGTCGTCCAGCACCACCACGCCCATGTCGCCCTCGTTCAACTCGTTCACCGCCGCGCCGTCCTTGTACAACGCGAGGATGTTGCCCTTGTGCTCCAGCGTCTCGTAGCCGTGGAAGGTAGAGGCCGGGCCGTCGTAGTCGAGGTTGGCCGCCATCTTGAACTTGCCAGCGGCACGGGCCTGTTCTTTTTGGCGCGCCATGGCGGCGTTGAAGCCAGCGACATCCACTCCAACCTCATACTCCCTACAAACATTTTCAGTCAGGTCAAGAGGAAATCCATAGGTGTCGTGCAGCTTAAAAGCGGTCTCTCCGTCTAATGTCTCTATTTTTTGACTTCCGCCGACATTGCCCCGATTGCTAAAAATTTCAGCAATCAGTATCTCCATTCCATGACCAATAGTTTCGAAGAAACGCTCTTCTTCCTGCTGAAGAATATCCATTACTCGTTGTTGCGAGGCAGCCAATTCTGGATAAGCTGTCCCCATCTGCTGAACCAAATCTGGAACAATTGAGTAGAGGAAAGCAGAACGCATTCCCAACTTGTATCCATGGCGGATAGCTCGACGGATAATACGACGCAACACATAGCCGCGACCTTCATTGCTAGGAATCACTCCATCCGCAATGAGAAATGAGCATGATCTGATATGGTCGGCAATTACCTTCAATGAGTTGTTTTCTCTCACTACAGCCCAATCCCTATCAAGCTCATCCAGAGTTCTTGTGCCTACTCGGTTGTTCGGCGAGCAGAATGTCTCACGCGCGGCGGCTTTGATCAGCGCCTGGAACAGGTCGATCTCGTAGTTGGCATGCACATGCTGCAACACCGCTGAGATACGCTCCAAGCCCATGCCGGTATCCACCGAAGGCTTGGGCAGCGGGTGCATCACGCCGGCTTCGTCGCGGTTGAACTGCATGAACACGTTGTTCCAGATCTCGATGTAGCGGTCGCCGTCCTCTTCCGGTGTGCCGGGCAGGCCGCCGGGGATATGCGCGCCGTGGTCGTAGAATATCTCGGTGCAGGGACCGCAAGGGCCAGTGTCGCCCATCATCCAGAAGTTGTCGGAGGCGTAACGCGCGCCCTTGTTGTCGCCGATGCGGATCACGCGGGCAGCTTCGAGGCCCATCTCTTTCGTCCAGATGTCGTAGGCTTCGTCGTCCTCGGCGTACACGGTGACGTAGAGCTTGTCCTTGGGCAGCTTGTAGACCTCGGTGAGCAGCTCCCAGGCGTACTGGATGGCTTCGCGCTTGAAGTAGTCGCCGAAGCTGAAGTTGCCCAGCATCTCGAAGAAGGTGTGGTGACGCGCGGTATAGCCGACGTTTTCCAGATCGTTGTGTTTACCGCCTGCACGCACGCATTTCTGCGAACTGGTGGCGCGGGTGTAGGGGCGCTTGTCAAAGCCGAGGAACACGTCTTTGAACTGGTTCATGCCCGCGTTGGTGAACAGCAGGGTCGGGTCGTCGTGCGGCACCAGCGAACTGGAAGCGACGATGGTGTGGCCTTTGGAGGCGAAGAAGTCTAAGAATTTCTGGCGGATTTCGCTGCTTTTCATAATCAACTTTCTGAATACTCGTTCTTTTGCTCGACTACCTGCCACCCAATCGCTCTGGACTGATTCCTGCAAGCACGCGCGCGCATTTTATTACCTAATCAGGCATAGCCACAAGAAGTTTGCCATCTGCATAGCAAGCTAACCCCTTGGATTATTAAACAAAAAAGCCTGTGTAAACACAGGCTTTTCGCACCATACTGGTGCCGATGAGCAGACTCGAACTGCTACGGCTTGCGCCACTACCCCCTCAAGATAGCGTGTCTACCAATTTCACCACATCGGCTAAAACTTGTTACTTCGCTGGCTGCGCCGGAACTGGAGCAGCTGGAACCTCGGTCACTTGGCCTGGGATCAAGCTCTGCGCACCCGCATCTTTCGGAGCAACCGGAGCGACGACTTGCTTGGCCATCACACCTTGTTGCGCTGTCTGATGCGAATAGACATAGGTCAGCGCCAAGCTAGTGATGAAGAATACGGTCGCCGCAATCGCTGTGCTGCGGCTCAGAAAGTTGGCCGACCCAGTCGAGCCGAACAAGCTACCTGCCGAACCCGAACCGAACGCAGCGCCCATGTCTGCGCCTTTGCCATGTTGCATCAACACCAACCCGATTAGCACGACTGCAGTCAGGACATGCACTACCCAAATCAAAGATTCCACATCAACTCCAAGTTCAATTAGTTTCCTGCGCGACAGATCGCGAGGAAGTCTTCCGCCACCAAGGCTGCGCCACCGATCAGTCCACCGTCGATATCTGGCATAGAGAACAACTCCACTGCATTCGACGGCTTCACACTACCACCATACTGGATGATCAATCGCTCAGCGACCGAGGCATCATGCCCAGCCACGCGATTGCGGATGAACGCATGCACGGCCTGCGCCTGCTCTGGCGATGCTGTCTTGCCAGTACCGATCGCCCACACCGGCTCGTAAGCCAGAACACAATTGCGCAAAGCGTGTACGCCGCACATTTCGATCACGATGTCCAACTGAGCAGCTACGACGCTTTCGGTATGACCTGCTTCACGATCATCCAGCGTTTCACCCACGCACAGGATAGGAACCAACTTAGCATTCTGCGCAGCAGCAAATTTACCCGCCACGATCAGATTGCTCTCGCCGTAAATAGCACGACGTTCGGAGTGCCCCACGATGGCATAACGGCAACCGAAATCTTTCAGCATCTCAGCAGAGACTTCGCCGGTGTAAGCGCCTTTTTCCAACTGGTGCACATCCTGTGCGCCCCACATGATATTGGAGCCAGTCAGCATATTCTGAGCTTGTGCCAAATACGGATAGGGAACGCACACCGCACAGTCCACATTGTTGAGTTGACTCATCCCCGCAATGACCGCGTTGAGTAAGGCTGCATTCTCAACCATAGAACCATGCATCTTCCAATTTCCGGCCACGAATTTGCGTCGCATGAGCACCCTCTCCAAGTTACTGCACGAAAGGCGCGAATCCTACCTGCGAAATGGTTTCCGGTCAATGCCGCCGACGGCTTGACGGCGGGCTTGCGGAGGAAAATTATTGGTTGAGCAACTGACGCAACTCACCGCTTTGATACATCTCGCTCATGATGTCTGAGCCGCCAACGAACTCACCCTTGATGTAGAGCTGCGGAATGGTCGGCCAATTGGTAAACGTCTTGATACCTTCGCGTATCTCTGGGTCGCGCAATACATCAACGCTCAGAAAATCCTTAATGCCCAAGGTATGCAAAATGCGCACGGCGTTAGCAGAGAAACCACACTGAGGGAATTGCGGCGTGCCTTTCATGTACAGCACGACAGAGTTGGCTGTTACTTGCTGACGTATCGTTTCTTGAATATCCATCAAACCACCTCTTATGTTGAGTTATTTTGTCAGGATTGTATCGAATGGAGTCAGCATCGGTCAAGCTGACCAACAACCGCCACTGACACGTTCGATTTTCCCCAAATCATGCGCCGAATACACCTCGGAAAAACCGGCGTTCACCAGCAATGCCCTCACCCGTTCGGCTTGATCATACCCATGTTCCAGTAGCAAACAACCACCGCGACTCAAGTGCAACGGCGCTTCCGCTACAATGCGCCGAATGTCATCCAGCCCATCCGCACCAGAAGCCAACGCAGTTGTCGGCTCAAAACGTAAGTCGCCTTGGGCAAGATGCAGGTCAGCCGCGGCAATATAGGGAGGGTTAGAAACAATCAGGTCGAAGCGCTCACCTTGTAGCGCGGAGAACCAGTCGCTATCGAGCAAGCGCACATTATGCGTACCCAACCGTTGTGCGTTTTCTTTCGCCACCTCCAATGCCGCAGCCGAAGCATCGACGGCAGTAACCGTGGCACCTGGTCGTGCGTGCGCGATTGAAAGCGCGATAGCGCCCGTACCCGTACCAAGATCAAGTACGCGAATGCGATCATCGCCAGCAGGAATCCGCGCCAGCGCCTGCTCCACCAGCAATTCAGAATCTGGTCTTGGGATCAGTGTCGCAGGCGTGACTTTGAAGGTCAGACCGAAGAACTCGCGCTCCCCAAGAAGATATGCGATCGGCTCACCCGCCAAGCGGCGTTTAAGCAAGGCGGTATATTCAGCCTGCTGATTTGCGTTCGGGAAATGTTCTGGATGAGCCAAGAGGTAGGCTCGATGGACTTGCAACACAGCTTGCAACAAGCTCTGCACTTCGATTCTGGCTTCAGAGCGCTCGTGTTTCAGCTGCCCGACCAACAACGCCACATCCTCGGACAGGATCTGCCGAAGGTCGCGCATTTAGTGGCCGCCAGCCAGCGCCGCCAGTTGCTCCGCCTGATGTTCAGCCATCAGCGCGCCGGTGAGTTCAGCAATGTCGCCGTCCATGATGGCATCCATCTTGTACAGCGTGAGGTTGATGCGGTGATCGGTGACCCGCCCCTGCGGGAAGTTGTAGGTGCGGATGCGCTCGGAGCGGTCGCCACTGCCCACCAGCGATTTGCGCTCAGCGGCTAACTTACTATGCGCCTCGCGCTCTTCCTTGTCCTTGATGCGCGCCGCCAGCACGCGCAGCGCCTGCGCCTTGTTCTGATGCTGCGAACGCCCATCCTGACACTCGACCACCGTGCCGGTGGGAAGGTGGGTGATGCGCACCGCAGAGTCGGTTTTGTTGATGTGCTGACCACCCGCGCCGGAAGCGCGGAAGGTGTCGATACGCAGATCAGCGGGATTCAGAACCACATCGCTCACCTCGTCCGCCTCGGGCAACACGGCCACAGTACAGGCCGACGTGTGGACGCGCCCCTGCGATTCAGTGGCAGGCACACGCTGCACACGATGAGCGCCGGACTCGAACTTCAGCACGGAGTAGGCGCCGAAACCCACGATACGCGCGATGACTTCCTTGAAGCCGCCCTTCTCGCCCTCGCTCTCCGACACCACTTCGACCTGCCAGCGATTACGTTCGGCAAAACGGGTGTACATGCGGAACAGGTCACCCGCAAACAAGGCCGCCTCGTCACCGCCAGTACCAGCGCGCACTTCGAGGAACACGTTGCGCTCATCATTTGGATCTTTGGGCAACAGCAGTTTCTGCAACTCAAGATCCAGCGCATCCATTCGGGCGCGCGCTTCACGCTCTTCTTCTGCCGCGAACTCGCGCATCTCAAGATCGCTCGCCATTTCCTGCGCTGCCGCAATATCAGCCTCGCATCCCTGATACGACTGATAAGCGATCACCACCGGCTCAAGCTCGGTACGCTCTCGGTTCAGCTTGCGAAAGCCGTCCATGTCGCGGGTCGCCCCTTCGCTGCTCAATAGCTGATTCACCTCATCCAGCCGCGCGCAAAGCTGCTGGAGTTTGGTTGCGATACTCTCGTTCATTCGGGGTCGTGCAGGTGGTGAAGCTGGTGAACGGCGTCGAGCAAGGCTGCACGCTGTTCGGCAGAAGCGTGGTTGAGCGCATGCGTAGGCGCATGCAGGAACTTATTGGTAAGCGCGGCACTCATCTGTTCGATCACGCGGATGGGATCTTCGCCCTTGGCCAGCGCACGCTGTGCCTTGTCAAACTCGTGGCGGCGATGTCGCTCGGTGTGATCACGCAAAGCGCGGATAGTCGGGACCACTTCACGCGAATCCATCCAGTTGACGAAATCAGCCACGCCGGAATCGATGATGACCTCAGCTTCCTTCACCGCCCCCTGGCGTGCATCCTGACCGTCCTTGACCACTTCGGCCAAGTCATCCACGGTGTACAAGAACACATCACGAAGCTCGGCCACCTCTTGCTCGACATCGCGCGGCACGGCTAAATCGACGATGAAGAGTGGCCGATGCTTGCGCTGCTTGAGCGCGCGTTCGACCATGCCTTTACCTAGGATCGGCAGCTGGCTGGCAGTGCAGGTGATGATGATGTCATGCTGCGCCAGTTGTTCAGGCAGCTCGTTCAGCGTGATGGCGTGACCGTTGATGCGCCGCGCCAACACTTGGGCGCGCTCCAACGTACGATTGGCCACGGTGATATGGGCAGGATTGCGTGCGGCGAAATGGACTGCATTCAGCTCGATCATCTCGCCCGCGCCGATGAATAGCACGCGCTGACCTTCGATGGACGGGAAAATGCGCTCGGCCAGCTTGACCGCCGCCGCCGCCATCGAGATCAGATTCGCACCGATCTCGGTCTGCGTACGCACATCTTTGGCTACCGAAAAAGTGCGATGGAACAGCTTGTGCAGCACGAAGCCCAAGGTGCCTGCCTGCTCGGCATGACGCACCGCTTGCTTCATCTGCCCCAAAATCTGCGGCTCGCCCAACACCATCGAATCCAGCCCAGATGCCACACGGAACGCGTGCTTCACCGCCAACTCCCGCGGCAGGGTATAGAGGTAAGGTTCGATCTCGCGCTGTGGCAGCTTATGGAACTCAGCCATCCAGTCGATGGCACGCGCCGGTTCCGTGGTATTGCAATAGATCTCGGTGCGATTGCAAGTGGAAAGGATCGTCGCTTCCTTCGCCGCGCCTTGATCCACCATACTGCGCAAAGCTTCCTCCACCGCGTTCACATTGAACGACACCTGCTCCCGCACGGAAAGCGGCGCTGTCTGATGGTTGATGCCAAAGGCGAAAAGTTGCATGGGGCGTGTAAGCGCGGTGAAGATTTTAATGGGCGGCGATTATAGAGGGATTAAGCTAGGAACGCCACAACGCGGGAAAAGTCCCAGCCCGACCATTACCTTGACAGTAGCAGCCAACCGATGACCGCACAGAAAATCAGTCCAGCCTAAAACAGAGTCACCTCTTCGACTTGGGCATCTCCCAATCTGAATCCCGTGACCACATGAATCGTCTCTCCCGCTAGCGCGGAAAAACTAGAAGCCGTATCCGCGATATGAGTAACTTCCAAGTGAAATTCAGCAGACATCTGGGCGACCAGATTAATGTTGCTTTCCAAGTGTTGCGACATACGACTTTGCTCGACCAGTGCGGCAGAAATATTTCCGACCTGCTGAGCAACGGCACGAAATGCCTGCTGCACCTCACGTATTGCATTATTAGCATGTTTCGCATTCAGAGAGCCACTCGTAGCATCGTTAGCCACTTGATTCATATTTTTGATAGCTTGCTCTACACCACCTCGAATTTCATTTGAAAACGTCTGAATGACCTGTGTCGCCGAGGCGGTACGCTCCGCCAATTTACGGACCTCGTCAGCCACCACGGCAAAACCACGCCCTTGCTCCCCAGCTCTGGCCGCTTCAATGGCTGCATTCAGTGCTAATAAGTTGGTCTGATCGGCAATCTCACGGATTGCGCTCACCACCGCATTGATACTCTGAATCTTTTTACTGAGTTCAGAAATATCTTTCGACCCCTGCACTACCGACCTCGCGATGCCCTCCATCTCAGATACATTCCTCCCAATAATCTGAGCGCTGCGCTCGGTGGCCACTTCAGTGTTAGCTGCAATATCTCTAGCATCATTACTATTGGCCGAAATATTCTGAATACAGAGATTCAAATCGGCAGTCGCTTGCTGCATGGTATTCACCGCAGCGTTCTGCTCACCGACAGCCCCCTTCATTTTGGTCGTCGAACTTGATAGAGAAAGCGAGCTGTTGGTCAGATTCGATGCCGAAGCATGTAGGTCAACCAAGGTCTTGCGTAGGTTCTCGCTCATCATCAGCGCATCCGCCAGCAATCCAGTAGCACCCGCACCGCAAGCCAGACCCGCCGCAAGGTTCCCCGAAGCAACTTCTCGGACAATCTCGGCAACCTCCTTAGGGTCGCCACCGATCTGTCTTCTGACCGATGCGTTGATGGCTCTCGCCAAGATAGCCGTAATGAACAAAGTCAACAGCGTCCATGCGGCGATCCAAGCCAGCCGCAAGTAAAAGGTGTCGCTCTCCGCCTCATATTTCTGCTCGAATTTCATCTTACTGAAGTTACCAAAGCCATCACGCAGTTCGACCAGCTCACCAAGTAATTGCCTATCGATCCCTAGCACTCGGGAGTCTGAGTCAGCATAGTTCTTGTGCGCATCAATCTGCTCAAGGTATTTTTTGCTGACCGAACGATGCTCATCCAACATGCTGTTAACCATCATGACGAAACCATCCCACTCATCATGGTGACCAACGGCCAGCTGATTCATGCCCTCCAGCGTATTCGCCGTGTGCTGCTCGAAAGCTTGTTGCTGCGCAATAAATTCGCTGCGATATTTTACAAGTGATGCAACATCTGCACCGCGCAGCCAAACGTCCTTGGCCAGTTTGACCTCAAGCAGAAACGCAGTGTTCATGCCGTCTATTTCCAGCGCCACGTCCAGCGTTCTTTTGAGTCGATCCACCGACATCCGATCCTCCTGCAATGTGCTGTAGAGCGCCAACACGCCCGCGACCATCATCGCCAAGAATAGCAATACCGACGACGCCTCCAGCAAACGGAGTTTGCCAGCAAGGGAAAACCGTTCGATCATCGAAAGTTTCATTGAGCACACTCCAACAAATCTTCGCCCGCGACGATGTCGCGTGACACTGAAAAGCGGAGGAATCGAGAGTGAAGTGACGAGCTAGCCGAACAGCCGACTCGTGATGCGAATGAAGATATGCCTGACATTTACAGCGCCCCCGTAACTTGATTTCTGAAACCGTGCGACGGGGTTTGGGTCGCGCATGACCGTCAAAGTAGCAGGCATGAGGAAATTCTGTCAAGCATATTCAATGATTCAAATATGGGCATTACGGCTTCGATTTCCTAAGATGAGGTGCAAGATCAACCTCTTGCCGCTGCTCGACTACCTGCTCCGCCACATCGAGCATCCGCTTGCGGTTACTCCGGCAATAGGCTCGCAAAGCATCGAACGTCTCGTCACTGGTCGAGCCAAAGCGCTGCATCAACAAACCGATTGCCATACTGATGTTGCGACTGGTGTGCAATGCCGTTTTAAGATTCAGTTCGGCCTGATGCAGCTGTTTGATCTCTGTGGCGCGTTGCAGTGCAGTACGGATGGTGGGCAACACCTGCGGCACATCAAGAGGCTTGACCAGATAACCGAGCGCACCGAGTTCGGCAGCTGTCGCCACAGTAGCGGAATCATCGTAAGCCGAAAGGAACAGGAACGGCACCGCCAATGTGTTTTTAAGCCACTGGGCAAACTCGATGCCGGAAATGCCGGGTAGATGAATGTCCAGCAAGGCCAAATCCGGCTGCTGGGCAGAGCAAAGCTGCATCGCCATTTCACCCGAATCGGCAGCCAGAATTTGATAACCCGCATCACTCAAGCCTCGAGCCAGCAGATGCAACACCAGCCTGTCATCCTCAACCACTAGAATCGTCGTTTCCATTCTGTGTTCCCCTGTTATTGGGTATCAAATTGCTTATGGATGACCACAGGCGGAGCAAGATCAAGCTCTGCCGTAAAAACACCCTCCGCTTCCCGCATAGTCAAAGTTGCAGAATTTCGTGGCAGTAACGACCGAACCAGACTCAATCCTTGCCCATCCTTGATCTCATCGGTGAGTCTCGCATCAAACAAATTGGATAGGGTGATGATGACGTGACTGCCCCTCTCCTCCAATCTCACCGCAACAGTACTTTGCTTGCTACGGTGTTTGCCCGCATTGGTGAACAACTCATTCAACACCAGCGCTATCGGCACCGCCTCATCTCGACTCAACATGAGCGAATGTGTCAAATCATCGTGATACTCCACCGCTGTACCAGAGGCATCGATGATTAAGTTCATTAGCGGACTCAGCCCAACCTCTTCCGACATCTCTTGCGCTTGCAGTCCGTGAATGATGGCAATCGAGTAGATGCGACCGATGATGACATCCACGACTTCAGCCAGATTAGGATGCTCAGATACATGCTGGCGCAGTAGTCCCACCACACCCTGCAGGTTATTCTTGATCCGATGATGCACTTCGCGTATCAACACATCCCTTTGCTGCTTGATCTCAATCAAGCGCAACTCATTCCGTTTGACTCGATCGGTAATGTCGCGCGCAAAGACAACGATGGCATCATTGCGAGATGCCGAACGGTTGACACTGATCTCAAAGTCAATCAATTCGCCGTTTTTTCGGCGATGTCGCGTTTCAAAAAGATCATGCCCCACTTCGACGATTCGTTGTATGTGCTTGGCAACCTCTTGTGGAGACTCACTAGCCTCAATATCTTGGATGCGCATCTTCAGCATCTCTTCGCGTGTATAACCAACCATCCGACAATAGCTATCGTTAACTTCCAGTATTCGACCCGTCGTATCACAGAACCAGAAGCCTTCTGAGATGGTTTGAATGATGCCCTGATACTCCATCTCCCGCAGCCTACTCTGAGTAATGTCCTGAGTCGTTCCGAATCCACCGAGCAACTCCCCCGACTCACCGAACTCCAACAGTGCATTCTCCCGAACATACCTAACCGCGCCATTCACGATGATACGATGTTCGATGTCATAAGGCTCACCATGCAATGCCGCTTGCCACATCCGATCAACATAATCCCGATCATCGGGGTGAACAATCGACAAGAAATTATCATAAGTCAAAGGGTTGCCAACCGGAATGCCAAATATCCTGTAATTTTCATCCGACCAGTTCAACTGATTATGGCGCACATCCAGACGCCAGTTTCCAATTTTCCCCATACTCTGAGCACGATGCAGATCCGCCTGACTATCCCGAAGATATTCTCCTGCCCGCTCGAACTTCTTGACCGCAGTCTCCAGCTTCTCCTGATAGCGATGCATAGCCCCCACAACTAGACTCACGATCAACCCATCCACCAGAAATACCGTGTTCGACCACAAGGCCACTTCTACGGAGTGCAGCGAAATCGTGTAATAAGGCGGCACAAAAATGAATGTAGCAATGCAAATCCCAATGAACACGGCGAACAGACCGGCACGAAATCCAAAGATAACGGCGGACAGCGTGACCGCCGGAAAGAGTGTCAGGTATTGCAGCCCCGCATCGAGCGGCGCAACTGCCAGGCGCACCCAAAGTGCCACCCCCATCAGTACGCACACCATCAGATACTGGAAAACCCCCTCGAACTTCGGCTGACCCTCACCTAAGTAATCAAAGACTTGTGAAACACCATCTATGGTAAACATCCTTAGATTAGTAATTGACTTCAACTCAGATGCTCCCGTGATTAGATTGATCCTGCCCTCCAAGATTATGCCGCAACGAAAGAGCTGATTTGCAGATTCTGATCCAAGTAAAGAACTTTGGCTTGACTTGGATCACCGTTTCTTGCTAATTTCGCCCCGTACGCAACCCAACCCCTGTTGCTGATTCTTTCCTAAAGGGGGTTTTGTGTACGCACTGAGCAGAAATAATCAATCAAGCTATTCGCTATTCCGCACCTGCACTGAAAGTTGGCGCGCTGACTGCTATCCGTTCGCCTCACCACTTCACACTTTATCTCTAATCGTGGCGGCAGAGCCTCAGCGGAACAGGTCAGCTCAACTATTCCCAACCAATACCGAAGGTGCGTCTCAGCACATTACTCGACAGGGATAGGGCATGACACTCAGAAGAAAACGCTACTGGTTCACCGTCAGCACATCATTGGTATTGATCGTGCTTTTCTCCGTTGTCACCATCCAGTCATTCAGCTACTTCAGTCAGGACACCATACGTGAACAGGCTCGAATGACAGCTGAGATGCTGCGCATCTCGCTGACCGAGCAGATGCGCACCGGTGTGATCTCGGAACGGGAGACGCTGTTCAAACGCTTGCGCACCATCCCCGGCTTGGTCGATGTCCGAGTCATGCGCGGCGAGCCGGTGATCCAGCAGTTCGGCCCCGGCATCGATGGCGAGAAGCCACGGCTGGATATGGAGAAGCGGGTGTTGGCCACTGGGCAATGGGAGGAGCAGTTCGTCCAGGAAAAAGGCAACACCATCTACCGCATCACCATTCCCTACATAGCCAGCAGCACCACCTCGCTGAACTGCTTGCAATGCCACAATGTGCCGGAAGGCAGCATCAATGGTGCGGTGACACTGGGATTCTCGCTTGACAACATGCAGCACACCGAGCTGCTCGCGATCTCTCCGATCATCCTGCTGCTGATCGTTTTCGGTCTGTGTCTGGGCTATTTCCTCAAGAAACTGTTCCAGCCCATGGTTGCCACGGTGGAGCAACTCAAATCAGTCGTCGAGAATGCCGAGACCGGCGACTTCAGTGGCCGGATCAGCGCCGCCAGCAAAGATGAGATCGGAGACATCGCCCTCCACACCAACACCCTGATGGCTGCGCTGGAGCAAAGCATAGGCAAGATCTCCAGCCGTATCCAGTCGCTGGGAGAGCACACCCGCCGCGAGGGTGACCGCAACAATCTGCTGGAACATACCGTGCGCATCGTCGATGAGATGGTCGGCGCGACACGCTTCAAACTGGCGGTGGAGAACGACTTGGATCTCGACGAGATCTACGCGCGCCTGCATCTGGTGCTGAAGCAGCATTTCGGACTCAAGCACTTCTCCTACTATCAGGTGGAGAACAACGGCAAGAATCTGAAACCCGTGTTCGTGGAAGGCCTAGCCCAACCCAGTGAGCTATGGTGCGATCCCGAGATCCTAGTCAACGCAGAAGTCTGCCGCAGCAAGCGCATCGCAGCCTGCGTCTCCAGCGTGGACGCTCCGCAGATATGCAACCGTTTTTGCGGCAATGCCAAAGGGATGGGCGAATTGGTGCACATCTGTATTCCCGTCATGCTTTCCGGGCATGTCGGCGGAGTCTTACAGATTGTTCTGACCGAAGACGAACGTCGGCAACATGCAGACATCGAACAGACCGCACAGCTCTACCTCAATCAGGTCGCCCCCGTGATCGAAGCGCGTCATTTGATGCAATCGCTGAAAAACACGGCAATGCGCGACCCGATGACCGGACTGTATAACCGTCGTTTCATCGAAGACTACATCGACAGTCTGACCGCCAGCATCCTGCGCCAGAAGAGCAATCTGGGGATATTGATGTGTGACGTGGATTTCTTCAAACAGGTGAATGACAACTACGGACACGATGTGGGCGATCAAATCATCAAAGGACTGGCCGAGATCATCAAGAAAGCGATACGCGCCTCTGATCTAGCCATCCGCTTCGGCGGCGAAGAATTCATGATCCTGCTGCCGGACACGGATGCCGAGGGCTGCATGTTGCTAGCCGAACGCATCCGACTGGCGCTCAAGGAGAACATCTTCCAGACCCCGCAAGGGCCGCTCAAGAAAACGCTTTCTATCGGTTTCGCCGTCTTCCCGCAGGATGGTAAGGGTTTCTGGGAGTGTGTGAAGTATTCCGATATCGCCCTCTATCATGCCAAAGAGCATGGCCGTGATCAGAGCGTCATGTTCACGGCAGAGATGTGGACTGGGACGGATCAGTATTGAAGTCCTCAAGGCAATAATTGTCATGGAGAATGGTGTGGAAGTTGCAATGGAACGTACGATATTGCTGGTCGATGATGATGAAAACATCACCTCCTCGCTGGTTAGGCTGTTGCGCCGCGATGGTTACAGCATCCTGCGCGCCAACAGCGGTCAGGAGGGTTTGGCCGTATTAGCGCAACACAAGGTAGGTGTGATCATTTCCGACCAGCGCATGCCGGGAATGACCGGGACGGAGTTTCTGACCAAAGTCCGCGAACGCTATCCCGATACCGTACGCGTCGTACTGAGCGGCTATACCGAATTGAATTCGGTCACAGACGCCATCAATCGTGGTGCTGTCTATAAGTTCCTCACCAAACCGTGGGAAGATGAACTGTTGCGCGCCAATGTTGATGAAGCGTTCCAGCGCCACGAAATGAAGATCGAGAATGCGCGATTGGCACGCGAGCTACAACAGGCCAACAATGCACTTAAACAGATCAATCTGGAGCTTGAGCAACGTGTAGAGCGCAAGGCACGCGAGATCGTGCATAACCTCGCAGCACTCCAAGTTTCGCAAGAGATGCTTGAAGTCATGCCCGTAGCCGCTCTCGGCATCGACAATACAGGCATGATCGTTGCCGCTAATCAGATGGCTCGCCTGCTCTTTGCTAAGAACATAGAGACCTCGTCATTGCTCGGTGAAATGGCCGCAACGATCATTCCAGAATCGTTATTAAGCTGGGCATCATCAAGGTTGCACCTGCGGGACGAGGAGGCCAGAACATTTGACATCGCGGGAAATGATGCCCGTTGCTGGTGTCGATCGATGGGTGAATTCTCACGCTCGAATGGCGTGCTGCTGGTCATTGATGCGGGCATCCAGCCCCCATCGAAAGAGAGATGATGTCCCCGACCATCGACAAACAGGAGTTGTTCTCCAAACTCCACCAACTCCCCTCTTTACCACTGATCGTGCAGGAGGTAATCGCCAGCTTCAATGATGCCGATATGGATACCACCTCGCTGACGAAGAAGATCGCTCAAGATCAGGGTTTGAGCGCTAAGGTGTTGCGGGTGGCAAACTCACCGTTCTATGGCTTGCCGCGTAAGGTCGGTTCGATACAGGAAGCCATTACGATATTAGGATTCGACTGCGTCCGTTCCCTCGTATTGTCGGCCAGTGTAGCCAAGACCTTTGCGGGTGCGCCCAACAGCACATTCGATCGCCTTGCCTATTGGCAACGATGCTTCCGTGTGGCGACCTACTCCAAAGCACTGGCAAGCTGCCTACGCGTAGATCAAAAGATGGCCTTCACGGCAGGCATGTTCTACGACATCGGATTACTGGTGCTGGATCTATGCATCCCGGAACAGTTCGCCGCGCTGTTACAACAGCAAGCGACCTCGAATCTACCCTTGATCGAGATAGAGCAGGCGGGTCTCGGCTTCGGCCATGCCGAGATCGGTGCGGAGATCATTCGGCGCTGGAACTTCCCACTGGAGATCGAACAGGTCACTCGGTACTGGCAACAGCCGGAGCTACAGACGACCTTCGTCCCCTTGGTTTGTGTAGTTCATGTGGCCGCATTATTGGAAAACGGAGTGAACGGCGATGAGCTGGTGGCAAAACTGGGCGCCACATGGTGTGGCCGGATGCAGATCACGTGGGAGCGCATCGAGGCCTGCCTACCTCCGCCGGAACAACTGGATGCCGCGTCTAGCCTAGCAAAATCGAGCTAAGCAAGGGAGGGATATGTCTCTGGAACGATTGAAGCAACTCACTTGGATCTATGACCTGCATCGTTTGGGACAGGATGCCGTCGCCACAGAAGACACCTCTTCCGTTTATCAACGGCTGTTGCAACATATCGTCGGAGGATTTGAAGCTGAAAGCGGGTCCCTCGCTTTGCTGAATCACAAGAACAACCACCTGACCATCGTTGCGGGAATCGACCTTCCTAGCGGAGTGATCGGACGACAAATCCCCTTGGGCGAAGGCGTGCTGGGCTGGGTCGTCAAGGAGAACACCCCCCTCTTACTCAATGGTGACGCATCCAGTGATTCGCGCTTTCGGCGCAATCGCGAGAATCGAAGTCCCGCTGCAGCCACCTCAGCGATGTGCTGGCCACTGAAGATCGATGGCAGCTCCATAGGTGGCATCTCCGTAAATCGTTCGATCAGCGCGACAGTCAGCATGAATCGAACTGGAGACAAACCGCCATTCACAGAAGCTGACCTCGATGCAGGCTCGACCCTGCTGGATATGGTCAGCTTGGCGCTATCCAACATTCAACTACATATCGAACAAAAGCGACGACTGGAAAGTCTGCACCGGCTTAACCTGCAACTAGCAGAAGCTCAAAGTCACCTGATGCAATCGGACAAGATGGCCTCGATCGGCCAGTTGGCGGCGGGTGTAGCACACGAGATCAACAACCCCATCGGCTATGTCTATTCCAATCTAGGCACGCTGGAAAAGTACGTGCAAGATACCTTTGCTCTGCTCGACCTGTATGAACAGGCAGAGACCGCAATTTCTGACCCGACCCTACGGACGCAATTAACCGTAGCAAAAGATAAGCTTGACCTCGAATTCCTCAAAGAAGATCTGCAATCACTGATGGCTGAGTCCAAAGATGGCATCACCCGCGTCAAGAAGATCGTGCAGAACCTGAAGGATTTCTCACACGTCGATACCAACGATGAGTGGCATTTCTCCAACCTCCATCAAGGACTGGACAGCACCCTGAACATTGTCAACAACGAGATCAAATACAAGGCTGAAGTAATCAAGGAATACGGCATCATCCCCGAAGTGGAATGCCTGTCTTCGCAACTGAATCAGGTATTCATGAATCTGCTGGTGAATGCCGCCCATGCCATTGAAGCCCATGGCACCATCACCGTTCGCACCGGCCAACAGGAGGATAAAGTTTGGGTCGAAGTGGCCGATACTGGCAAGGGCATCAAACCCGAACTCTTACAGAAGATCTTTGATCCGTTCTTCACCACCAAACCCATCGGCAAGGGCACCGGGCTGGGGCTATCGCTCTCCTACGGCATCCTGCAAAAACACCACGGACGGATCGAAGTACGCAGTGAGATCGGCAAAGGCACGACCTTCCGCGTCTCACTCCCGATCAAACAGCCACAGGCTGTGCTAGCAACAACAAAATGATGAATGAACCGCAAGACTCCATGCAGGATCTGCGCATGTTCAAGCAAGCGCTGGATCAGCACGCCATCGTCAGCATCGCGGATGCAAGCGGAAGGATCACTTACGTCAACGACAAGTTCTGCCAGATCAGCCAATACGTGCGGGCGGAGCTACTCGGGCAGAATCACCGCCTGCTCAAATCCGGCGTACATAATGCGTCGTTCTTCGACGACATGTGGCTGACCATTGCCAGTGGACAGACTTGGCAAGGGGAAATCTGCAATCGCAACAAGAGCGGCGAGCTGTACTGGGTCGAGACCACCATTACGCCCAGCCTAGACGAGAACGGGCTGCCCTACCAATACGTTTCGGTACGCACCGAGATCACGCAGCTCAAGCAAATTGAAAGTGCGCTTGCCCAAAGCAAGGCGGAGCTGGAAATCCGCGTCAAACAAAGAACCGCCGAGCTGGAGCAGACCAAACACACACTGGAAGCTGACGTGCTGGCGCGCAAGCAGATCATGGGCAAACTATTCTACTTCAAGAGTGTGCTCGATCACTCACAAGATGCCCTATTCATCTTCGATGCGGACACCTTGCGAATGATCTATCTAAACCACAGCGCCGAGACTTGGTTCGGTTTCAGCAAGAGCGAGTTGATGCAGATGCCTGCACCGCAAAGCGAGCAACTGATGCCCTTCCTCGCGAACAGCGAAATGGTCACCACTTTACGTGCCAACGGCAATGAGGACATCACGCTGGATACGGAATACCAGCGCAAGGATGGCAGTCGATTTTCAGTCGAGCTAGCATTGAAACTGGTGACAGGAAACAACGGTAAAGCCGTATTGGTATCCATTGTACGTAACATCGAGTGGCGCAAAATCGCCTATCAGGAGCAACGCGAGAGTTATGCGGCAGTGCAAGTGCTGAACCGCGAGCTGGAAGAGGCCCAGAGCCATCTGATGCAATCGGAAAAGATGGCTTCGATTGGTCAGCTAGCCGCCGGCGTAGCACACGAGATCAACAACCCCATCGGCTACGTCTATTCCAACCTAGGCACATTGGAAAAATATGTGCTGGACACCTTTGCCCTGCTCGACCTGTATGAGCGAGCCGAAACAGCTATCAGCGACGGCGAGGTACGCGCCCAACTCAAGTTTGCCAAAGATGCGCTGGACATCACCTTTCTCAAAGAGGATCTGCACGCGCTGATGGAGGAATCCAAGGACGGCATCACCCGCGTCAAAAAGATCGTACAGAACCTGAAAGACTTCTCGCATGTCGATGCCACCGACGAGTGGGGCATTTCTAATCTGCATCAGGGGCTGGACAGCACCTTGAACATCGTCAACAACGAGATCAAATACAAAGCCGAGGTGGCCAAGGAATACGGCACCATCCCCGAGGTGGAGTGTTTGGCCTCGCAATTGAATCAGGTGTTCATGAATCTACTGGTGAATGCGGCCCATGCCATCGAAGAGCATGGCACCATCACCGTTCGCACCGGCCAACAAGGCAATGAAGTTTGGGTGGAAGTCGCCGATACGGGCAAGGGTATCAAACCAGAGCATCTGAAGAAGATTTTTGATCCCTTTTTCACCACCAAGCCGATCGGCAAGGGCACGGGGTTGGGCTTATCACTGGCTTACGGCATCCTGCAAAAGCATCACGGACGGATCGAGGTGCGCAGTGAAGTCGGCAAGGGTACGACCTTCCGGGTCTCACTGCCGAGCAGGCAGCCCCCAGATGCAACAAGCGAAAATGGAACGACACATGAGGTGGTTAGATGAGCGCAAGTGAGATGCCAGAAATACCAGCAACCGTATTGTTTGTGGATGACGAGACGAACATCCTGTCGTCCCTGCGGCGGCTATTTCGTCCGCTGGGCTATCGCATCTTCACGGCAGAGGGTGGCGCGCAAGGTCTGGAGATCATGGAACGCGAGACGGTCGATCTAGTGGTGTCCGACATGCGGATGCCGGAGATGAACGGCGCACAATTCCTTGAAAAGGTCCGCGAACGCTGGCCTGATACGGTGCGCATCCTGCTGACCGGCTACGCCGAGATCGGTGCGACCATCGATGCGATCAACAAGGGCCAGATCTACCGCTACGTCTCCAAACCTTGGGAAGATAACGACATCACGTTGATCGTCAGGCATGCCTTGCAGCAAAAAGTTCTGGAGCGTGAAAAGAAGCGACTTGAAGAGCTAACGAACAAACAGAATGAAGAGCTGAAAGATCTGAACGCCAATCTGGAAGCTAAGGTCGTGGCACGCACCAACGAGCTGAACCAGACCATGCAGTCGCTCAATGCCGCCCATGAAAAACTGAAGAAGAGCTTCATTACCTCGGTGCGCGTGTTCTCCAACCTGATCGAGATGCGCAACCCCAGCAAATCGGGACACTCGCGCCGGGTCGCCGAACTGGCGCGCACGCTGGCACAGAACATGGGCATGAGCGCAGCGGAAGCACAGGACACGTTCATCGCCGGTTTGTTGCTCGACATTGGCAAGATCGGGCTACCGGATCGACTAATCGACCGCCCCTTCCATAGTCTGACCGCTGATGAGCGCGCCTGTGTCACCAAGTACCCAGCCAAGGGCGAGATGGCGCTGATGGCGCTAGAACAACTGCAAGGTGCGGCAAAACTCATTCGAAGTCACCGTGAACGCTTCGACGGCACTGGGTATCCAGATCGCTTGTCTGGCCTGTCCATTCCGCTCGGCGCACGCATTCTGGCAATGGCCGAGGATTACGACACAGCGCTGATGGGAGTCGGATTCACCAAACCGATGAAACCGTCGGAAGCGGCACTCCTGATCGAGGACGACAAAGATAAGCGCTATGATCCCGCCGTAGTCAGTGCCTTCCAAGCTGAATTAGACAAGGCTCGTGCAACGACGAACACCATCCCCGAACAGGCTTTATCCTCCGCACAACTCAAGCCAGGAATGATACTTGCACGCGATTTGATCACTCGAAGTGGCGAGATGCTCCTGTCAAAAGAGTATGTTCTGACTGAGCAACTCATTGAGCAAATCAAGAGTTTTGAGCACATGGACGGACACTTGCTCACCGTTAACGTCCACCGGACTTAACACGAAGTAACCTATTACCCATGACCCGTTCGACGACTGTTTCGCCTACCTATCCAGTAAAGCTATTGACGCCACCTCGGTATCTTTGATAACTTCCACACCGTACGCAACCCAACCCCCGTTGCTATTTTCCCAAGAGGGGGTTTTGTGTACGCACTTCGCTTCACGCCATCGAATTCCACGTTCACGCCACGCGCCCTAGTTAGGGGCGCGTGTACTTTGTCATGCTTAAGCAAGCTGCAAATGCTCGCCCTCATTCATCGGAGGTATCTATGACACTCAGTTTGGAACGCCGCCAACACCCAAGATTCCAAATCAATAATCGTACCGCTATCATGTTCGGGCAAGGCCGCATCCGCGACATTTATCACGGAGATACAAGCAACCTATCTTTGGGAGGTGCCAGCATCCTCTGCAATCTAAAGCTGCGGGAAGCGATGGAGGAGGTGGTCATTTTCCTGTTCGCCCCTACCCCGCAGATCCAGCACATCAAAACGCGCGCCAGAGTCTTGCACGCCAGCTCGTTTGCCGATAGCACCTCTCGACTGAGAGTGGCATTCACCGAATTCTGTGGTGATGGCATCGCCAGACTAACGACCCTGTTGGAGGCAAACCCACATTTGATTCTCACAGATATTGTGACAACGGAGCGATCACCATCGAAATCTGATGACGAATAGCACGTATGCTTCTTTACCACCGGGATTCTTCGGCCAGCTCTTTGAGCATGCTGCCGATCCCGTCTTCGTTCTCGATATCGCAGGACATTTCATCGCCGTCAATCAAGCGGCGTGCGACCACACTGGCTATAGCCGCAATGAATTGCTGACGATGCGCTTGGAACACATTGATGAGACCGCATCGCCACAACAGCTCACTCAGCGCCAGAAGGATGGTTGGACTACTAGTGCGATGCACTTACGCAAGGATGGCACTCGAATCCCTGTCGATATGCACATTAAGATGGTCGAGCATGAGGATAGATGGCTTACGCTGATTATCTGCCGGGATGTGACCGAGCGCAGCCTGAAAGAGATCGAATACCGCAATATCATCCAGACCACTGCCGACGGCTTTTGGAGCTCGAGTGCAACAGATGCTCGCATACTTGATGTCAATGAAGCCTATTGTCAAATGGTCGGCTATACGCGGGAAGAGCTGCTGACTATGCGCATTTTCGATCTGGAAGCTTCCGAATCGCCAGAAGAGACCGCAAGGCATATCAGCAGAATCATCGAATCTGGAAGCGACTTCTTTGAAACCCAGCATCGGCATAAAGATGGCCATCTGATCGAGATCGAAGCCAGAGTCAGTTATGCCAGCATCCGTGGCGGCATGTTCTACACATTCGTGCGCGACATTTCCGTACGCAAACGCCATGAGGAGGAACTGAAGCTGGCCGCTTCCGTGTTTAATGCCAGTAGCGCCTCGATCGTGATTACTGACCGAGACAACAAAATCGTCAGCGTTAATCCCGCCTTCACGACAATAAGCGGCTATGAACCCGAAGAGGTGGTTGGTAAAAATCCAAATGTTTTAAGCTCGGGCAAGCAGTCCAAAGAGTTCTACCGCGATATGTGGGAAAGCCTAGCGCGCTACCACTATTGGCAAGGTGAGTTGTGGAATCGACGCAAGGATGGCCAGATCTACGCCGAGCAGCTAACCATCAACATCATTTCTAACAAGGATGGCAGCGTCCACCGTCATGTGGCCATCTTTTCAGACATCACGGAAAAGAAGCAAGCGGAAGATCTATTGTGGCGGCAGGCCAACTACGACTCGGTGACTAACCTCCCTAATCGTAGGTTGTTTCTCGATCGCCTCACACAGGAAATAAAAAAGTGTCGCCGGGCCACGACATCACTGGCGCTGCTATTCATCGATCTAGATCGATTCAAAGAGGTCAACGATCGCCACGGCCACAATATCGGCGATCAATTATTGATCGAGTCGGCACGCCGACTCAACGCCTGTGTGCGCGGTACCGACACGGTGGCGCGACTTGGCGGGGATGAATTCACCATCATCCTCACCAATATCACCGAGGCGACCGGAGTCGAAACCGTAGCCAAAAACATCAACAACGCATTACAGGAAGCCTTCCATTTCAACGGACTCAATATCCAGATTTCAGGAAGTGTCGGCATTGCGCACTACCCTGCCGATGCCACCACCCCAGATGATCTAACAACCAAGGCTGACATTGCCATGTACGCCTCCAAACGCCATGGACGTAATCGAATTTGCTTTTACTCCGACGAACTAGAATGTTGAGATCCATGCTACCCACACTCACGCTGCTTTCGCAGCCCACGTACCTCGGGAAATTGTTGCTAGTCGCGCTCGCTTACTTTGTTAGCGGCAAGCTAGGCTTGTCGATTCCCTATGTCGGCTCCAACATCACGCTGTTCTGGCTACCCACAGGCATCGCCGTCGCGGCACTGTTTCGCTTAGGCACAAATCTATGGCCGGCTGTCTTTGTCTCTGCCTTTGCTGTCAACCTATCTATCGGTACGCCTTGGCCACTCGCATTAGGCATTGCTGTGACGAATACCCTTGCCCCCACTGCGACCACATGGTGGTTGCAATACTATGGCCTGCATCCAGCCCTTGAGCGCCGGAGGGATATTGTCTTGCTGACGATCGCAGCGGCCGTGGGCATGCTCATCTCAGCTGTGGGCGGTTCGCTGACGCTTAATTTGGCAGGAATGATCAGCAATGAGTCATTCTTTGCGGCGGTGTTAGCCTGGTGGTCAGGCGACTGGGTCGGCGTGCTGCTGGGAGGAACGCTGCTGCTATCCATCAACCGGGAGAGTCTGCAACAGATACAGCGACACGCTCTCGAATTCTTGGTTTGGCTCGTTGTGACAGCCTTCGTAGGTTGGGCGGTGTTCTTCGACAACACGGGCAGCGATGTCAGACCGCTGGCCTTCTTCACCCTGCCCATCGTCATTTGGGCAGCCATACGCTTTGGCGCAACCGGCGGAGCGATCTCGACGGTAGTAATCTCGCTGATCGCAGCGTGGTCAACGTCGCACGGCAAAGGGCAGTTCTACCCCAATAGCCTGTTTTTGTTATGGGCTTATATGGGTATCCTAGCGTTCTCAGCCTTAATGATCACGGCCTTGCTGGCCGAGCGTAAGCGAGCAGAGGATCGCGCCACCTTGATCCTTCAGTCGGTCAATCAAGGCGTCTGGGGACTGGATGCGGATGGCAATGTCATGTTCGTCAATGCAGCAGCCGAACGAATGTTTGGCTACGCTCAAGACGAGTTGATCGGCAAGCCGATGCACGTCACGGTGCATCACTCCTATCGGGATGGTGAGCATTACCCGCTGGCGGCCTGCCCGATGCACGCCACACTTGCCGATGGTAAGCCGCGCATGCGCAAAGACGAGGTGATGTGGCGCAAGGATGGCAGCAGCTTCCCCGTGGAATACAGTTCTTACCCAATTTGCAGTCAGGGCAGCTTGCTCGGCGTAGTGGTCGTATGTCAGGACAATACCGAGAAAAAAGCCACGGAAGATGCTCTGCTCAGTAGCGAGCAGCGTTTCAAAACCATCGTGCAGTCCAATCCTATTCCCATTCTGATCACACGCATGGCCGATGGCTGCATCATCGAGGCCAATGCTGCATTCCTAAAAATGTTTGGTTACACGCGGGATAAGCTGATCGGCCATACCAGCCTCGAACTTAATCTATGGTGCAACCTAGAGGAGCGCGCACGGTTGCTGGAAGAACTCCAACGGGTTGGCGCACTGACGAATGCCGTCCTTGAATATCGCAAGCAGTCAGGTGCAACCGGCATGGTGAGCTTGTCTGCCCAACGGATCACTCTGGATGGCGAACCCTGCATTCTTGGAGTCGGTGAAGACATCACGACACGAAAACTGGCGGAAGACCGACTGCGCGAAACGAACGAGAAACTGCGAGGCCTGTTCGACCTGTCACCGGTCGGCATCGCCTTGACAGATATGGAAGGCCAGTACATCGAATTCAATGAGGCGTTCCGCAATATCTGCGGTTATCCCGAAGACGAATTGAGACAACTGGACTACTGGAAGCTGACCCCTAAAGAGTATGCCGATCAGGAAGCGCTCCAACTAGACAGCTTGGAGCGATGTGGACGGTATGGGCCTTATGAGAAGGAATATGTTCGCAAGGATGGCTCGCACATTCCGCTTCAATTGAACGGCATGCTGATCGAAGGGCATGAAGGACAGCGCTACATCTGGTCGATCGTGGAAGATATCAGCGAGCGCAAGCGAACTGAGCTTCAGATGCAGGAAAACCAAGCGCGGCTGACCGGCCTGATTGAGTCTGCGATGGATGCCATCATTTCCATGGGCGAAGATCACAAGGTCACGATCTTCAACCAAGGAGCCGAGAGGATATTCGGATATCGCGCCCGAGACATTCTTGGTCAGCCCATCGAGCAGCTGTTCCCAGTGCGTTATCGCCCTATGCACAAACAACATGTCGAGCGCTTCGACAGCTCCGGCAAAGCCACGCGCAACCTAGACATGTCCAGTATGTCATCTGGTCTGCGTGCCAACGGCGAAGAGTTTCCGTTCGAAGCCTCCATCTCCAAGATCGAGGTAGCCGGGAAGAAATACTATACCGCCATCCTGCGCGATGTCACCCACCGCAAACAGAGTGAAGATGCGCTGATGCTGGCCTCTTCGGTTTATCAGGCCAGCCATGAAGGCATCGTCGTGACAGACGAGAATAACCATATCATCGAAGTCAATCCGGCATTCACCCGCATCACCGGATATACCTTGGGCGAAGTGCATGGCCGCAATCCGAGTATGCTCAAATCGGGAGAGCACGACAAAAAATTCTATGCCGAGATGTGGGATGCACTTCGCCAGAAAGGCCATTGGCAAGGTGAAGTATGGGATAGGCGCAAGGACGGCACACTACAAGCCAAGTGGCTCAACATCAGCGTGCTACACCACGAAGATGGCAGCATCTACAGGCATGTCGGACAGTTTTCTGACATCACTGAGAAAAAGCGCAAGGATGAGCTGATCTGGACACAAGCCAATTACGACGCTCTGACCAACCTTCCGAATCGCCGCTTACTGATCGATCGTATCCATCAAGCGGCTTCGTCCAGCTCGCGCAGCGGAAAACATGGCGCTTTACTCGCACTCGACCTCGACCAATTCAAACAATTGAACGATACCTTGGGACATAGCATGGGAGATCGGCTTCTGCTCGAAGTCGCCCGCCGCTTGCAGGCATCGGTACGCGAGGAGGATATGGTAGCCCGGTTGGGAGGCGATGAGTTTCTAGTGGTGCTCACCGAACTCAGCAGCGACAGGAGCGAGGCCGCGATTCAGGCTGAACAGGTCGCAGAAAAGATCCGTGCAGAACTGTGTAGCCCCTATCACTTCGGCGACTTCGAGTACCACAGCAGCTCCAGCATCGGCATCATCCTGTTCCTCGGCCATTCGGACAGCCATGAAGAGCTACTCGCGCATGTGGATTCCGCCATGTATCAAGCAAAATCGAACGGGCGCAATACCACCTGCTTCTTTGACTCATCCATGCAGGACGCTCTGGAAAAACGTAGCCAACTGGACAATGCCCTGCGCGCCGCCCTCGTTCGTGACGAACTTATCCTCTACTACCAGCTGCAAGTCGATCACTCTGGCCAACCGATAGGCGCAGAAGCGCTGCTACGCTGGGCACATCCCAAGTTGGGGATGGTCTCGCCGGCACAATTCATCCCCGTCGCGGAAGAAACTGGGATGATCCTGCCCATTGGCCGCTGGGTGATCGAAACCGCCTGCGCGCAATTGGCTCGCTGGCAGCTTGATCCACGTTTATCCCACCTGAGCATCGCCGTCAATGTTAGCGCCCGACAGTTCCGGGAACTGGGTTTCGTCAGCCAGGTTCGCGAGGCCATCGCCACCAGCGGCATCGACCCGGCAGTTCTGAAGCTGGAGTTGACTGAAAGTCTGGTGCTACACAATGTCGAGCACAGTATAGAAAAGATGCACGAACTGAGAAGTCTGGGCATACGCTTCTCCATGGACGACTTCGGTACCGGCTACTCGTCCCTGTCCTACCTGAGCCGTCTGCCCATCGATCAACTCAAGATCGACCAGTCATTCGTTCGCAACATCACCACCGATCAGCACGACGCTGCCATCGTCCAGACCATCATCTCCATGGCGCAAGGCTTAGGGCTGGAAGTGATTGCGGAAGGCGTGGAAACTGAGGCTCAGCGCGAGTTCCTCGAACTACGCGGCTGCGACAACTATCAAGGCTATCTGTATGCCAGACCTATGCCTATCCATGACGTGGAGGCCTTGCTTGAGAGCCAAGTTATAGCTCTAGTTCACCCCCAACGACTCGCACAGCCGTCCAACCAGCGATCTCAGCTCTGCCACCTCTGATTCCAATCGGGCGACATTGGCTTTCAGGGCGGCGATCTCGCCAAGGCTGACATCGCCGGAAGGCGCAGAGTACGGGGCAGTAGCCATCGCTTCGATCACTGGCTCGCCCGAGAGCAAGTGCATCCAGCGATTCTCGCGGGAACCGGGCTGGCGGGGAAGTTCGACGACTAGCGCTCCGGCCTCCCGTTCACGCAACTCATCGAGAAAGCTCTCGACAGAGGAGATGTCGGCAAAGGAATGTAGCCGTTCGCTGTTGATACGCAATTCGCCAGCAGTCTGTGGGCCGCGCAGCATGAGAGTGGCGAGTAAAGCGGTGGATTGGGTAGGCACGCGCAGGACGCGCTCGATGTTATGGGCGTAGCGCGCCACCCGCCCACCACTGGACTCAACCACCAAGGTCTGCCCGCGCAGGCTGTCCAGCGCCGCTTGCACCTCAGCTTCGGTCGCTTCGATCACAGGATTGCGACTGGTCTTCTGATTGCAACCCGATAGCAAGGTATTAAGGGTCAACGGATAAGTGTCGGGCACAGTGCGCTGCTTTTCAGCCAATACACCAAGGACACGGGTTTCGAGCAAGGAAAGAGTCTGTATGGTCATTTTATTCGGTCGGTTAAGTAGTTTTTTTCCGCTGAAGACGCGCTTCAGGTGAGAGTTCGACGACGATAGTCATCGGCAAGGGAGGCAAGGTGTCGCAAGCCAAGGCAGCGATCAACTCTCCCGAGATACCCGCCGTGAGCAAACCGCGTGTGCCATGCGCCAAACTGCAATACAGCCCCTGCTCCACCTTGCCGACTAGCGGCACAGCACCGGGGGCAGAGCAACGAATGGACGCTCGTCCGTCGAGCTGATCGAGATCGAGGTCACCGAGGGCGCTGCGCAATGAGGGAATGTGTTGCTCCAACCGCGCCAGATTCACGGCATGATCCGTGCTGCGCACGTCCGTGCCTTCATCGTCAAAACTGTGCGTCGCACCGGCGATATGCACGCCGCACTCAGCCGGCGAACTGTAGCCATCTGCGCATACGACCGAATTGAGCACGATGCTTTCTTGGGTTCCAGGCAATGCGCTGATCTGACCTCGCACCGGCGTCAGCGGAAAATGCTCGAACTGCGCCAGTTGCTTAGCCTGATGGCCGCAACAGACCACCACAATATCAGCGTTAATCTGCCACTTCTGGCCTTGCGCATTCTGACCCGCGACCTGCCAGCCAGACACCAGCGGGGTCAGCGTTTCCACCGCATGGCCGAGTTGCTGCGTAATTCCAGACATACCTGCCCAGCGTTCACATAGAGCAGGCGGCACCACCCAGCCTGCGCTCGGAAACCACAGGCCACCGCGCTCCATCCTCATTCCGGTAAGTTTAGTCGCCGCCTCTGCATCCACCGCCTCGAACAAGGGAATCGGCCAGTCAAGCATGACCAAGCGCCCGATGCGTTTGATCTCAGCATCGGAGAAAGCCAACTGCAACAAACCGCACTCCGCGCGCAAGGTGTTATCCACTGGCAAGATCGCATCCATTTGTGAAAGCGCATGGCCATAAGAGGCCAGCACAAAACGATGCAGTGGATTCACCCCTGCACTGAAACGCGCATGCAGAATGCCAAGCGGATTCCCCGATGCACCCTGAGCAAGTTGCTCTGCGCGCTCGACCAGCGTGACCGCCACTCCGCGCTGCGCCAACGCGTAAGCAGCCGCGCAGCCCGCCAAGCCACCGCCGATGACGATTGCGCTTTGCGGGATAGTCAGTCCATCGGGCAGTTCAACTGCGGTCAATTTGCCACACAACATCTCGCGCTTGCGACCAAATCCAGGAGATTTCTGCATCGTGAAACCAGCCTCGGATAGACCGCGCCGCACCCAGCCCGCACTGCTGTAGGTTGCCAGCGTCGCACCAAAGCGTGAGGCATTGGCGATGCCTGAGAACACCTCGGGCGACCACATCTCGGGGTTCTTCGAAGGCGAGAAACCGTCGAGGAACCAAGCATCGACTCGCCCCAGCCCTACTGACTCACCCATCAGTTCGGGTAAGGCATCAGCCACATCACAGATCGCCAGCGTCAAACGTATCCGCCCACCCGCGAACGACCAGCGGTTCCAGCCGGGCACTCGCCGCTTCCAGTTCGCACACAAAACTTGGGCTTGGCTTGCCAGTTCAGGCCAAAGTCGCAAGGCTGCACGTATTTCTTCGTCGCCTAAGGGAAATCTCTCGATGCTGAAGAAATCCAGCGTCGCTCCCGCAGTCGCGGTTTGCTCGAACAGTTGCCAGACACACAGGAAATTCAATCCGGTGCCGAAACCAGTCTCACCCACAGTAAAGACCTCACCGGAGCGCAGCCCTGCAAAACGCTCGGCCAGCCGATTGCCTTGTAAAAAGACATGGCGCGACTCCTCCAGCCCTGAATCGGTAGAGAAATACACATCGCCGTAGCGATTCGAGTATGGTTGTCCGTCTTTCCAGTCCAGCATGGCTACACCAAAATGAAAATGCCCCGCATCAGCGGGGCATTTAATGAGTCACCGACCGCTTACTCTGCTGCAGGTTGATCTTCGGCAGCTTTGGCTTCCGCTGCGGCTTTTTCTTCCGCTGCGACAGCCTTCAAGCTCAGCTTCATACGACCCTTGTCGTCAATTTCCAGCACTTTGACGCGCACGACTTGGCCTTCCTTCAGGTAGTCAGACACCTTTTCGACACGCTCGCTGGAGATTTGCGAGATGTGCAACAGGCCATCCTTCCCCGGCAGGATGTTGATGAACGCGCCGAACTCGGCCAGCTTGACCACGGGGCCTTCGTAGATTCTGCCCACCTCGACTTCGGCCACGATGTCCAGAATGCGTTGCTGAGCAGCATTACCTGCTTCGGCGCTCACGCTGGAAATGGTGATATTACCTTCGTCGTCGATGTCCACCGTTGCGCCAGTTTCCTCGGTGATCGCGCGGATGACTGCGCCGCCCTTGCCGATCACATCACGGATCTTCTCTGGATTGATCTTCATCTTGAGCATACGCGGTGCAAAGTCAGACACGTCGGTGCGTGGCGATGGCAGCGCGGTCTTCATCAGGCCCAAGATGTGCATACGGCCTTCACGAGCTTGGGACAGCGCGACTTCCATGATCTCCTTGGTGATGCCGTTGATCTTGATGTCCATTTGCAACGCAGTGATACCTGCATCGGAACCGGCCACCTTGAAGTCCATGTCGCCCAGATGATCTTCATCACCCAGAATGTCGGTCAGCACAGCGAAACGATTGCCCTCCTTGATCAGGCCCATAGCGATACCGGCTACGTGTGCAGTCAGCGGCACGCCCGCATCCATCAACGACAAGCAACCGCCGCAAACCGAAGCCATCGAGCTGGAACCGTTGGATTCAGTGATCTCGGACACCACGCGCATCGCGTAGCCGCACTCATCCACACTGGGCAACACGCCAACGATCGCACGCTTGGCTAGACGACCGTGGCCGATTTCGCGGCGCTTGGGCGTACCCACACGGCCAGTTTCGCCGGTGGAGTATGGCGGGAAGTTGTAATGCAGCATGAAGCGGTCGGTGTACTCACCTTCCAGCGCATCGATCTTTTGCGCATCGCGCATGGAACCCAAGGTTGCCACCACCAGCGCTTGTGTCTCGCCACGGGTGAACAATACGGAACCGTGAGTGCGTGGCAGCACGCCGGTACGAATGGTGATCGGGCGCACGGTGCGAGTGTCACGGCCATCGATGCGTGGCTCGCCACTCAGGATCTGACCGCGCACGATCTTGGCTTCCAAGGCGCTGAACATGTCATTGACGTGATTCTTTTGGCGAGTTTCATCTTCGGCCAGCAAGGTATCGACCACACGCTTATTGATCTCGTTGACTTGCACGGTACGAGCTTGCTTTGAGCGCACGGCGTAAGCGGCTTGCAGATCAGCATCAGCCAGTTCGGCTAAACGCGCGATCAGCACTTCGTCCTTGGCAGGAGCAGTCCAGTCCCACGCATCTGCGCCGACTTCGTCAGCCATTTCATTGATCGCGTCGATCACGGCACGCATCTGCTCATGGCCGAACACCACCGCGCCCAGCATGATCTCTTCGGACAGCTCTTTAGCTTCGGACTCGACCATCAGCACAGCTCGGTCAGTACCAGCTACAACCAGATCCATCTGCGACGTTTTCAGCTCATCAGCCGTCGGATTCAGCAGGTATTCGCCATTCAGGTAACCCACACGTGCCGCACCAATGGGACCGTCAAATGGAATACCCGACAGCGCCAGCGCAGCGGATGCGCCGATCACGGCGGGAATATCAGCATCGATCTGCGGATCGCAGGACATCACGGTCGCCACGATCTGCACTTCGTTATAGAAGCCTTCGGGGAACAGCGGACGCAGCGGACGGTCGATCAAACGGGAAGTCAGGATCTCTTTCTCGGAAGGACGGCCTTCACGACGGAAGAATCCGCCGGGGATCTTGCCAGCGGCATAGGTGCGCTCTTGGTAATCCACGGTCAGCGGGAAAAAGTCCTGCTCAGGCTTGGCATCCTTGCGACCAACTACCGTGACTAGCACCACGGTGTCGTCCAGACTCACCATCACTGCACCCGATGCCTGACGAGCGATCTCGCCGGTTTCGATAGTCAGCTGGTGTTTTCCGTAAGTGATTGTTTTTTTATAGTGACTCAAGATGAACCTCTCTGTGCTTGATGTGGCGCGAGACGCGCCAGCGGATTCGACCGGATGGACGAAATAAAACACGGGGCACTTGCGCGCCCCGTATTCTGAATTACTTGCGCAGTTCTAGGCGCTTGATCAGCGTGCGGTAGCTGTCTTCGTTCTTGCTCTTCAGGTAGTCGAGCAACTTACGACGACGACTCACCAAACGCAGCAGGCCACGGCGGGAGTGGTGATCCTTGGTGTGTTCTTTGAAGTGATCGGTCAGATAGTTGATACGGGCAGTCATCAGCGCCACTTGCACTTCGGGGGACCCGGTGTCGGCTTGGGCACGTTGATAATCAGTAACAATTTGCGCCTTTTGCGCAGTGGTGATGGACATCTCTTACTCTCTCCTAAAAAAAGTGCGGCATTTTACCCTTGATCGGGCCGATTTCTCAAGTCAAATCAGCATTTGCGGCACTTTTTGCCACACGCGCTGATAGACGTTCTGGGGACAAGCGTCCCCCATTCAAACTTCCAACACCGATGAACTGATCGGCGCTATACAAACGCAACTTACCCTCGGGCAGTTCTGTCGATACTACGAGCTGCTGACCTTGCGCCAAACGCTTGGTCTGCTCAACATCTAAAGTCAATGACGGATAGTTCGGCAACAGCGTATCCACAGGCAACACACGACTATCTCGTTCGGCTGCGCTCATGGCCTGCAACTCAGGCCAACTCACCGCATCAACCAAGTCCAGCCCAGCGATGGCGGTACGGCGCAAACCGATCAGATGAGCACCGCAACCCAGATGCGCGCCGATATCTTCGGCCAACGTACGTACATACGTACCCTTGCTACAGCGCACTGAGAATTCCAGCTCATCGCCCGAAAAACTCACCAGCGTCAGCGCATATATGGTGATACGACGCTTCTCGCGCGCTATCGTTTCACCCTTGCGGATGTACTCGTACAGCGGCTTACCCTGAAACTTGATGGCGCTGTGCATCGGCGGAAGTTGCTCGATCTCGCCAATGAAATGCTGCAAAGCCACGACAACTTGCGCCTCGCTCACCGTCACTTCGTGACTAGCGATGACTTCACCCTCGGCATCGCCGGTCGTTGTCACCTGACCTAGCTTGGCCTTGGCCAGATAGGTTTTATCGGCATCCAACAGCGCAGTGGAGAATTTGGTCGCCTCGCCGAAACAAACCGGCAGCAAGCCGGTCGCCAAAGGATCAAGCGTACCGGTATGACCCGCCTTATCCGCCTGAAACAAGTGGCGCACCTTTTGCAGCGCGGTATTGGAGCTCAATTCCAGAGGCTTATCGAACAGCAATACGCCGTCCAGCGCACGGTAATTACGCGCCATGCAACCTACCTCAATCCTTTTCTGGATGCTGGTCGCTGGCAACCGCTTGGTCGATCAATTGCGACAATTGCGAACCACGCTCGACCGAGGCGTCATAGGCAAAATGCAGTTGCGGCACGATACGCAGCTTGATCGCCTGCGCAACATGGCGTCGCAAGAAACCGCTGGCGCGCTCCAAACCTTGCTGTAACTCAGGACTCTTCCCCTCCAGCGCGGTGTAGAACACCTTGGCGTGCGAATAGTCCTTGGCAACCTCGACATCAGTCACAGTCACCAGCTTCACACGCGGGTCTTTCAACTCCAAACGGATCGCTTCAGCCAGCTCACGCTGGATCTGCTGCGCGATACGGTCGGTGCGAGCGTAGTCCTTAGGCATTACAGAGCGCGCGCCACTTCAACGATCTCAAACACTTCCAGCATATCGCCGACTTCCAGATCATTGTAGCCCTTGAGCGACAGACCGCATTCGAAGTTGGACTTCACTTCCTTCACGTCATCCTTGAAGCGCTTGAGCGAATCCAACTCGCCGGTATGGATCACCACGTTGCTGCGTAACACGCGAACTTCGGCGCTGCGCTTGATGAGACCCTCGGTCACATAGCAACCAGCCACCGTACCCACCTTGGAGATGTGGAACACCTGACGGATCTCGACAGCGCCGAGTACGACTTCCTTCTTCTCAGGTGCCAGCATGCCAGACATCGCCGCCTTGATCTCATCGACCATCGCGTAAATGATGTTGTAGTAGCGCACTTCCACACCGGCAGACTCGGCCAGCTTGCGTGCCGTTGCATCGGCGCGTGAGTTGAAGCCGATGACGATCGCCTTGGAGGCCAGCGCCAAGTTGATGTCAGATTCGGTGATACCACCGACCGCGCTGTGGATGATGTTGACCTTGACCTCAGGCGTGGACAACTTGCCCAGCGCATGAGCGATCGCCTCGCAGGAACCTTGCACGTCGGACTTGATGATCAGCGCCAAGGTGCTGACTTCGCCTTCGGCCATCTGCTCGAACATATTCTCCAGCTTGGCCGCTTGCTGCTTGGCCAGCTTCACATCGCGGTATTTACCTTGACGGAACAGTGCGATCTCGCGCGCCTTCTTCTCGTCGGACAACACCAAGAAGTCTTCGCCTGCGATCGGCACTTCCGACAAACCTTGGATCTCGACCGGAATGGATGGACCCGCTTCCGTCACTGGCTTGCCGTTCTCATCCAGCATGGCGCGAACACGACCGAACACAGCACCCACCAACACGGTGTCACCGCGCTTCAAGGTACCAGATTGCACCAGCACGGTAGCGACCGGCCCCTTACCCTTATCCAGACGCGCTTCGATCACGATACCCTTGGCGTTGGAATCCTTGGAGGCATTCAACTCCAGCACTTCGGCTTGCAGCAGGATGCTTTCCAGCAAGGTGTCGATACCCTGGCCACTCTTGGCCGAGACTTCGACGAACATGGCATCGCCACCCCAATCTTCCGGCACGACGCCTTCGGTCACCAGCTCTTGCTTGACGCGCTCAGAGTTGGCATCCGGCTTATCGATCTTGGTCACGGCAACCACGATGGGCACGCCCGCTGCCTTAGCATGGTGAACCGCTTCGCGCGTCTGCGGCATCACGCCGTCATCCGCCGCCACCACCAGAATCACGATGTCGGTCACTTTGGCACCACGGGCACGCATCGCCGTAAAGGCTTCGTGACCTGGGGTATCCAAGAATGTGATCATGCCGCGCGGAGTATCGACGTGATACGCGCCGATGTGCTGAGTGATGCCACCTGCTTCGCCCGAGGCGACGCGAGTGCGACGGATGTAATCCAGCAGCGAGGTCTTACCGTGATCCACGTGACCCATCACGGTCACCACGGGAGCGCGATGCTCCATCACCAAATCCTTGTGCTCGGCATCATCCACCAGATACGCATCAGGATCGTCGGCCTTAGCCGCCTTAGCGACGTGACCCAACTCTTCCACCACGATCATCGCGGTTTCCTGATCCAGCACTTGGTTGATGGTGACCATCGAACCCATCTTCATCAGCACCTTGATGATCTCGGCGGCCTTGATCGCCATTTTCTGCGCCAACTCGGCCACAGTGATGGTTTCCGGCACCATCACCTCGCGCACCATCGGTTCGGTCGGCAAGGAGAACGCATGTTGCCCAGCATCCTGCTTGCTGTGCTTATCATGACGTGGCGCACGACCGTGGCCGACATTGCGACCACCGCTAGGTGCGCGAGTGTCCGCCGCAGGCTTGGCTGGTGTACGTTTCTTATGGCCATCAGCATCCCACGGGCTATCTTTGGCCGGAGGCGCAGTCTTGACACCCTTCTTGATGACCGGCTTAGATACCTTATCACCTGGGCGCGGAGTAGGCTTATGCAACGTACCATCGGCCAAATTTGCAGGAGCAGAAGTTGGAGCAACTACAGCTGCCTCGCCGACTTCAGGCGCAGCGACGACAGCTGCAACAGGCTCCACGACTTCGACGACAGGTTGCGGCGCTGCTACGACAGCAACCGGCTGCGGCTCTTCATGCTCAAAACTCTTGCGCTTGTTACGCTCCAGCTTGGCTTGCACATCCGCCGCTTGGCGCGCAGCCAACTCGGCCTGCAAACGCGCTTCCGCTTGGCGCGATGCCAACTCACGCTCGCCCAGCACACTGATGACGGGTGCAGCAGGAGCGACTGGCGCAGCCACTACGGGGGCAACTACAGGTGCGGCAACCACCACCGGCGCCTCCACTGGCTGCTGCGGTGCGACCACGCGCTTCTTGCGCACTTCCACTTGGATGGTACGCGCCTTACCGGTGCTGTCAGATTTCTTGATCTCGGTGGTTTCGCGCCGGGTCAGAGTGATCTTGCTCTTGCTCACGCCGCCATGTGCGTTACGTAGATGCGCCAACAACAGCGCCTTATCCTGCTCGGACACTTGATCCGCCTCCGACTGCTTGGCGACGCCAGCGGCCTGAAACTGTTCCAGCAGCAGCGATACCGGCTGACCGAGCTCGCCGGCAAACTGCGCTACATTCATTTTTCCCATTACTACTACCCCTCAGTGTGTATCGAAGTGCCTTATGCGAACCAGGGAGCGCGCGCTGCCATGATCAGCGCATTGGCGCGTTCTGCGTCCATGCCGGTCATTTCAACTAACTCTTCCACATCCAGATCGGCCAGCGCTTCCTGCGTACCCACATCCTTGCTTGCCAAGATGCGTGCAGTCTCGTCGTCCATGCCATCCAGCTTGTGCAGGTCTTCGATATGGTGTTCCACTTCTTCCTCATTGGCGATCGCAGCGGTCAGCAGTGCATTGCGGGCGCGGCTGCGCAACTCCTCAACGGTTGCTTCGTCGAATGCTTCGATCTCCAGCATCTCATCCAGCGGCACGTAAGCCACTTCTTCCAGCGTGTTGAAACCTTCTTGCACCAGAATGTCGGCGACTTCCTCGTCCACATCCAGCTTGGCGATGAACAGGTCACGCACCTTGGCTGTCTCTTGACCACTCTTAGCCTCAAAGGCCTCAACGGTCATGATATTCAATTCCCAGCCAGTCATCTGACTGGCCAGACGCACGTTTTGACCGCCGCGTCCGATGGCCTGCGCCAAGCTTTCCTCTTCGACCACCACGTCCATACTGTGCTGCTCTTCATCCACCACGATGCTGGTGACATCCGCAGGTGCCAGCGCGTTGATGACATTGGTCGCTGGATCTTCCGACCACAGCACGATGTCCACACGCTCGCCAGCCAATTCGTTAGTCACGGCCTGAACGCGTGAACCGCGCATGCCTACGCAGGTACCGATCGGATCAAGACGCTGATCGTGCGTACGCACAGCGATCTTGGCACGAGAACCAGGATCACGCGCAGCAGCCACGATCTCCAGCAGCCCTTCTTCGATCTCCGGCACTTCCAGCTCGAACAGTTTGACCAAGAACTCGGGCGAAACACGGGACAGCACGATCTGCGGGCCGCGCACGGTGCGATCCACACGCAGCAGATAAGCACGCACGCGATCACCGACGCGCAGATTCTCCTTGGGGATCATCTGCTCGCGCGGCAGCAGTGCTTCGATCTTGCCGAATTCAACGATGGCATTGCCGCGCTCCAAGCGCTTGACTGTACCGGACACCAGATGCTCGCTACGCTCCATGAAGTCGCTCAAGATCTGCTCGCGCTCGGCATCACGGATCTTTTGGAAGATCACTTGCTTGGCCGCTTGCGCACCGATACGACCGAAGTCGATGGATTCCAACGGCTCTTCAACGAACTCTTCCAGTTGAACACCAGGATTAGATTTTTGCGCTTGCTCCAGCTTGATGTGCAGATCCGGCGTCTCGAAAGTCTCGTCGTCCATCACTTGCCAGCGGCGGAACGATTCGTACTCGCCGGTGTTGCGATCGATACTGACGCGCACATCGGCCTCGTCCTCGAAACGCTTCTTCGTGGCAGACGCCAAAGCCGACTCCAGCGCACCGAACACCACTTCCCGATCCACGTTCTTTTCGCGCGCCAGGACATCTACCAACAACAGAACTTCACGACTCATCTCACCGTCTCCAACAATTCAAACTTGGCCGCTCGCGGCAACTCACTCAAACACCGGCACTAGGCGCGCCTTGTCCACACTAGCCAATTCGATGGCCACCTGCACACCTTCGACATCCAACTGCAACACCCCATCCTGAACTGCGCCCAGAATGCCAATAAAATTCTTGCGACCATTGAGTGGCATCCGCAGCTTCAACTGCGCCTTAGCGCCAGCAAAGCGAACGAAGTCCACCTCTTTTTTCAAAGGCCGATCCAAACCCGGCGACGAAACTTCCAATCGATCGAACTCGACATTCTCTACCGTGAACAAACGCGTCAATTGATGACTGACTCGCTCACAATCTTCCAGCGCGATACCTTCCGGCTTATCCAGAAACACACGCATCAGTCCACGACCGGAGATTTCAAAATCCACCAGCTCGTAACCGAGGCCAGTCACTGTCGTTTCGATTATTTTTGTTACATCCGCCATGTTTTCTGTTCCACAAATAAAAAACGGGCTCAAGGCCCATCTCAAAACTGCGGCGGGATTATAACAAAGAATCAGCCCAATAGAAAATTCTCTTTTCGATCAGTCACGCAAGCCCTTCACCCAGCGAGCATAAATGCGGCGTGCCACGGCATGGAGTTGCGGCAATCGAGCAGTCATCTCGGCCAGTATCTGCGCGGGTGTTTGTACCGCCGAACCCACGGGACAGCTCGCTATCTCGTCCGCACCGACCTCGCACCAGTCGCGGATCATCGCCTCGGTCATTTCGACATGACACTGCAAGCCAAGATGCTTGCCCGATACAAACCCCTGATGAGCACAATATCCACTGGACAGCAGCAACTGCGCCCCCGCCGGCAAGGAGAATGTCTCTCCGTGCCAATGGAACACCTCGAACTCATAGCGATCGCCCAACCAATCACTGGCGATCTCACGATCGACCACCGCAACCCTACCCCAGCCGATCTCCTTCACTGGATTGCGCGTCACACTCCCACCCAGCGCCTTACTCATCAACTGACCACCCAGACAATGCCCCAGCACGGGAATGTCGAGCGCGACCGCTTCGCGGATCAACGCCAGCACTGGCGAAATCCACGGCAACTCATCATTCACACTCATCGGCCCGCCCATGAGCACCAGCCCAGAAAAAGCAGATGCCGAGATCGGCACCGCCTCGCCGGCATCAATGCAGATCAGCTGCCACGGGATGGACTGCTCATCCAGAAACTCAGCAAGCAAGCCCGGCCCCTCGATGGCAGCATGGCGAAAAATAGCGACTGGCTTCATAGCGACCCCAAGCATAGATACGGAGGCCACATGGTAAAGTGCCGCGCCCGCAATATCAAATTGCAAGGCGACAGGATTCCGGTAGAATCACGCCCACTCAAGCAGCAGCGCTTGAAACGAATTCAACAACTTCCAAAATTTAAGGGGTACGGAATGAGCAAACCAGTGATGACTATCGTATTCGGCTTGGCCTGTGTAGCCTTGGCCTTCGCCAGCGGAAAAACCTTCTTGGGTATGGGCTTCGCCATGCTGGCCATCGGCTCCATCGGCTACGGCGCAGGCTCGATGATGAACTCCGACTGCCCACAGATCCCGAAGCAGTAATTTGGATTTGTCAGGTTAAAACGGGCGCAATCGCAAGGTTGCGCCCGTTTTGTTTTACAGCGGCGACACAAATATACTTTCCCGCAGCTTCTTCAGCTGATCGCGTAGCTCGGCAGCTTTCTCAAACTCCAGATTCTTTGCCGCTGCCAGCATTTCTTTTTCCAGCCGTTTGATCTCTTTGGAGACATCCTTCTCGCTCATCGCCAGATACTTGGCCTCATTCTGCGCAGCCTTGAGCGATTTACGTTCAGCATCCACGTCGTAAGCGCCATCGATGATGTCCTTGATGCGCTTGACCACACCGACGGGCGTGATGCCGTGCGCTAGGTTATGGGCGATTTGCTTGGTACGGCGGCGGTCGGTTTCGTCGATGGCGCGACGCATGGAGTTGGTAATCCGGTCGGCGTAGAGCAAGGCTTTGCCATTCAGGTGGCGCGCAGCGCGTCCTATGGTTTGGATCAAGGAGCGCTCGGAACGCAGGAAGCCTTCCTTGTCCGCATCCAAGATCGCCACCAGCGACACCTCGGGAATATCCAGCCCCTCACGCAGCAAGTTGATGCCGACCAGCACGTCGAACACGCCTAGGCGCAGGTCGCGGATGATCTCGACGCGCTCCACCGTTTCAATGTCCGAGTGCAGGTAACGCACCTTGATGCCGTGCTCGGTGAAGTAGTCAGTCAGGTCTTCCGCCATGCGTTTGGTGAGCGTGGTCACTAGCACGCGCTCGCCCTCTTTCACCCGCAGATTCACCTCCGACATAAGATCATCCACCTGATGAGTGGCCGGACGCACTTCGATCACCGGATCGGTCAGTCCGGTCGGGCGCACCACTTGCTCGACCACTTGGCCAGTGTGCTCGGCTTCGTAAGTTGAGGGCGTGGCGGAGACGAAGATCGCCTGGCGCATCACTTTTTCGAATTCGTCGAAGCGCAGCGGACGATTATCCAGCGCCGATGGCAATCGAAAGCCGTAGTTGACGAGATTTTCTTTTCTCGCGCGGTCGCCTTTGTACATGCCGCCGATCTGCGGAATCATCACATGACTCTCGTCGAGGAACATCAGCGCTTCCGGCGGCAGATAGTCGAGCAGCGTGGGAGGTGCCGCACCATCCGGTCGCCCAGAAAGATGACGGGAGTAGTTCTCGATGCCTTTGGTGAAGCCGATCTCGGCCAGCATTTCCAAATCATGGCGGGTGCGCTGTTCGATGCGCTGCGCCTCCACCAGCTTACCCTCTTTCACAAAGAATGAGATGCGTTCGGCCAGCTCGACCTTGATGGTTTCGATGGCGCGCAGCGTGGTTTCGCGCGGTGTGACGTAATGGCTGGACGGATAGACGGTGAAGCGCACCACGCGGGTGAGAATGTGGCCGGTGAGCGGATCGAACAAGGACAAGGTTTCCACTTCGTCATCGAACATCGACAGCCGCAAGGCATGTTCGCTGCTTTCTGCCGGGAAGATGTCGATCACATCGCCGCGCACTCGAAAGTTGCCACGCGCGAAGTCCACATCGTTGCGGTCGTACTGCATCGCCACCAGCCGCTGAATCACATCGCGCTGCGGGATCTTTTCGCCCTCACGCAGGTGCAAGATCATGCCGTGATAATCCACAGGATCGCCGATACCGTAGATGGACGACACCGTGGCAACGATGATGGAATCCTGCCGCTCCAGCAGCGACTTCGTGGCGGAAAGGCGCATCTGCTCGATCTGCTCGTTGATGCTGGAGTCCTTCTCGATGTACACATCGCGCGACGGCACGTACGCCTCGGGCTGGTAGTAGTCATAGTAGGAGACGAAATACTCGACCGCATTCTCGGGGAAAAATTCGCGCATCTCGGAATACAACTGCGCCGCCAACGTCTTGTTCGGTGCCATCACGATGGCGGGCCGCCCAGTACGCGCGATCACGTTCGCCATGGTGAAAGTCTTGCCGGAGCCGGTCACCCCAAGCAGCGTCTGGAACGCCAAGCCGTCGTTGATGCCCTCCACCAACTGGGCGATCGCCGTCGGCTGATCGCCCGCCGGTTCGAACGGCAGGTGCAAGCGGTAAGGACTATCGGGAAAAGTTTGGATGTTCATGGCAGTCGTGCATTGTACGGGCAAATAACGCTCACCAGAACCGATCCATCATCCAATCCGCTTAAAACTCAGCCCCAACCGCCCGCCCCATCGATGCAGGCACAAGCCCAGCAGGATGCTGGCCGTACCCAACCAAACCTGAGGCAACACGACCTCGTCGTTCAGCCCATGCCCGAGCAGCAAAGCCAATACCGGAGTGACCAACGTGATTAGCGCGATACGCCCCGCATCCATGTGCTTGATGAGGTAATAGTAGAGCGCAAAGCCCAGCACCGAGCCCAACACCCCCAAATATAGGATCGCCGCTATGGCGCGCAACGAAAGCCCGTTCGGAACGTGACCACCCTCCGCATACATCCATTCAGCAAAGAAGAGCGGCAGCGCCACCAACAAGCTGCCCAGCGTCGTCGCCAAAGGTGGGCTGTCGTCGCCGATGCGCTTGAGCCAGACCAAGCCCAGCGACTGCAACGCCACAGCCAGCAACAAAGCCGCCAAGCCGATGGCCGCACCGCTCCCCAAATGCAGATTGCCGTAAAACACCATCACCAGACCCAGCAAGCCGAACACGATCCCTGCGAGTTTATTGGGCGATAACGCCTCCTCGCTCAACCACATCGCCGCACCCAAGCTAGTGATGAGCGGCGTCAAGCCGAACAACACCGAGATCATGCCCGAGCTGATGAACTGCGCCGCCCAATAGCTCAAAGCCATCGCGCCGAACATACTCGTGCCGCTGACGACATACGCCAATCTCGCTTGACGATGCAGCGGGAATCGCACGCGCAGTGACACCAGCAAAGCCGCGCACAGCGCCGTGCCGATCACCATGCGCGAAAATACGGCAAAACTAAATCCCGCCTCCAACGCACTCCATTTGATGGCGAGCGGCGTGGTTGACCAGATCAAAATCACTGAAACGAATGCAGCCGGAAGCGACATGCTTATCTCCAAATAACGCCCAGCCCTCATGGCAAAGGCGCAAAAAAAACAGGCCACAGAAACAATCTGTGGCCTGTCGAAAGTCGCTATTGAAACGAAACGCTAACTCTCCAGACCACCAGACGGACGCAGCCACGCCATGCGCACGGCGGCACATACGCGGATTCGGACGGAGAAGTTGGACGAGATCGGTTTCATGGGCGCGGATTATCAAGGCAAAAGTCAGGCAGTGTCAATCCAAGCACAAGCATCAGCCCGCCACCGAACCATTCTTGAGGCTTAAGTCGGGGATCGCAGGCATATCGCCTTCAACCGAAGGTGTCTATCGCGGCCCCTCCTAACTCACCGGTAGTGAAGGCACACCCGACACCTGAAAACAGTGTGGCGCGTTCAGCACCCTGCGTCCGCATTGACACACCCTGCCGCGTTCCAATACAGTTCAGCCCACTTGCAGATTCCCCCACGCACATCGCACCGCACGAACGGCGCGAGGCTCAAGGAAAATCCCCCCAGAATTAGGAGCTGGCGCAAGACAAGAACCCGCACAGCGGGTGGCCAGCATTCGACACAAGGGGAAATAGTTGTCTTACGCATCCGAACAGCCCGCGCTCAAACCCGCTGCAAGCCATAACCCGCGCTCCGCCAGCGAACCCTGGAATCTCGTCGCCGATGGCTATGCCGAGACCACCATGCTCGGCGCACTGCGCGCCATCAAGCCCGACCTGCCGCAACCGCAACGCTCCGTCACCACACGGGAAAACCCCGAACGCTTCAAACAAGAGATGGAAGAAGCCGGATTCCGCAACGTCGCGATACGCAGCATCACCCGGAGCCTGTCTCGACAGGTTTCATACCCCGCGTTGGCGCGGGGCGTGGATGGATGCAAGTCGCAGCGCGCTGCCAATGGTCACTCCATTGGCGAGCGGTGCAACGCAGCAGACGCCGCGCCCCGCACCAACCCGAAGGGCCACTCTCCTGCGGGCGCATTGCGGCGTTGCGGCCTGCTTGTGGAGAATAACTACACTGCGCAAGCCGCGCCTTGCACTGCATCCCGCAGGAGAGTGGCGCGGGGTATGAAATCTGCCGAGACAGGCTCTTGGCCTTCCCCGTCGGCAGCACTGACGAATTCTGGGACAGCATGGTCAAGGGCAGCGCACCGATTCAGATGATGAAGAAGGGATTGGGCGAAGCGTTGTGGCGCGAGAAGGAAAAGCTGGCGCTAGCTTGGCTGGAAGAGACACTGCCTGCGCTGAAGGAGCCGCTGACTTCGGATGCTTGGTTGGGGGTGGGGGTTAGCTGTGGCACAACATCCCGGTCGGGCCTTTCGGCAGGCATCCTGATTTCGTGGCTTTGCATCCGCAGCAGGGCATTGTGGTGCTGGGGTAAAGGATTGGCGACTGGGTACAGTAGACGTACGGCCAATGTCGTGGTGTGGAATACCGTTATTTGTTTTTTGTAATACAAGGGAATGCGATGCTCATCAAGAATGCAGATAGTAGGGACAGGGATTTAGCGACACTTAGATCACTACTCGATCACCCGGCGGCCAGTGCCGATATCAAAGCGAGGGTCGAACAAGAGATAAAAAAGATGCAGGCTGGGATCAAGGGCGAGCAGGATGCCGCCTACGAGATCAACTTCTATTTCGGACCTTCGAAGAACTGGGCAGTGATTCACGACTTGCGTGTGGAACATGCGGGTCGCGTTGCCCAGATCGACCATTTGTTGATCAATCGGTTTCTAGAATGTTGGGTGTTCGAGAGTAAGCATTTCAGTGAGGGCATCGCCATCAACGAGCAAGGCGAGTGCACCATTTTCTGGAATGGTAAGCCGCGCGGCATTCCATCTCCCTATGAGCAAAACGTCAAGCATATTGCTGTATTGAAGGCGATGGGTGACAGTGGTGCCATCCCCTTGCCGACTCGACTGGGCATCTCCATAAAGCCCACTTACATCGGGATGGTAGCCGTTTCCAAAGGTGCGCGTATCTCGCGTCCGAAGGAGAATGGCTGGTGGAGCACGAGCGTCATCAAGGCCGACCAGATCAGGGCTGCGATCGACAAAGCCATCGATGCGGATAACAACATCTTAGGAGCGGTGAAGCTCGTCGCCTCGGATACCTTGCAGGTCTTCGCCCGAGGGTTTGCCGCACGTCATAGGCCGATCCTTGTCGATTGGCATGCCAAGTTTGGTCTCTCGAAAGTACAACCTGCCTCACCGATAATAGAGGTGCTGCCAACGGTCCTGAAAGTTGAAGAGCCGCCCGCCCCAAAGGCCGAGGAGCAACCGAGTGCAAAGAAATCCAAACTGATATGCAAAGCGTGTGAGGTTTCAGTTACATACAATGTCGCTAAGTTTTGCTGGAATAACAATCGACGCTTCGGTGGCGACATTTATTGCATGAACTGCCAAAAAACCGCGCCCCAACCCGGGTGAACTAAACGCTAAACTTTTTACTGCGACACCATGAGTCGGTTATACAGCCAAGGCATTTCCCTCTCGGAACGAGCCGCCTTGCTGGGGTTCGCAGGCTCACCCCAGCCTACGGTGGCTACCAAAAGGAGGATACGCGATGAGTGCGCCGTGGTGGCACGGCGCTTCAGGCGCGGTTACACGCCCTGCTTCAGACTCGCCGCGATGAAGTCATCCAGATCGCCGTCCAGCACGCCTTGGGTGTTGCCGACTTCGTAGTTGGTGCGCAGGTCTTTGATGCGTGACTGGTCGAGCACGTAAGAGCGAATCTGGTGGCCCCAGCCGATGTCTGACTTGGTGTCTTCCAGCGCTTGCTTCTCGGCATTGCGCTTGCGCAGTTCTTCCTCATACATGCGCGATTTCAGCATGGACATGGCTTCGGCGCGGTTCTTGTGTTGCGAGCGGTCGTTCTGGCACTGCACGACGATGCCAGTGGGAACGTGGGTGATACGCACCGCCGAGTCGGTCTTGTTGATGTGCTGGCCACCCGCGCCGGAGGCACGATAGGTGTCCACGCGCAGGTCGGCGGGGTTGATGTCGATCTCGATGGAGTCGTCCACTTCGGGATAGATGAACACGCTGACGAACGAGGTGTGGCGGCGGGCGTTGGAGTCAAACGGCGATTTGCGCACTAGGCGGTGCACGCCGGATTCGGTGCGCAGATGGCCGTAGGCGTATTCGCCGGAGACCTTGATGGTCGCGCCTTTGATGCCGGCCACGTCGCCATCGGACTCTTCCAAGATTTCCACCGCGTAGCCTTTGCGCTCGCTGTAACGGATGTACATACGCAGCAACATGGAAGCCCAATCCTGCGCTTCGGTGCCGCCCGAGCCGGACTGGATGTCGATGAAGCAGTTGGCGGCATCCAGCTCGCCCGAGAACATGCGGCGGAACTCCAGCTCTTCGACGCGGCGCGCCACGGCTTGCACATCGGCCTCAACGCTCAGCAGGCTGGCTTCGTCGTTCTCTTCCAGCGACATCTCCAGCAGCTCGGCGTTGTCGTCCAGCGACTGCGCCACTTCGCGCAACGTCACCACCACCGCTTCCAGCGCCTTGCGCTCTTTGCCCAGCTCTTGGGCGCGCTTGGCGTCTTGCCACAGCGCGGGGTCTTCGGACAGTTGTTCGACTTCGGTCAGGCGTTCTTCTTTGCCATCGAAGTCAAAGATACCTCCGCAGCTCGGCACTGCGCACACGCAGGTCGGCCAGCAAGTTGGTGAGGGCGTTGAGTTGTTCGGCTTCCATGTTACTGCTCCGCGATTCTGGGAAAGGCGCGGATTATAGCGCAATCCATCCAAGCAACACGCCGCCGGCCATTGCGCCGAAACCGATGGCCACTCGACGTGCCAGTTGCTTGCCGCCGATGAAGAACACCATGCCAAGCTTGAATAGGAGATTGGCCAGAAAAGCGAGCGTGATGGCTGTCACCGCTTGATGTTCACTCAAGGTACCCTGATTGAATAATCGCAGGCTGGACAAGGTGATGGCATCAACGTCGGTCAACCCTGAGATCAGCGCGACCACGTACAAGCCTTGGCTACCCGCCACATCTGCCATCCATGCCGAGCCCATCAATACGCACACATAAAGCAGCCCGAAGCCAATGGCAGCTTGCAACTCTGCCGGGTTGCGGGTGGTTGGTAGGTAAAGCTCTGAGCTCGGCACCGATTTGCGCCAGCCATACAACAACGCGAGCAAGCCACTCACCAAGCCGCTGACCAACACGGGCGCTAAGCCTGCCACAGCCCCAAAAGCCACGACCGAACTGACGATCAGTAGTCGCAATAACACGACCATGCTGGCGATGAGAATGATCAAAGTAGCCAGCGTTTCCATGGCGGCATCTTGCTTGCCGTGCTTGGCATAGATCAACGTGGTGGCCGTACTGGAAACCAAGCCGCCGAGAAATCCCAGTAATGGTGCGCCATAGCGACTACCGACGATTTGCAGAGCCGCATATCCCGCCAGACTGAGGCCGGAGATCAGAATCACCATCAGCCACGCTTGATGCGGATTGACTGCGCCGTAGGGGCCAAAATCCTGATCTGGAAGGATGGGCAAGACGATGAACGTCAGGACTGAGAATTGCAGCACCGCCATCAGATCGCGCCGAGTCAGTCGTTGCGACAAGCCGCGCAGCTCGGGCTTGAAGTACAGTAAGGATGTCACGCCTATGCCCAGCATCACAGCCAGCTTGGTCGATCCATACCAGACCAACGCTCCCAGCCCGTAACTCAGCAGCAAAGCGATCACGGTAGTCGTACCCGGATCATCCTCCTGCCGACGTGAATTCATATAAGCAGCAATGATCATGGCGGCTACCGCCAACAAGCCGGCCAAGAGCAGCCAAGGCATGGCGGACCTCGTGGCCAGTAACGCCATCAGTGTGCCGAACACCGCCACCAGCGCGAAGGTCCGCAGCCCAGCCTTGGCGGAAGGATTGCGCTCACGCTCCAGCCCGATCAGCAGGCCGATGGCTAGACTGGTCAAGAACTGCGGTAAGGCTTCAATACTATCGCTCTGCAAAAACCCCATGTCCATTCCAGCCGACTCCCTTCAGGCTTACTCGTATTCACAATGCTGGATGACCAATTGCAAACTTTGCCTGCCATTGTATTCATTGACACTCAGGCTGTACACGAAATGGGCCCGAGGCGGGAGTTCGTCCGCATGGTTGAACATGATCGCTTCGATCGGCACGCCCTCCCGCTCCAGTTTCAGCTTCAAATGCTTCTCGCCCACCACACGCTGGCTCGCCACCCCGAACTCTCCCTCAAAACTAGGCTGAGGGAAACCTTGTCCCCATACCTGCTGTTCAAGCGAACGAGCGAACTCCAACGAAAATTCAGCGGCAGTCAGTTCGCCGTCGGTCTCGATGACTTTGGTCAGGTCGGCGGTGCTGAGCAACTCTTGCGCGACGGCTTCGAATGCCGCGCGGAACGCCTCGAAGTGCTCGGTGCGCACGCTCACGCCCGCCGCCATCGCATGGCCGCCGAACTTCTGGATCAACTGCGGGTGGCGTTTGGACACCAGATCGAGCGCGTCGCGCAGGTGCAGGCCGGGGATGCTGCGCCCAGAACCTTTCAATTCCTCTTCGTTGGCGCGGGCAAACGCGATCACCGGACGATGGAATCGATCTTTCAGGCGCGAAGCGAGGATGCCGATCACGCCCTGATGCCAATCTTCGTTGTATAGAGTGAGCGTATGGCCATCGCTGGGATCGACCTGTTCCAGCGCCGCCAGCGCAGATTCCTGCATATCGGCTTCGATGTCGCGCCGGGCGCGGTTCAGCTCATCGAGCTGCCGCGCCAGCTCAGCAGCCTCATCGGGATCATCGGTCAACAGGCAGCGGATGCCCAAGCTCATGTCCTCCAATCGTCCGGCGGCGTTCAAACGCGGCCCGACGACGAACCCGAGTTCATAGCTAGACACTTGCTCCACCTGTTTGCGTGCCATTTTCAGCAGTGCGTTGATACCGGCGCATCCACGCCCAGCACGGATGCGCGCCAAACCTTGCTGGACGAGGATGCGGTTGTTCTGATCGAGTTTGACGACATCGGCGACGGTACCGAGTGCGACGAGGTCGAGCAAGGTAGCTAGATTCGGCTCAACTTGGATGCCCCTCTCCCCCGCCCCCTCTACCCGCAAGGAGTACGCCGGTGGGTGCCCCGCAGCTTCGCTGCGCCCCTCCCGCAGTCCCACTTGCGGGAGAGGGGAGTTGAATACCCCGCGCTGGCGCAGCTCCGCCCGTAGCGATAGCAACACATAGAACATCACCCCCACGCCCGCCAAATTCTTGCTTGGGAACGGGCAACCCGGCTGGTTCGGATTGACGATGCAAGCTGCATCTGGCAACTCATCTCCCGGCAAGTGGTGGTCAGTCACCAGCACTTCGATGCCGAGCCTATTGGCTTCGGCCACGCCGTCCACGCTGGCGATGCCGTTGTCCACGGTGACGATGATATCTGGCTCAAATCGGGCGGCAAGCTGCACGATCTGCGGTGTCAGCCCGTAGCCGTACTCGAACCGATTGGGCACGATGAACTCGACCCGCGCACCGAACATCTGCAAGCCGCGCACCGCCACGGCACACGCAGTCGCGCCGTCGGCGTCGTAATCAGCCACGACCAATAGTTTTTTCCCGTCAGCGATCGCATCTGCAAGTCTGACCGCCATCGCAGTAATGCCCTTCATCGTCTCGAACGATAAGAGCCGCGTCAAACCACCGGCCAACTCGTCCGCATGTGTCACGCCACGCGCCGCATAGACGCGCGCAAGCAATGGCGTGATCCCAGAATCGGCTAGCGTTTGGGCCGTTTCAGCGGAGTAGTTTCGAGTAGCGATTCTTGGCATGGTCAGCCTGAGTGATGTATGGAGTGAGGCGAAGTTTAGCAGAGACGGAGCGCCGCGTTTTTTGTCCACTTTATCCTGCACTCAGGTAAAATGCGCACCGTTTTGAAACACATAAACTTTTAGGAATATCGTGGCACTGATAGTTCAAAAATACGGCGGCACATCCGTCGGCACCCCGGAGCGCATCAAGAACGTCGCGCGCCGTGTCGCAAAATTCAAGGCACAAGGACACCAAGTCGTCGTCGCCGTCTCCGCCATGAGTGGTGAAACCAACCGCCTGATCGCACTGGCCAAAGAGATCCAGTCTGAACCCGATCCGCGCGAGCTTGACGTGATCGTCTCCACCGGCGAGCAAGTCACCATCGGCCTGCTGGCGATGGCGCTCAAGGAGCAAGGTCTGAAAGCCAAGAGTTACACCGGCGACCAAGTCAAGATCCTCACCGACAGCGCCTTCACCAAAGCTCGCATCATCAGCATCGACGAGCAGAACATCCGCGCCGATCTGGACAACGATTGCGTCGTCGTCGTCGCGGGATTCCAAGGCGTCGATGAGCACGGCAACATCACCACGCTGGGACGCGGCGGTTCGGACACCACCGGCGTAGCACTTGCCGCTGCGCTCAAGGCCGACGAATGCCAGATCTACACCGACGTGGATGGCGTCTATACCACCGACCCGCGCGTCGTACCTGAAGCGCGCCGCCTGAAGAGCATCACCTTCGAAGAGATGCTGGAAATGGCCAGCCTCGGCTCCAAGGTGCTACAGATCCGCTCGGTCGAATTCGCTGGCAAATACAAAGTAAAGTTACGCGTACTCTCCTCGTTCCTCGAAGAACCGGGCGAAGGCACGCTGATCACGTTTGAGGAAGATAACAAAATGGAACAGGCCATCATCTCCGGCATCGCTTTCAACCGCGACGAAGCCAAGATCACCGTCATCGGCGTACCCGACAAGCCCGGAATCGCTTACCAGATCCTCGGCCCAGTCTCGGATGCCAACATCGACGTGGACATGATCATTCAGAACGTCGGCACCGATGGCAGCACGGACTTCTCGTTCACCGTCAACCGCAGCGAGTTCACCAAGGCGATGGACATTCTGAAGAATCAGGTTCAGCCGCACATTGGCGCACGCAACGTGGTCGGCGACAACAAGACCGCCAAGGTTTCCGTCGTCGGCGTAGGCATGCGTTCGCATGTCGGCATCGCCAGCAAGATGTTCCGCACCTTGGCCGAAGAAGGCATCAATCTGCAAATGATCTCCACCTCCGAGATCAAGATTTCTGTCGTCATCGACGAGAAATATCTGGAATTGGCCGTGCGCGTACTGCACAAGGCCTTCGATCTGGATCAGGAAGACGCATAACGTTTGACCAAAACAGGGCGATGGGGTATTCTCCGCGCCCGTTGGAGAGGTGGCCGAGAGGTCGAAGGCACACCCCTGCTAAGGGTGCATACGAGCTAAAACTTGTATCGAGGGTTCGAATCCCTCCCTCTCCGCCAGTTGCAACAAAGAGCCCTTGGAAACAAGGGCTCTTTTGTTTCTAGCTTAGGCGTTCGATTTGGCGTGAGCTGGCCGGAATGCCTTGCACTGTCGCGGATCGGATTCCAGATAAGCACCTTCGATCAGGTCGATGCAATATGGGATCGCCGGGAACACCGCATTCAGGCAATCATCGATAGCAGAAGGTTTACCGGGTAAATTCACGATGAGCGACTTACCACGGATGCCTGCCGTCTGCCGCGACAGGATCGCGGTCGGCACGAACTTCAACGAAGCTGCGCGCATCAATTCACCGAAGCCCGGCATCATCTTCTGACACACCGCTTCAGTCGCCTCCGGCGTGACATCGCGCAGCGCTGGGCCAGTGCCGCCAGTGGTGACGATCAAACTGCAATTTTCCACGTCAGCAAGCTCGATCAACGTCTGCTCGATCAGCCCCTGTTCGTCGGGAATGACCCGCGACACCGCTTCCCATTCTGAGGTCAATACCCGCGCGAACCAAGCCTGCATCGCTGGGCCGCCTTTGTCTTCGTACTCGCCGCGACTGGCGCGATCAGAGACTGTCACAAAACCGATACGTGCTTTCATAGCATTCCATTTCTATTTCAAAGGTCAAATAAGGCGAGGACGAGCGAACGACGAAGCCAACGTAGTTTCACCGACGAAATCACCATTCCCCGCCCGACTCACCTTGAAAACCCGTGCCATCGAGCAACTGCACCGTGACCATCTCACCGGCTGCGATGCCCTTGCTCTCTGCGGGAATCACCATCAACCCTTCCGCCATCGCCATCGAGTGCAAGATACCGCTCCCCTGATTGCCCGTCGGCGTTGCCAACCTTTCGTCAGCCACCTTACTCAGCATGACGCGCACGAAGTCCGTCCGACCTGGCCTGTGCTTCACATCACGCGCCAGCTTGACGCTCACCGTGGCGCGATGCAGCTTGGCCAGCCCCATGATGGATCGCAATGCCGGTGCGACGAACTGCTCGAAGCACACCATGCTGGAAACAGGATTGCCCGGCAGCCCGAATATCCAAGTCAGCGGAGCGACTCCGAATGCCATCGGATGCCCCGGTTTCATCGCCACGCCCCAGAACTTCATCTGCACGCCCAGCGCTTCCAGTGTCGGACGCACGTAGTCGTGTACGCCGACCGAGGTGCCGCCGGACACCAGCAGCACGTCGAACTGCAAGCCACGTTGCAGCAAGCCGCGCAGGTGATCGGGATCGTCGCGGGCGATGCCTAGCAGCACCGGCTCGATGCCCAGCGCCTGCACCTGCGCCATCAGCGCGTAGCTATTGGCATCGGGGATCTTGTTGGCATCGATGGGCTCGTCCAGCCCTTCCAACTCGTCGCCCGTGGAAAGGATCGCCACGCGCGGCTGGCGATAGACCAGCACGCTGCTCGCCTTGACCATCGCCAACATACCGACCACACCCGGCGTGATCTCGGTACCCGCAGCCAGCACCACCTCGCCGGTTCTCATGCTCTCACCGCGTTCGCGGATATCGTTGCCAGACTTCACCGTAACAGCTATTTGCACGTGGTCATCGACCTGCGCATGCGTATCCTCGACACGAATCACCGCGTCGGCTCCCTGAGGCACCGGTGCACCGGTCATGATGCGCGCGCACTGACCGGCGGCCAGCACTTTCTGCGGCATGTCGCCCGCCTTGATGTCCTCGATGATCTCCAGCACCGCTGGAGCATTCGCCACATCCGCACTGCGGATAGCGAAGCCGTCCATCGCCGACACGTCATACGGCGGCTGGTCGCGGTTGGCGCGCACATCGTCTGCCAGCACCCGCCCCAACGCCTGCTGCAAAGGCACAGATTCCGTACCGAGTCGTCTCATCGTTTCGATCACGCATCGCTGCGCCGCTGCCACCGTCAAACCGTTCATCATTTCCTCATTGCCGTGCCGCCGCGACATCCTGCGGCGTATCCAGATCAAAAAAACTACGGAGCTGCGGATCGCACGCCCGCAACTCCGCCTCATCCACAAAGCATACGTCCAGCTTGCCCAACATCCCGCGCAAGCTGAGGTCGCCACTCGCCAGAGATGTGCGCATCGCCTCCAATGCACTTGCCGCATAGAATGCCGCCAATGGCTGCGGATGCCCGCCCACCATCGGCACCACCGCCTGATGTCCAGCGCGAAAATCTGCCAGCTTCACGACCAACGCTGGCGACACGAACGGCATATCGCACGCCACCGCAAACACCCACGGCGTTTCAGCCTGTGCAAGCCCGGCAATCAAGCCGGCCAACGGCCCGCTAGCCGTCACTTCGTCGCACACTTGCCGCAATTCCAAACCGACACGTTGCTGACGAACACTGACGATCACGCGGGGAAAGATCGCCTGCATCGTCCCCGTCACCCGCTCCAGCAAACTCTTTCCATCGAGCACCAGCGTCGCTTTATCCTGCCCCATGCGACGCGAATCGCCGCCTGCAAGAATCAGCGCGGTGCAATCCTCGATGCTCATAGTTTCAGGATGAAATCAACAATGCCATCGACATCGTCCAGCGCAAAATGCGGCAACTGCGGGAATGCCTCATCAACATCGGTCACCAGCGCGACCAAACCATTCTCGACCGTACAGCGCGGCGTCGGGTTATGCGCACGGCGAACCACCTCGATCTTCGCCCCCGGAGCCAACGAAAACCCCTCCGCCAGTACCAGATCAGCCTCGCCAATGAAGCGCTGCGCCAATTGCTGCGGATCGCGTTCAACAATCTCTTTCGCGACCAACTGCACGCCCTCCCCCGTCACCAGCATACTCAACGCCGCCCCCGCTTGGGTGTAGCGCCAGCTATCCTTGCCCGGCGTATCGAGTTGCACCTGATGATGCGCGTGCTTGATTGTCGCGACCCGCAGTCCGCGTTGTGCAAACTCACGCACCAATTTCTCGACTAGAGTAGTTTTACCGGAGCCGGAATGGCCGACGAAGGTTAGTGTTTTTGCCATAAGAAACAACCCGCCATTTTCATGCGTATTGAGAGTCGTCAACCAACCGTCGCGCCACTTTAATAGTGAGGCTCAAAAGTTTGCGCCATTAGTTGCACCATTGTGTCTCACAAGGAATGCCATTAGAGCGTCCCCCGTCCATTTTGACTCCAGGGCAGTTTTGTAAAAAGAACTTAGCTTCCTCGCAGGAGGTCATTTGAGAGCAATAGATTCTGCCGTCGCAACTAAATGCATGTGTGGGCGGTGTTACGACTACGGGCTCGCTATACCCATGCCCAGCTTCCGACGCTTCAATACCAATTACGTCCTGCGTCGATGGCCTTGTATCCTTGCTCGGTGTGCTTTGCTGTTCGCCAACCACTGCAGCCCGCTCATTCTCGAATTTTGTATAGCCATTCCAAATCAAAGCAACTAGAACAGACAGGATGACAATCTTCCTCAAGATTCAACCTCCAATAATGTGTGCTCAATGTTGTGCATCTTTACACAACTGGTCGAAAGATTTTCATCGATTCCTACGGATGCGGCGTAACCCACGCCTCGCCTGCTGGCGTGATCTCTTTCTTCCAGATCGGTACGCGCTGTTTGAGTTCGTCGATGATCCAGCGGCAGGCATCGAAGGCGGCAGCACGGTGTTCGGCGGCGGCGGCGATGAAGACGATGTTGTCACCGGCGCGGACGGTGGTAACGCGGTGGACGATGCGGGCATCGATGAGTTTGAAATTCGCGATGGCTTCCGTGCGCAGCTTGTTCATCTCGGCGAGTGCCATGCTGCCGTAGGCTTCAAAGCTGATTTCGCTGACATCGCGCCCTTCGGAGAAGTCACGCGCACAACCAAGGAAGGTGGCAATGCCGCCGATGCGCAGCGAGCTGGCTTTCAGTGCGGCGATCTCGGCATCCTGGGAGAAATCTTCTTGCTGGATACGAACGGGATCTTCCATCTCAACCTCCCGAGAATTTCGCCATCAAGGCGATCTCGTCGCCATCGGCCAGCGCCAGTTGCCGGTCGGTCACCCGCGTCTGGTTGACGGCGATGAAACTGACGATGTCCAGCGCGCCGGGGTGCGCAACGCTCAAGCTCTCGATGACATCCTGCAAGCACATCCCGGCCGCGAACGGCTGGTCCAGCTCGCGCCGCCCTACCCGATCGGCCACCGGGCCGAAGAACAACAGGCGGATCATGCCTCGCCCCTGCGCCAGATGCCGCTCTTGCCGCCGCGCTTCTCTTCGAGCTGGATAGATTCGATGCGCATGCCTCTATCCATCGCCTTGCACATGTCGTACACGGTGAGCAACGCGGTGCTGGCGGCGGTCAGCGCCTCCATCTCCACACCGGTCTGACCAACGCATTTGGCGATGACTTCGACGCGCAGTCCGGCGCTGTCGGCAGTCTCGCTGAAGCTGACTTCCACGCCGGTAAGCGGCAGGCTGTGGCACATGGGGATGATGTCCGGCGTGCGTTTGGCGGCCATCACCGCTGCAACATCGGCCACCGCCAGCACGTCACCCTTGGCGATGCGCCCTTCTCGGATACGCGCCAGCGTCTCCGGCTGCATACGGATGATGCCGCTGGCGACGGCGACGCGCTGGGTATCCGGCTTATTAGACACGTCCACCATGCGGGCACGGCCCGCGCTGGAAAAATGGGTAAGTTCATCGTTCATGGTTCAACCTCCGGTCTTCGACATCACGCGGATGATTTTACCGGGCTGCTCGCGGAATTCGTGGCGTTGCGGCTTGAGTTCGATGGCGCTGCGGATGGCGGCATCCAGTTCGGCATCGCTGATACCCACGCGCAACAAGGGACGCAGGGGGAACTGGTGTTCCTGCCCCAGACAAAGATACAGCGTGCCGTCTACCGACAGGCGCACACGGTTGCAGGTCTCGCAGAAATGCTGCGACAGCGGCGTGATGAAGCCGACGCTGAAACTGCCATCCGGCGACACCAGATAACGCGCCGGTCCGCCGCCGCTGATGATGCCATCGACCAGACCGAAACGGTCTTGCAGACGCTGGCGGATGGGCTGAAGATCGACGAATCCAGCGCTGCGTCCGGTCTCGCCCATCGGCATGGTCTCGATCAGGCGCAGCACGAAACCATGCTGGGCGCAAAACTCGGCCATGTCGTCGATCTCGTCTTCGTTCACACCCGCCATCACCACCATGTTGATCTTGATCGGCGCGAAGCCGCAACGCTTGGCCTCGATTAGACCGTCGAGGACCTGCGCCAATGCGTCGCGGCGGGTGATGTCGAACACGCGCTCAGCGCAGAGCGAATCGAGGCTAACGTTGAGGCGGGAGATCCCCGCCGATTTGAGTACTGCGGCCTGCTTCGCCAACTGCGTAGCGTTGGTGCTCAGCGAAATATCTTGCGCGCCGGGCACAGTAGCCAGCCGACCGACCAAGCTACTCAGGTTGCGGCGCAGCAACGGCTCACCGCCGGTGATGCGAAAACGTGATGTACCCAAGCGCGCGAACGCCGCGACGACGCGCTCGATCTCGGCGTAGGTGAGCCAGTCCTGCGGCTCTTCGTAGTCGCTGAATCCCTGCGGCATACAGTAACTGCAACGCATGTCGCAGCGGTCGGTGACCGAGATGCGCAGGTAGTCGATACGACGACCGAAGCGGTCTTGCAAAACGTCAGGCTGCACGTTGGCGACTCCGCTCAGTCATCGCCCAGCACCGGCGCAGCCATGCGCACTTCGTTGAGTAAGTCCTCGGCGTGTAGTTCGGATTCAGCATGGATCATCTTGATGAGGGCGGTCGAACCTTCGGCCTGTGCTGCGCGCAATTGTTTGACCCGCGCCGAGGCATCGCGGTAAGTCTCGTGCTCTTCCAGTTTTTCCAACATGCGGATGGGCCGCGCGTCGATACGGTAGATGAAATAGGGCATGGCTCAGAGTGCCGGGCGCTTCATGAATGTGACGACATTGGAACCCGGTGCGTTCTTGCTTTCGCACGAACCTTCGCCCACGCCCAGCAACTGCTCGGCTTCGTGCAGCAGGTTGATCACATCGACGTAGTGTTTTTGTTTGACCATCATCAGCGCAGTATAACCGCCTTCGTTGCGCGCAAGGACATCGGCTCCCGCACTCAGCAGCACTTCAACCACCGCTGTTTCGCCATAGCCTGCGGCCAACATCAAGGGGCGCACGCCGTAACCGATGGGAGCCTCGATGTCTGCACCCGCCGTGATCAGCGCCTGCACCACGTCAGCGAATCCGTGCTTCAACTCGGGGTTGTACACCGCCCGCGTCAAGGCTGACCAACCGGCGGCATCGACCGCATCGACTTCCGCACCCGCACCGAGCAGCATTTCGACCATAGGCAGATCGCCCCGCTGCGCCGCCAGCATCAGCAAAGTGTTGCCCTCGACGTCCCGCGTCTTGGCATACGCGCCAGACGATAGAATGCGCTGCGTCGTGGCCACATCACCCGCATTGATCGCGGCAAATAGTTTTTCGCTCATAACTCTCTCCTCGATGACTCTGCCACCTGACTCGGTGGACGCTTATTTTTTAACAGTGTCTTGCAATACGGTGCGGATCGCTTCGGGTGTCTTCATGATATTCATGAAGCTGTTGCTACCCATCATGCTGAGATCCGGAAAATTGATAGCGATGCGGAAGCGCGCATACAGAGCATAGACTTTGCCACCAGAAACCAGCACCTCGTAGGGAAGATGTGCGGTAGATTTCACATCCCGGAAATCGATCTCCGACATGATGAAACGATCATCTCGGTATTTGTCGCTGCTGCTTTTCAGGCCGACACCGAACACGCTTTCCTGCTTGCCGGGGATATCCACTCGATAGACTTTGCTCACGCCGTTGCTACCCTTCGAGAGCTTCGCATCGACCGCCTGCACCGCCTCTTCGTAACTGCCGTACTCGGCCAACACACTGGGCTCATCGAAATACTCCATACCCATCATGTAGTGGTATTTACGTGCCGATTTCGCTGTCATACCTTGCGCACCGAACTCTTCCATCTTGCCGACCGCGCCCGCCAGTGCTGACGAGACTCCCGTCAGATCCCCTTTCATGCGATACACATGGGACATGTACACCGGATTGCTATAGCTGACTTGAACCTGACCTGCCGCCTCGGTCACCGAGACGCGCTGTACGGCGCCATAGCCGCCGAACTCCGAAGCTGCCGCGTTCTTTTTAAGTTCATCACTGGTCACCACGATGACGTTCGCTCCGGCATAGGGCGCATATTCGCCGACCACAGCGAAACCCGCACTCGTCAGCGCCGCTTTCGTTTGCACCGATTTCTCGGCCACGCTACCCGCCCCTTTTGAGCCGAGCACAAAAGGTTTAAGCAAAGCGTCGGCGGCCTGTACACCACTAGAGGCCAGCAAGAACAGCATGGGCAGCATGTATCTGTTAACACGTTTCATCTTCCACTCCTTGGGTTAGGTCACTCAAACTGGCTCTGCAAAAACCCGTGTCTTCGGCATCCCGCGCTCCCGGAAGAACCGTTCCACACGCCGCACTACGATTTCTGGGCCTGCGATATAGATGTCGCCATCGGCGATATCCGCATGCTCGGCGACGAAGTCGCCCATCATCTTTAGCAACGTATCCTCACGCTTGAGCGACCAAGCTCTCAGGTCGAAGCCCGCTATTGTTTCCGTGTAACTAAACCCATCCAGCGCGTCAGCCCAAGCTCGGGCGACATTGCGCTGATACAGCTGCGCCAAGCCCGATGCGACCCACCATAGCTGGATGGACGCTACCTCACGCGAAAGCGCGTGCTCGATCAGGCTTCTGATCGGCGCGAAACCATCATCCAGCGCAATGAAATACAGCGGACGCGAAGATTTTTCGTGCAGGATGAACTCTCCCTGCGGCCCTTCCAGTTCCACAACTGCGTTCGCATGCAAACGGTCGAAGACGTAATCCGAAAACAGGTTTCCAGGTTGGCGACGTACGTGAAAGATCAGATTCCGGTCGTCGCACGGGCAACTGGCAATGGGCAATGTCGCCGTGAAAGATAAGCCGACACGCAACATCGCCCGCTGCCCTGCAAGAAAACGTAAACGCTGGCTACGCGGCGTTTGCAGATGCAGCGCCATCATCTCGTCCGACAGCGACTCCAGCGATTTGACCTTGGTGGCGATCTGCTGGAAGGGAATATCCTGCACCCCACCCGCTTCAACGGCTTCGATGGTCAAATCACTGACGGCGGTGTTGCTGCACAGCAAAACATAGCCGCTCTGCTTATCACGCTCGCTGATCACATAGTCATGATGGCGGGTCTTCTTCACCTCGCCAGTCAGCACCTTGGCCTTGCACAATCCGCAATTCCCGCCACTGCATCCATAGTTGAGCGAGATGCCCGCGCGCATCGCCGCTTCCAGCAAAGTATCTTGGCCTTCCACCAGAAAGTCCTGTTTGCTCGGCAGCAACGTCACTTGGGCGGTCATCACCCGCAGGCAGCCGTCCTTGATCGCCAGAGGATTACTGCTTCCCGGTTCCATCGCCGCCTCCACTTCCTGGACTAACCATGTCTTCAAATCTGCGATGGCGGCAGACGGCATCGGCTGTACCTGATCCAGCTCACCCAACTTGTCCCAGAATTTCCCCAACATCGCGCTGAATCGCCCGACTTGGCTCTGGCTCTGCGCCAGTGACCGGCTCAGTTCGGTGATGCGCGCCGCCAGCACCTCGGCATCGGGCAAGGCACGCTCGAACACCCGCTTGCCGAATGCCCGCTCTTTTATCTGCGCGACCCGAAGCAGCTCGACGTTATCTTCCATCTGCACATTCGGATAACAGGCGAGCAGGTCACTCACCGCAACCATGCCATCGTGGGAGAGCAGCTCCCCGAGTTGTATCCGCTTCTGCAACTCGGTACGCGGCGCACCGACCAGCCTGGCCGCTCGTGTCAGACTCAATAACTCACCCATGCTCGCCCCCGTTTCGCTCTCGCATCACGTCAGGGCGAGCGCTAGTTCGCGCCGGGGTGAAACCAGGACAACTTGTCGCGTAAAGTGACCACGCCGCCGATGATGATGAGCGTCGGGGCTTGCGGCTTCTCGCGTTCAGCGATGGCCGGCAGCGTCGCCAGCGTTCCAGTGATGACGCGCTGCGTGGGTTGTGTGCCGTGCTGCACGATGGCAATCGGCGTGGTGTCGGGCTGGCCGTGCTCGACCAGCTTGGCACACAGCGTATCCAGCCCGTGCAAGCCCATATAGACCACCACGGTCTGACGAGGACGGGCGAGTTGCTCCCAGTCCAGATTCATCGTGCCGTCGCGCAGATGACCCGTGACGAACACGCAGGATTGCGCATGGTCGCGATGGGTCAGCGGGATACCGGCATACGAGGCCACGCCGGAAGCGGCCGTGATGCCGGGCACGACTTGAAAGGCGATGCCTTCGGCCGCCAGCGTCTCGATCTCTTCGCCGCCGCGCCCGAAGATAAACGGGTCGCCGCCCTTGAGGCGCAACACGCGCTTGCCCTCTTTAGCAAGACGCACCAGCAACTCGTTGATCTCCTCCTGCTGCAAGGTGTGGTCGTTGCGCTTCTTGCCAACGAAGATGCGCTCAGCGTCGCGCCGCGTCATATCGACGATGGGCTTGGACACGAGGTTGTCATAGACCACCACATCGGCTTTCTGCATCAATCGCAGCGCGCGGAAGGTCAATAGATCAGGGTCGCCGGGGCCGGCACCAACCAGATACACCTCGCCGCGCACGATGTTGTCTTCGTCCGCCAGCATCTGTTCCAGCATCGCTTCGGCGCTGGCTTCGTCACCGGTCAGCACTTTCTCTGCCACCACGCCGTCGAACACGTTCTCCCAGAAGATGCGACGCTTGGCGGGATTGGTTACGCGCTGCTTCACGGTGGTACGGAAGCGTTCGGCGAATCCGGCCAGACGACTGTAGTTCTGCGGGATGACCGTCTCCATCTTGCCGCGCATCATGCGCGTCAGCACGGGCGAAGCGCCGCCGCTGGAGAACGCGACCATCAGCGGCGAACGGTCGAGAATGGCAGGCATGATGAAGCTGCACAGCTCGGGATCGTCCACCACGTTGACTGGGATATTGCGTTCTTGTGCCAAGGCCGAGACCAGCTTGTTCACCTCACGATCATTGGTCGCAGCGATGACCAACGTCATGCCATCCAGATGCGGTACATCGAAACGAGCGTGGATGGCTTCGATACCCGGAGTCTGAGCCAACTCTTCGTCGATCTCGGGAGCGACGACACATACCTGCGCGCCTGCTTCCAGCAGCACACCCGCCTTGCGTTTGGCGACTTCACCGCCGCCGACTACGAGGCAGGGTTTGTTGCGGACATTGGCAAAGATCGGCAGAAAATCCATGTTAAGCGACCGCCTTCAGAATCAGCGGAACCAGAGCTTCCGGCAGTTTGATCTTGCCTGCCAGTGCGAATGCGTGGGCGCTCTCGGACATCTTGTTCCAAGTCTTCTTGATGATGACGATCCACTTGGCTTCGTCGTAATCGGCGTGTTGGCCGGCGAATGCCAGCATGTAGTGCTCAATGAACACCAGATCGACGACGTCTTCCATCATCTGCGTCTCAGGGTTTGTCTTGAGGTCTTTCTTGCCAACGATGGTCTTCACCCGGGCGATCATCTCGTCATCGTAGCCGACCTCCTGCATCAGCTTGCCAGCGGTATCCGCGTGGAATTTGTACAGCGTGGTACGCCACAGCATGTAGCCTGGCTTATCCATCGCATAGTCGCTGCGCGGAATCTTCCAGCGCTGGATGTGCTGGGCGCGCACGGCCAGCTTCACCGCCTCGGACGCTTCAGGCGCAAAACGCTCCTGCATCTCCGTCATGCGCTGCGCGTAGAGCAACTCCTTGGGATATTCCTTACCGTCAAACACTTCCTTGTTCGGGTCTTCCGAGTTTGCCCGGTCGAATGCAGCGATCGCTGCTAGATACAAACTTGTGCTCATAATGCCTTCTCGTTGATTAAGGTAGATGATCGAAAACTGCAACGGCGCACGAAGGCGACAAAACGGGTCGCCCAATAGCAACTGCCAATGGTGCGTAAATGAGTGTAGGAAGCTAGAAGGTTATTGACCACCAGCCCGTCTCGGTCGCCATCGATGCCGTAACCGCGTGCCACATGGTAAGCGAAGCGGCTGTCTGGCGGAAGGTTCACCAGCTTGGAATAGTGGAATTCGTGCGCCTTGATCTGCTTAGCCGGAGTATCGGGGCGCGGCCAAAGATGCTCTAAATCTTCGTGCAGATGGACATAGCCACGACCTATGGGCTTGGCGTGCATCTGCACATCACCGGGGATGGCGCCGACCATCTCGAAGGTGTGATCTTCGTAAGTGATGCCGCGCGACAGATACATCAGCCCGCCGCACTCGGCGTAGGCGGGCATTCCCTGATCGATGGCGCGTTTGATCTCTCCGCGCAACGTCACATTCGCTTCCAGTTCAGTAGCGCAGGTCTCGGGAAAACCGCCACCGATGTACAGCCCATCCACGTCAGGTAGATGCGCATCGCGCAAGGTGTCAAAGGGCACCAGTTCCGCCCCCGCCGCCTCCAACGCATCTAGATCATCCGCGTAATAGAAACCGAACGAGCGGTCGCGCGCGATGGCGATGCGCACCTTCTCGCCACATGGCAATGGGCTCACCGTGGCCGTGTGCGGGATAGCCAGCGATTCTTTCTGCGTCAGTACCAGCAGCTTGTCCAGATCGACTTGTTCGGCGATGGCCGAGGCGATCTGTTTGATCTTGGCACTAGCAACATGCGACTCGTTGCTCGGCATCAGGCCGAGGTGCCGCTCGACGATGGCAAGGCGCTCATCGTGGTGAATCGCACCGATCACCGGCACATCGGTATAGTGCTCGATCACCGCGCGCAGCTTGGATTCGTGGCGTGATCCACCTAGGTTGTTGAGGATGACTCCGGCGATGTTGATGTCGCGATCAAACGCTTGATAGCCGAGGATCAGCGGCGCGATACCGCGCGTCATGCCGCGTGCGTCGATCACCAGTATCACCGGCAAGTCGAGCATCTTGGCCAACGCCGCGTTGCTGTTGCTGCCGTCCAGCGCAAGGCCGTCATACAAGCCCTTGTTACCTTCAACTATGTTTACTTCCGTGGCATGGCGAGCGAACGTGGCGACGATGTCGTCGCGCTCCATCAGATAAAGATCAAGGTTACGGCAGGAACGTCCAGCGGCTTGGCTCAGCCACATCGGATCAATGTAGTCTGGGCCCTTCTTGAACGGTTGCACGACATGGCCACGCGCTGCGAGTGCAGCGCACAAACCGATGCTGACCATGGTCTTGCCGGACGATTTATGTGCTGCCGAAATGAGCATACGATTCATGGCAGCCTTCCGAAAGTGTTAGTCGGCGATGTAAGCCTTGTCCTGTGGCATGAAATTCAGCACACGCACGCTGACCGTGGTGATGATGAAGGCGATTGCCAAGCCACCAAAACCCAGCAGAAACTCGTAGATCGATGGCTGATAACTCGCGATCTGCCCATCGCCAAAGCTGCTACTGGCTTCATAGCCGGGGAAGATGTTGAGTGGGAACGCCTGACCACCGATGATGAACACATACAGCAAAGAGAAAGCGCCCAATACGACGAGCATCGAAGCCGCCATCACGCATCGAGTCTTGCCGAGTCCCGGCGCGTAGATCAAACCGAGCGGGATCGCATTGCCGAACATGACATAACCAAGCCAGAACAGCAAGGTATAGACACCGCCATCGCTCAGGATGAAATGCTCGAATCGAGCTTGGTGCGCAAAATAAAGATTGGTCAGATGATAGACCGCAACCATGTACAGCGATGCGATGACGAATACGCCGAGCAGGTTCTTTTTACGTTGCAGGATCGTTGGGTCGAGTGTTTTGTCGTTCCACGCGTAAATGACGGTCTGCACCACATGGAACACCGCCAGCCCCCATGCAAACGACAGCACGATGAACATCGGCGGCAGCAGTGCTGAGCCGTAAGCCTGACGTGCGGTCAGGAATGCAAAGATCAGCCCAGTACCGGTGGTCAGCACGAAACGCCAGACGAACACGGCCAAGCCAGCTGCCTTGTTGAACGGGTTCATGCGCTGCTCCATCATCGTCCACAGATAAACGATCACCAGCGAGAACATGCCCGAATACAACACCACGTTCCAAGCGAACACTGAGGTGAGATTGTAGTTGGTCGCAGCAACGATGACGCGATCAGGACGCCCCAGATCCAGCATCAGCACAGTCAACCCGCCCGACAGCATCGCGAGCGACAGTAAGCTAGCCAACGGTGCGCGCGCCTTGTAGATTGCCTTGCCGAACACCGAACCGATGGAGGCAACATTCAACACACCCGACGCAGCAACGATCAGAAAGATGGCGAACACATGCGGGATGCCCCACACGACCTGATTGTTCATTCCGCTGATGATATGGCCATGTTCTTCCATCATGTGCACGGCATATAGTCCAGCCAGAGCAACCACTCCGCCTAAGGCCAGCAGCACATAATAAAGTCGATTCTTAGCCCTTAAGGACGCTGGTGTAGGCATGTCACACTCCCTGATAACGGATGCCTGGGTTCAAGCCCAGATCGGCGCGAATCTGCGACGTGGCAACGCTGCTGATACGCTTGGATATCTCGCTTTCCGGGTCATTCAGATCGCCGAACAGAATGGCGTTGTGCCCAGCCTTAGCGCAAGCTTCCATGCAAGCGGGGGATTCGCCGCGATCCACGCGATGCACGCACAAGGTACAGCTCTCCACCGTCCCCTTGCCGCGCGGCACATCAGGGTTCTGATCGTGAAGTTCCTCATGCACGAAGGAACGCGCCTTATACGGACACGCCATCATGCAGTAACGACAGCCGATGCAGCGGTGCTTATCGACCAGCACGATACCGTCGGCACGTTTGAATGAAGCTTGCGTCGGACAAACATCGACGCAAGGTGGCTCGGCACAGTGTTGGCACATCATCGGCAGATTGAGGCTGCGGCCACTACGCATGTCCTTCAGCTCGACCTTACGTATCCACTGCGAATCGGTGGATTTTTTTCCACCGGACAAGCCGTTTTCGGTATTGCAGGCGGTCACGCAATCGTCGCACCCCTCCTGACACTGATTGGAGTCGATCAACATGCCCCAACGGACTTTGCTGGAAGCGGGCTTGCCGTCGTTGCCAGCGTGTGCCACGTCATAGAGCATCACACCCGGCGCGATGGCCAAACCAGCCAAGGCCAGTGCCTTGCCCATAAACTGGCGACGGTCGTTATTGATCTCGCTCATTTGGCTTCTCCGACGGCTTTGCGTGGCTTGCTGCTGTGACACTCGAAGCAGTCCGGCTTGACCGCTGCATACTCGTGACACCCTTGGCAGAAATTCTCGCTGCTGCCCAACACACTGTTGTTCTTCTTGCTGGCGTGACAATCGACACAACCGGCTAGACTGTACTTGCCGCCACGGATGCCCTTACGCATCGTATCGTCGCGCTGATGACGGATCAACTCGTAATGATGGTTGCGCATGGTCGATTCATCTTCCACACACTTCCCTCCCTTGCCGATGTCCAGCTTGGGTGTGAACGAACTTTCATGTGCGCTGGCCGTCAGGCTGACGCAGCAGGCAAGCAAAATGGCGGTGAGCAGTCTGAACATCTGGCGCTCGCTATTCCCCAAGGCCCATCTGGATGTAGCCGGTCGGACAGACATCCGCACAGATATGGCAGCCGATGCACTTATCGTAATCGGTCTTCACATAACGGCCCGTAGTTGCCTCGCTCTTCTTCACGCGGGAAACAGCGGTCTGCGGGCAATACACCACGCAGTTGTCGCACTCGAAGCACATGCCGCAGCTCATGCAGCGCTTGGCTTCGGAGACTGCGTCCTTCTCGCCGAGCACACCCAGTCGATCATCGAAGTTGCCCAGCGCGCTTTCCTTATCCAGCGTCACCACATTGCGCTTGTTGCGCGCGGTGTAGCCAAAATGCCCGAGGAACAGCTTGTCGTGCGGGATGATGTAGCGATCCGAACGGTCATCGAAGTTGTGCACCGCGACATTGGAATCGCAGGTGCCGCGCAGCGGCTCACTGGCTGTCTCGATCTTGATGCCCTTCTCTGCCAATTTACGCATCAGGTCGAACTGATGCGCATCGATCTTGGGACGCTTCTCTAGATCTCGTCCCAATAGGAAGTTATGGATACCATCAGCCGCGATGGAGCCATGACCGATGGCAGTGGTCAGCAGATGCGGACGGATCACGTCACCGCCGGCGAACACGCCCTGTTGTCCATTCACCACATAGTTGCGATCGGTCGAGACCGCACCTTTGCCGTTGTTAAAGGCTTCCAGCCCGGTAAAGTCCACCGCCTGCCCGATGGCCGAGACGATCAGATCGGCCTCGATGTCCTGCTCGGATCCTTCGATGTTCTTGATCTCCAGCTTCCCACCCGCCATCTTGGCTTCGCACTGCATCACACGCAGAGCCGTGGCGCGACCATCCGCACCGCGCACGATGCCGACCGGCACCAGACTGCCGCGAATGTGGATACCTTCGGCCAGCGCCTGCTCGATCTCATGCTTGTTGGCCTGCATCTTATCGATATTGAAGATCGAAGTCAGCGTCACATCCGCGCCTTCCTTGGCCGAGATTTCCGCCACGTCATGCGCCATGCGTCCGGCGATAGCATGTTCGGTATCGGTTGGATTGGCATGGGAGATATGTCCCAAACGGCGTGCGACCGTCGCCACGTCGATCGAAGTGTCACCGCCGCCGACCACGACCACACGCTTGCCGACGTGCTGCAACCGCCCGTCATTGAAGGCTTTCAGGAAAGCGGTCGCAGTCACCACATTGGGTGCTTCGCTGTCGGCGATAGGCAATGCACGACCTGCCTGTGCGCCCATACCCAAGAACACGGCATCGAATTCTTGGCGGATCTGCTCCAGCGTGATGTCCTTGCCCACGTGGCAGTTCATGCGTGTCTTCACGCCCAGATCGAGGATGCGCTGAATCTCAGCGTCCAACACATCGCGTGGTGTACGGAAGCCAGGAATGCCATAACGCATCATGCCGCCAAGGAATGCGTGTTCGTCAAAGATGGTGACTTCGTGGCCCTTCAACACCAGTTGATAGGCACAGGACAGGCCAGCAGGGCCGCCGCCGAGAATAGCGACCTTCTTGCCGGAAGCTTCGACGACAGGCTGCTTAAATTTAAGATTGTTAGCGACCGCATATTCACCGAGGAAGTGTTCGACCGAGTTGATGCCAACGTGATCTTCAACCTCGTTTCGGTTACAGCCGGATTCACACGGAGCTGGACACACCCGCCCCATCACCGACGGGAACGGGTTGGCTTCGGTCAGACGACGCCAAGCATATTCCTGCCAAGGCATGACAGGCTTACCGTCAGCGCCAACCGGCGGCTTCTCTGTTCCGCGCACGATGGCCAGATAACCGCGAATATCCTCACCTGCTGGGCAACTGCCCTGACACGGCGGAGTGGACTGGATGTAAGTGGGGCACTTGTAGGAGTAGCTGGCCTGAAATATCTTCTGATTCAGGCGACGCACCTTGTTTTCACCGTCTTTATAGCGACGGAAAGTGAGATTTTGCGGGGTTTCAGTTGTTGCCGACATGTCCAGCCTCCAGATTAAATCGCTTGTTACTTATCGCCCAAAATGATCGCATTGCTGACCAATTGATGTACGCCACCCACCATCCTGCGGTCGAAGCCGTAGATGGGCATGACCTTGGTGAACTGTGCTTTGCAGATCGCACAGATGGTCGCCATGAAGTTCACACCATGCCCGTCCACCACCTGTTGCAACACCTCCATGCGTGGCAGCGCACCTTTGACCCGCAAATCCATCAGGTCGTCAGTCAGCAAACCACCACCACCACCGCAGCAGAAGGTCTGTTCGCGTGTAGTGCCGTCGCGCATCTCGACATAGTTGTTAGCCACGGCCTTGATGATGTTGCGCGGTATCTCGAACTGACCGCCCGCAAAATCGCCCATGCGCGAACCCCGCGCCACGTTGCAGGAATCATGGAACGTGATGATGTGTTTGTCGTTCTTGGATTTATCAAAACTCAGGCGCTCGTCCTGAATCATGTCCCAAGTGAATTCGCAGATATGTGCGGGCTGCTTGTAACGATGATCGAGCTGTTTCTGCAACATCTGCGCGAAACGGTCGTTGGCATCTGCGCCATCACCCACGCCAGTCAGGGTGTTCCAGAAACTATAGGCGACGCGCCAAGCGTGGCCGCACTCACCGACTACGATGCGCTTCACGCCCAATTCCAGCGCGGCCTGACGGATACGCATGGCGATGGTGCGCAACTGGTCGTAGTTACCGATGAACATGCCGAAATTACCGGCCTCGGACGACATCGACGACAGTGTCCAACTGGTGCCAGTGGCATGGAAAACTTTGGCGTAGCCGATCAGACTGTCGATGTGCGGCTCGGCAAAAAAATCAGCAGACGGCGTGATCAACAACACTTCTGCGCCCTTCACGTCGATGGGGAAGCGTACATCGATGCCTGTTGCATCCTTCACGTCCTCTTCCAGACCTTCCAGCGTGTCGATCAGCGCCGGAGCGGGCAAACCGAGGTTGTTACCGATCTTGTGTACCTTGCCGATGATCTCGTTGGAATACTTCTGGCCGTAGCCAACGGAATCCAAGATCTCGCGTGCGGCCATGGTGACTTCGGCGGTGTCGATGCCGTAAGGGCAGAACACCGAGCAACGGCGGCATTCGGAACACTGATTGAAATAGTTGTACCACTCGTCCAGCACTTCGCGCGTCAGATCACGCGCACCGACCAGCGCGGGGAATAGCTTGCCGGGCAGTGTGAAGTAACGACGGTACACGCTGCGCATCAAGTCCTGACGCGCCACCGGCATGTTCTTCGGATCTTGCGTGCCGATGAAATAGTGGCACTTATCGGAGCACGCGCCGCAATGAACGCAGGCATCCATATAGACTTTGAGCGAACGGTACTTGCCCAGCAATTCGCCCATCTTGGCGATGACTGCATCGTGCGTCTCTTGCCAGTTCTCGGCCATTTTTCCGGGAAAACCGAGTGCTTCGTTGATTTTCTCATTAGCAACGAACGGCCCCTTCCCTTCCATTGCGCCCGGTTTCAGCGCAGGAATGATGGGAATGATGCGGTAGGCAGGTGCGGCGACGTCAGCCATCTCAGTTCTCCGATTCCATCTTGGCAGCCCAAGCGCTCAGATGACGCTTCTCGCGCGGATTGTCAGTCTGATTGCGGGTAGGCGAGAAAAATATTCCAGGCGCATGTAGCAGTTTGCTGAAGGGGAAAATCGCCAGAAGCGCGACAACCGACAACAGGTGGAACGCAAGGATCGCCTCCGCAGGCAACGGTTGGATGCTGAGATGCAGCCAGCCCAAGAAGAAGCCTTTGACCGCGACCACATCTGTGTGCGTAATGAATTTCATCATCAAACCCGAGGCGGCGATGCCCATCAGCAACACCAGCATCAAATGGTCGGACAAGGTAGAAATGTAGCGGATGCGCTCGACGAACAGGCGTCGAGCCCACAATCCGCCCAAGCCTGCCAGCATGGTAAAACCAGCATACGTGCCGAATGGTTGGATCATGGCAACCCATCCCCAGACGGGATCGGTAAAATATCTGAGGTGACGCAATGCCACCAGTAGCAAACTGCCGTGAAACATGATGCTCATTGCCCATGTCCACAGATTGGCCTTGAACAGGCTCTCGAAGAACACCACTTCACGCGTCATGCGCAACACCACTCCGCCCGTCGTGATCGGTGCAGGGGTAGTGGGTATCTTCAGCGGTGCCGGTGTATTGGCATAAGTACGGATACGCTGGAACAGCCCGACGACGAACAGCAAGGTCGCCGCGTAGAACAGGATCGCAAAGAGTAGGCTCATGTTATTCAGTTCTGAGTGCTGAGTTCTGAGTATTGGAAGTGCTGAGCACCCTGCACTCAGCACTCAGCCCATTTTTTAGACGCAACCTGTTGGCTTGGGCAGACCGGCGATCTTGCACGCCTGCTTGCCGGGGCCATAGGGGAACAGGCCGTACAGGTATTCGCTGTTGCCTTTGTCTGCACCCAACTTCTTACCGATGGCCTTGGTCAACACGCGCACGGCGGGAGCGATCTGATACTCCTCGAAATACTCGCGCAGGAAGTTGACCACTTCCCAATGCTGCTCACTCATGTTGATGCTCTCGGTGGCTGCGATGTAATTCGCGATATCGGCGTTCCAATCCGACAGGTTGACGAGGTAACCCTCTTCGTCTGTTTCGTAGCTGTTACCACCGACTTCGATATTGGCCATGCTGTTCTCCTTTGTAAGAATTGATGATTACAACCAGGATTGGCTGGTTTTGTTGCTGACTGTCAGTTCGACGAAGCCACTATAGTCCACGGGCGTCGCGCCATCCATGAGACGGTCGCCCAGACCACGTGCCTCTAGATCTGGCATCAGCACATGTATCTTGAAACGTCCCATCGCTGAACGCAATTTGGCTTCAGTCGCACTGCCGCGCGTTGCCGCATACACAGCATCTTCGATCAGCAGAATGTCGCCGCCGTTAGCGGTATTCAGACAACTGTCTAGTGTCGTGCTGTTCATGGGTGACTGATTGATGATATGTAGCATCTGTTCCCCCTTAGAAACTCAAGACCACGTCTTGCTCATCCATCAACGCGCCCATCTCGGCGCGGCTGAGCACAGTGACATCGACCAGCAGATCATCTTCAGTCAGACCACGCGCTTCCATGGCTTCCTTCTCGACATACAGCTTCTCGATGTCATAGCCTTCCAGCGCACGGTAGGCTGGCGAGAAATTCTTGGTCTCGATGCCCTTGGTCTGCTGGCCCTTTTTCAACTGATAGACGCCGTCGTCCATGAACACCAGCGACACGTCCTGATCGAAGGCGGCGGTGATCAGCACCACCTCCAGCGATTCCAGCGCATAGACCGTCCCATAAGGGGCCTTGCGATTGACGAACATGAATTTTTTCGTATCACTCATCTCGCTACTCCTCAATCGCCGAAGGTGACCAGACGGTCACACTGGATGCCTGCTTCGACCAACTGGCCGAGACCGGAGATACGGAATCCGGCCGCCAGATTCTCTTCCTGAATGCCGCGACGCAAAGCTGCCGCCACGCACACCACCAGATCAACCTTGTGTTCATCAGCCATCTTGCTCCAGCGGTTGACGACATTACGATCATCCTGAGGTGGCGCGGTCAGTCGCGACGCATTGTTCACGCCATCATGGTAGAAGAACACGCGCCACACTTCGTGACCGGCGGCGATAGCTGCCTTGGCAAACAAGTAGGCCGAATCACTGGCTTGATGCTGGTACGGCCCTTCATTCACAACGATTCCGAATTTCATCCTCAAGTCCTCTTAGAAGCGGATGTGTGTCGAAGCATTCAGATTGGCACGCGAACCACGCCAATCGTCGATCAGGTACTTGGTGAACGGCAATCCGGTCTTCTCGAAGAAGCGCGGCCAGCCGATACGGTCGATCCAGTCAGCCAATCGTTCCCAAGGACGAGCATCCGCCTTGTAAACCGCGATGATGTTCTTCACCACTTCGGCGACTTCAGGCCAGCGCGGTGCGTTGTTGGGCAGACCGGAAGCAACCATCTTCATAAAGGTCGGCTTGCCGCGCGCATTGGAGTTCTTACCGCCCACCCAGATCGCCAGTTTGGAATTCTCTGGATCGTTGATCTGCATCGGAGGGCAAGGTGGGTAGCACGCGCCGCAGCACATACATTTGGTCTCATCGATCTCCAACGAAGGCTTGCCGTTGACCATCGCGGGACGGATCGCCGCAACGGGGCAGCGTGCCACCACGGTCGGGCGTTCGCACACGTTAGCGACCAGATCGTGATTGATGACCGGCGGCTTGGTGTGTTGCACGATGATGGCGATGTCAGCCTGCCCGCCGCAGTTGATCTCGCAGCAGGAGGTCGAAAGGTGTACGCGGTTCGGCATCTCTTCGCGCTTGAACTCGTCATACAACTCATCCATCAGCGCCTTCACCACGCCAGACGCATCGGTGCCTGGAATGTCGCAGTGCAGCCAGCCTTGCGTGTGGGCGATCATCGAAACCGAGTTACCGGTGCCGCCAACAGGGAAGCCGCTCTTTTCCAATTCAGCGATCAGCGGATCAACCTTGGCCGCGTCCGACACGATGAATTCGATGTTGGAGCGAATGGTGAAACGCACTCGACCTTCAGCGAAATTGTCAGCGATGTCGCACAGCTTGCGGATGGTATGTACATCCATCTGACGCTGCGTACCGGCACGCACTGACCACACTTCGTCGCCACCATGCGCGACGTGATGCAGCACACCGGGACGGGGACGGTCGTGGTATTTCCAGTCGCCGTAGTTCTTCACCAACGCTGGGTGCAGGAATTTCTTGTTATCCGGTACGCCCGTCTCTTTGGGCTTGCGCTTTTGAGCAGGCGCGGCGGCTTGAACAGCTTGATTCATTGTCTATCTCCTCAGGCAGCTTGTTTCTTGGCGTTGATCTTGGCGACTTCGTCGTCCCAACCATCGGTACGCACGTAAGGGTTCATACGCGGCGAGTTGACCATGGACGGATCGACATCGATCTCCATCGCATCCAGGAAGTTGGTCAGGCCGATACGCTCGATCATCTCGCCGGTACGCTCGTGTTCCAGTGCGTTCTCAGCGAAGAATTCGATGGTGCGCTGGGCGAAATCGACCAGTTGCTCCACGCCTTCATCCGTATCCAGCTTGATGAACGGAATGACCACGGTACCCATCAGGCCGCCGATCTTCAGGTGACTCTTTCCGCCCACCAGCACAGTCGCGCCCTTGTCTTTGCCCGGCGCCAGCGCGCCGGTCATCACGTTGACGCAGTGCATGCAGCGCACGCAGTCCTGATTATTGATCTCGATGCCGTGAGTGTCGTTCACCGCTACAGTAGAGATATGCTCGCCACCCTTGATCTTGCTCAACTCCTTGACTTGGAAGGTCTTGGTCGGGCAACGCGCCACGATGTCGTTCACCAGCTCGTCCATGCCGTGCTTGACGAACCACTTCTTCGCCAGCGCTTCGTCGGTGCGGATGTTGTCGCGCCAAGTGCCGATCACAGCCATGTCAGCGCGCTGTACGGAATTCATGCAGTCGTTCGGGCAACCCGAGAACTTGAACTTGAACTTATATGGCAGCGAAGGACGATGGATGTCGTCGAGGAAAGTATTGAGTACCGCACGATGCGTCTTAGCTTCGTCGTAGCAGGACTGCTCGCAACGCGCCGCACCCACGCAGGACATCGAAGTACGCACTGCTGGGCCAGCACCGCCCAAGTCAAAGCCCATCTCATTGAGCTCGTCGAACGCCTTTTGCACGTTATCGGTGGTCGCGCCTTGGAACATGATGTCGCCGGACTGTCCGTGGAAAGCGATCAGGCCGGAGCCGTGCTTCTCCCACAAGTCACAGAATTGGCGCAAAGTGCCAGTGTCGTAGTGCATGCCGGGGGGAGGCATGATGCGCAGGGTATGGAATTCAGCTGCGTCCTTGAACTTTGGCGTACCGTCCTCGTTCTTTAGCTCGGTAAAGCGCGGGATCACACCGCCACCATAACCATAGACACCCACGGTACCGCCCTTCCAGTAGCCCTTGCGTGTCTTATAAGACTCTTCAAGCTGACCCAGCAGGTCAACGACGTAATCTTTATCCTTGGCCAGGTCCTTCAGACCGGTCACAAAACTGGGCCACGGACCATCCTCCAATTGATCGAGGTTGGGGGTATCATGCATTTTCTTCGCCATAATTCTTCCTTTCAGTTGGATCGAGTGACAGCACCCGACAACTCATTCAATGACCCGGTAATGACTGGAACAAGTAATTGGAACGACTGACTGCGCCATAACTATCCGGCGACAACCTTTTGTTGATGGAGTCGCATACTACGGGGCATCAAGCTAGCAAACCATCACCCAGAGCGGCTATTTTTTATAACCCTTACGGGTGGTATCACAGCATCTTCTGGGCGATGCGACCAGAGATTCACCCATACCCTCTTATCCTGCTTATCGCTTCTTGCTGCATTTAATGCAGCCCTGCTCCCTCTTTACCCATGGAGTGGTTTATTACGATGCGCTCGCTTGTGAACAAGCTCAGATCTATGTGCGCCAACAAACAGACCGCGCCGGATCACGAGATTAGCCTTCATCCACGAACACTTCCGCACTCATCCCAAGCGCGAGCAAAAGTGTAGGTAGTGCGCTCTGAGGACAAAGATAGCTTAGGACAGCTTTCGTTCTAATCACATTCGCGCGCGGTAAAAATGGCGATCAAGGTGCATGCCTGCCACCACATCGAGAAGGAGCAAGTCATGTTTGTTTGGGATCGAATCGGCTGGCTATCTACGGCATTGCTCACCCCAGCGGCCGTTTGCTTCGCGCTAACAGCTACAGCCGCCGATGAAGATTTCTCCACCTTGAGCCAACGCATGCAAGCGGAGAAACCGAAATTTGCGCAGCGCCAACAGGCTTTGCTCGCGGAACGCTACGATCTAGATAACCGGCCTAGCGACACAACGACCATGTCGCGCGGCAAGCCGATTCAAGTAGGTGTGCACGTCAAGCTGCCCCGTAGCATGACATGGGAGAAACTCGCCGCTCTGACGCCGGATGAGGTCCGAGAAAAGCAGCTCTGGCCCGCCGGCTTCCTGCCATTACCGCACCCTTACCATGAAGCGGGCGGCATGATCTTCCCCAAATTCTTGATCGAGGAAACGAAGAGACAGACTGAGCGTGATTTGACGCGCTTCGATCTGGATTTCGACTTGCCGGATCATTTTTTGCCCGAATTCCCAGCTCCGATCTACCTGACGACACGGCCCGATCTGGGCGACGTGTCGCAAGGGAAGCTGGTGACGCTAGCCAGTTTCAACGAGTTGTTCAAAGACATCCTCAATCCCAAGCAACTCGAAGGATTGCGCTTGCTGGTCACGCCGTTTCCCCAGCAACAGTTCAACGCCACCGCAGACCGCCGCAGCTTGAAAGCACATCCGGGCGTGGCCTGCTTCGATTGCCACGCCAACGGACATACCAACGCCTCCACGCATACCGTCGGTGACATTCGCCCCAACGAACATCGTCATCGGATCGATACGCCATCGCTGCGCGGTGTGAACATTCAGCGCCTGTTCGGCTCGCAGCGCGCGCTAAAGACCGTGGAGGATTTCACCGAATTCGAGCAGCGCGCCGCCTACTTCGACGGCATCCCGGCAGATGCTACGCGTAAAGGCACTAACGTCCTTGAGCGCGGCAGCCAAGTGCACTTCATGGCGGAATTTCAGGCTCTGCTCGACTTCCCGCCCGCGCCCAAATTGAACGTCTTTGGCAAGCTAGATCCCGCTAACGCTGGCGAAAGCGAGTTGCGTGGCCAGACAGTCTTCTTCGGCAAAGGCCAGTGTGCAACCTGCCACACCCCGCCGTATTACACCGACAACTCCATGCACAACCTGAAAGTGGAGCGCTTCTTCAAAGAGGTCACGATCAACGGTCGCACAGCCTCAGCGGACGGTCCGATCAAAACCTTTCCACTGCGCGGCATCAAGGACTCGCCCCCGTATCTGCACGATGATCGTTTGCTGACGCTGGAGGACACCGTGGAATTTTTCAATCTGGTACTGGAATTAAAGCTGAATGCACAGGAAAAGAAGGATCTTGTGGCCTTCATGCGTGTGCTGTAGCGCCGCCAATTTCTACGGGAGATCGTCATGTGGCCACATAGTTTTGTAGAGAAGATAAATAGGCAAAATTGGCCTCGTCTCCTCGCAGCATTTAGTGCAGCCATCGTTGCGACCTGCCCTGTGCTTGCCGGAGAGCAGCCCAAAAGCCCAGCGGATGGCTACAACATTCACATCGTCGCGCCGCATCGCCATGAAGACGGTGCAGTGCATGGTCCGTATCACCACTATTGCAAGCCAATTAAGCCGGAGATCATGCAGTGCATGATCTTCCTATCCACCGATCCAAATGCCGAGCTTATTGAAATCGAATACTTCATTGATCAGAAGCTGGTGCGTAGCAACGTGACGCTGGAACAATGGAATACGCACTACCACGACCATAAAGTAGAGGTTGCCTCAGGCCGCGTGCAGGTTCTTGATGTCTCACCCGCAAAGACGAAAGAGATTGCCGAAGCCGCCTCCAAAACCGACGGCATCATTTTTCATTTGTGGCCGGAGGGCACTAAGGTTCCGAACGGCGAGGTGATGTTCCCAACGTCCATCAGCCATAAGCCTGTCACTAAGCTTGAAATTGAGAAGGATGCCCGATGAGTAACCGCGTTCTTGTAGTTGGCGCCGGAGTGAGCGGACTTACGACGGCAAGGTGTCTTTTCGATGCTGGATTCGAGGTGACCGTTCTAGCGGAAAAGACCGCTGAATTCACGCCATCCGTCGTAGCCGGCGCGCTTTGGGAATGGCCTCCCGCCGTCTGTGGCTACCATACCGATTCGGAATCACTACGCAGGTCGAAGCAATGGGCGACAACTTCGTATGAACGATTTAATGGACTTTCCACACAGTCTAAGACTGGGGTCAGGATGATTCCTGCTGTCTTTTATTTTAGGGATCGAGTCGAAGACACCCCCGCAGAGTTGCAAAAAATGGAGGAAACCAAACTACACGTAAAAAGCTTCGTGCACACACCGAGCCTGATCGATCAGCATGGTGTCAGTCGCGGACTGGGATTGTGTGATGCGTATAGCTACTTGTCGCCGCTGATCGAAACCGATGTCTATATGGAATGGCTGCGCAGCGAGCTGGTGAGGCTGGGTTGCCGATTCGAGCAACGCAAACTACTACAGCCCTTGGCGGACTTGGAACCATCACTCTGCGATGAATACACGGTGTGCGCCATCGTCAACTGCTCAGGTCTCGGTTCGATCGAATTAGCCGGAGATCATTCGATGCAACCGTTACGAGGCGCGTTGATTCGAGTCATGAACGATGGAAGCACGATGCCCAGAATCGCCGCAGCTCACTGCGTCGCACTCGACGACAAGGTCGAAAACCAGCAAATGATCTACATCATCCCCCGTGGCCCCGATCATCTCATTCTTGGTGGAATTGCAGAGTTAGGGGAATGGGATATGGACATCGGACTTGGCAACTACGCGCCCGTCCGGGGGATCTTGCAAAGATGTCAAGAGTTCTTGCCCACGCTCAAATCTGCGGTGCTCGATGAATCCGACCCTCTGAGCGTCGGGCTTAGACCGTATCGAAAAAAGAACGTCCGCTTAGAACAAGAGACGCCCTATCGGATCTTTCACAATTACGGTCACGGCGGTTCAGGATTCACTTTTTCTTGGGGCTGCGCCGAGGAAATCGTCAAACGGATTATCAGTATGCGTGAAGCAGCGGCCATGCCGTAAAGAATCAAAGCGGCAATGAACTTCACACAAGTTTCGCATCTCAACAATTCATCAAGGAAGGCGGAATCAATCATGAGCACGATCACGACCAAAGACGGCACGCAAATTCATTACAAGGACTGGGGCAGCGGTCAGCCGGTAGTGTTCAGCCACGGCTGGCCACTCAGTGCGGACAGCTGGGAAGCGCAGATGATGTTCCTCGCCGCCAATGGCTATCACTGCATCGCCCATGACCGTCGCGGCCACGGGCGGTCGAGCCAGCCTTGGAATGGCAACGATATGGACACTTATGCCGACGACCTCGCGGAGCTCATTGAAACGCTAGCCCTGAACGATGTCGTGTTGGTCGGCTTCTCCGCTGGCGGCGGCGAAGTCGCGCGCTATATCGGCCGTCATGGTACGCAACGGGTAGCCAAGGCGGCGCTGATCGCCGCCGTCCCGCCGCTGATGCTGAAAACGGCGAGCAACCCCAGTGGATTACCGATGGAAAAGTTCGACGAGATTCGTCAGGCTTGCCTCGCCGACCGCTCGCAGTTCTACCAAGACCTCGCCAGCGGCCCGTTCTTCGGTGCCAACCGGCCCGGCGCCAAGGTTTCGCAGGGCATGATAGACACGTTCTGGCATCAGGGAATCATGGCCGGTCACAAGAACACCTTCGATTGCATCAAGGCGTTCTCGGAGACGGATTTCACCGAAGACCTCAAGAAGTTCGATGTGCCGACGCTGATCGTCCACGGCGACGACGATCAGATCGTGCCTATCGGCGCTACGGCTCTCCGCTCGTCTAAACTGATCAAGACTGCGACGCTGAAGATCTACGCGGGCGCGCCCCACGGCCTCGCGGACACGCACAAAGACCAACTCAACGCCGACCTGCTGGCCTTCCTTAAAAGCTGATCGTTTTCCCGAAGCCGCCGATGTACGCGCTGTTGGCGGCTTAATCCCGCAAGCAACCACCCGTAGCGGCTACTTTTACTACCCTTACGGGTGACACCGCCCCACCCCTAGTAGTATTCCAAAGCCGGATGGAATGGCGATAGACTCGCGCCTCACAGCTTCCACCCACATCGAGCGTCAAATATGGCCGAAATCACCGCATTGGCAAAGTTCAAAGTCCCGCTGGGCAGCCAAGAGATCGAGCTGCAACAGATCGATCATGCCGAAGGCGGCATGAGCCTCTTGCGCATCCGCATCCGCGAGGGCAAGCGCTTTACCATCTTTGATATCGACCCTGAGAGCGCCGAGCAATGGGCAGCCGCCATGCAAACTTGGGCCAAGTCGCAGGAGCGCAAGTGAGCCTCGCCCCCATCGACATGACCGATGTGGTGTTCGATCTGGCCGGAGATTCGCTGCCAGCCACTTATCCGTTCGCGCTCTGGACGGAACTGACACAGATCGAACCCGCACTGGCGAACGATGACCGCATCGCCGTCTTGCCGTTACGCACTGCCGAGAGCGACACGCTCCATCTACTCCCCAAGCGCGCCAAATTGGTGTTGCGCCTGCCGCAGGAACTCGCCAGCGTCGCGCTCGGCTTGGCCGGATCTCAACTGGATGTGGCTGGCAACACACTCACGCTAGGCGCGGGCAAACTGCGCCCACTCCAGTCCTATCCTACGCTGCACGCCCATCTGGTCGCGGCCACCGGAGATGAGGCCGTGTTCATGGATGAGGTTCTGGCTCGGCTTGCCGAGTTAGGCATTCAGGCTCAGATCATCTGCGGCAGACAAGGGCAGCTGTCCGACGGTCAGCAAACGATCTCGGGATTCAGTCTGGTGCTGCACGACCTCAAACCTGAATCCTCGCTGATGTTGCAATGCGCAGGCATGGGTGCCGCTCGCCGTTACGGATGCGGCGTATTTGTGCCTTACAAAGTCATCTCCAGTTTGGAGTGACGTTTTTTACTTAAAGAAGAAAGGGAGAGAGCAATGAGCTATGTAGTCGCAGGAAACGAACTGGAAGTCGACGCAGAAGGCTATCTGCTGGAGCCGGATTACAGTGAGGAAGTGGTCACCGTGATCGCCGCCGCCGAAGGCATCGAACTGACTCCTAAGCACTGGGAAGTGGTCAACTACATGCGCGACGAATACCGCGAAAATGGCCACACACCCAATTTCCGTAACATGCTGAAAGGCGTGAATGAATTCTGGCCGGAAGCGGACAGCAAGGCGCTGTATGATTTATTCCCCGTCGGCCCCGCCAAACAGGCCGCCAAAGTCGCCGGTCTGCCGCAACCACTGGGCAAAGGCGGATACTAAACGCCAGCCGGGCTGGTTATAAGGAGAGAAGCAAATGGAAATGGCTAACATCGTGCTGGATATGAAGGGGCTGTCTTGCCCCAGACCGCTCATCGGGGCGAAGCGCATCATGGACGAACTCGCAGCAGGGCAAGTCTTGCTGCTGGTTTCGGATTGTCCGGGCACGCCAGATGATTTGTTCGTCTGGGCGAAACAGACCGGCAACCACATCCTCCGCAGCGAGAAGATGCCCGAAGGCGGCACCGGTTACTACGTCCAGAAAGGTCAGGGGCATGTACTCAACGCCAACGTCACGCTGGACATCCGTGGCGCGGTCTGTCCCGGCCCCATCATCGAAGCCAAAAAACTGCTGAACGGCATGCAGACCGGCGAAGTACTCAAGCTGGTGAGCGACTGCCCCGGCGTGAAGACTGACATCGGCGGCTGGGCCTCGGCCACCGGCATGACCTTGCTGGAGACCCTCGAATCGGGTGCTGGCATCCACGAGTTCTACATCCGCAAAGGCTGACCTTGCGCATCAAAAGCCACTGGTTCAAGGACGGACGCGAACGCACGCCGCAAGAGATCGCGGATGCACTGGCGTTCGTCGCTTGGCGCATCGCAGATAACGCGCTGCGCAACACACGCAAGGCCGATTTCGAGATCGCGGTCGGGGTGCAATATTTCAGCTTCCTGGCCGAATTTCTACACTTCCTCATCATGGTGGCCGACCGCATCGCCTACCGACAGCTTTCCGCTGAGGAGCGCAACTCTTTCACCGGCACGCTGGCGAACCGCTTGGCGGAGACCTTTGCCGAGAACGAAAGTCGCTTGATGGGCGGCACGCAAGCCGAGAGCAAGCAGCGCTTCATCGCTCAGGTCAACCTGCGCGCCGGGGAGTACGCCGACTTCGGCTACGGCGAAGATGGCCCGGATTACACCTTCATGCGCTATCTGGCCTTCTGTCTGAGCGGCATCATGGATGCCAAGGACAGTGACTGGATCATCGACCAGATCATTAGCATCGAAGCGCCCGAAGCGGTGAAGATGATGGAAAAGACGCTGCGCGACCTGTTCGAGACTGAACCGCGCCCGCCGCGCCGCCGTAGTTCCAGCAGCGGCGACTGACCATGCCCAAGCCGTTCGATCTGAACGATCACGATGCCTACCAACGGTGGCGTGAGCACAAGCTGGCGCACGCCATCACCGACTTGAACCAGTTCGTCGTCGAGATTGACGACCCCGCCACACTCACCCCCGCCGAACACGCCGCCCTGCTCTCACGCTGTCAGCACAGCAACATGGCCATCTACGCCACCCGCCGCGACATATCGGAGCCGGACATCAAGGCGCTAGGTGAACAGTTCGGCTTACATAGGCTGGATGCTAACTGGCTGGCCGATGACCTCGGCATCTCCCGCATCACCGTGTGCCAAGAGGAAGGCCAGCGGCAAGCCTACATCCCCTACACCAATCGCCCGATCAAATGGCACACCGACGGCTACTACAACCCGCCCGAACGGCAGATTCGCGCGATGGTGCTGCACTGCGCGCATGACGCGGCCCAAGGCGGCGAGAATCGGCTGCTGGATCACGAGATCGCCTACCTGCTGCTGCGCGATGCCGAACCCGAGCATATCCGCGCCCTTTCCGTCCCCGATGCGATGACCATCCCCGAACGCACCGACGAACACGGCGTCGCCCGCCCAGCTCAGACCGGCCCAGTATTCTCCGTGGATGAAACTGGCCATCTGCACATGCGCTACACCGCCCGCACCCGCAGCATCGAATGGAAGGACGACGACACCACCCGCGCCGCCGTCAAAGCCCTCGAACACCTGCTCGAAAGCGACGCCCCCCACATCCTCCGCACCCGCCTTTCCCCCGGCATGGGCCTGCTCTGCAACAACGTCCTGCACGACCGCGCCGCCTTCACCGATGCCCCAGAAGCAGAGCAACGGCTGCTGTATCGGGCACGGTATCTGGATCGCATCACGCCCTGAATCGCATGGCAACGAGATTGCCAAACAAACACTCAAGCTTCCACCCACAAGACTTGAGGCCGTCCATATCGAGCAACCTATATCAACAGATACAGCAATAGACTGGTTACATTGATATTTCTAACTTTTTATTGACAAGCCCACCTGAGTCAGGCGACATTCAATGCAAGTTATTTAAGCTGGGGGCGCAAGTAGGGGACAGCACGATATCTTGTGATTCGTGAAGCACGTGCCCCAATCCTTGAAAACCGTCCCCTATCGTCCCCCGGCCAGCAGGGCAATTAAGCTAGGAGATATGTATGAATGCAAGACTTGACCCCGGCTTCACTCGCTGGTTATTAACATTATTGATAGCTGTCTCAACCAGTGCATCAGCTCATGAGTACAGTGATGCTTTTGAAAGTAGATGTCATTGAATAAATGGTGTCTATGATGATAGCGGGGTGGTTCTTTCATCATTCTTTCAAAACAAATCATCCATAATTCCTGAGGTTGGAATGTCGGTCAGTATGGCAATGTATGTTTTACATCACAATCGTCCAGTGGAAAAAGTAAAACTAGCCTTCGACGAAAGTAATAATATTTTGTTTGTAAGAGACGCTGGAAACCAAGATGCCATAATAGTTCGTCATAGCGCGTCTTGCGTGGATGGAAAACTGATTATCCGTGATGAAAATGACCTGCACTCGGATGGGCATTCGTTTCATCAGACTTCTGTTATTCACTTTATTCGAGTTGATGCGAAAGGTGTCGAACTTCAATGGAGCGTAGAGAATCAATCTAGGCAATTCCTGTTATTTCAGCATCGTTCTGAAACCCGCGGAACAGCATTATTCAAGCAATTGCCGCAGTAACTCCAATCTAAAAATTGGCGCAAATAGGCACAGGGATCAATGGGGACGTATCACGGTATTCTTTTTTCAATGAATTACCGAACTTCAATGCCCACCCTAACCGCCCATCACCCCAGCCAAGGCAACGTCCGCCTGAACTTCGATGCACCCAGCGTCGAAGAGGCGGTACGCCTCGCCGAGTCTCAAGGGTATCGGGTGGTGTCGTCGGGCGGGTTTGCTCTGCCGACCTTCCGTTTCACCCGCCCCCAGCGCTTCCTGCTCACTCTGTTCAGTTAGAAACTGCTGTCGTTGCTGGATGCCGGACTGCCCTGATAGCAATAGGTATCAGACCACGATTCTTATCAGCAGTATCTCACCGATCATCTTCGTTTTAAGCACAGTGCTCACTGCTTATTGCTCCCTTCCTCTAGACTTAGAAACAACAAACGGGCATCCTCGGAGTTCCTGTTCTAGTCTCCAGAAGTAACTGAAAATGCACACCCTCACAAAATATATCCTCCTCGCCTCACTCCTTCCCTCCTCCTTGGCCTATGCCTCTGGGGGCTATGACCACGGTACACCAGCGGGGAAAGGCAATCTCGATCTGGATGTGACGATCAACCCCGGCGATCTTTACAGTGGCGGGCCGAGAAGGCTATACGACAAAGGCCAAACCTACGTTGTTTGGGGCTACGGGCTGACGGATCGCTTGGATTTTCACGGTTACGTGTCGCATGAAGCGGCGGGGACCAATCAGGTGTATTACGGGTTGATGTACAACTTTTACAGCAGTGACTGGATGGATCTTTCTACAGCGGTAGGAGCCAGACATCGGCTTCAGCAAGTCGATGCTATCGTTCCTCAATTACTGTACACCTTCAAACTTCCTGAGCGTTTTGAAGTGGCGGGCAGCTTTACCAATGTCCACAACACCAACGGCGGCTATGGCCGAGGACGCACGTTCGATATCGCTTTACGCATTCCCGTCCCCAAAGACATGATTCCCTCGTCGATCAAGGACATCAAGGTTGCGGTAGGACTATTCAAGAACGCCAGCAATCAGTGGAACCCCTCCGCTTGGTATCCCACTTATAGCGTGGACTTCAAGTTTTGATGCGATCTCGTTGAAGTCAGCCTAGCCTAAGCGCACTCTGGATAGGGTGCGCAAGCACACCCTACTCACTTCTTACCCCTGGGCGATCTTCGCCAGCGTCTCGTTCACCAACACTTGTGCGCGCTCCACGCTGTCGGCTTCGGCGTAGCAGCGCAGTTCGGGTGCATTGCCGGAGGGACGCAGGTGGGCGATCTCGCCGTTGGCGAAAGTCAGACGCAATCCGTCGGTAGTGTCGCGTTTAACCACCGCACCCAGCGCGTCGCCCCACAGACTGCGATAAGCATCTTCACTCGCTTGCAGACGCTCCAGCAAGGCACGGCTGTCAGCGACGGCGAAATTCTGCAAACGGTCGCTGGCGGTAAAACGCTGCGGCAGGCCATTCAAAAGTTCGGACATCTTGCAGCCTTGTTGCCGCGCCATCGCCAGCAGCGCGAGCGCGGGCAGGATGGAATCGCGGGTAGGGAGCGCGGCCAGCGGGTGCCCGTTGACAACCAGATTATTGCCAGCGAGGAAGCCGCCGTTGGCTTCGAACCCAGCCACCCCGCCACTGGCCTGCTCCATCCCTGCGATGACGTAGGGCGAGCCGATGCGGGTGCGGATGACCTGTTTGAACCAGCCGGAGGCTTCGATGGCGGTGTTGCAACTCACCGGAGTGACCACGGTGTCCGCGCCGAGGAAGTGCGAGCACAGCAGGCCGACCACGTCGCCGCGCAGCCAGTCGCCGGTCTCATCGCCGATCAGCGGGCGGTCGCCGTCGCCGTCGGTGGAGATGATCGCGTCCAGCTTATGTTGCGCCGCCCAGGTGCGTCCACGCTGGCGGTCTTCTTCGCCCACGGCCTCGGTGTCGATGGGTACGAAGGTATCGGTGCGCTCAAGTCCCAGCACTTCCGCGCCGAGGTCGGACAGGATCTGCTTCAGCACGTCGCGCGCGGCGCTGGAATGCTCATAAACGCCAACGCGCCAGCCTTTGAGCAGGTCCGCCGAGAACAGCTCGGTATAACGCAGACGGAACTGATCGAGTGCAACGGGGTTGACGGCGGGTAGGTCGCCAGCGAGTTCGCCGACCTCGACCGTGGCTCCGGCGATGGCGGCCTCGTCGGCTTTGCTGATCTCGCCTTGAGCGGTGTAGAACTTGATGCCGTTGCGGTCGAACGGGATGTGGCTGCCGGTGACCATGATGGCCGGAATGCCCAGCGCCAGACTGTGCAACGCCAGCGCCGGAGTCGGCAACACGCCGCAATAATCCACCACGCAGCCTGCCTCACGGATCGCCGCCGCGCAGGCTCGGGCGATGGCCGGGCTGGAGGGACGCAGATCTATCCCTAGCGCGATTCTCTGCCCGGAACAAGCCGAACCCAGTCCTTGCAGGAACGCCAACGTGTAAGCCGCGCATACCTCGCCGCTCATCTGGCTGACCAAGCCGCGCGCACCGCTAGTGCCGAACGCCACGCCGCTGTCGGCCATCATCTGTTGAATGTTGATTGTCGTCATAAAAATATCTGGAGTAGTGATTGTCGGGATAAAACAAAAAGATTTACGTCACAGCAAGGCTGGATTATCGCATCGGGCTGAGTATTTCGATCACTGATCGAGCAGAAAACGCTGTTACTACGCCACCCCAGAACGCCCTACGCCCGCGGTACGCTGCCAGACCAAGCGTATCCCCCGCCACAGTTTCGGCAGCAGCCAGATCACACCGGCAATAAATATCACAAGGAACACCAAGAACAGCGCCGGATGGGCCAGCATCAGCCACAGGCCGACGGCGACCAGCCCTTCTTCTCCGAACGAGGCCGTCCAGTTGCTGAACGGTTCGGGCGAGGTATTGATGAGCGCGCGGCTGCCGGATTTAGCGAAATGGGTGCCTCCCGCCAAAGTGCCGCCCAACAAAGCGACGGAGGTAGCGATGAGAGGGTCGGCGCTGTTGATCGCCCCCATGGCCAGCAGTGCACCCGCAGGAATGCGGATGAAGGTATGGATGCTGTCCCACGCGCTATCGACTACTGGGGATTTGTCGGCGATGAATTCGACGACGAACAAAAGACCGGACAAGCCGATGAGATAGGGGTTCGACAGCACGTCGAGCGCATCGGGAAGCTGGATGTAGCCGAACTTCGCCAATATGCCGATGAGACACACCGTGGCATACAGGCGAATACCGCTCGCCCAGCTCAGTCCCGTCGCCAGCGCCACGCTGGAAATCGCGTCCATACCGCTCCCCTCGTTCTTTGAACTTCGACTACTACAAATGTGTCGGCAGATATTAACGCAAAGTCTGCTTCAACTCTCGGAGCAACCCAGTGATCGGTGACTGCCTAAAACAAAAAGGGCCGACAGTCGAAACTGTCAGCCCATGATGTTGCGGTACTGCGTTGATCAGAACTTATGGCTATACAGCAATTGCGAGCTAAATCCGCCGAAATCGACGGCTACCCCCTGAGCATTGGTCGCTGTCACCTTGTTCATATAAACATAGTTGAAGTGCAGGCTGGAAACGGGGTTGAACGCGTAACTTGCACCCACAGTCTCATGACTCTTGCCGATCGCTGGGAAGAGCGGATTCATAAGACTGTTAGGGACCGGATTATTGGCGATATTGACCCCGGCTCGCAGAGTGAGTGCATCCGACATTCTGTAGGCACCACCGAACTCAAATACGTCTTGATCACTCCAGTTTTGAGGCAAGACGAAGTTGACATTTCCAGCCGCAGAAGTGAATGACATACTGAAATTCTGCATGACGCTCTTCCAGCCGATGCGCTTGTAGTCCGCCACCAGCATCAACTGATCTGTTGCCTGCACAGCCATACCTAGACCGTAGGTTTCTGGCCACTGGAAGTTATGAACAGAGATGGAACCGACGATGTTCTGCATTACGCCAGCCGCATTTCCAAGAGAAAGGGCCGCACTGCTCGTTAGGTCAGAGATCGAAGTTTTGCTGTGATAAGTCGCTCCCAGTGTCACCTTGTCGGTGGCTTTGAACGTACCGCCCAATTTGAAGGCATAACCGGAACCTTTGGCCGCACCGGTAAACGCGCTACTATCGGAGAAATCTACCCGTCCCCACGTTGCGCCAGCGCCCACTGCGGCGCCTAGCCCTGGGAGCAAAGACCCACCTGTAGCCAGACCCGCCATCTGCATGGCCGGCATAGCCATCTTCAGATCCATGCCTGCCCACACATAATCCACGCTGCCGCCCAAAGTGAACCTCTCATTCACTTGGTATGCGAGCGGAAGAATGACGCGCCCCACGCCTACTTCAGAGCGGACATTCTGCCCCGAGCCAGCCGCCATGAAAGTATTTGCCCCATATTCAGTCCCCATGCCGCCTTGCGAGAATACGCCTGCGCCATAGACCAACTGCCCGCTTCGTCTAGCGTAACCGACTGCGGGCATGTAGAACGCAGTGGCGGAGGAGTCTGCCACCATCGGGCCGGCTTTCGCAGTGATGCTGGGTCCCAACACGCCGACGGCCACATCCAGTTGCGCATCGCCTTTCATCATTCCCAACGTAGCAGGATTGTTCATCACTGCGGCGGTGCCGTTATCGTAAGCCATCGACGCGCCGCCCATGGCGGCCGCGATCGGACCATAACCTTCAAGATTCATACCATTGGTGGCGTGAGCCAGCGGCGAGACAAGGCCGCTGGAGACCAATGCTGCAACGAGTAGTTTCTGCTTCATTCTATTTTCTCCCTGGGTGTAATTATTGAATGCAGATATTGCTAAAACGACAACGCCGTGGGAGTACCACGGCGTTGTCGGGTCAAACGAACAAACAGATGTCTGTCTCGCCTGCGAACTCCATGAAGGTCGCGGCGCCTCCGTACTCGACATTGTCGATGAACTCACTCTTGTCGAATTCGAACAGGTCCACCGTCATCTGGCAGGCGACGAATTTAACATCCGCCTCCAAGCACAGGTCGCGCAGCTGATCCAATGGAGCCACGCCGTGCTTCTGTAGCTTCTGTTTCATCATCATGGTCGCCATGCTTTCCATACCGGGCAGCATCTGTACCATCACCGGCATCGGGATAGGCATGGGCATGGCTGGATTGGCCAGTGGGCTGATCTTCACATCGGAAAGATCCTTACGCAGCAATTGCAGGCCGTAGAAGGTGAAAAAGATTTGCACGTCATAGCCCAACGCGGCAGCGGTGGAAGCGAGGATGAATGGCGGATAAGCCATATCTAGCGTACCTTTGGTAGCGATGATCGCCATTTTCTTGCTCATGCGTCTCTCCCTGAAGCCGTAGTCAGCTGATTATTTTTTAGCGATGAAGAACGTGTATTCGCCACCGGCTTCGGTCTGCGAAACCAAATCGTTTCCGGTCTGTTTAGCGAACGCTTGCATATCTTTCACCGAGCCACAATCGGTCGAAACGATTTTAAGCACTTGTCCGCTGCCCATGTCGGCCAGAGATTTTTTGGTCTTCAGGATAGGAAGTGGGCAAGACAGGCCGCGAGCGTCTAGCTCTTTATCGAAATTCATTGTGCTTCTCCTCTGTGATGTCGATTGTATCAATGCTTGGTTATCGGCAGGCTTGCCCCAAGTTCCGTTATTAGGCGGAATTCCTGCCCTCTGCGTCTATAACCGCTACGAGATATGCGGGGTTACCCATAAGGGTTAGTTACGAACCACCAATACCGGCATCTCTGCCAGTCCGATGACTTTTTGTGCCGTTCCGCCCAGCATGGCCTTGACGATGCCGCCATCGCTCTGACGTCCGACCACGATCAGATCCGCCCCTGCCGCTTGCGCACCTTGCACGATCTGTTCGAATGCCTTACCAGTACGCACCATGCCAGATCCCTGCAAACCAGCCGCTTGGATCGTGGCCAGATGATGCGCGACGATGGATTCTGCCTCGGCACGTTGCGGTGCAAAATCGAGCGCAGCAACACTCAACACTGTCAACGGCAGACCACAGGTCGCCGCGATCTGGATCGCCAATTTGACCGAGTTGGCGGCAGAAGGCGCACCATCGACAGCGACCAAAATACCGCGCTGCCACATCTGCGCCGCACGCGGCACGGTGAGTACGCTGCATGGCGCATGGCCGACGATCTTACTGACCATCTCGCCTATCATCAGTTGAGCTAGAAAGCCGCGCTTGCCGCGCCGGCGCACTACGATGATGTCGCTGTGCAGCCGAGTCGCCTCTTCCACCACCTCGCGGTAGCGCATCTCGCCTCGGCGGGCGCTGACATTGAGTTCCACCCCCTGCGACTCAGCGGCGGCGCAGATCTGGGCGATCTTGGCGGCGGCTTCGCGTTCGGCCTTGACCACCAATTGCGGCGCTTCGATCTCGTACTCAGGATTGCTGCGCATCGGGAATACGCCGTCGAGCGGCAGCCCACAATGCTTGGAAAGAGCAAAAGCGACACGCTCTGCACCGACATCGAATTCGGTGTGTTCAGTGGCTAACAGGATACGTTCGAAAGCAGGTTTCATGGTGTTCTCTCAATGTGCAGCGAGGATACCAGAGGCTGCCAACAACAAGATAGCGATCTCCACGGCACAGATCGTGGCAAAGACGCGATCACGTCGCCCCAGATAGATCGGAATCACCGCCAGCAGAGGCAGCAATGAACAACCCGATAACCAAGCGATGCCGAGGATAGCGGCGTAATCGCCTTCACCGATACGGCCCAGCCAGCCCCAGCCAGTCGGCGCACCGGTCTGCTGGATGAATTGACCAGATGGCAAACTCCACACCTGCGGCAGCTGATCCAAAGGAATATGTGCGGGCAAGAACCCAGTGACATAGGCGGCGAAGCTGACCACCAGAATCGCTAAGCCCGAGCGCGAGCCCCAGTTCAGCAGCGTGGAATAGTGTTGTTGCTCAGGAAAGTTCTGACTCATCGCATCCTCACACCCAGATACCCAAACCCTTGAGCAGAGCGCGCAGCCCGGCAAAGAGCAGAAGGAAGATCACCATACGGCGCACCACCGAGGCGCGCAGCACATGCAGCAAGCGTGCGCCGATCATCGCCCCCAGCATCATACCGACCACCGATGGTACGGCAATCACCGCCAACACCGCGCCCTTGTTGATGTACACCCAAGCAGCCGACGAATCCACCAGCGACAGGATGAAGCTGGACGTACCCGCCGACACCTTGAGCGGAGCGCCCATCAACAGATTCAGCACCGGCACATTGGCCCAACCTGCACCCATGCCGAACATGCCCGCGAGGAAGCCGATGCCAATAAACAGCAACAATGCCAGCGGTGTGCGATGCACTTGCCAAGGCATATCCTTGCCGGTCGCGCCATCATGGAAGATGCCGTTCATAGCCAGTGCAGCTGAAAGTCGGTCTGGCTTCTGCACATCAGGAAACTCCGATTTTTTTGCAGACGACATCAGGATCACGATACCCAGAATGGTGATCCCTAACGCAACCTGCACCGTTGAAGCCGGCAACGCCAACCCCATGATCGCGCCAGCGATGGAACTCGCCGAAGCCAGCAGCGCCATCGGAAGTGCCAGCCGCAGATTAGCTAGCCCACCGCGCAGCAGCATCGGCCCAGCGGACAGCGCACTGGCCAGTGCCACCAGCAGACCGGCGGCACGCACGAAATCCAGATGGAACGGAAAGAAGCCTCCGACGATAGGCACGAACAGCACGCCACCACCCACTCCGGAAGGGACCGCAACGATGCCCATCAAAAAGCATACAAAGAACAGCGCAAGCGGCAACACCCACCATGCCATCTCACTCTCGACGGGTACGCTTTCGGCGGCATAGGCTCCCGCCGTGAACAGCGAGAGCGACAGCACTAACAACAAACCATTGGCACGTAATAAACCCGACAGGTTTTCCAAGCGGGAACTGAGATCACGCAACATCAGGATTTCCCCTGATAGTAGAGATTCTGCGGGTGGCGGGCTTCAGCGAAGAAGAACCAGCGCTCAGCCAGCAGACCTCCGTATTGCACAATGAAGGCCAACAAAGGCAAGGCGTAAACCAAGGCCAGCGGCAGGAAGAACGTCGAGATCAGAAAGGTCGGCACGATGGCGCGCACAAAGCCAATGCTCTTGCCGTGAAAGTACTCACGCGTATTGTAAGAGCCGCCCATCGCACCTTGCGATTTTTGGACGATTTTCGGATGGCGGATGCCCAATGCACTTTGCATGGTACTGGCCGGACTGAGTCTGGCATTGCGCAGTAGCGCCACTGAGCGGGTGAACAAGCCGAACAAGGTCAAGGCAAAAGCAGCTTGAGCCAATGCGGCAGCAAGCTCAGGTGCAGCGAACCCAGCATAGGCGGCCGCCAAGGTCATGCCCGAAGCCGTACCCAGCACAGTGAAATTCACCAGCGTCAGCGGATGCGCCCATTCCCTCAGCACCTTGATCGCCGCGTAGATCATGCCGGTGCAGATGAACAATGTCAGCGCCAGCACTACGCCGATCACGCCCAAGGTCAGCGTGTAACCCAGACCGCTGTAATGCGCCACGCCGTAAGCGAACGCAGCCCCCATGAACGCGGGCAAGGCGATCACTTCGCGCGACAACCAAGACGTGCGCCACATCGTCGCTGCGCGCCAAGCACGCTCGGGATGACCGAGGTGGAAGAACGAGGCGATCAGCCCCAAGCCGCACAGTACCTCCACGATAGCGGTGCCGCCGATCAGGAAATTCGGCGTAGCCAGCGTAGGCGCGAGCAGTTCACAGAAGAACAGTGCGATGAACAAACCCTGCCCCGCGCCGATCAGCGTGGTCAGGAACAATACGGAAAAAGCTGGACGCATCTTTTAGCCTCAGTTGAGTTCTTCGGTGGTGGGCGGCAGGTTCTTGTCGAACGGTGCTCCGTCGATCTTGTGCGGATTGTCTGCACGGTACAGCTCGTCGGCACGCACTGGGATCGTCGTCTTGCGGCGCGGCAGATAATGGTTAGACGGTTTGGTGGCCGCCTCCGGCATCAAGGCATAGCCGCCACGTTCGCGGATCGCCACCGACACCTCGGAATCAGGATCATGCACATCGCCGAACAAGCGCGCACCCGGCGGGCAAGCCAGCACGCAGGACGGCTTACGCCTATCCTCCGGCAGTTTCTCGTCGTAGATTCGATCCACACACAAGGTGCACTTGGTCATCACCTTGCGCTCTTCATCGAATTCACGCACACCGTAAGGGCACGCCCAAGAGCAATACTTGCAGCCTATGCACTTGTCGTAATCGACCAGCACAATACCGTCTTCCTTGCGTTTGTAGGACGCGCCGGTCGGGCACACTGGCACGCAGGGCGGATCTTCGCAATGCAAACAGGATTTGGGGAAATGCACCGTTTCAGTGTTGGGGAAGCAGCCCACCTCGAAGGTCTGCACCCGGTTGAAGAACGTGCCATTCGGCTCGGCTTCGTAGGGGTTGAGGTCCACCAGAGAACCCGCCGCCCCGGACGTATTCCATTGTTTGCAGTTGGTCACGCAGGCATGACAGCCCACGCAAACATTCAGGTCGATTACAAGAGCAAGTTGAGTCATTTGTTCTTTCCTTTACCGGCGAACCACGCTTGCCAGCCCTGCTTGGCAGGCTTCATACCCGGCACTGGCTCCATAGGCTCGAACTGCGGGAAGCTGTGCTCCGGCTCGCCCGCTTCCGCTGGATAGATGCGCACGCGCACGTCGTACCAAGCCGCTTGTCCGGTGATCGGGTCGGAGTTGGAAAAATGCGTACCGTGCCGCTTTCCGCGCAGCTCTTCCGAGATTAGGTGATTGAGCAGGAATCCTTGCTGCGATTCGTTGGCATCTTTACTCAGGCTCCACGCGCCGGACGACTTGCCGATGGCATTCCACGTCCACACCGTGCCCGGCTCCACCGCTTCGGAGTAGCGGCACAGACAGCGCACCTTGCCCCATTGCGACTCGATCCACATCCAGCCACCGTCAGCGATACCTGCCGCTTCGGCGGTCGCCGAGTTCACGTACAGGTAGTTGTAAGTGTGGATCTGGCGCAACCAAGCATTCTGCGAATCCCACGAGTGGTACATCGCCATCGGGCGCTGGGTCAGCGCGTTCAGCGGATATTTCTTCAGGTCGCTCTGCTCGTCTTCCAGCGGCGCATACCAGAACGGCAGCGGGTCAAAATAGGTGGCGACGCGCTCGCGCAACTCCTCCGGCGGCTGCTTACCGGGACGCTTGCCCTCGGCTGCCAGACGGAAACCCTGTAGCAGTTCGGAATAGATGTGGATGATGATGGGATCGTTGTCGCGACGCAGACCGGCTTGCTGGGACCACTCCATGTAGTCCTTGTTCCAATTGCGCATGTACTGGCTGGACGGCGGCAGGTGGTACTGGAAGAAACAACCGTTCTTCTCGTACATCTCCCACTGCTTGGGGTTCGGCTCGCCACGCATCGCCTTGTCGCCATCTTTACCGCGCCAGCCAGTCAGGAAACCGATACCTGAGCCCGGAGCGGTCTCATAATTGATGACGAAATCCGGGTAGCTCTTGAACTTGCGCCCCCCTTCGGCAGTAGTGAACGCGGGCAGCTTGAGACGACTGGCCAACTCCACCAGCACTTCTTGGAAGGGCTTGCACTCGCCCGTGGGCGGCAGCACGGGAATACGCACCGCATCCACGGGGCCATCGAACTCGGAGATCGGACGATCGAGCATGGACATGCAGTCATGCCGTTCCAGATAGGTTGTATCCGGCAAGATCAGATCGGCGAACGCCGTAGTCTCGGACTGGAAGGCATCGCACACCACGATGAACGGGATCTTGTAGCCGCCATCTGGATTCTTATCGACCAACATGTCGCGCACCTGCGCTGTGTTCATGCTGGAGTTCCACGCCATGTTAGCCATAAACAGCAGCAACGTGTCGATCGGATACGGGTCGCCGCGCCATGCATTGGTGATGACGTTGTGCATCAGGCCGTGTGCCGACAGCGGATGCTCCCACGAGAATCCCTTGTCGATACGCACCGGCTGGCCTTCCGCATCAACGAATAGATCGTCCGGTGTTTCCGGCCAGCCCAACGGTGCACCGCCCAGCGGGGTGTTCGGCTGCACTGCCTCAGGGCCTTTGGACGGGCGCGCATTCGGCGGAATGGCGCGTGGATACGGCGCTTTGTGACGGAAGCCGCCGGGACGGTCGATGGTACCCAGCAACGACATCAAAATCGCCAACGCGCGTATGCTCTGAAAACCGTTCGAGTGCGCAGCCAAGCCGCGCATGGCGTGGAAAGCGACCGGATTGCCGGTGACGGTCTCGTGCTCCTCACCCCACCAGTCCGTCCATGGGATAGGCAGTTCGATCTTCTGGTCGCGCGCAGTAACGCCCATCTCGTGCGCGATGCGCTTGATGGTGTCGGCGGAAATGCCGGTGATGCCCTCAGCCCACTCCGGCGTGCAGTCAGCCACGCGCTCTTTCAGCAATTGGAATGCTGGCTTGGCGGTCGTACCGTCCGGCATGGTGAAGGTACCGTATAGACAGGGATCCGCACCCTTGGCGTGATCGTCCACCGGCTTGTTGCTCAAGCGATCCCACCAGTAGAAATTGTGCGGACGTAGCGGGTTGATCTTGTCGCCTTCGGGGTTGCGCACGAACATGCCGAACTCGTTGCTGGCCTCGTCCTGATTCACCAACTGACCGGAGTTGGTGTAGCGCGCCAAGAAATCGCGATCATAAAGACCGAGCGCGATGATCTCGCGGATGATGGCGAGGATCAGCGCACCGTCGGTGCCGGGCTTGATCGGGATCCACTCGTCGGCGATGGCGGCATAGCCGCTGCGCACCGGATTGATGGCGACGAAGCGTCCGCCGTTGCGTTTGAAATCGCCGATGGCACTCTTCAGCGGATTGGAGTGATGGTCTTCCGCCGTGCCGATCATGTAGAACACTTTGGCGCGCTCCAGATCGGGGCCGCCGAATTCCCAGAACGAGCCGCCGATGGTGTAGATCATGCCTGCGGCCATGTTGACCGAGCAGAAGCCGCCGTGCGCCGCGTAGTTAGGCGTGCCGAACTGGCGCGCGAACAAACTGGTGAGCGCCTGCATCTGGTCACGGCCGGTGAACAGTGCGAATTTTTTAGGATCAGTAGCGCGCAGGTGCGACAGGCGTTTTTCGAGGATGTCGAAGGTCTCGTCCCAGCTAATCTCCTCGAACTCGTTCGCGCCGCGCTCGCTGCCCGGCTTGCGGCGCAAAGGCTTGGTCAGCCGCGCCGGGGAGTATTGTTTCATGATGCCCGAGCCGCCCTTGGCGCAGATCACGCCCTTGTTCAGCGGATGGTCGGGGTTACCCTCGATGTAGCGCACCTCGCCGTCGCGCAGATGTACTTTGATGCCGCAGCGGCAGGCGCACATGTAGCACGTCGTAGTTTTCGTCGTGGTGGACGCATCAGGAAGGGGTGTCGCTATCGGATCATGTATGGGCGAGGACATATCTGCTCTTATATTTGGATTTTGTCGCAACGGCTGCTCTGAAAATCATGGCAGCACACCCGCTTTTGCAAGGTGCGCTATTAGGCGGAATCCCGCATCTGGGTGTCTATAACCTCATTGGGTGGGGCGCGACATAACCCTGATGGGGAGGATAGTTGATAAATTCATTTAGTCTGTTGATATTTTGAAGGATTCAGCTTAGTCTCGCGGGCGCTCTCCGTAATCAGGCTCAGGCCGATGCAAAATAATAAGTTACTCATTCAAAAAAACGTCCCTATAGGATTCGCTTGGCCCAGCGATCCCGAATTCGTCACGCCCGGCGAAAGCGGCGACTCCGCTCACCCAGATGCCGCACCTCAGGCTGGCAGATTGCGCACACTGCTGAAAAATACGTTAGAAAGCATCATCGGTACTGTCAATGCGACCGCCGGTGTCGTGCGTTTGCTTTCGCCCGACGGCAGCACCATGCGGATCATCAGTTCGGCGGGGCTATCTGCCGAGTTGAGGCAAGAAGCTGAAGACTTCGCTGAACTAGACTGTGCTGTTCGCGACTGCGCGACACTGGGACACGTCATCCATACATCGGACATCAGCGAGTGTAACTCCCGCCATAGTTGTCCGCATGCGACCTGCCGCTTCCAATCGCTGGTCGCTGCTCCGCTGGAAGCCCCCGGTGCGCCCGGCAAGCCACTCGGTATCCTGACCGTGTTCTTTGATGTCCAGCGCGATGCTTCCAGCCACAGCATGAACATCATCGCCGCCTTCGCCGAGGTGATGGGTGCGAGCATCGAACACACCCGCATCAACCGCGAGATCAAGCGCATCGAACGCATGAGCGCGCGCCAGGCGATGGCGAACGATATCCACGACACACTGGCACAGACCTTGATCTATGCGCGGATGCGCGTCAGCTTAGTACTGGAAGCCGTGCGCTTAGGTAACGAAGCGATGGCCACCAAGTACGCCCGCGACCTAGACGAGGCGCTAGAGATCGGCCAGAAAAGCGCGCGCGCTCTCATCACCGATTTCCGTGGCGAAATCGACGCGGGTGGTTTGCTGCCTGCCTTGCTCGAACTCACCGACCAATTCCGCGAGCGCAACGCCATCACCCTCGACTACCACAACCAGTTGGTCGATCTCGAATTACCGCTTGAGCATGAGATTCAGGTCTATCACATCGTGCGCGAGGCGCTGACCAACGTCGCCCGGCACTCCGGCGCAACGCATGCGCGGCTGTTCGTCGATGCCCGCAACGGCTATTACAACTTCACCGTTGAAGACAATGGCAGCGGCTCGCTCACCTTCACACCAGTGGAAGGCCACTATGGCATCATGATCATGCGCGAGCGAGCACAATGTATCGATGGTGCGATCACCGTCAGCAGCAAAGTTGGCAGAGGCACCCAAGTGCAATTATCTTTCCCCGAACCCTCGCTGGACTGGAGAGCAATAAATGACTGAGAAATTGAAGATCGTCCTGGTCGATGACCAAAGCCTGTGTCGGCGTGGTTTGAGTGAGCTACTGGCGAATTGCTACGGCTTCACCGTGCTGGGCGCGACTGGAGGCATCGACGAATTGCGCCTCCTGCTCGATCAAAAGCCCGACCTGCTGATCGTCGATCTGCGCATGAAACCGCTGGACGGTATCGCCCTGCTGGAGCAGTTACGCCGCGAAGGCTACGAGACTCCTGCCGTCATGCTCACCATGAGCGACTCCGAAACCGATCTATCGAATGCAATCCGCGCGGGTGTGCGCGGTTATCTGCTCAAAGACATGGCCCCCGACGAAGTGGTCGATGCCATCCGCCGCGTGGCGGCAGGCGAGTTGGTCGTCGCCCCGACCATGACCGTCAAAATGATCAACCTGCTACGCGGCGATAAATCCGGGCAAGAACCGAAGAACTCGCTCAAGCTGCTCACCGAACGCGAACGCGAGATCCTGCAACTGCTAGCGCGCGGCGAAAGCAACAAAGCCATCGCCCAAACCCTGTCCATCAGCTACGACACCGTCAAACTCCACGTCCGCCACATCCTCACCAAACTCAACCTATCGTCGCGGGTAAAAGCCGCTGTGCTGTTCGCTACTGAGCAGAATACGCCCAAGGAAGACACCACCTCGCGCTGAGCATGCTAGGGAACAGAGATGAGGGACTGATCCGAGTTAGCTGATCCACAGTTTTTCGATTGTTAAATTAAAGGCGACCATTCGGTCGCCTTTGTTCTGAACTCCCGCTCTCACGGAAGTGACGTTACCCCACCCACTTCCTTGCATTCTCAAACATGCGCAGCCACGCTCCATTCTCTTGCCATTCCTTGGGATGCCAAGAGTTCTGCACGGCACGGAACACGCGCTCGGGGTGCGGCATCATGATCGAGAAGCGACCATCCGGCGTGGTGAGGCCGGTGATGCCTTGCGGCGAGCCGTTGGGGTTGAGCGGATAGGTTTCGGTGGGGCTGCCGTAGTTATCTACGTAGCGCAGCGAGACCAGCGATTGCGCAGCTTTCAGCTTGTCGGCATTGCTGAAGTCGGCATAGCCTTCGCCGTGTGCCACGACGATGGGCATGCGACTACCGGCCATGCCATCGAACAAAATGGACGGCGACGGCTGTACTTCCACCATCACGAAACGGGCTTCGAATTGCTCGGACTGGTTGCGCGAGAAGTGCGCCCAGTGCTCCGCGCCGGGGATGATCTCGTGCAAATTGCTCATCATCTGACAGCCGTTGCACACGCCCAGCGCGAAAGTGTCGTTGCGCTGGAAGAAGGCCTCGAACTCGTCGCGCGCGCGCGGGTTGAACAAGATGGACTTGGCCCAACCCTCCCCTGCGCCGAGCACGTCGCCGTAAGAGAAGCCACCGCAGGCGACCACGCCCTTGAAATCATCCAACTTGACGCGACCGCTGATGATGTCGCTCATGTGGACATCGACGGAGGCGAAGCCGGCGCGGTCGAAGGCCGCAGCCATCTCGACGTGGCCGTTCACGCCTTGTTCGCGCAGGATAGCCATGCGCGGGCGGGTACTGAATACTGAGGGCTGAGTACCGAGTGCTGAGTGGGGCGCATTCGGGTCGTAGCTGAGTTTGACGTGCAGGCCAGGATCATTGGCATCCAGTAGGCGGTCGTACTCCTGTTGCGCGCAAGCGGGGTTATCGCGCAGTTTCTGCATCTGGTAGGTTGTTTCCGACCACATGCGGTGCAGGTTGACCACGCTGTCGCTGAACAGCGTTTCGCCTTGACGGCTGATGACGATATTGCCGGAAGTATTCAGCGTGGCGACGGGATGGATCTCGACCAGACCGGCGTCGTAGCAACGCCCCAACACCTCGGCCAATTCGCTGCGGCGCACTTGCAGCAGCGCGCCCAATTCTTCGTTGAACAGCGCACTCATCGTACTGCCGTGCATCTCGTTCAGATTCACGTCTAGGCCGGTGCGGGCAGCGAAGGCCATTTCGCACAGCGCCGCCAACATACCGCCGTCGGAACGGTCGTGGTAAGCCAGCAACTTGCCGTCGGCATTGAGCGACTGGATCACCTCGAAGAAAGTCTTGAGGCGGGCGGCATCGTCCACGTCCGGCGCAACATCACCGACCTGCTTGTACACTTGCGCGAGCGCCGAACCGCCGAGACGATTCTTGCCCAAGCCCAAGTCGATCAACAAGATCACCGTATCGGCATCGTTTGCCAGCTGCGGCGTCAGCGTCTTGCGCACGTCCGGTGTGGGCGTAAAGGCAGAGACAATGAGCGACAGCGGCGCGGTGACAGCCTTGCTCTCGCCGCCGTCCTTCCAGGTCGTCTTCATCGACATCGAGTCTTTGCCCACTGGGATACTGATGCCCAACGCTGGACACAGCTCCATGCCGACCGCTTGCACGGTGTCGAACAAGGCAGCGTCTTCGCCATGATGACCGGCGGCAGCCATCCAGTTAGCGGAGAGCTTGATGTCGCCGATCTTGGCGATGCGCGCGGCGGCGATATTGGTGATGGCTTCACCGATGGCCATGCGGCCGGAGGCTGGGCCGTTGATGACGGCGATAGGCGTGCGTTCACCGATGGCAAAGGCTTCGCCGAGGTAGGAGTTGTAACCCATCGTAGTGACGGCCACATCCGCCACCGGAACCTGCCACGGGCCGACCATCTGATCGCGCGCGGTGAAGCCGCCCACAGTGCGGTCGCCGATGGCGATGAGGAACGTCTTGTCGGCAACGGAGGGCAAACGCAGCACGCGCTCGATAGCGTCCTTGAGGGCAATGCCGCTGGTATCGAACGCTGGCAGTTTCACTGTTTCACGCACTACGTTACGCGTCATCTTGGGCGGCTTGCCCAGCAGCACGGACAACGGCATATCCACCGCATCGTTGCTGAATTCTTCGTCGTGCACCACCAAGCGGTCTTCGCTGATGGCGCGTCCCAGCACAGCAAATGGACAACGCTCGCGTTCGCACATGGCCGCAAATTCGTCCAGACGTTCCGCTGGTATCGCCAGCACGTAACGCTCTTGCGACTCGTTGCTCCATATCTGCATCGGCGACATGCCGCGCTCTTCATTCGGCACGTTGCGCAGTTCGAAGTGCGCGCCCTTACCGCCGCCATGCACCAGTTCCGGCAAGGCATTGGAGATGCCGCCCGCGCCCACGTCGTGGATGGACAGGATGGGATTGTTGTCGCCCAGTTGCCAGCAACGGTCGATGACTTCCTGCGCACGTCGCTCCATCTCAGGGTTGCCACGCTGCACCGAGTCGAAGTCCAGATTCTCGGCGTTCGCGCCCGTATCCATCGACGATGCCGCCCCGCCACCGAGGCCGATCAACATGCCGGGGCCACCCAACTGGATCAGCAGCGCGCCTTCCGGCAGATCGTGCTTGTGGGTGTGGGAAGCTGCGATGCTGCCGACACCGCCCGCCAGCATGATGGGCTTGTGATAGCCGCGCACCTCGCCGTTGACGCTCTCTTCAAAGGTGCGGAAATAGCCCGCCAGATTAGGGCGACCGAATTCGTTGTTGAACGCCGCGCTACCCAGCGGGCCATCCACCATGATCTGCAAGGGAGTGACGATGCGCCCTGGCTTGCCGATGGGGTCAGCTTCCCAAGGTTGCTCGAAGCCGGGGATGTGCAGATTGGACACAGAAAATCCAGCCAAACCCGCCTTGGGCTTGGAGCCGATGCCGGTCGCGCCTTCGTCGCGAATCTCGCCACCAGAGCCCGTAGCTGCGCCAGCGAACGGCGCGATGGCGGTCGGATGGTTGTGCGTCTCGACCTTCATCAGGGTGTGAGTCAACTCGCTGCTGAACGCATACGCACCACCTGCACGCGGATAGAAGCGCTCGATCTCAGCCCCTTCGATCACCGAAGAGTTGTCGGAATAGGCGATCACCGTGCCTTCGGGATGCAGCTTGTGGGTGTTGCGGATCATGCCGAACAGCGAGATGGCTTGCTGTTCGTCGTCGATGATCCAGTCGGCGTTGAAGATCTTGTGGCGGCAGTGCTCGGAGTTGGCTTGCGCAAACATCATCAACTCGACATCGGTCGGGTTGCGCTTGAGCTTGGTGAAATTCTCCACCAGATAGTCGATCTCGTCCGGCGACAGCGCCAAGCCGAGCTCGCGGTTAGCAACAGCTAGCGCGGCGTTGCCACCCGCCAGAATATCCACGCTGGACAGCGGTTGAGGTTCGCCGTGGCGGAATATCTTATCGACTGCGGTATCGATCTCGTTCAGCACCGATTCCGTCATGCGGTCATGCAGCAGCGGCAGCACCGCTTGCACTTCGGCTTGCGTCAGCGCCGCACCATTCTTGCTCGCCAGATAGAACACCACGCCGCGCTCGATACGCTCGACGGAAGGTAGAGAACAATGCAGGGCGATGTCTGTTGCCTTGGACGACCACGGCGAGATCGTGCCCAGCCGTGGCACCACCAATAAACGGGTGTATGCGGCAGCGGCATCCGGCTCACCCGCGCCTACATCCAGTCCCAACAAGCGATCCAGCAATCCGCCCTGCTCTGCCGACAACGCCGATTTAGTCGCCACAAAATACCAGTGACGGGTATCGGCGATGGTGACATTGGGAGCGAGCAACAACGCGGCGGCGCGCAATTTTTCGAGACGGAACGCGGATAACGCGGATTTGCCAGGGCAGACGAGGGACATAACAAGCACTCGGGGCGAAATAATGAGTTGCGATTATACTATGCGCCCCAACGACGACCGAACGAAAACTCGTGCCCATCTCCACCATAACGCAGCCGCAAGTCGCCCCCTTGCTCAAACCTCGCACGACGGACAGCCACAAAGGCATGTTCGGTAGCGTCTGGGTGATCGGTGGCGGCAGCGGGATGGTAGGCGCCGCACTGTTGGCTGGGCGGGCGGCCTTGAAGATGGGAGCGGGCTGCGTGCATATCGGACTGTTGGCGAGCGATGCGCCCAGCGTGGATTTCGTACAGCCGGAACTGATGCTGCATCGCATCGAACAAGGTTTGCCTGCTGTCGGCGATGTACTGGCCATCGGCTGCGGCATGGGCGTTTCGGCGCATGCGCAACGTCTGTTGCATGACGCGCTGTGGCTGGATGCGCCCTTGGTGCTGGATGCCGACGCGTTGAATCTGATCGCTGCTCATACTGACCTTGCCACACTGCTGCGCGAGCGAACTGCGGCGACCGTACTCACGCCGCATCCCGGCGAAGCCGCACACTTGCTGGCTTGTCGCACCGCCGACATCCAGTCCGACCGCCCCGCCGCCGCCCGCCGACTAGCGGAAAAATTCCGTTGCACCGTCGCCCTGAAAGGCGCTACCAGCCTTGTTTCCAGCGAGGATGGCACACTATATCAGAACACCACTGGCAATCCCGGCATGAGTGCGCCCGGCATGGGCGATGTGCTTGCGGGCATGATCGCGGCATTCCTCGCGCAAGGGGTTGCCACCACGGATGCCGCTAAACTCGCGGTCTATCTGCACGGTGCAGCGGGTGACGCACTGGCCGAGTTCGGCGTAAAACTAGGGATGACTGCGAGCGAACTCACTGACAGCGCGCGGCACGTATTGAATCAATGGCAAACCAAGTGAAGCATGGCAAAAGACATCACCGATTACAGCACTGTTGACTTCATCCCGCCCGAGCTGCACGTAGCTTGCGGCCAAGTGCTGATGGACAGACAACAGCAGCTCGCCATCGTCGCCAGAAAAGATGATGTGCATGTGCATCTGGTACGAGAAAAGTCTGGCTTGATGAGGCTGACCAAACACACGGCACAAGAGTTGGTGGAACATTGGTCGGACGCCGAGTTTCCAGTCGATGAAGCGTTACCCAAGCTGCTCGCCTTGAGTAAACAACTGGGCGCCACGCAAGCTGCCCGACAGGCGCTGGACAAGCTCGACCAGCAACTGCATGCACCACAACAAAATCAATTATTCGTATAGGCAATCCGATGGCAACCTCGATCGACATACGCGAAGAAGCGGGCGTGCGCACGCTGCACTTCGGTTCGGACTGGATACAAGGCGCGATGCGCATCGCCCGTCCGTGGAATCTGGAGCTAGATTACACCCGCGAGATGATGACTTCGCTCTTACTTCGGGAAGACTCGCGCTACCCACGTAAAGTGCTGCTCATCGGCCTCGGCTCTGCGTCACTCACCAAGTTCCTTTATCGCAACTACCCGCTGGCGAAACTCGATGTCGTGGAGATCGATCCCGGCGTGGTCGCTGCCGCTCGGCAGTTCTTCAAGCTACCGGACGACCCGCAGCGCCTCCACCTGCACATCTCTTGCGGCGCAGACTTTCTGCTGAACACCGGCAAGCAATGGGACTTGATCCTAGTCGATGGCTTCGATGCACTCGGTCGCGCTGGGGTGCTGGATACGCAGACATTCTACCTGATGTGCCGCGCCCACCTGAGCGAGCAAGGCATCATGGCGGTGAACCTGCTGGGTCGCAGCCGGGGCTTCAAAGCCAGCGTCGAACGCATCCGCGAAGCATTCGATGGCCGCGCACTGTGCTTCCCCTCCTGCGATTCCGGCAACACCATCGCCTTTGCAGCGGCGGGCGATGCTGTGGAAACCTCCCTGCTCGACCTCAAGGACGCTGCCCGCGAACTGAAAGAACGCACCGGCCTCAACCTGCTGCCCACGCTCACGCGACTGGAACAGGCGCAGACGTGTGAGGGCGGACTGTTTACGCTTTGATCGCAAACAGTATGGTCTGACCAGAGTTGGAATAGCGGATCGATTCGGCATAAATTACGCCACGGTCAGCGGGCAGTTAAGTGGGGGAGGGTGACCTGTTCACCAGCCTTAGGGCAAGGATTGGATCCAAGTTGGTTAGATTCCAGTAGAACTTTCTTGAACAAGGACTTAACTTGATTAGCCCGGCTTGAAAACCTACTGCAGATGCAGTAAATATAATGATCGACTGGGGTAAAGCGATATATGGGAAATAATCTAAAAAATGAGGGAAAGTATCCTAGAGCTTCGCTATTTTATTTCTGCCTATTTCTGACATCGATATTTGGCCCAACGGCATATTTATTTCACGGAAAAGTGCTCGAATGGCTCGGGGGAGCATTATTCTCATTTGTATTGCTTGTGGTGGTTTATTGGAGGTACGGTGAGCTTGGCAATATAAGAAAAGCTGTTATAACCGCATTTGCTGTCAGTAGTTCGATATGCTACCTCGCGTATCTGCTTCCAGATTCCAGATATATGCTGCTACCTGGAATGGCATGGATATTTCATATGATGTATTTTTGCTTTGTTGGGCCAGGAACACATGTATATGAAGTAATGTGCATGCATGACAAAAAAACAAGGTAGGGCACACTCAATAGTGCCCCGAATGTATGTCTCGTTTCTTAGCAACTTTCAGCCAACGGAGCGCAGGCAATTGTACGAAGTCAAATCCCTGTCGCACGCCCTGCGTTAAGAGTTAGCAGCAACTGCCGGACCGGGGTCGAGATGGCGGCTTGCAGGGCATCGCTAACTTCCAGCCAGACAGTGCCCGCCTCTGCTGCTTGAGTAGGTATGCGTTGCGAGCTCACCAGCAAGGGATGGATGCTTAACTTGAAGTGGCTGAAGGTGTGGACGAAGCCGGGCAATTCGCGGCACTCGTTCGTTTCAATTCCGGTGCGCGTGCAATAGGCTCGCGCCTCCTCCGCCGTATCGAACTGCGGCAAGCTCCACAGACCGCCCCAGATGCCAGACGGCGGGCGCTTTTCCAGCAAAATGTCATTGCCGTGCATCGCTAGCAGAAATACCGCTTGGCGCTCGGGCACAACCTTCTTGGGACGTGCCGCGGGAAACTCCGCCACGCGATCAGCTTGATACGCGGCGCAATCGGTATGCACTGGACACTCCTGACAGCGCGGCTTACTGCGGCGGCACAGCGTCGCGCCCATGTCCATCAGCGCTTGGGTGTAGATGGCGACATCGCTTGCTGGCAACCGCGCTTCGGCCAGCTTCCACAACTCCGCTTCCACCCTGCCATCGCCCGGCCAACCGGCGACTCCGCCGTGACGCGCCAGTACGCGCTTGACGTTGCCATCGAGAATGGCTCGGCGCTGGTGGAACGCCAGCGCGCAGATGGCGGCAGCGGTGGATCGCCCGATGCCGGGCAACTCTTGCAACTGCTCGAAGTGCTCGGGGAACACGCCGCCAAACTGGCTCACCACTTTCTGCGCGGCACGATGCAGATTGCGGCCGCGCGAGTAATAACCCAGCCCGCTCCACAGCGCCAACACTTCGTCTTCGGTGGCAGCGGCAAGCGCGACGACATCAGGAAAGCGCTCGATGAAGCGCAGGAAATATGGCACGACGGTGGTGACTTGCGTTTGCTGCAACATGACTTCCGACAGCCACACGCGGTAGGCATCCGCACCTTGCCAAGGCAGATCATGGCGTCCGTGCTGGCGCTGCCAGCGGATCAACCGAACTGCGAAGGAGTCTCCCGCCATCTAGGGAACGACCACCTGCACGGTATTGGAAGGCGCGGAGTCGCCATTGGCGTTGCGCGCAATGACGCGATAACTCCACGTGCCCGCTGGCGGATGGTCACGGTACAGGGAAAGGCGTGGAATGGGTTTGCTGTCCAGCATCTGCGGCTGGGCATCACCGATGTCCGTGGCCAGCGTCTGCCAGCGTCCGTCCGCTCCGGCGCGCTGCACCTCGTAACTATCGGCTCCGGTCGAGCCTTGCCAGTTGAGCGCAACGGGAAAGCGAATCGGCAGTAGCGTAGGTGCATCCGGCGAGTCTTCAGGCGGCACGGGCAGATCGCGGATGGCGAACGCGGCTTGGCGCAGCGCGGAGAAGATCTGCCGCTCGCCTTTAGGAAGATTGGAACTGAAACCCGGATATTGCAGTGAGTCGCTATTGCCGTCGAAGTCCGAGTGATAGTAGAAGCCGCCCGTTTCAGCCCGGAAACGTAAGGACCAAGCCAGCGCGCCCGCAGCAGGCGAAGTCATGGTCTGGCTGACGATCTTGCTCACTTGTTGCACGCTGGACGGGTTGAATTCACCATAGAAATACACCTTGCCCGCACGCGCCGCCTGCTCGGCAAAACCAACGAACTGATCGTCGGTGTAATGGGTCGTCACGATGTCGATATTGCTATCTTGCAGCGACACGGCGGGAATAGTCTTGTGGCCACCATCGACGATGAGGTGATTACGATCGTGTCGCTTGAGATGCGCGGCCATCTCGCTGAGCCAGTTCGCATTGGCCTTGTCGATCTCGTTGCCCAGCTCCCAGGCCATGATGGTGGGATCGTCCTTGTAGAGGCGGCCATTGACGGTGTTCTTGCGATTCAGCAACCAAGTGAGAAAATCCTTGTAAGCGGCTTTGGCCTTGGCATCCGTCCAAAAATCCTGCGCCCCCGCCAGTTTCGCCCACTCGGCATAGCCGCCGAACCACTCCCAATTGTCCACCAACGGGATGATGACGCGCACGCCCTCCTCCGCCGCGATGGCTAGGCCACGATCCACGTCGCGGAACAGTTGTTCGTTGTAGCTGATCTTGCCGTTCGCATCGGCGTAGATATGCGCCATGCGGCCATCGACGTTGCGGCCACCTTCGACGGCGAAGCAATAGGCACGAAACACCTGACCGCCCAGACGCTTGACCGCCCGCGCTGCATCACGCTGCTCGAACGCCGTGACGCGATGCCAAGATGGCTCACGCACATCACCGGTATCTTCGAGGATGAAGTAATTGGGAATGTTGACGGAGACGAAGCGGTAAGACTTGCCATCGAGCAACAGGCTGCTGCCATTGCGGGTGACGAACGACTCGTGTGCCGACGCGCTTAACGTAGTCAATAGAAAAGCCGAAAGCAGGAAATTACGTAGCATATCCATGATGCAGCCTACTTAGCCCAACCCGCCAAGTGCTTCTCCAACCAGAACAGGCCAAGCATGGTCTTGCTGTCGTTGATGCGACCGTCCTTCACCCAGGCCATCGCCTCATCGAAAGGCAGCTCGAACACCTCAAGGAACTCGCCCTCGTCCAATTGGCGACCTTCGTGGGTCAAGCCGCGCGCTAGAAAATACTCCATACGCTCGTCGGCATAACCGATGCATGGCCAAGCCGTGGTCAGATGCGTCCACTCGCGAGCAACGTAGCCGGTCTCTTCCAGCAATTCACGTTTGGCGGTGAGTAGGATGTCTTCTCCGTGGTCGATCTTGCCAGCGGGAATCTCGATGAACTCCTGCGCCGGAGCGTAACGGTACTGGCGCTCGAACAACAGATTGCCGTTATCTAGTATCGCCAACACAGCGACAGCTCCGGGATGAGTGATGTACTCGCGCTGACTGACGCTGCCATCGGGCAAGCGTGCATCGTCCTTGTGTACCTTGAGGAAGGCGCCGTCATACACCAGCGCGGTAGTAAGTTGAGATTCTTTCAATTCCATTTCCTACTCCACAAATGAATACTCCCGCACTAGGCGGGAGCATCGTCGTAAAATCGCCGCCGCTTAGTGTAGCAACAGCGACTGCTGCACGGACACTGCGCAAATCGACATCAGCGTGCTGGGCAAGATACCGAGGAACAAAACGCCCAGTCCATTGAACGTGATGAGCAAGGAAGTATCCGCCTGATACTGGATAGGCTCGTGGCTTTCCGGGGTATCGAAGTACATCAGCTTGACCACGCGCAGGTAGAAGAACGCGCCCACCAGCGAGAACAGTACAGCGATGATCGCCAGCGGGATGTGGCCAGTTTGAACGACCGATTGCAACACCGAGAATTTGGCGTAGAAGCCGACGGTCGGAGGTACACCCGCCATCGAGAACATCAGCAACAGCATCATGAAGGCCAACCAAGGACTACGTTGATTCAGCCCCTTATAATCGTTCAGATTGTCAGCCTCAAATCCTTCACGCGACATCAACATGATCATGCCGAAACCACCCAGCGTCATCAGCACGTAAGTCACAGCGTAGAACATGGCCGAGCTGTAACCCTCGATATTGCCACTGAGCACGCCCAACAACAGATAGCCCATATGTGCGATGGTCGAGTAGGCGAACATGCGCTTGATATTGGTCTGCGCGATCGCTGAGAGGTTACCGATAGCGATGGACAAGATAGCCAGTATCGCCAACATACTCGACCACTCCACCACCAGCGGCTGCAAGGCTTCAACCAGAATGCGCATCACGAAAGCGAAGGCAGCCAGCTTAGGTGCAGAGCCGATCAGCAACGTCATCGGTGTCGGTGCGCCGTGATACACGTCCGGCACCCACATATGGAAAGGAACCGCGCCCAGCTTGAAGGCCAAACCAGAAACAACGAACACCAGACCGAACACCAGCAGTTGCTTGTTATAGACACCTTGTTGGATCGCATCGGAGATCTTGTAGATTTCCAGTGAGCCGGTCGCGCCATAGATCATAGACATGCCGTACAGCAACAAGCCAGATGCCAAGGCGCCCAAGATGAAATACTTCATCGCTGCTTCAGTCGCCACAGCCGAGTCACGCTGCAATGCCACCATCGCGTACAACGACAAGGACAGCAATTCCAAGCCCAGATACAGCGTCAGGAAGTGGCTAGCAGAGATCATCACCATCATGCCCAGCAATGCAAATAAGGTCAGCGACATGAACTCGCCACTGAACAGACCTCGCGCCAGCAAATAGGTGCGGGAATAGACCAGCATCATGGAGACGGCCAGATAAGCCAGCAACTTCAGCACGTCGGACATCAGATCATCGACATACATGTTGCTGAACACATTGGCGATGCCATCGGTGTGAGTCGCCACCGTGATAAAGGAGCAGCCCAGCAGCGTCAGTTGCACCATCATGTAGGTGAACATCTTGCCGCGCCCAGTAACGAACAAATCAGCGATGAGAATTACGCAGACCATCGTCAGCAGGAAGATTTCCGCGCCAGCGTGGAACAGATTGGTAGCCAGATTCATATCAACCTCAGTAACTTAGGGCTTACAACTTGGAACGGGCAACATGCACCAGCAGGTCGTTCACCGATGCGTGCATGATTTCCGTGAACGGCAGCGGATACAGACCCATGCCCAACACAGTGATCGCCAAAATAATGAATATCAGCTTCTCACGTCCATTCAGATCGGTCAGTTCAGCCACGTGGTGATTGGCTACTGCGCCGAAGATCACGCGCTTGTACATCCACAGCGTATAAGCCGCACCGAAGATCAGGGTAGAGGCTGCCAAGAAGGCGTACCAGAAATTAGCCTTGACCGCGCCCATGATCACGATGAACTCGCCGACGAAACCGCTGGTACCGGGCAAGCCGGAGTTAGCCATGGCGAACAGCATGAAGAAGGCAGAGAACACCGGCATGGTGTTGGCAACGCCACCGTAATCAGAAATCTTGCGCGAGTGCATACGGTCATACAGCACACCGATACACAGGAACAGCGCCCCCGCGACGAAGCCGTGCGAAATCATCTGTACCAGCGCACCTTCCATACCGTAGGTATTGAAGATGAAGAAACCTAGGGTCACAAAGCCCATGTGCGAGATGGAGGAGTACGCCACCAGCTTCTTCATATCAGACTGAGTCAGCGCCACCAAGCCGATATACACCACGGCGATGAGCGACAGCGCGATCATCATGCCGGCTAATGAATGGCTGGCATCAGGCGCGATAGGCATGGAGAAACGCAGGAAACCATACGCCCCCACCTTCAACATGATCGCCGCCAGCACCACGGAACCGCCGGTAGGTGCTTCCACGTGAGCATCGGGCAACCAAGTGTGAACCGGGAACATCGGTACTTTCACCGCGAACGCCATGAAGAACGCCAAGAACACCAAGATCTGCGCGGTCATTGGGATCGGCATCTGGTGGAAGTCCAGAATCTCGAAGCTGCCGCCGGACTGGTTGTACAGGTACAACAGTGCGACCAACATCAGCAGCGAGCCGAGCAAGGTGTAGAGGAAGAACTTGACCGCCGCATAGACGCGGTTCGCACCGCCCCATACGCCCACGATGATGAACATCGGGATCAACATCGCTTCCCAGAACACGTAGAACAGCACCGCATCCAGCGCAGCGAACACGCCGTTGACGATACCGGACATGATCAGGAAGGCCGCCATGTATTGAGCCACGCGCTTCTCGATCACTTGCCAGCCGGCGATGACCACCAGCGGCGTGAAGAAGCTGTTCAGGATGATGAACAGAACCGAGATACCGTCCACACCCAAGTGATAGTGGATGTTGTAACGGATGATCCAATCCTTCATTTCCACAAACTGCATGGCGCTAGTCACCTTGTCGAAGCCGGTGTACAGCGGGATGGTGACCAAGAAGCCCAGCACCGCGCCTACCAACGCGATGATGCGCGCCAAGGGCGCATTGCGGTCGTCACCAGTAGCCATCACCAGCACGCCAAAGATGATGGGCAGCCAGATGGCGACGCTCAGTACAGGTAATCCAAGAATCATGCTGTCGTTCCTCTAAATCTTGCGCTTATTCAAACCAGTTCCGAATGGTCAACAGGACGAATACCCCGGTGATCATGGCGAAAGCATAGTGGTAGATGTAGCCGGACTGCACGTGGCGAACCACGCTGGACACGCGGCCAACCAACCACGCAGAGCCATTCACGACCAAACCGTCGATCAGGCGCACGTCACCGAAGCGCCACAAGAATCTGCTGGCGCCACGCGCACCCGCAGCAAAGAACCAATCGTTGAAGCGGTCGAAGAAATACTTCTCTTCCAGCAGATTGTGAATGGCGGAGAAACGCTGCTTGATCGCTTCAGGAATATCCGGACGCTTCATGTAGAAGAACCAAGAGGTCAATACACCTGACAGTGCCAACCAGAACGGCAAGCTGGTCACCGCGTGCAATGCCATCGCCACGGGGCCATGGAACTCTTCATGCATCTCGTGCAACGCCTCGTGATGCTCGGAAATGAAGATCGCATCGGTGAAGTAGTGGCCATACAGCATCGGCTCGATGGCGATGAAGCCGATAGCCACGGACGGGATCGCCAACAAGATCAACGGCAAGGTGACGACCCAAGGCGATTCGTGCGGCTTCTGGCCGGGAGCCAATCCGTGGTGGTGATCGTGCGCAACTTCTTCTTCGTCGTGATCGCCATCATGGGCATCATGGCTACCATGTTCATCAGTGTGAACGGCATGATGGTCGTCGTGCTTTGCATCGGCGTGGCCGGCGTGATGATCATCATGATGAGCCTTACCGAAACGCTCTTCACCGTGGAACACCAAGAAGTACATACGGAAGGAGTAGAACGCAGTCACAAACACGCCGATCAGAACCGCAACGTGGACGATGCCAGCCACCGGCAGATGCGACAGACCGACCGCTTCGATGATGCTGTCCTTGGAGTAGAAGCCGGAGAAGAACGGTGTACCGATCAAAGCCAGCGAGCCAATCAAGGAAGTGATCCAAGTGATGGGCATGTACTTCTTCAAGCCGCCCATGTTGCGCATGTCTTGATCGTGGTGCATGCCGATGATGACGGAACCTGCGGCAAGGAATAACAGCGCTTTGAAGAACGCATGGGTCATCAGGTGGAACACGGCGACCGAGTAAGCGGAGGCACCCAGCGCCACAGTCATGTAGCCCAGCTGCGACAGCGTGGAATACGCCACCACGCGCTTGATGTCATGCTGAACGATGCCAAGGAAGCCCATGAACAGCGCAGTGATCGCACCGATGACCATTACGAAGGACAGCGCAGCCTCCGACATCTCATACAGCGGCGACATACGTGCCACCATAAAGATACCGGCGGTCACCATGGTCGCGGCGTGGATCAGTGCGGAGATCGGTGTCGGGCCCTCCATCGAATCAGGCAACCAGACGTGCAACGGGAATTGCGCCGACTTGCCCATCGCTCCGATGAACAACAGCACGCAGATCGCTGTGATCAGATTGGCAGAGATGCCAGGAATCGGAGTCATATCGGTAGCATGCTGCCCAGCAGCGGCGAATACCGCTGCGTAGTCGAGCGTACCAAACACCATCAGCACCAAGCCGATTCCAAGCAGGAAGCCAAAGTCACCAACTCGGTTGACCAAGAATGCTTTCAGATTGGCATAGATAGCCGTCGGACGGGTGAACCAGAAACCGATCAGCAGGTAAGAAACCAAGCCCACCGCTTCCCAGCCGAAGAACAACTGCATGAAGTTGTTGGACATCACCAGCATCAGCATGGAGAAGGTGAACAACGAGATGTAGCTGAAGAAGCGCTGATAACCAGGGTCTTCCTGCATGTATCCGATAGTGTAGATGTGAACCATCAGCGACACGAAGGTCACCACCAGCATCATCATCACGGTCAGACGGTCGATCAGGAAGCCGACTTCAAAGCGCGTATCGCCCGCCATCATCCAGGTATAGACCGAGCCATTGAACGTATGTCCAGCCATCACGTCGTTGTAGATGGTCACGGACAGGGCGAAGGCAATCGCCACCATCAGGATGGTGATGCGATGGGACCAAGCGCGTCCCAAGACTTTGCCGAAGAGACCCGCTGCGATCGCTCCGAGAAGCGGAGCGGCAGGAACCATCAGGTAGGTTGATTGCATACTCATCGGGTCAGCCTTTCAAGCTTTCTAGGTCATCCACGTTGATAGTGCGCAGATTGCGGAACAGCACCACCAGAATCGCCAGACCGATAGCCGCTTCAGCAGCAGCCACAGTCAGGATGAAGAACACGAATATCTGCCCGGATGGGTCGTTCAGATAGTGCGAGAACGCGACGAAATTGGTATTCACCGCCAACAACATCATCTCGATGGACATCAGCAAGATGATCACGTTCTTGCGGTTGAGGAATATCCCCACCACACTGATTGCGAAGAGGATCGCGCTCAGTACCAAGTAATGCGACAAGGTCAACATATTGTTCTTTTCTCCCCCGATACCTTAAGCGGCGCTGTCGCTGCCGGACTTCTCGGCTGCCACCTGTACGATGCGCAGACGATCCGATTTCTTAACTTGCACTTGCTTGCCCGGATTCTGCGACTTCACACCGATACGGCGACGCAGCGTCAGCGCGATTGCAGCCACCATCGCCACCAACAGAATCACCGCTGCGATCTCGAACGGATAGACGTAATCGGTATAGATCAGACGCCCCAGTTCCTTGATGTTGCTATAGTCAGCCGCGTGACGCACCATGCCTTCGGTCGCGGCAGTCTTGCGATTGCCCAACACATAGATCATTTCACCGACCATCACTAGTGCCAGCGCTGCTCCAAACGGGAACCAGCGCCAGAAACCCTCACGCAACTGATCCAGATTGATGTCAAGCATCATCACTACGAACAGGAACAGCACCATCACCGCACCAACATAGACCAACACCAGCGTGATGGACAGGAACTCCGCTTCCAGCAACATCCAGATGCCTGAAGCACAACAGAATGCCAGCACTAAAAACATCGCCGAGTGCACCGGGTTGCGAGCCGTGATGACACGCAATCCAGCAAACAACAGCAGCGCGGCGAATACGTAAAAAACCAGTGATTCCAGATTCATCGATTCCACCCTTCCTTAACGGTACTTGGCGTCAGCCGCCCGATCTTTGGCGATCTGAGCTTCATTCTTGTCGCCCACGGCCAGCAGCATTTCCTTGGTGTAATACAAGTCGCCGCGATTCTCACCGTGATATTCGAAGATGCGTGTTTCAACGATGGCATCGACTGGGCAAGATTCTTCGCAGAATCCGCAGAAGATGCACTTGGTCAAATCGATGTCGTACTGCGTGGTGCGACGTGAACCATCAGCGCGTTCGGCTACTTCGATCTTGATCGCCAGCGCAGGGCACACGGCCTCGCACAGCTTACATGCGATGCAACGCTCTTCGCCATTGGCATAGCGACGCTGGGCGTGCAGACCACGGAAACGGAAGCTTTGCGGCGTCTTTTCATCCGGGTACTGCACTGTGATCTTGCGCTTGAACAGGTGACGCCAGGTCAAGGCCATGCCCTTGAGCAGCTCAACCAGCAGGAATGTCTTGAAAAATCTTTGGATCATCGTCAAATCCTCAACCGTTTACCACAGCCACAACGGTGTCTGCATCCACAAGCCCACCACCACCACCCAAATCAGGGAAATGGGGATGAACACCTTCCAGCCCAGACGCATCAACTGGTCATAGCGGTAACGCGGGAAGGTCGCGCGGAACCACAGGAACAGGAACAGAACGAATGCAGCCTTCAATCCGAGCCAGACGATACTGTCCGGCAAGAAAGTCACCGGTGACAACCAGCCGCCCATGAACATGATCGAGGTCAAGAACGCGATCAGAATCATGTTTGCGTATTCGCCCAAGAAGAACAGCGCGAACGCCATGCCGGAGTACTCGACGTGGAAACCTGCCACGATCTCGGATTCTCCTTCGGCCAAGTCGAACGGCGCACGGTTCGTTTCAGCCACACCAGAGATCAGATAGACGAGGAACATCGGGAACAGCGGGATGATGTACCAACTGAACAGTCCCGCGCCCTTTTGTCCGGCGACGATCTCGCCCAGATTCAGACTACCGGAAGCCATCAACACGCACACCAGCGCAAAGCCCATAGCGATTTCGTAGGACACGATCTGGGCTGCGGAACGCAAGGAGCCGATGAAAGCGTATTTGGAGTTGGATGCCCAGCCCGCCAAAATCACGCCGTACACACCCAACGAAGTCATCGCCAAAATGTAGAGCAGACCCGCGTTCACATTCGCCAGCACCAGCTCGGCATTGAACGGTACCACCGCCCACGCTGCAAGCGCCGGCATCAGACACAGCACAGGAGCCAACACAAACAGGAATTTATTCGAGCCTGCCGGAATGATGATTTCCTTGAAGAAAAGCTTCATGCCGTCAGCCAGCGGTTGCAACAGACCGTAGTAACCCACGCGGTTCGGGCCGATACGCACCTGCATATAGCCAATCACCTTACGCTCGACGTAAGTCAGGTAAGCCACGCCTATCATCAGTGGCGCCACGATCAGCACGATCTTAACCAGCGTCCACAGCGGCGTCCACGCCACACCCAACAGGTTTTGCAAAGTCTCAATCATCACGCACGCTCCACGGAAATCGTACCGAACATCGCGCCCAACGCTGCCGTTGCGGCATGTCCAGCAGCCACACGCACCACACCGACCGGCAGCATGTCATCAGCAGTTGCAAGCAATGTGACACTGCCCTGCCCCTGACTGACCTTGATGCTGTCTCCGCATTTCGCTCCCAGCTTGGCCAGTTCCGCAGAGTTCATTGAGACGCTCGGCGTTGCCGCATCACGCGTCTGCTGCAAGGAGGATGCACGACGCACGATGGAATCAGTCGCGTAGATCGGAACGTCAGCCACGCGCTGCAAACCAGCCGCGCTGTTCGCGGTTGCACTCACTGCCACGCCATCCAGCTTGTTGTTCAATTGAGGAGCCACGCTCTCGGGCAAGGCAGCATCACGCACCGCTTCGCTACTGTCGTAATCGAAACCAGCCACATCCAGCAAGTTGCCGAGCACGCGCAAAACCTTCCATGCCGGACGCGCTTCGCCCAACGGCTTGACTGCGCCCTTGAAGCTCTGCACGCGGCCTTCGGTACTGACAAAGGTACCGGAAGTCTCGGTGAACGGAGCGATAGGCAACAGCACATCGGCGTAATCGACTGCGCCGTGCTTGTAAGCGGACATCGCCACCACCAGATCGGCGGCCTTCATCGCCGCAACCGCTTGCTGCGCATTCGCACAATCGAGCTCAGCTTCAACATTCAGCAGCAGATAAGCCTTGCGCGGAGTAGCCAGCATCGCCGCCGCATTCAAACCGTTGCTACTTGGAATAGCATTAACCAGATAACCACCCACGCTATTCGCGCTTTCACCTAGGAAACCGAACTTGGCAGAAGTCAGTGCGGAGATCTCTTGAGCCAGACGCTGCAACTGAGCAGCTTCAGGATGCTGCGCAGCAAAATTCCCCAACAGCACGGCTGCACTCTTGCCACTCGCCAGGCTAGCCGCAATGGCACGCGCGTCGGACGATGGAACCACACCTGCGACAGCAGCCTGCACATCGTTGGATAGCATGGCCTGCTTGGACTCGGCCAACGCCGCCAGAACCTGAGTCAGCACGGAACGGAACTCGCCTGGAGCAACGATGGCCTTGTTAGCCACCTCGATCAGCAGGTCATCGTCCGCAGAGTGCAGCACATTGAGTTTGGCACCCTTCTTGACGGCATCGCGTACGCGATGCGCCAGCAGCGGATGGTCCTTGCGCAGGAAACTACCAATCACGAAAAGACGATCTGCGCCGGTGATCTCGGCAACTTCCATACCCAGCCAAGGGGCTCCTACACGCTTGCCATCAGCGGAGAAATCAGACTGGCGCAGACGGAAATCGACGTTCTCGGAACCCAGACCACGCATCAGTTTTTGCAACAGATAAAGCTCTTCAGCCGTGGACGAACCGGTCGCCAATGCGCCGATATGCTCAGCCCCCGCACCGCTGCCGATCTGACGCAACGCATTAGCCACATACTCCAGAGCCGCTTGCCATTCGACTTCGATCCACTTGCCGTCCTGTTTCAACATCGGCTTGGTCAGCCGTTCAGCCGAACTCAAACCTTCGTAGCTGAAACGGTCACGGTCAGCGATCCAGCATTCATTGACAGCTTCGTTCTCCAGCGGAGTGACGCGAGCAACGCGGCCATTCTTGACTTGCACTGTTAGATTGGAACCTAAACTGTCGTGTGGACTAACCGACTTGCGGCGTGACAACTCCCAAGAGCGGGCGGTATAACGGAACGGCTTGCTGGTCAACGCACCCACTGGGCACAGGTCGATCATGTTGCCGGACAGTTCGGAGTCGACCGAGCTCTCCACGAATGTCATGATGGCGGAAAACTCGCCGCGATTGGCCATGCCTAGCTCCATTACGCCCGCGACCTCTTGGCCGAAGCGCACGCAGCGAGTGCAATGGATGCAGCGGCTCATCTCCTCAGCTGAGATCAGCGCACCTAGCGGCTTGCCTAATACTTGATGTTTAGTTTCCGAGAAACGCGAGCCGACACCACCATAACCCATCGCTACGTCTTGCAACTGGCACTCACCGCCTTGGTCGCAGATCGGGCAGTCCAGCGGGTGATTGATGAGCAGGAACTCCATCACGCCTTTTTGCGCCTTGACTGCATAGTCCGAGCGCGTATGCACCTTCATACCTTCGACCACTGGAGTAGCGCAGGCTGGCAACGGCTTCGGAGCTTTTTCAACTTGCACCAGACACATGCGGCAATTGGCCGCGATGGACAGCTTCTTGTGGTAGCAGAAATGCGGGATATACACGCCGACATCGTGGGCGGCATCCATCACCGTCCTGCCGTTTTCGACCGCGACTGCTTGTCCGTCAATCTCAAGGTTAATCATTGCTTTCCCGCCTTACACCAGACAACGTTTGTGTTCGATGTGATACTCGAACTCACTGCGATAATGCTTGAGCATCCCCTGCACCGGCCACGCGGCGGCATCACCCAAAGCACAGATGGTACGTCCGGCGATGTTGTCGCACAGACTCAACAGCAGATCCAGATCTTCCGGCTTGCCCTCGCCATGCTCAATGCGATGAATGATGCGATACAGCCAACCGGTACCTTCACGGCACGGCGTGCACTGACCGCAGGATTCCTCAAAGTAGAAATAGGACAGTCGCTCCAATGCCTTAACCATGCACACGGTGTCATCCATCACGATCACCGCCCCACTCCCTAGATAGGAACCCGCTTTCTGAATGGAGTCATAGTCCATGTCGCATTGCATCATGATGTCACCGGGCAGCACTGGCATGGACGATCCGCCAGGAATGACTGCCTTCAGCTTGTGACCATGACGCACGCCGCCCGCCATTTCTAGCAAAGTAGCAAATGGCGTTCCCAGCGGTACTTCAAAGTTGCCGGGATTGTTGACGTGACCCGACACGGAGAACAGCTTGGTTCCGCCGTTGTTGGGGCGCCCCAGCTCCAAGAACTTCTGCCCGCCCTCACGGATGATGTAGGGGATGCTGGCGAAAGTTTCGGTGTTGTTGATGGTGGTCGGCTTGCCGTACAGACCGAAGCTGGCTGGGAACGGCGGCTTGAAGCGTGGTTGACCCTTCTTGCCTTCGATGGATTCCAGCAGTGCCGTCTCTTCGCCACACACATACGCGCCGTAGCCTAGATGGTTGTGCAGATCAAATTCGAAATCGAAGCCAAGGATGTTCTTACCGAGATAACCGGCGGCACGAGCTTCTTCGCAAGCCGCTTCCATACGCTCGTAAGCCTCGAAAATCTCACCGTGGACGTAGTTGTAGCCGGTCTTCACGTTCATGGTGTAGGCGGCGATGGCCATGCCTTCGATCAACGCGTGCGGGTTGTAACGCAGGATGTCCCAATCCTTGCACGTACCCGGCTCGCCTTCATCAGTATTGCAGACGATGTACTTATCGCCCTGATAGTTACGTGGCATGAAGCTCCACTTCAAGCCGGTAGGAAAGCCCGCACCACCGCGACCACGCAAGGCCGAAGTCTTAACTTCGGCGATGATGGCATCCGGCGCGATCTCTTCCGTCAGGATCTTGCGCAAGGCTTGATAGCCACCCACCTTGAGATAGTTCTCCAGCGTCCACGGCTGGTCGAATCCATTCGTCGTGTAAATAACCGGTCCGCTCATCGCTTATTCCAATTCCGCCAGAATCTGGTCTATCTTTTCAGGAGTGAGGTGTGAGCACATCCGCTTATTGTTCACCGTCAACAACGGCGCAGCCACGCAGGCACCCATACATTCCGCTTCACGCAGGCCGACCTTGCCGTCCGCCGTAACTTCGCCGATACCAATCCCCAACTTGTGATGCAGGTGATCCAACGTCTCGTTGGCACCCATCAGCTGACAGGACAGATTGGTGCACACAGTCAGCGTGTACTTGCCCATGGGCTTGAGGTTGTACATGTGATAGAAGGTCGCGACCTCATAGACCGCCATCTTGGGCATGCCCAGATACGCAGCCACATCAGCCATGTCGTCGCTGGAGATCCAGCCCTTCTCATCCTGCACGAATCGCAGGGCAGCCATCACGGCCGACTGCTTCTGATCTGCCGGGTACTTCTTCAGTTCGCGGTCAGTCTTGGCTTGAACTTGTTCGGATAACATCAGCGGTCAATCTCCCCAAACACAATATCTTGAGTGCCGATAATCGTCACCACGTCTGCAATCATATGACCGCGCGACATCTCATCCAGCCCTGCAAGGTGAGCATAGCCCGGCGCACGAATCTTCAGGCGGTACGGCTTGTTGGCGCCATCCGACACCAGATAGATGCCGAACTCACCCTTGGGATGTTCCACGGCGGAATAGCATTCGCCTGCATTGACGTGCATCCCCTCCGTGAACAGCTTGAAGTGGTGAATCAGCGCTTCCATGTTGTCCTTCATGTCGGCGCGTTTCGGTGGTGCATACTTCAGGTTCGTTGACATCACAGGGCCGGAATTGACGCGCAACCAGTCGATACATTGCTTGATGATGCGATTCGACTGACGCATTTCTTCGACACGTACTAGATAACGGTCATAGCAGTCACCCTCGGTACCGACGGGAATATCGAAATCCATCTTGTCATAGACTTCATACGGCTGCTTCTTGCGCAGATCCCAAGCGATACCGGAGCCACGCAGCATCGGGCCAGTGAAACCCAACGCCAGCGCACGCTCAGGCGTGACCACGCCGATACCGACCAGACGTTGCTTCCAGATGCGGTTATCGGTCAGCAAAGTCTCGTACTCATCCACATAAGTAGGAAAACGACGGGTGAAGTCTTCCAAAAAGTCGAGCAAGGAGCCTTGGCGATTCTCATTCAACTTGCGAACAGCCTCTGGGCTATGAATCTTGGACGATTCATACTGCGGCATGGAATCCGGCAGATCGCGGTACACACCACCTGGGCGATAGTAGGCTGCATGCAAGCGCGCACCCGAGGCCGCCTCGTAAGCATCCATCAAGTCTTCACGTTCGCGGAAAGCGTACAGGAAAGTGGTCATCGCGCCGACATCCAGACTGTGCGCACCCAGCCACAACAGGTGATTCAGGATGCGAGTGATCTCGTCGAACATGACGCGGATGTATTGAGCACGGATCGGCACGTCGATGCCAGCCAGCTTTTCGATCGCCATCACGTAAGCGTGCTCGTTGCACATCATCGACACGTAGTCGAGACGATCCATATACGGCACGGATTGCAAAAAGGTCTTATGCTCGGCCAGCTTTTCGGTGCCGCGATGCAGCAGACCGATGTGCGGATCGGCGCGCTCGATCACTTCGCCATCCAACTCCAGCACCAGACGCAGCACACCGTGAGCGGCCGGGTGCTGCGGACCAAAGTTCATTGTGTAATTCTTGATTTCAGACATCGCAACGTACCCTGTTAGTTGCAGCCAAAGTTTTCTTCGCGCACGATGCGCGGCGTGACTTCGCGCGGATCGACCGTCACCGGCTGATAGACCACCCGGCGTTGCTCGGCGTCATAGCGCATCTCGACATGGCCAGACAACGGAAAGTCCTTGCGGAACGGGCTGCCGATGAAACCATAGTCAGTGAGGATCCGACGTAGATCGGGGTGACCGGTAAAGATGATGCCGTACAGATCGAAGGCTTCGCGCTCGAACCAGTTGGCAGCTGGCCAGATGTCATTGACCGAAGCCACCACAGGAAAGTCATCTTCCTCGGCAAACACTCGCACGCGCAGACGATAGTTATTCGCCACGGACATCAGGTGATACACCACGGCGAAGCGCTTGCCTTCCCAGACATCGTCGCCACCGAAAGCGGAGTAGTCCATGCCGCACAAGTCAATCAACTGCTCAAAACGCAAGCCATCAGCATCGCGCAGCTTGAGCATCACGTCGGACATGTCACGCGCGCGCACCACAATGGTCAGTTCACCCAGCGCTTCCGTGCTGCTCACCAGACATTCTGGGAACGCCTCACTCAGCTTGCTAGCCAATACATTCAGGTCAGCCATATCTAGTCCTAACGAGCGATGGTATTGGTGCGCTTGATCTTGTTCTGCAACTGGATCAAACCGTACAAAAGCGCCTCAGCGGTGGGCGGACAGCCAGGAACATAGACATCCACCGGCACGATGCGATCACAGCCGCGCACCACAGAGTACGAGTAATGGTAGTAGCCGCCGCCATTGGCACAGGAACCCATGGAAAGCACCCAGCGCGGCTCGGCCATCTGGTCATACACCTTTCGCAAAGCTGGGGCCATCTTGTTGCACAGCGTACCAGCCACAATCATCAAGTCAGATTGACGCGGGCTGGGACGGAACACGATACCGAAACGATCCAAGTCGTAGCGTGAAGCGCCCGCCTGCATCATCTCCACCGCACAACATGCCAGACCAAAGGTCATTGGCCACAAGGAACCGGTACGGGTGTAGTTAATTACCGTATCCAGCGAAGTGGTCACGAACCCCTTCTCAAGAATGCCTTCTATTCCCACTCCAAAGCCCCCTTCATCCATTCGTACACAAAGCCAACCACGAGGATGGCTAAGAAGATCATCATGGAAACGAAACCGAACATGCCGATTTCCTTGAGCACAACAGCCCACGGAAACAGGAACGCAATTTCAAGATCGAACAGAATAAACAGAATGGCCACGAGGTAGTAGCGCACATCGAACTTCATGCGCGCATCTTCAAAGGCTTCAAAGCCACACTCGTAAGGCGACAACTTGGCATCGTCGGGACGATTCGGCGCGGCAAGCCTACCCAGCACCATAGGAACTACGCCCACTGCCAATCCGACACAGATGAACAACAGAACTGGAAAATAGTTTTCCAACATCAGAGCTTCTCCCCTCTGCGCTACATTACGGCGACGCTATATGCGTCCGTCATTGTTATTGGCTAAACAGAGTAAACCGAGTTTATTTTTATTATTACCCTAGCTACTCACTCACGTAGTCGACAACACACCGCTCAACTACCGAATCTGCTGCCCCATTTGAGGTGTCGGATTATTACCGACAGGGCGTGAGCCGGTCAACATAAATTCCATACTTCGCCGCATCTAATCCAGCAATTGCACTAACCGGGAGCATAGCTCTCAAAGCGCGTGTATTCGCCACGGAAGGTCAGCGAGACCGTGCCAATAGGGCCGTTACGCTGCTTGCCGATGATGATCTCCGCCCTACCCTTATCCGGTGAATCCGAGTTGTAAACCTCGTCACGATAGATGAACAAGATCAAGTCGGCATCCTGCTCAATAGCGCCAGACTCGCGCAAATCAGACATCACGGGGCGCTTATTCGGACGCTGCTCCAAGCTACGATTGAGCTGCGACAGCGCAATCACGGGCACGTGCAACTCCTTGGCTAATGCCTTAAGTGAGCGGGATATCTCCGAGATCTCGGTGGCTCGATTCTCGCTAGCCTTGCCGGAGGGAGAGCTCATCAACTGTAAATAGTCGATGACGATCAAGCCCAATCCGTGCTCACTTTGGCGAGCCAAGCGACGCGAGCGCGCGCGCAGCTCCAACACATTCAAACCTGGAGTCTCATCAATATGAATCGGCGCATCGTTCAGCAGACCAATGGCATGAGTCAAGCGCCCCCAGTCTTCATCCTCCAGCTTGCCCGTGCGCAACGAGTGCTGATTCAAACGCCCGATCGAGCCTATCATCCGCATCACTAGTTGCGCGCCACCCATTTCCATACTAAAAATCGCCACCGGCTTGGAAGTCTCCAGCGCGATGTTTTCCGCCATATTGATGGAAAAAGCCGTCTTACCCATACTCGGACGTCCGGCCACAATGATGAGGTCGCCCGGTTGCAGACCTGATGTCATGCGATCCAAGTCAGTGAAGCCGGTCGCCACTCCCGTCACTTCACTGTGATTTTCCCGCGCATAAAGTGTCTCGATGCGCTCCACCACCTGGGTCAGCAACGGCGGCATAGAGAGAAAACCCTGCTTACCGCGCGAACCCGCTTCCGCGATCTTCAACACCTTGCTTTCTGCCTCATCAAGCAGCTGCCCAGCATCACGCCCGGCGGGAGCGAAACCACTGGCGGCGATGTCGTTCCCAACTTCAACCAACTGACGCATGATGGCGCGCTCACGCACGATCTCGGCATAACGTTTGATGTTTGCTGCAGAAGGCACGTTCTGCGCCAGCGAACCTAGATAAGCCAATCCGCCCGCTTCATCCAACTTGCCCGCGATTTCCAGTGCTTCTGCCACAGTGATCACATCCACCGGACGCGCCCGCTCCGATAAGCGCATGATATGTTCAAAGATTAGCCTATGCTCGCGCCGATAAAAATCATCCAGATGAATGACATCGGCGACCTTGTCCCACGCACTAACATCCAGCAACAAGCCACCAAGCACTGACTGCTCGGCCTCGACCGAGTGCGGCGGCAACTTGATTTGATCCAATTGAGGGTCAGCGGGCGGAGCGGAATAGTTTTGCATCTCAGAGCCAAGCAGAAAAATACTGGGCTTGATTCTAGCATTTCTCGTAGCCAGATTCCCCGCTTCGACTCCCGCCACCAGCGGTTTCAGCATTGTATGCAAGGCTCCCATCCGGTATAAAGCTACGGGAAAGCAATAAGACTGGATCCGTGTAACAAATATACTTACCGCCCACTCCTAAAGTATTGCATCCCACTGCCGATGAAGACGGCATACAGATCTAGCAAAAGGTGAATCCCGTGAAAATCGAAAAGCCCAGCAGCAAGCCATTACCCTCCGCTCCGATAGGCGAAGGCAGCACCAGATCTCCGTCAAGCAAAGCGGGCAGTGCCACCACCAGCAATCCCAACACAAGCACCTCAGTTCATCTCGGGGCGACGTCGGCGCAGCTACGCAGCATGGAAAGCAGCATGAGCAACACGCCTGTTGTTGATGTCGCCAAGGTCGCCGAAATCAGACAAGCCATCAGCGAAGGTCGCTTCCAGATCAACTCCGGCGTCGTTGCTGACCGCCTCATCGCAACCGCGCGTGAGCTACTAGGCGCTGGCGCACATTGATAGAGTCTTAGCAAGCAATGTCTGACGTCACCTCCCGCCTACATGACGAGCGAGACGCATTGAATGCGTTTGTAACTCTACTCGAAACTGAACAAGTCATTCTGACCAGCGAGGACACCTCCCCGCTCTTGGATTTAGCTGAGTCTAAGAGCAAGTCCGCCAATCGCCTCACCGTCATCATCAACGCCCGCCGCGATGCACTACGCAATACAGGCGGCCTAGACATGAGCTCTTGGCTACAGTCAGTTGCCCCAAATGCCCTACCCATCTGGCTCGAGATACTCCAACTGGCTGAGCGTGCGCAGCAACTGAACAACACGAACGGCGAGCTGATTCAAGTACGTATGCGCCACAATCAACAAGCCCTTGGCGTGTTACATAGCGCAGCCAGCAATAGTGCTGGACTATATGGCCGCGATGGCCAGCCCAATCTACCCAGCGCTCGCCGCACTCTAGGCACAGTTTAATAGCCGCATCTCAGCACTTCAGATCGGCGAAAACCCTGCTTTCTTTACGATGAAAAATCACTGTTTAGACAGCGTTACAGCTGCGCTTGCCAGCATCACTGGACTGGTACTTGCCCAGTCCGCTCAGCTTGTGGCGCGAGAATGGAGATGGCGATACGCCGATTCTTGGCGCGCCCTTCAGGGGTGGCATTCAGCGTTAACGGTTGATTGTCCGCCATACCTACCGCGGTTAGACGTTTGGAGGCGACTCCTTGCGTAATGAACAAACGCACAACACTAGAAGCGCGCGCCGAAGATAACTCCCAGTTGGATGGATAGAGCGGCGTATGGATGGGAATATCATCCGTATGACCATTCACCTCGATGCTGTGATCATCCGCCACCAATAGTTTCGCGACCTCAGACAACGTGCCGACCGCCGCAGCTTGGATTTCAGCCTGCCCAGTCTCGAATAGCACGCTGGCATTAATCTCCAACTCAATACCGCGATTAGTTTGTGAAACTGCGACCTGCCCGCTCTTGATCAGTGCACCCATGACCCGATTCAAGTCACCGGTCACCTTTTTGATGAATTCATCGCGCTTACGCTGCGCTTCCGCCATTTTGGCATTACGACGATCAGCTAAGGAGCGGAGAAACAGCTCTTCTTGCGTCAGCGCGATGACCGTACTAGCAGACGATTGATTACTGTTAAAAGCCTCCGACAAAGATGAGCTAAACACCTTGAACTTACCCTCATTCACCGAGGAGATGCCATACATCACCACAAAGAATGCAAACAACAAGGTGATGAAATCAGCGTAAGAAATCAACCAGCGCTCGTGATTTTCATGGTCTTGCCTTTTACGACGACGCAGCGCCATGACCGACTACTCCAGATACCCTTGCAACTTGGTTTCGATGAAACGCGGATGCTCACCGTTAGCGATCATCATCAGTCCATCAATCACCAAAGTCTGTCGTTTTGACTGCGCCATGATGTGCGCCTTCAACTTATTTGCTATGGGTAGGAATACCAGATTGGCCAAACCCACGCCGTAGATAGTAGAAACGAAAGCCACCGCGATGCCCGCCCCCAACTTAGACGGCTCACCCAGTGTCTGCATCACATGCACCAGCCCCAGCACGGCACCTATGATACCGATGGTAGGAGCATAACCCGCCGCCGACTCCCACACCCGCGAAGATTGCCAACTTAGCTGTTCGTGCGTATCCACATCAACTTCCAGCACTTCGCGAATCTTCTCGGCGCTATTGCCATCCACCAACAACTGCAAACCCTTTTGCATAAAAGGTTCACGAATCTCTGCAATTCGGTTTTCCAACATCAGGATACCATCGCGACGAGACAGCACGCTCCACTCCACCACTTGAGCGATCAGCTGTTGCATATCAGGATGCGGCGGAAAGAACACCCAGCGCCCCATACTGATCCCAGTAAAGAAGACCTTGCGTGGGCTTTGCAACATTACCGCCCCCAAAGTGCCACCGAACACGATGAGGAATGCTGTCGTTTGGAACAGACTGCCCAAGGTGCCACCTTCCAATAACTGCCCCCCGAAAATCCCCGTGATAGCGATCAGCAACCCGAATAAACTGAGCTTATCCATCAGTGACCTTTCAAGTTAGTACGCAAGCGTGACACCGCCTGACTATGCAACTGGCACACACGAGACTCACTGACTCCAAGCACCTCGCCGATTTCCCTCAGGTTCATATCCTGCTCGTAGTGCATACCCATCATCATGCGTTCGCGCTCAGGCAGGTTCTCGATCGCTTTCATCAGGGCATTACGGAAACGCGCATCCTGAATCAATTCGAGCGGATCGGCATCCTCGCCGAACTCGTGACGCTCGAAGAAGTCCTCATCACCCTCCTCATGAAAATCCTCGTAATAGACCAATTGCGCGCCGCGCGACCCACCCAGCATTTCTTGATATTCGGCCAGCGGAATGTCCATTTCCTTAGCGATTTCACTCTCGGAAGGTGCCCGACCTAGTTTTTGCTGCAACGTGCTGATACTCGCTTCGATACGACGCATATCTCGCCGTAGGCTACGCGGCAACCAATCCGCACTACGCAGCTCATCCAACATAGCTCCGCGAATACGTTGCGCAGCATAGGTCTCGAACTGCGCCCCACGCAGCTCGTCGTAACGTCCAACAGCATCTAGCAGTCCAATCATACCCGCCTGAATGATGTCATTCACCTCGACGCTACTCGGCAGTTTTGCCATCATGTGATGCGCGATACGCTTTACCAGCGGCGCATACTCCTTCAGGCACTGCTCCTTGTCATTCTTTCCGGTCGCCGTGTACATGGTTTGAAATTTTTTTGGCTTTCTTGACTCCCCGCCCAGCATTGTACATTCAGCGCACATAGTTTGTTCCCACTGACTGCACTAGGCTGCCAATCTCCGACTCGCAGCAGGCGCCACCCCCTGCCCCGACATCAGAGCAGGCATCTCAAGCTCGTTCAACGCAAAGGGAGCCGACTGGGCAGCGGGCTTAAAGGCTCGGTGCAGCAAATAATCCACATTCACCTCATGCAGATCTTCAGGAACACGCTGACCATTAGCGATGTAATGCAGTGGAATCTGGTGACGTACGGCAACATCAAGCACCGTACCCAATGAAACCGCCTCGTCAAGTTTGGTAGGGATACAGCCGACCACACCCACTGTACGGTATTTGCGTACCACCTCCTCCAACGTATCGCCGCCACTGGTCGCATTCAGCAACAGCAACCGCTTCACTCCGCAGGAGTCGTACATCTGCGTCTGTGATGCGACTCGACCATCTCGCTGCCCCATACCGATGGTATCGATCAGCACCAGATGTTTGTCGCGTAGCGCAGCCAGTGTGCGCTTGAGTTCGGCAACGTCATGCACCGAATGAACCGACACTCCCAGCATCTTGGCGTAGATGCTCAATTGTTCATGGGCTCCGATCCGGTAACTATCGCTACTGATCAACGCCACCTTATTTGCACCGTAGCGCACCACAGCACGAGCGGCAAGCTTGGCCGTCGTCGTGGTCTTGCCCACACCCGTCGGCCCGACCAAAGCATACACACCACCGCGCGTGACTAGGCTATCTTCCTGCTTGATGACCCGTAGGTTGTGTTCGACCACCTTACGTATCCAAGAGGGGCCCGCATCGTCAGGCAGCTTTTCCAACAGATGGCGTGCCAACGTCGCACTAAAGCCCGCATTCAACAATTCGCGCAACAACTTCGTCCGCTCGGGGCTACGCTGCTGCATCTCCGACCAACCGATGCACGCCAACTGCTCCTGCAGCATATTGCGCATTGATTTAATCTCACTCATCAGCGCACCTTGCTGATCCTGTACTGGCGCGATAGGCACTGCAGATGCTGTCATACGGACAGGCTGAGGAGCCATTGGCGCGACAGGCGCCGCATCTGGAATTCGAGCCGTATAGCTCGCAAGCAGTTGCTGCGTACCGCTCATCACCTTCTTGGGCGCAGGCGCAGGAGCCGCTTGCTGGGTGCGCATTTCAGTCAGCGCGGACAACTCGGAGCCAGCCAAAGCCACGATCTCAACCCCCGCATCAACCTTACGATTGGACAAGATCACCGCATCCGGCCCCAGATCATCACGTACCATCCGTAATGCATCGCGCGAAGTCGCTGCCACAAATTTTTTAGCGTTCATACTCCACCCCCTCGAATCACTCTCTTCCATCGCCCCTCAACTCGACGAGGCTCCTTCAGTGATGTTCATTATCAGGAAATGGTGTCAAATCAAACAGGCGAATAAAGGGGGGATTGCGGCACTATTCCGCGTTGGTGAGGGCTAGGACCGACTGATTGCGCCCACCATTTTTGCCTGATAGAGCGCATGATCCGCCACTCTAAGTAAGGCGGCGGCTGAAAAACTCTTGCGGGGAGCCGCCGCCCCCAGACTAAAGTTGACCGATCGCAACATACTTCCCCAAGACCGAATCATCTGCTAATCCGCAACTCCAGAACCATCCTGATGACAAAGTTCGAGCAATTTCTGGGTGAGTTGCCCCAAATCTATCGGCTTACCGATGAATGATGTCATCCCAGCGCTGGTACACTTTTCCTGCTCATCCAAGGTCACGCCTGCGCTCATTGCCACGATGGGTAGAGTAGCGAACTGCGACTCCTGACGGATAAGTTTAGTCGCTTCTAGCCCATCCATTACCGGCATCTGAATATCCATCAGCACCACATCATAGCGCCCGTTCTGCACTCGCCCGATCGCTTCTACACCATGGTTAGCAATATCCACTTCCATTCCCAGCTTTTTTAGCATCTGACTGGCAACCATCTGATTAACCCGATTATCCTCGACCAACAAGACCCGCTTGCTACGCAAAGTTGCCGCAGCATCCTTGAGTACTGACACCGTGTTATCGACTTTATCGTGGGACGCATAGGCCGCCACTTGCCTCTCATCTGCGACGACCAAGCTGATCTGGCAATGGAACGTACTACCTATACCCAATTGACTCTCGACTCGAATGTCGCCCTTCATCAGTTGCGCCAGAGTGCGACTAATCGCCAAACCCAAACCCGTACCTCCGAAACGACGGGTGATCGAGTTGTCTGCCTGAGCAAAGGGTTGGAACAAATTACCAAGCTGTTCCAGTGTCATACCGATGCCACTATCCTGCACCGCAAAATCCAGTGTGATTTCAGAGCCATCTCTGCTCAGTTGTAGCACGTGAAGTTTGACCTGTCCTCGCGCGGTGAACTTGAAGGCATTACCCAAGAGATTTATCAGAATCTGCTTCAGACGCAACTGATCTCCGATGAGGATATTCGGCACGTGAGCGTCACGCTCAAGACTGAATATAAGCCCTTGTTCCTTGGCTCGCAACTCGAACATACGCACCAAACTATCAAGCAATCCATCCAGCGAAAATTCATGTGGTTCGATGGACATCTGCCGCGCCTCAATCTTGGATAGGTCAAGAATGTCGTTGAGAATGCCAAGCAATGATTTTGAAGAGTCCAGAATTTGACGCAAATAACTGCACTGTTCCTCTTTATCTACGCTATCCAGCGCCAAACCAGACAAGCCGATCACCGCATTCATAGGGGTGCGTATCTCGTGAGACATATTGGCCAGAAAATCGCTCTTGGCACGATTGGCGGACTCGGCCTTTTGCCGCGCACTTTCCAACTGCTGTGCTTGCAGTTTCCGTTCAGTGATGTCCTTGATGAAGCAGAACATGCGCCCACCCGCATAGGCAACATGTGAAACGCAAACCTCAACCTCCCACAGTTCGCCCGTCTTGGCCTTATGCTGACTTTCAAAGCTATCGCTGCCCAACGCAACGACCTTGGCGATATCTAAAACCGTGACGGGTGGCTCACACACTTCGACATCTACGATGCTCATCCCAAGCATCTCATCTCGACTGTAGCCAGATCGCTTTAAGTAAGCATCATTCACGTCCACAAAGTTACCGCGCATATCGACCGCCCAGAAACCATCGACCGAGGTCTGGATAGCCGCACTATAAACGGCCTCTTGCTCCTGCATTTGCTTCTCTAGGGCCTTGCGCTTGGACATATCGTCAAAAACAATGACCGCCCCTGTCAAGACTCCGTCCTTACGCATCGGATACGTCGCATACTCAACCGGAATACTCTGTCCATCCTTGCACCACAAGACTTCATCGGCAGCAATACGCGGCTCACCATCGACTCCGGTAGCAAACATCGGACAGCCTGCCTGAGGGTAATGTTGACCATCAGGGTGACTGTGATGCACCAAGGCATGAAGGGGCTGCCCGATCAACTCTTCGGGTGCATAACCCAGCAACTTGGCCGCCGCCGCATTGACAAAAGTGCAAACCCCTTCAGATGACTGCCCCCAAATCCCGCTATTTACTGATTCCAGTAAAAGGCGCAAGCGTTCCTCACTGGCCTCCACCCGAAACCTAGACTCACTAACCGAACGAAAATACAGCAGTACGCCGCCGCCGATGACAATCAATACACTCCCCAACAGGCTGAAGATAATAAACCGTCCTCGCCGCTCACTTTCGATGGTGGATAGGCCCTGAAGATCGCTCTCAGCAAAAGTCGTTAGGCCGTATTCGGTCAGTTTGGTCGATGCCAGTAAATGTGGAAACGGCTCACCTTGAATGCGTTTCAACTGCGCATGATCTTGATCACCCCAAGACTCCACGTTTAACTCAGCAATACTGCTGCGCTGATAGAGCGCCAACCTATCGCGCTCACTCATCGTGCTCAGCAAGTTTCCCGGTATGCTTTTCATCAACATGGTGGCGTCGTGCGCAAGAATGATGACTCCATTCGAGTCGGCCACATAGGCATCCGCTTGGCGCGTCAAAAACGACAATGAGGACAGGTTCATCTTGGCGACGATCGCCCCCATAAACTGCCCATTCAAGTTGATGGGTGTCGCAAAGAACAAACCAGGAACGTGAGTGGTTCTACCCATCGCATACTGCATGGCGCGATGCCCGTTGCGAGCCTCAACAAACCACTGACGATCAACGAAATTCGTCCCAAGCGAGGTGTCGGGTTTATTCCAGTTATTAGCCGCCACGCAATCACCAGCGGCATTAACCACGAATAGGCCATCGACACCGAGTGAACTCTGGATTAGCTCTAGATAGCGACTGAGATCGTTCAGCTCAGCATCGGCACTCCATTGCTTGATGACTACATCCTTGGGTAAGCGGGTCGCTTGCGCTGTGGGGCCAAACTTCTCGACACTTTTCCACACTCGCAGAGCGTGTTGAAAAGTATCTGGAATTCCAGACACATAATGCAGGTTTCTACGAATACTATCAGCCACATCGTCCGACAACTCCTGAGCGTGTCGCTGCTCATTGCCGACCAAGGTATCAAGCTCTCGATTGTATAAGCTGCTAGAAACAAACCACGCCAGTACCACCCATAGACACAACGCCGTAGCCATCAGCATTATGATCAACTTGGTTCTCTTGAAGTATGGCAAACCCGCTCCCCTTTTACGCCAGGCAAAATACTGCCAACTGTCGTGACTTCGGCACAAACTGACAAAGCTTGACCCCGACTCAAGCCGACAGCTCGACCAACCAAATTTGGCAGACTTCAGGTGTCTTCAGATTTGGATTCCCCTACCCAAATGGCCGAATCAAGCACGACCGCCCACCATGGCTGTGACACGCACCGATTTGAAATCGGGAACCTCTTCATGCGAAATAACACGCAGCTGCGGCAGAGCACGCTTGAGGAAACGCGCAAGCAGGACACGAAGCTGCCCTGGCACCAGCAAGACCGTGGGCAAGCCCAGCTGTTCTTGTTCCTGAGTAGCAGAACGCGCCTCACGCAACAAAGTATCGGCAAGCCCTGGCTCGATGGCGGAATGCCCGCCACTGGCCTGCATCGCTTGCATCAGGATGTACTCCAGCTCTTTGTCCATACCGATGACCTGCAACTCCTGTGCCGACGGGCAGTATTGCTGCACGATGGCAGGGCCCAAGGCGATGCGCACCAGCGAAGTGAGCTGATATGGGTCTTGAGTCTGCGGCGCATATTCGGCCAGCGTCTCGATAATGGTGCGCATATCTCGCACGTGCATGCCCTCGTCGAGCAGACTCTGCATCACCTTCTGTACCGTAGAAAGTGGCATCAGTTTCGGTATCAGATCTTCGGTCAGCTTGGGTGCGATCTTGGTCAAATGATCCAGCAGTTGCTGCACCTCTTGCCGCCCCAGCAACTCGGCGGAATAGGTGTGGATCAGGTGCGACAAATGCGTTGCGACCACCGTTCCAGCATCCACCACGGTATAACCCATGCTTTGTGCTTGTTCGCGCATAGGGGCATCCACCCACACAGCGGGTAAGCCGAAAGCGGGATCTTTAGTCGGCGTGCCGGGCAGATCGCCCAGCACATTACCGGGATTGATCGCCAAGAACATATTGGGAAATGCCTCACCCATGCCGATCTCGGCCCCCTTCAGGCTGATACGATAGGAGTTCGGACGCAAATCGAGGTTGTCACGGATATGCACCGGAGGCGGCAGGAAGCCGATGTCTTGGGTAAATTTCTTGCGGATGCCCTTGATGCGCCGCAACAGGTCGCCGTCTTGGGTCTTATCCACCATGACGATCAAACGGTAGCCAACTTCCAAGCCCAGCACATCGACTTGCGCAACATCTTCCCAGCTCGCTTCTTGCGACTCGGTTAGGGCGACTGGCGCCGCCTCAACGACAGGTTTCTCAGCCGCCACTTGTTGCTTTTTGATGAGCCAGTAAGCCAAGCCGCCCAACGATCCAGCCAATAACAGGAAAGCAAAGTGTGGCATTCCGGGAATCGCGCCCATCATGCCGATGATGATGGCGGTCAGCACCAGCACTTGTGGCTGACTAAACAACTGGCCGATGATCTGCTGACCGATATTCTCTTCCGTGGATACGCGACTGACGACCACACCGGCAGCTGTCGAAATCACCAGCGCAGGTATTTGCGCTACCAGACCATCACCGATGGTCAGCAAAGTGTAGTTACGAGCAGCGGTCGCCACGTCCAGATTATGCTGCAAAACGCCAACCACAAAACCGCCGATGATGTTGATGAGCAAGATGATGATGCCGGCGACAGCATCGCCGCGCACGAACTTAGAGGCGCCGTCCATCGCCCCGTAGAAATCAGCTTCCTGAGCGATCTCGGCACGACGCTTGCGCGCCACATCCTCGCCGATCAGACCCGCATTGAGGTCGGCATCGATTGCCATCTGCTTGCCCGGCATCGCGTCCAAAGTGAACCGCGCACCCACTTCAGCAATGCGGCCAGCACCCTTGGTAATCACTACGAAGTTAATCACCACCAGAATCGCGAACACCACGATACCCACGGCGTAGTTGCCGCCGACCAGAAACTCGCCGAACGACTCGATCACTTTACCCGCCGCGTCCGGCCCGGTGTGCCCTTCCAACAACACGATACGCGCAGAAGCCACGTTCAGTGACAATCGCAGCAGCGTAGTCATCAATAGCACGGTCGGGAAAGCGGCAAAATCCAGTGCCTTGGTGGTGTTCATACTCACCAGCAACACCATGATGGCGATGGCGATGTTGAAGGTGAATAATATATCGAGCAGGAACGGGGGCAACGGCAACACCATCATGCCCAGGATCATGATGATCAGCACCGGCCCCGCCAGTGAGCGCAGTCCCGCACGCTTGATAATTTCTTGCAGTTTAAGCAGCCAGTCCATTACTTTGTCGCCTCAATGGCAGTTTTCCTGATCGCTATTATCAGCGCCAAGAAGAAATACAATGTCAGGAATAACGGGGAATTCGCGTAGCAATTCGACTGGACTCGCGTTTCACAAATAACAAGGGCAGTCCGCTCGCACGAACTGCCCTCTGCTCTAATTCCTCATCGAGCTACTTCTCGTCCAACTTGATCGCCAAGTAGGAGGCGCCATCTCCGCGTCGAACCAGAAGAGCGACGTTCTTACCCGTCGGCGCTTGTTTCAGCACGTGGTTGAATTGCGCCAACGATACGATTTCGATATTGCCGATGGCAAGAATCACATCGCTACGTTGTAGCCCCGCCTGACGCGCCGCGCTGTTTTTCACCTCCTCCACGACCAATCCGCCGTTGACGCGCAGCTGCTGCTTCTGCTCGGCAGTCAACTCAATGACGCTGATTCCCAATCGCACAAGTGGCGCGGCCTCTACAGCGGGCGACTTTCCAACGCGCGGCACACTGGCGGCTTTTGCGTCCTCATGCATCTCACCAACGGTCAAACTCAACTCCTTCGTCGCGCCATTGCGCCACACCTCAATCACCGCCTTGCTGCCAGGGCGAGCGGTACGCACCATTTTAGGCAGATCGCCCGACGTCACGACAGCTTTGCCATTGAATTTCAGCACCACATCGCCAAAACGAACTCCGGCCTTATCCGCCGGACCATCTTTTTCCACACTACTGATGAGTGCGCCCTGCGCCTGTCCCATACCAAAGGACTCAGCCTTCTCGCTAGTCACCTCTTCGATAGAAACGCCAATGCGTCCTCGGGTGACCTTGCCGCTAGTGCGCAATTGCCCGGCCACATCTAGAGCCACGTCGATAGGAATAGCAAAGGCCAAGCCCATGTAACCGCCGGAACGGCTATATATCTGCGAGTTGATGCCGACTACTTCGCCCTTCATATTGAACAGCGGGCCACCAGAGTTGCCTGGGTTGATCGCCACATCCGTCTGAATGAACGGCACGATGTTCTCGCCCTTGTCATTGGGCAATGATCGCCCCTTAGCACTGACGATGCCGGCAGTCACGCTATTGCTGAAACCGAACGGCGAGCCTATCGCCACGACCCACTCCCCGACCTTCAGCGCATCCGGCTCGCTGGTCGCCACCATCGGCAAACCGCTAGCCTCGATCTTGAGTACAGCAACATCCGTACGTTTGTCTGCGCCAATCACTTTAGCTTTAAATTCACGCTTATCGGTCAGCCGCACCGTAATCTTGTCGGCGCTCTCGACCACATGAGCATTGGTCAAGATATAGCCATCCTGACTGATGATGAAGCCGGAACCTAACGACTGAACTTCCTGATCGCGCGGAGCCTGTTGAGGAAAGAAATGGCGGAAATACTCGAAGAACGGATCATTCTCAGAAATCCCAGGGAACATCTGCTGCGGAGACTTCAACACCTGAACGGTGCTGATATTGACGACGGCGGGGCCTTGTTTCTCGACTAATTCGGTGAAATCCGGCAGTTCCTTGGCCGAAACCACACCCACCTGCAAAAATAGAATAGCGACTGCAAATTTGAGCAAGTTTAACAACATCTTTCCTCCTGTTTAGCTGTCAATCTCCCTGCCAGCGCCGAGCGATATAAGCCTGCCCTCCTGCCTTACGGCGACGCTGCGTCAGTATTTGTGAAAAGAAAAAACCCAACAACAAACCACAACCAGCCCCTAACGCCGCATAAGCATCACGCTGCCCAGCCTGCTGCACAAAGGAAGCTCCTAACACTCCCCCTAATAACAACCCAGTCAATGGCAGCAGATAGACCATCGCCACGCCATGCAGTACCGCACCTTCATTGACCGCGATGACCACTTCATCACCCGCCTGTGCAGAGATCGGATTATTGACGCTGAACAGACGCTCTTTGTTAGAGCAGAACATTTGGGATAGTTTGCTACTACCACAGCCGTTTCCCTGGCACGTACCACACCCAGAGACATCATGCCGCGCTTCGACCCAGGCTTGTTTGGCATCGGTACGAATGACAACAGCGCGGGCTTCCAACACGATTATTGACCGGCGTAGCGCACGGAGTCGGCGATTTGAACCACGGTACGCGCAGGCACCTCGCCCACGACAGTCACCCTAAAGCCATCCATAGAGCGGCTAACGATGTTAATCGCTCCATGACTGGTCAGCCCAACCACCTCATCAGGGCGACGCTCAGGTTCGATAAATACCGAGATGCCCGCCAGACCATCGCTGTACACCTGCTGAATCACCGGTTGCTTGCGGTCACGCAGCGGGCGGCGCATTTCAGTCAGTTTTTTGAATCCGATCGGCATTGCATCCACGCGCCAGCCGGTATTTTCCAGCTTCACCGCCACCGACTTTGACTGAATAGCTTCAGGTGGCGTCGTCACCGTAGCAAGCCACGCACGGTCCAGCTTGCTACCAAAACTCAACTGAGTAAAGGCGTACTGCTCCACTGGCATGCCCTTCTCGTCCAACATGATACTTTTCAAAAGAAGGCCAGAATCGAGGTGAGCCCACATTTTATGGGAATAGCGCAAACCATCGCGCGGCTTGAAGATAATTGCTTGCGCCTCGAATCCGGCAACGCGTGAACGCTCTCCCTCGCGAATCTGGTAGTTCTCATTCAACGAAATCAACTGCTCTGGCAACAAATCAGGAAAGGAACGACGATTCGCGCTTTTCTCTATGCGCACGCTGTGATGGTCGCCCAATACGCACCAGACTAGTCCGTTGTCACGATAAACCTCTCGGTGGGGGCCGTCCAATGACTCTAGACGCTCATGTTCGCCTTTGGCATCCACCAAATGAACAATGCGGGAGGTCTCCACATGATTGCCGTGCTGATAGACAAAAGTGCCGCTGAATTCAGTTTTATGTGCCGCAAAAGCCAAAGTTTGCAGCCAACCAGGATCAACGGGCTTACCAGACTCCGCGTAAGCAGAGACAGTCGCACACAAAGCGCCTGCGACCAAAATACGCAGACAGCTGGCTATCATCGACCTTGCTGTCCGGAAACTGCGGCACGAGCATAGGGTACCGCACCCTGAATATCGGAACTAGGCGACATTTCCTGATGAGCCATCAGGTAGTCATTGACACCACCTTCGACAGAATAGCTGGCAGGGCGCACATTGAACTCTTGCTGCTGCGCGGCCAGTTGCGGTGTGACTTCCGGCGAAATTTGGACAGACATCCAAGCAACCACACCCACTGCCAAGACCGATGCTGCCGCCGACAGAGCGAACCAGCGCGCCTTTTGCTGACGAGTTCTAGCCTTAGGAGCTAGCACCGTAGGTTCTGCCTGTAAACGCTGGCGCATCACAGTGCTAATGTCAGCATGCGCTTGATCTGGTTGGCGCAGGATATCCCCAATCAGATGGTAAGTCTGCCAGTCCTCATCCGCTTCGGGGTGGCGCTTCATGACGTCGAGCAGTGTTTCAGCATCATCGTCAAACAGTTCACCATCCATCAGCGCAGAAATCTGTTGTTTCATAGTTACCACCTCGTATCTTTATTGGTGCCCAACAATGGGCGTAAATTCTGTGCAATAGCTTCGCGAGCTCGGAAAATGCGGGAGCGCACCGTTCCGACCGGACAATTCATCACACTTGCGATCTCTTCGTAACTCAAGCCTTCAATCTCACGCAAGGTCAGTGCAGTACGCAGATCATCTGGGAGCTGCTGCAAGGACGCATTCACCACTTCGACCACCTGCTTACTCATCAGTTCATTTTCTGGCGTACTGACTTCGTGCAACAACCCCGCATCCTCAAAACCTTCAGCCTCCTCGGCGTCAAAGGGCGTACTCGTTGGAGCACGTCGCCCACTCGCCAAAAGGTAGTTTTTGGCGGTATTGATGCCTATGCGGTACAACCATGTGTAGAACGCACTCTCACCACGAAACGCCGGCAATGCCCGATACGCCTTGATGAATGCCTCCTGGGTCACATCTTCAACTTCTGCTGGGTCACGGATAAAGCGCGAGATCAGCCGCCCCAGCTTGCGCTGATATTTAGCGACCAGCAGCTCAAACGCGCGCTTATCTCCGCGCTGCGTCCTTTCCACCAGTTGCTGATCTACTTCCCTATCACCCATCCCTGTCTTTCACTTTGTGAGCCTACCACTGAGGCGCGCTAGTATAACCGCACAGGGATAATTCAGTCAGCTTCCAAAACCGTAACAAAGACAAGCCCTCTTCTAATTAGTTCACCCAAATGTAAGACTTTTTCTCACATTCCCCGCATATGACATTTTCGGATATAGTTCGACACCTTCTCTACCTTCAAAAGCCCGTGCAATTCGACACCCTGATCATCGGCAGTGGCCTCGCCGGCCTTTCACTGGCACTCAAGCTAGCTGACCGGCAAAAGGTAGGCCTCATCACAAAAAAATCCACTTTGGACGGTGCCAGCGGACAAGCTCAAGGCGGCATCGCTGCAGTACTGTCTTCCGAAGACTCATTCGAGGCGCATATCCGAGACACACTTATCGCCGGAGCCGGACTATGCGACGAAGCAACTACCCGCTTTGTGGTCGAACATGGGAAAGCCGCCATTGAGTGGCTGATCGCGCAGGGCGTAGCCTTCACCCGTGATGAAGCCAGCGAACGTGGCTATCACTTAACACGTGAAGGTGGTCACAGTTACCGTCGGATCATCCATGCTGCCGATGCCACTGGCCACGCCGTCCAAGCGACACTAGCAGCGCGTGCCGCCGCTCACCCTAACATCACGGTACTTGAACGATACAACTCGGTCGATCTTATCACCGGCGTAAAGTTAGGACTAAATGACAATCGCTGCTACGGGGCTTACGCGCTCGATTGTGTCACTGGTGAAGTGGCCACTCTCGCCGCACGAAACACCGTGCTAGCCACCGGGGGTGCAGGCAAGGTCTATGTGTACAGTACAAATCCAGATACAGCCACCGGCGACGGCATCGCCATGGGCTGGCGTGCAGGTTGCCGCGTCGCCAATATGGAGTTCATCCAATTTCATCCCACTTGCCTCTACCACCCACACGCTCGATCATTCCTAATTTCCGAAGCAGTGCGTGGCGAAGGCGGATTACTCAAGCTGCCGGATGGCACTCGCTTCATGCCTTGGCACGACGAACGAGCAGAGCTTGCGCCACGCGATGTAGTCGCTAGAGCGATTGATTTTGAAATGAAAAAACGCGGGCTCGACTGTGTCTATTTGGACATTTCACACCAGTCAGAGGCATTCCTGCATGAGCACTTTCCGAACATACTCGCGCACTGCCATGAGCTTGGCATCGACATCACCCGCGAGCCGATTCCCGTCGTTCCGGCGGCCCACTACACCTGTGGCGGCTTGATTACTGACCTGAATGGACACACAGATGTTAGGCATCTCTACGCGATTGGCGAAACCGCTTACACCGGGCTACATGGCGCCAACCGACTAGCCAGCAACTCGCTGCTGGAGTGCTTAATTTTCGCTGAATCCGCTGCGCAAGATATACTTACCCAAGTTCCCGCCATCATGCCTGAGCTACCTCGCTGGGATGAGAGTCAGGTCACCGATGCAGACGAGGAGGTTGTGATCTCTCACAACTGGGCCGAGCTACGTCGCTTCATGTGGGACTATGTCGGCATCGTTCGCACTAACAAACGCCTGCAAAGAGCCGCCAATCGCATCCGCCTGTTGCATGAGGAAATTAATGAGTACTACGCTCATTTTCGCGTCAGCTCAGACCTACTAGAACTGCGCAACCTGGTTCTATCTGCCGACTTAATCGTACAAAGTGCGCAACTACGCCACGAAAGCCGAGGATTGCACTACAGCAAGGACTATCCGACCACCCTATCTGATGCATCCCCAACCATTCTTACACCGAAGAATTATCGAACACTCACTGTGTAGGTTGACCGGCCCATTTCAGCCAAAGCCGTAATTGGCGGAAAGATTCAGCATCCAGACTATCTGGAAAAATCAACATCCGCCGCCGCTCGCCCGACTCAGCTACCAGAGTTATCACTGTCAACCATGAGGTCACTACGCTGTCGGAGCCAAGTCGTACTGCCTGTAATTTTCCGCTAAAAGACTCTAACTCAATACCATCAACATTCAGCCTAAAAGCCACGCATGACTGCGGCGAACGCAGCAGAGCGGAAAGCCAGAGCACATATGCAAGGTTGATCGCCAGTAAAACGATCAAGGCCGAACTGGCCCACAGCGGGAGGGCCAACAAGGTTATCGTAACGATAACCACCAGATGACCTACCAGCAAGACGATAGTAAACAGGTAGGAAGGTTTGAGATGGAACTGACGTTGCAACGCTCGCTCCAGACCGAGTGACTTACTCGCGCTGCTTGCGAGCAATCTGCGGCATAGCCAACATCAGGTAGTACACCATCGACCACAGTGTCAGTATGGTCGCAAGGTAGATCAACCAAGTACCTATCCGATGTATCGGCAATCCGAACAATGACTCTTGATAAAGGAGCAACAAAATAGCGAGCATCTGAAATGCGGTTTTGATCTTGCCAATCATCGACACAGCCACACTTTTCCCCGCGCCGATCTGCGCCATCCATTCACGCAGGGCGGAAATGGTAATCTCGCGACCAATGATGATGAAGGCGATGAAGGCCGCCACCTGCCCCAACGCTACCAATACGATCAGCGCAGCAGCGACCATTAATTTGTCCGCAACTGGATCAAGAAATGCACCAAAGGCTGAGGTTTGATTTAATGATCGCGCCAAGTAGCCATCCAACCAATCAGTCACCGCCGCCAGCGCAAAGATTAGCATGCTGAACAAGTGCTTCTGGTGAGCATCCAACCATGAGTCGGGAAGATAAAGCAGGCCCACGAATACTGGAATCATCCAGATCCTGAACCAAGTCAGCAAATTGGGGATATTGATAGGCATGGGCGATTATACAAACGAAAACGCCCCCAGCGGGGGCGCATTCGCACATCATTAAAATTTATCTGCTACTTTTTCACTGGACGTGAGGGAGAAAAAGGCTGAGTGGGAGCCGCATCTTCCGGAACGGCCTCCGGCTGGAGCGAAATTTCTGGCACGGCCACCTCACTCACGGCTGGCTTTTCGGCCACACTCTTCTTTGCCACTGGCTTAGGCACAACCATCGGCTTCGATTGCTCAACCGGAAGTTGTGACTCCACTTTAGTCGGCTTAGCTGGAGCAACCACGGACTTCTGTGCTGCCTTAACAACAGGCTTTGAACCTCCCAATGGGGTGACAACCACTTCGACGGGCTTCGCCACTTCGACAGGCTTCGCTACTTCGACAGGCTTCGCCACTTCGACAGGCTTCGCCACTTCGACAGGCTTCGCCACTTCGACAGGCTTCGCCACTTCGACAGGCTTCGCCACTTCGACAGGCTTCGCCACTTCGACAGGCTTCGCCACTTCGACAGGCTTCGCCACTTCGACAGGCTTCGCCACTTCGACAGGCTTCGCCACTTCGACAGGCTTCGCCACTTCGACAGGCTTCGCCACTTCGACAGGCTTCGCCACTTCGACAGGCTTCGCCACTTCGACAGGCTTCGCCACTTCGACAGGCTTCGCCACTTCGACAGGCTTCGCCACTTCGACAGGCTTCGCCACTTCGACAGGCTTCGCTACTTCGACAGGCTCCAACTGACCTCCCGGCTTAACGACTGGATTAAGACGGGGATCATTCTCCACAACTCTTTGAGGCTCTTTGACGCAAGACACGAAGCGGAGCTTGGTATTTTCTGGAACGACAAAGCTTTCTGTCGCCAACGTCTTTGAAACTGAGTTTGTCCGCGTAGGCAACTCTCTCCATCCAGAACCCGCATTTACCCACAGCTTAAGATTCCGCTGATCTCCGACTGCCACACCGACCTCAGTGTTCTTATAGTTCTCTTGCTGATACTCAAGAGTTAAGTCAGCCACCAAGCGATTAGGGGCGACGGTTCTCGAGGTAAGGAACCATGTACGCTTCAAGCACTGATCTTGCACAAGCCCCTTAGGTAGCTCAGCCGGAACTTGGTAACCCAACGTGTCAGCAAAGATGGTTGAAGGCTTATCCAACGAACGAACCTTAATCACCGATACCAACTTACCACTCATCTCATCGACCAGCGGAACTTCATACCCCGGTTTGTACGCCGTCCAGTGAGCCTTAAGCGCAGTAGGCACCAACAGAGGCGGGGCTGAGTTAGGAATATCTAAGTTGTAAATAAATTTCCATTGGGAATCGTCACCCACCACAAATGACTTGAGGAAAGCGCCATGAGCCAGCCCAAAATATTTCAGAGCATCAGCATGCTCCTCATACTCGCCCTGACGACTTTCAGAGAATGGATCATTCTTTGCGTCCTCCTTAGTAGCCAGCTTGAGTGCATTCACTCTAGCCGCAACTCGATCAGGCGCAAACCAACCAAAAGTTTCCTGACTACCGTCGGACTCAATACCCAGCAAATGACGCAGTCTAGCCTTGAGACGATTAAGTACTTCTGGGCTTTCCAAGAGTTTCTGCTTAAGTACGGATGCAGATCCAACTTCTGGTCCGTAGTAGTACGCATAATCCTCATTGAACACGGCATACGGGAAGACAAAATACGGATCAAAGGTTCTACCAAACGATAAATCCAAATCCCAAGGCATCACCACCCATTTTTTGTTCTTAGGATTTTGATAAAGGAAGTAGTTTTTCTTGTAAGTATCGCCGTTCTGAATCAAACCATTGAGTGCGATCCAACTGACCAACTCATTAGATTCAAAGTTTTCATTGATGAACGCGTTGAACTCGGAGGGCTTGGCACTATCAATACCAGCAATCAGCTGATTCAACGAAGCGTAGTTACTATCTTTAGGATAAACCTTGGCATAGCAATCGCCCGTTTTGGCCGACTCCATGGAAAGATTCCCGCAAACCTGCAATGCGCTCTCATTAGGCTCAAACAGCTCACCATCTTTGCCGAATCCCACACGATCGAACGCCTCTGTGGATACCCACTCAGTAAACATGAACAGACCAGAGTATTTACCGTTGATTTGCAACCGGACGTATTGATTCTTTGGTGCAGGCAAACCGAGTGCTCGCGCCAAGTCCCAAGATAGCCACTCGCGCATCGTACTAGGGTCGGTCGCCATTGAGTTCAACGAAATCCTCCGCTGCCCGTTCCAATCACCCTGGGCATTGTTGTCTAGTGTGATTGCAAGCGACTTCTTAATAAATTTGCGGGTGGATTTCCCCTTAACCGCGATTCTGCCGCTCAAGCGTACGCCATCAACCAACAAGGTCACAGGGAAACTTGAATCATCAATAGACTGCTTATAAAAGAGGATCTTTGCCTCCGTCGGATTCATTTCAATATGAACGTCAGAGAACTTCACTGCATCCTGAGTGACCTGACCATTCGGACCAGCCGACTCGACCTTACCCTCAGGCAGAATGGCAGCAAGGTCGTAACCAACGTATTCAGAAGAATTGATATCGCCGATATCAGCGGGAAGCTCCTGCGCTTCGGTCAGCGCTACAACAAGTTGCGCGATCCTTTCCGCTTCATCATATTGACCGTGCAATTGTAGCAACTTGACCTTGGTTTGCAGCAAATCGATATCCTTAGGATACTCTGCCTGCAAACCATCAAACTCTTTCAATAAATCCTCGAGGCGATGGGAGTCACGCTGCTCATCAGAACGTCTAATAGCACGCAACACACGGATGCGACCGAAGTCATGCTTCTGAATCTCATTCAGCTTGACATAATCTGGGCGAGCTAAAATATCAGCTATTTCTTTGTCCAGCTTTTCGCCTTGTTTGGTACTTAGCAAGTAGCCCGAGTACATTACCTCAAGTCCAATGCTCAGCGGTCGATTGCGCTCCAATAATGAAGCGGCCAAATCACTCCGCCCGATATAGGCCCAAGCCTGCGCAACGGCAGTAACCAACTCTGCGTCTCCATTGGCAGTTTGCTCAATGGATGCGATTTTTTCACGCGCCTCTTCTTTTTTTGTTTGATCAAATAAAGTTTTTGCATTTTCGAGCGCAAGATGAACCTCCAGACGCCGACGCAGCTTCTTCATTTCATCTGTATGATCTTTCGCGGGGATTCTATTGAGGTTGTTATAGCCATCCTCCCACAACCCAACTTCCGAGAAATACAGTGCAGACGCAAACCTAGCATCCGACGATGTCAGGCGAGATAGCTTTCCTACAGCCGTTTCAGCGGCGGGAAGGTTGCCCGCTTTCCAATGTAAGCGAGCCTGAGCAAAGATCGGCCAAGCATCCACTGGGTTCATTGCTTCAGCACGCTTAAACAAATCAAGCGCATCACCTAGCTTCCCATCAGCCTCGGCCTGCTGCCCCATGCGCAGATAGATACTTGAGCGCAGTAGTTTGGAAACACTTGTGCCTGGCAGCAGTTGGTCGTGACGATCCACCAACCGTAATGCCTCCTTGAAATTTTTTCGATCGGCTGCAATCTTGGCCAAACCGAGCAGCGCCTCAGGGTAATCGCTATAGAGTGTCAATACCTTTCTGTACTCAGCCTCAGCCTCACTCGTCTTCCCCTGCTCCATAAGCACGTCACCTAGCGCAGACGGTGCTTCTGGCATTTGAGGAGCAAGCCCCATCGCTTCTCGATAGAGCCGCTCAGAGTCTTTCAGGCGCTTTTGCTGATGAGCTTGATTTGCAGCGTCAAGCACTGTGTAGTACTTCGTATCAACCGTCTCATTCTGTTGACCGTCAGCTTTACCGCGTGCTGCATCACGAATAACTCCAGCCTCGACGATAAGTTTCACGGTCGGACTCAGTGGGTTGACCTCACGCAGCCTTTTTAGATACGGGGCAGCCTGATCGCGCTGCCCAGACTTTGTGTAGTAAGACGCCAAGCCCGCCAACGCCTCTTCCTGCTTCGGTTCGCTAATCAAGACTCGCTGCCAAGCACTGACAGACAGGCTCATCTGACCCGTGCGTTGCCAATAACGGGCTCGTTCCAACAAGGTCTCCATGGCACCTTTGTCTGCCGCCCCCTCTCGCACTGAAGCCGAAGGAGATGCTTTGCTAACTTTTTTATCCGCAACACTCGCCTCCTGAGCCACTTTTACGGAAGGACTGGCTGAGGATTTATCAACAACAGGCTGCTGCTTTGGCGCAGCATCAACAACTGCAGGAGATTTCTTGACTGACTCAACCGGCTTCGCGTCTACAACCGGTTTGGATGCAACCTCAGGCTTAACTATTTCTGCCGGCTTAGGCGCATCTGCCTGCTTTGTGGCCATGGCTTGTTCTATAGCCGGGCTAACAGGCTTTGCCTCCTTGGACTTTTCCGCAGCAGCAGGCTTTGATGGTGCCACCGGCCTCGACGCACTTATGGATTGAACAGAGCCATCCCCTGGTGCTGCCAACACATCCTCGGCAAAGCAAGGCATGTCCAATGCGCCAACCACCAGCAATGAGATAATTCCAGATAATTTTTTTAATTTGAACATAGCTTGCTCACTTTAGTAGACAAACTGCCATCACGATGAAACTGAAAACGCCCGTCCACCCATCCATAGCCGAATAACTTCAATACAGAACTATAATACTGATTCGTTGGAACTATCTTTGGCACTTGTGCATCCTTGTGTTTGTAAAGCACCCATCGATATGGCGCTAGTGCGCCAATAAAACCATCAGGCGCCACCCCTTCACTCGCCCCACCTTGAGTTGAAATCTTCTCAGGCAACCTACCCGAGTCAGGCCTGAACTGGCTAATTTCACTCATTTGTGGCTGAAGTAATTTGAATGCTGGATCCGCCTGATCCATCATCGCCCACCACAGATAAACGCGAATCGACTCATAGCTGCTAAAACGCCCCATATCAGGGTCTGAAGCATAACCCTTAGCCGCAGAATACGACACCCAATCGGGAACCACGCCATGGTGGGCAGAGGATTGAAGCAACTGTATCGCATTTGTCGTCAGTTCGCCCCACGGCCCATCAGGATTCACCTTTGAAAAATATCTCAAAACTTGAATTGGCATATAGCTGGGATTCAATCTCCAACTCGATGAGTTCAAGGCATAACCGTAGGGTGCAGGCAGCAACATCCAACCAACGCCGGGCATATCAACCAATTCTCGACGAGCCATATTCGTCAACAACTGAAAAGCAGCCTTTCGATAGGGCGCCGATTTCCAAATCTCTCCCGCCTGAAATAGGCTGTAAGCTATCCAGATATCTGCGTCACTGGCTGAGTTATAGTCCAACGGCATCCATGTGCCACTTTGCTCGTCCTTACCCCACTTCCAAGCAGGCAAATAAGTCTTTGCATCGCCTCGCATCAGATTATTGACTGTCCAGCGATATATCTTATCGAACTGCTCCTTATCATTGGCAACCAAGGAAAAGAACAATGCGTAAGCCTGCCCTTCTGAAGTGGTAATGGCCTTGCCCTCAAAGTCATCAATCACCCGGCCATCGGCTTGGATATAGTTTCGCTTGAACTCACTCCACATAAACCACGGCTTGCGGCACTCATCGGCAGCCGAAGCTACCGGTGATAGAGATAACGCAATCACTGTGACTAGCATCCGCCACATAAGCGACCTACTTTCCCAACCGATCTTCTGCCTTGCTCTTCAGGCGATTGAATAAAACCTCTGGAGCGAGCATTACTAGCAAGAAGATCAGCAAAAATGCGACCCAAGGATTATGCAATGCTAAACGCTGCATCCGCTCTTTAACGGACATGTAACCAATTGAATAGGTTGGGGCCAAACGATAAGATTTGACTGTTTCCTTTTGCACGTCCAACAGAGAGACATCACCAGAAAAGTTGTTCGCACGATCAAATGTAGCCAGTACCTGAGCAGCATTACGCAAATCCCCATCGCTGCCCGCCGTTATCAAAACCACGCTGCGTTTATTCTGTAATGGCGACTCAAAAGCAGCAACCAGTGCTGGTGTATGTAAACGATCCTTCAAATCTAGAGAGACATTCGCCCATGCACCCAGCCTATCGGAATAGCCCTTGCCATCCTCTGTGAACAGCTGCCAAGAGCCGAACAAGTTGACAGGCCACGGGAACGGCTGCAACGATCCGCGCGGATTCACCGTGATGCGATACTTCCAATCATCGAACAGCGGCTCTAAATGTGCCGTCGTTCCTACTAGCAGCACATCCCTATCGGCAAACTGATCAGCACTACGGAACGATGACACAGCCAAGCCAGTTGCAGGGTAGCCGGTTTTCTCACCAATATGACCAATCACTGTCATCAGACTACTGATTTCCTGTTCGCTGAACTGCTCAGGAACCAGCACAACAGTTCCAGAAAGATCCGCCTTGCTGCTGAATGGGTAGCCTGTATAGGCCATGTATGAAAGGTTAGGCAACTCCACGTACTGCGGCAAGGCAGACACGTCCAGCGATGAGGTCGGATCGACTCGAATCTCATCGTACACAATGCCATTGATAGCACACTGAGCCTCGCCAGTTTGTGTAAAGATAAAGTTAAAGGTCAGGTTATCTTTACCGGTCATTTTGGCGGCAGGAACAGAAAACACTGTTTGAATGGCCACCATACCTTGAGTTTCGGTTGTCTTAATTGAGATCGTATCGAACTTTTCACCATTCAGAACCGCTTCAATTTGGGTCAGCTTTCTTCCACCGTTTGATGCCTGTAGCTTCAAGGTAACCGGGATAGTCTGCTCTTCCGTACTAAACAAGTTGAATGGCAACCTTACATTAAGCTGTAAAGGCGATACGAACACGCCCTTACTCTTCAACTGGTCTGCTGGCAGTAAGTCGCCAATCAATACTTTCCTATTGGTCGGCAACCAATTCGGGGCATCGTTCAAAGCCCGTTGAGGGGTAATTTCGCGATTAAAGACAGTGGCTGTCGCACCTTCGAGCTTCAATTTTCCCAGCACGAGGGCATTCACCGCATCAACCAAATCCTTATCTGTTCTTCCCACGATCAGCAAAAGACGCGAGTTAACTGGATTAACAGGATTGTTAATCATCGATATCTGTGCAAACCCCTCCGTCACAGGGGGCAACTCGATCCCATCGATATGCTCGTCAGAGGTTGCGAGCACAATGGAGTCATACTGAGGTAGGGAGCCAAGTTTGGTGGAAAAATTCGTGCCGCGCCACGAAGCCAAATTCCCAAACCACGACGCCAGTACGCCTGCGGCTTTAATGGTGTTATTGCTAGGCTTGCCTGAGAAGACGAAAGGAATCCGAATCGGCTGGGTCTCGTGCTTATCAAAGAAGGGCATCGGGAACAAGGCTAGATCGTTCGTCAGAGGCAGAGAGAACGACTCAGCATCGATTTCACTGAAACGGTGATAGATACGCACCCATTTTTCGATTGAACGTGGATCGTCACACGCATCATCCTTCAAATGAGATGCTACGCGGAAGGATAGATGGTTCCATTCTGACAACAATGTAGGATCGACCTCGATGGTTCTAAACGATCCTGCTGCACCTTCAGGGTCAAGTGGGAACGCAGCAACTTCTTTTCCGTTCACCAACACCACCAACTTACTCGTCTGCGGATCCAACTTTGACGAGTAGTCGTACTTCAATTGCAAATGCAAGCTCTTGACGATATCCAATGTATGGAAAGAGAAGTCAATCGAGGACTCGGCCTCATCACCGAGCAACTTGATCGGTTTCGACAAACCCAAGCTTTTTAGGCTCAGAACCTCTTTGCGCACCGCTGGAGAAGTTGATGCGTTGGCCATTGCCACAGGAGTAACTACTTCCTTAGTTGCAATCGGGGTGGGCGATGACTTGGCGGACACCGCTGGAGCTGGAGCCAGTGGAGCCGCCACCTTTACGCTGGGCGGCGTTGCCACTTTAGCCGGAACAGAAGCTGTCTGTGGAACTGGCTCCTTAGCCACCTGGGGAGTAACAGGCTTTACCACCACCTTAGCTGGCGCGGGTGCAACTACTATCTTTTTCTCTTCTACGGGCGGAGGAACTGGTTTTTCAACCACCTTAACCGGAGCAGCAACTGGTTTTGGTTCAACTTTCACTGGCTCTTGCTTCACCGCCTTGACTGGCTGAGGCATCACCAAGGGAGCTGGCACCTGTTTTACTTTAGCGTCAGGAATCGAGCTGGATATAACTTTGGTTGCTGGCTGAGCCACCGGTTTACTTTTACCGACCACGGGGGCGGAAGGGCGCGTCACTGGCGAACTCTGCGCCACTCCGGCATCAGCCGATCCAACACCTTGTTCAGCAGCATCCGGAGCCGCAAAAGTGGCGCTCGCCTGTGTAAGGGCAAACAGGCACGCCAGAGACAGATGTAGTATTTTATTCATTCTATTCACTCTACTATGAGTAATACGCGCCTAACTCAACCCTTGTGAGCGGATGACAGCAACCGCTCAAAGCCAAGCTCACTGAACCGCAACAACTCACGGAACCCGTGTAGCGGGTGATCCAAATCGACATCTTCCAACCAATTCTCCCAAGCATTCGCCCTAGAGAAAGTCGTCGAAATCAGCTTACGTTCTGTATCAACCGGCATGCTGGTAAAGCGTAATCTAAGCGACTTCTCAACGACACCCGCCACCTCCACAGGAAAGGCATGTGCCATACCGTCGCGCTCCAAGGTCAGCGTAAGGGTATCCCCTCGTTTTAGCCCAACCGGCTCAGGCAAATCAACCGACACACCACCAATCGAAAAGTCCTGAGTAAAGCAACTGATCGTTTTCCCAGGCAGAACGATACCCGCAGGAATAGACGCTCTGACGCGGCTTGCATTGCGCACCTGCTTGGTTTCCAGTGCAACAGCAATAGTTGCTCCAATCATCACCAGATTGTAGAGCGCCCAACCCACGTTCATTGCCGCCGTGTCCCACTCATAGGTATTCCACCAGAACATACGCGCCAAACCAACGATCAGGCCGCACAGATCCAGAATGAACAGAATCACGTAAGGTATGGAAATCTTCCAGTCGAAATACTCCTCATCCACACGCCCACCCTTTGCAGTCACATTGAATGTGCCTAGCTTCGGGCTGACCAACGCGATCAAAGTCGGCCACATGATGTACCACGCCAGAGTGGTTTCATACACTTCGTTCCAGAACGAGTGGCGGTTCTGTTGTTGCATCCGTGAATTGGCGATGGACGACATGATCAAGTGCGGCAAAGCAAACACTGCGATCATCCCCGCCGGAGCATCAATAACGTGCACCTCCAAGAACAGATATGCCAACGGCGAGGTCATAAAGAAGAACCTCGGGAAACCATACAAGAAGTGCAAGATGGCATTGGCGTAACAGAGGCGCTGCATGAACGACAATCCGCGCTTGAAGAATGGATTGTCGATTCGGAAGATTTGCACCATCCCACGCGCCCAGCGCATCCGTTGCTTGATGTGAGCACTCAAGGACTCTGTAGCAAGGCCACCTGCCAGAGGGACATTCAAATAGGCTGAGTTATAGCCTCTTGCATGAAGATTAATTGAAGTATGAGCATCTTCAGTCACGGTATCGATAGCAATGCCACCGATCTCATCCAAAGCCGAGCGCTTCAGTACAGCACACGAACCACAGAAGTATGCGGAATTCCAAAGATCATTACCGTCCTGCACCAAACCATAGAACAATGCACCCTCATTAGGAATCTTGCGGAACGTTCCCAAATTACGCTCAAAGGGGTCAGCCGAGAAGAAATGGTGAGGAGTTTGAACCAAAGCAAGCTTGGGGTCGTTAAGGAAACCACCCATAGTCGACGTCAAGAATGAGCGTACAGGAATATGGTCACAATCGAAGATCACGACAAATTCGCCGGTAGCTTGCTTTAGCGCATTGTTGATATTGCCAGCCTTGGCATAGACATGATCTTCGCGAGCGATGTATCTAACCCCAGCCTCATTGGCAAAAGAGCGAAACTCCTCTCTATGCCCATCATCCAACAGGTAAATCTTAATCTTCTCCACCGGCCAATCCATGACCTGCGCCGCAAGCACCGAAGCCTTGACCACTTCCAACGGTTCGTTGTAAGTCGGAATCAGCACATCGACCGTAGGCCAAAGCGCCTTATTCTCAGGTAGCACTTCCGTTTTTCTACGCAGTGGCCAAATGGTTTGCAAGAACCCCAGCCCGAGCACTACCCACGCATAGGTCTCCGCAAGCAGCAAACCTATACTGAAGACCCCATCCAATAGCGTGGTTACATTGAGTGTTTCGGTTGCGCGCCAATACAAGTAGCGCGTTGACATGAGCACCGACACACCCACTAACAGCAAGGTGATGAAGGAGCCTGCATAACTACGAATGTAAAGTACGAAGACGAAGACCAGCAAACCAAAAATCAGCTGCTCGATACCATCCAGCGGCATAATCACCAGCCAACCAGCGACAACCAACCCGACCACGGTCACTAGCCAACGAATGGTGCGAAAGCGCCAGCCAGACCAATTCGTCAATAGCTCCAACAGTTTGTTGGGAACACCCCAGAGATAGCGACCTGTCCGTTCCATATTTATATTCCCTGATTTATCCTGCAGCCGAATTTCGACACATTGAGACTCTGCATTGCAATTAAGCCTTTGGATGCATTCTCTAGAGCTATCCCCCTAGTGTCAAGCACTAGATTGGACTATATCCTTTTACCTATATCCTTTTACGTGATTCAACCCGAACAAAGCTCAGAGCCAACCCTGCACCTTCTCACATAGAATTCCCTAGCAAGATGAACGAAACAAGATGACTAGACTCTATATAACGCATCTCATACAAATAGTTAGAATCACATCGGGAGTAAACTACAATATTAATAAAACAAGCTGACAGACTAGGGGATACAATCAAGCCATTAGCTGCTGGTGTATCTTTTTTGCCAAGGCCAGACTGATCCCTTCGACTTGGCTTAGATCTTCCACGCTCGCCAACTGCACCCCCCTTAGCCCACCGAAACGCGCCAACAGGTTACGACGGCGCTTCTCCCCCACTCCCTCGATCTCTTCCAACATCGATGTCGTGCGAATTTTCCCGCGCTTTGCTCGATGACCACTGATTGCAAAACGGTGCGCCTCGTCGCGTACTTGCTGAATCAAGTGTAGCGCTGAACTATCTGGCGACAAAGACAGCGCCTCATCTTCTCCAGGGCGTATCAATTGCTCCAGCCCAGCCTTGCGTTCGACGCCTTTGGCCACACCCACCAACTGGATCTCAGGCAAGCCCAGCTCGGCCATCACGTCCACCGCCATACCTAACTGTCCTACCCCACCGTCGATCAGGATGAGGTCAGGCCGTTTGCCTTCACCTGCCTGCAATTTTTGATAGCGCCGCGTCACCGCCTGACGCATCGCGGCGTAATCGTCGCCGGGCGTGATGCCGGTGATGTTGTAACGGCGATACTCGGCATTACGCATCGCAAGATTGTCATACACCACGCACGAGGCCACTGTCGCCTCGCCCATGGTGTGGCTGATGTCGAAACACTCGATGCGCGCCAGCTGTTCCAGCCCCAGCACCTCGCGCAACGCATCCACCCGCACCTGCTGACCAGCCTGCAAACCGGCCTGCTGCTGCAAGGCCAGCAGCGCATTCTGCTCCGCCATCTCCAACCATTGACGGCGCTCACCGTTGACCTGATGACGGATGGCGACCTTGTGGCCGGACTGCTCACCCAACAACTCTTCCAGCGCTTCCGCCGCCGCGGGTACATTGACCAGCACCAGCGGCGGCACGCTGCGCTCCAGATAATGCTGCGCCAGAAAGGCCTCCAGCACCTCGCCCGGCTCCTGCCCATCGGCGTTCTGCGGAAAGAAATGCTTGTCGCCCAGATGCCGCCCCCCGCGCACCATCGCCAGCGCCACGCACAGCGCGCCGTTCAGCGTCGCCACCGCCACGATGTCGGCATCGGTGCTGCCAGTGCTTTCCACGAACTGTTTTTGCTGCACGGTGCGCAGCGCCTGTAACTGGTCGCGCAACGCCGCCGCCTGCTCGAACGCCAACGCTTCCGCCGCCACCTCCATCGCCGTGCGCAGATGCGCTTCCACTTCGCCTTGCTTGCCCAGCAGCAACAGCGAGGCGTTGCGGATATCGGCGGCGTAATCGTCCTGAGAAATCAGATTTACGCACGGCCCGGTGCAGCGCTGGATCTGGTGCAGCAGACAAGGCCGAGTGCGGTTGTTGAACACGCTGTCCTCGCAGGTGCGGATGCGGAACACCTTCTGCAACAGCGCGATGCTCTCCTTGGCCGCATTGGCGTTGGGGTAAGGCCCGAAATACTGGTTATGCCGGGTCGGTGCACCGCGATAGTAGGCCAGTCGCGGATAAGCATGGCCGCTCAGCACAATGTAGGGGTAGCTCTTGTCGTCGCGAAACAGAATGTTGTAACGCGGCTTGAGCGACTTGATGAGGTTGTTCTCCAGCAGCAGCGCCTCCGCCTCCGAGCGCGTGATGGTCACCTCGATATTGGCGATGTGCGACACCATCAGCCGGATGCGCGGCGAGATGTTGGTCTTCTGGAAATAAGAACTGACGCGCTTCTTGAGCTGATTGGCCTTGCCGACGTAGAGCACCTGTCCATCGGCATCCAGCATGCGATACACGCCCGGAAGCAGCGGCAGGTGATCGAGAATCGGCTTGGGATCGAATGGCTTACTCGCGGTCATGGTTCAACTCCGCCGAAATCATCAAAAAGAATTGACACCGACGATCTCACGTCGCAGGCCAATAACGCGCCTCGCGCAAATACAACTGCTCCACCTTGGCTCGCGCCCACGGCGTTCTACGCAAAAACTTCAGACTGGATTTGATGCTGGGGTCGTGGGTAAAGCAACGGATCGGCACCTCAGCCGCCATCTCGTCCCAGCCCAATCGCTCGGACAATAGCGTGACGAGAGTTTCGAGCGTGATCCCGTCCAAAGTCGGAGGGCTCACTGATTTTGAGAGACTATTCATGCGCGCATTTTACAGAGGATGAGCAGACTTGAGCGTTTACAATGCGAGACTTATTTTTGGATGTCCCACTTATGACTGATTCTGTACGTCTCGCTAAACGTCTGGCCGAGATCGTGCCCTGCTCGCGCCGCGAAGCAGAGCTGTATATCGCGGGCGGCTGGGTGTCGGTGGATGGTCAGACAGTGGAGGAGCCGCAGTTCATGGTCGCTGAGCAGCGGGTGGAGCTGCACCCAGAAGCGACGCTCACTCCCGTCACTCCGGTGACGATGATGTTGAACCAAGTTGCCGAAGCCGACGCTCAGCACCCGCCGAGCGCCGACACTCGCATGGCAGATGACCACACCGGCGTTCATCTACTCAAGCAACACTTCGTCAAACTGACGCAATACCTGCCCTTGCAAGCAGGTGCGAGCGGATTGACAGTCCATACCCAAGACTGGAAAGTAGCGCGAAAACTCAGTGACGACGCAGCCACCATCGAGCAAGAGTATGTCGTCGAAGTCAAGGGCGAACTGATCGAAGACGGCCTGAAGCGGCTCAATCACGGCCTCAGCTTCAACGGCAAAGCACTGCCACCGATGAAAGTCAGTTGGCAGAGCGAGTCTCGGCTGCGTTTCGCCTTCAAAGGCGTGCAACCCGGCCAGATCGTCCACATGTGCCAGAGCGTCGGCCTACAGGTTCAGTCGATGAAGCGGCTGCGCATCGGGCGGCTGGCGATGGGCAAGATCCCGCCGGGGCAATGGCGCTATCTGGCCGGATACGAGCGTTTCTGATGAAGACTCCAAAACGCATCGCCCCTCTGGTCGAAGATGGCCTCGTCGATGAAGTGCTGCGCCAATTGATGAGCGGCAAAGAGGCCACGGTTTACGTAGTGCGCTGCGGCGAAGAAGTGCGTTGCGCAAAAGTCTATAAAGAGGCGAACAAGCGCGCCTTCCGCCAAAGTGTGGACTACACCGAAGGCCGCAAAGTGAAGAACAGCCGCCGTGCCCGCGCCATGGAAAAGGGCACGAATTACGGGCGCAAAGCGCAGGAAGAGGCGTGGCAGAGCGCCGAAGTGGACGCGCTGTATCGCCTCGCGGCGGCTGGAGTACGAGTTCCTAAGCCTTACACCTTCCACGAAGGCGTGCTACTGATGGAATTGGTCGCCGATGCGGACGGCAACGCCGCGCCACGCCTGAACGATCTGGCCTTCACCGCCGAAGTCGCGCTCGACTACCATCGCCAGCTCATCACCCAAGTGGTGCGAATGCTGTGCGCCGGGGTCGTGCATGGCGACTTGTCCGAATTCAATGTGCTGGTGGATGCTACAGGCCCCGTCATCATCGATCTGCCGCAAGCCATTGACGCCGCCGCCAACAACCATGCCAAGTCCATGCTGTTGCGCGACGTGGAGAACCTCGCCAACTATTTTGGCCAATACGCACCAGAACTACTCGCCACCGACTACGGCAACGAGATCTGGGCTCTGTTCGCACGGGGTGAACTCAGCACCGAAAGCACACTGACCGGCCACTTCACCCACGAAGAAAAGCCGGTCGATCTGAACAGCGTGATGCGCGAGATCAACGACACGCTCAAGGAAGAAGAAGCACGACAGCTAGCACGCGCGTTACGGGCGCAAGAGGAACGATTCCAGCCCTGAACGATGCGCCCCAGATCAACACCCAACTACCTCTTTGGCTACTCCACCGCGCTTATCGAGCAAGTCAGCCGCCTGATCGAACAGGACAGATTGGCACCGTGGCTGCTCGCCAAATATCCGCAAGCTCACGCCATACGCACCGATGCGGCGCTCTATGATTACGTCCATACGATCAAGAACCAGCACCTGCGCAATGCTGGCTCACTTAGCCGCGTCGCCTACGACCCCAAGTTACACATCATCAAGAACGCACTCGGGACGCACACCAATATCTCGCGGGTGCAAGGTGGCAAACTGAAAGCCAAGCAGGAGATTCGGATAGCCACACTGTTCCGCCAGATGCCGCCTGACTTCTTGCGCATGATCGTGGTGCATGAGCTCGCGCACATCAAGCAACGCAATCACGACAAAGCGTTCTACCAACTCTGCCAGCACATCGAACCGACGTATGCCCAACTGGAATTCGAACTGCGGGCGTACCTGACATATCTGGAACAAGGTGGTGCCGCGCTGTGGGTGACACAGCCAGCTTAGACCCGCATCACGCCGATTCGAAACACTACGTTACAAACAAAAAGCCCCGCCGAGAATCAGGCGGGGCTTTTTATTATCGCGTAACGCTTATTCCGAACGCAGGGCGCGCTTGCGGTCGTGCTCTTTCAGGTAACGCTTGCGGATGCGAATCGACTTGGGTGTCAGTTCGACCAGTTCGTCGTCGTCGATGAATTCCACGGCGGATTCCAGCGTCAGCTTGATCGGCGTTGTCAGGCGCACAGCTTCGTCGGTGCCGGAGGCGCGCACGTTGGTCAGCTTCTTGCCCTTGATCGGATTGACGATCAGATCATTGTCGCGGCTATGGATACCGATGACCATGCCTTCGTACAACTTGTCGCCGGGGGACACGAACATCCGGCCGCGATCTTCCAAGTTCCACAGCGCGTAAGCCACCGCATCGCCGTCCTCTTGCGAGATCAGCACGCCGTTGTGACGGCCTGGCAGATCAGCCTTGACCGGACCGTAGTCGTCGAACACGTGGCTCATCAGACCGGAACCGCGAGTCATGGTCATAAAGTCGGACTGAAAGCCGATCAGGCCACGTGCTGGGATGTGATATTCCAGACGAGTACGGCCATTGCCGTCGGATTCCATGTTGGTCAGTTCGCCGCGACGACGACCGATCTCTTCCATCACGCCACCTTGGTGTCCATCTTCCAAGTCGATGGTCAGGTTCTCGTACGGCTCGCACTTCTCGCCGTCGATCTCTTTGTACACCACGCGCGGCTTGGCCACCGCCATCTCAAAACCTTCGCGGCGCATGTTCTCTAGCAGGATGGTCAAGTGCAATTCGCCACGACCGGAAACACGGAACACGTCGGCATCGCCAGTGTCGTCCACTCGCAGCGCGACGTTGGTCAGCAATTCTTTGTTCAAACGATCACGAATCTGACGCGAAGTGACGAACTTGCCTTCAGTACCGGCCAACGGCGAACTGTTCACCATGAAGTCCATGGTCAGCGTCGGCTCATCCACCGTCAGCATCGGCAGACCGACAGGATTATCGCGATCACAGATCGTGACGCCAATGCCGATCTCGTCCAGACCAGAAATGATGATGATGTCGCCAGCTTCAGCGCCATCCACCAAGATACGATCTAAACCACGGAAGCCCATCACTTGGTTGATACGACCCGAGCCAACTTGCTGCTCATGGTTCATCACCACGACTTGTTGACCTGTCTTGATGCGGCCATTCAGCACGCGACCAATACCTAGGCGACCAGTAAAGGTCGAGTAATCCAGCGCAGCCAGTTGGAATTGCAGTGGAGCGTCAGGGCTGCCCGGTGGTGTTGGTACGTGTGCCAGCACGGTGTCGAACAGCGGATTCATGTTGTCGGCCGCGCCGCCGTTGGAAGGCGCATCCTTCAGGTCCAGACAAGCCCAACCGTTCAGGCCAGAAGCATAGATCACGGGGAAGTCGAGTTGTTCGTCGGTCGCATGCAGCTTGTCGAACAGATCGAAGGTCTGATCCAGCACCCAGTCAGGACGTGCGCCCGGACGGTCAACCTTATTGATCACGACGATAGGCTTCAAACCCAGCGCCAGTGCTTTCTTAGTCACGAAACGAGTCTGTGGCATCGGGCCTTCGACCGCATCCACCAGCAGCACCACGCCATCCACCATACCCAGCACGCGCTCGACCTCGCCGCCGAAGTCGGCGTGACCGGGGGTATCCACGATGTTGATGTGATACTCGCCGTAGGTGATCGCGGTGTTCTTCGCCAGAATGGTGATGCCACGCTCTTTTTCCAGATCGTTGCTGTCCATCACGCGCTCATCCACCTGCTGGTTGTCGCGGAATGTGCCTGACTGGCGCAGCAGTTGGTCAACCAAGGTGGTCTTACCATGGTCAACGTGGGCAATGATGGCAATGTTTCGAAGGAGGCGAGACATGATTAACTTTCTAGCTGAATACTTAGGGGCGCGCATTCTAGCACAGCCACCCCTATGATTATTGTGTCAAATCTGTTAATTCGCCTCATTATCCTGTGATGTTCACGCGGTTGAAACTTTCTCTCGCCTTCTGTAGTCTTAGCTCCGCTGTTTAACCACTCGGAGGCACCATGCACTACCAACCCATCACCGCAACGCAGACTGGCTCGTTTGTAGCCGACCAGAACAAGGTTCTGCGCAACACCTACATGATGCTGGCGCTGACCATGATCCCCACGGTCATCGGCGCGTTCATCGGCACCTCGATCAATTTCTCGTTCATGGCCGAACACCCGATCATGTCCACACTGCTGATGTTCGGCGCGATGATGGGCATGTTGTTCGCCGTCACCGCCCTGCGCAACAGCGCTTGGGGCATCGTCGCCCTGCTCGGCTTCACCTTCGTCGCCGGCCTGCTGCTCGGCCCCATCCTTCAAGTCGCCTTGCACTTCAAGAACGGCGCGCAACTGGTCGGCATGGCCGCAGGCGGCACCGGCATCATCTTCGGCAGCTTGGCCACCATCGCCACCGTGACCAAGAAGGATTTCAGCTTCATGGGCAAGTTCCTGTTCATCGGACTGATCCTGCTGCTGGTCGCCTCGCTGGCCAACGTGTTCCTGCACATCCCCGCCCTGTCGCTGACCATCTCCGCGATGGCCGTGCTGATCTTCTCCGCTTACATCTTGTACGACGTGAGCCAGATCGTGCGCGGCGGTGAGACCAACTACCTGATGGCAACCTTGGCGCTGTACATGGACATCTACAACCTGTTCATCAACCTACTGAGCCTGCTGATGGCCTTCACCGGCGAGCGCGACTAAGCTCTCACGCAATAGCAAAGGCGGCCGATGGCCGCCTTTTTCATTTCACGAAACCACTGGAGATAATCTTGGAACTGACCACTTTCCTGCAACGCCTGAACGACACCCCGGAAACCATCGCCTTCGCCGACACCCTCGCCGTCATCGAAGCACTGTATGACTTCACCCCAACCGAATTCCGCAACGGCGATCTACTCAACGAAGCCGGCAAGAACAACGGCTCCTGCAAGATCTTCTCCTTCGCCAAACTGCAAGGACTCACGCCAGCGCAAACCCTGCACTGCTTTGGCGACTACTACCGCAAAGACGTGCTCGAACACCCCGAAGCCACCGACCACCAGAACATCCGAAACTTCATGAACACTGGCTGGAAAGGTGTGGAGTTTATGGGCGAGACACTGAAGAAAAAGTAAACCGGGAAGCGATGAGTGATTTAGTAGCAACTTCCGCTTCCGACCCAAAGCAGACGTGATCGAGTACATAAAACGCAGGACACTCTCTGGGGTTAGGCTTCATGCGATTTCCTGTAGATGAAACATGCAGCCCACACTCCAACAAGTCCACCGGATCCCACGCTGACAAGCTGAAGATGCATCCATAGCGCATGCCCGATGCCGAGTAGCGAGAATATCAAGCCTGAGAGGCCCGTGAAAAGAAATGTCCCCGTACAAACCTTCAATAATCCAAGGGGAATCCAGGGATTGAGCCCCATACCAATGCAACGTACATCACTAGGTGGCGGCACCCATGTCATGAGATTTAATGTACCCAGCGAGACCCCGACCGCCATTAGTGGGAACGCAATTAAGACGTCTTCAATCGTACCTATTTCTTCAGGTGCATTGATTGATATCACCAGTCCCCAATTGATACAGATGAATAGCCATATAACACGCATATTTTATGGCCTACCTGAAATTGATGGCCGCAACGCTTGCGGCGAGCTTATCAGATTCATTATGTTCATAAGGTGAAGAAAGAGAAACGTCCGCTTATGGCACAAAGCAGTCATAACAAATTTCTTGTTCTAATGTCTGCGCTCTCGGGAGCAGCGGGTTGGCAAGCACCCACGGGCTATTTCGGTTTCCGCTGCTCCGCCCGCAATCGCGGAGCGAGTCTTTCGTCGCCGCTATCCGCATCCACCGCGTTGCCCTCGCTGTCTTGTAGTGGCTGTTCGTAGTCGTTCCAGCCGCGCACGCCGGTTTTCAGCGACACTACGTTGACGTAGCCCATGCGTTGCAAGGTGTCGGCGGCGAGTACTGAGCGTTTGCCGGAGCGGCAGATGACGACGATCTCTTGCTCGCGTCCGGCGGCCAACTCCGGTACGGTTTCGTCATAATCCCATTCGCAGGATTGTTCCAATATGCCACGCGGGACGTTGATGGAGTTGGGGATGTGCAGCGAGGCGAATTCCGAGGGTTCGCGCACGTCTAGCAGGATGGGGCGATCACCCGCCGCTAACATTCGGCTCAAATCCCACGGCATGATCTCGCGGACGCGCTGCAAGGCCTCCGCCACGATTCCATCGTATCCAACCATTTACGCGCTCACTTAGACTTGCATATTCATGATGTCATTGTAAGCGGCAACGACCTTGTTGCGCACTTGAACGGTCGTTTGAAACGCGACGCTGGCTTTTTGCATGGCGATCATGGTGTCGCTCAGGCTGACTTTGTCGTCGCCCAGCACAAATGCCTTCTGCATATCTTCGGAAACGTGCTGTCTGCTCGATACGCCATCCAGTTGTGCTTTGAGCGCGCTGGCGAAATTCACCTGCCCTGCGCCGCCGACACTTTGCGATGAGCCCACGCCGTTCTGCGACTGAGCCATGATGGTGCGCATCTGCGCCAGTAAATTATCCACACCTGAGACATTCATGATGCACCTCCATTTCTGATGGACGCACGATAGCAAGGACGATTCAATCGGCATTAAGCGAAAAGCCTGCGAATTCCACCGCTATTCCCATGAATGCAGTTGCGCTGTCTGAGGATAATGCGCAACAGGGAAATCAGGTTTGACTCACACCATGGCGGATACAGACAACAACACAGCAACGCCCGGCTCGCCACTCACACAGGCGCTAGGCAGACTCTCCGGCTCACAAAAGATCGGACTGATGGTCGCCATCGCGGCCATCATCGCCATCGTCGCCGGCTCGGTAATGTGGGGGCAAACACCGGAATATCGCGTGCTCTACAGCAATCTATCCGACCGTGACGGCGGTGCCATCATCGAATCGTTGCAACAGATGAATGTGCCATACAAGTTCACCGAAGGCGGCGGTGCGGTGCTGGTTCCCGCCAACATGGTGCATGAGGCTCGCCTGAAACTGGCCTCGCAAGGCTTGCCCAAGGGCGGCAATGTCGGCTTTGAGCTGATGGAAAACCAGAAGTTCGGCACTAGCCAATTCCTCGAACAAGTGAATTACCAGCGCGCGTTAGAAGGCGAACTTGCGCGCTCGGTGCAGACATTAGCCTCGGTGCAAAGCGCCCGCGTGCATCTGGCCATTCCCAAGCCCACCGTGTTCGTCAAAGATCAACAGAAGCCTAGCGCCTCGGTGATCCTTTCCTTGAATGCTGGTCGCGCGCTGGATGCGGGACAAGTCAGCGCGATCGTCCATCTGATTTCCAGCAGCGTGCCAGAGATGTCGGCCAAGAGCGTCACGCTGGTAGATCAGAACGGCACCCTGCTCTCGGCCATGCGCGAAAGCGGCACCGAAGTGCTGGATGCCAGTCAGCTCAAGTATCTGCGCCAGATCGAGCAGGATTACGTGAAGCGTATTCAGGACATCATCATCCCGCTGGTCGGCGCGAACAATGTACGCGCCCAAGTCACCGCCGATCTGGATTTCTCGCAGTCTGAACAGACCGCCGAGAGCTACGGCCCGAATCAGCCGCCGAATCAGGCCGCAGTACGCAGCCAACAATCCACCGAGTCGGTCAATACCAGCGGCGGCCCTTCCGGCGTGCCGGGTGCGCTATCCAATCAGCCGCCCGTGCCGGCTACGGCTCCCATCGTCAATCCAGCGAGTGCTGTGGCTGGGAATTCCGCCACCAATAATACGCACAAGGAAGCAACGACCAACTTCGAGGTTGATCGCACGATACGCCACACCAAGCTGCCCGTCGGCGCGATCAAGCGCATCTCGGTGGCCGTGGTCGTCAACCATCGTACGGTGACCGACAAGAAGGGCAATCCTTCCACTCAACCGTTAAGCGACGAAGAGAAAGCGCAGATCACCGCCTTGGTGAAAGAAGCGATGGGCTATGACGCGAAGCGCGGCGACAGCTTGGAAGTCATCAACAGTGCCTTCAACGACGACAAAGAGGTCTTGCCTGATGTGCCGTTCTGGAAGCAACCCGGCATGCTGGACTTGGCGAAAGAGTTGCTGAAATATCTGCTGATCGCCGGTGTGATGCTGGCACTGATCTTCATGGTGATCCGACCTGCCTTCAAGAATCTTGCGCCTCCTCCTCCGCCCGAGCCTGCTGAGGGTGATGAAGAAGGTGAAGGCGGCACAGGTGAAGGCAACGCTGGCGAAGAGGGCCAAGGCGGTCATGGTGGGCATGGAGCCACTGGCGGTGAAGGTGGTTCCGGCGAAGCAGGATTCAGTCGCGGCACACCGTCCTATGAAAACCAGATTCAAGCAGTCAAACAACTCGCACAACAAGACCCGAAGATTGTAGCTACCGTGGTCAAGGAATGGGTGAACGGCAATGAGTAACGATGGAGCAACCAAGAGCGCCATCCTGCTAATGACGATGGGCGAAACCGAGGCCGCCGAGGTGCTGAAATTCCTCGGCCCCAAGGAAGTGCAAAAGATCAGCGCCGAGATGGTCAATCTGAAGAATCTGACGCACGAGCAGATCGCTGCCGTGTACGAAGAGTTCATGACTATCGCAGCGACCAAGACCACCATCGGCATGGACTCCAACGACTATATCCGCAGCATGTTAGTCAAGGCATTGGGCGATGAGAAGGCCGCCGGCATTCTGGATCGCATCATGCAAAACAGCGATACCGCCGGCATTGAAAGCCTGAAGTGGATGGATGCTCCGTCCATCGTCGAGCTAATCGGCAACGAGCATCCGCAGATCATCGCCACGATTCTGGTCCACCTAGAGCCCGATCAGGCCTCCTCGGTACTCGCGCTACTGACCGAGCGAACTCGCGGCGATGTGATGCTGCGTATCGCCACCCTAGATGGCGTGCAACCGGCCGCACTGCGCGAATTGAACGATGTGTTGTCTAAGCTGATGACCACCGGCGGCGCGGGCAAGAAGAGCATCAAGGGTGGCGTTCGCACCGCCGCAGAGATCCTCAATTACCTGGGTGCCACGCTGGAAGGACAGGTGCTCGACACCGTGCGCGGTCACGACCCCGACTTGGCGCAAAAGATCCAAGACGAAATGTTCGTGTTCGAGAATCTGCTGGAAGTGGACGATCGCGGCATCCAGCTCATCCTGCGCGAAGTGCAGTCCGAGACCCTGATTGTTGCACTCAAGGGCGCCAGCGAAGAGATGCGCACCAAGATCTTCAAGAATATGTCCTCTCGCGCCGCCGAGATGATGAAGGAAGACCTAGAATCCAAGGGGCCGGTCAAACTCAGCGAAGTGGAAGCCAACCAGAAGGAAATCCTCAAGATCGTACGACGCCTGTCCGAGGAAGGTCAGATCGCACTAGGCGGCAAGGGAGACGAGGCTTATGTCTAATGAGCGCCTCACTGCTTGGCAACGCTGGGAACTGCCATCGTTCGACGTGCCCAAACCGGTGGTCGAACCTGACTCGGTTCCCGTCGTCCTGCCCACAGCCTCAGAGCTAGAGGATATCCATCAGCAATCGCGCAATGAAGGCTATCAAGCCGGACATGCCGAGGGCTATCAGGCCGGACATGCGGAAGGTCTGCAACGCGCGGCCGAAGATGCCGAGAAGTTGGGCAATTTGATGACTACGCTCGAAATCTCGCTGCGCGAGGCCGATCAGGCTCTGGCACAAGAAGTGCTCGACCTCGCATTGGAAGTGGCTCGTCAGATGCTGCATCAAGCACTTACCGTGCAGCCCGAATTGATCCTCGGCGTGATCCGTGAGGCGATCAACACCCTTCCCCATTTCGGCCAAACAGCCCATTTAGTGCTCTGCCCAGCCGATGCAGAACTGGTGCGCACCCAAATGGGCGACCAACTCTCACATCTGGGCTGGAAGATCACTGAAGACACCCGCATTGAGCGCGGCAGTTGCCGCGTAGATACCGCCCAGAGCCAGATCGACGCCGGACTGGATACTCGCTGGCGGCGCATCGTCTCTTCTTTGGGGAGTGACTCGACATGGCTGGAAACGTAAGTCCTCATACCCGTCACTGGCTCAATTGCCTGCAAGACAGCCGCGAGGTGGTAACGCAGTGCAAGCCATTACAGCTCAGTGGCCGCTTGACCAAAGTCACCGGCATGGTGATGGAAGCCGTCGGCTTGCGGATGCCGGTAGGAAGCACCTGCGCTATCGAGCTGCCCAGCAACCGCATCGAAGCAGAGGTGGTTGGCTTCTCTGGCGACCGCTTGTTCCTGATGCCCGAGAACGATGTTCAAGGCTTGGTTCCTGGTGCGCGTGTCGTTCCCATCGAACCTTCGGCCATCATCACTTACGCGATCAAACGTCCCAAGCTTCGTCGTCGCGCCTCCGACCTCGCCCGCCACTTACCCGTGGGTAAGATGCTGTTGGGGCGAGTGGTCGATGGCGCGGGTCGTCCACTCGATTCACTCGGTCCACTGCTCGAAGAGGAAAGTGCCGCACTGCAAAGCCGCCCGATCAATCCGCTGGATCGGGCGCCGATCAAGGATGCTCTGGATGTCGGTGTACGCGCCATCAACAGCCTGCTCACTGTCGGTCGCGGCCAACGGATGGGTTTATTCGCTGGTTCAGGCGTAGGTAAAAGCGTGTTGCTCGGCATGATGGCGCGCTATACCAGCGCCGACGTGATCGTGGTCGGGCTGATCGGTGAACGCGGTCGCGAAGTCAAAGAGTTCATCACCGACATTCTGGGCAAGGAAGGTCTTAAGCGCTCGGTGGTCGTCGCTGCCCCTGCCGACACCAGCCCGCTGTTACGGATGCAAGGGGCGGCCTACGCCACCACCATCGCCGAGTATTTTCGAGACAAGGGTAAGAATGTATTGCTCATCATGGACTCGCTCACCCGTTACGCAATGGCTCAGCGTGAGATCGCCTTAGCCATCGGCGAGCCTCCCGCAACCAAAGGCTATCCACCCTCAGTGTTCGCCAAACTGCCGATGCTGGTGGAGCGCGCAGGCAACGGCGTGGAGGGTGGCGGCTCGATCACGGCGTTCTATACCGTGCTGACCGAAGGCGACGACCAGCAGGATCCGATCGCTGATAGTGCCCGCGCCATTCTCGACGGTCACGTCGTACTGTCTCGCCGTCTGGCCGAAGAAGGCCATTACCCGGCTATCGACATCGAAGCTTCGATCAGCCGCGCCATGAGCCACTTGGTCAGCCCCGAACATTTTGGCCAAGTGCAGCGCTTCAAGCAGATGTATGCGCATTATCAGCGCAACCATGATCTGATCAGCGTCGGCGCTTACGTCAACGGCAGCGACCCCTTGTTGGATCGCGCCATCGTGTTGCATCCACGCATGGAATCGTTCCTCAAGCAGGGCATGTTCGAGAGCGATCCTTTGGCGCACAGCATGGATCAATTCTCGTCACTCTTGGTTGAAGACTAGGTAACACAGTATGACTAAGCCCTTCACATTGCAACCGTTGGTCAATCTGGCACAACAGCGTAACGAGGCCGCCACCAAGCGGCTCGGCCAGCTCAATCAGCAGCAACAAACGGCGCAAGATAAGCTGGATGCGCTGCTGCTGTATCGCAAGGATTATCAGACCAAGTTTCAAGAGGCTGTAAAGAACGGTATCGAGCCAGCTGAGTTACGCAATTTTCAAGAATTCATCTATCGTTTGGACGAAGCCATCACGCAGCAGCGCCAAGTCACTAGCTACGCCGAGCGCTCAGTACAACACGGACGTGAGGATCTGATGAATGCTCAGGTCAAGATGAAGTCGTTCGACACGTTGGCTCAACGCCATATCGAAGAGGGCAAGCGACTTGAAGCAAAACTTGAACAGAAAGTGCAAGACGAGCATGCTGGCCGTCAGGCCGCTTATCAAAAACCGCACCCAGAAGGGGAATAGCCATGAACGCCGTCCTAGTTTCAGCACCCGCCGCGCAATCACACAAACCGTCCACACGCCCGAACGAGGAGAGCAAGAGCTCGCAACCGTTCGGCGCGGTTCTCTCTGGTCAAATTGCACATCAAGCAAACAAGGAAAGCAGCAAACCGAGCCATACCGATAAGCACGTGGCGCATAAGGAAAAGACCGAATCCAAAGCGAGCGACACCCAAGCGCCTGTCCCTGAAGGTGTGACCACCTTACCCGCAGATATGCTGGCGCAGCTCATCAAACAAGGTAAAGCGACTACCAATTCCGCTAGCGAAAGCGCAACAGCCAGCGGCGAGGCCATGACTGGCATCGCCGAGCAACTTGCCAGTGCCCAAGCAGGAGTCCGCAAAGAAACCAAAGGCACGACTGCTCCCGATTTCGCCGTGAGCGCCACCGAAGTCGGCGAGTCATCAACTATCGCGAAGCAACCTTTCATCGACGACTCTGCCCAGCTGACGGCACGAAAAGACACCGCAGCTGACGCTGGCATCCGCTTCGGCGCTGCACTCGACACAGCCAAGACGGCCATGCCTCTCGAACGTCCATTGCCTGAAATCAGCGCCCCCAACACCCCAGCAGTCACTTCCCAACCCGCCATGCTGAATCTCGCTCAGCAAACAATGGCAGCAGCCCCCACTCAGTTAGCTGTCACTACGCCAGTCGGCCGCAAAGACTGGGGGGATGACTTTGGCCAGAAAATCACTTGGCTGGCGACCAACAATCAGCAAACTGCAGAACTGCACCTGAATCCGCCGCAGTTGGGGCCATTAGATGTCGTCATCAGCGTCAGCGGCGATCAAGCGACCGCCTTCTTCTCCTCGCCACACGCTGCCGTGCGTGATGCCGTGGAGCAGGCCATGCCTAAACTTCGTGAAATGATGGCCGATAACGGCATCACGCTGGGAAACGCCTCGGTGAACGATCAGGCGCGCGACTCGGCGCAGGATGCTTACCAACGCAGCGGAAATGGTCGCACTGACAGCATTTCGGATAACATGGCGACCGGTGCGCAACAGCCAGTGGCTCTTGCCACACCGGTACGTCGTCACAATGGTCTGCTGGACACGTTTGCCTGACTGGGAATAAGCGGGAAATCGTCGCGTTAATCAGATGATCCACCGCGACACACTTTACGATAATGAGAACCATCTAATAGGAGCACGCAATGTCAAAACCCGCGAAACCCGCCGCCGCAGCTGGTGAAGAGAAACCTAAAAGCAAAAAGATGCTGATCATCATCGTCGCGGTTCTAGTGCTGGTGATTGGCGGAGCCGCTGCGTTCTTTCTGATGGGAAGCAGCCATCACGAAGAAGAGGAAGAAGCCACGGTCGAACCAGCTTCCCATCCCGTGTTCGTTTCGATGGAGGCGTTCACTGTCAATCTGCAACGCGAAGAGGGTGACCAATTCCTACAGATCGGCCTGACGCTGAAAGTTATGAATCCCAAGCTGGAAGAAGAGATCAAAGCCAATCTACCTGAGATTCGCAGCAAGTTGCTGCTATTGCTTTCGAGCAAACGCGCTTCAGAAATTTCCACTCCTGAAGGCAAGAGGCAACTTGCCAGCGAGATCGTGGAAGAAACCAATGGTGTGATTGGTGCCGGCGAAAGCCACGAAGAGGCTCCTGCCAAGGGCAAAAAGTCTAAGCACGCTCCTAAGGCTAAAGAAGGCGTTGAAGACGTCCTATTCACCTCATTCATCATCCAGTAACCATCATGGCCAGCGACTTTCTCTCCCAAGACGAAGTTGACTCCCTACTCAGGGGAGTCACGGGGGAGTCTGACGATGACAAAAAGTCGGATGATGCACCGGGCGGGGTGCGCTCCTATAATTTAGCGACACAGGAACGCATCGTGCGTGGGCGGATGCCCACCATGGAAGTCGTGAACGAACGCTTCGCCCGCTTGTTCCGCATCAATCTATTCAACTTCATCCGCCGCACGCCCGAGATCTCGGTCGGTCAAGTGCGAGTGCTAAAGTTCAGCGAGTTCATCCGCAACCTTCCGGTACCGGCTAATTTCAATCTCGTACAAGCTAAACCACTACGGGGTAACGGGCTGATCATTTTCGACCCCAACCTCGTGTTTCAGGTGGTGGACAATATGTTCGGCGGCGATGGGAGCATACACACCCGTGTCGAGGGACGTGAATTCACCCAAACCGAGATGCGCATCATCCAGAAACTGCTGGGCGTGGTGTTCGAGTCCTACGAAAAGTCTTGGGAATCGGTCTATAAACTGAAGTTCGAATTCGTCCGCTCGGAGATGAATCCACAATTCGTCAACATCGCGACACCCAACGAAGTCGTCGTCGCGACCACTTTCGAGGTCGAGTTTGGTGGTTCGGGAGGCCCGATCCACTTTTGCTTCCCCTACGCGATGATTGAACCGATCCGCGAGCTGCTGTACAGCTCGATGCAAGGCGACCATCTCATCGCCGACAAACGCTGGCTACACATGCTGTCCAAGCAGATACAGTCCGCCGATGTTGAGCTCAAAGCCATGCTCGGTCACTCACGCATCACTTTGGGTCAGGTGCTCAAGATGCAAGCCGGTGATGTGATCTCGCTAGAGGTCGATGAATCCATTCAGGCGATGGTAGGTGAGGTGCCGGTGATGGAATGCAAATACGGGGTTTTCAATGGGCAGTACGCCCTGCGGGTAGAGAAAATGCTGACCGGAACAAGTGGTGACAGCAATGGAGAACAATCATGAACGACCAAACTAGCGATCAAATCAGTGCCGATGACTGGGGTGCGGCGATGGCAGAGCAAGCCGCCGTCACGACCACGGATGACTGGGGCTCAGCCATGGCTGAACAAGCGGCCACGACTCAAGCGGCAGGTCTGTCTTCAGCCAAACCACACGTCTTCGAAGAATTCGCTGGCAGCGGCACCGCCGCACCATCGCGCAACGATCTGGACATGATTCTCGACATCCCGGTGCAGCTTACCGTGGAACTCGGTCGCACTAAGATGCCGATCAAGAATCTGTTGCAACTGGCACAAGGCTCAGTGGTCGAGTTGTCGGGCATGGCGGGCGAACCCTTGGACGTACTCATCAACGGCTTCCTCATCGCTCAGGGCGAGGTAGTGGTGGTGAACGACAAGCTGGGCATCCGCCTGACTGACATCATCACGCCGTCGGAACGCTTGCGCCGACTTAATCGCTGACATGCTGCGCCTGCTCACGACCTTCGCCGCGCTCAGCTCTCCGCTCATCGCAGCGGCCGAAACCGCCACTCGCCCAGCCTACGTTCCGCCCGCACCCGCCGCCCTTTCCTCGGGCAGCATCCTGCAAGTGATCTTCAGCCTGTTGCTGGTGCTCGGCGCTATCGTGCTGGTTGGCTGGCTACTCAAGCGCATCAACCTGCCGCAACAAGGTGGCCGCAATTTACTCAAGGTCGTCAGCGGTGTTGCCGTGGGCCAGCGTGAACGCATCGTACTGGTCGAGGTCGGCGACACTTGGCTAGTGGTTGGCGTGGCTCCCGGCTCTGTACGCACATTACACACGCTGCCTAAATCGGCCCTACCCGTCGGCGAAGCCTCCGCACTCGAAGGCGATCAGACCAAGTTCCAGACTTGGCTCAAGCAAGTGATGGAGAAAAAGAATGCGGCTTAGTCGCACACTGTTGTCGGCGCTGCTGCTGTTGGCTGCGCCACTTGCCTACGCCGCCGAAGCTGGCTTGCCTGCCTTGACCAGCACACCGTCAGCCGGTGGCGGCCAGACGTGGACGCTCAGCCTTCAAACGCTGATCCTGATCACCTCGCTGACGTTCTTGCCAGCCATTCTGCTGATGATGACCGGCTTCACTCGCATCATCATCGTGTTGTCGCTATTGCGCTCCGCCCTCGGCACCCAATCTTCGCCGCCGAATCAAGTGCTGGTGGGATTAGCCCTGTTCTTGACCTTCTTCGTCATGTCGCCCGTATTCGAGAAGATCTACACCGACGCATGGGTGCCCTACAGCGAAAGCAAGATCTCGCTGGAACAAGCTTATGATACCGGCAGCGCCCCGCTGAAAGCCTTCATGCTGCGGCAGACACGCGAGTCCGACCTTGCTCTGTTCGTGAAAGTATCCAACAGCGGCCCACTGGAAAGTCCAGAAACCGTGCCGATGAAGATCCTCGTGCCGGCCTACGTCACCAGCGAACTCAAGACCGCGTTCCAAATCGGCTTCGTAGTGTTCATCCCCTTCCTCATCATCGACATGGTGGTCGCCAGCGTGCTGATGTCCATGGGTATGATGATGGTGTCACCCGCCATCATCGCGCTGCCGTTCAAGATCATGCTGTTCGTACTGGCCGATGGCTGGAGTCTGTTGATCGGCTCGCTGGTGCAGAGTTTTTACACCTGAGGTAAGCGGCGATGACCCCAGAAAGTGTAATGACGATAGGTAGGCAGGCGCTGGAACTGACGCTGATGGTGTCCGCCCCACTACTGCTCACCGCACTCATCGTCGGCCTAGTGGTCAGCATCTTCCAAGCCGCCACGCAGATCAACGAAATGACGCTGTCGTTCATTCCCAAGCTAATTGCGATGTTTTTAGTGATGATCATCGCGGGGCCGTGGATGATCGGAATGATGACCGACTACATGAAGCGGCTGTTCGAGAGTATCCCTTGGCTGGTAGGATAAGCCGTGATCTCATTCACCAGCGCGCAACTGAATTTCTGGATTGCCACTTTCGTGTTCCCACTGGCGCGCATCATGGCCTTCATCGCCACTGCGCCCATCCTCAGCAACCGTCAGATTCCCAACCGAGTCAAGATCGGCTTCGGCTTCATCCTAACCGTCGCTATCGCGCCCACGCTGAGCATCCCAACTGACATCGAGCCGGGCACTGCTCAGGGGATATTGGTGCTGTTGATACAGATTCTGGTCGGCGTGGCGATGGGTTTCACCATGCGCCTAGTGTTCACCGCGATCGAAATGGCCGGCGAGATCGCTGGTTTGCAGATCGGCTTGGGCTTCGCCAGCTTCTACGATCCACAGCGCGCCTCATTCACCCCCATCCTGGCGCAATTCCTTGGAGTAATTGCTGCGCTCACCTTCCTGACCATGGACGGCCACCTCTACCTGATCGCCACACTGACCGAAAGCTTCCAAGCTTTCCCGATCTCGGCCACGCCACCGACCGCTAACGCCATGCACACCATCGCGCTGTGGGGCGGCAGCATCTTCGTATTCGCCCTGCAACTATCATTGCCAGTGCTGGGTGCGCTACTCATCACCAATCTGGCGATGGGCATCCTGTCCCGCAGTGCGCCTCAGGTCAACCTATTCGCTATCGGCTTCCCGATCACATTGACGGTCGGCTTCATCATCATCGCGTTGTCGATGTCCTACTTCGCCCCGCTCGTCGATCAATTCACCCATAACGGCATCGACACCATGCTGCGCGTAACACGCCAGATGGGAAAACCTTAAAAAGAGATCAACGGCTCAGTAGGACTTGCAGCACGAACTGTGTGCCAAGATAAGCCAGCAACAGGAAGGAGAAGCCGCCTACAGTCCAACGGACGGCGGTGCGGCCGCGCCAGCCGTAGAGGTGGTGACCTACGAGCAGGGCGGCGAACACTGCCCACGACAGCAAGCCGAACACGGTCTTGTGACTGAATTCCCATGGTTTTCCGAATACTTGCTCGGAGAACATCATGCCGGAAGCCAAGGTAAACGTCAGTACAACGAAGCCGATGCCGATGATACGGAACAACAAGCTTTCCATCACCAACAACGGTGGCAGGTTACGTAACAGCGCGGGAAGACTGCCGTGATGCAGACGTTTTTCCACACTGGAGATGATTACAGCGTGCAGCACCGCAATGGTGAGCAGGCTGTAAGCCAGCATGGCGGCAGCGATATGCGCCTCGAACGCCAGCGTCACGGTGTATTCGAGCGGGTGCAGCGCAGGGAACAAGGCTGGCAACATCACGCCGATGGCAGCCAGCGGCAGCACCAATGTCTGCAAGCTACAGATCGGATAGAAGAATCGCGCCACCCAATACACCAGCATGGTCAGCCACAGAATGAGTGAGACGGCATTTGCCAGCCCGAAGTTGAATTCACCGAGCATACGCAGGCTGTGCGACAGCAGATAACCGTGCGTCAGCAGCGGAACCAGCACCAGATGACCGATGAAGCTGCGATTCAGCGCTTCGCCTTCGCCCCGCATCTGCGCACGCCAAAAGAACACCGCCAGCGCGCCATACGACAAAAAAGTGAGCAAATAGAGATGAAGGTTCGACATTTCAGGTCAGGATGATTAGACTGCGCGGAATTCTACACCATCTCCGAAATCACCATGCTAGACAACCTTACCAGCCGCCTCTCCGGTGTCATCAAGAATCTGCGCGGACAGGCGCGTTTGAGTGAAGCCAACATCCAGGATGCACTGCGCGAAGTGCGCCTTGCCCTACTGGAAGCTGACGTTGCGCTGCCCGTGGTCAAAGAGTTGATTGCACAGGTGAAAGAATCCGCGCTCGGGCAAGAAGTCATCGGCAGTCTGTCGCCGGGGCAAGCCTTTATCGGCGTAGTTCACCGCGAACTGACCAAGCTGATGGGCGAAGAGAATGCTGGGTTGAACTTCAATACCGTGCCGCCCGCCGTGATCCTGATGGCCGGCCTGCAAGGTGCGGGTAAGACCACGACCACCGGCAAGCTGGCTAAACTGCTACGCGACCAGCAGAAGAAGAAAGTACTGCTAGTTAGTTGCGATGTTTATCGCCCAGCTGCGATTGAACAGCTGCGCACCTTGGGCCAGCAACTGGAGATCGACTTCTTCCCATCCGACCTGAGCCAGAAGCCGGTCGATATCGCCCGCGCCGCCCATGATTGGGCGCGCCGCCATTACCACGATGTGCTGATCGTCGATACCGCCGGTCGTCTGGCCATCGACGAAGCGATGATGGACGAGATCAAGCAACTGCACGCTGCACTCAAACCTATCGAGACGCTGTTCGTAGTGGATGCCATGACTGGTCAGGATGCGGTCAACACCGCCAAGGCCTTCGGTGAGGCGCTGCCACTTACCGGTGTGGTGCTGACCAAGCTGGACGGCGATGCGCGCGGCGGCGCGGCTTTGTCGGTGCGCCACATCACCGGCAAACCGATTAAGTTCGTCGGTGTCAGCGAGAAGATGACCGGCCTCGAAGCCTTCCATCCCGAGCGTATGGCATCACGCGTGCTGGGAATGGGCGATGTGCTGTCGCTGATCGAGGAAGCACAACGTGAAGTAGATGTCGAAGAAGCGCAAAAGCTGGCGAAGAAAGTACAGAGCGGCAAAGGCTTCGACCTCAACGATTTCAAGATGCAGATCGTACAGATGCGCAAGATGGGCGGTATGTCCGCCATGATGGACAAGCTGCCGGCACAGCTTTCTCAAGCCGCAGCGGGAGCCAAGGTGGATGACAAACAGATCAACCGTATCGAAGGCATCATCAATTCCATGACCCCGTTGGAGCGCGCCAAGCCTGAACTGATCAAGGCTTCGCGCAAACGCCGTATCGCGATCGGTGCGGGCGTGCAGGTGATGCACGTCAACCAGCTGCTCAGCCAGTTCGAGCAGACGCAGAAGATGATGAAGATGTTCAGCAAGGGCGGCATCGCCAAGATGATGCGCGGCATGAAGGGCATGATGCCCGGCATGCGCTGATTGGCGCACTTTGAGTCAGGAAAATGAAACCCTCGCGGAGCAGTTAAAAGGCGGTGGCCATGCGCCCCCCCGCCCGTCTCTGCCCAACATCGCCTACGCTTGGCTGGGTAGCGCCATCGCCATCGGCCTGCTCGCTTGGCTCACCGAGACGTCACACACCCTATTTATCATGGGCTCGTTCGGAGCGAGTTGCGTGTTGGTATTCGGTTTTCCGCGGTTTCCGCTGTCGCAACCACGTAATGTCATCGGCGGCCATTTGCTGGCTTCTTTCATAGGCCTACTATTCCTCAAGCTATTCGGTCCGACTTGGTGGAGCCTTGCGCTGGCATTGGCCACATTGATTGCGCTAATGCTTTACACCCGCACCGCCCATCCGCCCGGTGGAGCCAACGTACTTATCGTCATGGCGACACAACCGAACTGGGATTTTCTGTTCACTCCGACATTAGTGGGAGCGGTGATTCTGGTATTGGTTGGTCTAGTCAGCAACAACATCGGCCATGGACGCAGCTATCCAGCCTACTGGATAGGTTAATCTTGGAAGTACAGACTGGATTCAGTGCGGGCGGGTCAAATCACAAGCCATACCGGCATCGGCGGCCACCATCGCCATGACCTCATCGGCAGGCATGCGAATTAACTCACCGATATCCTTGTAGTCATCCGGCAATGCGGCATCGTCCCAACCATTCGCAGAATGGCGCGCCAGATTGACCGCAAGAATGACATTGCGGACGCGCGGCTTGCGAGACTGCTCATCGTCCATCAAGGTCAGTAGCAGTTCCGGCAGATCCCAAGCCTTCGTCAGCGCATGTTGCAGATCAGCAAGTGCGAACCCGAGCACTTGCTCTTGCACGGCTCGGCTACGCAGCGCTTTATCATGCTGCTGAATGGAGCGTATCTCCAACATCGCAACCGGCTCATAGCACCACATCAACATCTCAGCTAGGTCATGCAGCAAGGCAGCGATGCGTATCTCTTCGTAGCGCATGTCATGCAAATGCACCACTGCCCATTCTCTGGCATAAATCGAAGCACGTTGAGCACGATGAATCACGTGCAGTAACTGAGTCAATGCATCTAGGTGAGTATGAAGATCAGCCTCAACCAACGGTGACGCAGGAATTTTGCTAAAGAACACATCCAGCCCCAGCATCATTAGCGCCTGCTCGACCACGATCACATCACTGGTTTGACTCCGGTGTTTGTGAGACTGCAGATAGCGCAATAGTTTGACGGTCATCAAAGGGTCGCGGGCAATGACCTCCGCGACACCTCGCGCACTTAGCCTATCGGGATCCTGCCGCAACGCGAGCAACTCGCGGCCGGTTCGTTTCAGCACAGGAATATCGGCCTTGCTCAAAAAGGCCACCCAATTTTCCAGCCCTTGAATACCTTGTTGCATGGGATTCTCCCGTGTTGAATCGTGCTACAGATAGCGGCAGAGATAACGCAAAGTTTAGCGCGCCATGGACTTCGCTCAATAGACCCGAACCTTGGGCGGAAAAGAGTCAACGGTCAGCGGCTTCAAGCGCACTGGCTTATAGTCCAGCCGCTGCCCCTCGCTGAAATACAAGGAGTGCCGGAGCCAGCGATTGTCATCGCGATCAGGAAAATCTGCGCGGGCGTGCGCCCCGCGACTTTCTTTACGCGCTTCGGCTGAGATCATGGTCGCCTGCGCCACTTCCAGCAAATTATCCAGCTCCAGCGCTTCGATACGCGCCGTATTGAACACCCGACTCTTATCCGTGATGAAGGTATTACGCCCACGCTCCACAACCTCACGGATCTTGGTTACGCCCTCTCCCAACAGTTCGGGGAAACGAAACACGCCACAATGCGTCTGCATCACGCGGCGCATCTCCGCACCGACATCGGCCACTCGTTCACCACTTTGCTGACTCTCCATGCGCGCCAAGCGGGCCAAAGGACGATCCGTCGCATCTTGCGGCAATTGTTTGGGGTGCGGGTTGCGCTGCAAGTCTTCAACGATCTGGCGGGCCGCTGCTCGACCAAATACGATCAGGTCGAGCAGTGAGTTGCAGCCCAGCCGGTTCGCCCCATGCACCGACACGCAGGCGCACTCGCCGATGGCATACAAACCCTGCACCACCTCTTCCGGCGCAGTGCCATAAGGCGCGACGACCTGACCGCGATAATTGGTCGGAATGCCGCCCATCATGTAGTGCGCCGTCGGCACGATGGGAATCGGTGCGCGAGCCGGATCGACATGAGCGAACTTGATGGCGATCTCTCGGATGCCGGGCAAGCGCTGACGAATGACATCCTCGCCGATGTGATCGACCTTGAGCAGGATATGATCGGCGTTCGGCCCGCAGCCGCGCCCTTCCTTGATCTCAGTGGCAATGGCGCGCGACACCACATCACGACTCGCCAAGTCCATCGCCGTTGGCGCATAACGCGGCATGAAGCGTTCACCATCCTTGTTGACTAGATAGCCGCCCTCCCCGCGCACTCCTTCGGTGATCAGCACGCCCGCACCATATACGCCGGTGGGATGAAACTGGAAGAACTCCATATCTTCAAGCGGAATACCCGCACGTGCAGCCATACCCAAGCCATCGCCTGTGTTGATATAAGCATTGGTACTGGAAGCGAAGATGCGCCCAGCTCCGCCGGTGGCAAGCAAGGTGGCACGCGCCTGGAACAGCGTCACCTCGCCAGTCTCGATCTCCATCGCAGTCACGCCGAGCACATCACCGTCTTCGTCACGTACCAGATCAAGCGCCATCCATTCGATGAAGAAATGGGTGTTCGCCTGCACATTGCGCTGATAAAGCGTGTGTAGCAAGGCATGACCGGTGCGGTCAGCGGCAGCACAAGCGCGCGGAACCGACTCGCGCCCGAACGCCTGCATGTGTCCACCGAATGGGCGCTGGTAGATCTTGCCGTTGTCGAGACGGTCGAACGGCATGCCGAAATGCTCCAGCTCGTACACTACCTCAGGCGCCGCGCGGCACATATACTCGATGGCATCCTGATCGCCGAGGTAATCCGAACCCTTGACCGTGTCATACATGTGCCACAGCCAATTGTCCTCCTTGACGTTGCCCAACGAGGCTGCGATACCTCCTTGCGCTGCCACGGTATGCGAACGTGTAGGAAACACTTTGGACAGCACTGCCACTTTTAGCCCAGATTCCGCCAGCGTCAACGCCGCACGCATCCCCGCGCCCCCTGCGCCTACCACCACCACGTCAAAGGTTCGTTTATTGACTGCCATCACATTCCCCACAAAATCTGTACTGACCAGATGGTGTAAAGCACCAACAACAGCAGCACGACGATATGGATGGTCAGCCGGATGATTGTCGGCTTAACGTAATCCATCACGATGTCGCGCACACCGATCCAAGCGTGGAAATACACGCAGAGCAGGAACAGCAAGGAGAACGAACGCACGATGTTGCTCGCAAAAAGACCTGTCCAGCCATCGTAGCCAGGATGCGGATGGAGTAATAGCCAGCCACCGATGCACAGGCTATAGACCGTGATCACCACCGCAGTCACGCGCTGCGCCAGCCAGTCCCGCAAACCGTAATGTGCCCCCGTGACTGTGCGGCTCACCATAGCATCACTCCAAAGATCAGCGTCAACGATAAGCTACCAATCAGCACCAGCCAACTCGAAGCTCGTGCCTGTGCCAAACCGGAAATCAGATGCGCATCAATCAGCAGGTAACGGATACCTGCACACAGGTGGTGCAAAAAGCCCCACAGCAGACCAAGTAGCGCCAGCTTCACCAGCCCGTACTGCAACCATTCGCTCGCACGCGTAAAGGTCTCGATCGAGCGCAGGCTTTGCTGCAACAACCACAGCAGCAGCGGCAAGGCAATAAATAACAAAGCCCCACTGACGCGATGGAGTATGGAAACGAATCCCGGCAAGGGAAGTTGAATCAACAAAAGATTGAGATGCTTGGGGCGGGTGGGCATTGCGATATATCAGACAAGAACAACATGGCTGCAATCTTACACCTGAGGATGCGACTTCTTCCTATACGCCAGAAAATTTCCCTGAGATGTAACCAATGTTCGTGATCGACCGTCAAATGAAATTGAGCACCCGGAGGTGCTCAATTTGTTCGATTTGCCTTGGCGAATCTTGGTCAGGTGAGACGCATGTCACCCCAATCCAATAGCTAAAATCAGAACGAGTGCTTCACACCGAACGAAAATGCCGACGGCGATGAGCCCAAATTACCAGCGGTATTGCTTGCACCCGTGCCATTGCCGGACAAACCATAGCTTGCGGCTGTGTTGTTTGACAGCTTGGTGTACAAACCATACACAATCGTGCGCTTGCTCAGGCCGTGGTCATAACCCAGCGTCCATTGATTTGCACCTGTATTAGCGAGGGCAAGGCTTCCAGCCTTAGTGTAGGCAACCTTGATCGCTCCTGTACCAAGCGCATACTTAGCTGAGACATACACGCTGCTGTGACCATATTTGTTCGCGCCAACCACACCTTGATTGTCACTTGTCTTTTCATACACGGCCGCCAGTGTCAACGCATCAACAGCATAGGAGGCACCCGCCTTGATCGCAGATTCTTGAGCGCCAGGTATCAGCAGCAGGCCATCCAAATTGTGCTGCTCATATGCCAATGTAGCAGTCAATGGAAAATCCGCAGCCTTATACATTCCCGCCACCGAGATTGCATTCGCTTTACCAACAGCTGGATTTTCGTTCAATTGAACAAAGCCAGCGATAGCCGTGAAGCCTGCCATCTCAGGACTGATGTATGCGATGACATCCGTTGGGCGCCCATCGAACGATGAGTAAGCCGATGCTTTCGAGACTCCGCCCATCAACGAACGGTTATCTGCGATATTGTCGCCGAACACGTCATATTTTCTCGTGGCGATCTTGTAAGGCGTGTCGTGTCGCCCCATGATCACCGTGCCCAGACTCGCACTAGACAAGCCAGCAAAGGTGTTGCGTGTCGCGAAGGTATTTCCGGTTGCCGTTGAGTTATCGATGTTGATTTGTTGCTCGATCTGCCAGATTGCCTTCAGACCATCGCCCAGATCTTCCGAACCCTTGAAGCCGAGTTTCGAGACATTGCTAGAAATCTTAGACTTCGTGACTGCATTGGCAGTCTTACCGTCATTTACAGAATCAGCGGACACATCTGCCACGCCATAAACCGACACATTGCTATCGGCAGAAGCCATCATCGGCTGCGCCATTACACTCGCCAGCGCGAGCACCAAAAGCTTCTTTTGCATCTTTCTCTCCTAAGATCAATTTGAAATTGCCGCATTTAGCGACCAGCTCATCTTAGGTAACTCATGTTAAATACAAATGAAATTAATGTGACGAGATCATGACAGACAGCTAGCGAAACCACCTTTGTGCGCAATTTTCCAGTCACCGCGCCCCACTCACACCTGTTCCGGCGTAATCATTAATTTCAAATTTCCGGCATCAGAGCGCCTCTGATCAGAAGCAGACATCCACCAAACCGAACCTTTCTTGACGCTCAACTCAATCTCACTACCGAACAATACTCGTGCAGCCACACGCCCTAAGGTAGGCTGATGCCCCACGATCAGCACACAGCCATCCCCATTGGGCCAGTCTGCTGCCTGCAACACGGAATCAGCTGTAGCGTCAGGAGCGATGCGAGATTCTGTAATGAATGCAACGCCTAGTGCTGCTGCGGTTTGTTGCGCCCGTAACGCTGGACTGACCAAGATCACCCCCCTCTCCGGCAGCTTAGGCAACAAGAATTTCGCCATCCTGCGCGCCTGCTTATGCCCTTTTTCGCTCAAAGGCCGCTCCAGATCAGGATAGCTAAACTCCGCATCAGCATGACGCCACAGAATCAACTCCATCTCATTGTCCCTATTGAATTATTACAATTTACACATGAGGTAATACTGTATATATTGTTATCGACGCAACAACCACTATGGAGAACGCCATGACCGACAAGCCCACCACAACGCCAACCATCACCAAGAAAAGAACAACTCCCACGAAACCCGTTGCAGCGACCAAACCTGCTGCGAAAACCAGCAAACCAGCTGCGGTGGCACCTGTGGTAGCGGCGACTAAACCCGAAGCCAAAAAAGAGAAGAAACAAAAGCAGAAGGTCATCCGCGATAGCTTCACTCTACCGCAGGACGACTACGCCAAGATCGCCGAACTCAAGCAGGCCTGCCTCAAGGCAGGCTTGCATGTGAAAAAGAGTGAGTTGATTCGTGCAGGCTTGCGTTTATTGAGCAAACTCGATGCCACGCAGTTGCACGCCGAACTCGATGCGCTGGAAAAGATCAAGACCGGCCGCCCCAAGGCTTCCTGAGTTTCATCAAGGCTGGGGCGGCTGGCTAGCGAGGCTTTGCAGCAATAGTTGCTGCGCGCACTTCGGTGCAGCTCGGCGCGCCGCCTTCAGCTTGTAGTGACCGTCAACATCCATCACCCAAGCTTGGGCATTGTCACGCAGATACGACTTCAGCCCTTCTTCGATCACCCGCTTCTTCAACTTCTTATCCAGCACGGGGAAGCACGCCTCGATGCGGCGGAAGAAGTTACGTCCCATCCAGTCCGCGCTCGATAGATAGACATCGTGTGCAAGATCGTTACGGAAGTAGAAGATGCGCGTGTGTTCGAGGAATCGCCCGACCACCGAGATCACGCGGATATTTTCGGACAAGCCTTCGACACCCGGACGCAACGCGCACACGCCGCGCACGATCAGCTCGACCTTCACTCCCGCTTGCGACGCTTCATACAGCGCCATGATGACTTCAGGCTCCAAGAGCGCATTCATCTTGGCGATGATGTGGCCAGTCTTGCCGGATTTCGCCAATTTAGTTTCATTTCGAATGGCGTGCAGCGTCTCTTCATGCAGGGTGAATGGCGACTGCCACAAGTGATGTAGCTTGCCCGCCCGCCCCAAGCCGGTGAGTTGAACGAACAGCTCATTCACATCGGCACACATCGCCTCGTCGCTGGTGAATAGGCCAAAATCCGTATAGAGCCGCGCGGTGCGTTGATGATAATTGCCGGTGCCTAGATGCACGTAGCGGCGCAGCTTACCATCCTCGCGCCGCACCACCATCAACATCTTGGCATGCGTCTTGTGGCCGACCACGCCATACACCACATGCGCCCCCGCCTCTTCCAAACGGCTCGCCCAGTTGATGTTGGCCTCTTCGTCGAAGCGAGCCAACAACTCCACCACCACGGTGACTTCCTTGCCGTGCTGAGCCGCCAGCATCAGTGCTTCCATCAAAGCCGAGTCGGCGCCTGTGCGGTAGATAGTTTGCTTGATCGCGACCACCGCTGGATCGGAAGCCGCTTGCACGATGAAATCAATCACTGGCTTGAACGACTGGAAGGGATGATGCAGCAGAACATCGCCTTTGCGGATGACCTTGAACATGTCCGCCCCCTTTTTTTGCAACACAGTCGGGATGCCGGGCACAAAGGTCGGAAACTTCAGATCGTCGCGCGCAACTTGATCGGGAATGCCCATTAGCCGCACCAGATTGACCAAGCCATGCACACGATACGAATCGTCCGCCGTCAGGCCGAATTGATGCAACAAGAACTCCTCCATCAGCGGCGAGCAGTTATCGGCCACTTCCAGCCGCACCGCATCGCCAAAGTGCCGCTGCGGTAGCTCGCCCTGCAAGCTGGTGCGCAGATTCTTGACCTCCTCCTCGTCCACGAACAGATCACTGTTGCGCGTGACGCGGAACTGATAGCAGCCCAGCACTTCCATGCCAGCGAACAGCTCACCGACATGCGCATGCAAAACCGAGGACAGGAACACGAAACCATGGGCACAGCCGGCCACTTCAGGTGGAACCGGAATCGTGCGCGGCAGCACACGCGGCGCCTGCACAATGGCTTTGGCCGAACTACGCCCAAAGGCATCCTTGCCTTGCAACTCGACCGCGAAATTTAAGCTCTTGTTGAGTACACGAGGAAATGGGTGCGCCGGATCCAAGCCGATCGGCGTCAGTACCGGCATCACCTCGCGAAAGAAATAATCCTTCACCCACGCCTGCTGCGCCTCGTTCCAATGCGTGCGCCGCAAAAAGCGCACGCCGTGGTGAGATAAGGCAGGCAGGATTTGAGCATTCAGCAACTGATACTGCTGACCAATGATCTGATGCGCCTCTACACGTACCTGCTGAAATATCTGATGCACATCGAGACCATCCGCACCGGTCGCACCGCCACCGTGCTTGATCTGCTCCTTCAGGCCCGCCACGCGGATCTCAAAAAACTCATCCAGATTGCTGCTGACGATACACAGATACTTGAGCCGCTCCAGCAATGGCACGCGCTCATCCTCTGCCTGTGCCAGCACTCGCCGATTGAACTCCAACAAGCCCAACTCTCGATTGATGAATAATTGGGGAGGATATTTTTTGCTCATCATCCGGCCACCCGAGCGAACTGCGGAATGCCCAGCGCCTGTCGCTGGCAATTCAACATGCGTTGGAATAGGCGCTGACTCCACCTGATTGAGTTTATCTGTTGATTCATTCATCCCTCCAGTTTATGCAGGTTTTATGACAAGGATATGACAGTCTCACTCACCGCCGCCTAACCGCACCATTCTTTCAACACACTCAAACTTCCTGTCATTTTCCTGCAACAACAAGGGGCTAATCTGCCTATCCAACCAGAACGAGTCATCCAAGCATCCCGCTCTAACAGGAGGAAGATCATGCCACAAACAGCACAATGCCAACCGTCTCCCACACTGAATTCCTTATGGAGCCTGGGTGAATTCGAAGGCGCACAGCACTATAGCATCGGCACGCGATTTCGCATCCCAGCGGAGGAAAGCAATACTCCGCTCGACGAGATTCTAGTCAAGCGTAATTTATCCGCCTTGTTCCAGCCGATCCTCGATATGAGCAGTGGCGAATTGATCGGCTTCGAGGGACTGATTCGAGGCCCCGCCAACAGCCCCCTACACTCACCGGCCAATCTATTCAGTGCCGCCAAGCAACAAGGCCGGATGCTAGAAGTCGAAATGCTGTGCCGACAGATCGTGCTGGAGCAATTCGCCCAGCTCCGCCTGCCGGGAAAGTTATTCCTTAATGTCAGCCCGGATGCCTTGACTCACCCCAGTTTCAAGAATGGCCAAACGCTGGAGTTCATGAAGAAGATCGGCATCTCTCCTGAACACGTAATCATCGAGATCACCGAGAACCAACCCATCTTCGACTTTGAAGCGGTACGCAATGCGTTGCTGCATTATCGCCAGATGGGTTTCAAAATCGCCATGGATGATCTGGGCGAAGGCTTTTCCAGTTTGCGGCTGTGGTCAGAGCTGCGCCCAGAGTTCGTCAAGATCGACATGCACTTTGTACAAGGGGTGAACACCGATCCACTCAAGCTGCAATTCCTGAAGTCGATTCAGCAGATCGCTGAAAGCTGTGGCACTCAGGTGATTGCCGAAGGCGTGGAGACCGAGGCCGAGTTACGCACCATTCGCGACATCGGTATCGCGATGGGACAAGGCTATTTCATCGCCCGCCCCAGCCCCACTCCGCCACTGGTCGCGCCCCCCGAAGCCAGTCTAGTGCTGAATAGCGCGCGCACAGCGGGCTATCCGAAGAATGCTTTTCTGGCGAACCGCAGCGTCACCGCCCATAAGCTACTGGTGTATGTGGAGCCAGTCACCCCAGAGACGGATAACGACTCGATCTTTATCTGCTTCGGAGAAAACCCTGGGCTAGATAGCTTACCCGTGGTCAAGCATGGAAAACCCGTCGGCTTGATCAATCGCCATGCCTTCATCGACTGCTTCGCCCAACCTTATCGCCGCGAACTGCTAGGTAAAAAACCGTGTAGCCAACTGATGTTCACCAAGCCGCTACTGGTTGAAAGGAGTACGCCAGTACAGGAACTCAGCCAATTCCTGACCGAGTCCGAGGGCCGCCACTTCGCTGATGGTTTCATCATCACCGAGGAAGGCCGTTATCTAGGCGTGGGCACCGGCCAAGGTTTACTGCGCGTCATCACGCAGATGCAGATCGAGGCCGCGCGTTACGCCAATCCGCTGACGATGCTGCCCGGCAATGTGCCGATCAACGAGCACATCGAGCGCCTACTCGAAAGTGGCGAGCCGTTCTATGCCTGCTACTGCGATCTGGATAATTTCAAGCCATTCAACGATGTGTATGGTTACCGCAAAGGTGACGAGATGATCCAGATGACCGGACGTATCTTGCATTGGTCTTGTGACCCTAAGTTAGATTTTCTCGGACATATCGGTGGTGACGATTTCATCCTAATCCTGCAAAGCACCGACTGGCAAAAACGCTGCGACGGTGCGCTGCAATCCTTCGCCGAGCTATCTACCTCACTCGCCAGCGACCAACATCGCTGGTGCGGCGGCTACGAGAGCGAAGACCGACAAGGCCGAGTCGTGTTCAACACACTGCCGACACTGTCCATCGGCGCGGTGTACATCGATCCAGAACAGTTCGCATCACACCACGACGTGTCGGCCGCAACCGCCCGCGCCAAGAAAATGGCCAAGCAGATCCACGGCAACAGCCTATTCGTCGAGCAACGCAAGCCACACCAGCCGGAGTAGCGATATGACCCTGCAATCACAAAATCGTCTGATCGCTGGAATCACGCTGGCATGTATCACCAGCGTCGTCATCTTTGCGGCCATCCAATTGCAGCGACTGCAAGCTGACTTTAGCAACTACCAGTCTCGACAAACCTTGACCCGCAATCTGGCAGAAATCAAAAGTGAACTACTGACCATTTCGCGCGCCGACCCGGTATTGATCGAAACCAGCCAGCAATTGACGGTCACCAGCTCACGCATTCAGGCGCTTCAGCGCGAACTGATCACGCTGAAGACTCCCAACTTGGATAAGGCCCAAGTACAAAAGATCGAAACAGTCTGGGCCGATTACGCCAAGCGATTTGCCTCTGCAATCAAAATTGCCGAGACCAACCCAGAGGATGCGTTGACACTACCCGATGTACTTTACCGAAATCAATTGCAACCGCTGATCCTCGAGCTGGATCGAATGGCTGAAGCCAATCGCTTGGGAAAGATGCAGGCAGAGCAGTCGATACTCCAAGCCCTAGACCGGATCTTATGGATCATCGTGCTGCCCTTAGTCGTGGCCGGACTCGTCATCGTGATCTTCCAGTCGGTGTTCAGTCGCCGATTGAAAGGACGAGTGGAGGAGGTTTTGACCGCGATGAATTGCCTGATCGACGGAAATCTGACTCATCGGCTTCCCGCCACGTACGCCGATGAGATCGGCAAAATGGCCAGCACCATCAACGCGTTCATCGCCCGATTTGAAGCCATCCTAGGGGAAGTCAACACTTCAGCCGGCCAGTCCCTGCAAACCAGCAATCGGGTGAGTCTGATGACTCAAGCGGTCAGTGAGAACGCACAGATACAGACCGACCGAGTGTCCAATGTCAGCCAGTCGATACAAGCGATGCATCGCACGGCTACCGAGATAGCCCAAAGTGCCAACCTGGCTGCCGAAACCGCACTGAACACCCGCCAGCAGGTTAAAGAAGGCGCGCAAGTCGGGCAAGCAACCATCGCCACCTTGACTCGTCTCGATGCCACGATGTGTACATCAGCTCAGACCATGGATGGGCTGAACTTAGCCTTGCAACAGATCGACTCGATCAGCAACATCATCAAGGGAATCGCCGAACAGACCAAATTACTGGCGCTGAATGCCGCCATCGAAGCTGCCCGCGCGGGTGACTATGGTCGTGGCTTTGCCGTGGTGGCTGACGAAGTGCGCACCTTGTCCGACCGCACCACCAGCTCAGCCATCGACATATCCAACCTACTCAATGCCGTCCGATCTTCCGCTGGCGAAGCCGTCACTGCAATGCACACCGCACGCGGAGAAGTGCAAGCCAGCGCCAATCACGGCGAAAAGATCGGCGATGTACTTGGGCAGATCGAGAATTCCATGCAGTTGGTCGCCGACATGATGCAACAGATAGCCCAAGCCACTCAGGAGCAGTCGCGCAACAGTGACCAGATCACGCAGCACATCCGAGCAGTGTTCACCGCGACACAAGCAACGACTGACGATATCCAGATGACTCGCGATGAGATGGTCGGCTTGGCACAAACCTCCAAAGTCTTGCACCGCACCATTTCGCAGTTCCGCTTCACCCCCTCCGCTGGCGGCAACACCAGCGAACTATGGGCGTAAGTCATGCCTGAGATTCCCATCATGAAGAGGATTTAACATCATGCACACTGTTCGTCCGACGCTACTTGTTTCGATATTTCGCCTGCTACGCTTTGTCATTCATCTGGCTTATGGCACGCTGCTAGGCAGCCTCTTCCCGTTCCTCAAACGATCCCAGCAACGGCGTGTGCTGCGCCGCTGGAGCCGTGAGTTGCTCGACATTCTGAATGTTCAACTGAATATGTGCGGATATGTGCAGCATGGTGTCAGACCGGTCGGGTTGTTAGTTGCAAACCATGTGTCATGGCTGGATGTGGTCGCCATGAATGCAGCCGTGCCCAACTGCTTCGTTGCCAAATCCGAGTTGCGCGACTGGCCCTTGATCGGCTGGCTGTGCCAGCGTGCGCGCACCCTCTTCATCGAACGCAATGATCGGCGCGACACATTACGTATCAATCAACAGGTGACTGAGCTACTGAATGCGGGCAACTGCGTTACCATCTTCCCCGAGGGAACGACCACCGGCGGACATGCACCACACTATTTCCACTCTTCGTTGCTGCAAAGTGCGATCGATAGCCGAACCGATATCCATCCGATCGCTCTCCGCTATCATGACTCTCAGGGAGAGCTAGCTCATACGGCTGATTTCGTCGGCGATATGAGCTTCGCCCGTTCACTCTGGAATGTGCTGACCAACCCAGCCCTGCACGTTACGTTGACCCGCCTCCCTTCGATCTCCAGCGCCAACGAACACCGCCGTTCGCTGGCTCGTGCAGCACACTCGGCCATCAGCCTAGCGTTAGCACATCCACAACTGGCATTCCATCCTTTGGCCGACACCAGCACCTGCTGGGTTGAGACTGAGCCAGCGTACCCTTCGTTTTATGCGCTGATGTTACCCGGCAACTTGAATGTGGCGGAGCAGGAGCCGCGCTAGATCAGGCTGAGTAACGAATGGTTAACTTTTCGGAAATCCTGCGGAAACATCTGAGCGCTAAGCTTTCCCCATCGCAACTGATTTGGAGGCCGATATGCTAGAACTGAACACACAGAGCTCGTCACCGTCTCGCCGTCTAAGTATGGGCATGGCTCGCTACCTCTCCGAAGTGGAAGAGGCGCAGCGCCTACGGTACAAGGTATTTTCGGAAGAGATGGGAGCTCGCTTACCCTCCGCCGAAGAGGGCTTGGATCGCGATCTTTACGACCGTCACTGTGAGCATCTGCTGGTGCGCGATGGCGACAACCACAAAGTCGTCGGAACCTACCGCATCCTATCGCCCTCTCGTGCTCATGCCTTGGGTAGCTACTATTCTGAAACTGAGTTCGACCTCGACCGGCTAAGCAATTTGCGCAGCCAAATGGTCGAGGTCGGTCGCTCCTGCGTGCACCCAGCCTACCGCGACGGAGCCACCATCACCCAACTCTGGGGCGGTCTGGCTGACTACATGGTGCGGAACAAGTATCAATATCTGATCGGCTGCGCCAGTATCGGCATGGGTGATGGCGGACATTACGCGGCTAGTGTGTTCCAACGTATCTATCAACGGCACGCGGCGCCTTCCGAGTATCGCGTATTCCCACATTGCCCATTGCCGCTGGCCGCGCTGAATCAGTCACTGGAAGTAAACATCCCGCCGTTGCTCAAAGGCTATTTGCGACTGGGTGCGTATATCGGCGGCGAACCCGCCTGGGATCCTGATTTCAATACGGCGGATGTATTCATCCTGCTGCCACTTTCGAGGATGAACCCGCGCTACGCAAAGCACTTCATCCGCTGATCTTTTCCCTCCCCTGAGGTTTGCGCGCACGCGGTTCTGGTGCGCGTTTTTTATGGCTTCTCCAACCAGCGTTGTAACCCAGCCCACTGCTCGCGCTCGCGCACCGTTTGATGCAGCGGCAGATCGAAGATGCTCTTGCCTTCCATGACCGTATTCACATAGACCTGCGCCTCGCGCAAACAGGCCAGCACGGGCAACTCCAAGCCCGTCAAAAACTCTTCCAGCGTGGCCGCCGCGCGGGTACGCGCGGACATACGCATCCCGACCACACCGACGTGTAACTTGCCTTTTCGTATGGCTTTTTCTTCACTCAGCACATGCAGGAAATTCTGGCTCGCACGCATATCGAAGATGGATGTCCCGATGGGAATGATGATCTTGGAAGCCAGCTTGATCGCCCGCTCCAGATTCTTACCATGCAAGCCGGCTGCGGAGTCGATCACCAGCCAGTCCGAATCTGGGCGCTCTTCGCGCTTAGTTTCGAGCGGCCAGATCATCGGCAACTCAGCTGGGCGTTGCTCCAGCCATAACCGAGCTGACTGCTGCCTATCCATATCTAGCAAAGCAACGTGATGCCCCGTGCTAGCCAGATAGGCTGCCACATTGACTGCAAGAGTAGTCTTGCCACTGCCGCCTTTGGGATTGGCGATCAGAACCGCTTGCATGATGAACCTTTCGCGTCAGTTGGAGCGAGGCGAAGGGGAATCAAGAACCTCCCGCTCGATCTCTTCGACCGAAGCATGACGCATATCGCGCCCCTTGACTAGATAGATCAAATACTCTGCGATATTCTTGGCGTGATCGCCGATGCGCTCGATCGCCTTGGCCACGAACAACAGCTCCAACGAAGTCGAAATAGTGCGCGGATCTTCCATCATAAACGTGATGAGGTAACGCATGATGGATTGGAACTCGTCATCCACTTTCTCGTCTTGACGCACCACTTGGGCCGCCACATTAAGATCAAGGCGAGCAAAGGCATCGAGGGATTTTCGCAGCATTTCCAGCGCCAACGAGGTGGCGTATTCAAGCTGACTATAGCGCGGCAAGTAAAGCGAATTGCGTTCAGACAATAAAATGCCCATGCGCGCAATCTTCTTGGCGCTATCGCCGATACGCTCCAAATCGGTGATGGTTTTGACGATGGTCAGCAACACGCGTAGATCGGAGGCGGCGGGTTGGCGACGAGCGATGATGCGACTGCACGCCTCGTCGATCTCCATTTCTAGGGTATTGACCTGAAAATCGTTGTCCACGATCACGTTCATCTGGTTAAGGTCGCCCGCGATCAAGGCTGCCATCGCCAGTCTGACCTGACTCTCCACCAGACCGCCCATTTGCAGCACGCGAGCGCGCACCGCTTCAAGCTCTGCGTCGAACTGCTTGGATGTATGCTCACCTACCATGCTAGTCACTCCTGAAATGATTGGCCATAGTAAGCGTTGGATGTAACAGTTTTATGACATAGGGACAGCCTGCACCGAAGTGATACAAAACTGTAATATTATTACGCTATGCTGTCGCACTCAAAAATGTAGCCTCAACTCAAGTCACGACTTCGGATCTGCCATGCTCAAATACGCCACCCTTGCAGCGATCGACCTGGGCTCAAACAGCTTCCACCTAGAGATCGCCCGCGTCATCAACGACCAGATATTTCCGCTCGACACACTGCGTGAGCCGATACGACTGGCTTCAGGGCTGACACCGGACAAGCAGCTGACCGAAGAAACGCAACAACGCGCTCTGGAGTGTCTAACTCGTTTTGGAGAGCGTCTGCGCCAGTTGCCACAAAGTGCGGTGCGCGCGGTGGGCACCAATTCCTTGCGCGTAGCCAAGAATTCACAGGAGTTCTTGCAGCGCGCCGAAGCGGCTTTGGGCTTTCCCATTGAGGTCATTGCTGGGCGCGAAGAAGCGCGTTTGATCTATTTGGGCGTAGCCAACAATCTGCCGCCCTCGCCGGAGCGCCGCTTGGTGGTGGACATCGGCGGTGGTTCGACCGAGCTCATCATCGGCAGCGGTACACAACCGGAAAAGCTGGAAAGTCTATACATGGGCTGTGTCAGCTATACCTTGCGCTTCTTCCCTGATGGAGCCATCACCAAGAAATCACTAGCAGCGGCAGAGCTAGCGGCACGCAATGAGCTGCAAAGCATCGTCTCCGAGTACTCCAATGAGTTTTGGAGCGAAGCCATCGGCTCGTCCGGCACGGCACGTACCCTCGCAGGCATCTTGCAGCGCAACGGGTGGTCGGACGGTAGCATCACGCAAGAAGGCTTGATCTCGTTGCGTAATCACCTGCTGAAGATCGGTGACACGTCCCAGCTGGACAAACTCGGCTTCCGCGCCGACCGCATGCAGGTGCTTCCCGGCGGCTTCGCCATCATGCACGCGATCATGACCGAGCTCGACATCCCGCGCCTGACCACCAGCCGCTTCGCCCTGCGCGACGGCATCCTGCACGATCTGCTCGGACGCTTCCACGACCACGACGTACGCGATGTCACCGTCAACAACTTCATGCAGCGCTATCAGGTCGATCTCGCACAGTCGCAGCGCGTGGAATCACTGGCGCAATCGCTGCTGAATGAGCTGACCGCCAACTTGACAGGCAAGCGCGACGCGCACCACAAGATGCTAGGCTGGGCCGCACGCCTGCATGAGATCGGCTTGTCCATCGCCCACAGTGGCCACCACAAACACGCCGCCTACATCCTGAGCAACGCCGATATGCCTGGTTTCTCCAACGACGAACAAGGCGCGTTGAGCCGCTTGGTACTAGCGCATCGTGGCTCGCTCAAGAAGATGAATGGCTCGCTGCAAGGGCATGAGCTCTGGATGCCCGCCTTAGCACTCCGCTTGGCTGCCTTGTTCTATCGCAGTCGTAACGACTTGGCTCTGACAGCTATATCGTTTCAGGTGAATGAGCAGCATGTGGAACTCGCGCTGAACAAGTCCTGGCTGAAGCGTCATCCGCTCACGTTAGCCGCACTCGAAGCTGAAGTCGCCGAATGGAAACAGATCGGCATCCAGTTGAAGTTACGACCTTTGGAAGTCGATTAAGTAGCCTCGCTTGACTGTCATCATTCCTTAACACTAGGCACGTAGCATCTGCTTCGAGTCAACGTAAACAAGGAGCATAAAATGACCAAGCACGATACTCAACTCGAATACTCGGTACACCCCGACAGCCTGTTCTACGCGGGTTCAGCAGAAGGCTACGCGTTAGCCAATGCCGCGCCTACCTCATCAAGCTTTGCACTCCGACTAAGGAATATATTTAGACGTATAGCGAAAAACAGCCCCGAGCACACACAAACCAACAAGCGGCACAGAGTCGATCGATACGAACGAGACTAAGCAGCGCCGAATGTCGCTCATCGACAATGAGCAAACGATGGATTTCTGTAATAATTGTGCAACATAAATGTCCTATGATACGCAGGCTGACTCGACAAACACCTAGCGACAGCAACCGAATTCACACTTAAATACTGGAGAGTAATACCATGACCCTGAAACTGAATCGCACTCTTGTTGCACTGGGAATTGCCGCCTCGTTCGCATTCACAACGCAAGCCCATGCTGTCGATCTGACCGGCGCAGGCGCGACTTTCCCCTACCCGATCTATGCCAAATGGGCTGAAGCTTACAAAGCACAGACTGGCGTGGGCATGAATTATCAATCCATCGGCTCGGGCGGCGGCATCAAGCAGATTTTGGCCAAGACGGTTGATTTCGGCGCAACTGATGCACCGATGACTCCTGAAGAACAAGCTAAGAATGGCCTGACCCAGTTTCCGACCGTGATCGGCGGTGTGGTTCCGGTCATCAATTTGGAAGGTGTTGCTGCAGGCCAGCTCAAGCTGACAGGCGCAGTGTTGGCTGACATTTATCTGGGCAAGATCACTAAGTGGAACGACAAGCGCATCGCCGCGCTGAACTCTGGCATAGCGTTGCCTGACCAAGCCATCACCGTGGTTCACCGCGCAGATGGTTCCGGCACCACTTTCATTTTCACCACCTATCTGGCACAAGTCAGCCAAGAGTGGAAGACCACGGTGGGTGCTGACAAAGCAGTGCAATGGAAGACTGGCACCGGCGGCAAGGGTAACGAAGGCGTAGCATCTTACGTGCAACGTATCAAGGGCGCGATCGGCTATGTCGAATATGCCTATGCGCTGCAAAGCAAGATGAATTTCACCCAACTGGAAAACCACAACGGTTTCTTCGTCAAACCGGATGACACCACATTCAAGGCTGCCGCAGCGAATGCCAAGTGGGACAAGGCCAACGGCTTCTATGAGATCCTGACTGACGAGCCAGGTAAGGAAAGCTGGCCGATCACGGGCGCTACATTCATCTTGGTCTATAAGACACAGGAGAATGCAGCGAACGGCAAGGAAGTCCTGAAGTTCTTCGACTGGGCCTATGCTAGCGGCGCAAAGATGGCCTCTGATCTGGACTTCGTTCCTTTGCCAGATAGCGTAGTAAAGCAGATCCGCGAATCTTGGAAAGCTAACATCAAGGACGCTGCTGGCAAGCCTGTATGGAAGTAAGCGGCTGACAAACGTCGATTACAAGCTATAATTCGCGGGGGCAAGACCCCCGCGAATCCATTAATAGAAACCGACTTCCACCCATGCAGACGTTTTTACGCGAAGCGCGCTTGAAGCGCCAGAACATTCTGGACATCGTGTTCCGCAGCTTGACACGAGTCTCCGCATTCGCCGTTTTGGCGTTGCTGACTGCCATCATCGGCTCACTGGTCGTTGGCAGTATGCCGGCCATCAAAGCCTTCGGCTTCGGCTTCCTGACTAGCGCCGAGTGGGATCCGGTCAACGATCATTTCGGTGCATTAGTGCCTATCATCGGCACATTGGCCACGGCGACTATCGCCCTAGTCATTGCCATCCCAGTCAGCTTTGGCATCGCATTATTCCTTACCGAACTTTCGCCGCGTTGGATGCGTCGGCCGCTGGGCATCGCCATCGAACTATTGGCAGGCATCCCCAGCATCATTTACGGCATGTGGGGATTATTCGTGTTCGCGCCGCTGTTTGCCGACCACGTCGAGCCTTGGATTAACGACCACATAGGTACTATGCCGTGGATCGGGCCACTGTTCTCCGGCCCACCCATGGGCATCGGCATGCTCACCGCCGGCTTGATTCTGTCCATCATGGTCATTCCTTTCATCACCTCCGTGATGCGCGACGTATTTGATGTCGTCCCTACCCTACTCAAGGAGTCAGCCTACGGCTTAGGCGCCACCACCTGGGAAGTGATGTGGAATGTGGTGCTGCCCTATACCAAGATCGGCGTAGTCGGCGGTGTCATGCTGGGCTTGGGACGTGCGTTAGGCGAAACGATGGCAGTCACGTTCGTCATCGGTAATGCGAACGAGCTTTCCGGCTCCTTGCTGATGCCAGGCAACAGTATCTCTTCGGCGCTGGCTAACGAATTCACCGAAGCTGTCGGCGATCTCTACACCGCCTCACTGGTAGAGCTCGGCTTGATCCTATTCTTCATCACCTTCGTCGTGCTTTCCATCGCACGCTTCATGCTCTATAAACTCGGCCAGAGAGAAGGAAGCTGACCATGTTCTCGCTCTACAACCGCCGCCGCTTCATCAACTACCTCAGTCTAGGCGTTTCCTTCCTAGCCATGGCATTTGGCCTATTCTGGTTAGGCTGGATTCTACTAACCTTGCTCGAACACGGACTGCCCGGCTTGACTCCTGCGGTGTTCGCCAAGATGACTCCGCCCCCCGGCAGCGATGGTGGCTTGCTCAATGCCATCGCTGGCAGCTTGATGATGACTGCACTCGGCACCCTGATCGGTACGCCTATCGGCATTCTGGCGGGAACGTATCTAGCTGAATTCGGGCAACGCGGCTGGCTAGCACCGATCACGCGCTTCATCAATGACGTATTGCTATCTGCCCCATCTATCGTGATCGGCTTATTCGTGTACGAAGTCTATGTCGTCCATGTCCGCCACTTCTCCGGCTGGGCAGGCGCATTAGCCTTATCGATCATTGTAATCCCCGTGGTGATCCGCACGACTGAGAACATGCTGCGCCTGGTACCCAATACTCTGCGCGAAGCCGCTGCTGCACTGGGCGCTCCCCAATGGAAGGTCATCAACTTCGTGACCTTGCGAGCCGCTCGTGCCGGCATCATCACTGGCATCTTGCTGGCCGTGGCACGCATTTCTGGCGAAACGGCACCGCTACTCTTTACCTCGCTCAACAACCAGTTCTGGAACGGCAACATGGACAAACCGATGGCCAATCTGCCAGTGGTCATCTTCCAGTTCGCCATGAGCCCTTACGAAGACTGGCAACGCCTCGCTTGGGCGGGTGCCTTGCTGATTACCTTCAGCGTTTTGACCTTGAACATCGTGGCGCGCGTCATGTTCCGCCAGAGTTCGTCCCATCACTAAGCAGCCTAAGGAAACGGCATGATTGCTGAAAAGAACATCACTCCGAAACTGGTCGTACGCGATCTCAACTTTTTCTATGGCGAATACCGTGCGCTGAAGGACATCAACCTGACTATCCCAGAAAAGATGGTCACCGCCTTCATCGGTCCGTCCGGCTGTGGCAAGTCCACCCTGCTGCGCACGTTCAATCGAATGTACCAGCTTTACCCCAAACAGAAGGCCACTGGCGAGATCCTGCTCGACGGCAGCAACCTGCTCGACAAGCGCCAGGATTTGAACATGCTGCGTGCCAAGATCGGCATGGTGTTCCAAAAGCCCACGCCCTTCCCGATGTCGATCTACGACAACATCGCTTTTGGCGTAAAGCTATACGAGAATCTGAGTCGTCACGACATGGACGAGCGCGTGGAATGGGCGCTGAAAAAAGCGGCACTGTGGAACGAAGTGAAAGACAAGCTGAAGCAGAGCGGCACCGGACTATCCGGCGGCCAGCAACAGCGTTTGTGCATCGCCCGCGCCATCGCCGTCAAACCGCAAGTACTGTTGTTGGACGAGCCCACCTCCGCGCTCGATCCGATCTCTACAGCGCACATCGAGAAACTGATCGACGAACTGAAGGAAGAGTTCACCATCGTCATCGTGACCCACAACATGCAGCAGGCAGCACGCGTCTCAGACTTCACCGCCTATATGTATCTGGGCGACCTGATCGAATTTGGCGACACCAGCAGCGTATTCACAAATCCGAAGCGTAAAGAGACTGAAGATTACATCACGGGTAGATTTGGATAACCTGCCTGCGATGTAGCGACATAAACCAACTTATCCGCAACACAAGTTAAGTTAAACCAGACATCTGGAGTCGCCACCTCTCCCGTCGTTCAACCAATAAAAAAGGGCAGCGTTCGCTGCCCTTTTGCATGTTCGAAACTGACAAACTACCAGCCCGACTCTCTTTCCGGAGTGGCAGAAATTTTATGGATGCTCAAGTCAGCACCATTGAATTCCTCCTCAGCATCAAGGCGAATACCAACCGTCCTCTTTAATATGCCATAGACGAAGAATCCGCCGGCCAGTGCGATAGCGATACCCATCAGCGTGCCGATGAGTTGCGCAGCGAAGCTCACACCGCCAAGTCCGCCCAGCGCCTTTGCACCAAAGATTCCCGCTGCAATACCACCCCACGCGCCGCACAGGCCGTGCAGCGGCCAAACACCAAGCACATCATCGATCTTCCAGCGATTCTGGGTCAGAGTGAACATCCAGACGAACAGGCCTCCCGCCACGCCACCCGTGACTAATGCACCTGCTGGGTGCATCAGATCAGAACCGGCACACACAGCCACCAGCCCAGCCAACGGGCCGTTATGGACGAAACCGGGGTCGTTCTTACCCACCCACAATGCAACCAGCGTGCCACCCACCATCGCCATCAGAGAATTGACCGCAACGAGGCCGCTGATCTTGTCGATGGTCTGCGCGGACATCACATTGAAACCGAACCAGCCCACAGTCAGAATCCATGCTCCAAGCGCTAGGAACGGGATACTCGACGGCGGGTGCGCGGAGATGCGACCTTCCTTGTTGTAGCGCCCACGGCGCGCGCCCAGCAGCAAGACCGCTGCCAGCGCGATCCAGCCGCCCACAGCATGGACCACCACCGAACCCGCAAAGTCATGGAACTCCGCACCGAAACTGGCATTCAGCCAGTCCTGAATGCCGAAGCGATGGTTCCACGCAATGCCCTCGAAGAGGGGATAGACGAAGCCGACCAGCATAAAGGTGGCTGCCAGTTGCGGATTGAACTTGGCGCGCTCGGCCACACCACCGGAGATGATGGCAGGAATCGCCGCTGCGAATGTCAGCAGGAAGAAGAACTTAACCAACTCATAGCCATTCCTTTGCGCCAACTCCTCTGCACCGGTGAAAAAGTTCACACCATAAGCGAGGCTGTAACCGATAAAGAAATACGCCAGCGTCGAGATGGCAAAGTCCGTCAGTATCTTGACCAGCGCATTGACCTGATTTTTTTTGCGTACTGTACCCAATTCAAGAAAGGCGAATCCAGCGTGCATCGCCAGCACCATGATGGCACCAAGCAATATGAATAACGCATCGTTACTGACCTTTAGATTTTCCATGTTCATCTCCAAGTGCAAACTGACGTGAAAAAGCAATTGTTATGCCAATAATCATATCAAGTTGATATATAAATGATTATACAAAGACAACTCATCCACAACATGCACTTTCGCTCCAGTGTGGTGCATCATATAAACTTAAGCACCACGTTTAGCACTATTGTAGTGCGCGCAGCCACTCACTAAACAGCGCACAAAAACAAAAAGGAGCCAAAGGCTCCTTTTTGTTGATGCAAAACCAAGTACCGTGCTTACGCGCGTTTCTTGAACTCACCAGTGCGGGTATCGATCTCGATCTTGTCGCCAATGTCGATGAAAGCAGCCACGGGCAACTCAAAGCCAGAGCCCTTCAACTTGGCAGGCTTCATCACCTTGCCAGAGGTATCGCCACGTACGGCTGGCTCGGTGTACTCGATCTCACGCACGATGGTGGTGGGCAATTCCACAGAGATGGCCTTGCCATCGTAGAAAGTCACTTCGCACTTGTCTTCCATGCCGTCCACCAGGAAGTTCAGCGCATCACCGACGTTGTCCTTTTCGACTTCGTACTGGTTGTATTCTTCGTCCATGAACACATACATCGGATCGGCGAAGTAGGAGTAGGTACATTCCTTCTTATCAAGGATGACTTGATCGAACTTATCGTCGGCCTTGTAAACCGCTTCGCTAGGCGCATCAGTCAACAGGTTCTTGAACTTCATCTTCACTACCGAGCCATTACGGCCAGAACGGCTGTATTCAGCCTTCTGCACCACCAGCGGCTGGTTGTTGACCATCACCACGTTACCCGCGCGCAATTCCTGTGCGATCTTCATTTCGTCTGTCCTTGAAAAGGTTTTAAGGGGCTAAATTCGAAGGCGCGCATTCTACCCTTATTACGGCAAAAATCCAGCAAATTCAAAGCCAGATTGTTGCCCGCCAACTGCTTGGACCAGCACGCAGCATGCCGCGCCAGCTCCTCGCGCTGCGCAGCGAATCGCCCCCAAGCCAGCGCCACGCCATGCTCATCATTCCATGATTGCCACAACTGCATCAGCACCCCTGCCGCTTCTGGCGACAAGCCCGCACTGTAACGCGCCGCCAGCGCCTGCAACTTATCCAGATGCACACCATCGTGCTGCGGATAGATTTGCCAGATGAAAGGCTTCGCCGCCCACTGCGCTCGCACGCAGGAATCCTCTCCGCGCACGAAATTCACGTCACACGCCCACAACAAGTAGTCGTAGCGCTCCTGCTCGACGAAGGGTAGTACCGCCACGCACAGATTGCCGCGCTGCCAGCCTTGCCCCGCCGCACCTTCGTCTGAACCGAAGAACTGCGCCACGTGCGGCAGGATGCGCCCCGCCGGCACGAGGCAAGTGATGGGTGTGGCGCTTGCGCTCCAAACTTGCAACAGTTCGCCCACGGCGGCGTTCTCGTAACCGAACAGTGAGATACGCAATTCATCCGGCTGCGGCGCAGTCAGACCAAGCGACTGCCAGTAGTCGGCGAGGGTCTGCGGGTCGCACTGAAAGACATCGCGCCGCGCCAGCAGGTCGCGCTCCAGCAACAGCCCACCGGTCTTCGGCGTGAAGCCGGGAAAGAAGAAATGTTTGGTGAGCGGCAAGGTCGGATGCGGCGAGGGCAATCCGTGACAGCCTTCGACCCAATCTTCAGCCGAGAGATATTCCAGGTTGACCCACAGCGGTGGCTCCGATTGCGCCGCCATTGCAACAACATAGCTCGGCGGCAGCTCACAGGCAAAAGCTTCAATGACCAGCTGGGCAGGTAAGGCATCGTGGAAGTGGGACGACCAGCGCCGCACTTCGATCTCCCGACAATGCTGCTGCTCACAAGCGACATCCAGCTCGGGGCAAAGCTTGCCGAAACTCGCCAGATCATCCACCCACAACCGCACCGTCAACCCCTCGGCGCTGAGATTCTTCGCTAGTCGCCAACACACGCCGATGTCGCCGTAGTTATCCACCACAGCACAAAAAATATCGCAGTTGAAACTCATGAGGTTCGGTTCAGACGCGGATCGAAAGCATCCCGCACCGCATCGGCGAACAAATTGGCAGAAAGCACCAGCACCAACATGAAGCTGAACGCGGCTGCCAGCGTCCACCACACCATGGGCTCACGCCCCATCTCCATGCGTGCGGCATTGATCATGGTGCCGAAGCTGATGGTAGCAGGATCAACGCCCACGCCGACGTAGGACAACACCGCCTCGGCCAGCACTAGACCGGAAAAATCCATCACCACTGAAATAAGTACGATGTGCATCACGTTGGGCACGATGTGGCGAGTCAAGATGCGAAACGAGGACACGCCAAAGGCTTGCGCCGCCTGGATATACTCCAACTCACGCAGCTTGAGTGTCTCGCCGCGCAGCAAGCGACATAAACTGGTCCAGCTAGTCACGCCCAAAATCAAACACAGGCAGAGCAGGCGAACATCGGCACGCGCAGCCGCAGTATCGAACCAATCAGCATGCTGCTCGATCACCATCTGCATCATCAGCACCGCCGCCGCGATCAGCAACACGCCGGGAATGGAGCTCAACACCGTATAAATATACTGGATCAAATCGTCAGCCCAGCCCCTGAAATAGCCCGCCGCCACGCCTAAAAAAAGCGCGAACGGCAACATCACCAAGGTAGTGACCGTGCCGATCACCAAGCCCGTGCGAATGCTCTTCAGGGAAAGATAGAGCACATCCTGACCAACCTTATCGGTGCCGAAGATGTGATAGACATTAGCAAGACTGACAACTGCGCCTATCGAAGCGACGGTGAGCAACATCGCCACGAGTGTGGCACGCCACTGGCCTCGGATAAAGGGCCTGATCGCTAGGATCAACAATCCTCCAGCCAGCAATCCCAGTGCGGCGCCCACCGTTGCGCGCTGAACCACATCGCCGACCAAATCGTGCTGCGGATCACTCAGATGTGCGCCACCATATTTCAAGCGCGGATAATCGCGCAAGACCTTGCCATCGGCCGTCTCAAAGCTTTCCTTTGAGTACAAATAGGCGGCCAGCGGCGCTGAGTATGTCTTCTCGGTATGACTGCGCAACCCACTCACTACGGCATCAAATGCGCTCAGCACTTCTGGCGAATAGATGGTTTGGCCGCCATTCTTCTCCGGCAGTGCCGTCCGATAATGGAGCGAGTCGAGGAAACCAACCACCAGAAACAGAGAGAGCACCAGCAGCGACACCATACCGACGCCACTTTGAGCAACTCGCTGCCAAGGCAATAGCAGATGCGGACGGCGGCGTATCGAAATCGCACCGGTCACGCCAACTGCGATCAGCAGAAAGACCATCGCATCCGTCAGCAAGATGATGGGCATCATGCCAACAAGCCTTTCAATTGGGCAACTTGCATCAGGTAAACGGGGGTATTTTTCATCTGGCGGATATTAGGGGGCGACTCAACGAAAGTCCAGCCTATCACCTGACCAGCGACGTGCAGAATCAAGCTCGCCAACATGTGTACAGATAGTGTAGCGCCACGCGGTATGGAGGTGGTAGTTCAGTCGCTGACCGTACGATTTCGACCTGCAGACTTGGCGGCATAAAGACGGCGATCAGCCTGTTGCATCAGCATATCTGGGCTAAGTATCTCGGTATCGGCATTGCTCGACACGCCTATGCTAACTGTCATCTGTATCTGCTTGCCTGCCGTATTCAGCTTGAGCGCTTCGACTTGCTGACGCAGGCGTTCGGCTTGCTGCCATGCCTGTTCGAGCGAGGTGTCGGGGCAGATCACGAGAAACTCTTCCCCCCCCAAACGACAGATCACATCCTGCTTGCGCGATGACGAACGCAATGCATGCACCACGTGCTTCAGCGCTTCGTCACCGACCTTATGGCCAAAAGTATCGTTAATCGATTTGAAGCGATCAATATCTACCATCATGCAAGACAGAGGGCGCTGCACTCGTTTCGACAGAGCCCACTCCTGATCCATGCGATCTATGGCATAACGACGATTGGGCAAGCCAGTCAGCACATCGGTTAGCGCTAGTTGCTGCAAGCGATGATTGGATGTCGCCAACTCCTCAGCGAATTCACGAAGCTGCTGACGATCGAAGGCCAACTCTTCCTGGAGTTGCACCACGCGCTGACCGGCGCGCAAACGAGCGCCCAGCACTTTGCTATTGATCGGCTTGGTCAGGTAATCATCCACGCCCGCCTCGAATGCCTCGACCAGCCTATCCACACTTTCCTGCGCAGTGACGATGAAAACGTAGATACTGCGCCATGCTGGATTTTCACGCAGCTTCCGGCAGAAAGCGATGCCGTCCATCTCCGGCATCATCCAATCGCTGATAATGAGTTGCGGTGTAATCTTCTCCACCATCGCCAGCGCTTCGACACCATTGCGCGCCGTTTCCACCTCATGTCCGGCATTGGACAGCATCGTCTTAAGCAATAACAGGATGGTGCGATCATCGTCCACCAGCAGGATACGCAACTTGAAGAATTGCGCGGTGCCACTGGTCATAGCTGGCACATCCATTGTCCCAGGTAACAACTGCGTCGCCCGCAGCAATTCAGAGAACGGCGGGAACTCAACACCACGTATCTCCAACAAGCGCCCCCACTCCGCCCAACCGCGTATGACGCCATCACCCAACTCGATCAGCATCTCGGTTTCAACGCCCCAACGCGCTGCCATCAACATCAGATGAGGCACCATCTTGCGCCGCCGCTGAGTAGGCGCCATACACACTGCCGCCAATTCGGAGGCAATATGCATCACATTCAGCAGTTTCCAGTCGCGACTGCCTTCGGCAAAGTGGGCTTCTTCAGGATGCTCATGCAGCAGCGCCACATCTTGGAACGAGCGTGGCATCCCCCAGTCGGCCAACATCGCTTGCGTCAACTGACAATGATCAAAGCCAAACTTCGATTGCTCACGCGCTGCGATATCCACACTATCGTCTTCGGATGCTTTTGCGAGCAACTCGGCGTAGTCTTCGGGATAGATCGTAGCCAAAGCCAAGCGCCCGACTTGCCCAAGCAAACCAAGGATGAATATCTCCTCGCCCGAGCCGATGCCTTTGTGCCGAATCAAATGTTGCGCAGCGATGGCCGTCAGCAACGACTGCGCCCAGAATCCTGTGTAATCAAAACGCTTGCAGTATCCTTCGCGCGAATCTGCCACCAGCGAAAAACCCAGCGCCAACTGACGTACCATATTGATACCAAGCACCGTCACGGCATCGCTCACCGCCACTACTGGGCGAGTGTTATAAACCATCAGCGCATTTGCAGCCTTGATAAGTCGCCCGGAGAGTGCGGGGTCAGCCTTAATGACATGAGCGATCTGCTGGCTACTCACCTCCTCCTGCTGAGTCAGTCGAACCACCTGCAACGCCACGCCTTTAGGCGAGGGGAGATGCCCCTTGGCTTTGAACTCTTCAAATTTTGGATTACCGAGCAAACTCATAGACACCTTGACTCGTTATCGACGAAGGGGCAAAACGCCACTCACGGTCACCTATCGACATTATGACGCAGTTCTTTAGCACTAAAGACGATCCATTCTTCTACTATTTTCACCGTAGAGCCTATGGAGCTCATCCTCATACTGAGCCACTACGCGATTACGGCGCAACTTGAGCGTTGGCGTGAGCTGTCCGCCCTCGATAGTCCACGGCTCTTTCAGTAACAATACTCGCCGAATCTTGGCATAGCCTGGGAACTCATGGATCTGGCGTGTGATACGTGCCAACGCCTTTTGCTCTACCCGAGCATCCTGCAATGACTCCGGCATATCAGGCTGAATCCCGACCTCAACAGCAAACTGCCGCCAAGCATCAGCATTCACCACGGCCAATGCCACGAGGAACGCTTTACCCTCGCCCAGCACCATCACCTGCTCGAACAACGGATCGTGCATGATGGCGAACTCCATATCACCGGGAGGCACCTTCTCGCCATTAGACAAAACGATGATCTCTTTCAATCTGCCCGTAATATAGATGTGGCCTGTCTCCGAAATACGTGCCGTATCTCCCGTGTTCAGCCAACCATCCTCAGCAATCATGCTGCGCGTTGCCTCAACATTATTCCAGTACCCTAACATCACGCTCGGCCCACGCACCATCAGTGCACTCTGATCACCGATCCGCACTTCCACACTAGGTAAAGGTGGCCCCACGCTTTCCGGGAAATTGCTTTGTGTCAGATTCACACTGACGACAGGGCTAGTTTCGGTCAAGCCATAACCTTGCAATATATTCAAACCAAGAGAAATGAAGAACCGGGCGATCGTCGGCGGCAGCGCGGCACCGCCACTGATGGCTAGACGCAACTCACCCCCTAATTTCGTCATCACCTTATCGGCAACCAGTTTCTTGAGTAGTGGCCACAACAGTAGTTTCGGATGCCAAGTAGCGCGGCCTTGTGCATGCTCGAAATGCAACCAGCCAACCTCTAGCGTCAGCTCGAACAACTTACGCCGAGTAGAAGACACCTGCTCCAGCTTTGCGCGTATGCCGCCGTGGATACGCTCAAAGATACGCGGCACCGACACCAGTATCGTCGGATGGATCAACTGCAAGTCATCAGCCAAATGCGAGATCGAGCGAGCAAAGGCTACCTGTCCGCCCGCCATCACGTTCAGGTAATAACCCGCCGTGCGCTCAAACGCGTGAGATAAGGGCAGGAAAGAAAGCATGCAGTCATCTGGACGGACATCGAAAGTCTTGAGCCCTGCGCGCATTAGCCAGGATATTGCGATGTGACAGCATCACGCCTTTGGGTTTTCCGGTCGTACCCGACGTGTACATGATCGTCGCCAAGGCATGGACATCACACGACGGTTCCGGCTGCAAAGCTGCTTGAGTTGGCAGCCATGTGCTAGCCGAGGTCAAGCGCGGTTCACTCTCGTCTGCAAACGTATCTAGGCTGACGAAACGCTGCACCGTCTCCATGTGCCCAGCCACGCCCCGTAAAGCTTGCCATTGCTCGCGGGTCTCGATCAACAACACACGCATCCCTGAGTCTTGGGTGATATAAGCGACACTGTCCGGCCGATCCACCGTATAGAGCGGCACCACCACCAGCCCCAAGGACAGCGCCGCTTGGTCAAACATGATCCATTGCGGACAATTACGTAGCATGATCCCCACTCGGTCGCCGGGATTCAGTCTTTCGCCGATGAGCGCAGCCTGCCAGCGTGCCGTCTGCTCCGCCATCTGCGCCCACGTCAACGCTTGCCACTCATTGCGCGGAGCATCGAAATAGCGATATGCGCCCAAATCAGGCGAGCGACGCACCCGCTCCACGAACAAACCATGCAAGGAACTCACCGATTCCGGCTCGATCACGTCGAGCTCTATTTTGTTCTGCATATCTTCCCCTTGGGCCTAAACCCTAGTTCAACGTAGCGAAATCATCCACCATGATGACCTTACGACGCAGGGCATAGTCACGCTCCAGCATCGCCCCCTCCTCGGCGCTGATCACGCCTTTTTCCTGTGCTTCCTGTATCCGCTCCAATTCCTGATGCAACGTCAACTTCCCCTCGCGCATCGCACTTTCCAACGTGGCATACGCCGCTTCGCAACGTAACGCACTTTCCAATGCAGCTTCCAACGCACCCACTGCCTCCTGCTCATCCTGAGGCAGATAAATGCCGGCGGTAAGCCGATCACGAACCGCACCCGGCTGCATCAATAGGATCGCAAGTTGATGGGTGGACATATCCGACGGCGGACGAAGACGCAGACCATACGGAAACACCAGCGCTCGCAGCGGCCAGCGCAAGTAGAGCGGAAGATTTGCCAGCACTCCGTCCAACGCCTGCTGGATACGGTACAGCGCATCGCTGACTGCCCAGTCCAGCAAGGGCATATCCTCCGCAGGACGACCATCGTCCTCGAATCGCTTGAGTGCGGCCGAAGCCAGATAGAGCTGGCTCAGCACGTCGCCCATGCGCCCAGAGATCTTCTCGTGACGCTTCAGTCCGCCGCCAAACGCCAGCATCACCACATCAGACATCAGCGCAAAAGCTGACGAAAAACGAGTTAGCTTCTGAAAATAGCGAAAAGTCTCACGCCGCCTAGGAACCGGCACGATCCAGCCATCAGTCAGGCCGAACAAGAAGGAGCGCGCCGCATTGCTCAAGGCGAAACTGATGTGCCCGAACAAGGCGAGATCAAAGTAATTCAACGCACGTTCAGGATCGCTCAGATGCGTGGCCGACATTTCTTTGAGTACGTAAGGATGGGAGCGCACCACGCCCTGACCAAAGATCATCAGACTGCGCGTCAGAATGTTCGCACCCTCTACCGTGATGGCGATGGGTGCTTGCTGGTAGCTACGCCCCAAGTAATTATTCGGCCCCAGGCAGATTCCCTTGCCGCCATGTACATCCATCGCATCGTTGATGACACTGCGCCCGCGCTCGGTAGCGTGGTATTTGACGATGGCCGAAACCACCGAAGGCTTCTCGCCCAAATCGACCGCGCTTGCCGTTAGCTGCCGCGCGCTATCGATCATATAGGTGTGACCAGCGATGCGCGCCAGGGCCTCCTCGATCCCCTCGAATTTGCCGATGGGCAGCTTGAACTGTTTGCGCACGCGGGCGTAAGCACCGCTAGTACGCGCCGCCAACTTCATGCCGCCGGTCGCGCTGGCTGGCAGGGAAATCGCCCGCCCCGCCGCCAGACACTCCATCAACATACGCCAGCCCTGCCCCACCCGATCGACCCCGCCAATGACCTGCTCCAGCGGGATGAACACATCGCGGCCTACGGTCGGACCATTCAGGAACGCCGCGTCCAGCGGATTATGCCGCCGCCCGATCTCCACACCCGGTGTGTCGGTCGGAATCAGCGCCAGTGTGATGCCACGATCCACCTCGCCGCCCAGCAGTTTTTCTGGGTCGTACAGCTTGAACGCCAGACCCAGCAGTGTCGCCACGGGCGCCAAGGTGATGTAGCGTTTTTCCCAGTTGAGGCGAATGCCGAGCACGTTTTTCTGTTTACCGAAATTGGCGCGACAGACCACGCCCGTATCTGGGATAGCGCCGGCATCCGAGCCAGCGAATGGTCCCGTCAAAGCAAAGCAAGGAATTTCCTTGCCGGTGGCGAGTCGGCGCAAGTATTTCTGCTTCTGCTCATCTGTGCCGTAATGCAGCAACAATTCAGCCGGACCCAGCGAATTCGGCACCATCACCGTCACCGCAGCCGACCAACTACGCGAGGCGACTTTGGCGATGATGGCCGAGTGCGCCTGCGCCGAAAACTGTAGGCCGCCATATTCCTTGGGGATGATGAGGCTGAAGAAACCTTGGTCTTTGAGGAACTGCCAGACTTCTGGCGGCAAATCGCGGCGCTGATGCGTGATGTCCCAGTCGTCGAGCATGGAGCAGAGTTGCGTCACTTGCTTATCCAGAAACGATTGCTCTGCCGGGCTCAACTCGGGTTTGGGAATGGCTAACAACTTATCCCAATCGGGCAAGCCATTGAACAGATCGCCTTCCCACCAGACCGTGCCCGCATCCAACGCCACCTGCTCGGTCGCGGAAATGGGGGGAAGCAATTTACGGAACAAACGCAGCATCGGCCCGCTCACCAGCCTGCGCCGCAGCTGCGGCACACCGATGACGGCAATGATCGTACCGAGAACGAAGTAGATGATTTGAAGTGCTGCGGGTGAGATACGGCTTGCGCTAGCGACGATAAACACCAACACCAATGCCGCCAGTAGCCAACTTTGCACCGAGATGCGAAATATCGCCAAGCCTAGGCAAACCAACAAAACCATCACGATCATTACGAGTGACACATGGGCTCCTCAATAGACCTGCCCCATATCCAAGGCGGGCGCGACTGCGAAGTAGAACGCATCCGCCGAATATTCGTCAAGCAAAATGACCCAGCTCCCCCCGCAAAAACCGCGAGACCCTAGTGCCGCAGTCAAGCAGGAAATAGAAGGAAAACGTCAGACACCAGAATCCTCACTACGCATGTTGTACGCAAAGATCTGATAGTCGTTCCTGCCCGCCCGTTTTGCGTGATACATCGCAATATCGGCATTGATCAGCAGTAACTTTTCGTTATCGCCATGCTCGGGATAGGCGGCGATGCCTATGCTCCCAGAAAGCTCGACTCGGTGCCCGACCAAATCAAAGGGCAGCTTCAGCGCTTGCAATATCTTCTCTGCTACGAGAATGGCATCTCGCTCTTGCTCGACAGTCGTCAGAAGCACAACAAATTCGTCGCCGCCGATACGCGCAACCGTATCCGAAGCGCGTACGCTGGAAAGTAACCGCGATGCGACTTGCTTCAACAGCAAATCGCCCATGTCATGACCTAAGCTGTCATTCACGGGTTTGAACTTATCCAAGTCTAGAAACATCACCGCCAAGTGCGCCTTGTCTCGCCGAGCTTTGATCACGGCTTGCCGAAGGCGATCGGTGATGAGCGAGCGATTCGGCAGCTCGGTCAGCGGATCGTAATTCGCCAGATGGCGCATCCGCTCTTCCATATCCTTGCGATCAGTTATATCCGCGTGCGTACCTATCATGCGTAGCGGCTGTCCATCGGGCAGCCGGCTGACGATCATGCCGCGTGCCAGTACCCATTTGATACTGCCATCCTTACATATCACGCGGTGTTCGTTACAATAGGTCTGAGTCCGTCCCTCCAGATAGGCGTGAATATCTTCATCCACTTTGACGCGATCATCAGGATGGATACGCTTCAGCCAAGCCTCTTGATTGGCCGCGATTTCCGCATCGGTATAACCCACCATCGCCTTGTAGCGTGTTGAGAATACAACCGTATCATCGGGCACATTCCAATCCCAGACACCATCACCCGCACCTTCAAGCGCGAACTTCCAGCGCTCCTCACTTGCGCGAAGCTCACGCGTGAGGCGCATAAGACGCAGACTCAAGGCACCCAAAACAAGGACGAGCGCCACAGCCAGAGTGAGCAGAAGATTTAGAGTGTCCATACGGATAGCTTACCGTGCATGTCTCGCATTCTAACGCTGATGACCACAAAGTAACGCTACTGAAACGCACTAGCTGAGGTTGTGCCCTAGGGGGCTCGAACTCAGGAGACTACGACTTCTCCACCCAGTGCCGCCACAAGGTCCGTCAGCAGCTTGGAGACCTCACCTGTCATCAAGGCAAAATCGGAGTCGAAAACATCATCATCGGCATCTGCTTGCTCGGCGATGACATCCAGCGGCGCTAAGCGTTTCAGTTGCAGATTCTCGTCCAACACGAAGGACACGCGATCGTTCCAAGTCAGGGCAAGACGACTGACTTGCTTGCCAGACTCAACGTGCTTACGTATCTCGTCGGCATCCGGCGTGTGCTTGGTGTAGCGCACACTGGACTTGCCCTCACCAACGCCACGCAACTCGTAATCATCGTCCAGTGTAAAACCGGTAGGCGCTTCGCCGCCCAGCAGCCATTCGGTCATCGCCGTGGTCGGTGAAAGTTGGGTTTTGAGCATTGAAAAGGCGATGCCTTCGACGTGTTTGAGCAACATCTCCACCACCTCATCAGCCTTGGCGACACTGGCCGCATCAACCACCAACCACTGTCCGGTCGGGTCGATCCAAACACGTGTGCTGCGGCGCAGGGCGAAGGCACGCGGCAATAGCTCGTCCGTCATCGCCTCCTTGATCTGCTTCATCTGCTTACGACCGGGCTTGTAACCTTGCTGCTCTTCGATCTCCTGCGCGCGCGCTTTGGCGAACTGGTTGACGACCGTAGTGGGCAACAATTTCTTTTCCACACCCAACGCGAACAGCATCTGCTCGCCGTATTGATGCACGAACGGCTCGTTCTCACCTTTGGGCGGCACCCAACCGAGACGTTGCATATCCATACTGCCGCCGGTTTCCTCCAAAGTATGCTCCGCCAGTGCGGTGGCAAATGCGGCGGGGGTTAGGTCAAAACGAGAAAGACGATAGAGTTGGAGATTCTTGAACCACATGATGGACTTAGGCTTTCAGATTGAAAATTAGGAGACTTGCACACTCGAAAAGCAGCCGCTCATAGAGCGTTTTTCGGCGGCGATTGTAAGGGTTTTGCCATACTGAAGTGTTACTATTTGCCACATCTAACCCAAGGAGACTCTCACATGAGCGCTCAAGTATTATCCCCTTCCGAACAGGAACTGAACTCCATCGACGCCTACTGGCGCGCTTGCAATTATCTGGCTGCGGGCATGATTTACCTGCGTGACAACCCGCTACTGAAAGAGCCGCTCAAACCTGAGCACATCAAGCAACGCTTGTTAGGACACTGGGGTGCCAGCCCCGGCTTGAGCTTCGCTTACGTCCACATGAACCGGCTCATCAACAAATATGACCAGAGCGCGATCTTTCTCGCCGGCCCAGGTCACGGCGCACCGGGCGTATTGGCTCCGACCTATCTAGAGGGCACCTACAGCGAAGTCTATCCAAACAAAGGCGAAGATGAAGATGGCTTGCGCCAATTCTTCAAGGATTTCTCATTCCCCGGCGGCATCGGCAGCCATTGCACGCCGGAAACACCGGGCTCCATCCATGAAGGTGGCGAACTGGGTTATAGCATCTCGCACGCGTTCGGCGCGGCCTTCGACAACCCTGATCTGCTAGTGACGGTGATGGTCGGCGACGGCGAGGCCGAGACTGGCCCGCTGGCCACCGCCTGGCACTCCAATAAATTCCTCAACCCGATCCGCGATGGCGCAGTGCTGCCCATCCTGCATCTGAACGGCTACAAGATCAACAACCCCACCCTGCTCTCGCGCATCTCGCACGAAGAGCTGGAGAACCTGTTCAAAGGTTACGGCTGGACGCCCTATTTCGTCGAAGGCAGTGACCCTGCCACCATGCACCGCGCTATGGCGATCACGATGGAGCAGTGCCTGCTGGAGATTCGCCGCATTCAGACGGAAGCGCGCAGTTCCGGCATTCCCGTCCGTCCGCGTTGGCCGATGATCGTGCTGCGCTCGCCCAAAGGCTGGACCGGCCCGAAAGAAGTGGACGGACACAAGGTCGAAGGTTACTGGCGCTCACATCAGGTACCTATGGGCGAAGTCCGCAGCAAGCCGGAACGGCTGGCACAGCTGCAATCATGGTTGAAGAGCTACAAACCTGAAGAGTTGTTCGACGAAACGGGGCGCTTGCGCCCAGAACTAAAGGCACTTGCCCCCCAAGGCAGCCGCCGCATGAGCGCGAATCCGCATGCCAACGGTGGCTTGCTACGCAAGGCTCTGCGCATGCCTGATTATCGTCAGTATGCTGCAACTCTGGCCGGCCCCGGCAAGGCATCCGCAGAAAACACCCGCCCGCTGGGCAAGTTCCTGCGCGACATCATGGCGCAGAACATGCACAACTTCCGCGTATTCGGCCCGGACGAGAACGCCTCCAACAAGCTCGACAACATCTACGAAGTCAGCAAGAAAGTATGGATGGCGGACTACCTGCCGGAAGATGCCGACGGCGGTGAACTCTCGCCGGATGGCCGCGTGATGGAAATGCTGTCCGAACACACACTGGAAGGCTGGCTGGAAGGTTATCTGCTCACCGGCCGCCACGGTTTCTTCTCCACTTACGAAGCCTTCGTCCACGTCATCGACTCGATGTTCAACCAACATGCCAAGTGGTTGGATATGTCCAAGGCCGTATCTTGGCGCGCGCCAGTTTCGTCGCTAAACCTGCTTATCACCTCCACCGTATGGCGGCAGGATCACAACGGTTTCACACACCAAGATCCCGGCTTCCTCGATGTGGTGGTGAACAAAAGTCCTGAGGTGACACGCATCTATCTGCCGCCCGACGTGAACACGCTGCTGGCGATCTCTCAGCAATGCCTGACCAGCACCGACCTCATCAATGTGATCGTGTGCGACAAGCAAAAGCACCTGCAATTTTTGGATATGGATGCCGCGATCGCCCATTGCACCAAAGGCATCGGCATCTGGGAATGGGCCAGCAACGATGACGGCTGCGAGCCCGATGTCGTGATCGCCAGTGCCGGCGATATCCCGACCAAGGAAGCGCTGGCTGCGGTCGTGCTGCTGCGTGAGCACTTCCCATCGCTCAAGATACGTTTCATCAACGTGGTCGATCTGTACAAGCTGACACCTAACATCGAGCATCCACATGGCTTACACGAGCGCGATTTCGACAGCCTGTTCACCCTCGACAAGCCCGTGATCTTCAACTTCCACGGCTACCCTTGGCTGATCCACCGCCTCGCCTATCGTCGTAGCAACCACAAAAATTGGCACGTGCGCGGCTACAAGGAAAAAGGCAGCATCAATACGCCACTGGAACTGGCCATCCAGAACCAGATCGACCGTTACAGCTTGGCCATCGATGTGATCGACCGCATCCCATCACTGCAAGTCGCGGGAGCGCATGTCAAAGACAGACTGCGCGACAAGCAGATCGAGTGCTGCAACTACGCTTACGAGCACGGGGTGGACTTGCCGGAAGCCAACGACTGGACATGGCCGTATTAACGGTCAACAGCGGCTCGTCCAGTCTCAAGGCGAGCCTGTTCCAGTCGGACGGGACGCGGCTGAACTTTCGCTACGAGCGTATTGGCTCGGGCGAGTTCAAAGATCACGCTGCCGCGTTCGCCGCGCTGCTGCGTGACTTGGCTGGACATCAGCCCCGCGCCATCGGCCATCGCTTCGTCCACGGCGGCGACATCACCGATGCCGCTAGACTGATCGACAGCCAAGAGCGCACGCGCTTGGAAAGCATCACCCATCTCGCACCGCTACACCTGCCGGGCAATCTATTGGGAGTCGATTTGTGCGCGCAGCACTTCGACGTACCGCAAATCGCCTGCTTTGACACGGCCTTCCACGCCACACTGCCCGAACTCGCGTACCGCCTGCCCATTCCCAACGAATTAGGATTACGCCGCTACGGCTTTCACGGCCTCAATTACGCACATATCGCTCGGCAGTTGCCCTCACTCTTGGGCGAAATCGCGCATGGCCCCGTCGTCGTCGCCCACCTCGGCAGCGGCTCCAGCCTGTGTCTGCTAGAGAACCTACGCTCGGTCGATACCAGCATGGGTTACACCCCAGCCGGCGGCATCGTGATGGGCACGCGCAGCGGCGACCTCGACCCCGGCGTGATGCTGGAGCTAGCGCAACGCTTTGATGTTGAAGAGTTATCAAAACTGACGTACCGCAAGATGGGCTTGCTGGCGCTCTCGCAAGGCGAGTCCAGCGAAATGTCTGAGTTGGCAAAAAGCAACAGTGTCGATGCCCGCTTCGCCGTCGAGTACTACGCCCGCCAAGTACGCGCCGCGATCGGCAGCTACGCCGCCAAAGCCGGAGGCATAGATGCACTGGTGTTCACCGGTGGCATCGGCGAACATTCTGCCGCTGTTCGCGCTCTGATCTGTGACCCGCTGAGATTCTTGGGTTTTGAGCTTGACCCCAATGCCAACCGAAACAACTCACCCCGCCTAAATAACACCTCCAGCAAACCCATATTGCTGATCCCAGCTGACGAAGAAGCCGAGATCGCCGAACTGACTACCCAATCACAATGAGCGGCATTGCCATAGACCGCCCCGCACCCTATACTTGAACAACTTAATGATCAAGTGAGGCGAAAAATGAAAGTCGTGACCTACTCCCATGCGCGCAATTCGCTGAAATCGGTTTTGGATAGCGTAGTGCAAGATGCCGATGTAACCATCATTAGCCGCCGCGATGCCGAAGGCGATGCCGTGGTAATGTCGCTGGACAGTTACAACAGCATCATGGAAACCCTGCACCTTACCAGCAACCCAGCCAATGCCGCCCACCTTGCCCGCTCCATTCAAGAATACCGCGAAGGCCGTGCACAACCTCGCGAACTGTTGCCCGACTGATGCCGCGCCTGCTGACCTTCACCCCTTCCGCGTGGGGTGATTATCTCTATTGGCAGGGGCAGGACAAAAAGACCTTGCGCCGGATCAATGCGCTGCTAAATGACACCCTCCGCGAACCCTTCGGAGGTATCGGCAAGCCTGAACCGCTGAGAGGTGATTTATCCGGCTTATGGTCAAAGCGTATCGACGACACCAACCGACTGGTGTATCAAGTAACGGATACCGAGTTAGTGGTGATCGCGTGCCTCTTTCATTACGACGGCTGAGTGCTGAAGGTGGCTTGATATGAGCAAGAAGCAGTTGAAAGAATATGCAAGGCGAATCTCTAACCAATTACCAACACCCGCGACACGCTAACAAGCTATTGGAGGTGCATCATAGGCAACGGCTGGACAGTGGAAAGACACTCAAGGTAGGAACTAGATCAAGTGCTAGAAAAATTGCACGACTTACTAGCAAGCGGTCTATGCGTCATGCCTAACCACCAAAATCATTGGGCACATTATTGGGCACATTTTTTGATGACCGCCCGCCACAAAGAAAAACGACCTACCGAATAAACGATAAGCCGTTGATTTTACTGGTCGGGGCGAGAGGATTTGAACCTCCGACCACATGCACCCCATGCATGTACGCTACCAGGCTGCGCTACGCCCCGAGGGCGCGGATTATAACAGAGCAGGACGAATGGGAAAGCACTTGTTGCTCGTGAATTAGCCAGCTTAGCACGCATCGTGCCGAGTGCAGCTCAGCCCAAGCAGCGCTGCATGAGATTGATCGTCGAGGCGTCATGGACAGATAGAGGCTGCTTGCCTTGCAACTCGGGCAGCAGCTTCCCTGCGAGCTGTTTGCCGAATTCGACACCCCACTGATCGAAGGCGTTGATGTTCCACACCACGCTCTGCACGTAGATCTTGTGCTCGTAAAGGGCGATCAGCATTCCCAGCGTGTAGGGGTCGAGCAGGTCGAACAGGAAGGTGTTGGTCGGACGATTGCCGGGGAACACCTTGAACGGTAGCAGTTTTTCTAATGCTTCGCCGCTCATGCCCTGAGCAACTAATTCGGCGCGGGCTTCGGCTTCGGTTTTACCCAGCATCAGCGCCTCAGTTTGGGCGAAGCAGTTGGACAACAACATGGCGTGATGATCGCCCACTGGGTTGTGGCTGCGGATCGGGGCAAGGAAGTCTGCCGGGATCATGCGCGTACCTTGGTGGATCAACTGGTAGAACGAGTGCTGACCATTGGTTCCCGCCTCGCCCCATACGGTGAAATGGGTGTCGTAATCTACCGGCTGACCTTCGCGATCCACGCTCTTGCCGTTGCTCTCCATCTCCAGTTGTTGCAGATAGGCGGGCAAGCGATGCAGATATTGGTCGTAGGGCAATACAGCGTAGGAGCCGGTACCGAAGAAGTTGCCGTACCACACACCCAGCATGCCGAGTATGACCGGCATATTGCGTTCGAATGGCGCATCGCGGAAATGCACGTCCATCGCATGCGCGCCCGCCAGCAAACGCTCGAAGTTATCCATGCCCACATACAAAGCAATGGGCAGGCCGATAGCCGACCACAGCGAGTAGCGCCCACCGACCCAATCCCAGAATTCAAACACGTTATCGGGATTGATACCAAATTCGCTAGTTGCCTTAAGGTTGGTAGAGACGGCAGCAAAGTGCTTGGCTACCGCTTCCTCACAGCCCAATTTTTCCACCAACCAAGCGCGTGCAGTGCGCGCATTGGTCAAGGTTTCCTGCGTGGTAAATGTTTTGGAGCTAACGATGAACAGCGTCGTCTCGGCATCCAGCAGCTTGAGCGTTTCCACCAAGTCAGTGGCATCCACGTTAGACACGAAATGCGCCCGCATTTCTGGATGCCCATAAGGCTTGAGCGTTTCGCACACCATCATGGGGCCAAGCGCAGAGCCACCGATGCCGATGTTGACGATATGACGCAAAGGCTTGCCGGTATGACCACACAACTCACCCCTACGTACAGCCTCGGTGTATCGACGCAGATGGTCGAGTACGCGATGTACATCTGGCATCACGTTTTTGCCATCCACCATCACCACGGCATCACGCGGCGCTCGCAAGGCAGTGTGCAGAACGGCGCGATTCTCACTGGCATTAATCTTTTCGCCACCGAACATGCGGGCGATCCAGCCAGAAAGATCAGACTGGCGCGCCAGATCGAGCAGCAGCTTGAGCGTCTCTGCACTAATGCGATTCTTGGAGTAGTCAAACAGCAGACCATCAAGCTGAAGGGAGAACGTGTCGAAGCGATCCGCATCAGCCGCGAACATCTCGCGCATAGTCTGGTTGCTGATCTGCGATTGATGGGCAAGCAGCGCTTGCCACGCGGGGGATTGAGTCAGGTTCGACATGGGTCTTCTCGTTAGGATAGGCAGTACAATGTTCGCAGCAACAACCAGTAAAACACTTCGAGCGATGCACCTCCCGCTCGCCCGAAGTCACGCTTCAACTTGAAACTAGATCAGTTCGATACGAACATCGATCTCACGCTCGGCCGCGACCCAGTCTTCATGCTCGTAACCGGTCATAAAGCCGCGACGCTCTGCAATGAAATAGGCCGCCATCGACACCATCTCGTGACGCTGACTAGGCGTAACCTGCTGCTTTTCCGACTTCTTCGCCGCAGCCTTGCGTGGCTTAGCGGCGGGCTTGGCTTCACTTGACTCAGCCACCTTCGCCTTGGTAGCCCGTGGCTTCTTTACCGGAGCGGCTTCAGCGGCAGGCACTTGAACGGGCGCCGCCTCAGGAGTAACAACGGCCTTCTTGGCACGTGGTTTCTTGGCAACAGTTTCAGCGGGTTTGGTATTTTCGGTCATATTGATTTCCCTTGTAGTATCGGGGCAGCATTTACGGCCCCACCATAAAAAGTCACACCGGTTGCAAAATGATACAGGCCAGCGGTGGCAATTCAAACCTGGCGGAATGGGATTGGCCCATCCATGGCATCTCTTCAGCATACAACTCGCCGCCATTACCCACGTTGCCGCCGCCATAATACTGCGAATCGCTATTCAAAATCTCACGCCATGCACCACCTAACGGCAGACCTTGGCGGAAATTGTGATGCGGGACAGGCGTGAAGTTCATCACCACCACCACCACCTCGCCGTTGCGTCCGCGCCGCTGGAATGACATCAGCGAACGATCTGCATCCTGACAGTCGATCCAGCCAAAGCCTTCCTGCTCGAAATCCAAGCCATGTAGCGCCGGCAGATCACGGTACAAACGATTCAGATCTCGCGACAGATTCTGTATGCCCTGGTGATAGCTCTGTCCAAGTTGCCACCAATCCACCTCCCAGCTTGAACGCCATTCGTGACCCTGCCCAAGTTCGTTGCCCATGAAGTTAAGCTTTTTGCCGGGGCTGGCCGCCTGATAAGCCAAAAGCAAGCGCAAGTTCGCGAACTTCTGCCAAGCATCGCCGGGCATCTTGCCCAGCAACGAACTCTTGCCATGCACTACTTCGTCATGCGAGAACGGCAGCACGAAATTCTCTGAATAGGCGTAGAGCTGGCCGAAGGTAAGCTGATTGAAATGGTAGCGACGATAGATCGGATCATGCTGAATAAAACTCAGCGTGTCGTTCATCCAGCCCATGTTCCACTTCATCGAGAAACCGAGTCCGCCTAGATACACCGGACGCGACACCGCAGGCCACGAGGTCGATTCTTCCGCTACCGTCAGCGCGCCGGGGAAGCTGTCATGCACCATGATGTTGAGCTCACGCAGGAAAGCCATCGCATCGAGATTCTCGCGTCCGCCGTACTTGTTCGGTATCCACTCACCCTGTTTGCGCGAGTAATCGAGGTACAACATGGAAGCGACCGCATCTACGCGCAGACCGTCGAAATGGAATTCAGACAGCCAGTAATGGGCGCTGGAAAGCAGGAAACTCTTCACTTCGTTGCGCCCAAAGTTGAAGATGTGCGTACCCCAATCCTGATGGAAGCCCAGACGTGGGTCTTCGTGTTCGTACAGCGCTGTGCCGTCGTAGCGAGCCAGCGCAAAACTGTCCTGCGGGAAGTGCGCGGGAACCCAGTCCAGCAGCACGCCGATATCGGCCTGATGGCAGGTATCGATGAAGTAAGCCAAATCATCCGGCGAGCCGAAACGGCTGCTGGCGGCGAAATAACCGGTGCACTGGTAACCCCAAGATTCATCCAGCGGATGCTCAGAGACCGGCAGCAACTCGACATGGGTATACGCCATATCCTGCAAGTAAGGCACCAATTGATCGGCCAACTCGCGATAGCTATAGAAACGGCCATCGGGATGGCGCTTCCACGATCCAGCATGGATCTCGTAGATATTCATCGGCGCATGCAGCCAATCCAGCTTGGCGCGCTTATCCAACCAGCCTGTGTCTTTCCACAGATGCGACAGTTTCGCCCCGGCGCGCGCGGCATTGCCTGGGCGCACCTCGAATTCGTGGGCGTACGGGTCGATCTTGACTAGCAGGTTGCCCGTGGTATTGCGGATCTCGTAGCGGTACAGCGCACCGGTCGTCAGCTCAGGCAGGAACAATTCCCACACGCCGCTGCTGCCATGCACCGACATTGGGTTCACGCGCCCGTCCCAACGATTGAACTCACCCACCACGCTGACGCGCTCGGCGTTCGGCGCCCAAACAGCGAAACGCACACCGATCACGCCATCGACTTGGGCCGGATGCGACCCCAACACGCGATAGCCCTGATGCAGGCGACCTTCGTTGAACAGGTGTAGATCAAAACTAGAGATTTGCGGAGCGAAGGTGTAGGGGTCATAGACCTCGCGCTCACCTTCATGGGATTTGATGCGCAAGCGACAAGGGCGCTTAGGTTCGGCCTTGCCCCGCCACTCGAACAGCCCCTCGGGGCGGATACGCTGCAATGGCTCACTGCCCGCTTCCGTCTCCAGCCACACCTCGTCGGCGTAGGGGTTGAAAGAACGCAGCACATAACCACCCTGCTCTTTGTGCAAACCCAAATAGCCGAAAGGATCGTGCAAACGTCCCTCTAGCAGCGATTCAGCCCGTGTGTCTGGTGTGGAGCGCGTATTCTTTTTCATGATTGGCTCGGTGTCGGTGACGGGCGAACTATACCTGAAACTGAGTGCGCCTGAACATCTCCCGCATAGCAGGCATCACCTGCGCTAGCTCTTGAAATCGGCGCGACCTGCCCCAACTAGGAAGTCAATCAATCTTCTTCGAGGAGTTGTCATGCGTTTCGATAAATTCACCACCAAGTTGCAACAAGCGCTGTCCGATGCCCAAGGGCTGGCCGTGGGTGCGGACAACCAATTCATCGAGCCACAGCACCTGTTGCTGGCTCTGCTTAACGATGCCGACAGCGGGGTAGGCTCGCTGCTGGCCCGTGCGGGCGGCAACACCAATGCGCTGAAGACCGCGCTGACGGATGCCGTCTCACGTTTGCCCAAAGTGGAAGGCCATAGCGGCGAAGTTCAGGTCGGGCGTGACCTGAGCAACCTGCTCAACCTCACCGACAAAGAGGCACAGAAGCGCGGTGACCAGTTCATCGCCTCCGAGATGTTCTTGCTGGCACTCACTAACGACAAAGGCGAGACAGGCCGTTTGCTGAAGACGCATGGCGTTTCGCGTGCACCGCTGGAGACCGCCATCGCTGCCGTACGCGGTGGCGAATCGGTGGGTTCGCAAGAGGCGGAAGGTCAGCGCGAGTCGCTCAAGAAATACTGTGTCGATCTGACCGAGCGTGCCCGTCTGGGTAAGCTAGATCCCGTCATCGGTCGTGACGACGAGATCCGCCGCGCCATCCAAGTGCTACAACGCCGCACCAAGAACAACCCAGTGCTCATCGGCGAACCCGGCGTGGGTAAGACCGCGATCGTTGAAGGTTTAGCTCAACGGATCATCAATGGCGAAGTACCCGACTCACTCAGAGGCAAGAAGGTGTTGTCGCTGGACATGGCCGCCCTCGTGGCGGGTGCGAAATATCGCGGCGAGTTCGAAGAGCGTCTCAAAGCCGTGCTGAAAGAATTAGCACAAGACGAAGGTAACAACATCGTCTTCATCGACGAACTGCACACCATGGTGGGTGCAGGTAAGGCGGATGGTGCGATGGACGCGGGCAATATGCTAAAGCCTGCGCTTGCACGCGGAGAGTTGCACTGCGTGGGTGCGACCACGCTGGACGAGTATCGCAAATACATCGAGAAAGATGCCGCGCTGGAACGTCGTTTCCAAAAGGTGTTGGTGGATGAGCCGAGCGTGGAATCCACCATCGCCATCCTGCGTGGCTTGAAAGAAAAATACGAAGTACACCACGGTGTCGAGATCACCGATCCCGCCATCGTCGCGGCGGCGGAGTTGTCACATCGCTACATCACCGACCGCTTCCTGCCCGATAAAGCCATCGACCTCATCGACGAGGCCGCATCGCGCATGAAGATGGAGATCGACTCTAAACCAGAGGTGATGGATAAACTCGAACGCCGCCTCATCCAACTGAAGATCGAGCGCGAAGCGGTGAAGAAAGAGAAGGACGAAGCTTCCAAGAAACGTTTCGACTTGATCGAAGTCGAGATGAAGAAATTGGAACGCGAATACGCTGACCTCGAAGAAGTGTGGAAAGCAGAGAAGGGCGCAGCCCAAGGTGCGGCCACCGTGAAGGAAGAGATCGAGGCCATGCGTGCTGAGATTGTGCGTCTGCAACGCGAAGGCAAACTGGAAAAGGTCGCCGAGCTGCAATACGGCAAGCTGCCGCAACTCGAAGCCAAGATGAAAGAAGCCGCCCAGCGCGAAGCAGAAGGTGGAACCTCGAAGAACAAACTGTTGCGCACCCAAGTCGGCGCGGAAGAGGTCGCCGAAGTGGTGAGCCGCGCGACGGGCATTCCCGTCAGCAAGATGATGACAGGCGAGCGCGACAAGTTGCTCAAGATGGAAGAGAAATTGCACGAGCGCGTGGTGGGGCAGGACGAGGCGGTGCGCCTGGTGTCCGACGCCATCCGCCGCTCGCGCTCCGGCCTGTCCGACCCGAACCGTCCGTATGGCTCCTTCCTGTTCCTTGGCCCCACCGGCGTGGGCAAAACCGAGCTGTGCAAGGCGCTGGCCGGATTCATGTTCGACTCGGAAGACCACATCATCCGCATCGATATGAGCGAGTACATGGAAAAACACTCCGTCGCCCGCCTGATCGGCGCGCCGCCGGGCTACGTCGGCTATGAGGAAGGTGGCGGCTTGACCGAAGCCGTGCGCCGCAAACCGTACAGCGTCATCCTGCTGGACGAAGTGGAGAAGGCCCACCCGGACGTGTTCAACGTGCTGCTGCAAGCGCTGGACGATGGCCGCATGACCGACGGCCAGGGCCGTACCGTGGACTTCAAGAACACCGTCATCGTGATGACCTCGAACTTGGGTTCGCAGATGATCCAGCAGATGCAAGGCGACGATTATCAGGTGGTGAAGCTGGCCGTGATGGGCGAGGTGAAGACCTACTTCCGTCCCGAGTTCATCAACCGTATCGACGAGGTCGTGGTGTTCCATGCGCTGGACGAGAAGAACATCAAGAGTATCGCGCGCATCCAGTTGCAGTATCTGGAAAAACGCCTTGCAGCGATGGAGATGAAGTTAGACGTGAGCGAAGCCGCACTTGCAGAGATCGCCAACGCAGGCTTCGATCCGGTGTATGGTGCACGTCCGCTGAAGCGTGCGATACAAGCGCAGTTGGAGAATCCACTCGCCAAGCACATCCTCGAAGGACAGTTCGCCGCGAAAGACACCATCAAGGTGGATTGCAAGGGCGGCGTGATGAAGTTCGAGAAGTAAGAACCCAGAACTAAGCTAGTCGAAGAGCGAAAGAAAAGGAGCCCAGCAATGCTGGGCTCCTTCTTAATTGGGTTGGCTCAGACCTCGGTATATGTGCGCAATAGAAAACACCCGCTCCGTGGTTAGCCCACTTTGATCGAATCAAGAACCCATCGCCTCGCCCATACGCAGCGATTTACTGGGTTGCCATGCCGGGTTGAATTCCAGCGCGCCTTGCGGGAACAGCATGACGACGGTGGAGCCGAGCAGGAAACGGCCCATTTCTTCGCCTTTTTGCAGGGTGATTTCCTGATCGTCGTAGCGCCATTCGCGCACAGTGCCGAGGCGCGGCGGGTTGACGGTGCCGTGCCAGACAGTGGCCATGCTTCCGACGATGGTGGCACCGACTAGCGTCAGCACGAAGGGGCCAGTTTCGCCGTCGAACACGCAGACCACGCGCTCGTTGCGGGCGAACAGGCCGGGCACGCCGCGCGCGGTAGTCGGGTTGACCGAGAACAGTTCGCCCGGCACGTGGATCATGCGGCGCAAACGTCCCGCGCAGGGCATGTGGATGCGGTGGTAATCCTTGGGGCTGAGGTAGAGCGTGGCGAAACTGCCGTTCTCGAACTGCGCCGCCAGCCCTGCGTCGCCGCCGACCAACGCGGTGGTGGTGTAACTGTGGCCTTTGGCTTGGAAGATGCTGTCGCGCTCGATCGCGCCGAACTGGCTGATCGCTCCGTCCACCGGGCAGATGAAAGCCGCATCGGCCTGTGGCCTCGCGCCCTCGCGCAAGGGGCGAGTGAAGAATTCGTTGAAGCTGGCGTAACTGGCGATGTCTGGGTTGGCGGCTTCCTGCATGTCCACGCCGTAACGCGCCACAAAGCGGCGGATCACCGCCGTGGTTAACCCTCCTAGGCGAGCATGGGCGAATTTTCCCGCCAGTTCGGTGAGCAATTGCTTGGGCATCAGGTATTGCGGCAAAACCGCGAGACGATCAGACACGGGAATTTCCTGCGACGCGAAAGGGGCGGATTATAGCGGGGCGTGAAAAGTTGATGCGGGTAGATTTGAGGGCGTGGATTTAGTATCCCCTTTTACCCCACCCTAACCTTCCATCTGCAAGGGGAAAGGGATTAGAGCAGAGGTGCCCGCTCCAACGACTTTTCTACGTTTCTCGTTCTCCGCCCGCGCCCGCAGTTGCCCGCAGGCACCTTCCACCTCTTGCCCGGCAGAGTCGCGGATGCGGGCGAGGATGCCTTGCTGTTTCAGCGTACCCACCATGAAAGCGATGCGTTCGTCGGAGGGGCGGCGATACTCCAACCCGTCCACCGCGTTGAACGGGATGAAGTTCATCACCGCGTATTTGCCGGAAAGCAACTCGACGATGCGTGTCAACTCAGCATCACCATCGTTCACGCCTTCGATCAACGTCCATTGATATTGCACCGGATAGCCGGTGGCACGGGCATATTCCTCGCAACGCGCCACCAACTCTTCCACCGATATCTGCGGCGCATTCGGCAACAGCTTGGCGCGCAAGGTGGTATCGGTGCTGTGCAACGACAGGGCAAGCGCGGGCTTCACGCTTCCCTGTGGCAAGCGCTCGAACACCCGCTCATCCCCCACGGTAGAGAGCACTAGGTTTTTATGGCCGATGTTGCCCTGCGTACCCAACACATCTATCGCTTCCAGCACGTTGTCGAGGTTGTGCGCTGGTTCGCCCATGCCCATGAACACCACTTTTTCGACCTTGCGGCGGCGGCGCGCCAGCACCACTTGGGCGACGATCTCGGCGCTGCCGAGTTGGCGTATCAGCCCAGCACGACCGCTCATGCAGAACACGCAACCCACGGCGCAGCCTACTTGCGTGGAAATGCACAACCCACCGCGCGGCAGCAACACGCTCTCCACCATTTGTCCGTCAGCCAGCCTTAACAACAGCCGCGCCACTTCCTCATCGACGGGATACTCACCGTGCAAGCGTGCCAATCCACTCAACTGCGCTTCGATGTCCGCTAATTCGGCGCGTAGCGCAGCTGGAAAGAACGTCGCCGCTGGACTGCCCTTCCGGTCATATGAGCAAACCTGCGACCAGCCGCGCAGCAGACGATCTTCATGACAGGGCTTAGCGCCAAGCTGTTGCAGTCGTGATCGGAGGTGAGCGATGCGCATAGGAAAAGGCGTAGCGAAAATTAATTGAATTTATTGCGTAACGCGTCGCGATCGAACCACCAAGTGTCGCCGACGATGATGTTCACCACCTTGCTCAAACGTGGCAAGAATATCGCGGGGTCGCGCAGTTGTAATTTATTCATCCACTGGTCGAGCGCAGCTTGGTCTCGCACCTTGCTATGTCGCTCCGCTACACGGCCGATCAGCGCGTTGGCAAGGAAGCTCAGGCTCTCGTAGCTTGCCTCTTCGGCACGCAGGTCGATCACATAACGCGCAGCGACAGCGGCCAGCGCTGCGCCGTCAGAGTTATCCGGTGTCTCTTCGACGATGTGCATCAGCATCGCCAGCGTCAGCTCGGGATCGACGGGGAAGCTCACCGCCAACCATACGCCCATGCCCAACGCTGCGACCGACCCTGGCTGTTCGCACTGATACAACACATCGCACGCCTCCACCGCATCTTTCCACGCATCATGACGCAATGCGACATCAAACGCTGATCGCGCCAACGCCCAAGCTTCGAGCTTGCGTTCTAGTGCTATCAAGCTTTCCGCCACATCCAACTGCAGGCGCATACGCTCTAGTTGCGCATCATCGGGCAACTCATTCAATGTATGCAACTGCTGTGCCAAATGCTGCATCAATTCGGCCCGCTCACTGGCTTCCTTGCCCCCCTTGAGTTCAACCAGATTCTCACTCATGTTGTGTTACCAAGGTTGCATTCCTGCTAGGCGGGTTTAACGAAGCTAATGACTTGAGCATTTTGTTGTTCGCCATCCTTGTAATAAGGCCGGGCTTGATCGAAATTGAGCAGCTCGGCCAATTCATTTTCCCGCTCGGAAATCAGGGCGAAGCAATCCTTGATGCCTTCGATCGTGTCAGCTGTCAGCGGGTTAGTACGCCCGCCGAGCGGCGTAACGTCTCGAACGACGTTAGCCAATGTCTTGCGCATCGTACGCAAGATGCTTTGCTCTTTACTCAACGTTTCAATGTCCATGGTGATCTGTCAGTGTGAATGGCGGGAAGCGACTCTACTGGAATTGATCTGGCGCCGCTACGCCCCCTTTGGGGAGTACATAGCTCGCCTTTCTGGTGGTTCATCCTCTAGCGGTTTGAGACTATCATCCACCCACCTTACTTCGGACGCCGATCATGCACACACGCAAGCCTATCAATATCCCCATCGTCTCCGCCACTCAGGAAGAGGCGATGGCTGGCAGCAACTGTTCTGGCAACGAGCTGGTTGCATTGATGGTGCTAGGCGATAGCATGCAGCCGGAGTTCGTCGAAGGAGAGATTCTAGTCATCGAGATGGGGGCACCTGCGAGCGATGGCCACTTCGTCATCGGCACAGCAAACGAAGAGTTCATCTTTCGTCAACTCAAGCGTGATGACTCTGGCGGTTGGCAGCTACATGCACTCAACCCTGCCTACCCCGATATCGCCATCTCAGGTCTAGATACACTCAAAGGCGTGGTCATTCACAAGAAACGGCCCGGCTCGCGCAAGTCAGTTAAATACTACCTAACACCAGCAAATTACTGAGCACACGAATGCTGCGCGCTCACTCCGGTCGGTTCAGAAAGATGATCTCGCGCGATGCCAACGCGATCTCACGCAGGAAGCACAGCAATCCAAGAATGAGAAAGAACATGGCTGCGATGAAGGAGTTGGAAACTAGGTCAGGCGCATTCAGCCCCATTTTCACTTCAATGAACAAAGAGACGATGGTCATGCAAACACACAGCGCAGCCAGCGTAATGAGTCCGATGGCGCGCCGAATCCAGCCGGTGCGCTGGACGATGATGGCGAATTCGCCCGACACGTTCACGCGCAGCTCTTCACTCATCGCATAGACGACCCGAGCTCGGTCGATGGCCCGCCCCAGACGGTTAACGAGCACAGCCAAAATGGAACCCACACCTGTCAGCAGAAAAACCGGCGCTACGGCATCGCGTATGGCAACGGAGACGCTCTGAATCTCAGGCAAACTATTTACCATAAATCTTCTTTCAGTTCAGTTAGCTAGAAAATACACACAGCGCGATTGGAAGCAGACTTTGCCATATCAAAGACATGAACCTCCCGCTGCGTGCGTGCTCAAGTGCATTCTCGCATGACTCGAAACAATGATGTTGAGGTGCTAGTCGCGATTGACTTCGATTCAAAGTCTGATTGCTGCCCACCCCGTTCCGCCTATTTATACTAGGCCGAGCTCGACGTTCAAGTGGCCTCTTATCCGCGCAAGGATGCGCTAAACTTGCGCCATGCAGATCAAATTCATCCCTCCCGCCGCCGCGAATCCTCCCAGCCTGTTGCGTAAGGCGGCGACGCTCGTAGTAACAGCGGCGCTGGCTGCGGTCGCGCTGATGTTCTCGGCCGTGGCACTCACCTTGATTCTGATTCTTGCCTTAATTGTCGGCGCTTATCTTTGGTGGAAGACGCGCGCGATGCGTAAGCAGATGCGCGACTTCCCGCCCTACCGTACGCAAGCGGGAAGTGATGTATTCCAAGGCGAGAGGTTTGTAGGTGATGTGATCGAAGGCGAAGCGGTGCGTGTAAATCAATCCGCCACGAGTTCGGTTAGCGACACGCCTCGACCGTGATGCGGCAATTCTAAATAGCGGTGCGTCTGCATTTCGGTCAAACGACTGGCGGTGCGCTGAGTTTCGCTGTCAAGCAGGCCTGCGCCGAATAGGGAGTCTTGAGCGACCTCGAACGTAGCAACCAGTTTGACGCGATTGTCGTATAGCACGTCGATCAACCAGGTGAAGCGCCGCGCCTCCGCACCGTTCTCTGAGCTCAGTCTAGGGATGCCAGACAGGAACAACGTCGGATAGCGATGCGCGAGTTCCAAATAGTCAGCTTGGTCATGAAAGCCACCGCACAAGACAGCGAAGTCGAACCAGACCACTTCACGAGCGGCACGTTTGACCGGAATGCTGCTCTGGCGCACGTGAATAATAGATGCCGCGTCATCCGAAGCGCCCGCCGCCAAACGCTGGAACAACGTCAGCATTCTCTCCTCTGCCGTCGCATCACTCGTCCGCATGAACAAGGGATCGCGCGCCATCTGGAGCGTGCGATAGTCGGTGTCGCCGTCGAGGTTCAGCACTTTGAGTTCGCGCTTGAGCAAATCGATAGCGGGCAGGAAGTTCTGCCGTTGCAAGCCATTGAGATAAAGGTCGTCAGGCGCGTAGTTGGAGGTGGTGAGCAATACTACGCCACGTTCCAGCAACGCTGCCAGCAATCGCCCTAGGATCATCGCATCCACGATGTCCACCACATGGAATTCATCTAGACACAACAAGCGCGTGGAGCGTTCGATCTTATCGGCCAGAGCCAGCAGCGGATCGCGCTGATCGGCTAGTAACCTCATCTCGTGATGCACTTCCAGCATGAAGTTGTGGAAATGGATGCGGCGTTTACGGCGATACGGCAGACAGTGATAGAAGCCGTCCATCAGAAACGTCTTGCCGCGCCCCACACCGCCCCAGATGTACAGACCTTTGGGCACGTCCGGGCTAAGCAGACTACGTCCGAGGAGACGGTTGCGCTTGGCCTTGAACTCGACCAACTGCCGCCAGAGCATCTCCAGCTGGTCGATGGCCACCGATTGGCTAGCATCGCAGACGATACCTGAACGCTCGCACGCAGCTTGATACCATGCTTTGGGGCTGAGCTCCGGCCCAGGGAGTACACTTTGCTGCATCAAACCGTGACCACTAACGACCTGACACCGGCACGACCTTACTGGCCGCAAGCTTGGCGCGCGTCCGTGCCTCGTCAGTGTCTACGCCATTCGCCAGCGCGACACCCATGCGGCGCTTCTTGAACGACTCAGGCTTGCCGAACAGGCGCACCTCCGACTCCGGCACGCGCATCGCCTCATCCACGCCAGTAAAGGCGATGCCGACTTCGTCCAACTGGCCGTAGATCACGGCAGATGCGCCCGGCGCGCGCAGACTGGCATCCACCGGCAAGCCGAGGATAGCGCGCGCATGCAACTCGAATTCATTCAGGCGTTGGCTGCACATCGTCACCATACCCGTGTCGTGCGGACGCGGGCTGACCTCCGAAAACCAGACCTGATTGCCCTTCACGAACAATTCGACGCCAAACAGGCCTAGGCCGCCCAAGTCTTCGGTGACTTTACGAGCAATCTCGCGGGCGCGCTCCAGCGCCAACGGCGCCATCGCTTGCGGCTGCCAGCTTTCCACGTAATCGCCACTCACCTGAATATGGCCGATAGGTTCACAGAAATGGGTTTCGACCGAACCGTCTGCCCCCATGGCGCGCACGGTGAGCAGCGTGATCTCGTAATCGAAGTCGATGAAACCTTCGACGATGACTCGACCTTGATTCACCCGCGAACCGCTTGCAGCGTAATCCCAAGCGGCAGCGACCTCGTCGGCGTTATCCACTTTCGACTGCCCTTTACCTGAAGACGACATCACCGGCTTGATGATGCACGGATAACCGATGACTGCGATAGCCGCCTGCAACTCCTCCAGACTGTCGGCGAACTTGTACGGTGAAGTCGGCAGCCACAACTTTTCTGCCGCCAAGCGGCGGATACCTTCGCGGTTCATGGTGAGTTGCGCGGCACGAGCCGTCGGAATCACCCGCGCCAGTCCCTCGCTCTCGATCTGTACCAGCATATCGGTGGCAATGGCCTCGATCTCCGGCACGATCAGGTCGGGTTTTTCCTGCTCGATCAGCGCACGCAAAGCTGCACCGTCAGCCATGTTGATGACGTGCGCGCGATGCGCCACCTGCTGCCCCGGCGCATTCGCATAACGATCCACCGCGATGGTCTCCACACCGAGTCGCTGCAAGGCGATGAGCACTTCCTTACCGAGTTCGCCGCTGCCTAGCAGCATAACTTTGGTTGTGGAAGGAGAAAGCGGCGTACCTAAGGTAATGGGTTTCATGGAGCGATCATCGAGCAAGTTGGAATAGACAAAATTATACACAGCGGGGCATCCTCACTGCGTTCCGGTTATGAATCCCCACTCTGCATCTTGCCCGACATCAGGCTGGCGGAGACGATCAGCACCGCCCCGATTATTTCGCGCACGCCCATCGACTCCCCTGCCAGAAAGTAAGCGGCAATTGCAGCGAATACCAACTCAGAAAGGAATAGAACAATGGATTGGTTCGCGGGAAGATGGGTCAGGCCGAATTGCACGATGAAGCTGGCGGCGCACAACACCACGCCAAGCAAACCCAGTAGCCAGAAATAATCCGGTGAAATGCTCAGCAACTCATGGGTTCTGCCCATCACCAGCATCGCCAGCATAGTGATTAGCGCCGTGCCCAACCAGATGCTAGATGATTTGTAATTCACGCTCAGGTGGTCGGCACGTCGTACCAATACATTGGCTAGGGCGAAACTCAGGCCTGCGCTCAGGCCAAACCATTCCGCCTGATTTTGCGGCCACGGCCAGCCGAGATGTGGCTCCCACAACATGACGATCGCACCTGCCAGAGACAAGGCAGCAACGGCGTAACCATAGCGATTGAGCTGCTCATTCAGCAATAACCGAGACAGCCCTACCGTCCACAACGGCGCGAGGTAGAACAGCAACAGCACGCGCATCACCTCGCCGTCCAGCATCCCCAATACGTATCCGAGATTCGACCAACCCGCAGTCAAGGGCAGCAAGATACCGATCCAACCGGCGACGCGCCATTCGCGCCAAACCGAGCCGCTCAACAGCACGCCCAAGCTCAGCGCGAACGTGTAGGTAATCACCGTCGCGGCCATGCCGGAGACTCCCGCTGCGTCCAGCACACGGTACGGATACCAGATCAGTCCCCAGACCATCGCCGCCGTCACTAGACCGATCACCGCTACAACTTTTTGTTTTGAAGCCACTCGCTGCACCTTTATAATTCCGCCCGTTGCGCCTCAAACCAAGATCATGAATCCAGACCTAAATCACTTGCACCCCTACCCGTTCCAGAAGCTGGCTGCGCTGTTCCGCGACATCACGCCCAATCCAGCGCTGAAACCGATTAGCCTGTCCATCGGCGAACCCAAGCATGATACGCCGCAGTTCATCAAGGAAGCGCTCATCGCGGGGCTGGGCGGACTGGCGAATTATCCTACCACAGCGGGCAGCGATGCCCTGCGTGGCGCGATCTCGCAATGGCTCGCGCGCCGCTACGCCATCCCAGCGCCGGATGCAAAAACGCAGGTGTTACCGGTGAACGGCAGCCGCGAAGCATTGTTCGCCTTTGCCCAAGCCGTGGTGGATCGCAGCAAGCCGAATCCAGTAGTGGTCAGCCCCAACCCGTTCTACCAGATATACGAAGGCGCGGCCTTACTGGCCGGAGCCGAACCGCAGTTCATCAACACCCTACCGGAAGACGATTTCCGCATGGACTACGCGCAATTGCCGGAAGACGTCTGGCAGCGCACCCAACTCATCTACGTCTGCTCGCCGGGCAATCCGAATGGTCATGTGATGGACTTGGAGGAATGGCGCGACCTTTTTGAGATAGCCGACCGTTACGGTTTCATCATCGCCGCCGATGAGTGCTATTCGGAGATCTATTTCGACGAGCCACCGCTAAGCGCGCTGCAAGCCGCCCGCCAACTGGGGCGCGATGATTACAGGAACCTGATCGTGTTCTCCAGCCTGTCCAAGCGCTCCAACGTGCCCGGCCTGCGCTCCGGCTTCGTGGCTGGCGATGCGAGCATCATCGCCAAGTTCACGCTATATCGCACTTACCACGGCTGCGCCATGAACCCGGCGGTGCAAGCCGCCAGCCTCGCCGCCTGGAACGACGAGGCGCACGTTGCCGAAAACCGTCGTCTGTACAGTGAAAAATTTGCACTCGTACTGAAAACTTTGCAGCCAGTGCTTCCGATCTCCCTGCCCGATGCCGGCTTTTACTTGTGGCTACGCACGCCAATTAGCGACACGGTCTTCGCGCAAGGTTTGCTTCGTGAGCAAAATGTGACCGTATTGCCAGGAAGCTACCTCGCAAGGGAAGCGCGCGGGGTCAACCCTGGTGAAGGTTTCGTGCGTTTCGCACTTGTAGCAAGCGTGGACGAGACGATAGAAGCCGCCCGACGTATCGCAAATTTCAGCGCGAAACTGACAGAGCGATCTAGCGTCCATCGGTGATCGGCAAGTCAGATCGACTCACACGAATCACGAAAATGCAGACGCAAATAGTCCACAACAATGATAGGGTTACGTAAACATCCAGAAGAATGTTGTAAATTTACATCGGTGACTAGATATTTTTCCAAGAATTGATAGAATGCGCCGTCTTTCGTCCAAGCCTGACCATGGACGAACGGATTTACCCGGTTTTTGTTAACTTAATGTGAAGGAAAATAAATGAAACTGTCCGCTCTGATTGCTGCCCTGTTGGCTCTGGCTCTGACCGCTTGTGGCGAAAAAGCTGCAGAAGCTCCTGCTGCTCCTGCTGAAGCCCCTGCTGTTGAAGCTGCTTCCGCTCCTGTTGCTGAAGCTGCTTCCGCTCCTGTTGCTGAAGCAGCTTCCGCTCCTGCTGCTGAAGCCGCTCCTGCTGCTAAGTAATACAGCTAGGAACCAACAAAAGAGCCGACGCAAGTCGGCTTTTTTGTTTTCCGTGACGAACTAAACAAGTTCACGCCATCCCACTCCCTCAGTTTGCGTCGCCACAGCGATCCAGTCTGCCGTGCAATTCAACGCCCCACTCAACGCACGGACAGCTAGCTCTGGACTATTGTTTCGCTGACTCAAATGCGCAGCCACGAGATGCTGCAACCGCCCACAATCGATCTTACTGAGCAACGCAGCCGATTGCTGGTTATTCAAATGCCCGTAATGCCCGCCGACACGTTGCTTCAGGCTCTGCGGATAATTCCCTCGTGCCAGCATCTCAGCATCATGATTACACTCCAGAACCAAGGCATCACAACCATTCAGCATGGATTCAATATGCGGTGTGACATGACCCGCATCAGTCAGCACACCTAAACGATGCTGACCATCGAACAAGACATATTGAACTGGCTCGATGGAGTCATGCGGAACTGAATACGGATGCACCTCGATATCACCCACAGAGAATGACTCCTCTGGGTGAATCTCAGTGAGGATAACGTCGCGCTCAAAGGCCGACCGCTGCGCTCTCAACGTACCGTGAGTTATCCAAACGGGAAGGTTGTGGCGTTTGGCTAGTTTAGACACGCCAGCTATGTGGTCACCATGCTCGTGTGTGACTAGGATGCCGCTCAACTGGCTCGCGGTTAAATTCAAGCGAGCCAGCCGGCGCTCGGTTTCACGCAAGCTGAAACCACAGTCCACCAGCACACAAGTCTGGCCGGCACAAACCACCAAGGCATTCCCTTCGCTGCCACTACCAAGCGAAGCGAAACGCATCACTTACTTCAATTGCAAATACAACTTATCAAATAGCTTTTGTGCAGCCTTGCTGGAAGAGCCCTCATCGTCAGTCACCACTATTGTCGTGATGCCTCCCGCCTCACGTACACTGACGTGCAATATCTCTGGCCGGCTACCGCCGCCCAAAATGGACAGCAAGTTCTTTTGCTCTGGTTTGGTGGTATTCACGAAGAACATGCCATCTGCACGATTCTTATCTTCGACGTTCTGGCCCGCCTGTTCGAGCGCCAGTCCCACGCGCTGCCACCCCTTATCAAAGGGCTCGCTCAATTGGATAACTCGCTTTCCATCAGCCTGTTCGATGATTTTCGCTGGCATAACCGCCACAACTTGTCCGTTCGGCCCCACGGACATCTTCTGAACTACAGCACTATTCAACTTAGCCATCAACTGCTGCAACGTAGCCGCTTCCAACTCAGGGTCACTTGGACGATTTTGCCACTTAAAGGCATTGCCACTGGCATCCATGACTTCTTCTTTGCCATAGTGAGCGATGTAAACCTCGCTGATCGCACCGGCATTAGTTCGCTCTACGCGAACCCGAAACATATCTCGATTCGAGGTAGAGCTCATGCCATCAGCAAGCTTACCAAACACACCGCGAATGCCGCCTTCCTCGATCTTGGCGCGCGTTTCATGCCACTCGGTTTCCATCAGACCCGCGTGAACATCGTCAGCCACCAACTTGATGCCTCGTTCATCCCAGAAAGCTTTGAGCTGTGGCCAAATCGTCTCGGCAGACTCGCCCACGACCAGCCAACGTCTCGCGCCGTCGCGCTCTAGACGCGCCTTGCCAGACGGCACCTGCACATGGGCCGGAGTCATTGGTTGCGCAACCGACTGCCCCGACTCAGCACTTGGAGCCACAGCGGGTGTAGCCCCACCATGAGCATACTCAGAGTAACTGGCGACGGTTTCCCCTTCGCTGCCAGGAATGGTGTAACGACCTTCGGTGTTCGGCGTAGTCAGATCAGGTGGAACTTCCAAGGAGGGCGCACGCTGCGCCTGCGATTTGTAATCCACTCGCTTACTCTCAAAACCAAGCATGCTGCATCCTGCCAACGCAAGCAGAGTCGCGGACAGCGCAGCTTTTTTCATATTTCTCATGTTCATCCTTGGAAATTCAGTTCAGTTAATCACGCCCGCGCGACGCATAGCTTCTTCCACCACGCCTTGAGCGGAAGTGGAGAGCGGCGTCAGCGGCAAGCGCAACGTATTTTGAATCAACCCCATGCGTGCTACCGCCCATTTCACTGGAATCGGATTTGCCTCGACAAACAGATGGCGATGCAAAGCTAGCAAACGGAAATTGATTTCACGCGCCGTGGCCACATCACTCGCCAATGCAGCCGCGCACATCTCGTGCATCAGACGCGGCGCAACATTGGCCGTCACCGAGATCGTCCCCGCCGCCCCGAGCAAGATCAAGGACATGGTGGTTGCATCATCGCCGCTATACACGGCAAAGTCTTTGGGGGCGCGCAACAATAGATCGCTGCCGCGCTCCAGATTACCCGTCGCATCCTTGATACCCACAATATTGGGAATCTGCGCCAAACGCAGCACGGTATCGTTGCTCATATCCGCACCGGTTCTTCCCGGCACGTTATACAGGATATGCGGCATATCCACCGCCTCGGCGATGGTCTTGAAGTGCAGATACAGGCCTTCCTGAGTCGGCTTGTTGTAGTACGGCACAACCGTCAGCGAAGCGTACGCACCAGCGCGTTTGGAAAAAGCGGCCAGCTCGATCGCCTCTTTTGTGCAGTTAGCACCGGTACCCGCAATAATAGGGATGCGTCCGGCAGCATGCTTGACCGCCTCGGCGATCAACAACTCATGCTCATCGACATCCACCGTGGGAGACTCGCCCGTGGTACCTACCACAACGATACCATCCGTACCTTCAGCGATATGAAAATCGATCAGCGTGCGAAAGCTCACCAGATCCAAGCTGCCATCCTCATGCAGCGGGGTAACTATCGCAACGATACTGCCCTTAACCATATTCGTCATCGTTTTACTCGACTCGCGCCCAGCGCGCGCTCCACAAGAAGACGCTCAATTCTACCCGAATCCGCCATCGCACCAAAGCGGCAAGCTGCAATCTGTGAAATAATCACAGCATGCCTAAAGATTCATCAGCCCCAGCTTCAAAAGTATTATCGGATTTGCGCCCTGGGGATTTTGCCACCATCATCGCACTACACACGAGTGATGAGGCTCTGTATCAGCGCCTGCTTGCATTGGGCATGCGCGTCGGAAAATCCATAACAATCATGCGTCAAGCTCCGTTTGGCGGACCACTTCAGGTCCGCATTGGATCGACCGACATACTTATCCGAACTAGCGAAGCCAACAAGATCAGCGTACAAAAATCATGAAACGTGTCGCACTATTGGGGATGCCAAACACGGGCAAATCCACTCTATTCAACCGCATCACTGGCGGCTCGGCGCGCGTAGGCAACTGGCCGGGCATCACAGTCGATCTACTTTCGGGCAAGATACTACTCGGTGGAGAGATGGTCGAATTCATTGATTTGCCTGGCATCTATGACATGCACGGCTACTCTGATGACGAGCAAGTAGTACGGCACTTTCTGCACGACAACGTCCCCGACCTCGTCGTCGTCGTTCTGAATGCGACCCAGATCGAGCGTCAACTCAGCCTACTCCTTCAGCTCAGAAATCTGGATCTAAATCTGATCGTGCTGCTCAACATGGCAGACGAGGCACGCAAACTGGGCATCACCATCGATCGCCGAACAATGTCCAGAATGCTGGAACTCCCCATTCATCTCGTCAGCGCCAAATTTGGGCGCGGCGTACCTGAAGCGCTGGAGGCGATCAGCCGAACCCTGCGCTATCCAACCCCCGGCATGGCAGAAGATCTGCGCGCTCAGCTTGAAAATGATGACCATATCGAAACCGAGATGGCGCGCGTGCTGAGCCAATCTGTGCAAATCCCAGTTCGCCTGTCGGACTCGAACACTGACCGCCTGGATAAGTTGATGTTGCATCCACTACTGGGGCTGCCCGTCTTTTTCTTCATCATGTTCCTGCTGTTCAAATGCATCTTTCTGCTTGGGCAGCCTCTACAAAGCCAAGTAGCGTCGATTTTCACTGCGATTCGTGAAATGGCGCTTGAACCGCTACTGATCTCCGTCCTGCCACCCACTTTGCATGGTTTCTTACTCGATGGCGTTTACAACGGCGTCGCCACCGTCGCCTCCTTTGTTCCGGTCATCGTACTGTTCTTCCTATTCATGGCAGTCATTGAGGACACTGGCTACCTATCACGCGCGGCCTTCCTGATGGATGCACTGATGGCAAAGATGGGTTTGGATGGCCGCAGTTTTGTCATGTTACTGATGGGCTTCGGCTGCAATGTTCCCGCCTTGATGGGCACGCGCGTGATCCGCTCACGGGGACAGCGCTTACTTTCCATGCTGGTGATCCCATTCTCGCTCTGCTCAGCACGCCTACAAGTATTCGTATTCATCAGCGCAGCCATGTTTTCCCCCGACCATGCGCCGCTTGTATTGTTCAGCCTGTATCTATCCAGCTTTGCCGCAGCCCTACTCACCGCATTGATCTTTAAGCGTAAATTCTCAAGCGAAGAGCCATTTGTACTAGAACTCCCCCCTTATCGCTTCCCAACGATACGTCAATTATGGCTACGTGGCTGGCATGAGATTTCCCACTTCTTAAGGCGTGCCAGCCTGTTCATCATAGCTGGCGTAGTACTAGCTTGGGCGCTCACCAACTTCCCTAGGAACGCAGTCCCTGGCAGCCTAGACACATGGGCTGGAATAATTGGCAGCGAGCTGACTCCGATGTTCGCGCCGCTCGGAATACCGCCCGAACTAACGATCGCATTGATACTGGGATTCATCGCCAAGGAGATCGTCATCGGCTCGCTAGCCGTCATCTATGGACACCATGCGCTGGATGCACTTTCAACCACATTGGCTCATCAACTCGACTGGGTACAAGCCTACAGCTTCATGCTGTTCACCCTAATCTATACGCCATGCCTATCTACCATCGCCACACTGCGCTCGGAATCAAAAAATAATGGTTTCACCCTATTGGCTTTAGCTTGGTCTCTATGGCTCGCGTGGCTAATTAGCTTCTTGTTCTATCAGGGCGCACGGGCACTAGGATATTGAGCGGAAATGACTAAAAGTAAGCTAGAATCGGCCCCCAAACTAACCATGACTCCGTGCCGAGCCTATCAGGCAACCCGAAAATTCCCATGAGCACCCCGAACAAAGCGGATATGACGCCTCTGGAAAGATTCCTTTCCTACTTCACAAAGATCCACCCCAAGGAAGGAGTCAGCGTCGCTTATCTGTTCGCCAACTCATTCCTCCTTTTGTTCGCTTACTACCTACTCAAACCGGTACGAGAGGCACTGATTCTGACCCAAGGAGGCGCGGAGTTACGCAGCTACGCTGTCGCCATGCAGGCGATATTGCTCTTGGTCGCCATACCGGTCTATGGCATGCTATTTCAGGGGCGTAAGCGCCTAGCATTACTGCGCACCATCATCTTTTTCTTTGCCTCGAACCTAGTCTTGTTCTTCATATTGGCCGAGGCTGGCGTCAACATCGGCGTTCCTTTTTTCGTCTGGCTGGGCATTCTCAGCGTCACCTTGGTCGCCCAATTCTGGGCGTTTGCGGCCGACATCTACAGCGTCGAAGCTGGACATCGACTATTCGCATTCATTGCTGTCGGCTCCACTTTGGGTTCGCTAGTAGGCTCGGAGGTCGCCACGATCGGAATTCCCTTCATCGGCCCCTACGGCATGATGATGACCGCTGCCATCATACTTAGCCTATCGGTATTATTAAGCGCCCGCGCTGATGCCAACATCCCTGAAGAATCGCGTGGCCACTCCGAAGATGGACACTGGACTGAGCAACACGCCGGCGTTCTGAGCGGCTTCTCAATCGTACTGAAAGACCGCTACCTGATGCTGATCGGAGTATTCGTACTCCTACTCAACTGCATCAACAGCACTGGCGAATATATCTTAGCTAAGATCATTATCGCCCAGTCTGAAGCAGAAGTGCTGGCTGACGTGACGCACACACTCACCAAGGGCGATGCGATCGGCAACACGTATGGCGACTTCTACTTCTTCGTCAATCTCCTGACACTGGTCATCCAATTAATGTTCGTTCGCCGCATCTGGCAAGCGGTGGGCATTCAGGGGGCCCTGCTGATTTCGCCCATCATCGTATTCTTCGGTTACGGAATGATCTCGTTCTTGCCCTCATTCTGGGTGATCTACATGGTCAAAATCCTAGAGAACAGCACTGACTACTCTATCCAGAGCACCACACGCCACGCCTTATTCCTCCCCGTGGATCGAGAAAAGAAATACAAGGGCAAGACTTGCATTGACACCTTCATCTGGCGTCTGGGCGACCTGATCCAAGCGCTATTGGTCTATCTTGGTATGAATGTGTTCGGGTTCGGCTTGCAACACTTTGCAATGGTCAATTTCGCACTCTCCACTATCTGGCTGGTCGTGGCCGTAGGTATAGGCATCAGCTATAAGCGCGCGCGCCCCTCTTCCAACACAGAACACGCAAAATAATCACCTATTCACTGACTCTCATAGGCTTTGATTCTCGGATTGGGGATGTCTCCCCGCCGGGATTCATTTGACCGTTGATACGCTCATTACCTTCACTCTTAACTCTTTCCCCTTTGGCAGAGCTGAGCACGCCCTCTCCAACCAGCTTATCGCGTACAAAATTTCCCTCGAACCAGCGGCCATCAGCCCAGATATAAACTCCCTTTCCCGTGCGCTTGTTCTCAACGAATTCGCCCTCATAACGATCCCCGTTATTCCAAACGAACACGCCCCATCCAGACATCTGCCCGCGCACCATCGCACCGCGATAGCTATCACCATTGGGCCACTTGAACTGCCCTTGGCCAGTAATATGGTTTCTATTAAACTCACCTCGATAGCGATTGCCATTGATCCAAGTGAACGTGCCCGTTCCCGTGCGCAGATCCTCTTCGAAATCGCCCTCATAGCGATTACCGTTAGGCCAAGTCAATACACCCTTGCCAGTACGTTTATCATCCTCGAAGTCGCCCTCGTAGCGCTCTCCGTTAAACCAAACAAAAATCCCTTTGCCACTTTCCTTGTCATTAACAAAGTCGCCTTCGTAGCGACTGCCATTCGGCCAAGTGAACACGCCCTTGCCCGAGCGAATGTCGTTATGGAAATTACCCTCGTAGCGATTGCCGTTGCTCCAAGTCAACACACCATAGCCGCTCCGTTTGTCGGCAACAAACTTCCCCTCATAGCGATCCCCACTCGGCCAGATGAAGATGCCCATACCGGCGCGATGACCACGCACAAAGTTACCTTCGTAATAATCGCCATTAGCCCAAGTAAAGATACCTCGCCCATGCATCAACCCGTTAACGAAAGCCCCCTCATAGCGATTCCCGTTAGCCCAAGTAAATACTCCGCGCCCCTGCATCTGATTACCGGCGAAGCCCCCTTTGTAGCCGTCACCACTTTCCCATTGGTACTCTTTCAAGCCATTCAATCCATCCTTCTTCGGCGGCACCTTCACCTTTCCAGAAGGGCGCACCACTGGCGGCGCTAGAATTTCGGCCTTCGGTTTGATCTTAACATCATATTTCGGTGCACCCGGCTCTCCACCAGCGATAGGCCCCGCGAAGGCGGTCGCCGCCCCCATCATCAAATACGCGCCGCCAACACTCCCAGCCAGCACCCCATAATTTCGTCTATTCACTATCGCACCATTTTGATTGAAAACTCAGTGAGAACAAATCTATCACAAACCCTGACATTGCGAATAATCGGTTGCCCCCCCTGCCAAATTAAGCGAAAATTCGCGCCCTCCAAACCGTATTCACCATTTTCCACAAGAGGATGTGGATATGTCCGACATCGCAAAACCAAAACAACTCGACCGCACTTCACCACAACCGCCGCTAAGCTGGTACTTCGACCCCAAAATATTGGCGGTCGAACAACGCACGCTGTTCGATACAGGGCCTGGATATGTCGGCCACGAATTACTGGTGCCGAATCTTGGCGATTACCACGTGCTGGACTGGATGGACAGCGCCAAGATGCTGGTGCGCAACGAGGGGGGCGTCGAGTTGCTCTCTAACATTTGCCGCCACCGCCAAGCCACGATGCTAGAAGGTCGCGGCAGCGCCAAGAACATCGTGTGTCCGCTGCATCGCTGGACGTACCAAACCGATGGTCAGTTAATCGGCGCCCCCCATTTCCCCGAGAACCCCTGCCTACACCTGAACAAGACACCGCTGCAACGCTGGAACGGCTTACTGTTCTCTGGGCAGCGCGACATCGCCAAAGACCTCGCCACTGTGCCAGCCTTCAAGGAGATCGATTTCTCCGGCTATATGCTAGATCGCGTCGAAATGGACGAATACGCGTTCAACTGGAAGACCTTCATCGAGGTCTATCAGGAAGATTATCACGTCGTGCCGTTCCACCCAGGCCTAGGCCAATTCGTCGATTGCGACGATCTCAAATGGGAGTTCGGTGAGCAGTACAGCGTACAAACTGTGGGTATCAACCATGCATTGCGCAAAGCAGGTAGCCCCATCTACCAAAAATGGGCGGATCAGGTGCTGCGCTACAACAATGGCGAGCTGCCGAAATACGGCGCGATCTGGCTGACCTACTACCCCAACATCATGATCGAGTGGTATCCGAACACGCTGGTGGTCAGCACGATAATCCCGCGCGGCCCAGACGCTTGCAGCAACATCATCGAGTTCTACTACCCCGAAGAAATTGTGCTATTCGAGCGGGACTACATTGAGGCCGAAAAGCAGGCTTACCGCGAAACAGCCGAGGAAGACGACATCATCTGCCTGCGTATGCACCAAGGCCGCCGCGCCTTGTACAAACAGGGCATTGAAGAAGTCGGCCCGTATCAATCCCCCACTGAAGACGGACTGCTGCACTTCCAAGAGTTCCTACGCCGAAATCTGGATCCGCACCTGAAGTAATGGGAGCACTCTGGATGCTCGTTGCCGGACTGTTGTTCGGCTGTATGGGTATATTCGTAAAGCTCGGTGCCGCCACCTTTACCAATATCGAACTAGTATTTTGGCGATCATTCATCGGATTGATCGTCGTCTATATCATCGCTCGCCAGCGTAACGGCACGCTCACCACCCCGCACTGGCGTGCCCACGCGTGGCGCGGCATTTCTGGCACCGTCGCGCTAACCCTGTTTTTCTATTGCATCACCGCGCTACCATTGGCTACGGCTGTCACGCTGAACTACACCGCACCATTATTCCTGGCTCTACTGACGGTACTGATTTCTGGCGATCGCCCAACCCCGCATTTAGCTGCCGCTGTCGCCCTCGGCTTCGTCGGAGTGGTTTTGCTGCTACATCCGACCCTAGAAAAAGAACAGATCATTCCCGGCTTTCTTGGCCTAATCTCGGGCTTCCTTGCCGGCGTCGCTTACCTCAACGTCAAGCAACTCGGCAAACTTGGGGAGCCAGAATGGCGAGTCGTGCTCTACTTCAGCCTCATCGCATCCGTTGCCAGTGGAGTCGCTATGCTCTTTAACCCTATTCATTTACCCAGTCTGAGCAGTTTACCCGTACTACTTGGATTGGGCACAAGCGCAACACTCGCACAACTGGCCATGACCAGCGCGTATCGGACAGGAAAGACTCTAGTTGTCGGTAGCCTCGCCTACAGCACAGTGGTATTTGCCAGTCTTTTCGGTATCGTGCTGTGGGGCGAAACTCTGCCACCCTCCAGCTGGGCGGGGATGGCTCTCATTATCGCCAGCGGTGTGATAGCATTGAAACTGCCAACCAAGCTCTAACTGGAAACAACATGATCACCATTCAACAATCCGAAAACCTACTCAACGCCGCTGTACTAGGCGAATTCACCTTAGCCGACTTCAAGCAATTCGAGGAAGAGACGCTGTACAAACTGAAGTCCACCGGTTCGGTGAACTTGCTGTTTGACCTACGCGATATGGTGAGTTACACGGTGGATGTAGCTTGGGAAGAGATCAAGTTCTTCAGTCGCGACCACCAACACGACTTCAGTAAAATCGCCGTAGTGACTAATGACCAATGGCAATCGTGGGCAACTTGGCTGTCACGCGCGTTTGTAGATGCAGACATCCGTGCCTTTGCCGATTACACTGAAGCGGCTGCTTGGGTAGCTGAATAGCCATCAAAGCTCATCCGCTTGGCCCAGTTGGCTGTTGTACAGCAAGGCTGTCAATACCAAGCCATCTTGGGGTGACATATTATCGAAGCAAACCCCGTGCAACAATAAGGCAGCTGAGTCAGCTTGCGGAGCCTCGTCGTGACATGAGCGTATCTTGGCTTCCAAGTCCAAGATGTGCTCAAAGCCACTGACCTTCACACGCAGATTCAGCCCAAGGTGCTCATCAACCTCACCCATCGCCTCCTTAGCTACCAGCAGCGCCCCACCCATGCTGATATCGCGCACCTGACAGGCAATGCGTTTGCCTAGTTTGGTTACCGCCGATCCGATCAAATTGACTCTAGCGCGCGAGCTATGACGCACCGCCATCCCGCGTACCTCTTTGGGATAACTGAGATGTAGATGGGGGAACGGCACATTGGTCACACGCTTTGCGATCGCGCTGAACGCATAGGCATTCTTCCCGCCGAAAAAGCGGACAACGAATGGCTGACCTTCGCGGATCAGCATCACTTTACCGTCCGCCACTGGGGTCGTGACAATGACACTCTGCCCCTTGAGGTAACCGATCAACGATACATAATAACGAGCATCCCCCTGCTCGGACTGGATATGAAGCTGCATCATATCGCCCACATGCAGCTTCACTTGATCCAGCATCAGGATGTTCGCAGACTCGCCCGCATTCTTCATTTTTCCCGCCCCCTTTACCGAGATTGTATAGAAAATCCCGTGAAAACACAGCCTAAGGAATTCGATCCACAATAACCCACGACAGAGCTCGACATTTCATCGATAAAACATATTGTTGACGCATCAAAGATGCGTCAGGTACTATCGGACGATAGTAATTTCACCCTTCAAAATGCCCGTGCTGAATCGCCACCTATCATCTCTGCTTATCTCTGCCGCACTGACGGTCGTTCCGTTCGCGTCAGCTTGGGCGGATGACGATTCAGGAGCACTTTCTTTCGTCACCCAAGTTCAAGCCACTCATCCAGTTCCGGTGAGCGAAAGCGACCGGATGGCTCCGCTACTGAACGAAGTGGCGCAAGACGACCTTTGGCAGCGTATCCGCAACGGCTTCACACTCAGCGAGCTGGATAGCCCATTGGTTGCGCGTCATGAGCAATGGTATGCCAACCGCCCAGAATACGTTGCGCGCATGACCGAGCGCGCTGGACGCTATCTATATTTCATCATCGAAGAAGTCGAAAAGCGCGGCATGCCAACCGAAGTTGCGCTGCTTCCGATGATCGAGAGCGCCTACAATCCTTCAGCCTACTCGATCGCAAACGCATCTGGCATCTGGCAGTTCATCCCTTCCACAGGGAAAGACTACGGCATGAAACAAAACTGGTGGTATGACGGTCGCCGCGATATTCTCAGCGCCACACGAGGCGCGCTAAACTACCTGCAAAAGCTGCATGACCAATTCGGCGATTGGCAATTAGCCTTGGCCGCCTACAACTGGGGCGAAGGTGCTGTACAACGCGCCCAAGATCGTAACCGCGCACGCGGCTTGCCGACTGACTATGCCAGCCTGACCATGCCGGAAGAAACTCGAAACTACATACCTAAGTTGCTCGCCGTAAAAAACATCATCGCCAGCCCGTGGAACTATGGATTGACACTGCCATCTGTCCCGAATCAGCCTTACTTCACTGCCGTGACCACCAAGGAACACATGGACGTTCAGGTTGCCGCAAAGCTAGCCAATATCAGCATGGGCGAGTTTCTTGCACTCAACCCAGCACATAACCGCCCAGTGATGCTGCAAAACAATACCAACACCATCCTGTTACCCGTGGATAAGGTTAATGATTTTTACAGCAACCTTGAACACTTCGATCAGCCGCTGGTGAGTTGGCAAGGCTATCAAACCCGCAAAGGTGAACGTCTCGACAAAGTCGCCCCGCGCTTTGGTTTGACTGTGGAAAAGCTGATTTCGATCAACGGTCTGTCTGCTCGCGCCAAAATCAGCTCAGGGCAAACTTTGCTAGTTCCCATGCGTGACGGCGATGCAGATTATGAGTTCGAAGCTTTCAATCTGCACCTAGCTCCCAATGCCTTGGCCATGACCTCCTCCAAAAAGAGTAAGGACAGTAAGGGAAGTAAGAGCAAGTCCAAAGAGCGCAGTAAAGTTGCACTGTTGAGCAAACGCGACAAATCCAGCAAACGCAGCACCAAAGTCTCTTCTCGCAGGGAGACTCCAGCCCGAGGCACTAAGCTGGCTAGCTTAAGTCGCTCAGGTAAGCAGTCCACCACTCGCAACAGCAAATCTACCCGCCGTCTACACGTCGCATCCAACCCCTGATTTCAGTTCGCTAGCGGCTCAACGAACCAGCGTACAGATGGCAGTGGACTCGCTGCCCACCATCCAGCACAGTTTCATCAGGATAGCGCTCTCGACACAGCGGCATCACCTGAGGACAGCGCGGATGAAAGTGGCAACCGTGTGGCGGATTTGCCGGAGATGGCATTTCACCGATCAAGTGCACAAACTCTCTACCACTCCCATCCACGCGCGGCACGGCCGACAGTAAGGCTTGCGTATAAGGATGGCGTGGGCTACCCAACACCTTAGCCGTCGCCCCACGCTCAACGATACGCCCGAGATACATCACACACACATCGTGGGCTAGGTACTCTACGACTGCCAGATTGTGGGTAATGAACAGATAGCTCAATCCCAACTCCTGCTGCAGCGATTTGAGCAGATTCAGGATTTGCGCCTGAACCGAGACATCCAGCGCACTAGTCGGCTCATCGCAGATCAGCAGCTTTGGGTTCACCGCCAAAGCACGGGCGATGGCGATACGCTGGCGCTGACCGCCGGAGAACTCATGCGGATAACGCCACTTCGCTGCCGCACTCAGCCCGACCTTCTCCAACAGGGCATCCATCAGCCCCTGCCGTGAAGCTCCATCACCTCCTACGCCCAAGGCAGCCATACCTTCGTCCAGAATCTCCGCCACCCGCATCCGAGGATTGAGTGAAGCATAGGGATCCTGAAATACCATCTGCATACCTGCGCGGTGCTCACGCAATTTCTGAGCCGACAAACCGATCAACTCGTTCCCGCAGAAGCGTACGGTGCCTGCCGTAGGGGCTGTCAGCTGCAACATCGCCTTGCCCGCCGTGGTCTTGCCGCAACCAGACTCACCCACTAGCGCCAGCGTACGCCCAGTAGCAATTTCCAGAGACACACCGTCCACCGCCCGTACATGACCGACGGTACGTTGCAAGATACCCTGACGAATAGGGAAGTGGACTTTTAAGTTGCGGACGTGCAGAAGCTCGTCGCGACTAGCAGGTGGCGAATCGTTAGGTGCTGGTGCGGATTTTTCAGCTAATGACTGCAAGTGATCTACTACCGACTCCGAATACAGATGACACCTCACCCCCCGTCCCTCCAACTCTGTCCACTCAGGGGCCTCGGCGCGACACAACTCCCATGCCCGATCACAGCGTGGAGCAAAGCGACAGCCGGTTGGCATCGCATTCAACGCGGGAACACTTCCGGGAATAGCTTCCAGCGGAGCCCCATCGCGCCGGGCATCAGGCAGGGCTGCAAACAGCTTTTGAGTGTAAGGATGCAAAGGCTGCGAGAACAGTTGCGGACGCGAGGCTCGCTCGACAATCTGTCCGGCGTACATCACCGCCACTTGATGCGCCATCTCAGCCACCACGCCGAGATCGTGCGTGATGAGCAATATTGCCATGCCGCTACTAGCCTGCGTATCGCGCAGCAGTTGCAGCACTTGCGCTTGTATCGTCACATCCAGTGCCGTGGTCGGTTCGTCGGCAATGAGCAACTGAGGCTCACCAGCAAGCGCCATCGCGACCATCACGCGCTGCTTCATGCCACCCGAAAGCTGAAAGGGATACTCGCCTGCACGCCGCTCAGGGTCGGGGATACCAACTTGTTGCAACAACTCCACGATACGGGCCTGCACCGCTGTACCAGCAAGCCGGTCATGCAAAGCCAGCACTTCACCGATCTGCTGCCCCACCGTCAACACTGGATTCAGGCTCAGCCCCGGCTCCTGAAAAATCATTGCCATGCATCCGCCGCGCACTCGGCACATCTCTGCTTCCGTCAAGTGGAGCAACTCATCACCTTGCAAGCGCACCGAGCCAGAAGTCAGCGCTACGCCATCCGGCATCAAGCGCAGCAAAGAAAGTGCTGTCATTGACTTGCCGCAACCAGACTCGCCCAGAAGCGCAAATGTCTCACTCTGGCGGATAGCGAACGATATTCCATCCACAATGACCGCGCCATTGCGCAACTGCGCAACCAGTGACTCAACGCTCAGGACTTCGCTCACAGGCACGCCTGATAATGAGTCATCGCAATCGCTTTGATGTAAACGCATTGCGAAAGGTGGAACTAGTGTTGCGGAGTTGATGGACGTGCTCGCAAGTCCAGCAGCCAGAGCACGTAGCCGGATAAGCAGTAGCCTAGGAATAGCAGGAACAGCACGATGGGTGGATCGACCGAGATCAAGATAAAGAACAAGGCGATCATGAAGACCACGATGAACGGCACACTCTTGCGCATGTTGATGGTTTTGAAGCTGTAGAACCTCAAGTTAGTGACCATGCTCACACCAGCAAAGGTAGTGAGTACCGCTGCGTACCAGCGCATTTGCTCACCGGAATAGTGATTGTCTAGCATCACCCAGACAAAACCCGCAACCAAAGCTGCTGCTGCTGGGCTCGGCAGTCCTTGGAAGTATCGCTTGTCCACCACATCGATATTGGTATTGAAGCGCGCTAAGCGTAGCGCAGCACTACAACAATAGATGAACGCGGCGAACCAGCCCCACTTGCCCAAGCCTTTGAGTGCCCATTCGTACATCACCAACGAGGGGGCAACACCGAATGACACCATATCTGACAAACTATCGTATTGCGCCCCGAACTCACTCTGGGTGTGAGTCATACGCGCGACGCGACCATCCAATCCGTCGAGCACCATCGCGACGAAAATAGCAATGGCGGCGAACTCGAACCGGCCATTCATAGATTGCACGATGGCATAGAAGCCAGCAAACAGTGCGCCCGTGGTGAACAGGTTAGGTAATAGATAGATGCTGCGACGACGCAGATCAAGAGGTTTGCGATTACGGAATTGGGTCATGGTCTAAGGCTATCAGTTCTAGCGCAAAACTGCCACAACCGTGACAGCGGCACAGCCCATGAGACGGGCGGTGAAAATACTCGCAAAAAAGGAAAAGGGAGAAGAGGAAAGCAGCATCCTGCTCATCCCTCTTCCCCCTTTACCCTTTTCAACGATTAGTTCTTGGACTGATCAACCAGCTTGTTTTTGCCGATCCAAGGCATCATGGCGCGTAGTTTGCCACCGACGACTTCGATCGGATGCTCGGCGTTCAGACGGCGACGGGCGGTCATCTCTGGATAGTTGGTACGACCTTCCAGAATGAACTGCTTGGCATAGGAACCGTTCTGGATGTTAGCCAGACATTCCTTCATCGCGGCGCGGGCCTGGTCGGCGATCACGCGTTGGCCGGTGACATACTCGCCGTATTCGGCGTTGTTGGAGATGGAGTAGTTCATGTTGGCGATGCCGCCTTCGTACATCAGATCAACGATCAGCTTCAGTTCGTGCAAGCACTCGAAGTAAGCCATCTCTGGTGCATAACCCGCTTCGGTCAATGTCTCGAAGCCAGCCTTTACCAACTCGACTGCTCCACCGCACAACACAGCTTGTTCGCCGAACAGGTCGGTCTCGGTCTCTTCGCGGAAGTTGGTCTCGATCACGCCGCCCTTGGTGCCGCCGTTGGCTGCTGCGTAAGACAACGCGATGTCCTTGGCCTTGCCGGTGTTGTCTTGATACACAGCGATCAACGTGGGAACACCGCCACCCTTGAGGTACTCGGAACGCACAGTGTGGCCTGGGCCCTTGGGGGCGATCATGATCACGTCCACGTCAGCGGGCGGCACGATCTGGTTGTAATGAATGTTGAAGCCGTGCGCGAATGCCAGCGCAGCACCGGACTTCAGATTCTTTGCAACGTCAGCGTGGTACACCGCAGGTGTCGATTCATCCGGCAGCAAGATCATCACCAGATCAGCGCCCTTCACGGCATCGGCGATCTCTTTCACTTGGTGACCCGCATTCACTGCCTTGTCCCAAGAAGCACCGCCCTTGCGCAACGCAACTGTCACGTTCACGCCAGAATCCTTCAGATTCTGTGCGTGTGCGTGGCCTTGTGAGCCGTAGCCCACGATGGTCACTTGCTTGCCCTTGATCAGGGACAGGTCTGCGTCTTTGTCGTAATAAACTTTCATGTTTGCCTCGTCGATTAAATTAAAGTTTGAGAATTCGCTCGCCGCGACCAATACCGGATGCTCCGGTACGCACGACTTCCAGCATCAAGCTGGCATCTATCGCCTGAACAAAGCTATCCAGCTTGGAGCCGGTGCCCGTCAATTCGATGGTGTAGCTACTGGCATCCACATCGATGATACGGCCACGGAAGATGTCGGTCAGGCGCTTCAACTCTTCGCGCCCCTCACCCACCGCACGCACCTTGACCAGCATCAGCTCGCGCTCCAGATGTGCGCCTTCCGTCAGATCCATCACCGCAACCACTTCGATCAACTTATTGAGTTGCTTGTTGATCTGCTCGATAACGTCGTCAGAACCACTGGTGACGATGGTCATGCGCGACATGGTGGCATCTTCTGTAGGCGCCACCGTGAGCGACTCGATGTTGTAACCACGTGCCGAGAACAGCCCCGCCACGCGCGACAGCGCACCAGCTTCGTTTTCCATCAGCAGAGAAATGATGTGCCGCATTACAGATCCTCCGCCAAAATCACTTCGGACAAGCCCTTGCCACCTGGAACCATGGGATAGACGTTCTCGGTCGGGTCAGTCTGAAAGTCGAGGAACACCAGATCGTTCTTACGCGCAAAGGCTTCCTGCAAAGCTGGACGCACGTCTGACGGCTTCTCGACACGAATACCGATGTGGCCATAAGCCTCGGCCAGCTTGGCGAAATCAGGCAGCGCATCCATGTAGGACTCGGAATAACGATTGCCGTGGAAGAACTCTTGCCACTGGCGCACCATGCCCAGATAGCGGTTATTCAGCGCGATGATCTTGATCGGCAGACGGAACTGCTTGCAGGTTGAAAGCTCCTGAATGTTCATCTGAATACTACCTTCGCCGGTGACACACGCCACTTGTGCGCCGGGATGCGCCAATTGCACGCCCATCGCTGCAGGCAAACCAAAGCCCATCGTGCCCAAGCCACCGGAATTGATCCAGCGACGCGGCTGATCGAACTTGTAATATTGCGCTGCCCACATCTGGTGCTGTCCCACGTCCGAGGTCACGAACGCATCGCCGCCGGTCAGGTCGTACAGCGTTTCGATCACGAACTGCGGTTTGATGACTTCATCCGAGTTGCGATAGATCAGCGAATTCTTGCTGCGCCAATCGGCGATCTGCGCCCACCAAGCGGCCAGCGACTGCGCATCAGGCTGCTGGCGCGAGGAATGCAGCACCGCCAGTAAATCACCCAACACATGCGCCACATCACCGACGATAGGCACGTCCACTTTCACACGTTTGGAGATTGACGACGGGTCGATATCGATGTGAATGATCTTGCGTGGATTCTGCGCAAAGTGCGCAACGTTTCCGATCACGCGATCATCGAAGCGCGCACCCACAGCCAGCAGCACATCACAGTTTTGCATCGCCATATTGGCTTCCAGCGTACCGTGCATACCCAACATGCCGAGCGACTGCTTGTCCGTCGCCGGATAACCACCCAAGCCCATCAAGGTATTGGTCACGGGAAAGCCGAGCAGACGCACCAATTCGGTCAGCTGGCTGGCTGCGCTCGACAGCACCACACCACCGCCCGCATAGATCATCGGACGCTTGGCATTCAGCAACAATTGTGCGGCCTGACGAATCGCGCCGATGTCTCCATGCTGCGAAGGGTTGTAAGAGCGAATATTCACCGAAGTCGGATAGCTGAACTCGACCTTCTGCGCTGACACATCCTTAGGAATGTCCACCAAGACCGGGCCAGGGCGACCGCTCTTGGCGAGGTAAAACGCTTTTTTGATAGTGGTCGCAATATCCTTGGCATTTTTGACCAAGAAATTATGCTTCACGCAAGGACGCGTGATACCAATGGTATCGACCTCCTGAAAAGCATCCTCACCGATGAAGCTGGTCGGCACCTGACCGCTGATAATCACCAGCGGAATGGAATCCATGTAAGCAGTGGCAATGCCGGTGACGGCATTGGTCGCACCGGGACCGGAGGTCACTAACGCCACACCCACCTTATCGGTGGAGCGCGCATAGCCGTCAGCCGCATGAATGGCAGCCTGCTCGTGGCGCACCAAAATATGCTTGACCTTATCCTGCTTGTACAGCTCATCATAGATGAACAACACCGCTCCGCCGGGGTAGCCGAACAGATATTCGACTCCTTCTTCCTGCAAACAGCGGATGGCTATTTCTGCGCCCGTCATTTCCATACGTAGTGACCTTAGGATGCACCCTATCAAAGAACCGCGCAGGGTAATGATTTCAGCCGCTTTGGTCAACCCCTGACGCGGTACGGTCATCCATTTTTCGCTAATTTGTCTGTATTTTGCTAGTATTTGCCCACCCTCAACGGAGTAACTCAACTGGCCACCCACGCCGAACTTTCCGGCTTCCTCGTCGCAACCGAGCGTCGCGCCTACAAGCACGCACTCTATGCGGTACGCGACGAACATGCCGCGCTCGACATCGTGCAAGATGCAATGCTCAAACTTGCCGAGAAATATCCTGAGAAACCCGTGGAAGAGCTGCCGATGCTATTCCACCGCATCCTGCAAAACACCATCCACGACTACTTCCGCCGCCAGAAAGTGCGAGGTTTGTGGACAACGCTGCTGTCAGCACTCTCACCTCGGCACGACAACGAAGAAGAGCATGATCCGCTGGAAACCTTGTTGGATGAAACCAAGCAGCACGATGCTCCAGAGACCTCACTTGAGCAAGCACAAACCCTGTCCGCCATTGAGGAGGCACTAAAAGATTTGCCCGCGCGTCAACGCGAGGCATTTCTGCTGCGTTACTGGGAAGAGATGGATATTGCGGAAACGGCAGCGATCATGGGTTGCTCGGAGGGAAGCGTCAAGACTCACTGTTCGCGCGCCACTCACGCCCTCGCGGAATGTCTCAATGCAAAAGGAATCAAGCTACCATGAACAACGACTTCAACATTGACTCAGTCAAGCGACTGCTGAACCGCTCACTGACGCAACTGGATCAACCCACGCTAGTCCGACTGAGCGAGGCACGTCAGCGAGCACTCACCGCTCACACTGAGGATATTCGCATCCCCGTTTTGGCCGAGTCACGCGGCAACACTGCGTCCCACTCTGAACACTCGCATCACCGCTTACAGCAGTGGGGATTGATTCTTTTGCTGGCGCTAGGCATGTTCAGCTGCGTCACCTATTGGGAGCAGCTATCCGCGCCCAGCGACGATGAGGTAGATATCGCCATCCTGATCGATGACTTGCCGGTTGAAATGTACGCAGATTGATGCTGTTCTTTACCCGCCTCCACCTCGGTTACGCGACACTCGCAGCCTGCCTGTTATCGGCGGGCGTAGAAGCATCGCCGATCCCTTGGGCGAAGCTTACCCCGTTGCAACAGGAAGCGCTCTCTCCGTTAGCCAGTCAATGGAACAATCTGCCAGATCCATATCAGGCAGATATGCTAAAACTAGCGAACCACTACGATAATCTCACACCAGAACAAAAGACTCGACTGCATAATCGACTATTGGACTGGAGCAGACTAACCCCACAACAACGTGTGCAAGCGCGCCAAAAATACACCGCCTTCCAGAAAGTTCCACCTGAAAAACGGGAGATGGTGAAGAGTATGGTGAAAGAGCAGCAAGCCACACGCACGCCGCCTCAGCCCGTCAGCGCGCCTACTCCAGCTACTGCAAAGCAGCCCTAGCGCCTCTCCGTCCACCAGAGCATCGTCGATCCTAATACTAGGAATAAGATCGGCATTACCGCCACACTGAGCAGCGCTGGCCAATCGTTGATTGCACCAAGATTACCAAACAATTTACCGACGAAGTGGAAAGTCAGTCCCAGCACGATACCAGCGAATATCTTGCCGCTCACACCACCAGATCGATTCTGAACAGCGGCAAAAGGAAGTGCCAGTAACAACATCACTGGCAAAGAAAGTGGATAGGCCAACTTATTCCAGAATGCAACCTCGTAGCGAGCCGTCTTCTGGTGGTTATCCTCAAGATGATTGATGTATTGACGCAAACTCCAAGCCGACATCTGCTCAGGAACAACCAGCAATACATTCAAAATCCCAGGACCAAGCGAAGACTGCCACTCCATTTCCGGCAAGATACGCGCAGTTGCTCCATGTCCATCAAACACAGTTTGTGCGACCTGCTCTAACCTCCATCGACCAGCCCGAATGAAAGTCGCTCGTTTCGCCACCGTCATCGTACGCACATGACGATCTTCATCAAACTCGTAGATATTCACATTCAGCAATGAGCTATCCGGCAACACATTCTTTACGTTCACGAAGCTGTGCTCGTCTTTCGCCCACACACCGGAGCGAAACTCTTTCAGCTGCAACTGTGCGTTACTCGCTTTGAGCCGCAAGCTCTGTGCCATCCTTTCACTGGGAGGCGAAACGAATTCACCGCAGAGAAAACTCAGCAACACCAAGGGAAGTGAAATCACCAACAAAGCGCGCACCATTTGCCCTAACGACGCCCCAGAGCAGCGATAGATCGTCAATTCCGAATGGGCCGCCATCTGCACCAACGCAAGGATTGAGCCTATCAGCACCGCAACGGGAAACAGCTCGTAAATGTGGCCAGGAACGGTAAGCAAGACATACAACAAAACATATCCCAAACCATAATTGCCTTGTCCTAGCGAGTTCAACTCGTAGATCAAATCCAGAAAGGCAAACAGTAGGATAAGTGCGGCGAACACCAATGCGATGCCCGCGTATATCTCACGCGCCAAATAGCGGGTAAGTAAGTTCATCGCGCCAGCCTTCGCCAAGAAAACACAGCCATCCGCCGATAGAACAGCATCGCCACCAACAACAGCATCGCCAGATGCAGCAAGCTCAGCCCAGCGATCGGCCCCAACTTCCCCTGCCCCACCCAGGCATTGGTAACGCTGATCATATTGTTGTAGAGCATATAGATCATGATGGCCATGATCAGATTGAGCGATCGCCCGGCACGCGGATTAACGAAGCTCAAAGGGATTGCCATAACGGCAAGGATCAAGGCGCTGATAGGCAAACCCAACCGCCACTCCAACTCCGACAAGTGCCAACTCGTCGGCTGCTCAACCAGAGCAAGCGTGGATAAAGCTTTGGGATTCACAAAGGGCAACTTGGTTTCCACTGCTTCGATACGGACCGCATAGCGAGCGAACTCCACCATCCTGAAATCACTTTGCCCCGGCACTCCCTCATAGCGTGTACCATTGAGCAGAACCAGAAAGCGATCACCATTGGACGCAGTCTCCTGATAGCCTTCCTTGGCCATCATGACACTATTGATCCCATTTTGATTGGACTGCACGAAGATATTGCCAATGCGTTTTTTATGCACATCGACATCTTCCAGAAAGTACACCCGATCAGCTTGCTTGGACTCGCGGAACATACCTGGCTGAGCGGCCGCGACATCATCTCGACTGTCCAAACGACGTTTGTACTCATCCGCTTGCGACAACGCCCAAGGCGAAAACACTAAGCTCATCAAGCCGATCAGCGCAACCACCGGAAGGGCGAACCCAAGCACTGGCCGAATCCACTGGGTCAATCCCAACCCAGATGAGAACCAAGTCACCATCTCGCTATCGCGGTAACAACGCGTTAACGTGAGCAACACCGCCAAGAACATACTGACCGAGAGCAATACCGGCAGGTAATTGAGCGCCGAGAATCCCAGCATCACCAACACGCCATCCACCGGCAGCGAACCACTCACCGACTCCGTCAGCAGGCGAATCAACTGAGACAGCACGACAAGACTCACGAGCACCGCAAACACCGGCGCACCCGTCGCCATGAACTCACGTTGCAATTCGCGTTGAAACAGTCCGCCGCGAACTGTCTTTGACTTTTGAAGAGAAGTTTGCGGATAATCCTGCATCGGTTGAAAAACCAGTTCAATGAAAAAAGGAGCGGCAATGGAATTTAGCACAAAACAGCTTAGCCCGGAAAAACAGCCCGGCGGTTGCGTCATCGTTGGCGTATATGAAAACGGAAAGCTGAGCGACGCCGCCAAGGCACTGGACAAAGCCTCCGATCACGCACTCACCGCGCTGATCACTCGCGGCGATCTCAACGGAAAAGCAGGAGCCACCGTACTATTGCAGCAACTAACTGGGGCCGCTGCTGACCGCATCCTGCTGGTTGGCCTAGGCAAGCACAGCGAACTCAACAGCAAGACCGCGCTAGAAGCGATGCGCGCCGCGATGCGCGCTGTTCTCGCCACCCCGGCGACTGATGCCACGCTATATTGCACCGACTGGGATGTCGCCGGACGCGACGCCGCTTGGCTGGCTGCACAAGCTGTTTTGGCCGCGAGCGATGTCAGCTACCGCAGCGACAGCCTAAAGAGCAAACCCGCCGAAGCCGCCAAGCTCAGCAGCCTGACTCTCGCCAGCACTGGCAAGATCAGTGGCAAACTGGAAACCGCCGTCGCCCAAGCCCAAGCGACCGCGAACGGTATCGCGCTGGCCAAGACGTTGGGCAACCTGCCCGGCAACATCTGCACGCCGACCTATCTTGCCGAACAAGCGCTAGAGATGGGAAAACAGCACAAGCTAAAAGTCACCGTACTGGAACGCGCCGACATGGAAGCACTCGGCATGGGCTCATTCCTGTCCGTCACGCTCGGCAGCGCACAGCCGCCTAAGCTCATCAGCTTGGAATACCACGGCGGCGACAAGAAGCAAAAGCCGGTGGTCTTGGTCGGCAAAGGCATCACCTTCGACACGGGCGGCATCTCGCTAAAACCCGCAGCAGACATGGACGAGATGAAATACGACATGTGCGGCGCAGCCAGCGTGCTCGGCACGATTCAGGCCATCGCCGAGATGAAGCTGCCGCTCAACGTTGTCGGTGTCATTCCCACCTGCGAAAACATGCCTAGCAGCACAGCCACCAAGCCTGGCGACATCGTCACCAGCATGTCTGGACAGACCATCGAGGTCCTCAACACCGACGCCGAAGGCCGACTCATCCTGTGCGACGCGCTCACCTACGCCGCCAAATTCAAACCCGAGTGCGTGGTGGACATCGCGACACTGACAGGCGCTTGTGTCATCGCGCTCGGCCACGTAGTCAGTGGGCTGCTAAGCAATCAGGACGACCTCGCCCAAGAACTGCTGGATGCGGGCGAGCAAAGCTGGGATCGCGCATGGCGCTTGCCTTTGTACGACGACTACCAAGCCCAGATCGACTCCAATTTTGCCGATATGCAAAACATCGGCGGTCGCGCAGGTGGCACCATCACAGCGGCATGTTTCCTCGCGCGCTTCACCAAGGACTACCGCTGGGCACACTTGGACATTGCGGGTACCGCCAACAAATCCGGCAAGGAAAAGGGCGGCACGGGTCGTCCGGTCGGCTTGCTGACGCAATTCCTAGTGAATCGCGCCGGAAAGTAATCGCCAGATCAGCGCGGGCTCATGGAGCGTCACAGGCCACGATCCCGCGCAGCTACTGCACAAACCGTTAGCAAGTTATGTTGTAATACGGCTACTGCGTTGATTCGGGGAGTGGAATATGACGAAACACAACTACATCGGGTTCGACAAGGTCGTGCATGATGCGCTGGTCAGTGCTCGTGGCAAAAATCACCCTTCCGCTCGGGACGAGAAGATCAAAATGCTTGAAAAGAAACTGGATACCGCGATTCTGAGCCAGTCAGAAATCGCTGATATTCAGAAGCAGTTGAAGGAACTCAAGAAATAAACACCTACGCAGTGAAGCTCAGGACTCCTCCGCCAGCTTCAACGCCGCTTCGATATCCACCGCCACCACCTTCGACACACCTTTTTCCTGCATAGTCACGCCGACCAATTGCTGCGCAAGCTCCATGGTGAGCTTGTTGTGGCTGATGAAAACGAACTGCGTGTGGGCGGACATCTTCCTGATGAGCTGGCACAGGCGTTCGGTATTGGTATCGTCTAACGGCGCATCCACCTCGTCGAGCAAACAGAACGGCGCGGGGTTAAGCTGAAACAAGGAGAACACCAGCGCGATGGCAGTAAGCGCCTTTTCACCGCCAGACAGCAGGTGGATGCTGCTGTTCTTCTTGCCCGGCGGCTGCGCCATGACCTGTACGCCACTGTCGAGGATCTCGTCGCCGGTCAGCACCAGCCGCGCCTCGCCGCCCGCAAACAGCACAGGGAACAGTTCCGATAGGTGGCAATTCACCTCATTGAAAGTGCCCATCAATAAATCGCGCGATTCCTTGTCGATGCGGCGTATGGCCGCTTCCAGCGTATCCATCGCCTCGCGCAAATCGGCCGCCTGCACATCCAGATAAGTCTTACGCTCCTGCGCGGCTTGCAACTCTTCCAGCGCGGCGAGGTTGACCGCGCCCAGCGCTGCGATTTCCGCATCGAGCCGATTCAGCTCGGCCTGCAACACGCCGGGGCGCACGCCGTCGGCCAACAAGGGCAACAACTCCGTCTCGTTGACACCGTGCAACTCGGTCGCCCACTGCTCGTAGTGCAGACGCGCCTCTTGCTCCTTCAGCATCAGCTCAGCCACCTTATCGCGCAGCGGCGGCAAACGCTGCTCACCCGCCAACCGCTCTTGATCCCGCCGTGACAACACCTGCGTGGCCTGCTCCAGCGCATTGCGAGCCTCAGCCAGCGCCTGTTCGCACCGCACCTTGGTTTGCAGCGCAGTTTGCAAGGTCTGCTGTGCATCGTCATCTTGCAAGGAAGCCTGCTCTTCGCGCAGCAGACTAATGTCATGCTCAATCTGCGCCAGCGATACCGCGACGCGATGGGAATCCTGCTCCAGATCGACGATCTTGTCGGCGCAGGTTTTGGCATAGAACCCTGCCTCCTGCAAAGCCTGCTGGGTCTGCTGGGCGCGGGCACGCTGCTGGCGCAACGCCAACTCCTGCTGATGTGCCTGACGTTGCGCCTGCTCAACCTGCGGCTGAAAGCCCATCATCCTGTCGCGCAGCTCGTCCACCTGCCCCGCCAACGCCTGCTGCTGCGACTCTTCGCTTACCAGTTGTGCGGCGATCTCCTCCAGCTCGTGGACGATTTGCGCACGGCGCTCCCGGCTGCGTTCGCTGGCCTGTGTCAGCTTCAGCGCCTGCAACTGCAAAGCGTGCTGACGTTGCTGCGCCTCGTTCACCTGCTGACGCGCGGGTGCGATCTGCGCTTCGATCTGCTGGTAGGCGTGCTCAGCATCCTGCATCTGCTGACGGGCGAACTCCACGCCAGTGCGCTGCTCCGCCACCTCCTGTTCAAGCAAAGCAATCTCGCGGCTGCGCGCCAACACGCCATGCACCGCACTGTCCGGCGCATGGAATACCACACTGTGCGCCCCGATCTGGTGTCCTTGCGGTGTCACGAAACATGCACCTAACGGCAACTCGCCCCGCCGCGCCAGCCCGTCATCCATATCGTCAGCCACATACACCGCCGCCAGCCAATCGACCAGTACAACGGAAACGGCCGGATCGCCGCATTCGACCAGCAATTGCAAGGGCTTCAGGGCTGAAGACGGCCATGCTTGTACCTCGCCTCCTGTACCGTACAGCGCCAGCTTCACGGGAGGCGCTTCCGACAACGCATGCGGCGCATCCAGCCGCAGAGCGTTCAGCCGCTCGCGCAGCACCGCTTCCAGCGCATCTTCCCAGCCCGCTTCCACCCGCAGCGATTGCCACAAACGCGGCAAACCATCGAGGCGATGTCGCGCCAGCCAGCTTTGCATGGCTCGATCCGTGTCCAACTTCTGTTGAAGCTGCTGCAAAGCGGACAGCCTAGCCTCCGTCTGCGCCAGCCCGCGCTCCTGCTGCACCACCGCCCCGCGCAGATTGCGCCGTTGCGCATCGGCCTGCGGCAGTTGCGCCTGCAATGCTGCCAGCCGCTGCTGCAACTCGCCGCCGACCTGTTCCAGTTCAGCCTGTTGTTGAAGCGCAGTCTCCAGCGCTGCCGCATCCGCTTTGGGCAGATTGTCGCGTTCCAGCAACAGGCGCGATTTGCGCGCAGCGACTTGCTGGATGGTGCGCTGCCAGTGACCACGCTGTGATTCGGCCAGCTCCATCTGCTGCTGCAACTGTAAGCGTTCGTGCTGCATAGCGTTGTAGCGTTCTTGCGCACCACGCTGCGCCTCCTCGACTTGCGGCAAACTAGCGGATTCCGCTTCGGCATTCTGTGCGCTGTCTTCTAGACGCAGCGCGGCAGCCTCTTGCTCACGCCGCCAATGCGCCAGTTTCTGCGTCACCGCTTGCGATTGCGCACGCTGCTGCTCGATCAGTCGCTCGTTACTGAGCACTTGCTGGGCAATGCGCTGACGCTGTGCCAGCAAGTGCGCGATTTGTTGCTCCAGCCGAGACACGTCGGCGCTAGCCTCGTACAGCGCAACCTGCTTGCCATGCAGCTCATCGGACATCTGGTAATGGGCGCTGCGTGATGCTTCCAGCCTGACTTCAGTCTCGCGCAGATGCGCGGCAGCCGCCTCTAGATCGGTGCGCGCTTGCTCTGTGGCATCTGCATAGCGGCGGCGTTGCAATGCCGCTTCCTGACGTTTGACCAACCACAGCAGATGCTGCGTGGTGGTGCGGCGCTGCTCCAGCGCACGGAACAATTTGGCAAGCTCAGCCTGCTCGGCCAGCCGTAGCAACTGCGCATCCAGCTCCTGCAATACGTCATCCACGCGCAGCAGGTTGTCGCGGGTGTCGGCCAACCGGTTCTCGGTCTCGCGCCGCCGGTCGCGGTAACGCGACACCCCCGCCGCTTCTTCCAGAAACACACGCAACTCTTCCGGCTTGGCCTCGATGATGCGCGAGATCATGCCCTGCTCGATGATGGCGTAGGCGTGCGCCCCCAGCCCAGTGCCGAGAAAGATGTCGGTCACGTCCTTGCGGCGCACATGCTGGTTGTTAATGAAATAGGAAGAATCGCCGTCGCGCTTAAGCACTCGCTTGATGGAAATCTCGGCGTAGGACGTCCACTGCCCCGCCGCTTTGCCCAGCGAATTATCGAAGACGAGCTCGACGCTGGCGCGTGCCACCGGACGGCGATTGAGCGAGCCGTTGAATATCACATCCTGCATGGATTCACCGCGCAAAGCCGATGCCTTGGATTCGCCCAGCACCCAGCGCAGCGCGTCGATCACGTTCGACTTGCCGCAGCCGTTCGGCCCCACCACGCCCACCAACTGACCCGGCAACGCGATGTGCGTCGGGTCAACGAAGGATTTGAAACCAGCGAGTTTGATATGGGAAAGGCGCAATTCGGGTCGCTCAACGGTATAATCCGCCGCATTCTAACCGAGTACATCAACATGAGCACACAACCCAGCAAGTCTTTGGAAACCTTCCCCAACCCGCACCCGAACCGTGATTACCACATCCACATGGAGATCCCGGAGTTCACCTGCTTGTGCCCAAAAACCGGCCAGCCGGACTTCGCCACGCTGATCTTGGATTACATCGCTGACCAGCAATGCGTCGAACTCAAGAGCCTGAAGATGTACATGTGGAGCTTCCGCAACGAAGGCTGCTTCCACGAAGACGTGACCAACCGCATCCTCAACGATTTGGTCGCCGCCACCGATCCCAAGTTCATGCGCCTCACCGCCAAGTTCTACGTGCGCGGTGGCATCTTCACCAACGTGGTCGCCGAACATCGCAAACAAGGCTGGCAGCCCGCGCCGTATGTGGAGCTGAGCCAGTTCTCGACGCAATCGAATACGCGAGGCTAAGCGCGCAGCCGAGGTAAAAATGAGCTATTACCTCGGCCTCGACTTCGGTACGTCCGGCGCACGGGCGTGTGTGCTCGACGCGGACGCGCGCATCATCCATCAGGGGCAACTTGCCTTTCCCGCTGAACAATCGCCTCAAGTCTGGCGCGAGGCGCTGCATTCCTTGCTTTCTGGTTTGCCCGCCGAGCTTGCCCGCCAGTTGCGCGGCATCACGATCGACGCGACTTCCGCGACGGTGTTGATGTGCGATGCGGCGCTGGAGCCAATCTCGCCTGCGCTGATGTATCACGATGGACGGGCAACGGCGGAGGCGCTTGAACTGAAGGGCATCGCGCCGCCCAATCACACGGTGTGTGGTGCGACATCCGGGTTGGCGAAGTTCTTGTGGCTGACGCGCCATGCCGAGGTTTCGCGGGCGGCGCATTTCCTGCATCAGGCGGATTGGCTGGCGGCTTTACTCACAGGCCAAGGCGGCATTTCCGATTATCACAACGCGCTGAAGAGCGGCTACGACGTGGAAGCGTTGTGCTGGCCGGAGTGGGTACTGACCTTGCCGAACAGCCAACTGCTGCCAAAGATCGTCGCACCCGGCACGGCCATCGCCACGATCTCGACGGAGCTAGCGCAACGTTACGGCATTGCGGCAGATTGTCAGGTACACGCAGGAACGACGGACAGTATCGCCGCCTTCATCGCGTCAGGTGTGACGCAGCCGGGCGAGGCGGTGACATCGCTGGGAACGACGCTGGTGCTGAAACTGCTGTCGGAGCAGCGCGTCGAAGCGGCAGAGTTTGGCGTGTACAGCCATCGCTACGGCAACCTGTGGCTGGCGGGCGGCGCGTCCAACGCAGGGGGTGGGGTATTGCGACAATTCTTTGACGACGCGCAACTAACGGCATTTTCCGCCCGCATCGACCCAACCAAGGAAAGCCCACTCGACTATTACCCGCTGCCGCGCCCCGGTGAGCGCTTCCCCATCAACGATCCGCTGCTCACGCCACGCCTATCGCCTCGACCTCATGATGATGCCGAATTCCTGCATGGCTTGCTGCAAGGTCTAAGCCGCATCGAAGCGGCGGGTTACACCAAGCTGGCGGAGTTGGGCGCGACACCCTTGCGCGCGGTGGTCACGGCGGGTGGCGGAGCGAAGAATGCCGTGTGGATGCAGATGCGGGAACGGCTGTTGGGCGTGTCGGTGATGGCAGCGAATCAGGCGGAAGCGGCGTTCGGCGCGGCGTTGCTGGGAATGCGGGAATTGGCTGCGCCCCATTGAGCGATGCGGCTGCTTGGCGTGCGCAGATACGTCTGCACACTCACTATCACACCACGCCCGCCTCAGCTGGCTGCCGGACGTAGAACAGTTTCAGCCCCTGCGGACGCAGGGCTTCGAGCAGTCGATCCGCTTGTGCCGATTCCAGCACGAACTCCACTGTCACCGGCAACTCGCCGCCCAGCTCGAAGAAAGTCTCTTCGTGCAACCGTCCGTGCCGCCCGTAGCCTGCAATGGCGCGGAACGCCGAACCGCCGGAGACACCTAATCGGCGCGCCTCCTCCAGCAACCATTCGTAGAGCGATTTTCCCTCGCGCTGCTGCTTCTCACTGAGGTAGAACTTCAAGGTTTCCATCACGCCCCCTAGGATTGCAACCACTTGAACGACTGGATACCCAGCACCGTCATCACCAGCGAGCCGCCAAGATGGGCGGCGATGATGGCCGCGCCCCAAGTGTACTGGCCGCGCATCAGCAGGGTGACGGTCTCGGCGGAAAAAGTTGAGAAGGTGGTCAGGCCGCCGAGGAAGCCGGTAATGGCGAACAAGCGCCACTCCGGCGCGATCCCCGGGTGTTGCATGAAGAACGCCACCGCTAGTCCGATCAGATAGCCGCCCACCAGATTCGCCGCCAGCGTGCCCAGCGGCAGTTCAGGCAGCGCCGGATTCAGCCACAGACCCAGCCCCCAGCGCAGCCAAGCGCCGATGGCCGCACCGAGTCCAATAGCGATAAAAGCGTAAAGTCCCATGACAAAAAGAAAGATGAGTTACCGCTATTGTAACAGTCGCTTACGACTCAGCACTGTTAAGGATACGCTTGCGCCTGTACCGCCAGTTTTCCGATGCGCCCATCCACTTCGCGCATCTCGATGTTGTGCAGCGGCAGCTCTTCAGCTTTGAGGCTGGCGCGGTATTGCGCCATCGACACCAGTTCGAAGCCTTGTGCCTTCCAGCCTTCCAGCAACCGCTCGAACACCGGCATCCACTTGCCGCCTTCCAGCTCAGCATGCAGGGTGAACACCTGCGACTGCTCCGGCTGGTTTTCCGTCAGGTGCAGCATGTAGTTGGCCAATGTATCCAGCGTGATGGCATCGCGATTGATGAGTTCGTCCAGCGTAGGCAACGTGGTGGGAATCTGCGGACAAGCGATGATCTCGCCCTCCCACACCGGCATGAAGGGATGCGTGCCGCGCGTGTCAGAGCTATAGGAAAAACCGTGCTGTTGCATCAGGCGAAAGGCTTCGCGGTTCATCTGCCAACCCGCAGCGGCATGCGATTTCGGGGCGTCACCAAAGATCTGGCTATAGCGATCAACGGTACGCTTGAGTTCTTGCTGCGTCCACTCGGCATCCTTCTCCGCCACGTGATCCTGCCAGCGGATGTGGTCGTAGCAGTGGATACCAACCTCAAAACCTTCATCTCGTACTTTGCGCATGAGGTCGCCGCAACGCTTGCCGATGTCGGGCGCAGGCAGCAGCGTACCGTAGAGCAGCGTCTTGATGCCGTAATGCTCCACCACTGACATGCGCGACACTTTGCCGAGATAGCCGGGACGAAACACGCGCTTGATGGCGCGCCCCATATGGTCTGGACCGAGAGTGAAGAAAAAGGTGGCGCTCGCGCCGTGTTTCTTTAGCACCTCCATCAGGCGCGGCACACCCTCGCGGGTGCCACGATAGGTATCTACGTCGATCTTGAGTGCGAGCTGCATAGAGGCGAGTGCTGAGTACGGAATACAAAGTGCTGAGAGCTGAGTAGGAAACGCCGAGTGCTGAGTGTAGAGCAGACTTGCTCGGCACTCAGCACTCGCAACTCAGCACTGTTTTAGTCCACCAAACCCTTCGCTTCGGCGATCTGGCTGCGGTAGGCTTCGAAGATGCTGCGCAGAGTGTCAGCCATGCTGGTGGTGGGTTTCCAGCCCAGCTCTTCGCAGGTGTTGGTGATCTTCGGTACGCGGTTCTGCACGTCTTGGTAACCCTTGCCGTAATATGCGTCCGAGGTAGTCTCGACGATCTTCACCTTGGCGGCGGTGTCGCGGTATTCCACGTACTCGTTGGCCAGCTTCATCATCATGTCAGCCAAGTCTCGGATGGAGTAGTTGTTGGTCGGGTTGCCGATGTTGTAGATCTTGCCGGTGGCCACGCCGTTCTTGTTCTCGATGATCTTCATCAGCGCGTCGATGCCATCGCCGATATGGGTGAAGGCACGCTTCTGGTGGCCGCCATCGACCAGACTGATGTTCTCGCCGCGCGCGATGTGGCCGAGGAACTGGGTCACCACGCGCGAGCTACCTTCCTTCGGAGTGTGGATGGAATCCAGACCGGCGCCGATCCAGTTGAACGGACGGAACAGGGTGAAGTTCAGGCCTTCCATGCCGTAGCCCCAGATCACGCGGTCCATCAACTGCTTGGAGTTGGAGTAGATCCAGCGCGGCTTGTTGATCGGGCCGCAGATCAGCTCGGAATTCTCCGGATCGAACTCTTCGTCATGACACATGCCGTAGACTTCGGAAGTGGACGGGAACACCAGATGCTTGCCGTATTTCACCGCGGCACGGACGATGGGCAGGTTGGCTTCGAAATCCAGCTCGAACACGCGCAGCGGCTGCTTCACGTAGGTCGAAGGCGTGGCGATGGCCACCAGTGGCAGGATCACATCGCACTTCTTGACGTGGTATTCCACCCATTCCTTGTTGATGGTGATGTCGCCCTCGAAGAAGTGGAAGCGCGGCTTGCCGATCAGGTCGGAGATACGGTCGGTGCTCATGTCCATGCCGTAGACTTCCCAGTCGGTGGTAGCCAGGATACGGTTGGACAGGTGGTGGCCGATGAAGCCGTTCACGCCGAGGATCAGGACTTTTTTCATGTTGTTTCCTTAAGAATTGAATTCGAATCTTGCCGAGCCATACTGCGCCGCGAATGCTGCTGCACTCATCTCCACGCCGTCCAGCTCAAAACGCACCACGCGCAGCACGCCGCTGCCGCAGATCGCATAGGCTCGGCCTTCCTTGACATAAAAGGCGGGCGGCTCTTTCCCTGCCACGGTACAACGCGTCACCAGCGTCTGCAGAATGCGCATCGGTTTGCCCATCAGCGTGGTCGTTGCGCCCGGATACGGCGGGGCGACGGCGCGCACCAGATTATGGATGGTTTGCGCACTTTGCGCCCAATCAATTACGCCGTCCTGCGGTTTGCGACCACCGAAATAGCCGCCCAGACTCAAGTCCTGCTTCAAGCGCGGCGCGGTTCCGGCCAGCAGGGCGGGCAATACACCGTTCAGCGCCAACTCGGCGGCGACCATCACTTTCTGGAACACCTCGTGCGCGGTGTCATTGGGCAGGATGGGGATCGCCTGCTGCGCCACGATGTCACCGTTGTCCGGCTTCTCGGTCATGTAGTGCAAGGTCGAACCGGTCTTGGTCTCGCCGTGGATGATCGCCCAGTTCACCGGCACGCGGCCACGATATTGGGGCAGCAGCGAGCCGTGCATGTTGAGCGCCCCGCGCGGCGGGATGTCGAGCAAGCCCTTCTTCAGCATCTCGCGATAGTAGAAGGAGAAGAAGAATTCCGGCTGCAAGGCGCGGATCTGCTCGACGACTTCCGGCGTGTTCGGATCGTCCGGCGTGATGGTCGGAATGCCGTGCAGCTCGGCCAGCGCCTGCACGCTGTCGAACCAGATGTTCTCGTTAGGGTTGTCGCGGTGGGTCACCACCAACTTCACGTCCACGCCGTGCGCCAACAGCACGGAGAGGCAACGACAGCCGACGTTGTGATAGGCGAAGACGACCGCGCTACTCATCGCGCTGTTCCAGCACGGCTTCCACCAGATAACGCGGCCGATGCCGCACTTGCTGGTAGATGCGTCCGACATACTCGCCTAGCAGACCGATGCCGAATAAGGCGATGCCGATCAGGAAGAACATCAGCGCGAACAAGGTAAACAGGCCTTCCGCCTCGGGGCCGATCCACAAACGGCGCAGCACCAAGAACACGAAGAAGATCGCCGACAACAGCGAGATGCCGATACCTGCCATCGAGAACCATTGCAGCGGCACCACGGAAAAGCCCGTCACCAGATCGAAGTTGAGGCGGATCAGGCTGTATAGCGAATATTTCGACTCACCCGCCGCACGCTCTTCGTGGCCAACCACCACTTCGGCGGGGTTGCGCGCGAAGGTGTAGGCCAGCGCCGGGATGAAGGTGTTTACTTCGCGGCTAGCGTTGATAGCGTCGATGATGGCGCGATCGTAGGCGCGAAACATGCAGCCCTGATCGGTCATCTTGATGCGGGTGATTTTTTCGCGCAGACCGTTCATGGCGCGCGAAGCGTAATGCCGCCAAGTGCTGTCGCTGCGCTGGCGACGGATCGAGCCAACGTAGTCGTGGCCTTCGTCCATCTTGGCCAGCAGCAAAGCAGTGTCTTCAGGCGGATTCTGCAAATCGGCATCCAGCGTCACGATGCGCTGACCACGACAACGCTCGAAGCCCGCCATGATCGCCATGTGCTGACCGAAGTTGCCGTTGAACAGAATGACGCGGGTCACGTCTGGACGCTTCTGGAACTGCTCGCGCAGAATGGCGGCGGAGCGGTCACGGCTGCCGTCGTTGACGAACACGATCTCGTAGGCGATGGCGAGCTTGTCCAGTGCCGGATACAGCCGGTCGAACAAGGCCTGCAAGCCTTGCTCTTCGTTATAAACGGGAATGACTACCGAGAGTTCGACGCTCATGCGGCCTGCGCCGGGATGAAGTCGCGCTGCATCACGATGCGGTTCTGCGCATCCACGTACACCAGTTGCGGGTGGAAGCGCTCCAGCTCCAGTTCGGTGTATTGCGCGTAAGTCGCGATGATGAGCAAGTCACCCGGATTGGCCTTGTGCGCCGCCGCACCATTCACCGAGATCGTGCCGGAACCGCGCTGGGCGCGAATGGCATAAGTAGTGAAGCGCTCGCCGTTGCTCACGTTGTAGATGTCGATCTGCTGATACTCGCGGATATCAGCCGCATCCAGCAGATCATCGTCGATCGCACAGGAACCTTCGTAATGAAGTTCCGACTGCGTGACGGTCACGCGGTGCAGTTTCGACTTGAGCATGGTACGTTGCATGGACTGACCTTCCAGAAAAGAGGCGCGCATTATATAAGCGCTTACCCCTCAAGACAAATTTCAAGGTTATCGATTAAGCGGGTGATGCCCAGCTTGGCCGCCGCCAGCACCACCAACTCGTGCTCGCCGGATGTCGGAGCAGCCAGCGTAGCTTGTGAACGTATCGCCACGTAGTCCACCTGCCAACCACGCGCCGCCAGGGCTTCTGCCGCTTGCCGCTCCAACGCGGCGGCGTCTCGGACACCGGAGAGCAGATTTTGTTTCACTGCCTGCAAGGTTTGTGACAAAAACACCGCCTCGCCACGTTCGGCAGGACTCAAATACTGATTGCGCGAAGATAAGGCCAAGCCATCCGCCGCCCGCACCGTTTCGCCGCCGATGATCTCGACCGGCAGGTTGAACTGCGCCACCAACTGACGAATCACGTGCAACTGCTGGTAATCCTTCTTGCCGAACACGGCGACTTGCGGCTGCACCAGATTGAACAGCTTCAACACCACCGTCGCTACCCCGCTGAAATGGCCGGGCCGCGCCGCGCCGCACAACTCACTGGCGATAGGCGGCGGTGTCACCGTCATCGTCTGCGGCAGCGGATACATCTCAGCGACCGAGGGCGCAAACACCACATCCGCCAAGCCCTGCAACTGCGCACAATCTGCCTCTAAAGTACGCGGATACGTATCGAAATCCTCGCCCACGCCGAACTGCAACGGGTTGACGAAAATACTCACCACCACACAGCGCCCATGCTGACGGGCGATGCGCACTAGATCAAGATGACCCACGTGGAGATTGCCCATCGTAGGCACAAAAGCGACGGACGACTCACCCGCCAAACGGGCGCGCAACTCGGAAACGGAATGGATCAACTGCATTTTGAGAATTGAAGGAAAAACTAATGGGCGGAGTTTAACGCATCGCGAGTCAGCTAGACCGGCTCCGTTGCAGGGAGGGGGTAGAAGTGTTCAGTTTAGGCTTAGTGGAGTTCAACGAAAGTCACCGGGGGTAGCTCGGCTATTTTAACCGTGCGGCGCAATGCCAGTTGCTTATTGCGCCCTACCTAGGTCATTTAACGCTCTCACTACCTCTGTTATTTCCTCTTCAGAGGAAATACCCTGACTTACGGCAAGAAAGGAAATAAGTGTAAATGGCTTTCCGCTCTTTGCAGCAGCGTAAGCCTTGTGGTGCCCATCGATAAGGTAATGTGCTAGACACCAATGGCTCGTGATGTCTTGCTCTCTATCCCAATCCGCAGGTGACTTGATGTCGAGGATACTGATACTCACAGCGGATGGCATTTCATTGTTGTTATATGCAGCCTCGTATTCTGCCAAGCGCCTCTGATCTAACCAATTGTGCGGAAACATCGGAACTAAGAATTCGAATAGACCCCGACCCTCTTTCATCGATTTTGTCCGAAGACGGTAATACTCGGTCTTTGGGAAGTGGGGCATACCCCAAAAGCCATTGACTCCCCACAGCGCCACCTGTTCGTCTGCGAAGTAGTCTGACTCTTCTCCTGGCTTCACCAAGCGAGGCCGGACGTCTTGTAGCAACAACTTGTACTTGCCGTCTGGAACGATTAGCGCTAACGCTTGGACGATAGAAGGGGCAAGATTCCGAACACCTTTATTAAGAGCATCAACAACTACCTCGGAATTTACGCTTTTGTTGGCACCCTCTAGACGCTCAAAAAAGAATGAACATGTTTCGCACACGTTGCCAATATGGAAAGCCTTCTTCCCATCAATTGTCAAGTATCGATCCCACACCTTCCAGTTGCCACCGCCCTCGGTTGTGAACCCGATGATGCTGGATGATCCACTGACTTCTAGCTCTGACGTTTCAAACAACATAGGTACTCAGCTGATGAGGGCTAACGCGCAATTTATACAGCAATCCAAGGATTGATAATAAGCGCGAACTTGAGACGCACGTGGTGAGATTCCGCCTTCAAAACCCATGCTCCTTCGCCGGAAACTCCCCTGCCTTCACTTCCCTCACATACCCCCCCACCGCCTCAGCGATAGAGGTCGCTCCCGCCATAAAACTCTTAACAAACCTTGCCTTCTTCCCCGGAAACACATCCAACATATCGTGCAGCACCAGCACTTGCCCGGAGCATCCCGCGCCTGCGCCGATACCAATGGTAGGAATGTTCAGATTGGCAGTGATCTCTTCCGCCAAAATAGCCGGAACCATTTCCAGCACCAACATCCCCGCCCCTGCCTGCTCCAGTTCGCGGGCGGCTTCGATGAGTTCCAATGCCTGTTTCTGCTCGCGGCCTTGCACGCGGTAGCCGCCGAGTTGGTGGACGGATTGCGGGGTAAGGCCGAGGTGAGCGCAGACAGGGATGCCGCGCCGGGTGAGGAATTCGACGGTGGCGACCATCTCACTGCCACCTTCTAATTTAACCATCTGCGCACCCGCCGCCATCAGCCGAGCGGCATTCTCGAACGTCTTTTCCGGGCTAACTTGCGAGGTGCCGAACGGTAGGTCGGCAACGATGAAGGCTTGCTTCGCGCCACGCGCCACGCATCCGGTGTGATACACCATGTCGTCCAGCGACACAGGCAGGGTAGTCTCGTGGCCTTGCAACACCATGCCGAGCGAATCGCCGACCAGCAGCACGTCCACGCCCTGCGCTTCCAGCAGCGCAGCGAAACTGGCATCGTAACAAGTCAGCACGGCGATCTTTTCGCCCTTGCTGCGCATGGTTTGCAAATTGGTCAGCGTTGTTCGCATCAGGCCCCCACGTTGAAATATTCCCGCGCTCCGCGCATCTGCTTGATGCGCTCCATCAACATGGCAAAGTCGTCCGCCTTGTCCACGAAATTGAGGTTTTCGCTATTCACCACGAACACCGGCGCGGCATCGTAATGGTAGAAGAAATCGCTGTAAGCTTGCGATAGACGGGTGAGATAGCTGTCAGAGATCGGCCGCTCGTAAGGGTTGGCGCGACGATGGACGCGCTCGATCAGTGTCTCCGGTGCGGCTTGCAAATAGATCACTAGGTCGGGCGCGGGCACCTGCGGCGCGAGGTGGCGAAACACGTTCTGGTAGAGCATGAATTCGTCGTCGTGCAGGTTGAGGCGGGCAAACAACTCGTCCTTGGCGAACAGGTAGTCGGATACTGTGTTGACCTCGAACATACCCGCTTGTGTCAGCTGTTTCATCTCGGTGATACGCTGAAACAGAAAGGACAGCTGGGTGGACAAGGCATAGCGCGCCGGATCGAGGTAGAAGCGCTCCAGAAAGGGGTTGGCTTCCGGCTTCTCGAACAGCGTGGTTGCGCCAGTGTGCGCGGCCAGCTTGCGCGCGAGGCTGGTCTTGCCCACGCCGATGGGACCTTCGACGACGATGTGGCGATATTTATCCAGCGACATCTTGCATCCGCTCCAGTGATTGATCGCTACAGTTTTGCATGGCCTCTGCCGCCCTCCCGACGCCCGGGATCTCGCAGTCCGGCGCGATCTCCAACAGCGGCAACAGCACAAAGGCGCGCTTATGCATCTCGGGATGCGGCACGGTCAGGCCGTGCTCATGGTGTTGCAAATCGTCGTACAGCAGCACGTCCAGATCCAGCGTTCGCGGCGAATTGAGGAACTCGCGGGTACGGCCGTTGACCTGCTCCAACGCCAGCAGCGCATCCAGCAGCGCATGTGCGCCTAAGCCCGTCTCGACTTTCGCCACGGCATTGATAAAATCCGGCTGATCGAGGTAACCCACTGGCGCGCTGCGGTACAACGAGGATTGAGCCAGCAGGCGGGTTTGCGGCAAGGTGTCGAGTGCGCGCAATGCCCCGCGAACCTGCGCCGCTGGGTCAGCCAGATTGCTGCCCAGTCCGATGTAAGCGATGTGCGCCATGATTACTCCGCCACAGCGTCCGGTGTGGCAGCCGGTGCGCCGTTGGCCGGTTTTTTGCGGCGACGGCGTTTCTTCTTCGCAGCCAAGCCGTTGTCCGGCATCAGCATCTCGGCACGACGCTCATCCGAGGCATCCTGAAACTCGTCCCACCACTCGCCCAATTCGGCATCGGCCTCACCGCTACGGCAACGCAACACCAAGAAATCGTAAGCGCCACGGAAGCGCGGCTGCTCCAGCAAACGATAAGGCCGCTGGCCGCTGCGCTGCTCCAGACGCGGTTGCAACAACCACAGTTCCTTCATCGTCACGTCGTAACGGCGCGGAATGGCGAGCTTCTTACGCTGGCGCTCCAGCACGATCTCCATCGCTTCGTTCAACGCAGGCAAGGAACGCTCACCCGACTCCATGCGCTTGTTCCAGACCGTCAGCACTTCGTGCCACAGCAGCGCGGCAAACAGAAACGCAGGCGACGTCGGCTTGTCGTCGCGGATGCGCTGGTCGGTGTTCTCCAGCGCCAGCATGACGAAACGCTCGCCCATCGGCTGCTCCAGGATCACGTCCAGCATCGGCAACAAGCCGTGGTGCAGGTGCATGGCGCGCAATTTTTTGATGCACTCGACCGCATGGCCGGACAGCAGCAGCTTGAGCATCTCGTCCAGCAGCCGCGCCTCAGGCACGTTGCTCAGTAGTTCCTTCATACCGAAGATGGGCTGGGCGGTAGCCGGATCGATAGTCATGCCCAGCTTGGCTGAGAGACGAACCGCGCGCAACATGCGCACCGGATCTTCGCGGTAGCGGGTAGCGGGGTCGCCGATCATGCGCAGCACGTTGGCGCGCACATCGTCCACACCGTGGTGGTAGTCGAAGATCTCTTGGGTGGTCGGGTCGTAGAACAGGCCGTTGGCGGTGAAGTCACGCCGAGCGGCATCTTGCTCCATGTTGCCGAATTCGTTGTCGCGCAGAATGCGGCCATGCGCGTCGGTCTGCGCCTCTTCCGCTTCCAATGCGCGACGGAAGGTGGACACCTCGACCGTCTCCTGCCCGAACATCACGTGCACCAGTCGGAAGCGACGACCGATGATATGGGCGCGGCGGAACACGCGCTTCACTTCTTCCGGCGTGGCATCGGTGGCAACATCGAAATCCTTGGGGTCGCGCTTGAGCAGCAGATCGCGCACTGCGCCGCCGACCACGTAGGCTTTGAATCCAGCGGCCTGCAAGCCATCGGTGACGCGCTTCGCGCCGTAGCTGATGCCGTCGCGGCTGACACCGTGCTCGGCGAACGGGATCGCGTGGCTCATGCCCACGGACTTGGCTTTGGCCGACCTGCCGAATACGCGCTTGAACAGTTTTCTAATCATGGAGTTCGTTGATGTTGGGATGCGGCGTCAAAATGACGCGCGATTATACACCGGGAAGAAAACAGCGCTCCCCTTCCACCTCGGCCACCCGCAGACGGCACTGGTAAAGCGCTTCTAGATGTTCGCATGTCAGCAACTCAGCGCTCGCCCCCGCCAGCACTTGACCATCTGGGAACATCAGCAGCAGGTGGTCGCAGCAACGCTGCGCCCATAGCAGATCGTGCAGCACCATGAACACGGCTCGCGACTTCATGCCAGAAAGTAGTTCCATCACCTGCGCCTGATGGCGTAGATCAAGGTGCTGTAAGGGTTCGTCGAGCAATAGACATTGCGCTTGCTGCGCCAGTAATTGAGCGATGGCGGCACGCTGGCGTTCGCCACCGGAAAGCTGGTTGAGCGGACGCTGCGCCAGTTCGCTCAAGTCCATCGCCGCCATCGCTTGTCTCGCGATGGCTTCATCGTCGGTTCTGTAGCCGAACAAGGCGCGGCGGTGCGGGAAGCGTCCCAGCAGCACATAGTCCAGCACCGAGCCCCAAAATTCGCCGCCCTCGCTTTGCAGCAGCACCCCCAGTTGCTGCGCTAATTCGCGGCGCGGAATGTTGGTCAACAGCGATTTCCCCCAGCGAACTTCGCCTGAATCAGGCTGATGCAATCCAGCCAAGGTGCGCAGCAAGGTGGACTTACCCGCGCCATTCTGTCCCAGCACGCCCCAGCATTCGCCGGACTGTACGGCAAAACTCAGTTCACGGCAGACGGTCTTGCCGCCCATACTCACCGTGAGGCTACGCGCTTCCAGCATCACGCCCGCCTTCCCAGCAACCATAACAGCACCGGCACGCCGAGCAAGGCGGAGAAGATGCCGACCGGCAGTTGCAGCGGCGACCACAAAGAGCGTGCCAACGTGTCAGCCAGCACGAGAAAGCTGCCGCCTAGCAGCACGGCACACGGGATCAGCCAGCGATGCGCCGACACCCCCAGCAAGCGGATCGCGTGCGGCACCAGCAAGCCGACGAAGCCGATGCTTCCGCCGAGTTGCAGTGCCGCCACGGTGAGCAGCGCGGCAGCGAAATACAACGCGGCCTGCCAGCGCGTGACGGCCAAACCAAGCGCGGCGGCCTTGTCACGCCCGCCTGCCAACACATCCAGTCCGCCCGCCGCCAGCGTCGCCACCACGCTGACGACCAGCAATACCAACCAAGCTGGCTCCAAGCCTTGCGGCTGCGACAGATCGCCCATCAGCCAGAACAACATGCCTTTCACCTGCTCGGCTTGTGCCAGCGTCAACAACAAGCTGACCAATGCGCCACATCCGGCGGAAAGCACTACGCCAGTGAGCAGCAAACGGTAGAGGTTGCGCTCACCGTGGCGAAAGCCCAGGCCGAACACGACCACAATCGCCAGCAGTGCGCCAGCCAAAGAAGCGCCCTGTTCCGCCAGCAATCCCGCGCCCAACAACATCGCTGCCAACGCGCCCACTGCCGCCCCACCAGATACGCCGAGGATGTAGGGATCGGCCAGCGGGTTGCGCAACAGCGCTTGCAACAACACGCCCGCCAAGCTCAACAGCCCGCCGCAAGCGAACGCCGCCAACACGCGCGGCAAGCGCAATTCCTGAACGATCTGCGCAGCCTCACCCCGACCCAATAAGCCGAGCCAGACTTCGCCCGCCGACAGCGGCGACGAGCCACTCAGCAGCGCGCCGCACACAGACAGTGCAGCGACGAACAGCAGAAATATGAAAAGCCAGCGTGGATTCATCGTTTGGATAATGAAAAGGGCGCTAGACGCGCCCTCAATGTTGAGTCAGCAGACATCACCCTTTCAGGCACTGGCTCATGAACGACTTGCGCTCATCGCCCTTCTTGCCCTCGGCCTGCTTATTGCAGTCCTTCATCTTGCTTTGTTGCTTACCCTTGCCACTTTCGGCGGCACCGCCGCTCAGACAAGACTTCATGAATGCCTTGCGTTCGTCGCCCTTGAGCGCTTTCTCCTTAGCATCCTTGTTGCACGTCTTCATCTTCTCCTGCTGCGCGCCTGCGAATACGGCGGGTGCGACAGCCAAACTCGAACCCATCACTGCCAATGCGATCAATCGTTTCATGTTCGTCTCCTTGGTGGTCGGTTAACTTCAAATCAGACTAGCGCCTTGACGGCACCGCATTCATTATTAGGCACTTCAAAAAATAAAGCATTAAGCCCGAACGCCTATATCTAGCTACTCGCTGGCTAGACCCTTACCACTCCAGAACTGGCCACCCCGCCTGTTCGGCATAGGTACGTAGCGTAGCGTCAGGCTTCACCGCTACAGGCGTTTGCACCTTGGCCAACAAAGGCAAGTCGTTCAAGGAATCGCTGTAGAACGTAGATCGGTCGAAACTTGCCCAAGTCCAGCCGCTCTCCGCCAACCATTGCTCCAGCCGGGTGATCTTGCCTTCGCGAAAACTGGGTACGCCCGCCACACCGCCAGTGAATTCACCCTCCTTCTGCTCCGGTTCGGTTGCGATCAGGTATTCGATGCCGAACTCCTGCGCAATGGGCGCGGTGACGAAGCTATTCGTCGCCGTGATAATGACGCACACATCGCCCGCATCGCGGTGCTTGGCAACTAAAGTTCGAGCCTGCGGCGTGATCATGGGCATGATCTTGTCGCGCATGAATTGCTGATGCCAGCCATCGAGCACATGGCGCGAATGACGTGACAGCGGCTTCAGCTGAAAGTCGAGAAACTCGTGGATGTCCAGCGTGCCCGCCTTGTACTGTTCATAGAAGTGCAGATTCTTCGCCTCGAACAATTCGCGGTCGAGTACGCCGATAGAAATGAGAAATTGCGACCATTCGAAGTCGCTATCGCCATCCAGTAGCGTGTTATCTAGATCAAATAGGGCAAGATTCACAACAAAACTCCAATTATTCAGTAAAACTAACGCGTAAGCGGCTTGGCAATGCACGCTCGCATCGGGCTATAATGCCGCGCACAGGGAAAAGGCTGTTTCCGCGAGGGCGAACGATACCAGATTCAAGCCACAGCGGAACGTGTCGGCACCAAAGCCCAGCCGCATAATAACCAAAGGGATGGCATGGATTCCGTTCAAAGTCAGCACACCGCTCAGATGCAGCGCCGCACGGCGCGCGCCTTCGTGCTTCGTTTCACCTCGCCGCTCGCGCTGTCGTTGGCATTAGCACTTCCGTGTATCGCTCAAGCCGTCAGCATCGGCGACATCGTATTACAAAGTCACTTAGGGGAACCACTCAAGGCCAGAGTCTCACTCTCTCTTGCCAGCAACGAGACTGTAGATGAAGGCTGCCTCACGCTGATCGCCCCCAGCGCCGAGCAAGGTAATCCTGACGAATTCATCACTCAGGCCAGCTTGTCATTGCAGCAAGACAAAGACCGCTCAGTCGTGCTCATCCAAGGCAATCAACCGATCAACAAGGCTTACGTTCGTTTGCAGTTACAAGTCCGCTGCCCCGGACAAGGTAGCATCAGCCGCACGTTCACTGCGCTCCCCAGTTTGGAGTCGTCCCCCAGCGCGGAAACCCCTGCCGAACCCAGCCTGATCCAAAGCCCGACCCTAGGCACAGCGATTCCGATCAAAACTCGCAGCGCCGCCAAAGACACCGCACCGAGTTCACCGAAAGCGCGTCGCAGCAAACGAGTGAAAACCAACCAGACTGCGCAAGCCAAAGATGATCGCTCTGCGCCGATCTCGCGCAAAGCTCCCGAGATCGGCGAATTCCATCTGCGCTTATCCACCGATGTGATCGACACCTCGCGCGTCGGCAAGCTGAGTGAAGCCGATCGCAACAAACTGCTCGCTCAACAACGCCTGCTGGATCAGGATGATCAGACGGCTAATTTCCTTGCCTTGCAGCATCAGGTCATGCAATTGCAGGAAGAGCTTAAGCTGGTGCGCGTCCAGATGGGGCAAGCAGTGAGCGAACCCGCTCAAGCGACCTCGATGGAGTCAGCTCAGCCTGCCGCTCAGTCGCAACCCGCAGCGGTACCGACGGCAAAACCCACGCCAGTCAAGGCGACCACACCGCCCCCGGTGATCGAGCCAGAGTCTGACTTGATGAGCAATCTAGCCTTGGCTTTGGGTGCCATTCTGTTGATCCTAGTCGGCCTGCGCCAGTACAATAAACGCATGAAAGCCCAATGGACGGGCGAAAGCATCGTGCAAGACAGCGATGAGCCGACCCTACCACTTGCTCCAGCCAATCTGACCCCAGTTGCTGTCTCCCAAGATGTCGCGCCAGTCACATCCAGCGCAGAAGTCGTAGTAACGCCCGCTGCCGTCGTAGCTCCCGAGCCCATCATCGCCGTAGCGCCTCCCGTCAAACCAGCGGAGCCACCCCAAGAATCCGATTGGGTGGTTGAAGAGGCTGAGCTGTACGCCGTTCACGGCCATCCCGAGCTGGCCATCCAAATCCTAGAGAAACTATTGGATCAATCGCCCGACAAGCCGCAGGCTTGGTTGCTACTGCTATCCATCCTTAGCTCACTGGATCGGCACGAAGAGTTTGAAAGCGCCGCTCGCCGCTTCGCCGCGACTGATAGCAACCGCACCTACTGGAAAGAAGTGCAAGCGCTCGGCCAGCGCATCGACAAAGACAATCCCCTGTATTTCGGCGAGATCAGTGAAGTCCACGAACCCGTGCCGCTGCACAAACCCAACCACCGCCCATTGGGTGCGATCTTGCTGGATACCGGCGCGCTCACCGAAGAAGTGTTGATGGGCGTTTTGGCGCAGTTCAACCCCAAACGCGATGGTCGCATCGGCGCGTTCCTGATCCAGCATGGCTTGATCAGCAACGAGCAGTTGGAAACGGCCTTGCAGATTCAGCGCGTGGAACGCGCGGCAGAGTCAGCCTAATCAGTGTTGAACGGCAAGTCGGCCTGACTTGCCGTTTGCATAACCTCTCTCAGCAAAGGCACCGAAGGCCAGCGCTTCAGACGCAAGCAAAGCTCATCCAGCGCATCGAGCGTCGTCAGCAAAGCAGGAAGATCGCGCCGTCCGTGACGCAACAAGTATTGGATGACTTCCGACGGCAATTCCAGCCCGCGCGCATAGGCATGACGTTGCAGCGCTTGCGCCTTTTCCTCGTCGCTCAAACAGTGAACCTCATAGACCAAGCCCCAGCCAAGCCGCGTGCGCAGATCATCGCGCAATCCGAGTTGCATCGCCGCCATCGTACCGCTCACCAGCAACAGTCCGCCGCTATCGCGCATCTGGTTATACAAAGCGAACAGCGCGATCTGCGCCTCGCCATCCAGCGTATGCACGTCATCGACTGCGATCACATCGGCTACCACGGGGACGTTCGCCACAGCGTATTCCGCGCTCAGCCCCAGTTCCTGCGCCGCGACCACCAACGCCCGCAACAGATGGGATTTGCCGCTGCCCGCCTCGCCCCACAGGTAGATGCTGCGCTCACCTTCGCCCAGCAGCGCATGTCGCAGACGTTCCAACAATTCGACATTGTGGCCGGACACGAAATTGTCCAACGTCGGCACCCAGTCGGGTGCGATCCCCAGCAGTAATTGGTTCATCACTCAGTCCCGATACAAGGTGCTGGAAAGATAGCCATCGCGCGCATGGCGCAAGCCGACCAGCAACACGGCGGAGAGCGGCAGCGCCAGCAGCACGCCGAAGAAGCCGAACAACTGGCCGAACGCCAGCAGAGCGAAGATCACCGCCAGCGGATGCAGGCCGATGCGCTCGCCCACCAACCAGGGCGTGACCACCACGCCTTCCAGCAACTGGCCGAGGCCGAACGCCGCCCACACGAGGAACACGCGGGTGAATTCGTCGAACTGCATCACTGCCGCCAAGGTTGCCAGCGCCAGCCCCGCAACCATGCCAAGGTAGGGCACGAACACCAGCATTCCGGCCAGCAGACCGATGGGCAGCGAGAATTCAAGGCCGGTCAAACTCAGAGCGAGCACGTAATAGGCCGACATCAGCGCCATCACCGAGAGCTGGCCGCGCAGGAATTCAGCCAGCACACCGTCGATCTCAAGCGTGACACGGCTCACTAACGCCTTATGGCGCATAGGCACTAACTCGCTCAGCTTGCCTAGCAACGCTTCCCAGTCGCGCAGCAAGTAAAACAGCACCACTGGGATCAGCAGCAGATTCATCAACAAAGCGAACAGCGCTGCACTGCTGCCGCCCAGCCAAGGCAGTAGCTTACCCGCCACGCCGCCTGCGTTCTGCCAGTGCGCCATCAGCCAACTGCGTAAGCCAGCGGCGCTGGCATCGTCGCCCAACAACTGTTGCAACTGCGGCAACCAGCGCTGGCGCAGCTGCTCGTACCAACCCGGCACCTGCTCCACCAGCAGCGCCGATTCCTGCTGCAACAGCGGCAAGATGATCAGCAGCAACCCGGCCACCAGTGCGACCAAACCCAGCATCACCGCGATCGTCGCCAGCGTGCGCGAGCACCCCCAGCGGCACAGCCGCGCCACCAGCGGATTGCAGATGTAAGCGAGGATGGTTGCCGCGACAAACGGCGTGAGGATGGGGCTTAGCAGGTAGAGCAGCGTCAGCGCAGCCAGAAGAAAGGCCAGCCATTGCAGTGCAGCGAAGCGTTGCGGGGTCATTTAAGGTAAAATCCGGCGAAATTTGCCGCACTTTATCCTGAAGAAAGCGAGAACTCAACTTGAACCAGAACGCCTCCCTATCCTACCGCGACGCCGGTGTTGACATCGACGCCGGTGACCAGCTGGTCGAAAACATCAAACCTTACGCCAAACGCACCATGCGTCCCGAAGTCCTGAGCGGCATCGGCGGCTTCGGCGGACTGGTCGAAATCTCCAAAAAGTACAAAGAGCCAGTGCTAGTTTCCGGCACCGATGGCGTGGGCACCAAGCTGAAGCTAGCCTTCGAACTCAACCGCCATGACACCGTCGGCATCGACCTCGTCGCCATGAGCGTGAACGATATTCTGGTGCAAGGCGCTGAGCCGCTGTTCTTCCTCGACTACTTCGCCTGCGGCAAGCTGGACGTAGCTGCCGCAACGGAAGTCATCAAGGGCATCGCCAAAGGCTGTGAGGATTCCGGCTGTGCGCTGATCGGCGGCGAAACCGCCGAAATGCCCGGCATGTACCCCGTGGGCGAATACGACCTCGCTGGCTTCGCCGTCGGCGTGGTGGAAAAGAGTAAGATCATCACCGGCGACACCATCGTCCCTGGCGACGTGGTGCTGGGCCTGGCCTCCAACGGCGCACACTCCAACGGCTACTCGCTGGTCCGCAAGATCATCGAACGCTCCGCGCCTGATCTGGACGCGGCATTCGACGGCAAACGTAGCTTGGCCGACTGCATCATGGCGCCCACCCGTTTGTACGTGAAACCGCTGTTGGCGCTGATGCAAGCGATCAACGTCAAAGGCATGGCCCACATCACCGGCGGCGGCATCACCGAGAACGTCCCGCGCGTGTTGCCCGCCAACGTCGTCGCTGAAATCGATGCTGCTAGCTGGCAAATGCCCAAACTGTTCCGCTGGTTACAAGAAGGCGGCAACGTCGAAGCCCAAGAGATGTACCGCACCTTCAACTGCGGCATCGGCATGGTAGTCGTGGTCGCAGCAGCGGATGCCGACGCGGCGGTCAGCCAGTTGCAAGCAGCGGGCGAGACGGTGAGCAAGATCGGCGTGATTCGTGCAAGGAATGGCGAAGAGCATCAGACGCAGGTGAAGTGAGGGAGCTGGCAGTGACGCCCCCCAAACACCCCCACCTAGCACACCCCAAATATCGGCCTGATATTGATGGCTTGCGTGCGATTGCGATTCTTGCCGTCGTAATATTCCATGCATTTCCTGGGAAAATGCCCGGTGGGTTTATCGGCGTCGATATTTTCTTTGTTATCTCTGGATTTTTGATTTCGACAATCATTTTCTCGAGTCTTGAACGCAACCGCTTTAGTCTCGTAGAGTTTTACGCACGTCGTGTCCGCAGGATATTCCCAGCACTAATCCTCGTTCTGGTTTCTTCCTTGGCATTTAGCTGGTTTGTGCTTTTTCCAGATGAATATAAACAGCTTGGAAAACACACCGCTGCTAGCTCAGGCTTCATTCAGAATTTGATTCTTTGGAAAGAAAGTGGCTACTTCGACAACTCAGCAGAAACCAAGCCCTTGCTCCATCTTTGGAGTCTAGCAATTGAAGAGCAGTTTTATATCTTCTGGCCTCTACTGCTGGCGTATGTTTGGAAACGTCATTGGAGTTTTTTACGAATTACGGCCGTGATTGCAGTGCTTTCTTTTGCCACCAATATCTACCTAGTACACCGCAGCCCTACATCTGCATTCTTTCTACCGCTCTCGAGATTTTGGGAGTTAATGGTGGGAGGTGTTTTAGCTTACGTTGCTTTGCATCGCCCACAACTCATCGAAAGACACAAAAACACCCAATCACTCTTGGGGTTTGCACTAATCCTTAGTGGACTACTCCTGCTAAACAAAGGGAGAGATTTTCCGGGATGGTGGGCATTACTACCAACAATTGGTGCATTTCTGATTATCTCCGCCGGACCTACAACCTGGCTGAATGAAAAGCTGCTAACCAACAAACTCATGGTATGGATTGGGCTAATCAGCTATCCACTCTATTTGTGGCATTGGCCGATTCTTTCGTATTTGAGAATTACCAATGGCGATATATCTGCCTTCGAAGGGCTATTGGCTTTAGCAGTGGCTCTCAGCTTAGCTTGGCTTTCCTACCTGCTAGTTGAGAAGCCATTCAGACATGGGAGGGACACTCGTGGAAAAACTATTGCTTTATTGGTTGTAATGTTGTGTGTCTGGACATTTGGAGCAGGCTTGTACAAGCAAGGAGGCGCTCCCCAAAGATCTCTCGATAACAAGGGGGATTACCTGTCCTATTTTGAGAACTCGCCCCCCAAACAGAAATATTTTGCCACAATGGAGATTCCCATCAAATATCGATTTGATTGTGATTTTTACGATATAGATAAATATCGGGCAGGTAAGTCAACACAAACGCCGCGTGTAGCTGTGGCTAGCAGCTGTTATACAAGAAATTCAAAATACGCACACTCTGTGCTAATTTGGGGAGACTCACACGCACAACAGTTATATTTTGGGCTTGAAAAAAATCTACCCTTTGATTGGCAGATATTGATGGCTACTAGTTCTGGTTGCGCTCCACATCCTAGTATTGCAGCCACATCAACTACTAACTACTGTGAGCAATCAAATTGGTTTGCAATTAAAACAATTTCTGAAGTAAAACCAGACGTTGTTATAGTTGCCCAAGCTGGGGGACACTCGCTAGCTTCAATGGAACAGATTATTAAAAAGCTGAAAAACATAGGGGTAAATAGAATCATTTTTACTGGTCCGGTTCCACACTGGAAGCCTGACTTACCAAAAGTAATAGCGCGTAATCTATGGATAAACACGCCCCAGAGAACCTGGGTAGGTGTTGATCGCGAATTTTTCGCACTAAATGATTCCCTCAAGGCCAATAAATTTCAGAAGATACGTGGAGTTAAGTTTATTGATTTAATGGACTTCTTTTGCAACAAAGAGGGGTGTTTGACATATATTGGAATAGATAGAAAACTTGGCATTACTACTTGGGACTATGGTCATCTAACACCAGCAGCATCAGATTTACTTGCAAAAAGCTTACTAACTAATGAAGTAATATCTCCGTAAAAGTAGTCGCCATCCATTCTTCGCCCCCGTCAGTCGGAGTATGCCTTAATAACAAAGGGGCAATGCCCCATATGGGGGATACCAAAACATCCGATGGAATGCACTTCGCCCCTTACTTTACTCCAAGCAGGTATTGACCATGTCAACTCTGACCGAAGAAACGCATCGCTCCGAATCCGACATCATCCACCAAACATTGACGGGTTATCTGGCGGCAAATCGGGGTGAGTTCGCCAGCAAAGTGCTTTCTTCGCGGAGCGATAGCCGTAAAATTCTGTACGCATGATTACGGCGAGCAGTTCACACAGAAAACGTTGGTGCTGCCCCCCGCCTTTTTGTGGAACATCGCACGCAGGCCGACACGCTGCAACACAAGCAGGACAAGGAAAGCGGCCATGCCGACGACTGAAGCGGCGCGGCTGGAGTTGCCTGCGCCTTACCTGAAAATGGTGCGGAACATTATGCGCAGACATCTGCCGCAAGCGGAAGTATGGGCGTATGGGAGCCGGGTCAACGGCGATTGCTACGCCGCCAGCGACCTTGATCTGGTGGTTCGGCAGCCGGATAACCTGCACCGCAGACAGACCAGCCTATCCGACGTGATTGAAGCGCTCTCCGAAAGCGACCTGCCCATCATCGTGCAACTGGTTGATTGGGCCGACATCCCCGCCGAGTTCTACCGCGAAATCGCGGCGAACTATGTGGTGGTGCAGCCCGCCTAAACACCCGCGCGCTTCCGTTATAATCCGCGCACTCGCCTCATCCCTTTGCACACCATGAAGAACATCGTCATTCTTATCTCCGGGCGCGGCTCGAATATGCAGGCCATCGTCGAGGCCGGTCTGCCGCATCGCATCGCAGCGGTCATCAGCAATCGGGCGGATGCGGGTGGGCTGGACTATGCGCAGGCGCGCGGCATCCCCACGGCGGTGGTGTCGCACCGCGAACATCCCACGCGCGAGGCGTTCGATGCGGTGCTGGCGGCAGAGATCGACCGTCATCAGCCGGACTTGGTGGTGCTGGCCGGTTTCATGCGCATCCTCACGCCGGGTTTCGTCGAGCATTTTGCCGGGCGACTCATCAACATCCACCCTTCCCTGCTGCCTTCTTACACCGGCTTGCACACGCATCAGCGTGCGATCGACGACGGCGTGAAGCTGCATGGCTGCACGGTGCATTTCGTCACTGCCGACCTCGACCACGGGCCGATCATCGCGCAGGGTGCGGTGCCGGTATTACGCGACGACACGCCGGATACGCTGGCGGCGCGCATCCTAAAAGTGGAGCATCGCATCTATCCGCAAGCGGTGGCTTGGTTGTGCGGCGGACAGATGTGGTTGAACGAATCCGGCAAAGTCACCTCCAACGGGCCTGAAGCGAACGATACTTTCATCGTCGCACCTGAAATGGAGTAAACCATGTTGCGTGTACTGAGCTGGCTGGCCCTGTTGTCCTGCTTGATCTCCTCGAACGCATGGGCTACGCCGCCTAGCCGAGTCGAAGCTGAATACACGCTGGAGTTGGAGGGGCTGGATGTCGCCGAGATCAAAGAGACCTACACCCGCAACGGCGACAGTTACCGCATCGAAAGCGTGTCCCGAGCGGTGGGCATCGCGGCCATGTTCAAATCGGAAACCATCACGATCATCAGCACCGGCAGCATCCTTGAGCAAGGCTTGCATCCGCAGCGCGTGACTCAGGAACGTATCAAGGACACCGAGCGGAATTCCAACGCCACGTTCGACTGGGCGGGCCATCAACTCACACTGAACGACCACAATGGCACGCGCCAAGTCACCTTGCCGGAAGATACGCAAGACCGCTTGTCGGCCATGTACCAGTTCATGTTCCTCGACTTGCAGGGCAAATCGACGTTGGACTTCCACATGACCAACGGCAGCAAGCTGGACATCTACAATTACCAGATCACCGCTGAGCAGAACATCGAGGTTCCTTTCGGCACATTCAAAGCGATCTACGTCAGCACCCCGCCACAAGCCAACGGCGCTAAAACCGAGATATGGCTGGCGACCGAACGCAACCAGCTTCCGGTAAAAGTGGTCGTGACCGAAGGCGGTGGCAATCGCTACACGCAAACCCTGACCCGGCTCAGCATCACGCCGTGACCCGCATCGAGCAGCGCCATATCGTCATCGCGCTGGCCGCCTCGGCGCTGCTACATCTGCTGCTGTTATGGCAAGTCCCGCTCAGCCTGCCGGAAGACGAACCCGACCTGCCACCGCTGCAAGCTAAGCTGGAGAAATTGCCCGAGCCCGCCGCCGTACCTCCCAAAAAAGTGACCAAGCTGAACGCCAAGCGTCCCAAGCCGCAACCTCCTGCTGCCGCCCCCGTCCCGCAGCCGGAAGTCGCCACTACGGATCAGGCAGACACAGCCGTGCCGACCGAGGCCACGGCCGAACCCGAACCGGATTCGACCATGACGGCTGCCGACTCGTCTCCACCAGAAAAATCCGCACCGTTGGAAGCTGAGCCACCGCCACTGCCCAAGCACGCCATGCTGAAATACAAAGTTCGCCTGTCCGATGGCGGCTTCGACGTCGGTGATGTGCGCCACCTGCTAGAGATCCAAGACGGCCACTACACGCTGACCGCGACCATCCGCACCATAGGTTTGGCGCGCTTGGTCAAGAACGTGCTCTACAACCAGACCAGTCGCGGCACCATCACCCACGCTGGATTCCAGCCGGACTACGCGCAAGAAGACAAGAACCTCGACGGCAAGAACCAGAACGTGGAGATGTTCTTCGACCACACGAACCATATCCTGCGCTTCTCGCAAGGTGGCGAAACGGCGCTGACCGATGATGCTCAAGACAGACTCAGCATGCTCTACCAGCTCTCCCGCTTCCGACTGCGCGAAGAAGCACTGCCGCTGGCCGTGACCAATGGCCGTAAGCTGGAGCGCTATCGCGTCAGCCTCGATCAAGAGGAAGAGATCATGACGCCGATGGGCAAACTGCGCACCTTGCCCGTGCGCAAGATCCACGGTCCAGACGAAGAAGGGCTGGAAATTTGGTTGGCGCTGGAATACCGTTTGCTGCCAGTAAAAGTCGTCCGTATCGAACGCGATGGCTCGATCAACGGCGTGATGGTCATCCAAGAAATCCGCTTGTCGGACGAGTGAACCTCGCCCTTAGAAGATTTATTCATGCCGCCCTCGCTGAAATGAGAAAATCCCCCTCCCGAATCAAGACACACCATCATGCTGATCACTGAATACCGCCTCGAACTCGTCATCCAAGCGCTGCGCGCCGTCCTGCCACTGGCTCATCCCGCTGACGCTGCGCTGAGCCACCACTTCCGCAGCGAGCGCACCGGTTCCGGTGAACGAGCGCTGATCGCCGAGACCGTGTTCGGCATCTTGCGTCACCGTGCATTCTTGGAACTGGCCTGCACCGCCGAACGCTCGACACCGCGCCGCATGGCGTTGGCTTACTGGGTGCGCTTCGGCGGCTACAACCTGCGCGAACTGACGCCGCTGCTCAAGCCCACCGAGTCGGAATGGCTGGGGCAAGTCAAAGGCTACAAGATGGCCGAACTGCCGCTGTCCATTCAGGCTGAATTACCGGACTGGGTGATCGAAAAACTGCGCGGTTCGATGTCGGACGAAGACATCCTCGCCACTGGGCGCGCCATGCAGCAATCCGCCCCGCTCGACTTGCGCGTCAACACCCTGCGCGCCAGCCGCGACGAAGTAATGCAAGGCCTACAAGGCGAAAAGGTGGAAGCCACGCTCACGCCACTTTCCCCCATCGGCATCCGCGTCAAAGGCAAACCGCCGCTGAACAAGAGCCCGATGTTCGAGGGCGGCAAGTTCGAGGTACAGGACGAAGGCAGTCAGTTGCTCGGCTTCCTGCTCGCCCCCAAGCGCAACGAAATGGTGGTGGATTTCTGTGCCGGTGCAGGCGGCAAGACGCTGCTGCTGGGCGCGATGATGAATTCACAAGGGCGCTTGTACGCTTTCGACGTGTCCGAAAAACGACTGGCCAACCTGAAGCCGCGCATGGCGCGCTCCGGCTTGTCCAACGTCCAGCCGCAACTCATCGCCCACGAACACGACCAAAAGATCAAGCGCCTCGCTGGCAAGATCGACCGCGTGTTAGTGGATGCGCCGTGCAGCGGCCTAGGTACGCTGCGCCGTAACCCCGACCTCAAGTTCCGCCAGTCGCCCACCAGCGTGGACGAACTCAACGTCAAGCAAGCCGCCATCCTCGCCGCCGCCGCCAAACTGCTGAAAGCCGGCGGACGCTTGGTCTATGCGACATGTAGCTTATTGCCGCAAGAGAACCAAGAAATCGTAGCCGCCTTCCTCACCGCCCACCCCAACTTCATCCTGCTGCCCGCAGGCGAAGTGCTGAAGCAGCAAAAGATCCCGCTGGAGATGGGCGACTACCTGCAACTGCTGCCGCAAGTACACAGTACGGATGGCTTCTTCGCAGCCGTGCTGGAACGGCAAGCCGCTTAAAAACTCACTCTGATAACTGCGCCGTATTCGCGGAGCTGACTACGCTCTCGGTCAGCTCCGGCGAGCAATATTCCATAAAACGGTAGGCATAGCCACGCAGCTAATGGCCGCGCCGGAAGGCGATGCGGGTGGTGTTGGGCTCGAACAAGTGCGCGCAATCGAGCACGCGCAGCTTGCTGTCGCGGGCAGGCTCAAAAGCCATCGAAGCGATGATGCCCACGCCCATGCCCAGTTCGACATAGGTCTTGATGACATCAGAATCCAGCGCCGACATGACCACCTCTGGCGACAGCCCGACCCGCTCGAAAGTCTGATCCACACGCGTCCGTCCGGTGACGCCCTCGTGGTAGGTGATGATGGGATAGTCGGCGATAGCTTCCAGCGTGAGCGGCTGCACCGATTCCAGAGGATGCCCCGCAGGAACGATCACGGCGTGATGCCACTGGTAGTAGGGAAACGACACCAGATTCTCGGTACCCTCCAGCGCCTCGGTCGCCAACCCGATGTCAGCATGGCCTTCGAGCAGCATCTTAACGATCTCGCCGGGGCTGCCTTGATGCAGCACCAGATGTACTTTGGGGAACGCCTGTTTGAACTTCGCCACCACGGACGGCAGCGCATAACGCGCTTGAGTGTGCGTCGTCACCACGGTCAGCCGCCCCTCGTCGCGCGTGTTGAAATTCTCGGCCAATTGCTTGATGTTGCCCGCGTCCAGCAAGATGCGGTTGGCGATCTCGACCAGTTCGCGCCCCGGCTCGGTCAGGCCGAGGAAGCGCTTGCCTTTGCGGACAAATAGCTCGATGCCTAACTCGTCCTCCAGATCCTTGATGTGCTTGGATACGCCGGACTGCGAGGTATAAAGTGCATTGGCCACCTCGGTCAGATTGAAGTTCTGCCGTACCGTTTCGCGGATGATGCGTTGTTGCTGGAAATTCATAGCGTGCCCTTCACCGATTCCTCAAACACTCTCACTTGGCGTGGCCGAATGAACACTTGATCGCCATTCGCCAAGGGTTGCGCCTCGAAACGCTCGCGCGACAACTCGATCTCGACCAACTCTTCACTGCCCGCCACCGCCACTTCGGCGCGCACCACCGCACCGATGGCGCGTATCAGCTTGATCTCGCCAGCCAGCGATGCATCGTCATGCCGAGTATGACTGATGTCGATGTCATGCGGGCGAACATAGGCCACGGCATCGCCATGCTGCTGCGTCCAGGCCGAGTGGATGCGGCTGTGGAACAGATTTACGTTGCCGATGAACTGATAGACGAATGGCGTGGCTGGCGTCGCATACACCTCGTCCGGTGTGCCGACTTGCTCGATCTTGCCGTGGTTCATCACCACCACGCGGTCGGCCACTTCCAGCGCTTCTTCCTGATCGTGGGTAACGAAGATGCTGGTGACATGCAGCTCGTCATGCAAATGGCGCAGCCAGCGGCGCAACTCCTTGCGCACCTTGGCATCCAGCGCGCCGAACGGCTCATCCAGCAGCAATATCTTGGGTTCCACTGCCAGCGCACGAGCCAGTGCGATGCGCTGACGCTGCCCACCAGAAAGCTGTGACGGACATCGATCCGCGATCCAGTCGAGTTGCACCAGCTCCAGCAGATGCGTTACCCGCCTGCGAATCTCGGCCTCGGGATGACGCTCCTTCTTCGGCTTGACGCGCAAACCGAAGGCGACATTCTCGAACACGGTCATGTGGCGAAACAGCGCATAGTGCTGGAACACGAAGCCGACATTGCGTTCACGCGCATCGCGTTCTTCCACGTTCTCGCCATGAAACAGCAAGCTGCCGGAGTCCGCCACGTCCAAGCCGCCGATGATGCGGAGCAACGTGGTTTTGCCGCAGCCCGACGGGCCGAGCAGTGCCAACAACTCGCCGCTGTTCACTTCGAGGTTGATGTTGCTCAGCGCGATGTGGTCGCCGAAACGCTTGTTCAGATTTTCGATGGTAATACTCATTTAATGTGCTCCATGCAAAGGTTCGCCACTCCGTCGTGCCTGCCACTCGACCAGTGACTTGAATCCCAGCGTGACCAGCGCCAGCAAAGCCAGCAGCGAGGCCACCGCGAAGGCGGCGACGAAGTTGTATTCGTTGTAGAGAATCTCGACGTGCAGCGGCATGGTGTTAGTCAAGCCACGGATATGACCGGACACCACCGACACCGCGCCGAATTCGCCCATCGCCCGTGCGTTGCACAGGATCACGCCGTACAACAATCCCCATTTGATATTCGGCAGGGTCACGCGCCAGAAAGTCTGCCAGCCGGAAGCACCGAGCGACACCGCCGCCTCTTCCTCATCCTTGCCTTGTGCCTGCATCAGCGGAATCAACTCGCGGGCGATGAACGGGAAGGTCACGAAGATGGTCGCCAGCACGATGCCGGGAACGGCGAAGATGAGCTTGATGTCGTGCTCCATCAACCATGGCCCGAACCAGCCTTGTGCGCCGAACAGCAACACGTAGATCAAGCCAGACACCACCGGACTGACTGCGAACGGCAAGTCGATCAGCGTGATGAGCAAACTCTTGCCCTTGAACTCGAACTTGGCGATGGCCCACGCCGCCGCGATGCCGAACACGAGGTTGGCCGGCACCGCGATGGCCGCCGTAATGAGCGTCAGCTTGACCGCCGACCAAGCATCCGGCTCTTTCAGCGCCTCCCAATACAAGTCCCAACCCTTGCTGAAGGCTTGATAGAACACGGCATACAGCGGCATCCCGAGGAATAGCACCAGATAGCCCAACGCCAGCAGGATAAGCGCGAGCGTCACGCCCTTGGATTCATGCGTGGCGATCTTGCGTTGCAACGAATGGCCAGACATCAGCGTGCCCCTTTCCGACTGCTCCACCATTGCAGAGCGTTGATACCCAGTAACAGGGCGAACGAGATCAGCAGCATCAGCACCGCGATGGCGGTCGCACCGGCGTAATCGTATTGCTCCAACTTGGCGACGATCAGCAGCGGCGCGATCTCGGAGATGTAAGGCATGTTGCCCGCGATGAAGATCACCGAGCCGTATTCGCCGATGGCGCGGGCGAAAGCCAGCGCGAAGCCGGTGAGCAGTGCCGGATAGATGGCGGGAAAGATGATGCGGCGGAACACATCCCAGCGTCCCGCGCCCAAACTGGCCGCCGCCTCTTCGACTTCCGCCTCGACATCGGCCAGCACCGGCTGCACCGTACGCACCACGAAAGGCAAGCCGATGAACGTCAGCGCGACGACGATGCCCAGCGGGGTGTAAGCCACCTTGATGTCATGCGCAGCAAAATACTGACCGAGCCAACCGTTCGGCGCATACAAGGTGGCCAAGGTGATGCCTGCCACCGCCGTAGGCAAAGCGAATGGCAGATCGACGAAGGCATCCACCAACTTCTTGCCGGGAAAGCGATAACGCACCAACACCCAAGCCACCACCAAACCGAAAACGGCATTGGTGACCGCCGCCGCGAACGAGGTCACGAAGGTCACCCGCAACGCCGCCAGCACCCGTTCGCTGCTGGCGACCTCCATGAATCCGCCCCAACCCAGCGTGGCCGTCTTGAAGAACAGCGCCGACAGTGGCACCAGCACGATCAATGAAAGGTAAAGCAGCGTGTAACCCAGCGCCAGATTGAATCCCGGCAACACGCTATGCGCTTTGAATTGCGCCATCACAACATCCTTAAAGTAGGCAAGGCGCGCAGTCTAACGACAGCTGCTTAGCAGGAAAAATAAGAAAAACTACTTTGGTTAGCAGAAATTGGAATAAACCCTATGAACATAAAAAACAGGGGCAGTTGCCTGCCCCTGAAACCTGGATTTGCGCCTAGGAGGAGAGTTGCGTTACGCCGCCAGATGTTCAGCTACGGATGGGCGAATTTTTGAGTATGGGGCGCTCTCAGCCTTAGCCAGATAATTTCCCTGTAAGAAGTCAGCCCCGGCCTTACGCGCGATGGCTAACTGTGATGCCGTCTCAATACATTCGATACCGACCTGAATGCCCGCAGCCCTTAGGCTGGTAACCAGTGAATAGATGACACCTGTCGCTTGCGGATCTGCCAACACCGCGCCATCCAGTTTGACGAAGTCTGGATGGAGAGCAATCACCCGACTCAATTCATCATGGTGAATGTTGGAAACCAGCCGCTCGTAAGTGCCCGGCAAACCGGATAGCTTTTTCAGCCCACGCTGAGCTAAGCCGAAGTCATCAACCGCGATCTTGTAGCCAAGATTGCGATAGTTACGAATTGCTTCTGCAAGCACCACAGAATCCGCAACGGCAGACTCCTTGATCTCGATGACCACCTGCGAGGTCGGCACCGAGTAGTAGTGGAGGATCTGCTCGAACGTACGTCCATGATCACTCACTGCGCTCAGCAGTCGTGGGTGCACATTCAGGAATAGCAACTCATGCTCCGGGAAACGACGGTCGTGATTCAATAAATGGATCGTGCGAACCAAGCGATCGAATTGAACCAGCCTGCCTGTCTGATAAGCCTCCTCGAAAGCAGCCTCGGGCAACAACTCGAACTGCTCATGTACCGATGCCCTCAGCAATGCCTCTCGGCCAATGATCTTGCCATCCGACCTGAAGATCGGCTGGAAAGCACTCGACAAGTGCATCCCCAGAAATTGGCACACCAAGCCCAGTGAGTTCACATCACTCAATTCATACTCATCCAAGTCCAGCAACAAATTGTTCTTGAATAACAGCTTTAGATACGCGTAGTTTGCTTGTGCCATGATTCACCTCACTTACTTCCTGGTGTAGATGCGGTCAAACACACCGCCATCGGCGAAGTGTTCCTTCTGCGCTTTGGTCCAGCCGCCGAACGCGCCGTCGATGGTGATCAGGTTCAGCTTGGGAAAGTTCTTGGCATACTTGGCCGCGACCTTCTGGTCGGTCGGGCGGTAGTAGTTCTGCGCCGCGATCTCTTGACCTTCGGTCGAATAGAGGTAGTCCAGATACGCCTCGGCAACCTTGCGGGTGCCATGTTTGTCGGCGTATTTGTCCACCACGGCGACCGGAGGTTCAGCCAAAATGCTCAAGCTGGGTACGACGATCTCGAACTTGTCCGGCCCCAGTTCCTTGATCGCTAGGAAGGCTTCGTTCTCCCACGCCAGCAATACGTCGCCGATGCCGCGTTCAACGAAGGTGGTGGTCGAACCGCGCGCGCCGGAATCCAGCACGGGCACGTTGCCGTAGAGCTTGGTGACGAACTCCTGCGCCTTGGCTGGATTATTGCCGTTGTTCTTCAGCGCGTAAACCCACGCCGCCAGATAGTTCCAGCGCGCACCGCCGGAAGTCTTGGGGTTAGGTGTGATGACCTGAATGCCGGGCTTGACCAGATCGTTCCAATCTTTGACCGCCTTGGGATTGCCCTTGCGCACTAGGAAAACGATGGTCGAGGTATAAGGCGAGCTGTTGTGCTTCAAGCGTGTCTGCCAGTTGGCGGGGATCAGGTTCGCTTTTTCTTGCAGCGCGTCGATGTCTGCCGCCAGCGCCAAGGTCGCCACATCAGCTTCCAGACCGTCGATGATGGCGCGTGCCTGCTTGCCGGAACCACCGTGCGATGCTTTCACGGTAACGGTGTCGCCGGTCTTGGCTTTCCAGTATTTTGCGAATGCAGCGCTGTAGTCTTGATACAACTCGCGGGTCGGATCGTAGGAAACGTTCAGCAATGAAACTTCGGCGGCTTGCGCCGAAACGACAAACAGGCTGGACAACAGGGCAATGCTCAACAAACTTCTTTTCATGGTGTGCTCCTTGGGTTGACTGAATTGCGATGGAGCGCACTATAGAAAAGCTGCTTAATTCTGTGAAATTATATTTTCTGATTTCCTTATTCCATTTTCACCAAAATACCATATTCCAATTCAAGCTATCAATAGAACGAATCATTCCATTACAGCACAACAAAACTCATTAAGATGCGACTCATCCGCCGGATTTAACCGACAACTTTCCAGGGCGGAATACAAATTCTGGCTAAAGCGTGCTCGCTCCGACCCCTCCGGTGCTGGCTACGCCAGACACTTAGAGGGCAAGGAGCAATCATGTTGGACACCATCGAGATTCACCGTTTTTCCCTGCTGGACGAAGCCCTGCAAACGTATGAACGCCGCTTCGGCGCGTTGCCGGAATGGCTGGACGAGCTTTCCAGTGGCCGGGCGCTGGCGCTCTTGCGTCAGGCGCTGGGACGCGGTGCCCCGCTGAATGCGGCAGATGTGCTGATTTAGCTGACTCTGTCATTCCGGCGCAGGCCGGAATGACAGTTCACCAGTGCTACAGAAACCCGTCCGCCGCCGCGTATGGCAGATCAAAGGCCTTGGCGACTGCACGGTAGCTGACCTGCCCGGCCACCACGTTCAGCCCTTGCCGCAGAGCGGGATTGTCGCGCAGTGCCTGTTGCCAGCCTTTGTCCGCCAGTTGCAGCAGATACGGGAAGGTGGCGTTGGTCAGCGCCAGCGTGGAGGTGCGCGGTACGCCGCCGGGCATGTTGGCGACGGCGTAGTGAACGATGCCGTCCACTAGATAGGTCGGCTCTTGGTGGGTAGTTGGGTGGGTGGTCTCAAAGCAGCCGCCTTGATCGACAGCGACATCGACGATGACCGAGCCGGGGCGTAGCAATTTCAAGTCTTCGCGGCGGATGAGTTTGGGCGCAGCGGCACCGGGGATGAGTACGCCGCCGATGACCAGATCGGCGCTGGCGAGTTGTTCCAACAGGTTGTGGCGATTGGAATACAGCGTCTGCACGTTGGCGGGCAAGGTGTCGGCGAGGTGGCGCAGGCGTTCCAGCGAGAGGTCGAGCAGGGTGACGCGTGCGCCCAGTCCGGCGGCCATGCGCGCGGCGTTGCTGCCGACCACGCCGCCGCCGATCACCAGCACATGTGCAGCGGCGACACCGGGTACGCCGCCCAGCAACACACCGCTGCCGCCGTGGTGTTTCTCCAGATATTTCGCGCCTTCGTGCACCGCCATGCGGCCCGCCACCTCGGACATCGGCGTGAGCAGCGGCAATTCGCCAGAAGGCAAGGCCACGGTCTCGTAGGCAATGCAGGTCGCGCCGGAGGCCAAGTGCGCTTCGGTCAATTCGCGGTCGGCGGCGAAGTGGAAGTAGGTGAAGATGACCTGCCCGGCGCGGATGCGTGGCCATTCGGCGCGTATCGGCTCTTTGACTTTAACGATCAGTTGCGCCGCCGCCCACGTGGCATCGGCATCCGGCGCGATCTGCGCACCAGTCGCCCGATAGTGATCGTCGCTGAAACCGCTACCCAGCCCCGCGCCCTGCTCCACCCACACAGAATGCCCAGCCGCCACCAGCGCAGCCACACCCGCAGGCACCAAGGCCACGCGATGTTCATTCGCTTTGATCTCTTTGGGAACGCCAATATGCACTTGAATCACCTTTCCGTAACTGCCATCAATAAGCGTCATCGTACCCCAAGGATGCACGCTGCTGGGCACACTTGTGGGCACCTCGAAAAACCGTAGCGAGCGGCTTGAGTGCAAAGCGCACGGAGCGGAGCGATTGAGTGAGCACCGCGCAACGCCGCGAGCGAAAGGGTGGCGGCAACGCCGCCGGGCACCCGCCGACCTGCCCCTAGCGGGTAAATCAAGTCGCGCAGTAGGTTTTCCGAGGTGACCTTGCTTCATAACCGGCAGCGATATGATCAGCATCATAAGTTCGCCACAGCACACACGCGCTGCGCTATAGTTTTGCCCACTTTGAATCGCTAAGGATGGACACCATGAAGATCGCCAAGAATGTCGCCGAACTGGTTGGCAACACGCCGCTGGTTCAACTCAACCGTATCGGTCAGGACGCTCACGCCCGCATCCTGCTCAAGCTCGAATTCTTCAATCCGGCGCACAGCGTGAAGGATCGCATCGCGGTCGCCATGCTGGACGCAGCGGAGCAGGCGGGCAAGATCGGGCCGGACACAGTGATCCTAGAACCGACCTCCGGCAACACCGGCATCGGTTTGGCGATGGTGTGCGCCGCGCGCGGTTACAAATGCGCTTTCGTGATGCCCGAGACCATGAGCCGCGAGCGCCGTTTGCTGCTCAAAGCCTATGGCGCGGAACTGATCCTGACGCCGGGGCCGGAAGGCATGCCGGGCGCAGTGAAGCGCGCTGAAGACATGGCCGCCGCCGATCCCAAATACTTCATCCCGCAGCAATTCGCCAACCCAGCCAATCCCGCCATCCACCGCGTCACCACGGCGGAGGAGATTTGGAACGACACCGACGGTGCAGTGGACATCTTCGTCTCCGGCGTGGGCACCGGCGGCACCATCACCGGCGTGGGCGAAGTGCTGAAAGCTAGGAAGCCCGGCGTGCAGATCATCGCCGTCGAGCCAGATGCCTCGCCCGTCCTCTCCGGCGGCCAACGCGGCCCGCACCCGATCCAAGGTATCGGTGCTGGATTCGTACCGGACATTTTGAACACGCAAATCTATGACGAAGTCGTGCGCGTCAAGAACGAAGACGCCTTCACCACCGCCCGCAAACTGGCACGCGAAGAGGGCCTACTGGTCGGCATCTCCTCCGGCGCAGCCGTCTGGGCGGCGCTGAAGGTCGCCTACCGGTCAGAGAACGCAGGCAAAACCATCGTGGTCATCATCCCATCGTTCGGGGAAAGGTATCTTTCCACACCGCTGTTTGCGGATTTGTTGGATTAATGGACTCCGAGTTTGGAGTCCAATTCTAGTTAGACGATACAACAAACGATGCGCTACGCCACCTTCAGCGCTGGCCCATGGCTCAAGCCAAGCTTCATCGCCACTTGCCTGTCGCACATTTTGCCACGAGCCAATCCCGACTTTCAGTCGGCATACGAAAATGTGCAGCGTGAGCTTGCTTTCAATGCCTCGGGCAAGACGGTTGCAGCCGCACCTCTTGGTAAAAACTGCGGCATATTCACCGATCTCGGCTCTGCTCCAAAGGAGTTGGGCGCTGAGATAGCTTCCTCAAGCTTTGAACAGAGGTGGCAAGAATTCGAGTGCAATTGGCTGGCAGCCCAAGGACAGCAAGCAAGTAGGGCGCAATAACCAACGGGCATTGCGCCGCATGGTTAAAACCGCCGGTGATTACCCGGCGGTTTTCGTTGAATCTAGCCACGCCTAAACTGAACACCGCAACCCCCAACTCAAGACAACAAGTCGCCCCTTGCTTACAACATCACCTGCGTCCCCAGTTCAACCACTTGGTTTGCGGGCAGACGGTAATACGCAGCGGCACCTTCGGACTGGCGGGTCAGCCAGGAGAATAGGTTGCAGCGCCAGCGCGGCAGTGCGCCGGGGCCATCCACGATCACGGAGCGTGCGACAAAATAGGAGGTGCTCATCGCTTCGATCTCAAGACCGAATTTTGGCGCAAGCCGCAACGCCTCGGGAATGTCCGGCTCTTCGCGGAAGCCGAAACGCACATCCACACGATAGACCCCCGGGGTCAGTTCCTTGATGTCCAACCGTTGATCGGCGGCGATGTATGGAACCTCTTCGTTCAACACGTGCAAGAAGACCACGCGCTCATGCAGCACCTTGTAGTGCTTGAGGGTGTGGAATAAAGCGCTGGGCACGAGCGAGGTATCCGAGGTGAGATAGACCGCCGTGCCCGCCACGCGCGGCACATCCGGCAGCGCACTGGAGACGAAACTTCCTACCGGAATATCCAGTTTGCGGCGCTGGTCGGACACCAGCAAGCTTCCTCGTTTCCACGTTGTCAGTAGTAGGAAGATGATCGCCCCCAGCACCAGCGGGAACCAGCCGCCGCTGGCGATCTTGGTCAGGTTCGAGCCGAAGAATCCCAGTTCCAGCGAGCCGAACAGGGCAAAGCTCAACAACAGCAAAGTGCGATGGCGCCCAGTGCCTGCCAGCACTACGAATCCTGCGAGAACGGTGGTGATGATCATCGTTCCCGACACAGCGATGCCATAAGCCGCTGCCAAGGCACCCGATGAGCGGAACTGCAACACCAGCACGATGACGGCGACCAGCATCAGCCAGTTCACCGTGGGAATATATATCTGGCCGCGCTCCTTGTCGGACGTATGCAGCACGCGCACGCGCGGCAGATAGCCCAAGCGCGAGGCTTGCAGCGTCATCGAATACGCGCCGGAGATGGTGGCTTGTGAGGCGATCACGGTCGCCGCCGTCGCCAAGGCCACCAAGGGCAGCATGAACCAGTCCGGCGACAGCAGGTAGAAGGGATTTTGCACCGCACTGGCATCGCGCAACACCAGTGCGCCTTGGCCGAAATAGTTGATGATGAGGCACGGAAACACCAGCGTGTACCAAGCTACCCGCACGGCCTTGGCGCCAAAGTGCCCCATGTCGGCATACAGCGCTTCACCGCCGGTCAGCGCAAGGAACACGGCGGACAACAACAGGAAAGTCACGCCGGTGTGATGAACCGCAAAATCGATGGCATACAGTGGGCTGAGCGCTTTTAGCACGACAGGATTCTGCGCGATGCTCATCACACCCAATACGCCAAGCGTGATGAACCAGGCCAGCGTCACCAGTCCGAACAGTCCGCCGATCTTGCCGGTGCCTTGCTTCTGGATCAGGAACAATCCGATCAGCACGCCGACCGTAATCGGCAATATCCAATGTTCAAACTGGGGCGTAGCGATACTCAGCCCTTCCACCGCTGACAGCACCGAGATGGCGGGGGTGATGATGGCATCGCCATAGAACAGCGCGGCGGCGAAAACGCCCCAGCCGACGATCTGCTGGGCGATGCGCGGTGTTTTGACACTCAAGCGATGCGCCAAGGCGGTCAGTGCAAGTACGCCACCTTCGCCCTGATTGTCGAAGCGCAGTACCAACCAGACATATTTGACCGAGATGATGAGCATCATGCACCAGAACAACACCGACAGACTGGCGAGGACATTGGCCTCATCCAGTGGCAGCGGGTTCGCTCCGGCGAAGGCCTCTTTGAAAGCGTACAAGGGACTGGTGCCGATGTCGCCATAGACCACCCCGAGCGCGGCAATGGTCAATGTGGTTAGACTGGATTTAGCTGCTTGCATGTGAACTCCTGCGATTAGAACTGAAAGCGATAACCGATGCCGATCTCGGTCTGGAAGTGGGCGGGCTGGGTCGGGTCATCTTCGAGTTTCTGCCGCAGATGTGCGACGTAGATACGCAAGTAATGCGTACTCTCGATGTGCGTCGCTCCCCATACCTCGCGCAGCAATTGGCGATGCGTCAACACCCGGCCGGAATTGGCCAGCAGCACCGAGAGCAATTTGAATTCAATCGCCGTCAAGCGGACTGGCTGCCCATGTTTGGTAACACTGTGCCGCGCTAGATCGACCTCAACACTACCGAAGCGAGCCAGCGGCGATTCGAACACTTCACCCGAGCGACCTCGCCGTAACAAGGCGCGCACCCTAGCCAGCAACTCGCCGACGGAGAACGGCTTGGTCAGGTAGTCGTCAGCCCCCGCATCCAGTACGGCGATCTTGTCGCGCTCAGTCGAACGGGCGGACAGCACCAGCACCGGTATCTGCGACCAACTGCGCAGACGCTGCACAAAGTCCACGCCATCGCCGTCTGGCAACCCGAGGTCGAGGATGACCAGTTGAGGTTTAAGCGTGACCACCTCCTCCAGTCCTAGTGCCATCGTTCCCGCTTCACGCACCTCGCAGCCCTCGCCTTCGAGCGCTTGGCGGACGAAGCGGCGAATCTCGCGCTCGTCCTCAACCAGCAAGACCAGACTCATGGCAACTCTCCAGCTTCCTGTTCGATCACGGGCGGCTCACCCAAGGGCAGAGTGAAGCGCACGCAGGCGCCGCCACTCTCGGGGTTGCTGGCAGAGATTTCCCCGCCATGCGCCTCGATCACGGCACGGCAAATGGCCAGTCCCATCCCCACGCCAGCCACCGGACTTTCAGCGATGCCACGTTCGAATGGCTCGAACACCTTAAGCAATTTATCGGGAGGGAATCCGGTTCCAGCATTAGCGACCGTCACTTCAAGCTCGACGCCAACGACTCGCGCGCTCATCACGATGTCGGTATCCAGCGGTGCATACTTGGCGGCATTCTCTAGCAGATTGCAGAACACGCGTTCCAGTAACACCGCATCGAATTCGATCAAGGGCAGATCGGCAGCCAGATGAACCTTAACGGGGTGGCGCTGAAGTGCGACCCCCAGCAGTTTGATGCTGGCACCGATCACCTCTTCGATGGGCTGCCACTCCTTGCGCAACTGAACTTGCCCTGCATGCAGCCGCGCCATGTCGAGCAAGTTGTTGACGAGGTTGTTCAGCCGCAAAGATTGATCGCGGATGGCACACGCAGTTTCTTTGGCTGATTCGGGCAGTGCGTATTGAGGCAAAGTCAGTGTGTCAGCCAAACCGTAAAGCACCGTAAGCGGCGTGCGCACATCATGCGACAAGGCCGCCAGAATCGAGCTTCGCAGACGTTCAGTCAGCATCTGCATCCGATGCTGTTGGGCGACCTCGACAAAATGTAAGCGATCAAGCGCGGTCGCCATCAGGGAAGCAACTGCCTCCAGCAAGGGGCGCTGAAGTGCCAGCACCTCGCGCTCGGCGCTCACCAAGATCACGCCGCGCGGACGCGTGACACCCGACAAGGGCAACACCAACTTGGTCGGCGACTCACTCCTCAGCTCCATCGCCTCATTGTTGGAAAATACCGACTTGGCCACCATCATTTCGGCCACATCCAAGGCGACAGGCTCGCCGCCGACAGTCAGTAGAACCTCATTGAGCGTAGGAACCAACACATGCAGCTCCATGCCGAGATGGCGGATGAAACGCTGAGCATCAAGCGAAGCTTGCTCGACGGTCAACGCGCCTGCCAACTGCTGCGCCAATGCGTAGAGCGCACGTATCTGCTGTTCGCGTCGCTGAGCTTCGATGGCATTCTGCCGCAGACCCGCAGTCAGATGACTGATGATCAGGGCGACCATCAGCATCACCGTGAAGGTGATCAGATACTGCGCGTCATTGACCGAGAAGGAGAACCGAGGGGGAACATAAAAGAAATCGAACAGCCCGATACTGACCAGCGAAGCGGTGATGGCGGGTTTGCGTCCTAGCCAGACCGCGATGATCGCCACAGTGAGCAAAAACAACATGACGATGTTGGCTAGATCGACCAGATCACGCAAGGGCTGAGTCACCAGCGTCATCAGCACACAGGCCACGATTGCCCATAGCTGATGCACCAGCCCAGATTCCTTGCTTACCGATGATGAGTGAAACGTATCCATTTTCCCGCCTGTCTCTAGGTGGCCGTCTCAGCACAGCCTGAGCAATCGGGAAAATTATTGCATCATGGATATAAAAATGGCGTAAATCTTGGGAGCCCCCTGATACAGAGACTCAACCTTCGGCGACGCGTTTGGCGATGTACTCCAGCGCTTCGTCCACTTGATCGATCAAGACTAGGCACAACTCACCGGCCTTGAGGTTCGCCAGTGCGGCATCGATGGCCTTGAATTCACCGCGTATCTCTTGGGTCTGCTTGGCGCGCTTAGCATTTGCCAAGCCATCCCTCAGCAACTTGAGCACCTCGCCGTCGGCGCGTCCGCGCTGGCATTGGTCTTCGTACAGCACCACTTCGTCGAACACGTCACCGAGAATCTCGGTCTGCTGGCGAATGTCCTCATCGCGGCGATCACCGGCACCACTGATGACGACGCAGCGGCGGGTGGCGGGCAGCTGCTCGATCGCACTGACCAGCGCGATGATCGCATCGGGATTGTGACCGTAATCAGCGATCAGGGTGGCACCGCGATAATCGAACATATTGAAACGTCCGGGCGCAGTCGCGGCATCGTTGATGAACGTCGCGAGTCCGGCACGGACGACATCGATATCCAGCCCCAGCCCCCAGGCCGCTGCAATCGCGCCCATCGCATTCTCGACTTGGAAGCCAAGGATGCCATTACGTGTCAGCGGGATGTTTACCAGTGGGTAACGCTGTTTGCGCCGCCCCTCCACCGCGACGATCTCACCCGCCTCGACATAGACCACACGCTGGCCGCGTGCGCGATGCGCTGTCAGTACCGGATGATGCTTGTCATGAGCGAAGAAGATCACCTTGCCGGGGCAGGCCTCGGCCATCGTCACCACGTTAGGGTCGGCGGCATTAAGCACGGCGTAGCCATCCGTCGCGACATTCTCGACGATCACGCGTTTGACCACGGACAGCTCCTCCACGGTGCGGATGTAATTCAAACCCAAGTGATCGCCCAGACCGATGTTAGTCACCACCGCCACGTTACAGCGATCGAACGCCAGGCCTTCGCGAAGGATGCCGCCACGCGCCGTTTCCAGCACAGCGGCATCCACATCGGGATGCGCCAGCACATTGCGGGCGCTCTTCGGGCCACTGCAATCGCCGGTGTCGATGCGCTTGCCTTCGATGTACACGCCATCAGAGTTAGTCATGCCGACGCGTTTGCCACTTTGTGTGAACAGGTGCGAGATCAGACGCACGGTCGTGGTTTTGCCATTGGTACCCGCCACCGCCACCACGGGGATGCGGCCATTCTCGCCTTCGGCGAACATACCTCCGACAATGGCTTCGCCCACCGGACGTGCCTTGCCGAAGGAAGGCGCCAAGTGCATGCGCAGACCGGGGGCGGCGTTCACTTCGACCACGCCGCCATTCTGATCTTCCAGCGGTTCGTGCAGACTTTCGCACACCACATCCACGCCGCAGATGTCCAGCCCGATCATCTTGGCTGCGGCCACGGCACGCGCCGCCACTTCGGGATGCACGTCCTCGGTCACATCGGTGGCAGTGCCGCCGGTGGACAGGTTGGCGTTGTTGCGCAGCACCACGCGCGCGCCGCGCGGCGGCACGGATTCGGCGTTGTAATTCTGCAAGGCCAGACGCGCCAGCGCGATGTCGTCGAAACGGATCTTGGTCAGCGTGGTGGCGTGACCGGTGCCGCGACGCGGGTCGCTGTTCACTTGATCCACCAGTTCGCGGATGGTGTGCTTGCCATCACCGATGACGTGCGGTGGGTCGCGGCGGGCGGCGGCGACCACGTAATCGTTCACCACCAGCAGACGGAAATCGTGGCCGGGCATGAAGCGCTCGACCATCACTTCGTCGCTGATCTCCTCGGCGGCGGCATAGGCGATCTTGAGATGATCGTAGCTCTTCACGTTGACCGTCACGCCCTTGCCCTGATTGCCGTCCTGTGGCTTGACCACGACCGGCAACCCCAACTCCTGCGCTGTCGCCCAGGCATCTTCCAGATCAGCCACTGGGCGGCCTTTCGGCACGGGAACGCCAGCGGCATCCAGCAGATCCTTGGTCAGCATCTTGTCCTGCGCGATGGCTTCGGCCACGGCGTTGGAGCGATCGGTCTCCGCCGCCAGAATGCGGCGTTGTTTGCTGCCCCAACCGAACTGCACCATGCTGCCCGTAGTCAAGCGGCGATAAGGTACTCCGCGTGCCACGGCGGCATATACGATGGCACCCGTGGAAGGGCCGAGGCGCAAGTCCTCGTCCAGATCGCGCAGCTTGAACAGCGCGTCGTCCAGATCGAACGTTGTATCGTCCAGCGCTGCTTGGCAAAGTTGGCTAGCCAATTTGAACGCCAGCCGCCCCACCTCTTCCTCGGAATATTCGACCACCACCTGATAGACACCCGCTTCCGTGGTTTCCACCGTGCGACCGAATGTGACCGGACAACCGGCCTGCGCTTGCAGGTCGATGGCACACTGTTCCAACACGTGCGCCAGCGGGATAGGCAACTTGCTGCCTCGACTCTTCAAGGCACTCAAACCTGGGAATCGCTCGCGCAGACGCGCCTCGAAGCCAGATATATCGGCGATCGAACGTTCAGATTCGGCGCAATTGATGATCGCCTCGATGGCCGTATGACGACCCCACAGATTGGGACCGCGCAGCGCGCGGATGCGTGAGACTTCCATAGATTTTCCTATTTTCTCTGTGATTGGGTGGCTCAGTCCAACCCGAATGATTCGATACCGGCAGCGATCAGCTTCGCCGTCATACCCAGCGCCCAAGCAGCAGCGGTGGCGGCCAGCATGGCTTCCGGCTGCTCCAGCAAGGCGGGAGGAACGACCAAGCCCTTGATATCCTCTTCCGCTGCGCCTGTCGCCAAAATGATCTTGCCGTCGCGCATGAACACGGCTCGTTTACCCTGTTCACGCTGGGCGGCCAGCACTGCCGACGCACTATCCAGACCGAACAAGATCACCTCGCCGTCACACAGCTCGGCCATGTCAGCGACTCGCGCATCAGCGGCATTCAGCACGGCGACACCGTCCTCCAGCACCACATCGACTTGCGTACGCAGCACGTTGAAAACCTGTTCTGGTGTCTCGATCCAAGCCTCCGGCAGCGCGGCATCCGGCGCAATACCTGTGACCACGGCCACTTGACAGCGGTCGTAGGCCAGACCTTCGGTCGCCATCACACGTAAGTCGTTCTCGAACACGGCGGCATCGATGGATGCGCTCATCAGTAATTTGCGCGCGGATGTCCAGCCGGTACGGTCGCCCGCTTCGACTCGCCGACGATCATGGTACAGACCGTCACGGCAAGCCAGACCGACGCGCTGACCCGCCAAGTGCATCAAGCGCGCCAGCAATCGAGCAACCAGCGTATTAGCTCCGCTACCCGTCACGCCGACAATCGGGATGCGACCATTCTCGCCCGTTGCGAACAAGCTATCCACGATGGCCTGACCGACCGGACGCGGCGAGCCAGTCGCTGGTTTCAAATGCATCAATAGCCCAGGGCCGGCGTTGACTTCAACGATGGCCCCATTCTGCTCAGACAATGGGCGGGAAATATCCTCAGCCACCAAGTCGATACCGGCGATGTCCAGTCCGACCACGCGGGCAGCCAACTCGGCCACCTTGGCATTTTCGGGATGCACGCGATCAGTGATGTCGAAGGCGACGTTGCCGTTACGCTGGATCAGCACCTTCACGCCTTCGGCAGGGATGCTGTCGTCAGCGTAACCCTGACGCTCCAGCTCCAAGCGAGCAGCGGAGTCGATACGCACCGGATTGAGCGGCTGCTCCTCATCGTAGCCACGGCGCGGGTCGCTGTTGAGTTGGCTATCGATCAAGCCTTGTATACTCGATTTGCCATCGCCAGTCACCCAAGCGGCTTCGCCCTTGGCTGCTGCCACCAGTTTTCCGCCCACCACCAGCAGACGATGCTCATCACCGGGAATGAAACTCTCGACCAACACCTCACTACCTTCTTCCTGCGCCACGGCGAACGCCGTCTCGACTTCGCTCTGCGTGGTCAGATTGGTAAAGACTGCGCGACCGTGATTGCCATCGGAAGGCTTCACCACCACGGGCAGACCGATGTCCTGTGCGGCTTCCCACGCTTCAGCGGCAGATTCAACGATCTGGCCTTCGGGCACAGGAACGCCGCAGGCTTGCAGCAGGGATTTGGTCAGTGGCTTGTCACACGAGATCGTTTCGGCGATAGCGCTGGTACGGTCGGTCTCGGCTGTCCAGATGCGGCGCTGCTTCGCGCCATAGCCAAGTTGCACCAAATTGCCGTCATTGAGGCGGATGGCGGGAATATCGCGATCATCGGCGGCATCCACGATGCTGTTCGTGCTCGGCCCCAGCAATTTGCGCTCGGCCAGATCACGCAATTCAGCCACTGTGGCAGCCACATCGAACGGGCGATCCTCGATGGCGGCCATCACCAGATCGCGGGCGGCATACAGGCTGGCCCGAGTCACGTCTTCTTGCCAAGCGCGCACCACCACTTTATAGACACCGCGCTTGGATACTTCGCGCGCCTTGCCGAATCCACCGGGCATCCCAGCCAGATTCTGCAATTCGAGAGTGACATGCTCCAGAATGTGACCGGGCCAAGTGCCTTCCTCCACCCGACGCAGGAAGCCGCCGCGCTCACCGTAGCTGCAACGATGCTCGATCAGAGAGGGAAGCCAAGCGGACAGCCGTTCGTAAAATCCGGGAATAGTATTGGAGGGTGAGTCTTCGAGGGCCCCGATATCGACCAGTGCTTCGAGCACCGGACGGTAAGTCCACATGTTCGGACCGCGCAGCGGGGTAATCTTGAGAATTTCGATTTGTCTTTGTTCCATACTGACTGTAGGCTTGCATCCTCGGATATGATACGCCCTGAACGCACCGCAACAAGAATGGTTGACCTGAATGGATAAAAATCCGTCCACCCTCCCGCTACCGGAACACTGGCGCACCGCCGTTCAGTCCCAACTGGCGACTGGCGAATCAGTGCGCGGCTGGCTGGAGCTCGATCTGGACAGCCGCTTGCACTTCGCTCGCACCCTGCTGGTATTGACTGGACAGCGTCTGCTCAGCAAAGAAGCCGATGGAGACTGGCAAAGCTGGAAACTTGCTAACGAACTGTCGCTACAAAATTTCGACTACGCCGGCGTTGGTACGCTGGAACTGCTGGATCGCCACGCACGTCTGGTCTATTGGCGTTACACACTGGAACACGACCCAGCGGTACGCGATTTCATCACTAGCTTCGGGCACCAGCAAGCGGGCACCCAAGCCGTGGAAGAATCCACCGTCTGTCCGAACTGCGGCGAAACCATCCCCGCCGGAATCAATGCCTGCCCCGACTGCACCCCCGAGGAAGACAGCGGACGCAACGGCTGGGCGCTGTTACGGCTGGCGCGGTTCGCCCGCCCCTATCGCGGAAGACTGATACTCGGCTTCTTGCTCACACTGACCGCCACCGCTGCCACGCTGGTGCCGCCCTACCTGACCATGCCGCTGATGGATGAAGTGCTGATCCCCTATCAGAACGGTCATCCCATCGACTTCCAGAAGGCATGGTTCTATCTGGGCGGCCTGCTCGCTGCTGGACTAGTGGCTTGGAGTCTAGGCTGGGCGCGCACCTATCTGCTGGCGCTGGTGTCGGAAAGTATCGGTGCCGACTTGCGCACCACCACCTACAACCATCTGTTGCGCCTGTCGCTGGAATATTTCGGCGGAAAACGCACCGGCGATCTGGTCGCACGCATCGGTTCGGAGACCGACCGCATCAACGTATTCCTGTCGCTGCACCTGCTCGATTTCGCCACCGATGTGCTGATGATCGTGATGACGGCGGCCATCCTGTTCTCAATCAATCCTTGGTTGGCGCTTGTCACGCTGCTGCCCCTGCCCTTCATCGCTTGGCTGATCCATAAAGTGCGCGACAAATTACGCCATGGCTTCGAGAAGACCGACCGCATCTGGGCCGAGATCACCAACGTGCTGACCGACACCATCCCCGGCGTGCGCGTGGTCAAGGCTTTCGCGCAGGAAGACCGCGAGGTCGCCCGTTTCAGCGATGCCAACCAGCGCAATCTAGCAGTGAACAATCGAGTGAACCGCGTCTGGTCGCTGTTCTCTCCCAGCGTCACCCTGCTCACCGAGATCGGCCTACTCATCGTATGGGCGTTCGGCATCTGGCAGGTCTCGCACAACGAGATCACCGTCGGCGTACTGGCCGCCTTCCTCGCCTACATCAGCCGTTTCTACACCCGCTTGGATTCGATGAGCCGCATCGTTTCGGTGACGCAAAAAGCCGCTGCTGGCGCTAAACGCATCTTCGACATCCTCGACCACGTTTCCAGCGTGCCTGATGCCGCCCACCCCGTGCATCTTGAACAAGTTCGCGGTCAGATCGAACTGCGCCGCGTCGGTTTCCGCTACGGCAACCGCGCCGTCACCAAGGATGTGAGCCTAGTGATCCAGCCCGGCGAAATGATCGGCTTGGTCGGCCACAGCGGCTCGGGGAAAAGCACGCTGGTCAACCTGATGTGCCGCTTCTATGACGTTTCCGCAGGTGCCATCCTGCTTGACGGCGTGGACATCCGCTCGCTCTCAGTAGATGAATACCGCAGCAACATCGGCCTAGTGTTGCAGGAACCATTCCTGTTCTTCGGCACCATCGCCGACAACATCGCCTACGGCAAGCCGAACGCCTCCCGCGCAGAGATCATCGCCGCCGCCCGCGCCGCCCATGCCCACGAATTCATCTTGCGCCTGCCACACGGTTATGATTCTCTGGTCGGCGAACGCGGCCAGAGCTTGTCCGGTGGTGAGCGCCAACGCATCTCCATCGCCCGAGCCCTGCTCATCAACCCGCGCATCCTGATCCTAGACGAGGCTACGTCGTCGGTGGACACCACCACAGAACGCGAGATCCAGGGCGCACTCGATAATCTGATTCAGGGGCGCACCACGATCGCCATCGCCCACCGCCTGTCCACCTTGCGAAAAGCCAACCGGCTGGTAGTAATGGATCGAGGCGTGATCGTCGAAGTCGGCGACCACGACGAGTTGATGGCACGCGAAGGCCATTACTACCGCCTGTACCAAGCGCAGATGCGCAACGTGGACACCGAAGACATGCTTGAGAGGAAGCCCGATGCCTGATTTCAGCCTGACCCGCGATGCCTACGGCAAGCTGGAATTGACCGATGCCGAGGGCGTGAAACACGCTGGCATCATGCCAGTACGCGCCTTCCCCATCGCCGACCCCGAGCACGGCATCGCGCTGATGAGCGTAGATGGTCACGAGCTGGCATGGATAGAGCATCTCAGCGACCAGCCCGCCGACACGCGCGCCTTACTGGAAGAGGAGCTTGCTGGCCGTGAATTCATGCCGACCATCACCGCCCTGCGAGATGTCTCCAGCTTCTCCACGCCCACCATCTGGAAGGTGGACACGGATCGCGGATCGGCCAGTTTCACGCTGAAGAGCGAAGACAGCATCCGCCGCCTGAACCACAACACCTTGCTGATCGCCGACAGTCACAGCATTCACTACCTCATCCGCGACACGCAATCGTTGGACAAGCACAGCCGCAAGCTACTGGATAGATTCCTCTGATTGATATTCCCGCTGCGGGCGCAATGGTTTAACCCAAGCCGAGCACCCGCAGATTTCGACCTCGTACCTTAGCTAGCAACTCCGGCTCCTCCGTCAAAGAGACGCCGTAACTTGGCATCATCTCCCGCAGCCGCTGTTGCCACTCATCCGCCTTCAGCTTATCCGCGAAACAACGTTCGATGATCTGGATCATCGCTGGCGGTGCGATAGATGCACCCGGAGATGCTCCCAGCAAAGTCGCTAGTGTGCCATCTTGCGCGACAACGACTTCCGTACCGAATTCCAACTTGCCCACACCCTTGTCATAGCCCTTGATAACTTGCACCCGCTTACCTGCGTTGGCCAGCGACCAATCGCGCACATGCGCTTGCGGATAGATGTTGCGCAAGGCCTTGTTGCGTTGCTTAGGCGACTGAAGCGCCTCTCCGATGAGATAGCGAGTGAGATCGACGTTACTCCAGCCCGCCGACATCATCGGCTTAAGATTGAACGGACTGACTGATTTCAGCAGATCCAGGTACGAGCCCTGCTTCAGGAATTTGGTGGTAAACCCCGCGTAGGGGCCGAACAGTAGTGCCCGCTGGCCGTTGATGATGCGCGTATCCAGATGCGGCACCGACATCGGCGGCGCTCCGAGTGGAGCCTTGCCATATACCTTGGCGTGATGCTGCTGAACGATCTCGGGGTCGTTACAAATCAGCCATTGCCCACTGACAGGAAAGCCACCATAGCCCTTGCTCTCAGGGATGCCCGATTTTTGCAACAGCGGCAACGCACCACCGCCCGCGCCGAGAAAGACGAAACGGCTGACGAAGGTCTTGCTCTTATTACTCGCGCGATCATGCACATGGACGTGCCAGTGGCCATGCTTATCCTGTTCGAGCGAGCGCACCGAATGTTCGAGCAGAAGATTGAAGTTCGGTTGCCGCTTCAGCGTCTCCACCATGCCGCGTGTCAACGCACCAAAGTCGATGTCCGAACCATATTCGACCCGAGTAGCAGCGACAGGCTGGGAGACATCACGCTGCGCCATCACCAAAGGCATCCACTGACGCAACACGTCGGGATCATCGCTGAACTGCATGTCGGAAAACTGTGCGTGTCTGCGCATCGCCTCGTAGCGTTTACGCAAGAAAGTCACATCCTCCTCACCCCAGACAAAACTCAGATGCGGCACTCGGTTGATGAACGTAGCGGGTGGCGGCAACAGACCGCGCTCTACTAGGTAACTCAGGAATTGCAGCGTCACCTCAAAATCAGCGTTGATCGCCAATGCCCGCTTGACCTCGACCGAGCCATCCGCTGCCTGCGGTGTGTAGTTCAGCTCGCAATAACCCGCATGGCCGGTTCCTGCATTACTCCAGCCATCGGTACTTTCATGGGCGACCTGATCGAGACGCTCGACCATCACCATCTTCAACTCAGGTGCGAGTTGCGCCAACAACGTACCCAGCGTCGCGCTCATCACACCGCCACCTACCAGCAGTACATCAACATGAGTGACTGACATGACTATTTACCCAATTTCTCAGAGTGATGGGCACGATCACGGCGCGGATACAACGTGATCGGCACCACCGAAGCGGTGATAGATTTCAACACCTGTTTCTTCATCTTGCCCATCACGTGCATCTCGCAGGCGCGGCAATCGAATTTGAGCGTCAGCTTCTCGCTGCCGTTGAGCAACACCATAGGCTCGGCGCGCACGTGCCCCTGCACGCCGACCACGCCCTTGGCCTGTTTCGGACACAGACTCAACGAGTAGCGTATGCAGTGGCGGGTGATCATCAGCGAGACTTCGCCCGCCTCCTCGTGTTGCTCATAAGCGGCGGCAATCAGCTTGACACCGTGCTTGGTGTAAAAGGCTTGCGCGGCGGAGTTGTTAACGTTGGCGAGGTAAGACAGCGACTCCTCCGGATACCGCGCCGGAGGCTCGACTGCGGCTTTGCGGATCACACGGACATGAGCTGCGAGGCGCTCAGCGTCCAACTTCTCGACGGCCTCACGGCGCAATTGATTGAGCAGTGAGCTAGGCACGAACCACGGCTGCGCCCAAATGACGGAGGCTGCCATCAGTTCAAAGTCGGTGCTACCGAAGCGAGCCAACTGCTCACGCAACCTATCCTCGGCTTCGTCAGCGTGCTTGGCCGGCTGCTTGTCAAACTCTGCCGCCACAGTCACGCGGATGCCATCCTCATCCTGCAAGGTCAACGCATAACCTTGTGCAGTTTCCTCAAACACCGCACTCACGCCTATCTTGCGTTCAGCGGATTTTTTGATCAGAGCCTGCTCCCAAGCTTGATCGCTGTTGCGATTGATCTCCAAACCGACACGCAAGCCTTCCAGCTCGAACATCTTCTCGTTCGGCCATACACGCCAGAAACGCCCCAAATGCTTCACGCTGTTGGCGCGGATACCGTGGGTTTCGCGCTTAACAAGATAATTGAGGCCGTCGCCGTTGGCCATCACCTCGTCAGTTTCAATCTCGAACCAGTCTGGGCCGAGCTTGCTCACCGTGCCCAAGGGCAGACCGACGAAGCTGGGCGCGTCAAACGCGCCGATGTCAGCTTTGCGACCATTGGAAAAATATTCGGTCGCGCCACGATGGAAGGTCTTGTCGGGATCGGGAGTAAAGAACAAGCGAGTCTTGCCGCTGGAGGCTGCGTGCAGCTCTGGACGGTCTTCGAGGATCTCGTCCAGCAGACGACGGTAATGGCCGGTGATGTTCTTGACGTAGGACGCGTCCTTGTAGCGGCCTTCGATCTTGAAACTGCGCACGCCCGCGTCTATCAACGCACGCAGATTGTCGCTCTGGTTGTTGTCCTTGACCGACAACAGATGCTTCTCGTAAGCGACCACACGCCCTTGCGCGTCTTGCAAGGTGTAGGGCAGACGGCAGGCCTGCGAACAGTCGCCACGATTTGCGCTGCGTCCGGTGTGGGCGTGGCTGATGTAGCACTGGCCGGAGTAGGCCACGCACAGCGCGCCGTGGATGAAGTGTTCGATGATGGTATCGGCAGGCACGGCGGCACGCACCTTGGCGATCTCCTGAAGAGTTAGTTCGCGCGCCAGCACCAGTTGCGAGAAACCGACATCGGCAAGGAACTTCGCCTTCTCCGGCGTGCGGATGTCGCACTGGGTCGAAGCGTGCAAATCGATGGGCGGCAGGTCAAGCTCGAGCAAGCCCATATCCTGCACGATCAGCGCATCCACTCCGGCCTCGTAGCAATCCCACGCCAGCTTGCGCGCCGTCTCCAACTCGTTCTCATGCAGGATGGTGTTGAGCGTGACGAATATCCGCGCATGGAAGCGGTGCGCGTAGGCCACAAGCTCTGCGATGTCCTCCATCGGATTGCCCGCCTTGTCACGCGCACCGAACGACGGCCCGCCGATATACACCGCATCTGCGCCATGCAAGATCGCTTCCCGACCGATGGCAGCGGTCTTAGCGGGGGCGAGCAACTCAAGAAAGGAAGATGACTCTGGCATGATGCCTACTCCAAGGATGCCACCGACGATGGCGTAGCCGTGTTAATTCGCACCTTCTTTTGCCGCCGACGAAGCAACATCGACGGCCGCACCACCTACCGCCGCGCCGGCCTTGACCGTGGTGGTGGCCACCGACACTCCCGCTCCGGCAACATCAGCGGCGACGCCCACGGCAGTCGCTCCCACCGACACAGCCGTTGCAGCAACATGTGCGCCCGCACTAGCCACATCCACGACCACACAGCCACTCAATGAGCTCATGCCCAGCATAGCCAGCATCGCAACTATTGATTTCATTCCTTCTCCTCATCTCTGGGCATTTCGGCAAACAATTCTTTCAAAGTAACATCGGCCTGCGCGGCCGACAACTCCGCCATACGCGCCATCCAGGCCAGAATAGCTGCATCCTCATCGGAGGCATACAGCTTGGGCACGGTGTACACGAACTTGGCATAGAGTTCGCTTGCTCGGATATGTTCCGCATCGCGGATCATTATCCATCCATTGGCGGCGAGTTTACGAACCACACCGATCTTGACCAGCTTATCAAGGATCAGCTCCAGCCTCTCGAAACTGACATGCAAGTGACCGCTCAGACTGGGCATGGACTGCACTGTCCCCGTACGCAGTCCTTCGTCCATGATGCGTAGCACCCGCAAAGCATAGTACAACTCCGTGGCTGGCGTGAGCGGCCCAGCGACCTTGCTGCGCCAGTGCGGTAGCGTAGCTGTAATCAACGCCCCGACCAGCGTGGTCAGCCAAGAAAAATAGACCCACAGCAGAAAGATCGGGATGCTGGCAAACGTACCATAGACCAGTTTGTACGTTGGAAAATGCGAGATGTAGATGGCAAAGATACGGCTCATGGTCTCAAATGCCACCGACGACACGACCCCACCGATAAGCGCGTGTCGTTTGCTCACATGACGGTTAGGCACGACCAAGAACAGCAAGTAGAAAGCCAGCGTGGTCAGCAGTATCGGCACCACTTTGAGCACACCCACACCGAATAGCGGCACTTGCTTGGCATAGCCTGACGACAGGCTGACCAACCAAGATGTCGCTGACAGACTGCCGCCCACGAGCAACGGACCCAGCGTGATCACCGCCCAATAGATCAGCACGCGCTGGGTCAACCCTCGCGGGCGCGACACTCGCCAGATGACGTTGAAGGCATCCTCGATGGTGTGCATCAGTAGCATCGCCGCCGCACCGAGGAACAGCACACCGATGGCAGTCAGCCGTGTCGCGCTCTCGGCGAACTGCTCCATGTAGCGCGTGATCAGCTTGCCACCGGTCTCCGGCATCAGATTGGACAGCACGAACTGTTTGATCGACGACGAGAAATCGGAGAATACGGGAAACGCCGAGAACAGGGTCAGCGCGATGGCAATCAGCGGCACCAGCGACAGCAGCGTGGTGAACGTCAGGCTGGCCGCGATCTGGTTACAACGATCCTGCACAAAGCGCTGGGCAAGCAGTCGCGAGAACTGGCGAAAATCGTGGAAGCGTCTATGGATCAGAGATTGCATAGTGAAATGCACAGTTATAATGGCGCGCATGATACCTGACAACGAAGCCAAAGAAATCTTGGTGCTGTACTACAGCCAGCACGGTGCCACTCGCCAGATGGCTCAACTGATCGCACGCGGCGTAGAACAGGCCGGTTTAACCGCTCGGTTGCGCACCGTTCCGCCGGTCTCCGCCACTTGCGAAGCCACCGCTCCGGCTATTCCCGACAGCGGCGCGCCCTACGCCACCCATGCCGATTTGGAAGAGTGCATCGGCATCGCCGTGGGCAGCCCCACTCGCTTCGGCAACATGACGGCCGCGATGAAGTATTTCTGGGACGGCACCAGCCCGCTCTGGATGAAGCATGCACTGGCGGGCAAACCCGCCGCCCTGTTCACCTCCACCGGCACGCTGCACGGCGGACAGGAAGCCACGCTGCTGACCATGATGGTGCCGCTGCTGCATCACGGCATGGTGCTGGTCGGCCTGCCCTACTCCGAACCCGAACTCACCAGCACCCAAAGCGGCGGCACACCTTACGGTGCCAGCCACCACGCAGGCGTAGCGGGCGAACTGCCGATCTCGGAACACGAACGCAAACTGTGTATCGCGCTAGGCAAACGTCTAGCCCTCACTGCAAGGAGACTCAACGCATGAGCAACGCCCGTGAAGCCCGCCAACTGCTACGCGCCCATCGTTACGGCGCGCTCTCCACCCTGTCCAAAAAGTTCGACGGCCATCCCTTCGGCTCGATCACGCCCTACATGGTGGACCACGACGGCAGCCTGCTCATCCTCATCAGCACCCTCGCCGAACACACCAAGAACATTGCCGCCGACCCGCGCGTCAGCCTCATCAGCCACAACCAGCGTAGCCCGCACATCCAGACGCAGGGCCGCATCACCCTGCTGGGCAACGCCGAGATCGTGGCCGACCGCGAAGCCGCCGGACAGCGCTATCTGCGCTACTTCCCCGAAGCGCAGACCTACTTCGCGATGCACGATTTCTCGTTCTACCGCATCGCCCCGCTGTCTCTACGCTACATCGGCGGCTTCGGCCACATCCACTGGATCAAAGCAGAAAACTACCAAGTTGAAAGCTACCCGCTGATCGAGCAAGAAACTGACATCCTCGCCCACATGAACGCCGACCACGCCGACTCGCTGCGCCGCTACTGCCAGCACGTCCACCAATGCGAAGCCCAGACCGTAGAGATGGTCGGCATCGACTGCGACGGCTTCGACGTGCGCGCCGACGGCGACGTGTATCGCTTCGACTTCCCCGAACCCGTGTTGGATGCGCAACAGGCACGGGCGGCACTGGTAGCGATGAGCCGAGCCGAATAATTGGCCAGCCACTGATGAGCCGCGAGACTGGAACCTCAGTCGCTATCGAAACACTCTAACTTAAGCGCCCCCAGAGATCAGAAAACTCCTAGGTTGCTTGCGTTGCCATCGGTATCAGCGTCGTCACGGGTTGATCTACTGGCCTTTCATACCTCTACGATCCGCGATGAGCGAGGCACCCACGCCGATCGCCAAGATCATAACGACCACTCCGAGCAAGTACAGATTGAAATGCTCACCCAGCGAGAGTTTGAGCCACTCTGCGAACAGCATCTTGACACCCACGACCATGAGCAGCGTAGCGAGAGCGGCCTTGAGGTAGCGGAATTTACGCTCTAAGCCAGCCAGTGCAAAATAGAGCGAGCGAAGGCCGAGCATCGCAAATACGTTACTCGTAAAAACCAAGAATGAGTCGCCAGTAATGGCAAAGATGGCCGGGATCGAGTCCACCGCAAAGATCAGATCGGTCGTCTCTACCATGACTAGCGCCAAGGCCAGCGGTGTGAGCAGCAGCGTGCCGGGCTTCGACTTTTCCACCATATCGTCAGGCGTAATAGGTGCATTGGGTGTTTCACTTTCGGACGCAGCTGATGATCCTGCACGAACCATGAAATGGTCGCCGTGAAACCTAGCCGTTATCGGGAAAATGGAACGAATCATTCGGACGATGACATTGCTGTTCAGGTCAGATTGCTCCGACTTGAGAAACAGCATTTTGATTGCTGTCAGGATCAGGAATACGGCAAAAAAGTACAGTATCCAGTGAAATTCAGCAATCAACTTTGCGCCAAAGAATATCATCATGCCGCGCAATAACAACGCGCCCAAGATGCCCCAGAACAGTACACGGTGCTGATAAAGCGGCGACACTCCGAAGTATGTGAAGATCATGGCGATGACAAAGATATTGTCCACGCTGAGCGACTTTTCAACGACGTAGCCCGTCAGATACTTCTCTGTCGCCGTCGCCCCGTCATTGAGTAAGCCATCGACGGGATCCGGCAAGGTGCCAAGGCCGAACCACTGGCCATCGTAAGCGAAGTAAACGAAAACGGCGAAAGCAGCGCCCATTGCCATCCATATCACGAACCAAGCGACCGCCTCTCTGACCGTGACGACATGCGCCTTGCGGTGAAAGACACCGAGATCCAGTGCCAGCATGAGCAAGATAAACACGATGAAACCAACCCACATCCAGATCATACGAAAGCTCCCTCCCACTACTGTGCTCATCGCCTAAAGAAGGCAAGGCGCTCAAGCGACTTTGCCGCGAAACGATGCTATTGAAGGCTCAACAACGCCTCCACACAACTCGCTACTCTGATTTGATCGGCCTCCCAGACGTCAGGAAAGTCGGCGTGCGGTTGAGTTGAATGTCGGTATGCACGGCCTCGACCAGTGGCGAATTGGTCTCTGTGGAGGCTTCCCACTGAATGATGAAATTGGCCCCTGATCCGCCTGCCGACTCGCTTTTCTCGACGAAGAATTCCAGCGTCGCCATCGGCGGTACGGTGCGCGGCGAAGCGGCAAACTCCTTCAACAATCGCCCTTCGGTGCTGTAGTAACGCGCCGAAGTCACCCGAACCGGCATCTTCAAGCTGGTATTGCGGATACTCACCAGCGCCGACATCAACGCCTTCCTAGGCTGACCGGAGGCATCCAGATCGCCGTACCAGATGTGCGAGTAGATTGGCAGATAAATCGTCTGCCCCTTCGACAGCTCCTCTGCCTTGAGCGGCAAGGCGCATAACGCGCCCAGAACCATCGCCAATAGCCAACGATTGAAACCTGTCATTTTCGTCTCCTTAATCCATCGCTCATTCATCATTTCCACTTCCGCTTCTGCCAGGCATGGATCACCCGCCAGCGCCAGACCAGACGCACCGCCACATATCCTAGCAAGGCCAAGGTCGCAGCCAGTAATGGCAAACCCACTAGGAACGGCTGTCCCAGAGTCGCCAGCCAAGCAGGGATGACTGTGTGCCAGTTGTTCCAGTGTAATTCCGGCAAGGCCAGCTGTTCCGCTTTCAGCCCCAGATATTGTCCCGTCACCAGCGCGCCGTACTCATAGGCCAGCACGTACAGCGGCACGATGGTGAGCGGGTTGGTGTACAACGTGCTGAACAGCGCTGCCGGCAGATTCACCCGGAACAGGATGGACAGCAGCGCGCTGCCGAACATCTGTACTGGCCCAGGGATCAGCCCACAAAACAAACCCACCGCCACGCCACCCGCCACCGAACGACGATTGATGTTCCACAGATTCGGCTTATCCAACCAGCCCGCAAGCGGGCGCAGCCAGCGGTTATGCCGGATGGTTTCGTGGCTGGGCAAAAAATGCCGTTGGCGTTTTCTAAGCACAGAGTAAAGGTAACCCCATCAAAACGTAGCATGCACAAACAATCAGGCAACTGATCGTGTAGAAGCCCCAGTCTAAGCTGACGCGCGATCAGTTACTTTCGGTGACGGCCCACTTCACACCCGCAGCATATCCAGCGCCACCGCCTCGGCCACTTCGATGCCGTCGATAGCGGCGGACATGATGCCACCCGCATAGCCCGCACCTTCACCCGCAGGATACAGGCCGCGCGTGTTCAGGCTCTGGTAATCGTCGCCGCGCTTGATGCGGATCGGCGACGAGGTGCGCGTCTCCACTCCGGTCAGCACCGCATCAGCCATATCGAAACCGCGCAGCTTCTTGCCAAAGGCAGGCAACGCTTCGCGGATGGCGGCGATGCAGTAATCCGGCAAGGCGGTAGCAAGGTCGGTCGGGGTCACGCCCGGCTGGTAGGACGGCACGACTGAACCCAGCTTCGTAGAGGCGCGTCCAGCCAGAAAATCGCCAACGCGCTGCCCCGGCGCGAAATAGTTACCGCCCCCCAACTCAAAGGCACGACTCTCCCACTGGCGCTGGAACTCGATGCCCGCCAGCGGGCCGCCGGGATAGTCTTCCGGGCTGATGCCCACCACGATGCCGCTGTTGGCGTTACGCTCGTTGCGCGAATACTGGCTCATGCCGTTGGTGACCACGCGCCCCGGCTCCGAGGTGGCAGCCACCACTTGCCCGCCCGGACACATGCAGAAGCTGTACACCGAGCGGCCGTTGCTAGCGTGGTGCACCAGTTTGTAGTCAGCCGCACCCAGTTGCGGATGGCCGGCGAATGGGCCGAAGCGGCACTGGTCGATCAACGTTTGCGGATGCTCGATGCGGAAGCCGATAGAGAACGGCTTGGCTTCGACATAGACACCGCGCTGATAAACCATGTCGAAAGTGTCGCGCGCACTGTGGCCGATGGCCAGCACGACATGACGCGAAGTGATGGTCTCGCCATTGGCCAGCGTCACACCTTGCACTTGACCGTTGTCGATGAGGATGTCGGTAACCTGGCTCTGGAAGCGGAACTCGCCGCCCAGCGACTCGATCTCGGCGCGCATCTTTTCCACCATACTGACCAGCCGGAACGTGCCGATGTGCGGCTTGCTGACGTAGAGGATCTCTTCCGGTGCGCCGGATTTTACGAATTCGTCCAGCACTTTGCGCCCGTGCTGCTTAGGGTCTTTGATCTGGGTGTGCAGCTTGCCGTCGGAGAACGTCCCCGCGCCACCCTCGCCGAATTGCACATTGGATTCAGGGTTCAGCTTGCTCTGCCGCCACAAACCCCACGTGTCCTTAGTACGTTCGCGCACCGCCTTGCCGCGTTCCAGAATGATGGGGCGAAAGCCCATCTGCGCCAGCAGCAAGCCTGCCAGCAAACCGCACGGCCCGGTGCCGATCACCACGGGACGTTCGCTCAGTCCTTGCGGTGCATGGGCAACGAACTGGTAGCGCGTCTCCGGCGCGATGGCAATGTGCGGCACGCCCTTCAGGCGTTTGAGCAGTGCCACTTCGTCTTTCACTTCCACGTCCAGAGTGTAGATGAAATGGATGTCGGTCTTCTTGCGCGCATCATAGCCGCGCCGCGCCACGGTGAACCCCAGCAACTCGCCCGCTGCGATCTTCAGCCGGGTGCGTATCGCCGCTGGCAACGCGGCTTCGTCATGGTCGAGCGGGAGTTTGATTTCGGTGAGGCGCAGCATGGCGAAAAGAAATAGATTTGATAGAGCGACATTCTACCGCACCCTACCGCCGCACCGCGCTCCCGCACAAAATGAAAACGGCGGGAAAATCCCGCCGCTTCTTGATGACTGATTACCTAGTTCGCCTTAGCCTTGGACTTTGCCTTAGCCTTTGCTGGAGCCGCCTCGACTTTCGGCTTTTCTACCGCCTTCACTTCAGGCGGCATACAACTGCTATTGTTGATCGAACCATCCGGCATCGTCGTGTGGCAGAAAGTCGCTCCGCCAGTCGCTGTACCCGTCAGATTCGCGCCCGTCAGGTCAGCATCCGTCAAGTCGGCGCCCAACAAAGCCGCGCCAGTCAGATTGGCTCGCTCCAAGCGAGCACCACGCAGCACGCTGCGACTCAGATTCGCATCGGTCAGGTTGGCTTGCGACAGGTTGGCACGATCCAAATTCGCCTTGCCCAAGTTGGCTTCGGTTAGATTCGCCTTGGAAAGATTAGCGCGAAACAGGTTAGCCGAGGCCAGATTCGCCATGTAGAGCTGAGCGGCGCTCAGTTCCGCCGAGGCCAGATTGGCCTCAGCCAACGCCGCATTGGCACAGACCGTCTGCGACTTGATCTCGCAACCGTTGATGACGTTGCCCAATGGCTTGACCGTCAGCACAGCAGGCGGCTCGATCGCTTTCGGCTTTTCCACCGGACAACCAGAGTTGTTGATGATGCCGTCGCTCATGGTGGTGCGGCACAGTGTCGCGCGGAAAAACTTTGCACCCGCCACACGAGTTCCCGCTAGATTAGCATCGGTCAAGTTCGCATCTGAAAAATCCACTGCCTCGATTCTGGCTCCGCTCAGGTTGGCTCCGCTCAGATTCGCTCCCGACAGATTCGCATAATCCAAGATAGCGCGGGTCAGGTCAGCCCCTGAAAGATTCGTTCCCACCAATTTGGCCTTGTAGAAATTCACCCCGGCCAGCTTCGCTTTCGAAAAATTCGCTTGCGAGAAATCACCTTTATTCAGATCGGTACCGGTGTAGTCAGTACCTGCCAAATTCTTGCCCACCATCTCGGCGCCAAAACACTGGGAACGAACACGTGGCGTACAGTCACCCCAAGCCCACGCACTCGCGCCATTCAGCAATGCGGCTAACGCCAAACCCGATACCAGAATTTTCTTCACGACCTTCTCCCGATTGAATAAAAAAGCGGCACGCCGTAACGTGCCGCCCGTTCAGATAACCATCCGCTGAAAAAGTTCAAAGCTGCGGATGTGCCGTTTCTGGCTTGCTATGCAACTTGTTGAGTGCATTCAGATAAGCCTGAGCCGAAGCGACGACGATGTCGCAGTCGGAACCCTGACCATTCACCACGCGGTCATTTTTGGACAAACGAACGGTGACTTCGCCCTGTGCATCCGTGCCAGTAGTGATCGCATTCACGGAGTACAACAACAACTCGGTGCCGCTGTTCGCCACTTGCTCGATAGCCTTGAAGGTCGCATCCACGGGGCCGGAACCAGAAGATTCGCCACGCTGCTCCTTACCGTCCACAGTCAAGGTCAATGTCGCCAAGGGGACTTCGCCGGTTTCCGAATGCACTTTGCTATAGATCAACTTGAAGCGTTCGACTGCATCCGGCGCTTCGCCCGACATCAAAGCATACAAATCCTCGTCGAAGATCTCGCGCTTCTTGTCAGCCAAGGTCTTGAAGCGGGTGAACGCTGCGTTAAGCGCCTCATCGCTGGCGATCTCGATGCCCAAATCCTGCAACTTGGACTTGAAGGCATTGCGGCCAGACAACTTGCCCAAGGTCAAACGGTTGGCGTTCCAGCCCACATCTTCCGCCCGCATGATTTCATAAGTCTCGCGGTGCTTGAGCACGCCGTCCTGATGGATGCCGGATTCATGCGCAAAGGCATTCGCGCCGACGATGGCCTTGTTCGGCTGCACTGGGTAACCGGTGATCTGCGATACCAGTTTGGAGGCTGGGACGATCTGCGTCGCGTCAATGCGCGTGTCGCATTGGAACACGTCTTGGCGAGTGCGCACCGCCATCACGATCTCTTCCAACGCCGCATTTCCCGCGCGCTCGCCCAAGCCGTTGATCGTACATTCCACCTGCCGTGCACCGCCCATCACCGCCGCCAAGGAATTGGCCACGGCCATGCCGAGGTCGTTGTGGCAATGGGTGGACCAGATCACTTTATCCGAATTCGGCACGCGCGCGATCAAGTTGCTGATACGTTGACCGAGCAGAGCCGGGATGCTGTAACCCACGGTGTCCGGCACGTTCAACGTGGTTGCGCCCGCCTTGATCACAGCATCGAACACGCGGCAGAGGAAATCCTCGTCCGAACGGATCGCATCCTCGGCGGAGAACTCCACATCGTCGGTGTACTGGCGCGCCAACTTCACGGCAGCGACAGCGTTCTCGATCACCTGCTCAGGCGTCATGCGCAACTTCTTCTCCATATGAATGGACGAAGTGGCGATGAAAGTGTGGATACGGCCACGCGCGGCAGGCTTGATCGCTTCACCGGCGCGGCGGATGTCGCGTTCGATGGCACGTGCCAAGGAACATACGGTGGATTCGCGCACGGCCTCCGCCACGGCTCGCACCGCTTCAAAGTCGCCGTCGGACGCCGCCGCGAAGCCTGCCTCGATCACGTCCACGCGCAAGCGTTCCAGTTGACGACCGATGCGCACCTTTTCGTCGCGGGACATCGAAGCACCGGGGCTTTGCTCGCCGTCGCGCATAGTCGTGTCAAAAATTATCAATTGATTGGTCATGGTAAAACTCCATTGCAAATTGTTACGAAACACAGCGGCTGATTGAGCGCTGCGCTAGTCATTCTGTCAGTGTGGGGGAAGTATTTAGCGCGCGACGCGCAGCTTCAGCGCGGCCAGCAGGCTGAAGGTAGAGTGGGACTCGGTGATGTGCTTGGAGAAGTGCATGGGCGCGAATATAGCGGCTTTGGGAAAGCCGCGCAACTCGAATTCGCTACTTCCAGCCTCAACTCCACGCGATAGACGGTAAAATGCGCGACCTCGAAACATCCAGACATCGCGCCCTATGAGCACCGCCCAGCACACCCCGATGATGCAGCAATACCTGCGCATCAAGGCCGAGCATCCAAACATGCTGCTGTTCTACCGCATGGGCGACTTTTATGAGCTATTCATGGGCGATGCCGAGCGCGCCGCCAAACTACTCGACATCACGTTGACCCAACGCGGCGCGTCGAACGGCAACCCCATCAAGATGGCGGGCGTGCCGTACCACGCCGCCGAGCAGTATCTGGCACGGCTGGTGAAAATGGGCGAATCCATCGCCATCTGCGAACAGATCGGCGACCCTGCCACCAGCAAAGGGCCGGTCGAACGCAAAGTCGTGCGCATCGTCACGCCCGGCACCGTCACCGACTCCGCGCTACTGGAAGAGAAGCGCGACAACTTACTGCTGGCGCTGCACCAGCGCAGCGGCAAACTCGGGCTGGCCTGGCTGAATCTCGCTTCCGGCCAGTTTTACGTCAGCGAGACCGCCACCGATAACTTGAGCGCCGAACTGGAGCGCCTGCAACCTTCGGAGATTCTGCACGCCGAGAACGCAGCACTGCCCCCCGGCCTCAACGCCGCACACAAGCCGCTACCCGACTGGCACTTCGAGCTGGAGACCGCACGCCGCACCTTGTGCCAGCAGTTCGCCACCCGCGACCTCGCTGGCTTCGGCTGCGACCAGTTCACCCTCGGTCTCGAAGCGGCAGGCGCGCTACTCGGCTATGCCAAGCTCACTCAGGGCCAGAGCATCACCCACATCCGCAGCATGCAGGTGTATAGCGCCGACCAGTACGTGCGTATGGATGCCGCCACTCGCCGCAATCTAGAGATCACTCAGACCCTGCGAGGCGAACCCGCACCGACGCTGCTTTCCCTGCTCGACACCTGCGCCACCAACATGGGCAGCCGACTGCTAGGCAACTGGTTGCATCACCCACTGCGCGACAGAGCGGCGCTACGCGCTAGGCTGGATGCGATCGAGCAATTCGGCGAAACACACCGCGCCCTCCACCAGCAACTCAAACCCTGCGTGGATGTCGAGCGCATCACCGCCCGCATCGCGCTCAGGTCAGCCCGCCCACGCGATCTTTCCGGCTTGCGCGACACGCTGCTGACCCTGCCGCAACTGACTGCACATCTGGCGGATTGCGATGCACCGCTGGTCACGAAGCTGCTCATCTCGTTGCAGACCGACGCATCACTGGCCACGCTGCTCCAGAGCACCCTCAAAGCCGAACCCTCCTCCGTCCTACGCGAAGGCGGCGTGATTGCCGACGGCTTTGATGCCGAACTGGACGAGCTGCGCGGCATCCAGACAAACTGCGGCGATTTCCTGCTGGCGCTGGAAGCGCGCGAGCGCGCCCGTACCGGCATCGAAAAACTCAAGGTGGAATACAACCGCGTGCACGGTTTCTACATCGAGGTGAGCACGGCCAATGCCGACAAGGTGCCGGACGACTACCGCCGCCGCCAAACGCTGAAGAACGTCGAGCGCTACATCACGCCGGAGCTGAAGGCTTTCGAGGACAAAGCGCTCTCGGCCAACGATCGCGCACTGGCGCGCGAAAAGTGGCTGTACGAGCAACTGCTGGATGCGCTCGCCCCCTTCATCCCGCAGTTGCAGCGCATCGCCAGCGCCATCGCGGAACTGGACGTGCTGGCCTGCTTCGCCGAACGCGCCGCCACGCTGAACTTCTGCGCGCCGCAGTTCGTCGATCAGCCGGTGCTACAGATCACCGCAGGCCGCCATCCGGTGGTCGAGGCGCAAGTCGAGCAGTTCATCGCCAACGACTGCCAGTTGAGCGAAGCGCGCAAACTGCTGCTCATCACCGGCCCCAACATGGGCGGTAAATCCACCTACATGCGCCAGACCGCACTCATCGCCCTGCTTGCCCACGTCGGCAGCTTCGTCCCGGCGCGTGAAGCCGTGCTGGGTGAGATCGACCAGATCTTCACTCGCATCGGCGCATCGGATGACCTCGCCAGCGGGCGCTCCACCTTCATGGTCGAGATGACCGAAGCCGCCAACATTTTGCACAACGCCACCGAACGCAGCTTGGTGTTGGTGGACGAGATCGGGCGCGGCACTTCCACCTTCGACGGCCTCGCGCTGGCCTACGCCATCGCCCGCCATCTGCTGGAAGCCAACCGCAGCTACACCCTGTTCGCCACCCATTATTTCGAACTGACGCGGCTCAACGAAGAATTCCAGCAACTCGCCAACGTGCATCTTTCCGCTATCGAACACCAGCACAGCATCGTCTTCCTGCACAGCGTCAACGAAGGCGCCGCCAGCCAGAGCTACGGCCTGCAAGTCGCCGCGCTGGCGGGCGTGCCCAACAGCGTCATCCGCAGCGCCAAGAAACAACTCGTCCGCCTCGAACAACAAAGCGCCGCCCAGAATCCCCAAGGCGACCTCTTCGCCGCGCTGCCACTCTACGAAGCACCCGAGCCGGAAGAGCACCCGCTGGTGGCGGCGCTGCGAGAGCTAGACCCGGACGAACTCAGCCCCAAAGCAGCGCTGGAACGGATTTATCAGTTAAAGAAGTTGCTATGACTTTGTAGGGTGGGCAAAAGCGCAGCGTTGCCCACGCGGGGCATTCTCACACCACCGCGTGAGCAAACCGCAAACCGTTTGCCCACCCTACTTCATTCAGGAGCAACAAAATGACTGATTCCTATTTCACCGAACAGACCTTCGCCTTCCTTTCCGCGCTGGCAGCCAACAACACCCGCGAGTGGTTCGAGGCGCACAAGCAGGAATACGAGGACTGCGTGCGTTCGCCGGCGCTGAGATTCATCAGCGACATGTCGGACGAGATGCCAGCGATTTCGCGCCACTTTCTGGCGCAGCCGAAGAAGGTGGGCGGGTCGCTGATGCGGGTGCAGCGAGATACGCGGTTCAGCAAGATCAAGACGCCTTACAAGACCAACATCGGCATCCAGTTCCGCCACGAGGTAGGCAAAGATGTGCATGCGCCGGGCTATTATTTGCACATCGAGCCAGGCGGGTGTTTTCTGGGCATCGGGCTGTGGCATCCCGAGCCGGACGCGCTATTCAAGATACGCGAGGCTATCGCGCAAAACGGCGAACGCTGGCTGGCGGCGCGGGATGCGGCAGCTTTTCGTCAGCGTTTCACGCTGGAAGGCGATTCGCTCGCCAACGCGCCGCGCGGCTTCGCCAAAGATCATCCGCTGCTGGACGACCTGAAGCGCAAGGATTTCATTGGCATGTGCAGCCTAAGCGAAGCGGAAGTGACTTCTGGCCAGCTGCGCCCGCAGGTGGTGGAACGCTTCCGCACGGCTGCGCCTTACATGGGCTTTCTGTGCAAGGCGCTGGAGTTACCGTTCTGAGCAAGAAGCGTTCGTCAGGCAGGCTTATTGATGAGTGACGCGGTTTTCGCCACCGCTCTCCACAATCTTCACCTTGTCGCCAGCTTGAAACTTCTCATCTCCACTCTGCACGATGGAGATGATGCGCCCGCCTTCAAGGCGGATCGTGATTTCGGTGGCATTCTCGCGGGTATAACCCTGCTCGGCAGCCGCACCGACCACGCCACCCGCTACAGCACCAAGCACCGCCGCCACAGCACTACCCCGCCCTTGCCCCACCGAGCTACCCGCGATCGCGCCAGTGACTGCGCCCGCGCCCGCACCGATGCCCGACTGTGTGCCCTCGATCTTGACCGAGCGCACACTTTCAACCGTACCGAACTGCACGGTTTGCACTCTGCGCGCTTCATCCCGCGAATAGACATCGCCGGAATTGCTACTGACACAGCCGCCCAACACGGCAGCCATCCCTAATGTCAACAGTAGGTTGTTTCGATTCATGATGTGATCTCCTTGATACGATTATTCAGGGTAAAGCAAGCTGGGTGAAGCATAGCAAAATCCGACGTTGTGATGTTGGAAGTGCATGATGCTCGGGAAGTCGAGCACAATATCTTAGGTATCAACGCTATCCATCACCAAGCGAGTTACTCAACCTTATATCGCCTCAATTACCTGATTAATATAGTCAATAATGATCCACTAATGGTTGTTTTCATAAATGGGTTTATGCTAAATTTTCACTGGGATGAATTTCCCACCCATTGAATAACAACCCCAAGGAGGCAGACATGAGCATTTTATCGTCCATCATTACCGTCATCGGAGTTGCCGCTGTCATCGGCATTGCTGTAGCCGCACTCACCGCGCAGATGCGTAAATAACTGAACGTGCATCGGTTAGACCCAGAGTGTTCGCGTAAGCTACGCCTGAGCGGGGCGATGTCCTGAAACACCACATTTAGGACATCGCATCGCTCATCTCCCACTCGAAAAGGTCGATCGATGTTGCTGCTCAAATATATCCACCTAAGCTGCGTCGCACTGAGCTTCAGCCTATTCTGGCTCAGAGGATTTTGGTTATTGCGCAACTCTTCCATCATGCGACAACGATGGGTGCGAGTCATACCGCACAGCGTTGACTCTCTCTTACTCGCCAGTGCAATCTGGCTTGCATGGCAGCTCGGCTACTCACCCGCGAACTCACCCTGGCTAGCAGCCAAGATCATTGCCCTGATGGTCTATATCGGCCTTGGCATACTGGCATTCAGAATCATCCAGACTCATTCGGCACGACTGATGACTTGGCTTGCCGCACAGCTTGTTTTCTTCTACATCGCCGCCACAGCGATTACTCACGACCCCTTTCTCACCTACTGAAAGCCCTGCCATGAACTCACTCATCGGCAGCTCTGCCGCCCCCTCGTTCGACGATCCACTGGAAATGCTGCGCGCGTGTCACGGCAGGATACAAGCGCAATGCACCACGCTGAAACGATTACGAGAACACCTAACAACTCACGGACACGATGCCCAAGCCAGTCAAGCCGCGTTCGCCATCCTGCGTTATTTTGATACCGCCGGACAGCATCACCATCAAGATGAAGAGCAAGACCTATTCCCTAAGCTACGCGCCACTCAGGATGGAAGGGCGGAGTCACTGATCGCCCGCTTGCTACAAGAACATCAAGGGATGGAAGCTGCATGGAAGAATCTGCGCCCATTGCTACTCGATATCGCCAACGATAAAGCCCCAGTGTTAGATGAAGCCATCACCCAACACTTCACTGAGCTTTACGCCCAGCACATTGAACTGGAAAACACGATGCTGCTGCCACTGGCTGAGACATTGTTAGCCCCAGAACAGTTACATGAGATTGGAAGCCGCATGGCGGCTCGTCGAGGCGTGCAGTTGTCGGCAAGATAAGCGAAATGCCCGACACCCAGAGCACCTGCTTTAGCACAAAGTAAAAAGGCTCACATTTCTGTGAGCCTTTTACATCTGGTGCCGGGAGGGGGAATCGAACCCCCACTCTATCGCTAGAACTGGATTTTGAGTCCAGCGCGTCTACCAATTCCGCCATCCCGGCTGGGAAGGGGCGCATTATCCACGAATCGCCCCAGCTGTTCAACTCCTACTTTGCACCTTGTTTGATGATGGTGCTGATTGTCACATTCACATCTTTGCTACCCGGCTTGAGCGGCTGACTTACACCTTCCAAATCACCCGCTTGCGGCATTGCCGTACCCGACTTCGACACACGAGCCAGCACGACCACTTGGTCGAAATTAGAGAGTTTCATCTCAGCCGCCATCGCCATGGTGTCATCCAGTGTGTACTTGAGTGGTAGATCTTTGACCTGCTTGCGAATGATCGCCAGTGGCATCTTGGGGCCGCTCAGCGCGCGTGCGACCACGAACAAGGTATCTTCTGGGCTGGCATTCGCCTTGACCGCCTCATCCAGAGTGATCGTGCCAGTGATGCGTTCTTTCCCATCGCTGACGATCTTCTCGGGTTCTGGCTGCGCAGCCATGACGGGCGCTTTGCCGCCTTTAGACTGAGCTAAGAAGTCACGTGCCTGCTGGATACCGCCTTCGATCATTTTGGCATCTTCGCTATCCTTAGGAACCTGCTTCAGCAGATTTTCCCAATGGCGAACCGCCGCTGCGTAATCGCCCCGCTCCATCGCCGCTGAGCCTGAGAGGGCCAGCGCCTTAGGATTGGCGGGATCGATAGCCAAGGCCCTGTCCAACATTTTGGTCGGTTCACCCACCAGACTCTGGCCGTTGGCCATAGCTTGGGCATCTGCGAAATCCGCCCAAACCGGTGATTCGTTAGGCACCAACTCGACCAGTTTCTTGAACGCACTGACTGCTTCTGGATATTTCTCCAGCTCGACCAAGGAACGCGCCAGCAACAACCAGCCTTCCGCATTCTTAGGCTCTTCAGACAGTTTCTTCTGCAACTCACCCAGCGCAGCTTCCGAGCGAATCGCACCGAATCCGTCAGTATTGGCGTGAGAGACTTGCGGCAAAAAGGCGTTCGGGTTACCCACCATGCCATACAGACCGACCGCCAGCAGTGGCACGGCCAATACCAGCAAGATCGCCAGCTTGCGATGCGGATCGCGCGCCAACACACTGGCAACCTCGGGCGACTTCACCTCATCCAGCACACGCGCTTGCAACTCGCGTTTGCCCTGTTCGTAAAGCTCCTGAGTCAACAAACCATTGGCCAGATCGGCATCCATCTCGGCGATTTGGTCGCGGAAGATTTCGAGGTTGGCGGCATCGCGCACTACATCATTGGTACGCACGCGGCTGCGCCACAAGGGCAGCACCACAAAAGCCACGGCTACCAGCAGTAGCGCGGCGCAGATCATCCAGAACTGGGTCATGCTTGGGAATCCTTATTCGGTGACTGGACGCGCTCGTCGGCATCGCCCAACAGCGCACTGGCGCGTTGCGCGTCAGCGCTGGAAAGTTCTGCGGACACCACTTCGGTCTGGCGCTTACGCAGCTTGAAGAACAAAGCCACTGCGCCCAACAACATCAAAGCGAATGGTGCGATCCACAACGGCGCCGTTTCCTTATCCACGGGCGGATCGAACAACACCGACTTGCCGAAACGCTCGACCAGCAGATCGAGAATCTCCTGATCGCTCGCGCCCGCCTTCATCTTCTCGCGCATGATCTCGCGCACATCGTTCGACCAGTCGGAGTGCGAGGTGGACACCGCCTCGGACTGACACACCAGACAACGCACCTTCTCCGCCAGCAAGATCATCCGTTTTTCCATCACGGGGTCATCGGCGATGTCTTTAGCTTCGCCGGCGAAAGCGAAACTTGGCAGCAGACACATCAGGGCGATCAACAGATATCTCATTTGGATTGCAACTCCGCGATCAAGGGTAGCAGCGTGTCACGCAGATTCTGCGGCGTGACTGCACCGATCAGCTTGTAGGCGATCATGCCTTGTTTGTCGATGACGTAGGTTTCCGGCACGCCATACACGCCGTAGTCGAAACCCACTTTTCCATCGACATCGGCGACGGTCAGCGTGTAGGGATCGCCCGCCTTGGCCAAGGTCGCTTCGCCATCTTCGCGCTTGTCTTTGTAATCAAGGCCGACGATGGGAACGATGTTCTGCTTCGACAACGCCATCAATACCGGATGCTCATCCTTACACGCACCACACCACGAGGCCCAGACATTGAGCAGCCACACTTTGCCTGCCATGTCTTTTGGCGAAAAAGTCTTCTCGGACTCATGCAACTGCGGCAACACAAAGGCCGGAGCGACTTTGCCCACCAAGGGCGACGGGACTTCGCGTGGATCAAGGCTCAGGCCCTTGTATAGAAAGCCCGCCAGCACCAGGAAAATCACCAAGGGAAGTATGAAACGCTTCATGCTGTCTGCTCCTTCAATGCTCCATCCACGGCGGCTGTGGAGGTCGCTTGCTTGCGACGGGCGTGGATACGATAACGACGGTCAGAGATCGCCAAAATACCGCCCAGCGCCATCATCAGGCAGCCCGCCCAGATCCAATCGACAAATGGTTTGTGATACACACGTACCGCCCAGGCACCGTTGCTGTCGGGGATAGGCTCACCCAACGAGACATACAGATCGCGCAGCAATCCGGTTTGGATCGCCGCTTCGGTCATCGGCATGCCGGAGGCGTTGTACTGGCGTTTTTCAGGGAAGAGTTGCGTCACCGGCTGGCCATCACGGGTTATAGTCACTCGACCTTGTGCCGCGATGTAATTGGGGCCTTTCTCTTCGCGCACGCCATCGAAGCGGAAGGTGTAACCTCCGGCCACCACCGTGTCGCCGACGTTCATACGCACGTCGCGCTCGGTCTCATAACCCTTCACCATAGTCACGCCAATGATGAAGATGCCGATGCCCAAGTGAGCCAACTGCATGCCGTAATAACTCGGCGATTGGCTACGCAGACGCTCCCACAACGCCTTGTCACGACCGCCTAGACGCTTCGTGATGTCCAGCGCACAAGTGGTAAATATCCAGAAAGCCATCAACACCCCGAGTGCGATCATCGGCGTCCAATTACCCAGCACCATCGGCAGCGCCAAGGCAATGACTACGCTAGACGCGAATGCCCAACGCACGCGCTTAGCTAGATCGGGCACGCTAGACTGCTTCCACCGCGCCAATGGCCCCAAGCCCATCATGAAAATCATCGGGACCATCAGCGGCACGAACACTTTGTTGAAGTAAGGCGCACCGACGGATAGCTTGCTCATACCCAGCGCATCGACGAACAAGGGAAACAGCGTACCGATGAATACCGAGGCCGAGGCCACGGATAGCAGCACGTTATTGGTCAGCAACAAGGATTCACGCGATACCAGCTCGAAGCGACCGCCCAGGCCGATCTTGGGCGCGCGCCAAGCAAACAGCAGCAAGGAAGAGCCGATGACGATGACCAAAAAGGACAGGATGAAGATGCCGCGCTTCGGGTCAGTGGCGAAAGCGTGTACCGACGTCAGCACGCCGGAACGCACGAGGAAGGTTCCCAGCAACGACAGGGAGAACGCGGCGATGGCCAGCAGCAGCGTCCAGCTCTTGAACGCGCCACGCTTTTCGGTCACGGCCAACGAGTGGATCAGCGCCGTACCGACCAGCCAAGGCATGAAGGAAGCGTTCTCGACCGGATCCCAGAACCACCAGCCTCCCCAACCCAGTTCGTAATACGCCCACCAGCTACCCAGCGCGATACCTATGGTCATGAACACCCAAGCCACGGTCGTCCACGGGCGCGACCAGCGCGCCCAAGTGGAATCCATCTGTCCGCCCAACAACGCAGCGATAGCGAATGAGAACGCCACCGAGAAACCGACGTAGCCCATGTACAGCATCGGCGGGTGAATGACCAAGCCGGGATCTTGCAACAGCGGATTGAGGTCGCGACCATCCATTGCGGCAGGCAGCAAGCGATCAAAGGGGTTGGAAGTAAACAACATGAACAGCAAGAAACCGACCGAGATCAGTCCCATCACGCCGACCACGCGGGCCACCATCTCTTCCGGCAGGTGCTTGCTGAACATCACCACCGCTACTGTCCACACGGTCAGGATGAACGTCCACAGCAGCAACGAACCTTCGTGACCGCCCCACAACGCAGCGACTCGGTATTGCACCGGCAGTTGTGAATTCGAATGCTGCGCCACGTAGAGCACGGAGAAATCATTGCCGACAAAAGCCTGTAACAAACAAGCAAAAGCGACCGCCACAAACACAAACTGTCCAGCCGCCATCGGGCGAGCCATCCCCATCAGCACCGCGTTACCGCGTGCCGCGCCCCAAATGGGCAGCACGCCCTGCAACAGCGCCAGCAGCAGCGCGATGATGAGGGCGAAATTACCAATCTCTGGAATCATGTAGGTATCCCTTATTTCGCAGCAGGAACGGTGGAGGCCGCGCTCACACCGGATTGCGCCAGAGCGGCTGCATCGAGTGCTGCCTTGGCTTCGGGCGGCATGTAGTTCTCATCGTGCTTGGCCAACACTTCGTCGGCGCGGAATAGGTTACCCTCTTCCAATTTACCCTGGGCGACGATGCCTTTACCTTCTTTGAACAGATCGGGCAGGATGCCCTTATAGACCACATCCATACCCCGCACGTTGTCCGTGACGCGGAAGTGCACCGTCAGACCGTCGTCTTCACGCTTGACGCTGCCCGGCTCGACTAGGCCACCGATGCGGAAATTGCGACCTTGCGGCGCTTCATGGTTAGCCACTTGAGTCGGAGTGAAATACAAGCTGACATTGTCCTTCAGCGCATACAACACCAGCCCGGCGGCTGCGCCCACCAGCGCCAAACCACCCACGATAAAGGCCAGACGTTTTTGTCTCTTGGTCATGCTTCATCTCCTGCGTCACGTTGCAAACGCAAAGCGCGTAACGCGCTCTTGCGGCGCTGCCGCACCAGCAAAATCTCGATTACGAAAATCAGGGCGGCCATTCCGTAGGAGCCCCAGATGTAAAAACTGTGATCGCTCATCATCGCTGTACCTCAGATAGTTCACCCACCCATTGAGTCGCGCCTTCACGTTCCAAAATGATGCTGCGCACCCGCGCCAACGCCACAACGATGGCGTAACACCAGCAGGCCAGCAGCATTAGCAACAAAGCCTGCTGCATGGCGACGTGCATGGACGTGCCGCTGAACTTGATGGTGGAGCCTTGATGCAGGGTATTCCACCACTTCACAGAGAAATAGATGATGGGCACGTTGACCGAGCCGACGATGGCCAGCAAGGCAGCGGCGCGGTCAGCGCGACGCGGGTCGTCGATGGAGGCGTGCAACGCAATGAAGCCCAGATACAGAAACAGCAAAATCAACTCGGAAGTTAGGCGTGCATCCCACACCCACCACGCACCCCACATCGGCTTGCCCCACAGTGCACCGGTCCACAGTGAAATGAAGGCAAACAGCGCACCGGTCGGCGCCAGTGCAGAGGCCATCATCGACGAAAGACGTGTCTTGAAGATCAAACCCAGCGCCGCGTAGCCCGCCATGATGAGATAGATGAACATCGACAGGATAGAGGCCGGCACATGGATGAACATGATGCGGTAAGCCTCGCCTTGCACGGCATCCGTCGGCGCGACCACAAAGCCGAAGTACATTCCTGCCACGAAGAACAGCAACGACGCGACCGCGAACCAAGGGATCAGTTTACCAGCCAAGCTGTAGAAGTTGGTCGGTGCTGAATATTTGAACCAGTTGATTGCCAAATCTAACTCCCGAAACTCATTCCATAGAAATACGCAAAGCCTGCGCCGTCACCCAGGGCGTGAACACTAGCGCCATGGTCACGATCGCACCCATCAGCGCGAGGTTCGCATTGGGGTTCAAGCCACTATTCACCGCCTCGACCGCACCCGTACCGAAGATCAGCACAGGGATGCACAACGGCAACACCAGCAACGAGACCAGTACTCCTCCGCCACGCAAGCCCAGCGTCAGCGCCGCGCCCACCGCGCCTAGCATACTCAACACCGGTGTGCCGAGCAGCAGACCCAACATCAAGATTCCCAGCGATTGCGGCGGCATATCGAACTGCAAACCCAACACGGGTGCCATCAGCACCAGTGGCAAACCGGATACCATCCAGTGAGCAATCATTTTTCCCAGCACCAGCACCGACAATGACTGAGGTGCCAGCATCATCTGCTCCAGTGTGCCATCGGCATGGTCTGCTGCGAACAAGCGCGCCAGCGACAGCATGGAAGCCAACAAGGCCGCCACCCACACCACGCCGGGCGCCATCTTGCGCAACATATCCAACTCCGGCCCAACTCCCAGCGGGAACAGACTCACGACCATTACGAAGAAGATCAGCGTGGTCAGCACATCTGCGCGGCGACGCATCGCCAGCAGCAGATCGCGCCGGATCACCAGCAGCAACAAGGAGAGCAGCGAGAGCTTCTTCACGACAACACCAAGCGCCGCAACTCGACACCCTCGACCACCAGCGGCTGGTGCGTGGTGAAGATCACCATGCCATCACGCGCCAGATGTTCGCCCAACAATTCTTGAATCAGACCGACTGCTCCGACATCCAGCGCCGTCAATGGTTCATCCAGCACCCACAAAGGCGCATCCGACACCAGCATCCGCGCCAATGCAGCACGGCGACGTTGGCCTTGCGACAGCACCTTGACCGGCAGATGCTCGCGCCCTTTCAGGCCCATGCGGCGCAAGGCCGCGACAGCCTCTTTCTCGCCCAACTCGATGCCCGCCAAGCCCGCAGAAATCTGCAAATTCTCCAGCGCGTTGAGCTCGTCCTTGATAGCGTTGTGGTGACCAAGATAAAGCAATTCGGCGAAGTAATCCTCGTCTAGCTCTTCCACATTCTCGCCGCGCCAGCGTATCTCACCTGCCACCGGCTGCATGAATCCGCACAGAGTGCGCAGCAAGCTGGTCTTACCCTTGCCGTTCTCACCTTGCACCTGCAAAAGCTCACCCGCCTCTAGCGTAAAACTAAGGTCGGTGAACAGCGGGTGATCTCCTCGGGAACAGGCTAGGTTGCTGACTTCCAGCATGGTTGCAGCGCAATCCTGATAACAAACAGCGCGGGATTATATACGAAGGTATGACCGCGAGTCGCGGCAATGATGGCCTCGACCAGCCATCAATAACAACTGTCTAAACAGGGGTTAAGAGCCGCCCATACCCCAATCGACACAACCCAGCCCGGAGACAATTAGCGAAAGTCATCCACTAGCACTTTCGGCGCTCGGTCGTGCTTGTAAAGCAATGGAACCAAAGCCAGTGTCGCCAACACCATGAAAACGGGGCCGAATAGCCAAAACACCAACGGGACGCAGTAATAATAAGTTCGCATCCCGATGCTGTAGTATTTGCCCGCCGAATTTAGATACTCAGCAACATGCTGTGCAGTCATGGACTTGTGTTTCATACCCAAAGGCACGTTGATCAGGTAGCCCACGTGGTTAAATATTCTAATGGCCATGGAAAAACTAAAGAAGGCCACAAACAGATCGATCAGCAACAAAATCAACTTGATAGCCCATAGCTCGATGTGAGTGGGGCCGTGCGGATTCAATACCTGCCAAGTGCCAGTTTGAGATTGCGCACTCAGTGTCAACACCCCCATGATCAACAGCACGGCAGTCGATGCCAGAAAGGTGGCTGCCATGGTGGAATTTCGCAGTGTCTGAATGGGGATCACATCCGGCTTACCCGAACTCATCATGGTTTCCACCCACATCGCCCGCGCCGTCCTGTTCAGCGCCTGAATCGTATAGGCTGGGTCTTTCCTGACTTTACCCCGCAAATAGAGGTGGTACGCGCCCAATACCACCACCGAGAAGACAAAGCTGACCACATCAATCGAAAACATCGCTAACAAATTTGAAGTATTTGCCATCTGAGTGCTGTAGTTAATCAAGAGGCTCGATGATAGCGGGTAAAAACATCTCGCGCTTACTCTCATCTGTGTGCCCCGTCATCTACTGCCGCAATACACACTGAACCCGCGTAGGCACGTTCGCCAGCTGGCTGCCACGCATCTGCTTTGCTTTATAATCGCCTCACTATTTTTCAAACCAAGGACGACATGGGATTTCTCGCAGGCAAGCGTATTTTGATCACCGGCATGGTTAGCAACCGCTCCATTGCTTACGGCGTCGCTCAGGCGATGCACCGCGAAGGCGCAAAGCTGGCTTTTACCTACCAGGGCGAGCGCATCCGCGACCGAGTGATAGGTTTAGCCAAGGATTTCGATAGCGAGCTGGTGTTTGCCTGTGATGTCGGTAGTGATGAGCAAATTGAGCAGCTATTCACTGACCTAGAGCAGCACTGGAGCAACTTTGATGGCTTCGTCCATTCCATCGCCTTCGCTCCTAAGGAGGCACTCGCGGGCGAATTCCTCGATGGCTTCAGCCGTGAGGCATTCCACATCGCCCATGACATCAGCGCTTACAGCTTCCCAGCACTAGCCAAGGCCGCTTTGCCCTATCTCAACGAAGGAGCTGCGCTGCTGACGCTAAGCTATCTCGGCGCAGTGCGCACCATGCCGCATTACAACGTGATGGGGCTAGCCAAAGCCAGTTTGGAAGCCAGCGTGCGCTACCTAGCCGTAAACCTCGGCCCGCGCAACATCCGTGTCAACGGCGTGTCTGCCGGCCCCATCCGCACCTTGGCGGCTGCGGGCATCGCCGACTTCAACAAACTACTCACCTACAACGAGAAATGCGCACCGCTGCGCCGCAACATCACCATTGAGGAAGTCGGCAACGTTGCCGCTTTCTTGTGCAGCAACCTCGCCAGCGGCGTGACCGGCGAGATCACTTATGTGGACGGCGGCTTCAATACCACCGCACTGGGAACCAGCGAAGAATAGCGCTATTCATTCAGACATAGAAAAGGGCGAATCTTGCGATTCGCCCTTTTCGTTATTGGCGGAGTGGACGGGACTCGAACCCGCGACCCCCGGCGTGACAGGCCGGTATTCTAACCAACTGAACTACCACTCCCTTGACCGGCGCGCATTCTACCGACGGTCTAGAAAAAACTCTACTTCTTTTCAGCTTCCGCGAACGGTTTGATGCTGACATCGGCGTGTTTTCTGGCATCTGCCAGATAGGCACGCATCAACTCTTCGCCGCTGAACTGGCGCAGTTGCTGCATGTAAGCGGAACGCTTGGCATCGTCGATCTCCGCTCCTTCTTTGACCGCCTCTAGACGTAACAAGAGGTAACCCTGAGCAGTTTCAGCCCCTAGATACAGCGGCAGCTTGGAGGTATTCGCTTGAAACAGCTGGCGAGCCAGATCGCCTTCCAAGCCCGGGTGACGCGCACGAGTCACCACCTGTGCCGCCTGCCAACTCACTTCAGGCGTCGCCCCCTTCTGCAACTGAGCGAGATTGTCCTTACCTTGCTTGTTCGCCAACTCCATTGCTTGCTGGAACTGGAGCTTCTGACGAATGGCTGCAGCCACTTCAACCAAAGGGCGCACACTGGCGGGCTTGTGCTCGACCAAACGCGCGGCCAGCAAAGTATTCGGCCCGATCTCGACGGCCGCCGTATTGCGTTTATTCTTCACCACATCATCGCTGAACACAGCTTGCAGCGCCCTGTCCGTCCAAGGAGCCGCCGGAGTCTGCCCCTTCACCAGCCAGCCACTTTGCTGCACAGGCAGTTTCACCAGATCAGCAGCCGCTTTCAGGCTGTCGCTTTGCTCATACACCGCATTACTGAACTTCTCGGCCAGCTCAGCGAATTTGTCAGCGGCCTTCTGCTGCCTTAGCTTCAGGTCGATAGCACCTTTCACTTCCGCCAGCGATGCGATGCGCGCCGGCTTGACCGCAAGCAACTTGATGATGTGATAACCAAAATCAGATTGAACCAAGCCAGATATCTCTCCTGCTTTGAGTGCAAACGTCGCCTCCTCAAATGGTTTTACCATCGCGCCACGACCAAACACGCCCAAGTCACCGCCATTCACAGCCGATCCAAGATCCTGTGAGTTTTGCTTGGCCAGCTCGGCGAACTTACTTGGATTTTGCCTAACTTGCGCAAGAACATTCTCAGCCTTAGCCTTGGCCGCCTCTTTCTCGGCGGCACTAGACTGCGGCGAAACACTGATCAGGATGTGCGCCGCCTGACGCTGCTCTGGAGCACCGAATTCCGCCTGATGCTCGTCGTAATACTTTTTTGACTCCGCTTCATCAACCTCGACCTGGCCTTGCAAGGCTCCCGCCGAAAACGCCAAGAATTCGACCCGCGCTTGCTCGGGTGCTTGAAACTCATTCTGATTCTTATCGTAATAGGCTTGCACTGCGGTATCGTCCACCTTGACCTGAGCCTGATAAGCCGCCGGAGACAAGGTTGCGACGCTAATAGTGCGCTGCTGCTCGGCCAAATGAATCAGATTCTCGGCTGCAGCAACGGAAGCGTAACCACTTTGAGTATAAGGATCGGTCAACTGACGAACACTCAACTCTTCGCGAACGCGCGCTTCAAACGTGACTGGCGTCATATTCTGCGATGCCAGTAGCGACTCATAACGCTTCTGATCGAACTTGCCATCTGTACTGAATGCTGGGATACCCGCGATCACCTGCGCGAGCTGCTCATCAGTCACCGCCAGCCCTGCCGAACGAGCCTGAGACAACAACAGCTTTTGGCTGATTAAGCTTTCCAAAATCGACTGTTTAACTTCGACCTTATCAAACATAGCCGGATCGACATCTCCGCCAGTCATTTCGCGCACCTTGTCTTGTTGCTGGCGCAGCGCATTATCAAACTCTTGGGGCGATATTTTCACCCCATCGACCTTAGCCAAGTAATCACCACCACTTGATTTTTGGTAGGAATCCACCCCCCAAAAGGCGAATGGCAACACGATCAGACCAAGAACGATCTGAACCAGACGGCGCTTTTCCTGCACGAAATCAAACATAACGACCTACTCGAAGGAATGAGATAACAACACGAAAAAAGGCGAACTTTCGTTCGCCTTTTGTTTGGCGGAGCGGACGGGACTCGAACCCGCGACCCCCGGCGTGACAGGCCGGTATTCTAACCAACTGAACTACCACTCCAAAAACTTTTGTAACTTCTGGTGGGTGCTGACGGGATCGAACCGCCGACAATCGCCTTGTAAGGGCGGTGCTCTACCAGCTGAGCTAAGCACCCAACAAGCCCGCTAGTTTACAGCATCTTTCAGGCCTTTGCCAGCCCTAAATTTCGGGGTCTTGGCCGCCTTGATATCGATCGAAGCGCCAGTACGGGGATTGCGGCCACTACGAGCAGCACGCTCACCCACGTAAAAAGTACCGAAACCGACCAAGCTAACTTCTTCACCTTTAGCCAGAGACGCCTTAATGGAAGCGACAGTCGCATCCAACGCACGACCAGCAGCAGCCTTGGAAATATCAGCGGATGTTGCGATTGCATCAATCAAATCAGATTTATTACTCACATGCCCCCCTTTTGCTCTGTTAGTTAATCGAACTCGAACCGATCGCATTTATATCAAGGGATATTCACCGGGTCAAGCAATTATGCGGGTTGCGCCCATTCTTTTTCCCGAAAAGCTAGCACCTCATCGCCGAGGCTATGCGCAAGTGTATAATTCAGCGACTTTTGAGTGAATTTACCCATATTTCTTAACACTCACCAGACCGTGACCTATATATATCGAGAGCATTGATGACCACGCCAGCCAGCCCAGCCGCCCCGCAAGATACCAATCAGATCATCGCCGAACGCCGCAGCAAACTATCCACCTTGCGCGAAAATGGTGTCGCGTTTCCGAACGACTTTGACCGCCAAAATCTTGCAGGGGCACTGCACGCCGATCACGGCGAAAGAACGCATGACGAGCTGGAGGCCGACCAACTCAAGGTAAGCATCGCTGGCCGCATGATGTTGAAGCGCGTCATGGGCAAAGCCAGTTTCGCCACGATTCAGGACATGAGTGGGCGCATCCAGCTATTCATCAGCAATAACGACTCCGGCGAAACCACCCATGCCGCGTTCAAACATTATGATCTTGGTGACATCCTAGGTGCAGAAGGCGTGCTGTTCAAGACTAAGACCGGCGAACTGTCAGTACGAGTCACCGCGCTACGCCTGCTCACCAAATCTCTGCAACCGCTGCCCGAAAAATTTCACGGCCTGACCGATCAGGAGCAAAAATATCGCCAGCGCTATGTTGATCTCATCACTAACGAGGACACGCGCAAAACATTTATTACTCGCTCAAAGGTGATTCAAGCCATCCGCGATTTTTTCCTGCGCCACGACTACCTCGAAGTCGAGACTCCGATGCTGCACCCGATCCCTGGCGGCGCTTCGGCCAAGCCTTTCGTCACCCACCACAACGCATTGGACATGGAGATGTTCCTGCGTATCGCGCCGGAGCTCTATCTCAAGCGCCTAGTGGTCGGCGGCTTCGAGAAAGTGTTCGAGATCAACCGCAACTTCCGCAACGAAGGGCTTTCGACTCGACACAACCCCGAGTTCACCATGATCGAGTTCTATGAAGCTTATCGTGACTACAAGTACCTGATGGACTTCACCGAGAGCCTGTTCCGAGAAGTGGCGCGTAAGGTGTTAGGCACCACCGTCATCAGCTATCAGGGCAAAGAGCTGGATCTTGGCCTGCCATTCCATCGACTAACAATCACTCAGGCGATTCAGAAATACCATCCGCAATTCACCGATGTGCAGCTGAGTGATCGTGAGTTCCTGCTCACCGAGCTGCAAGATCTGAAGGCAAAACACAAACCGGACGATGGTGTCGGCGGCCTGCAACTCTCGCTATTCGAGGAGCTATCCGAGCACCTGCTGTTCGAACCGACGTTCATCGTCGATTATCCAGTCGAAGTCTCGCCGCTAGCCCGCGCCTCCGATAAACAACCCGGCATCACCGAACGTTTCGAGCTATTCATAGTCGGCCGAGAGATCGCCAACGGATTCTCCGAGCTGAATGACTCGGAAGACCAAGAGGCGCGCTTCGATGCACAAGTAGCCGCCAAAGAGGCAGGTGACGAAGAAGCGATGTTCAAGGATGGCGACTACATTCGCGCGCTGGAATACGGCCTTCCACCCACTGCTGGTGAGGGCATCGGCATCGACCGCCTTGTCATGCTGTTGACCGATGCAGCGAGTATCCGCGACGTGATCCTATTCCCGCACATGCGCCCGGAAGCCTGATATATGTTGGACACAGCGATCCAGATACGCTTGCTGGCAGCCTACCCCATGCTGAGGGGATTGCCGGCGAACCTATTGGAGTCGCTGTGCAATGGCGCTCAACTACTTCGCCTACCTGCTGGCACCGTGGTATTTGACGAAGATCAGCCCTGCCAAGGCTTTCCGCTACTGCTTGCTGGCAATGTGCGCGTCATCAAAGCTTCGCCCAATGGACGTGAGTTACAGCTATATCGCGTTGATCCCGGCGAAAGCTGCATCCTCACCAGCAGTTGCTTGATGGGACACACTCGCTATCAAGCACGCGGCGAGGTGGAAAAAGACGTGGAGATGGTGGTACTTTCTGCCCCAGTCTTTCGACAGCTCATTTCGGCCTTTGAGCCCTTCCGTGACTATATTTTCGGGTTGTTCTCGGATCGACTCACCGACATGATGCAACTGGTCTCGGCGGTGGCCTTCCAAAAGCTCGATCAACGCTTGGCCGCCCTACTCCTTACCAAAACCAGCCCACTGCGCGCCACCCACCAGCAACTTGCCGACGAACTAGGCAGCGTGCGAGAGATGGTCAGCCGCTTACTCAAACAATTCGCCGATCAAGGCTGGGTCAAACTTGGGCGCGAGCAGATCGAGATCACTGATGCGCCTGGACTCAAGCGCTACTCGCTACTCTGAGTCTGCGCTCAGCGCATCTCCTCCACCTTCAGCCATATCCGGCGCGACTCTCGCCCATTGGAGCTTTGACTACCGCCGATGTTGCTGTTGCGCTCCGATGCTTGTTGCGCCAGATCGCCTAACGCCAACCACTCTCCCAAGCGCCCCGTAACCGTCGTAGTGACTTGTTGAGCCCGAGCATAGCCACCATTGTTAGGCATGGGCGAGTCATTTTGTGCCGTGATCTCGACCATCACCCGCTCGCCTACTAAAAGGGGTTGCACATAAAAGCCGCTATTCGCCTCGCGATATTGCGTAGTCTCGATGATTCGAGTCTGCCCCTGAGGTGTCACCATCCGCTGCCGCAACCTCATCGGCTGTGACTGCCCCACTCGCACCAAAGCGCGTCCACCTTCGACAACTTGCACCTGCTGCGTCTTACGATCCTCCAGCTGCATCTGGCTAGCCTCTTCTCGCCCGCGCACCCGCCCTTCCCCTGGGCCTGCGTCCACCACCCATCCACTGTGCCCATGCGATCCCGCCACACCGATGCGAGCCGCATGACCAACATCCAGACTAGCGGATAGCTCACGCAGTCGATTCGCTGTCGTCTCATCTACATCCTGCAATACAGTGATACGCAAACGACGCAGCGGCACATCTAGGCTAGGCAGCAGCGCGCGTATCTCCTCCAGCGCAGCAGGCTCCCCTCGCAAGATAAGCTGGTTATTCATGCCACTCGCCGCGCCATCCGGCGTTAGTAACGGACGCACTACGGGCAAGACCTCGTCCACCGTGCGATGCTGCAAGGGAATCACCACCACCTCTGCCCAGTTCAGGCTAGACCACAACACGCAGCCCAACCCACACAATTTCGTGACACTCACAGCCTTACTCCAGTTCAGACGATCTGCTTTACACGCTCGCCACTCTACCGTAAATTGGCGGCCATGAAGAAACTCCTAGCCACTCTGGTGCTCGTACTGGTTAGCGCCTGCTCTAGTTCCCCACCCAAAGAGGGGGGGGAGCCGCTACGTAGTGGCAACCCTGCAATCCATGACATGACGTTCTATGCCATGAGTCTGGATGGAACGCCTTACCGTCCGGGAGGTGAAAAGCCCGATGAAGGTTTCGATTGCAGCGGCTTCGTACAACATGTGTACGACCACACCCTCGGCATGAAACTGCCACGGACTAGCCGAGAGATGTCCAATTTAGGTAGCCGTATCGACATGCATCAACTCGCTCCCGGCGACCTCGTATTCTTCAAGACCACAAGCAAGCCCTATTCTCATGTAGGCATCTATCTGGGCGAATCTCAGTTCATCCACGCACCTCGCGTTGGCGGCACCATTCGAGTTGAAAGTCTAAGCATCGGCTATTGGCGCACCCGCTACAACGGCGCTCGGCGCTTGCCTTTATAGCCCCGGCAGCACACACGCAACACCGTAATGAAGTAACACCATCCCGTATAATCGCGCGCAATCAGCACGTGACTACTCATGAGGGAACCATGCTACGCAACTTATTTCTCTGCGCCTTGCTAAGTACCACGCCCGTTTGGGCGGATGACCGTCCGCACGTTGATTTCAGCAGCGAGGTCAACCGCGAAGTCAGCAACGATCTGCTAGTCGCGCAATTGAGTGCCGACACCCATGATCGCTCTGCCACTCAGGTCGCTAGTCAGCTCACAGGCATTCTCAACATCTGTTTGCGCAAGGCGGAAGCGTTTCCGAGCGTGAATGTCAGCAGCGGCAACCAATCGACTTTCCCTGTGTATGGCAAGAACAATCAACTTTCCGGCTGGCGTGGCCACGGTGAGTTGCGCCTAGAAACCCATGACTTCAAAGCTGCGGGGCAACTCATTGCCCAGTTGCAAGAAAGCATCCAGTTGAGTGGTGTCAGCTTTACGCTAGCGCCCGAAACGCGCGAGCGAGTAAAGAATGAAATGATCGCTGAAGCCATGGTCGAATTCCGCAAGCGAGCAAAAGTCGTTGCCGAAGCTATGAACGCACGTGAATACAAGGTTCAGCACCTAGCCATCGACGACGGTGGCAATGGCGGTGCTTTTCCCATGTTAGCGCGTTCCGCCGCCGACTTGAGCATGCCGACACCAGACTTCGTCGCAGGCACCACTCAATTAAGCATCCGCATCTCGGGCACGATAGAAATCTACTAGGTGAGCGAAACTTTACCCCGTAGCCACACTCATAAAATAGACATGAAACCCCATCCGCTTTTTATCTTGCTCGCAGTCTGCCATCCCATCACCACGATGGCTTGGAGCTTTGATAATCCCTGGGGAGTCACTGAGCGCAGTCAGCCGACTCGCACGAGTGACGAATGCAACTCCGCCCGCATCCAGCAACGACTGACGCTATCCGATGTGGTTGATCTCGCCTTGTGTCATAACCCGCAGACCCGCACACTATGGGCGAACTCGCGAGCACAAGCAGCACAAGTCGGTGTCAGTTCGGCCAGCTACCTCCCCAACCTCACCATCAGCGGAAGCGGCAACCGGAACACCTCTCAGGTCGGGGCGACGCCCGCCACCACCAACACTGGGCAAAGTATCGGGCTGACCGCCAGCTACTTGCTGCTCGATTTCGGCACTCGTGCTGCCAATCTGGAAAGCGCTCAACAGCTATTGATCGCCGCCAATGCCACTCGCGACGCGACCTTGCAAACCGTCTGGCTAACGGCTGCCCAAGCCTATTTTTCCTTGCACTCTGCACGAGCCAGCGTAGAGGCAACGCAAGCCGCAGAAGCCGCAGCACGGGAAAGCCTAGCCGCTGCCCAGGCGCGCTATCAAAACGGCAGTGCCACGCCCGCCGACCGGATGCAAGCACAGACGGCGCTTTCGCAAGCGACGCTCAATCGCATCACAGCCGCAGGCAATGCTGCGACAGCCGCAGGCACCCTCGCCAACCTGATGGGCTTTGAAGCGAGCCAGCCGTTTGAGCTTGCCGAGGCAGACACGGCATCGCCCGATCAACCGACCGAGCAAGCCATCGGCCAACTCATCACCGACGCCCGCCGCAAACGCCCCGACCTTGCTGCCGCCGAAGCTCAGATCAAAGCCGCCGAAGCGCAAGTGACCGTTGCTCGCGCCGCAGGCCTGCCCAGCATCAATCTGAACGCATCGACCTCTTTAGGCATCACCTCCGGCGCACCGAATACTCACAACAACAGCCTAGGCGTTTCGGTCAGCGTGCCATTCTTCACGGGCATGCGCACCACCTACCAGACCCGCGCGGCCGAAGCTCAAGTCGAGAGTCGTGTCGCCGAACGTGACCGCGTCGCCAACCAAATTGCCTTAGATGTCTGGAAAGCCTACCAGTCTCTACTGACAGGTAGTCAAGCACTGCGCTCTGCCGACGATCTAGTCGCCTCCGCCGAGCAATCGGAGCGCATGACTTTAGGACGCTACAAGGCGGGACTGGGCAACCTGATCGACGTACTCACCGCGCAAAGTACCCTTGCCAGTGCGCGCCAACAGCGCATCACCGCCCGCTACACCTTCCTCGCCAGCCGTTTTGCCTTGGCGCAAGCCATCGGCGAACTTGACCTGACGCAAACGACTTTGAACCATTGAGATGAACCTGCCCCTTGCTCCCCTAGTGAAGAAAACGCTGATTATCACGACTCTGCTTGGCGCAGTGATTGCTGGCGTCTGGCTCTTCCCCAAATCGGATTCCGATAGCCCGCGCTATACCACCGAAGCCGTGGAGCGTGGCAAGCTGACCCAAACCGTCTCAGCCAATGGCACACTCAACCCCGTGACGCTGGTCAGCGTCGGCAGCCAAGTTTCTGGCATCGTCAGACGCATCCATGCCGACTTCAACGACCATGTCACTGCCGACCAAGTGTTGCTGGAACTTGATCCCGCACTCGTTCAGGCGCAGGCACAGCAAAGTGCGGCCAGCGTCGCCAGTGCACGTGCCAGTCTCGATCTGGCACAGGCCAACGAAGTACGCATGCGCGGACTGTACGCACAGGAATACGCCAGCAAACAAGAACTGGAAACCGCCGTTCAGGTGCTTAAAGCGGCCAAAGCCCAACTTTCCCTGACCGAGGCACAAGCGGCTCGTGATCGCACCAATCTCGGCTATACCCAGATCCGCTCGCCGGTTTCTGGCGTAGTCGTGTCGCGCCAGATCGACGTGGGACAGACCGTCGCCGCTTCGTTCCAAGCCCCCGTACTATTTCAGATCGCCAAGGATCTCTCCAAGATGCAAATCAATTCCAGCTTCGCGGAGGCGGACATCGGCAACATCCGTGCTGGCCAAGCCGCCAGCTTTACCGTCGATGCCTTCCCCGGTCGCCAGTTCGCAGGCACAGTACGCCAAGTACGGTTGAATCCGACCACGCTACAGAACGTCGTCACGTATAACGTAGTGATCGACGTAGAAAATCCAGACAGCCTATTACTCCCGGGGATGACGGCATACGTCGGGGTCATCACCGCCGAAAAATCCGAGGTACTGAAAGTGCCGAATGCAGCACTACGTTTCCGCCCAGAAGGGGCCGAGCGCACCAATCGCAAGAGCAGCACGGCGAAAAAAGGCTTGCCCGTGCAGCTGGGTACGTTACGCGGCAGCGTCTATGTGCTGGATGCGGGAAAACTGAAGCAGATTCCACTACTGGTCGGCGTTTCCGACGGAAAATTCAGTGAAGTGGTACAAGGTGAGTTGAAGATGGGTGATGCGGTAGTGGTGGAAGACACTCGACCAGAAAAACCAGCCAGCAACAACACCCCAGCGCCACCGATCCGCTTGCAATAACATGTCCAACGTCATTCAGCTCGATGCCCTGACCAAGGACTACCTCACCGATGCCGGTGCAGTACCTGTGCTCAAAGGCGTTTCGCTCGCCGTGAATCAAGGCGAGTTCGTCGCCATCATGGGCCCGTCCGGCTCGGGAAAGTCCACACTGATGAACATCTTGGGCTGCTTGGACATCCCCAGTGGTGGACGCTATCTGCTCAATGACACCGACATCGGCACACTGGCAGAATCCGAGTTAGCACGGCTACGCGGACAAGTCATCGGTTTCGTGTTCCAAGGTTTCAATCTGCTACCACGCATGAGCCTCGGCAACAATGTGGCACTGCCCTTGGTCTATCAACACATTGGCAAACCCGAACGCCTAACACGCGCCACCGACATGCTGGAAAAAGTCGGACTAGGACATCTGGTGAACTCGCTGCCGACACGCATCTCAGGTGGCCAGCAACAGCGCGTCGCCATCGCCCGCGCGCTGGTCACCCGCCCCAGTTTGATCTTAGCCGACGAGCCAACCGGCAATCTCGACAGCCACACTGGGCGCGAGATCATGGAGTTGTTCCAGCGCATCAACCGCGAACAAAGCATCACCATCGTACTGGTCACCCACGACATGACCGTAGCACGCTACGCCCAACGGCTGGTCTATCTGAAGGATGGCTTGCTGGCCTATGACGGCCCGATGTCCGATTTTCACGGAGTCGAGGCATGATCGCGACACTGCTCGGCGAAGCTTGGCAAGCCATGCTGGCTAACCGCCTGCGCACCTTTCTCACCGCGCTAGGCATCACCATCGGCGTAGCCGCCGTGGTGCTGATGGTCGCCATCGGGCAAGGCACGCAGCAAAAGATCATCGGCACCATCAACTCCATGGGCGCGAACCTGCTCATCATCAACTCCGCGTCGGCGCGCTCCGGCGGCGTGCGCAGCGGCATGGGCGGGATGCCGACCTTGACCCTAGGCGATGTCACGGCCATCCGCGAACTTGGGCCCACACTATACATTTCGCCCATCTCTACCGGCTTCGCGCAACTGGTCTATGGGCCGAACAACTGGAACACCTCGGTGCTAGGTGTGAACACCGAGTATCTGGAACTGCGCGATTGGCGCGTGGAACTGGGACGCAGCTTCAGTGATTCCGACATTTCCAGCGCCACCCGCGTGACCATCCTCGGCCAAAAAGTCGTCGAAAACCTGTTCGGTGATGAAGACCCGATCGGCCAAGTCATCCGCGTGAAAGGGTTGCCGTTCACCATCATCGGCGTGCTGAGCAAGAAGGGGCAAAGCATGGATGGCCGGGACCAAGACGACTCCATCATCGTGCCCGTGACTACCGCCCAGCGGCAGTTGCTCGGCGGTCCATTTCGCACGGCGGTCGGCATGATCATGGTGCAAGCAGAAAGCTCGGCCAGCCTGAATTCGCTGGAACGTCAGATCACTGAGTTGCTGCGCCAACGTCACCATATCCGCGAAAAAGCAGAGAACGATTTCGGTGTCACCAACATGACCTCGGTCGCCGATACCGCCTCGGAAGTGACCGGCATGATGTCGCTGCTGCTGGGAGCGATCGCTTCCATCTCGCTGTTTGTCGGCGGCATCGGCATCATGAACATCATGCTGGTATCGGTGACCGAGCGCACCCGAGAGATCGGCATCCGCATGGCTATCGGCGCGGATCGCCGCACTATCCTGACTCAGTTCCTGCTGGAATCCATCATCATCACCGTGACCGGCGGTGTCATCGGCATCCTGCTCGGGGCGGGATTAGCCGGGGCTATCGGCAAATTCGCAGAGATACCGGTGCGCATCACCGCGCAACCCATCCTGCTGGCCTTCGGCGTGTCTGCCGCTGTCGGGGTGTTCTTCGGCTTGTATCCCGCGAGGAAAGCTTCGATGCTCAGGCCGATCGAAGCATTGCGTTTCCAATAGCCGGCTTAGATTTCACTGTCCGCCTTGCCTCGCAACATAGCCTCGAAATCGTCCGGCTGGAGTGGTTTGGCAAAAAGATAACCTTGGGCGTAATCGCAGCCGATGTTGCGCAGAAAATCGCGCTGCGCTGCGGTTTCCACTCCCTCCGCAATCACCTTCAGCCCCAGCTTGTGCGCCATCACCACAATCGCCTCGACCAGCGCCTGATTACCGCTGTCCGTATCTAGGGCGCGAACAAATGCCTGATCGATCTTCAGATAATCGATGTCGAATTTTTGTAGATAGGCCAGCGAAGAGTAGCCCGTACCAAAGTCATCGATCGCCACTTGAATACCCATATCTCGGAAGCCCAGTAACTGGATCGAGATCGTGGGATCGGCATGCAGCAGCAATCCTTCCGTGATTTCGATGATGACGTTACTTCCTGAAAGATCAAGGCGGTGCAGATAGTCTAGCCAAACGCTGGCCGTATCCCTACCACTGTGGAATTGCAACGGCGACATGTTGACGCTGATCTGTAACTGGCCGTGATGCAATGGCATCCACTGACTCACTTTGCGCATCGCCTCCTCGAACACCCAGTTACCCATGTCGCTGATAAGGCCGATCTCCTCTGCCAAGGGAATGAACTCGGCAGGACTGACGAGGCCGCGTACTGGGTGCACCCAACGTAGCAGCGCTTCAGCCTTATGTAGATGGCCATCGCTGAGTCGAACGATGGGCTGGAACACGACGTGCAGCTGTTCGAGCTCCATCGCACTGCGTAGTGCATTAGCCAGCTGCAGCCGGTTTTGCGCTGTTTCTTGTAGCGAGGCGGTAAAGTAAGCGTAGCAGTTCTGACCCGCCGCCTTGGCAGCGTACATCGCTTGATCGGCGTGCTTGACCAAGACCTCCGCATCGAAACCATCGTCCGGGAACAGCGCGATGCCAACACTGGCAGAAACGTAAGCGCGCTGTTCGCCTTGCAACTCGAAAGGTTCGGACAGTTTGTCGAGCAGCGCTTGCGCGATGGTGTCCACATGGGCGGATTCGCTCAAGTTCGGCAAGATGACGGTGAACTCATCGCCCCCCAATCGCGCTACCGTGTCGGTTTCGCGCAAACAGTCAGAGATGCGCTTAGACGCTTGCACCAACAGCTGATCACCCGCTTCATGACCTAGCGTATCGTTGACCTCCTTAAACCGATCAAGGTCGATGAACAGCAGCGCCAGCGAGCCGCCGTCGCGTATCGCCTTGCCGATCTCATGCTCCAAGCGGTCGCGAAACATCCGGCGATTGGGCAAAGCGGTAAGCATATCGAAGTTGGCCTGCCGCCAAATGACCTCTTCCGACTCCTTGCGCTTGCTGATGTCCGAGAACAGAGCGACTCGGCGATGTACAGAACCACCCGGATAGTAGGTCGTGTTGATGGTCAGCCATTCGGGATAGACCTCACCATTCTTGCGGCGATTCCATATTTCGCCCTGCCAAGAGCCATCTCTATCCAAGTGTTCCCACATCTTTCGATAGAATTCCTCTGAGTGATTGCCGGAATTCAACAGATGTGGCGTATTCCCTATCGCCTCTTCTACCGTATAGCCTGTCATCGCCGTGAACGCTGGATTGACGGCGATGATGCGGTTTTTCGCATCACACACCAGCATGCCTTCGCTGGTATTCTGATACACCAGTTGCGCAAGCTGACCTGCCTCCTCCATCCGCTTACGTTCCGTAATGTCCTGCGCACTCGCGAGAACCACTTTTTTCCCGAAATGCTCGGCTGGGTAGAGGTGAACCTCTTTGGGGAATACCTCTCCATTGGCACGCACCGCCCAGAATTCGAATGTCTGCGGCTCACCGGCATAAGCCAACGCATGTCGCTCAGCGACTTTATGCAAGTCGTTACGCCCCGGAGCACTGAGAAGCGCGGGGGTACTGCCGATGAAATATTCACGCGGCTGACCATACATCTTAGCCGCCCCTGCATTCACATCCAGAAAGTAGCCTGCTTCATCAAGCACGTAGATCGCCTCATCCAAACTATTGAAGATGCCACGATAGCTGCGCTCGCTCTCATCAAGTTGGCGACGATACTGGCTTTGAGTGCGCACATAGACCGCAGTACCAATAAATACCAAAATCAACAGTGTGCCGACGGCAATGCCACCTAATTTGAACCAGTTGCGTAGCGCCTCATGGTCTCGGATCTCATCAATCGGCCACAAAGAGAAAATCTGATACCCACTCTTTTTAAGCAGATACCTGCCAAGCACCATCGGAGTCTCTTGCCCCTGAAGTCGGGTCAACTGGGGGAACGCACGGCTCCACGGGATCAAGCTCAATTGCGGAAAAGTGTCACGCCGGTAATGTAACAGTCTATGCGCACTCGACAGTCGATTGACTCCGGCCTCTGCCAAGGCAGACATTTCCATCGCTTTGTTCTGAGACAGGATCACTACGCCATGATCATCCACCAAGAATGTGTTGTCTCGCTGCACTAGATAAGCAAGCTGATCCAGATTTCGCTTGCCCACCACCGCTCCGATGAATTTACCCTTGCCTATGATCGGCGCAGAGAAATATAAACCCGCTTTCGCACTTACCTTACCCATCGCGTATTGCTGACCTTGCTGACCCTGCTGCGCCATTTGGAAGTATTGTCGGTCAGCGAAGTTAGTACCGACAAACTGATCTGATTCACCGGCATTACTGGAAGCGATGCAATCCCCTGCCGCATTCACCACAAAGATCGCATCCAAACTGACCGCATTCGCTGCGACTTTCAGCTCCCGACTCAATCTAGCAAGCGGTCCATCGTTGCCCCAACGTTCGATATTGGCAGTGCGCCCCAAGCTTGAAGGCTGCACGTCACTGCCGAAGCGATTCAGCGCAGCAAAGACCTCCGCTGACTGTGACAAGTATTGAGTGATGCCCTCTATCGTTTCCAACCGGCGTTCCAGCACACTACCGATACTGTTGGCATCTTGCTTGGCGCGCATCTGGCTATCTGCGATCAACTCCTCATTGATGCGATCAAAATACAGATCCGTCACCTGTGCGACCACCCCACCCCAGATCAGTACGATCACGACCAGCGCAACGAGCCAAGCTACAGGAATTTCCGCCACAGACGGGTACTCCACTGGACGCAAGGGCTTCTTGGTCGCAGCAGATACGTTGGCAGAAGAGGTTGAGTGAAACATAGAAATTAGCGGTAACGACGTAGTAGAAAGTTTACTCTCAAGTCCAGCAACTCACATGGTTCCATCCTCCCTCCCATCTGATGAGTTCGGTAGCTTACCCCCCCACTTTCCCAGCTCCGCGCTTATCTCTTGAAAAAGTGGTCTTGCTCCAACGTCCCCGCTATCGCAACGCCGCTGCAAATCCCACAACGCGTCTAACTCAGCCGCTGGCGCGTCGCACCGTGCCAGCAACTCTTCCAACAGACAGACGAAAGCGCGCACTTCTAGACGTTGCAGACCGAGAGCGAGCGGCGGATCTGAGAGAGGCAAGAACGATGCCGCTCCGAAATCACCCAGCAGCGCATCCCCCTGCGGATTCCACAGAATGTTGTGGGCGTACAGGTCGCCGTGCATCACGCCTTGCGCGTGCAGGTGTTCGACCACGGCAGCGATGCCAAGGGCAAGATCGAGCACGACGCGCACGCTGAAGCGTGTCTCGGCTGGATAGATGTCGCGGGTGCAGGAGGCCAGACTGGGCGGCCCGGCGAGGTTACGAAAGCTGGGGTCGATCAGCGACATCACCAAGCCGGGTGTAGCTTCGGGATGCCCACTGAGTTTGCCGACCACTGGGATCAAGCCGGGATGCGCGCCAGCGGCGAGACAAGCGGCTTTTTCGCTGCGCGGCAGGCCGTCGCTGGTGAGTGCACCCTTGAACATCTTCACCGCCACCGCGCCCTGCGCGTGCCGCTCAGCACGGTAGATCACACCAGATGCGCCCTCGCCCAGCGCGTGCTGCAACTCCAGCGTATGCCACTCGACCGGCGTGATATGCAGATTCTTCATCGCAGCGGCTTCACTGGCATCGCTGCACGGGTTGCCGGAATACGCCAGCCAAGCCAGACGCGGTAGGGCAAGCAGCCAATCGGGCAGATGCTCAAAGCGGTTGGCGGCGATGCGTAGCAGCTCCAAGTTTTGACACGCCGCCAGTTCGTCAGGCAGGTGCGTCAACTGGTTGCCCGCCAACATGAGTTTTTGCAGTCGCGCGCAACGACCCAACTCAGGCGGTATCTCGCGCAAGCGGTTGTCGGTGAGAATCAGCCAGCGCAGCTTCTCCGGTAGCGCGGCAGCGGGCAGTTCCTCGATCTGATTGGCTTTGAAGCCGACCATCTCCAGATGCGGGCAGCGCCCCAGCACCTCAGGCACGCGAGTGAAACGATTGTCCGAGCAGAAGATGACGCGCAGCTTGTGCAGCCGGGACAGATCGTCGGGCAGGCTGGACAGCGAGTTGCCAGACAGATTGAGTATCTCTAGCGAATCCGCCAGATCAAAGATATCGCGCGGGAATTCGGTCAGGCCCTCAGCAAGATCGAGACGCTGGATGCCAGTCAGTTCGCCAGCGCGCAGGGATGAAAGTGTGTGCATGGTAGAAGCCTACCGCAAATACAGGGCATAGCAATCCTCCGCGATGGGTCGGAATTGGGACTCTCTGACAAATTGAGCGATCTTCATATCTTCACTGACCACATGATTGGCGACCCATGTGTGGATCACTTCCAGAATATCTTCAGGCGACTCTAGCTGACGATTGATCTTGGCGATGAAGATATTCAACTGAGACAACAGTTCGGAGTGGATCTTCTCGTGCTGACGCAACTCTGGGTAATGTAATTCCGCCATCAGATTCTCTTCGCTCAAAAAATGGAACTCGGTAAATTTCTTGATCTCCAGAAGGATACCCATGATCACTTTGTGCTCCAGTTTGTTCACCACCGCAATATGTAATTTACGCAACAACAACACCAGCATCCGATGCTGGGTGTCGATCATCTCATTCCCGATCTCAAGTTCTTTTTTCCAGCATATCAGCATGATAGATTCCTCTATGTCCATCGAGTCACAGCCCACTCAACACCTTCACATGAGTCATCACGCTGCGGCCCAAGGCGTGTAGTTCATAACCGCCTTCCAACACCGAGACGATGCGCCGTTGCGCATATTTCTCTGCGATGAGTTTCAGTTCGGTCGTCACCCAAGCGTAATCTGGCTCACTCAGGCGCAGCATGGACATATCGTCGTCGCGGTGGGCATCGAAACCGGCGGAGATGAAGATCATCTCCGGCTTGAATGCCTCCAGCGCAGACAGCCAATGCTCGGTGACCGCCGCGCGAAATTCGCTACCACCTGCGCCCGCCGCCAATGGCACGTTGATGATGTGCTCGTTGCCTGAGTCCGCGCCACTATCGGGATAGAACGGATGCTGAAAGGTCGAGCACAACATGACGCGCGGATCGTTGCGAAAAATGTCCTCAGTACCATTGCCGTGATGCACGTCGAAATCCGCGATGGCAACACGCTTCAGGCCGTGATGCTCCAGCGCGTGCGCCGCGCCTACAGCGACGTTATTGAATAGGCAGAAACCCATCGCCCGAGCACGCTCGGCGTGATGACCGGGAGGACGCACGCCGCAAAAAGCGTTCTCAACCTTGCCCGTCATCACCAAATCGACCGCCAGTACTGCCGCCCCCGCTGCACGCAGCGCAGCCTGATAAGTATAGGGATTCATCGCAGTATCGCCATCGATGTGAACGATACCTTGCGCGGGCGAGGTAGCCGCAACATGGTCAAGATGAGCCGCATCATGCACATGCAATAACTGCTCGCGTGTTGCTTCGGGGGCATCGTGATGTTGCAGATAATCCATCAAGCCGGAGGCGATCAACTGATCTTCGATGGCGTGGATGCGCGCCGGACATTCTGGATGATGTATACCCATATCGTGTTTAAGACAAAGCGGGTGGCTGATATAGGCAGTTTGCAAATAGCTCTCCGTAAAAATCTGGCAACGTGACGGTGCTATGATAGCGGCCAATACTTCCTCGCAACAGCACAAAATCATGGGCAAACACTACCTCAACCCATTGTTCGCACCCAAATCGGTCGCCGTATTTGGTGCCAGTGACCGCATTGATGCCGTGGGACAGATCGTATTCCAGAATATGCTGGAGAGCAGCTTCAAAGGTGCTCTGTTCCCCATCAACGCCAAAAGTACTGAGATTCAAGGACAACGCGCTTACGCGAGCTTGGCCGACATCGAGGAGCCAGTCGAGTTGGTGGTGATTGCCACACCTCCCCACACGGTCCCCGGCATTATTGAGGACTGTGGCGTCCACGGTGTAAAAGCAGCAGTCATCATCACCGCCGGATTCGCCGAAGCAGGTACAGCCGGCGTGAAGCTAGAAAAGGAGTTGGTCGAAACCGCCCGCCGTTACGGCATTCGACTGGTAGGACCGAATTGCTTGGGCATCATGCGCCCATCCATCGGACTGAACGCCACGTTCAACAAGGGCGGCGTGAAAGCGGGCAACATCGCCTTCGTCTCCCAGTCCGGCGCACTGTGCACCGCTATTCTGGACTGGGCGCACAGCAACGATGTGGGATTCTCCAGCGTGGTGTCGATGGGATCCTCCACGGATGTCGATTTCGGCGAAATCCTTGACTACCTCGTCTCCGATCCGCAGACGCAAAGCATCCTGATGTACATCGAGGGCATCCGCAATGCGCGCAGTTTTATGAGTGCGCTCCGCGCTGCGGCGCGCATCAAACCGGTGATTCTGGTCAAGGTCGGTCGCCATGCGGCAGGTTCCAAAGCGGCAATGTCGCACACCGCCTCGCTGGTGGGTGCGGACGATGTGTTCGATGCCGCCGTCAATCGCGCCGGAGTGATCCGTGTGCAAACCATCACTCAGCTATTCACGGCAGCGAAGGCGCTGTCGTGCGGCTTCCGTCCAGTCGGCAACCGCCTCGCCATCGTCACCAATGGCGGTGGCCCCGGCGTGATGGCGACTGACCGTGCCGTCGATCTGGGGCTGACCATGGCTACGCTCTCCGATGCCACCATCGACTACCTGAATCAGCATCTGCCGCCAAATTGGCCGCATGCCAATCCTGTGGATGTCATCGGCGATGCGCAGGCAGACCGCTACCACCACGCGGTCAAAGCCTGTCTCGAGGACGAGAATGTGGACGGCGTGCTGGCTATCCTCACGCCGCAAGCGATGACCAAACCACTGGCCTCGGCACAAGCGCTGATCGAATTGACGAACACGCACAGCAAACCCTTGCTGACCTGTTGGATGGGTGAATCGCAAGTAGCCGATGCCCGCGAAGCATTCAACCTCGCACACCGCCCGCACTTCCGCACCCCTGAGCCAGCAGTTGAAGTGTTCGCTCACCTCTCCGCCTACTACCGCAACCAAAAGCTGCTGATGCAAATGCCAGGGCCATCTTCGCATCACATCGAGCCCGATGTGGAAAGCGCGAACCTGATCATCGAAGGCGCGATGCAGGAACGCCGCAAGGTGCTGACCGAGATGGAATCCAAGGCGCTGCTTGCCGCCTTCCACATTCCCGTCGCCAAAACCATGGTCGCGCACTCGCCCAATGAGGCGCTGTTGATCGCCCAACAACTCGGCTTCCCCGTGGCCATGAAAATCAATTCGCACGACATCAGCCACAAGAGTGATGCCGGTGGCGTAATGCTCAATCTTAGCAATGCCCACGAGGTACGCGCAGCCTATCAGCAGATCATCGACAACGTATCGCGCAAGCTTCCCCAAGCTAAGTTGGACGGCATCTCGATCGAGCCGATGGTAGTGAAGCCGAATGGCCGCGAACTGATGATAGGCGTGACCAGCGATCCGGTGTTCGGCCCGGTCATCACCTTCGGTGCGGGCGGCACGACCGTCGAGATCATGGGCGACCGCGCCGTGGCCTTGCCACCGTTGAATGGCTTCCTCGTCAAGGAGCTGGTTCGCGAAACGCGCATCGCCAAGATGTTGAAAGCGTTCCGCAACATGCCACCTGCGAACATGGAAGCACTGGAAGACGTGTTGCTACGGGTTTCGGAAATGGTGTGCGAGCTGCCACTCATCAAGGAAATGGACATCAATCCCTTGATTCTCGACGAGCACGGCGCACTGGCCGCCGATGCGCGCGTGGTGGTCGAGTTCCGCCAACCGAGCGCTGATCGCTATGCTCACATGGCGATCTACCCCTACCCCACCCACCTCGTCAACGAGTGGCAACTGGCCGACGGCACCGAGCTGACCATCCGCCCGATCCGCCCAGAAGATGCTGAGTTGGTACAAAGATTCGTGCGCGACCTATCGGATGAATCCAAGTATTTCCGCTTCATGAACAGCGTGCAAGAACTCACCGAGACCATGCTGGTGCGTTTCACCCAGATTGACTACAGCCGCGAGATGGCGCTGGTTGCGATGACGGAAGAGCACGGACAAGAAGTCGAGCTTGGTGTTGCGCGCTATGCCACCAACCCTGATGGCCTCTCCTGCGAATTCGCACTGGTCGTCGCCGACAACCTCACCGGCAAAGGCTTGGGGCAGAAGTTGATGACATCGCTGATGGAAGCCGCCCGCAATATGGGACTCCGCACCATCGAAGGCGAGGTGCTGAACAACAACCACAACATGCTAAAACTAATGACCCGCTTAGGTTTTACCATACAGGTCAGCCAGGAAGATCACACCATTATGAAGGTCAGCAAGGCGTTGTGATCAGAAACCTCCCACAATCACCAACCCGCGTGTTTTCTGGCTGGTGGTATCCAACGTGGCCATGGCCTGCCGCAAAGTGCTGACACTCACCCACACCGGCAGATATTTGTATTTGGCGACATCCAGGATCAGTACGCGGTCGGTCGGAGCATCGTAAGCCGCTAATACCGACCAATGTCCGCCGCCGACTTGCCCCAGATTCGCCCGAAAATAGTTCGCCAGCACGAACTGACCGTCGTCGCCCAGTGCATTCTGTAGCAGCGCACGCAGCCTAGCCTCATCCAAACTATCGCCCGCGATAGAGTGTGCTTTTGCACCTTGCAGATTCAGCATCTGCACCATCTCGTCACGCGTCACCCCTTGCACCAGCACCGTCTGCCGACTGATGAGCTTGGTCACGGCAGGCGTGAAGAAGTTGCTCTGAGTGAAGTAAGGGTATGGAGAAAATGCGGGTTCCACAGGTTTGCTGATTGGCAGCGCGTTCAACACGGTGACGGCACTGGCGACCGCGCAAAAGGTTTGTGTCTCTTGCACGGCGAACACTGGGCTAAGTTGCCAGAAATCGGCATCAGTGGAGATTCGAGCGCGCAGCGCTTTGCCAGCGTCAGTATTCCAGTAAATTACCGCAGGATCTTCAAGTGCGAAGACCGGATTCGCCAACACGATAGTTGCAAAAAATAGGGTGGCCAGTATTTTCAATTGAAATCCTATCGAATGATGGGTTGAGGCTCGGAAGCAGCCATGTGGTGATTGTATTCCTACGCTTTTGACACTCAAGCAGAATCACTCAGATTGCATTCGCTAACAGGCAAGGGTACAGTGCGCGCCTCATCGAAGCCCGAGATGCGAATATGAGCCACACCGGACCGAAGCAAAACATGTCTGCGCTGATGATAGGCGCGATTGGCGTGGTCTATGGCGACATCGGCACCAGCCCGTTGTACGCGCTGAAGGAGACATTTGCTGGACACCACCCGTTGCCGGTGGTTGAAGCCAATATTCTCGGCGTACTTTCAGTGATGTTCTGGACCATCATGCTGCTGGTTTCGCTGAAATACGTCGCCATCATCATGCGCGCCGACAACCACGGCGAAGGCGGCTCCCTATCCCTACTGGCGCTGGTCAGTGAGTTGACCGCCAAAAGTCCGCGCACCAAGTGGGTCGTCACCGCACTGGGCATCTTCGCCGCCGCCTTGTTCTTCGGCGACAGTATGATCACCCCAGCGATCTCGGTGCTTTCCGCTGTCGAAGGGCTCAACGTCATTTCTCCCGAACTCGGCAACTATGTGTTGCCTATCACCGTAGCGGTACTGACTGTGCTGTTTTTCGTGCAAAAACGAGGCACCGGCGTAGTCGGACTGGCCTTCGGCCCGATCATGGTGTTCTGGTTCCTGAGCCTAGGGGTGATCGGCTTATCGCACATCATCATCAATCCACATGTGTTGTTGGCGCTCAATCCCCTCAACGCCGCCCACTTCCTATTACAAGACCCCAAACTCTCTTTCTTGGCGCTCGGTTCGGTGGTATTGGCTGTCACTGGGGGCGAAGCGCTCTACACCGACATGGGACACTTTGGCCGTTTCCCCATCCGCGTAACTTGGTTCACCTTCGTCCTACCGGCGCTGGTGCTCAACTATTTTGGCCAAGGTGCGATGTTGCTCGACCACCCCGAGGCCATCGAGAATCCATTCTTCCTACTCACCCCTAGCTGGGCGCTGATGCCGATGATTTTCCTCGCCACTGCCGCGACTGTGATCGCCTCGCAAGCAGTCATCTCAGGCGCATTCTCTGTGGCTAGTCAATCCGTGCAAATGGGCTTCTTACCGCGTATGGAGATACGCCAAACTTCGGACAAGGCGCGCGGCCAGATCTACGCACCGTTCACCAACTGGACGCTGTACCTCGCTGTGATCTATCTGGTACTGACCTTCCAGAGCTCTAGCAATCTGGCAGCGGCTTACGGTATTGCCGTGACCGGCACCATGACCATCGACACCCTGCTGATCTCCTTCATGATCTTCCTCGCTTGGCGCTGGCCGCTGTGGCTGTCGATACCGCTGGTGACGATTTTATTATTGGCCGACCTCGCTTATTTCTTTGCCAATGCGATCAAGATCCCCCAAGGCGGCTGGTTCCCGCTGGCTATCGCTGTTATATCGTTCACCGTACTGATGACTTGGCGTAGGGGACGCCAATTATTGTTCGCCGAGATCGCCCGCAACGAAGTACCGCTACAAGTCATCATCGATGGTTCCGACGACATCCCCAAGGCTAGTGGCACTGCCGTATTCTTGACCAGCGCTGGCTCGGGCGCCCCCTCCTCCATGCTGCACAACATCAAACACAATCAGGTATTGCATGAACGCAACGTACTGATGACCGTCCGCGTCGAAGAACGCCCCTATGTACCTAACCACGAACGTATGCAAATCAGTGTGCTTGGCAAAAGCTTTTACCGCATCAATCTGGAGTATGGCTTCATGGAAACGCCAGACATCCCTGCGGCGCTGGAAATGTGTAGTATCCACGACTTGTACTTCGACATGGCCACGACCTCCTTCTTCATTTCCCGCGCGCTGGTCGTCGCCCGAGCGAAGCCAGGCATGGTGATGTGGCGTGTAAGGCTATTCTTGGCCATGACCAAGAACGCTATGAATGCCGCCGACTTCTTCAAGATCCCGACCAATCGAGTAATCGAAATGGGGACCAAGATCGAGATTTGATCTCGCGATCAAATGACGAAATTGTTCGCCGGCATGATTTGATCGATCAGATTATGGCGCTCTGCCTCAGCAAGTAGCACCTTGACCTGGTCGGGGAGCATCGGTTTAGCAAGTAGAAAACCTTGAATCTCGCCGCAATTCAAATTCCTTAACTCAGTCAATTGAGTCACGGTTTCTACCCCCTCCGCCACCGTATGCAACTTGAGGGTTTGAGCAATTTTGATGATGGCTTCAACCATCGCCCGCCCTTTTTCTGAATGGATGTCGGTCACAAATGCACGGTCGATCTTCAGCGTATCCACATCCAGTCGCTTGAGATACATCAGACTGGAATAGCCAGAGCCAAAGTCATCGATAGACAGCCGAACACCCATCAGGCGCAACCCGTGCAACACGGCGTACACTCGATCCGGATCACGCAACATCACACTTTCTGTCAACTCTAACTCTAGGCTCGCTCCACTCAAGCGATATCGCTCCAGCGCGGCGGTTACGGTGCCTTGCAAGTCATGTCCATGGAATTGCTTGAACGAGACATTCACGGCTAGGCATGGCACGACAAGCCCTGCATCCAGCCAGACACGCACTTGCCGACAAGCCTCGTCGATCACCCAAGCACCGATCTCAACGATTAGACCAGAGCCTTCTGCCGCCGCGATGAAATTCTCAGGATGGAGCAAACCATACTGCGGATGTTGCCAGCGGATCAAGGCCTCCAGCCCACCCACTTCGCCCGTCTGTGCATCGAATTGGGGTTGGTAGTGCAACACAAATTGCCGTTGTTGCAGCGCAAGGCGCAGCTCACCTTCCAAGGTCACGCGATCGCGCAAGTCCCCTTGCATCTCAGGAGAGAATAAACAGTAAGTATTTCGGCCTCTTGCTTTGGCTTGATACATGGCAATGTCAGCACACATAGTCAACGCCTCAGCAGTTTGACCATGCTCTGGGTAAAGGCTCACACCTATGCTGACTGAGACACTCAGTTCGGAAGCATTAGCCTGAAAATACGGTTCATACAAGATTTGTACGATTTTAGCCGCCAGCAACTGTGCCTCTGTCTCACTGTTGATGGGAGCCAGCAGTACAAACTCATCCCCGCCCAAGCGGGCCAAGGTATCGGAAGCTCGTAGCGTTCCGAGTAAACGCTGAGCCACGAGCTTCAATAATTGATCGCCCTGATGGTGACCTTGCAAGTCATTCACTTGTTTGAAGTTATCAAGATCAAGGAACATCAACGCCAATCGTTCCTTGTTACGCGCCGCGCTCTTGATCGCCTGCTCCAAACGATCTTCCAACAACGCTCGATTCGGCAGCCCCGTCAGAGCGTCATGTTCAGCCAGATGTCGGATATGTTCTTCCGCCGCACGGCGCTGAGAAATATCATCCTGTATCGCTAGGTAGTGCGAGATTCGCCCATCGGCCTGACGGATCGGCGAGATCGTGAGCAACTCTAGATACTCACCGCCATCTTTGCGTCGGTTAATCAGTTCACCCTGCCAACTTTGCTCTGCCGTCAAGGCTGCCCATAAGGACTGGTACGTTTCCGCTGGTGTTTTGCCCGATTGCATAAAGTGAGGATTCTGTCCCAGCAGCTCATTCTGGCTATAGCCGACATTGTTACAATACGCGTTATTGATGTAGATGATGGACGCATCAAGCGTAGTGATGACCACGCCCTGACTACTGTGGTCGAGCGCAGCCAAAGCTAGACGCTCCCTTTGCAAAGACTCATCCCGCTGCAATTCTGCATTCAACAGCCCACATTCAAATTCACGGAAGGTATTTTGCAACTGCAAGATCTCATCCATCTGCCGCGAGTCCGCCACAACTCGCCAGCCATGTCGCTCAGCTAATTGACGCATCTCCTGCATCAATCTAGCTAAAGGGTCGGACAAGCGATGCGCAAGACGATACGCCAAGAGCATCAGGACAAAAGAGATGAGACTGATGATGCCGAGCGATTGCAACGCTCTAGTCATAAAACCATCAATAATCACCTGCATGGAATAGTCCATGACCAGCGTAGCGTACTTAACTCCGTTTTCGCCTAGCGGCACCAGCAAATATAGCCCGCGCACCTCGTCATGTTCGATCCAACGCGGTGCCATACCTTGCAAGAATTGAGGCAAACCTAGGCTAGCCTTCTCGAATTCAGGCTCAACTTCGGCATACTTAGCCAACAAAGGGATGTGGATTGGGTCAGAGCTTGCCAATACCTTGCCCTGATCGTCTAGCAGAATCACGTGTTGCAATGCGCGCCGACTCGTTCCCAAGGCCTTACGATTGGTGTCATAAAATGGTGCAGACAACAATTCAAACGTATGAAAATCATCTTCTTGGCGCAGAGGATCGAGCAACACATGCTGATACATCGTCGCCAATGCTAAGCCATCATTACGCAAGTTCTCCTGTTCACTGCGGTAGTCATGCCACAACACGAATCCGGCAATCACCCAGCCCGTCACGCCCACCACTAGCACCACAAAAGCGGCCAGTTTGGTACGAAGGCTAAAGTTATGGAACATTCACTCCACCTCCAGCCCGATCAACCTTGCTTACCAGCTCAGCTACGCCATCGAACAGGTGATCGTTACCTGCCACGAATTTGTCCAGCCCCAAGGCGGCCAACAGCGCTTTGCCTTCGGCATCGTTCTGCATATTGAGCAGCACCGTACTCAACTGACGAAACTCGGCCTGAGGCAGATCAATCCGCGCCACGATGGGTGGAAAACCGAACTTTTCTGACTTCTGCACCACACGCGTTTTGGCGATCAACGCCGGATACAGGGTATTCAGCATGTCGTAGATATAACCATCCACCCGCGCGCCATTGACCAGCCCCGCCGCCACGGCTTCAACATTCTTGCGATGCGCATAAGTGAACATGGTCTTGGAGAAAAAGTGCTTGGGATCAACGCCGAGGTTGAGCAGCTCGCCTTGAGCGACGTAGTAGCCAGAATTCGATTCAGGATCAGAATAGGCGAAAATCTTGCCGCGCAGATCCGCAATGGAATGGGTAGTGGTGTCAGTCGCGGGTACGATCAGATACGACTGGTACAGCGGCTCACCCTGCCACACCCCGACCGCCATCAGCTTCTGCACTGACTTGTGCTTAACGTAGGGCGAGGAGCAAATCCACGCTGCATCCAACTCGCCCTGTTGCAGCATATCGGTCAGCTCGCGGTAACTCTTGCGCTGCACGAACATGACCGGACGTTGAAGATGGCTTTCCAGATAATCACGCCAGCGCACCACCACATCCTGTCGCTCACCGAGGAACACCGCAGAAAGCGCCAAGCGCAGCGGCACAGCTTGCGTTTCAGCCCAAGAGTAACCTGACAGAAATAATAGAAAAACTAAACATAGCGCTCTCATTTTTCCCTCCCCAGGGCTAATGCTGAACAGCTTTTTTGCATAGTACACGCCGTTAATCAAGAAATATACCCCGCGACTGAACGTACCATTGCCCAGCATATCCGCACAGACTACGCCATACGCAAATTCAACCAGCAGATATATCTACCCCTTCTATGGATATACTCACGGGTGATTGAACCCCACCCCGTTTCGGCGCATAATCCGCGCCTAAATTTTTAGGCCATCATGACTGATTACCTGCTCATTCTGGTCGGTACGGTGTTCGTCAACAACATCGTCCTGGTCAAGATTCTCGGGCTTTGCCCGTTCATGGGCGTTTCCAAAAAACTGGAAGCGGCATTCGGCATGGGCGCGGCAACCACGTTCGTACTGACGCTGGGTTCCGGCTCAAGTTACCTGATTAACGAATACTTGCTCGGCCCCGATCTGGCCTACCTCACCACACTATCATTTATCGTGGTCATCGCTGCCATCGTACAGTTCACCGAGATGGTGATCGAGAAGACCAGCCCCGAGTTGTACCAGACGCTGGGCATCTATCTGCCACTGATCACCACGAACTGCGCCGTGCTCGGCATCCCGCTGCTCAACGTGCAAGAGAAACACGACTTTATCCAGTCATTACTATTCGGTTTCGGTGGATCGGTGGGCTTCTCACTGGCGCTGATCCTATTCGCCGGCATCCGTGAGCGACTAGAAGGCGCAGATGTCCCCCCCGCATTCAAGGGATCGGCTATCGCCATGATCACGGCTGGACTGATGAGCCTCGCTTTCATGGGCTTCGCGGGACTCATCAAATAATGCTGACCGCGCTACTGGTCATGTCCATCCTCGCGCTGGTTCTGGGCGCTGGCTTAGGATTCTCCGCACTCAAATTCAAAGTTGAAGGCAACCCGCTGGTTGATAAGATCGACGCGATCTTGCCACAGACACAATGTGGCCAGTGCGGCTTCCCCGGCTGCCGACCTTACGCCACCGCCATCGCCGAAGGTGGTGCCGACATCAATATGTGCCCGCCCGGTGGCGAAGAAGGCATCCAGAAGCTGGCCGAGTTACTGGGCGTGGAAGCCAAACCCTTCGGCGAAGGTGCCGCTCCCAAACCCAAAGCCGTCGCCTTCGTGGACGAAAACAACTGCATCGGCTGCACGCTGTGCCTGCAAGCCTGCCCAGTGGATGCCATCCTCGGCGCCGCCAAGCAGATGCACACTATCATCGCTTCGGAATGCACCGGCTGCGAGTTGTGCATCGCGCCCTGCCCGGTCGATTGCATCAGCATGGAACCGATCGCAGAATCCGTCACCACTTGGAAGTGGAAGTATCCGGTGTACGCCTTGATCCCCAGCACAAAGGCTGCGAAACCATGAGACAGCTCCATCGTTTCCACGGCGGCGTGCATCCGCCCACCAACAAGACGCAATCCAGCGAAACGCCCATCCTCGCGGCAGCGATGCCATCGAAGCTGGTCATTCCGTTGCACCAGCACGTCGGCAACATCGCCCGACCGGTGGTCAGCGTGGGCGAGCATGTGCTCAAAGGGCAGGTCATCGGCAAGGCGGACGGACGTTTATCGAGCGCGGTACACGCCTCCACTTCCGGCACCATCACCGCCATCAACTACAGCAAGGTCGCTCACCCTTCAGGCATGGACGATCTTTGCGTCACCCTGATTCCCGACGGCAAGGATGAATGGGTAGAGAATCTGGGCGTGGACTACCGCGAACTGTCGCACTCCGACATTCGCCACCGCCTGCGCGACGCAGGTGTGGTCGGCTTAGGCGGTGCGGTATTCCCTAGCGACATGAAGCTGTACAGCAGCAAACATCAGCTCAAGACGCTGGTGCTGAACGGTGCCGAGTGCGAGCCCTACATCACCTGCGATGACCGACTGATGCGCGAACGCGCCGAAGAAATTTTGCTGGGCGCGGAGATGATGCGCGACTTACTGCACGCCGAAGAGGTCGTGGTCGGCATCGAAGACAACAAGCCGGAGGCGCTGGCGGCGATGCAGAAAGCCATTATCGATGGCAAACATGAGCGCATGGAAGCGGTCGCCGTGCCTACCGTTTATCCTGGTGGCGGCGCCAAGCAGCTTATCCGCGTACTGACCGGCATCGAAGTCGCTGCGGGTGTGCGCTCTACCGAAAAAGGCGTGCAGTGCTTCAACGTAGCTACCGCTTACTCGGCTTATCGCGCCATCTCTTATGGCGAACCGATGTTGTCCCGTGTAGTGACCGTCACCGGCAATGTCGAACGTCCACAAAATTACGAAGTGCTGTTGGGTACGCCCGTGGCCGAACTGGTCGCACAAGCTGGCCTTAAATCCGGCACCAACGGCTACCTCATGGGCGGCCCGATGATGGGTTTCATGCTGCCGTCCGATCAGGTCGGCGTGGTCAAGGCAACCAACTGCATCATCGCTACCGCTCCCGAATCGTTCCCAGCTCCCGCGCCGACCATGCCCTGCATACGCTGCACTCGCTGTGCCGAGGTCTGTCCAGCGGAGCTGCAACCGCAAGAGTTGCACTGGTTCGCCAAAGCCAAGGAATTCGGCAAAGCTCAGGATTATCACTTGTTCGACTGCATCGAATGCGGCGCATGCAGCTACGTCTGCCCCAGCAACATCCCGCTGGTGCAGTATTACCGCTATGCCAAGAGCGAAATCTGGGCACGTGAGCGCGACAAGCGCGCTGCCGACTTAGCTCGTGAGCGCCACGAATATCGCCAATTCCGCATCGAACGCGAAAAACAAGAAAAAGCCGAGAAGCTGGCACAGAAAGAGCGCGCCGCGCTGCTCGCCAAACAACAGGCCGACGCTGCTGCGGCCACTACCAACACTGACGAAGATGCGCAAGCGCGCATCCAGTCGGCGATGGCGCGAGTACAGGCGCAACACGATGCCGTGCAACCGAGAAACACTGATAATTTGACGCCCGAACAGCAAGCCAAGATCAACGAGATCGAAGCTCGCCGCGCGCATATTCAGGAGCTGGCGCATCCCGAAGCAGACCTAGACAAGCACCATGAGCAGCACGCTCATGCTACGGCGAGTGCGCCAGCCGAGTCGCCCAAGGAATAACATGTTCACTTCGCCCTACATCAGCAAACCCTCCAGCGTCGCCGAGATCATGCTCAAGGTGATGCTGGCGCTGCTGCCCGGCATCGCGCTCTACGTCTGGTACTACGGCCCAGCGATTCTGGTGTCGATCACCTTAGCCAGTGTTGCCGCACTCGCCACCGAAGCCGCCATGCTCAAGCTGCGCGACCGCCCAGTCGAGCCGTTCCTGAAGGATAACAGTGCCCTGCTCACGGCGTGGTTGCTGGCACTGTCTATTCCGCCGCTGGCGCCCTGGTGGCTGGTGGTAGTCGGCACAATCTTCGCCATCAGCATCTCCAAACACCTGTACGGCGGCTTAGGCAACAACCCGTTCAACCCAGCAATGATCGGCTACGCCGTGCTCATCATCTCCTTCCCGGTACAGATGACGCACTGGCTAACACCGCATCCGGTCGGCCATTCCGAGCTTTCGTTTTTGGAACAACTGGGCTACATCTTCAACGGTGTGCTGCCGCGCGGTCTGACGCTGGATGCGGTGACCATGGCCACGCCGTTGGACACGCTCAAGACTCAATTACACCTGGGCGCGACCATCAGCGACATCCGCGACATGCCGATCTATGGCCGCCTCGCAGGTAAGGGTAGCGAAATGGTGGCGACCGGCTTCGCCCTCGGCGGACTGTACCTGCTGTGGAGTCGCATCATCAGCTGGCATTTGCCCATCGTCTATCTCGGCACCTTGTACGCCACGGCAGGGCTGTTCCATGTGATCGACCCGGCGCATTACGTCACGCCGCTGTTCCACCTGTTCTCGGGTGCAGCGATGATAGGTGCGTTCTTCATCCTAACCGACCCGGTGACCAGCCCGACCACCCCACGCGGCAAGATCATCTTCGCCGCAGGTGCGGGCATCATCACCTATCTGATCCGTGCATTCGGTGGTTTCCCCGACGGCATGGCCTTCGCCACCTTGCTGATGAACATCTGCGTGCCGTTGATCGACGCTTACACCCAACCCAAGGTGTTCGGCAAAAAGGAGAAGGGGAAATGAGGAACACGCTCGCCCGCGCCTCGTTCCGCACGGCAGTGAATCTGCTGTTCTTCTCGGTGATCGGCACCTTCGTGCTGGCTTCCACTCACCTGCTGACCGAAGACACGATCAAGAAGACGGAAGAGGCCGAAAAGCTCAAACTGATCACCCAACTCCTGCCGACTGAGCTGTATGACAACGACATCATTCAGGACACGCTGGAGGTGGCCGCCGATCCCTTACTGGGCACACCGAGCACCACTGTCATCCACCGCGCCCGCCTGAACGGCGAACCCTCCGCTGTCGTGCTGGAAGCCATCGCGCCGGATGGTTACAGTGGCCGGATCTGGCTGATCATGGCGATACGCGCCAACGGCGAAGTGGCGGGCGTACGGGTTGTCACTCACCACGAAACACCGGGGCTGGGCGACTACATCGAACTCCCCAAGGGCAATTGGATCAAGAATTTCGACGGCAAGTCGCACGCCAACCTGCCCGAACCGGGCTGGAAGGTGAAGAAGGACGGCGGTCAGTTCGACTACATGTCAGGCGCGACCATCACACCGCGCGCCGTGATCAAGGCCACCCACAAGGCGCTGAAGTATTTCGAGACAAACAAGGACAAGCTGTTCGCGCCCGCCGCCAATGAGGAGCACAAACCATGAGCGATCCGACCTACAAGGACATCCTGTACAACGGCATCTGGAAACAAAACACCGGACTAGTGCAACTGCTGGGCATGTGTCCGCTGCTGGCGGTGAGCAGCACCGTGGTCAACGGGGTCAGCCTCGGCTTGGCGACCGCCGTCGTGATGGCACTGAGCGGCGCCGCCGTCTCGCCCATCCGCAACTACATCCCCAACGAGATCCGCATCCCGGTCTATATCCTCATCGTCGCCGTGCTGGTCACCGTGGTGCAGTACCTAATGAACGCCTACATGTACGGTTTGTATGTGGTGCTGGGCATCTTCATTCCGCTGATCGTCACCAACTGTATCGTGCTGGCGCGGGTGGAGGCCTTCGCCGCCAAGAATGCCGTCGGCCATGCCGCGCTGGATGGCTTCGCCATGGGCTTGGGCTTGACGCTGGTGCTGGCGGTACTCGGCGCCATCCGCGAGATCATCGGCAAAGGCACACTGTTCTCCGGCATCGACCTCGCACTCGGTGCCGCCGCCAAAGACTGGGTGCTGCACATCATCCCCGACTATCACGGTTTCCTGCTCGCGATACTGCCGCCCGGCGCCTTCATCGGCCTAGGCTGCTTGATCGCACTGAAGAATTGGCACAGCCAGCGTCAGGCGCGCAAAGCCGATACCGTCGCCGTGACGATAGAAGGCGGCTGCTCTCCCGCGACGCACTGATGAACGCAGCCAAGCGCGGGGAGATCTTCACGCGCCTGCGCGCGGCCAACCCGCATCCCACCACCGAGCTGGAATACAAGACCCCGTTCGAGTTGCTGGTGGCGGTGGTGCTGTCGGCGCAGGCCACCGACAAGAGCGTCAACCTCGCCACGCGCGAACTGTTCCCCGTCGCCAACACGCCACAGACCATACTCGACTTGGGCGAGGATGAGTTGCGCAGCTACGTGCAGCGCATCGGCCTGTATCAGACCAAATCCAAACACATCATCCAGACCTGTCGCTTGCTGCTAGAACATCATCAGGGCGAGGTTCCGCAGACGCGTGAGGCGCTGGAAGCCTTGCCCGGAGTGGGCCGAAAGACCGCCAACGTGATCCTGAATACCGCCTTCGGCCAACCCACCATCGCGGTGGATACACACATCTTCCGGGTTTCCAACCGCACCCGACTCGCCCCCGGCAAGGATGTGGTCGAAGTCGAGCACAAGCTGATCAAAGTCGTGCCGAACGAATTCAAGCTCGACGCCCACCACTGGCTGATTTTGCATGGCCGCTACACCTGCGTGGCACGCAAGCCGAAGTGCGGCCAGTGCCTCATCGCCGACCTGTGCGAATTCAAGGAGAAAGTCTTTGTTTAATCCCACGCGCGACCAAGCGCGCCAATTCCTATTCGAGACTTGGCGCAAGCGCCGTTCAAGCGAATTGCTCACCCCGCTGGAAGACCTGACGGCGCAGTTGATCGAAAAGCACCCAGAGTTCCACGAATTGCTCGCCAATCCCGATGTCGCGCTGGACAAGGATTACCTGCCGGAGCACGGCACCACCAACCCCTTCCTGCACCTGATGATGCACCTCACCATCGAGGAGCAGATCTCCATCGGCCAGCCGCACGGCGTGCGCGAACAGTTCACGCGGTTGACGAGAAAGTACGAATCCGAGCACGAAGCCCAGCACGCCATGATGGAATGTCTGGGCGAGATGATCTGGCAGGCGCAGCGCAACGGCGGCCAGCCGGATGCCGCGATCTATATCGAATGCATGAGCAAACAGTGATGGCCGACCGCCTGACACACATCATCACCCGCTCCGGCGACGACGGCACGACCGGCCTTGCCGATGGCTCGCGCGTGAGCAAGACCAGCGCCCGCATCACCGCCATCGGCAGCGTGGACGAACTCAACAGCCTGCTCGGCTTGCTGCTTACCGAATCTCTGCCGGACGCTATCCGCACCGACCTGCTATCCACGCAGCACGAACTGTTCGAACTGGGCGGCGCACTGGCCTTCCCAGAACATGGCCAGTTCCCCTCGCAAGCCGTGGCCAGACTCGATGAACTTACTGCCCGTTACAACGCCGCACTACCGCCGCTGAAAGAATTCATCCTCCCCGGCGGCACTCGCGCCGCTGCGCTCAGCCATGTCGCCCGCGCCACTGCCCGCCGCGCCGAACGGGACGTGGCCGCGCTGTCCCAGCAAGAGCTGATCTCAAGCAAGCTGTTGCCGTACCTCAACCGACTGTCCGACTGGCTGTTCGTACTCGCACGGACGATCAACCTCGAAGCCGAGCAGGCAGAAACCGGCTGGGAACGTCAGCACTAAGCCCCTGCCACTCTTGCGAAAAGTCAGCACAATCAGGCAAAATCACGCCCAACCCCACCCAAGGCACCCATCATGAAACCCAATCCTGTAGGCTGGTTCGAAATCTATGTGCAGGACATGGAGCGTGCGAAACGATTCTATGCATCGGTATTCCAATGCACGCTGGAGAAACTCTCGAATCCCATCGAGATGTGGGCATTCCCGATAGACACTGCACGCTGGGGTGCAGGCGGCTCGCTAGTCAAAATGGAAGGTATTTGCTCCGGTGGCAACAGCACGCTGGTGTATTTCAGTTGCAAAGATTGCGCCGAGGAGGAGAGTCGCGCCACGGAATTCGGCGGCAGCGTCCATCGCAGCAAGATGTCCATCGGCCAGTACGGTTTCATCTCTTTAGTGCTGGACTCCGAAGGCAACATGATCGGCCTGCACTCTCTGAACTGATCCCCTACATCTGCCGGAACAAGTGCGTGTAACTGCGGCTCACCGCCAGCGTCTCGGCACGGTCACGCAAGGTCAGGGTGATACGCCCGAGCAGGTCATGGCGAGCGGTGGTGATCTGGCGGACATTGACTAGCGTGCCGCGATGCACTTGCCAGAATTCTGCGGGGTCGAGTTGAGTGATGAGTTCCTTCAGCGGTGTGCGCAGCAGCAACTCGGCATCGCGGGTATAAGCCGCCGTGTATTTGTCGGCGGACTGGAAATAGCACACCTCCTCCACCGCCAGCAGGCGCACCGTCTGCCCCACTTGAGCGCGTAGCCAGCGCAGTGATTCCGGCTTAGCTGGAGTCGCAAGCAGTGATTGCAATTTGGCGAGCAAGGCTTCCGGCGCAGGCGCAGCCTCGCGCAAGCGTGCCACACAACGAGCAAGACGCTCGTCCGACACCGGCTTCAACAGATAATCCACCGCTGCCTGCTCGAACGCCTGCACTGCGTGGTCGTCATGGGCGGTGACGAACACCACCCGACACCCCGGCGGAGCGGACTGCGCAGCCTCCAGCCCAGAGCAACCCGGCATCCGAATATCGAGAAAAGCGATGTCAGGCTGTAGCGTCGCCAGCGCCTCGGCAGCCGCGATACCGTCGTGCAAGGTGGCAACGATCTTCAGCTCAGGCCATAGCCGCAACAGACGACGGCGCAGGTCATCGATCAAGTGATGTTCGTCGTCGGCAAGGAGGGCGTTCATCGTGGCAACTCCAACCGCGCAGTCGTACCGCCGCCCACCCTGTCTTCCAGCATCAGCCGCCCCTGCGCCCCATACAGCGCCGCCAGTCGAGCGCGTACATTGCTCAACCCTGTGCCGGAATCAGCGGCACTGCCTAGTCCAGCACCGCTGTCGCTGACCTCGATCTCCAGACCATTCGCTGTTTCACGAATCTGCATCACGATCTCGCCACCGCCCAATTTGGGTTCGATACCGTGGCGGACGGCGTTTTCCACCAAGGGTTGCAGCAGCATGGGCGGGAAGCGAGTCTGACGCGCGGTTTCGCCCACCTCGATGCGCCAGCGCAGCCGCTCGCCGAATCTCACTTTCAGTATCTCCAGATAGTTTTCCAGCATGTGCAACTCGTCGCCCAGCGTGGCATGGTCGCTGCGGGCACGAGCGAGAGCGATGCGCAGCCAGTCGTTGAGACGTTCCAGCAAGCGATGTGCAGCGACTGGATCGGAGTCGATCAGACTGCCGACATTGGCCAGCGTGTTGAACAGGAAATGCGGCTCGATCTGTGCCTGCAACAACTTGAGTTGCGCCTCCAACTCGCGCCGTTCGGTCTCGCTCTGCAGCAACTGGCGCTGCTTCACCTCGGCGTCCAGTTTCTCGATGCGCTCGGACAGGAAGTAAGTGATGCCGCCGATGCCGCCGAAGAATAGGCCGATCACCACAGCGACCCAAGCACGTGGATCGCTCCAGTCGCCCGCACCGGTGATCCATGCACCCAGCGTGACACCGAGGAAGATACTGCCGGGAAAGCTAAAGACTAGCACCAGCCAGCGCCGACGCCGGTCAGTGACGCGGCACATCACGGTGGCATTGGTCGCGTAGATGGACAAGCCGATACACTGCGAGAACACGAAGTTAGTCCAGAAACTGTCACCGAAGGAGATCACCGTCAGCAGACCCGCGATGGCTGTATTGAACAGCAAGGACGAAAGTGTGGAGATCAGCAAGTGGCGCATAATGGGATTATCCGTACGAAATCAGTGCAGGGCAATCTTCAAGCCCGCCGTCACGCTATGCCTGAACAGGCTGGAAGACTCCTGCCTTGCCGTACCGACCGGCAGCACGCCCAGCGCAAATACCGTGACCCGTCCGCTGATGGCATGCTCGACGTAGCCGGACAATTCATTGCCACCATCGGTGAACCCGTGCGTCGCCATCGTCCGCCAGTAACCGCCGCTTTCCATCAGATTGCTCTGCCACACCAGATGCAAGTAATCGCGCCCTAACAGGGATGGCGCATAGCCAAGCGACAAGCCCGCGCTCATCGGTGACGCGGCGGCACGGGTGAAATAGGTACTTTGCTCAACAGCACTGTAGCCATGTCCATCGTGCAGATATTCGGCGTTGAGCGACTGGCCGTTCTCAAATGTGTAGGCCGAACCCAACAGTGCGGTGGTACGCCGGAATGATCGCTGGGCGATGCTGAACGGCAGCGCCGCATCTGCAGGAGATTGCAGTGCAGAGGCACGCGTGGAGGACGATGCTTCACCGTACAGCATCAGTGCGTCACTGGCGGTGAACTGTCCGTGCAAACCGGTGAACGCGCCCTGTCCTGGCGTATGCACCAGTGCCAGCCCAGCCGCCCAATCGTCGCCACGCTGGTCTGCCTTGAGTAACCAGCTATCGCGCCAACTGTCTTGCACCACATGGCCAGAGCCAGTGATACGCGCCAGCGACAAGGTGGTTTCCATGTTCGGGGTCCACGACGCTTTCAGTGCATCCACGCCAGACAATTCGCGCATCGGGTTGCTGCGACCGTTGTCGAAATAGAATGGGCTGGACGGCGAGCGGAACTGCGCCGGCCCCCAGTTCAGCACCTCGCGCCCAGCAGCCAGACTCCAGGCTTCGGAAGCACGCCAGCGTAACTGCCACTGACTGAGATACGCGTCCGTTTGACGCTGACTGCCGAAACTATTGCGATCATCTTGCGCCAACAGGATGGGGCGAGCGGTGAGTCGCAGCCCCTCGCCCTCGGCCTTGAAATTGAAACGTGCTTCGGCGGTGGAGCTGTTCTGCGGCAAGCGAGCGATCAGGTTAGCGGGATTAAGCACGCTATCGGCGCGCAGGCTGCTGTGGGCTGCGTAGCCATAAAGCGCGCCGTCCCAGCGCAGATCGGCGGCGAGGAGGGGCAGGGAAAAGATCGCGCCGATGAATCCTCCCAAAAATGCGTTCCGGGAGGATGGATGCAAGGCGCACGGAACAGAGGAGCTGGAATGTGCCTGACGGCACATGAGGACTCCGAGTACCGCGCAACGCCGCAGACGCCTTCCGAAACGCTTTTTCACTGCATCTGCCCCAGATCGAACTCCGCCGCTGGGATCTTGCGAACCTGCACCGTACCGAACACCATCGTCGTCTCGGCATCCAGCAGCGCATCGCGGATGGTCATGCGGCTAACGAAAGGGATGCGTTGTCCGTTGTGTGCGAGAGTGTTGCCGTAATCGAAGCGTGCGGTCTTGAGCAACTTGCCAGAGAGCGAGTAGAACTCAGCCTTTACGCCCACTTCGCGCTTGACCGACACCCAGTAGCGTATCTTGTCGTAGGTGGTTCGCTTGTGCTTGGCGGTCAGCTCCAGCACGTGGCACGCCTCGCCGTCCACCGCCTCATCACCGGTCAGTTGCGCATCGTAATCTCCGGCATAGTTGGTGGCGGCGATGTCGCCGTTAGAGGCTTCGCCGCTCAATCGCTGACGTGGTGAAATAGGAATGGGCTTAGATAAACCGGGACGAGTGAGCCACATATTGCGCCCAACCTGCAACAGCTTGGAGCCTTTGAAGCGGGCCGGCTCCAGCGTCTCAGCCACGCTGGCATCATCCACCGCGCGCACCTCGAAACGCTGTTCATCCGACACCTTGTCGCCATCGCGCGAGGTCAGCTTAATCTCCCACACGATTCCCGGCAAGCCGCCACCACGAGCGCGATCAGCGTGTTCGAGCAGCGCTTTTGCATCCGTCGCTGCGCAAGCGTTAGCGCTCCAGAACAGCAGTGAAAGTATGATTCCTAGTTTCATGGCGACCTCTCTCAAACGTGGCCAAGTGCATCGATCACCGGCTGCCGGGCAGCGCGACGGGCGGGTAGATACGCGGCCAAGGATCCGACCAGCAACATCATCATTGCAGTGAAAAGCGTGCGCCCCGCATCCACGTCCACCAGCAGCGGCACGGCGCTGGCGCTGTTGGGCGGCGTGTAAGAAATGTGCGCGACATTGATGCCGTAGCGCACGGCGAAGGTGATGGCGACCCCGACGGCGCAGCCGAGCAGGGTGAGCAGCAGGGCTTCGGCCGTGAACAGGCGCACCACGCCGCCGCGCTTCAGCCCGATGGCGCGCAAGGTACCGATCTCGCGGGTGCGCTCGACCACCGTCATGCCCATCGAGTTGGCTACGCTCATCACCACCACCGTCAGCACGATGCTGAAGATGAAGCCGAAGATCATGTCGAACATGTCGTGGACCTGGTTATAGAAGTCGGAAAGCTCCTGCCAGGTCTTGATCTCCACATCGAAGCCGGCCATTTTCAGCTTACCCAGCAGATCGTCGCGCATGGATTCCGTGCGCGCCACATCGTCCAGCAGCACGGTCAATCGGTCGGCTCCGCTATCAACATCGTAGAGCGACTGCGCCAGTGCCAGCGGCATGAAGGCGAACTTGTCGTTGCTGCCTGCGTTGCCGGTGTTGAACAGCCCGCCCACCGTAGCATCGAGCGCGTTGGCCTGTCCGCCTATAGTATTAGTGAGCAAGGGCGCGGTATCGCCTGGCTTGAGATGCAACATCTCGGCCAAGCCTTCGCTCAGCAGCACTTTCTCAGACGCGGCCGGGTCGAGCTTCTTGATGACACTGGCATACATGCCACTACGCACCTCGTCTGCCGTCAGCACATTCTCCTGCAACTTCTCCATCGCCTGCGGCGAGATGCCTTCGGCGATGAAGATCGTGCTGGCACGGCCATTGCTGACTAGGCCGGAAAGCCCCAGACGCGGTGCGATCAGTTTGATGTGTGGCTCATCTTTCAGCAGTTGCGTGATGCGTGCGACATCAGCGCTGCTGAGCAGATAATGTTCGGGGTCGAGCTTGCCTTCCGTGCTCATGCCACGACGACTGATGGTGAGATGGCCGAGCAGTTCGCCGTGGATAGATTGCCGCGCCAGCCCGTCATAGACGTTATGGGTGTAACCGGCGAACAGCGAGATGGCAGCAAAACCGAAAGCGATGGCCAGCAGCGTCACCAAGGAACGGCGGCGGTTGCGCGACAGGCCGCGCAGGGCGAGTTTGAAGGTATTCATTGCATCACCTCATCGGATTCGATATGTCCATCGCGCAGCAAAATCTTGCGATCGACATGCTCAAGTAAGCGCGGATCATGGGTGGTAAAGACGAAAGTGACGCCACGAGCGCGGTTCATCTCGCGCATCAGATCGACGATGATCCGGCTGTTCTCGGAATCCAGATTGGCGGTCGGCTCGTCGGCGATCACCAGCTTGGGTGCGACCACCAGCGCACGAGCGATGGCGACACGTTGGCGCTGGCCGCCGGACAGTTTATCTGGATACGACAGACCGAATTTCGCCAGCCCGACATCCATCAGCACCGCTGCGGCGCGGGCGCGCGCCTCGTGCTCTGAAATGCCGCGTATCTGCAAGGGCAGCATCACATTCTCCAGCGCGGAGAGCACTGGCACCAGATTGAAGCTTTGGAACACGAAACCGATCTGCCTGCCACGAAACTCGGTCAGCGCATCGTCATCCAGTCGACGTGTATGTTGCCCATCGAACTGGATCTCGCCAGACGTCGGCGCATCGATCAACCCGATCAGGTTCATCAACGTGGATTTCCCGCTGCCGGAGGGTCCCCACACGGCTAGGAACTCGCCTGCATGGATGTCCAGCGAGATGCCGTGAAGTGCGTCGATGGCAGTCTCGCCCAGCATGAAGCGGCGGCGGATGTCGCGCAGTTGCAAAAGTGGTGTTTCGGTAGGTTTCATAGTGCCGCCTTGAGCTGATGACGAGCGCACTATAGTCTCAAGCGCTTAGTCGCCAAAGCGGCTTGCGACGAACTGACTAAATCATGGAATGAACTGCAACAACTAAAAGGATGCCGTGAGCGGTTCCAATATCTCTAGAAGAAATCCGCGTCTTGATTACTTTTCATAGGTGCCAATTCGCCACTGGCGATGAGCTCATCATATCCGCACACCCTATTGCGGCCATGCTCTTTGGCAAAATACAGCGCCTCGTCGGCCTTGCCAACCACTACCGAGGGAGTGTCCGAGGTCATGATAGGGGCAAAGCCGATAGATATCGTCACCTGCCCGACTTGGGGAAACTCATGTTGCTCGACCGACTGACGGAATTTCTCCAACTTGCTGCGAACCCCATCAACATCCACATTTCGCATCAATACGACAAACTCTTCTCCACCGAAGCGGTAAAGCCGATCATGGCGACGGAACGAGGTACGCATCAAATTAGCCATCAGGATCAGCACTTCATCACCATACAGGTGACCGAACTTATCGTTGATGCGCTTGAAATGATCGATATCCATCACGGCCAGCCAGTGATTATCTGCCACCCGCCGCAGATCTTCAGAAGGATGCGTGGACTCCTGTCCATACGAAGCCAGCAGCCCAGCAAATCCGAAATCAAAAGTCTTCCGGTTAAGCAGGCCGGTCAGCGTGTCATGCTGGCTATCGCGCAACAGATCGAGATAGTTACGGAATACACCTATGACACCATCTAATACATCTTGCTCATGATCAGTAATCAACTGCTCGCTGTCGAACTCAAAGATCGCAATGGGTTTGTCGCCAAGCACAATAGGGACGCAAGTCTGATAGCCACTCACCGACTGGATAGCGACCGATTTTTGTGTAGAGAGTGCCTGAGCGATGGGAGAGTCTATCTCGACCATCACTACCTGATCATCGGAAGGCGAGTCGTTACTGCCATGCACTTCACCTTGTTCGCTCCAAGCTGACAATGCCAGCAGATGCTCGCCTTCGCTCTCGAACACATCATACAAACGCACTTCGCTGATTCGAGTCAACGAAAGCAGGGTGTTCATCAAGCTGATCTTCAATAAGGAAGTATCGCGGTAACGCGTCAACGTTTCCAGATGCTGAAGTATCTTACCGGTCAAAGGAAATGTTCTCATGGGCAAGGATACTACGACCAATTCCGATAATTTTGAAGGGGATTCTTTCGGCTTGGGTTCGGCATAACTCCACTCTCCATGAACGCACAGCCTGATCAGCGCTTACTGACGAGAAAAAGTGCGACGAGCTGCATCTATCTGCGAGCAAACTGCTGTCGCGCCTTGCAGAATGCGTGGGCTGGCGCGGCTCATCAGATCAGGCTCAAAGAAACCGTAGTGTTGCTGCTTAACGGCTGGCAGCGGCAATAGACGCCAAGTACGCAGTACGTCTTCCATCTGGCGAGGACTCACCGCTAGGGCGAGCAAGACCTCCGGCCTCGCCGTAAGCAAGGCTTCGGTGGAAATTGTCGGAGTCAGCAGTGGCGCAGCGGTGAACACGTTCTCTGCACCGCACAGCCGCAGCACATCGCTGATGATGTGATCTCCATTCACGGTGAGTAATGGCGTATCGGCGATCTGAAAATAGGCGCGCATCGGAGCTCGCGCGGCATACTGAAGACGTAGTCCATCGCGCTGCCGCTCAAATTCCCGCGCCGACGCTTCTGCCACCTCTCCCGTTCCACCGACCTGCCCCAGCAAGCGTAATGCCTTGGGAATATCTTCCAGATGGCGAGGTTCCAGCACCAGCAATCTCAGCCCGAGCTTGCTGAACATGGCGCGATCACGCGCCGACAGCCCACTCTGCCAGCCCAGTACTAGATCAGGCTGGAGTGCCAGCAATCGTTCCCAATCCAGCCGAAAAGCATCACCCATCAGAGGCAGCTTCTTTGCCTCGGGCGGGTAATCGCTGTAAGCGGTAACGGCCACCAGTTTGTCGGCCAAGCCAGCGGCATAGGCCAATTCAGTGAGATTGGGAGCCAACGAGATGATGCGTCGCGGAGGTGTGGTGAAAATCAGCGTAGTGCCGCTGTCATCAGTAAAGGAGAGCGGAACCGCCTGGAGCGAGGCAGCAAAGAAAGCAAAAAGCAGTAACCAAAAGCTCCCCCCTCCTCGTCCGCCTCGCACAAGGCCAGACGAGAACAGCGCATGGCGCCGGAGAGGGGATCTCACACTCACTGCTGCTTGTATCGTTCCGCCAGCGCGACCCGCTTCAGATAAGCTTCACGGGCGATCTGCACGTCTTCGAGGAAGTGCGGCAGTTCGGGGATGAGCAGCGCTTGCGGGCCGTCGACCAGCGCCTTGGTCGGCACCGGATGAAAGTCCACCAGCACCATGTTGGCGCCTGCTGCCACACCTTGTGCAGTGGCATGCATCACGTCGAGGATGCCGTCCGGCCCGGCGGCGCGCGTGCCGACCGAGTGCGACGGATCGATGCACACTGGCATCCGGGTCAGGCGTTTGACCACCGGCACATGAGCGAAGTCCACCAGATTGCGATGGGGATCACCCATGTTGGTCTTCATGCCGCGCAAGCCGAAGACGACATTGCGATTGCCCTCGGATGCCAGATATTCAGCCGCATTGAGCGACTCATCCAAGGTGATACCGAAGCCGCGCTTGAGCAGCACCGGCATCTCGGTCTGGCGACCGACGATCTTCAGCAGCTCGAAGTTCTGCGTGTTGCGGGTACCGATCTGCAGCATCACGCCGGTCGGGTTGCCGGTCTGGTGCAAAGCTTCGCTGATCTCGTTCAAATGTGATTCGTGGGTGATCTCCATCGCAATCACCTTGATGCCGTATTTGCCCGCCAGCTCGAACACCCAAGGCAAACACGCCTTGCCATGGCCTTGGAAGGCATACGGGCTGGTGCGTGGTTTGTAAGCGCCCATGCGGGTGCAGACTTGGCCGTTGTCACGCACGGCTTTGAGCATCATCTCGACGTGCTCGCGGTTGTCCACCGCACACAGACCGGCGAACACATTGAAGGTGTCCTGCCCGAAGCGCACGCCGTTGTACTCGAAGTGGGAGGGACGGTCGTCATCCTTGTGGCGACCGAGGATGCGATATTCCTGCGACACACGTACCACGCGCTCGACGCAAGGCAGGTTCTGCATGTCCTCGATCTCCAGCGCCTTGGTATTGCCGATCAGGTACAGCTCAGTCAATGTCTGCTCATCGCCGCGCTCAGTATGGACGCGCGTCTTGATGCCGGGCATGGCATCAAGGTGACTCATCAACTGCCGGAATTCAGCGCTGTCCGGTTGGGTATTGGAAGTGAGGATCAGGATCATGTCAGTCTCGTTTCATTATTTTTTCAGTAAAGCCCACTGCTGCGGCCATTGCGCCAATGGGTCGCGGGTGTAGCCACTCTTGCCGAACTGTTGCCAGCGGCCAACCACGAAACACACCATCAAGTTGGAATATGCACCGACATCGGTATCCGCTGGCAGCTCGCCTTGGGTGATAGCAATACGCAAAGCCTGCTTGAGCGTAGCCTCGATGCGATCAAGGAATTGGTTGATGCGCTGTTGCAGACGCTCGTTCTCGTTCACCAGCGCATCACCGATCAACACGCGAGTCATACCGCGATTCTTCTGGGCGAAGCGCAACAGCAGCGCCACGACCGATTCAGCTTGCTTCATGCCATTGCTTTCGTCGGCAATGATCTTATTGACCAGCCCGAACACCGTCTGCTCGATGAACTCGATCAGCCCTTCGTACATCTGCGCCTTGCTGGCGAAATGACGGTACAGCGCCGCTTCAGATATCTCCAACTTCTGCGCCAGCAGCGCGGTCGTGATCTTCTCGCCCTTGGGCTGCTCCAGCATGGTCGCAATGGTTTGCAGGATCTGTAGTTTGCGTTCGCCCGGTTTTGTCGCCATGTTTTCTCCTTACTTGTTGCGTCGTCGCACCGGCGCAGGCCGGTGCCCAGTTACATATCGCTGGATTCCGGCCTGCGCCGGAATGACGGACTCAGTGTTTCGACTACCGTAAACGTGCCAGATTTTTGGGCAACACCAGCACATCCTTAATCTTCACATCCACTGCCGCAGGCATCCGTTGTCCAGCGTTCACCCACACTGTCTTCATACCCAGTCGCTTGGCCGTTTGCAGATTCTCCAGACTATCTTCCACCATCACACAGCGGACCGGATTGAGCCGGTGCTTGCGCAACACAGCGCGGAAACCGGCCAGCTCTGGCTTAGGACGAAAGTCGCTCTGCTCGATACCCAGCACATCATCGAACAAGTCCGCCACCCGCATCAACTCCAGCACCGCCCGCGCATAACGCTGCGGGCCGTTGGAGAACACGATCTTGCGTCCCGGTAAGCGCTTCAGCACATGGCGCAGACGCGCCTCGCGCAGCACCATGTTCGGCAGATTGGGAAACTGGTGCGTATGCCACAAAAAGTGATGAGGATCGGTGCCGTGATGCCGCATCAGTCCAGTCAACGTCGCACCGTAGCGCCGCCAGTAATCCATCCGCAAAGCATCCGCCCCCGCCTCGTCCAGCCCCAAATGCCGCTGAAGGTAAGCCGTCATGCTGCGATTGATGTGCGGAAAGATGTGCGGCGTCGCGTTATGCAGAGTGTTGTCGAGATCGAATATCCACACCCGTTCGCCGCACATTGGAACCTCGACTACTTGCTCTTGATCAGTGTACCCACGCCTTCGTCGGTCAGAATCTCCAGCAGCAGCGCATGCTCCACGCGACCATCGATGATATGTACCGACTTCACGCCGCTGCGCGCCGCATCCAGTGCCGAGCTGATCTTGGGCAACATGCCGCCAGATAGCGTGCCGTCCGCTACCAGATCGTCGATGTTCTTGGGTGTCAGGCCGGAAAGCAGATTGCCGTCCTTATCCAGCACGCCCGGCGTGTTGGTCAGCAGCACCAGCTTTTCGGCCTTCAGCACTTCAGCCAACTTGCCCGCCACCAGATCGGCATTAATGTTCAGTGTCTCGCCATCCGGTGCCACACCGATGGGCGCAACCACGGGGATGAAATCGCCGGAATCGAGGAAGCTGATGATGGTCGGATCGATCTTGGTGATCTCACCCACTTGGCCGATGTCCAGCATCTTGCCCGGCTCATCCTTGCTTTCCAGTAGCATCTTCTCGGCGCGAATGAAGGCGCCATCTTGCCCAGTCAGGCCCACGGCCTTGCCGCCGTGCTTGTTGATCAGATTGACGATGTCCTTGTTGACCTTGCCCAGCACCATCTCGACCACGTCCATGGTCTCTTCATCGGTGACGCGCATGCCCTGAATGAATTCGCCCTGCTTACCCACCTTCTTCAGTAACTCATTGATCTGGGGACCGCCGCCGTGAACCACGACTGGATTCATCCCCACCAGCTTGAGCAGTACCACATCGCGGGCAAAACTATCCTGCAACTGGGGATCAGTCATCGCGTTGCCGCCGTACTTGACCACGATGGTCTTGTCGAAGAAACGCTGGATATAGGGCATCGCTTCAGAAAGCGTACGAGCTTTCTTGTCGGCGGCGGAAGGCGTGAGAGACATGGTGGTTCCTCTGACGAAATCGGGGTTCAAAACGGATAGACCGAGCAATAAATTAGGCGCGCATTCTACACTACAAACGCACATGAGCGACCTGAAGCCACCGAACTCAAGCGAAGTTTGCACTCACCAAGTACCAGTCCCGATTCAAGTGCGCGCCGTCGAAAATCGAGCATCCGTCACTGCGAGAACACTCTCCCAAGCAGGAACGATATGAATATCAACAGCCGACCCACCATGAAAGCACTCTCTTAAATAGTTGCTGATTCCCCTTGATTTACCTGAATTATTTGGTATCCTTGAAGCATCGTATTTTGCTGTGGAGAAAATCATGGGTAGCAAACTGATTATTGCGCTAATGGCTGGATGCGCCTTGCTGATCCAAAGTGTTCCCGCAGATGCCAAACCGCAGCACAAGCATCACCTCAAGGCAGCCAAGACGGTGCAAAAGGTGAAGGCACATAAGGTTAAACCTCATAAGGCAAGCCGTAAGCACTACTCCAAACAAGAAGATGACGCGCTGACCAACTTGGTCATGGAAAAGGCGGGCACCTCGCCACGCCTGTATTCGAATATCGCGTTGATTTATGATGCACAAGAGCATCGTTCGCTATATTCCAAGAATGCCGATACCGTTGCACCGATCGCCTCCATCACCAAGCTGATGACCGCAATGGTGGTGCTGGATGCCAATCTGCCGATGAACGAACCCATCACCATCAGCGAAGCTGATGTGGATACCCTCAAAGGCACTCACTCGCGGATGCGTCCAGGCATGACCCTGACCCGTGCCGAGATGTTGAAATTAGCCTTGATGTCGTCGGAGAATCGCGCCGCCTGCGCCTTGGCTCGCACCTACCCAGGCGGCACAGCGGCTGCCGTGGCCAAGATGAACGAAAAGGCTCGCCAACTCGGCATGAACAACTCCCGCTTCTTAGAGCCATCCGGGTTGAATAGTAATAACGTCTCCACCGCACAAGATCTTGTGAAGATGGTGGATGCCGCCGACAACTACGCGCTGATCCATGAGTTCACGACTACCGCATCGCACCAAGTGACCCCCGCGGGTTTCCGCACGATGCAGTACAACAACACCAATCCGCTGGTAAAGAACGCGTCGTGGGACATCGGTGTGAGCAAGACCGGCTTCATCAATGAAGCTGGCCGCTGTCTGGTGATGGAAGCCAATATCCAAGGGCGTCCGGTCATCATGGTGCTGCTGGATTCGCAAGGCAAACAGACCCGCGTGGGCGATGCTGCCCGAGTCAAGAAGTGGATGGAAAGTTCAGAGACCCGCAGTCGCGCCACACGCAACATCTAAGCAGCACGAAGTTATGATTCAATACAGGGGGCGCAAGCCCCCTGTCCTATTTATACCCGCCGACCGAGAAAGTTGATGCCACACCAGAAGATTCGTCGTTTGCGCTGGATCGCTTTCACTCTGCTGGCCTTGTGTTACATGCTGGCATTCTTTCATCGCATGGCTCCCGCCGCCATCGCAGGCGAGTTGCAGCATGATTTTCACGCCAGCGGAGCGGCATTGGGTGGGCTGGCAGCGATGTATTTCTACATCTATATGCTGATGCAGATCCCAGTCGGAGTGATGGCGGACACCTTAGGCGTGCGCCGCATCGTCAGCCTAGGCGCAGTCGTGGCAGGTGTAGGCTCGTTACTGTTTGCCAGCGCAGATTCACTACTATGGGCTTCCATCGGACGACTACTGGTGGGACTCGGCGTATCGGTATTTTTCATCTCGCTGATGAAGGTCAACGCAGTGTGGTTCCATGATCGCCACTTCGGCAGCGCAGGCGGCTTCTCGATTTTACTAGGCAATGTAGGCGCGATACTGGCCACCTCCCCTTTGGTCTGGCTGGTGTCGCAGACCTCATGGCGTAACGTATTCGGCGCAGTGGGCGTGATTTCCTTGCTGTTAGCGGTACTGGTGTGGAAATGGGTCCGCGATCATCCGCATCAAGCGGGACTGCCGAGTATGCGCGAACTAGAGGGCAAACCACCGCACCCCAAGCATGATGGTCACTGGCGCGCAGGCCTCATACAGGTAGCGAAGAATCGTCAGACTTGGCCGGGATTCTTTCCCAATTTCGGTATCGCCGGAACGCTGTTCGCATTCGCCGGCCTCTGGGCCGTGCCCTATTTGCGCGACGCACACAACATGAGCCGAGAGCTGGCGAGTCAGCACAACAGCGTATTGCTGATAGGCTTCGCCATCGGGGCGCTATGCAGCGGTCTGATCTCCGACCGCATCAAGCGCCGCAAACCCGTGATCGCTGGCGGCTCGTTGTTGTATGTGTTGTGCTGGCTACCGATGTTGTTGATGTGGAACCTACCGGTAGCGGGCAGCTTGGCACTATTTTTTCTGATGGGCTTCACCGCCTCAGGATTCACCCTCTCTTGGGCCAGCGCTAAGGAGGTCAACCCTCCCGCCCTATCCGGCATGGCGACCAGTGTGGTCAACACCGGCTCGTTCATAGGTGCCGGCATCTTGCAGCCCTTGGTCGGCTGGGTGATGGATCAACAGTGGGACGGTCAAACATTGGTCGGGGCACGCATCTATTCGCCCGCAAACTATCAGTACGGCCTAGGCGTGATGTTCGCCTTTGCTCTGCTGGGATTACTCGGCGCCTGCTTCATCCGCGAGACACGCTGCCGCAACATCACTGAAGCCGCAGGCTAAAAAGGCGCTCAATGGTGACACCACGCGACTTAGCCACGAAAAGCACCCCCTTAGCCAGCAGATCACTCACTTCCGGATTGATAGAAGTCGCCGGGATGTTTACCAGCACCAGCGCAGCATAATCCTGAAGTATCTTGTAAGGCGTATCTCGATCCGTATCGGGTGCAAGTGGTCGAGGACTGATCGCCTGAAAATACAATATACCGTTGCGCCGAGTCAGCCCCAGCAGGTAGCGCTTATGACCATGTGTGACCACGTCCGCATCACAGATTTCAAAACACAGCGTTTCGCTATCCCCCTCCGAGAATCCCTGCTCCAGTAACTGATGCGCGATAGCTTCGATCAACGGCTGCGCCAATTTGAGTTGCGGAGCCAAAGTGGCGTGAAACTGCCCCACACGCTCGATGACCAAAGGGCTGTCGGGGGGTGGAGTTCTGCTAGGCTTGATCAGAATCACGACGACGGTAACGATGATGGCAAGAAGAGCCAGCTCGATCATAATTCGCTTGAATCAAAGAATGCCAAGTAGGGACCCATATTAAATCGCAGACTCTCGCTGAAGATAGGTAACAGCGATACTTTCTGGAACGGGGCGGCAGAATAAATAGCCCTGGTATTCCTCGCAGTGTAAGTCACGTATGAAATCCAGCTGAGCCTGGGTTTCCACCCCCTCTGCGATCACCTTCATTTCCATTGCATGCGCCAATACAGCCGTCGCATTGACAATGGCCTCGTCGTTCTCATCCGTGTCTATGTCCCGCACAAACGACTGGTCGATCTTCAGTGACTTCATCGGAAGCAGCTTCAAGCGACTGAGTGAAGAGTAGCCCGTACCGAAGTCATCCAGCGACAGATCAAAACCAGCCTCATTCAACTGATCCATGACGCGGATACTGTCACCGCCGATATCCATCAACATACTTTCGGTCAGTTCCAACTCGATGAAATGGGTGGGGATGCCGACATTACGAACGATGGACTGTATCTTTTCTGCGAAATTCTTTTGCCCGAATTGGCGCACGGACAGATTAACGGCCACAGGCACAATGCGATAGCCCTGAGACAGCCAGATACGTTGCTGCATGGCCACTTGGTGCAATACCCAGTCGCCAATTTCGTTGATCAAGCCACTCTCCTCGGCCACAGGAATGAAGTCTGCCGGAGAAACAAATCCTATTTGCGGGTGCGACCAGCGAAGCAAGGCTTCCATACCTACCACTTCACCACTGCTCACACTTACTTTGGGCTGGTAATACATCGTGAGTTGCCCCTTAGCTAGGGCACTACGCAAGTCGTTTTCTAGCTGGAGTCGCTGCACGGCTTTGGCATTCATGGCAGCTTCGTAATACTCCAAACGATTACGGCCAGCATCTTTGGCGCGATACATCGCCAAGTCAGCATTACGAAGCAAGAGCGTGGCGGTTTCGCCATCTTCGGGATAAATACTCACTCCGATACTCGGCGTTACCGACAACTGGTACTCACCCACGTCAAACTGCTGCATCAGCGACGCAATCATTTTTTCAGCGATGAAAGTGGCCTCGTCCTCCGAGTTCAAGTCGCCGATGACCGCCACAAACTCATCGCCACCTAAACGCGCGATGGTATCGGAGCGGCGCAAACACTGCTTTAAGCGATCAGCCACCATTTTCAGCAATGCGTCACCGATATCGTGCCCGAGTGAATCATTGATATTTTTGAAGTGATCCAAATCAATGAACATGACTGCGAGCCGCGCTTGATGTCCCTGAGCGTAACTCAGCCCCTGCTCCAAGCGATCATTCAATAAGTAACGATTTGGTAAGCCGGTCAATACATCGTAATTGGCTAGGTATTGGATGCGCTCTTCTTCTTTTTTTCGCTCGGACAAATCAAGATAGACGGCAATGTAATGAGTAACTTCGCCCCGCTCATCACGCAACACACTCACGGTGATCCACTCAGGGAAGACCTCTCCATTTTTGCGCTTGTTCCAAATTTCCCCTCGCCATTGGTTATGGCTATGCAGCACCGTGAAAAAGCCTTGATAGAACTCTTTAGTGTGGCGACCAGACGCTAGGATGCGGGGATTTTTGCCGAGAACCTCGCGGTCAGAATAGCCCGTTATTTCGGTGAAGGCTCGATTGACCATCACAATAGCGTTCGAGGCATCCGTGATCACGATAGCTTCACTATTGTTAGCAAAGACCTCTGCGGATAAACGCAAACCTTCCTCGGCCTTTCTTCGTTCAGATATTTCACGAGTCAGGCTGCCGACCATATCGTGAATGGCCGTGGACAAATGAGCCACCTCGCCATTGCCTTGCTGCATGGGCACGTCATACGTCAGTTCGCCCGCAGCCACCTTGTCTGCCGCCTGACTGATACGAGTAATAGGACCGGCGATACGCCCAGCCATCATCCAGCCTAGCCACGCGAACATCAACCCCAGCATCACCCCCATCGCCAAGATGCGCTGACGCAACTGTCGTGCTGGCGTAAAAGCTTGGGTCACATCTTCACGCATTAGCGAAATCCATCCCATACCCGGATAGTCACGATAGCCGGACGACTTGGCATAGCCAATCAGGTAAGTTTTCCCATCCGCCCATGTTTCCAGCAAATAGCCACTACGTTGCCCTGACTGCCTAAGGGTGCGCAAAGTCAGAGGCGCCACTTTGGCTAAGTCGCTACGTGCCGGCTCTGGCCCAGATAAAACCAAGCCATCTTGAGAAAGAAGAAACGTATCCATACCGGGCGTCTTTTTACTGTCTAGCACCTCCTCCGCCCACTTCCAGAAGATGTGCCCACACAAGACACCTTGGAGCTTGCCCTGTTTATCAATCACAGGGGCGGCGACATCGACAAGATAGAACATCTCACCACTGGGATTGGGCAACAACTTTGAAAGCAAAAGCGCATCGTGCATATCTCCCAGATAGGCACGATCACGCCCTTTGCTACACCACGGACGTTTGGCCAAGTCTTTACCTTCAAGGTACTTTCCGGTACCGACCAAACCTTTGCCTTGGACATCACAAATCCCAATCCAAGCGTAGGCATTGAAGCTGCGCTGAAGCCGCTCAAGAATCTCGCGCTTGCGACCTACAGAAACGTCTGGATCACGAATATCCTCAAGCGTGGCTGCATTCTGAATCTCACGACTCCGCTCGAACATGCCGCGATCAAGCACATCAAGCATGCTGGCTGCTCGGCGAGCAAAAGACTCGCCCTCACTCTTCTCGATCTGGTTCTTACTGTTTTCCGCCGCGTAATAGCTCAGCGCCAGCGATAGTAATAGCGCAATTGCGCCGCTCGCAAAGCTGATTTGGGCGCGCAAACTATTTCTAGGATTCAATCGACTGAGCCACCGCATACCAAACTCCAAGTATTGAGTATTTTCATAGGCAATTAACGTAGCAATACGCCCTCTCCACGCAACCGATTAATGCACAGAAAAAATGGCGTTCGCAAATCTTATCTGAAATTACCGCCTCCCTGCCAATCACCACCTAGCAGTGATGAGGATGGTTGCCTTACTGCCTTGCTCCAGAGTAATCTACATGCCGATAGCTTACAAGGAGCGAATCATGAACATCACCTCTAGCACTAACGCAGCGCTAATCAGCAATGCCAGTGACACAGTTGGGATCAGCATACTCAAAAAAGCCATGAGTATCGAAGCACAGTCAGCGATGGCACTCATCCATGCGCTCCCTCAGCCTTTGCAACCTAGCACGGGCAATTTGCCTCCCAACTTGGGGCAGAACATCAACACCACAGCCTGATTAGAAGTGGCCAAACAGCTTGTATCTCTGCGTTCGCAACTGCTGCCTTGATGAACACATCATTTTCATAGGCTGCTTGCGCACGATCCTTGAGATTCAATCTTGGGACGAAGCTGATGTAAGGAGCGCAGAGTAAGCATTCAGAGCTGCCAGAAAAGGCAGCAAGAGAATGAAGGCCCCTTCGATTCAAGTCACGACCAAGTAGGGATCCATCGTGACGGACTCCACCGATTCACCCTGCATAACGACCCGCCCCTCGATTCTGGAGTTGCCGGTTTCACTGAACTCAAAGCGATAAGTACGGCGCAACACCCGCCGCCCGAACGCATCGCGAACAAGGCTTACCCCAATACTAGCAACGGTATCATCGAGAAACTGCACGTTCGCTCTGATGCACGCCTCTCGACCCGCGCTCCGCGCCAATTCCAGTACGCGGATGCTGCTGAGCCAGAACCACACGCCTCCGGCCAATAACAACAAGAAGATTAAACTCGTGCTATCCATGCTGATTTAGTCATTGATCCGCGCAAATCTCGGCACATCACGCCCTTCATGTTGCACCTGCTCAAAGAACACGTCGCTGGGACGCGCCCAAATCGTGCCGTTGGCAGCTCGGTAGATCATCATGATGATTTGAGGGTCGGATTCGAGCTTAGCCTCACAGACCATCTCATAAATACCGCCCTTATAGTGCTGATATTTCATGAGAGCGCTATATCCCTCGCGTTTTCTTGATCAAATCGTAAGCCAGTTGGATCTCCTTAGCCTGCTCGGTAGCCACCTTGATCATATCCTCAGGTACGCCTTGACCCATGAGCTTATCTGGATGGTATTGACTCATCAGCTTGCGATAGGCGCGCTTGATTTCCGCATCCGTACTTTCCTTGCTCACGCCCAACGCCTTGTAGGCATCCTCGATCGCCTGACCGGAAGTCGCTTGCCCCGCTCCGAAGTGAGACTGATTGATCACCATATCCAGCAAATGTCTGAATGCGGCCTGGTCATAGCCGAGGTACTCAGCGATCTTGATCAACAATGCTTCTTCTTGCGGATGAAAATGACCATCCGCATGAGCCATGACAATCAAATAGACCAGCAGAACTTGCTTCAAGTCTTTAGTCTGACCGCATATCGACATGAAGCGCTGATATGTCGGCTCTACATCGAATGCAGCATCCGCACCTTGTTTGAACAAAGCTATCGCTTGCTTACGATGCTCATCGGTCATGCCCAGCTTCCGCATGAGCACTTCGACATGATCGATTTCATCCTGAGAGATATGGCCATCAGCTTTGGCCAACTTGCCCATCGAAATGAACACAGTTTCTAGGAAAACCGCCTGACGTAGCGCATTCTGCAGCGGGTTCATACCACCCGAGCCATACGCACGCATCCGATCAAAGAATGCCCCACCGAAAAATCCAATGACGGCCCCAATAAAGCCCAACAGCAGGTAACCAACGACAACACCAATCAGTTTGAACAAGATAACTCCAAAATATTCCCCGGCATGGGGCTGGCAGGATTATAACTTGCGCATCTCAGGATCCGGTCACCTTGAGCTTAACCGCCTATGCCTAAACACATGGAACCCGCATATCGGCATCGGATACTCATGATCATTTGAGTTCAGATTGGCGTGATCGTCCGAAGCACTGGCAAACAGTAACCTATTGATAATGATAATTGATGCGACTGGATAGTAATAAAAAAGCCACTGGAATCAGTGGCTTTTTTATTACGCAATTGGCCCACGGGGATCTGAACCGAGTCGTCCAATAGCGCATTCCCAAGCCATTTTTACAAAAAACAAAGATAGCCGTTACCCACCGTGTTACCCACCAGTTCAACCCCCATGAGAGGTTGAATTTCTACGCTTCTTAGCGCAGCAGAATTATAACTTACTGAGCAAATGGGCCTCAAATTCCTCTTGGACTATCTCCCTGATCTGTTCAATAGGAATGATATCGAACATGGATCGAACACATCTCCGCAACTCATCCTGACCTTGCTTCTTAGTGTCCTGAAAAATATTCTTAAGTTCATTAAGGAGCGCCTGAGACTGTTCAGTAGCCAAATCCTCAATTGGCTTGATCCACCCGGCCAGAGTAGCTTTTTTCATAATAAACTCCACACGAGCATCGCCAACAGGTCTTCTTCCTGACCTATAGTCACGCCACAGCGCTCCCTTTGATTTTTCTGATCCGATACAAAAATACTCCTCCAGCCTAGAGCTCGATAGCCCCGAATTCTTGCTAATCATCGAAGTGATAAGTCGGATGCGCTCGCGTCCAACAAAGTTGGTTGGGCGACCACGCCTGAGTTTACGAATTTTGTCTTCCATATTCGAACTTCATCATTCATACCGACACCTGATATTCTGCATTATCCTTGAATTTAAAGATACATGTCCGACACCTGTAAACATTAGTATGTGCTTGTGGTTCACTTGTCATACGGGAAGGTAGATTATGGATATGCGATTACTACGCTTGTCGGAGGTTCTTGCTCTGGTGCGTCTTGGAAAGACGACGTTGTATCAATTGGTGAAGGATGGTGACTTCCCAGCACCGATCAAAATCAGTCGGCGTGCAACTGCTTGGCGCTCAGAAGATGTTTCCAACTGGGTCAAGACTAGGGAGGCCACACGATGAAAATGTCTCCCCTTGATCGGCAGGCTTTTGTGGAGAAGCAGATACTCCGGCTCTGTAATCGGTTCGGATTCACAACTGAATCAATCAGCACTACACTGCTGGGAACAACTAGGCGCGACTATTGCAATCGATTAGCCAAGCGAGGGTTACTACGGCTGGGTAAGGAGTATGACGATCGCCCTTCATATTACCTTTTGACCAAGGCTGGATACGAAATTGCCCAAGGTTGCGAGCAATTTCCTCTCGAGCACATTTCAGACTCCCACAAGGTTACACGCAACCTATTCTGGCATGAGCACATGCTCGCAGAGGTGACTGCCTACCATTTGCAGAAAAGTGCGGTTTCAGATTATTTGATTCCTCGCAGGCAGATGACTGAGGCCAAAAAATACTGTGAATGTAAGTTATTCGATGCAATCTACTTCAAGGATGCAGGAGATCGTGGGCGATTATCATCGATAGGCGTGGAGATCGAGAATCAGGATTGGAAGCGCGGTGATCGCCTTGAGAATTTCATTCAGCAGATATCTCGCAGCCTGCGCGGTGATCTGGTAGGGCAGGTGTTGAATTGCACCCAAAACTGACCCACCTAGCGCAGTAAATTGCATCCAAATTTGACCCACGTATAGATACTGTCCTGCTCAATATTTGAGCGGGAACAAACAGGAGTGATCAACGTGGCGATATTAAGCAGCATCAGGCGCTGGCATTTGCGCGACAACATGCCCATCAGAGAGATCGTTCGAAGGACCGGACTCTCCCGCAACACCATCAGGAAGTATTTGACCAACAAAGTCGTTGAGCCCAAGTACCCCAAGCGTAAGACCCCCAGCAAGCTCGACGACTATGCCGTCAAGCTAACTGCATGGCTAAAGACCGAAGCTGGCAAAGGACGCAAACAGAAGCGTAGTCTCAAGCAACTGCACAGCGACTTGGTGCAGCTAGGCTTCACAGGCTCCTACGACCGAGTGGTTGCCTTCGCTAAACGATGGCGACAGCAACAACAAGAACAGGCGCAGACGGCGGGACGCGGCACCTTCATTCCGCTCATCTTTGCACCTGGTGAAGCCTTCCAGTTCGATTGGAGCGAAGACTGGGCCGTCATCGCGGGAGAACGCACCAAACTTCAGATTGCTCACTTCAAACTCAGTCACAGTCGAGCCTTCTATCTGCGTGCCTATCCGTTGCAGACACACGAGATGCTGTTCGACGCACACAACCATGCCTTCGCTGTCTTCGACGGCGTGCCTGCGCGTGGCATCTACGACAACATGCGCACCGCAGTAGACAAGGTCCGACGCGGCAAACAACGCGACGTCAATATCCGCTTCTCTGCCATGGTGAGCCACTACCTGTTCGATGCTGAATTCTGCAATCCAGCTTCCGGTTGGGAGAAAGGACAGATTGAGAAAAACGTACAAGATGCAAGGCATCGCATCTGGAACAAACTCCCCGCGTTTGGGAGTCTGCATGAACTCAATGACTGGCTACATCAACGCTGCCTGTCGCTCTGGAAAGAACTCCCTCATCCCCTACAATCGGAACGTCGTATCGCAGATGTCTATGCGGACGAACATCCTTGCCTGATGGCGCTGTCCTGCCCATTTGATGGATTTGTTGAACACGTCAAACGCGTGTCGCCGACTTGCTTGGTCATGTTCGAGCGTAACCGCTACAGTGTTCCGGCCTCCTATGCCAACCGCCCCATCAGCCTGAGGGTGTATGCCGACAAGCTGTTGTTCGTAGCTGAATCTCAAATCATTGCCGAGCATGTGCGGATGATTTCGAATAAGCATGCTCATGGTCAGACGATCTACGACTGGCGTCATTACCTGAGCGTGCTTCAACGCAAGCCAGGTGCATTGCGCAACGGTGCACCGTTCGCTGAACTACCCGAAGGCTTCAAGCATTTGCAGAACATCTTGCTCAAGCGACTGGGTGGAGATCGGGAGATGGTAGAAATCTTAGCCCTCGTCTTACAGCACGATGAAGCTGCCGTGCTCACAGCAGTCGAGTTGGCCCTAGAGAGCGGTGTGCCATCCAAGCAGCATGTGCTCAATCTGCTGACGCGACTGATTGAGCCTGCACCACCAGCCCCTGTTGATACGCCGGCCCATCTGACGCTCGTGGTCGAGCCGCAGTCTAACGTTAGCCGCTATGACCAATTGAGGGAGGTGCGCCATGCAGCATGAAGCCATGATCACCACGCTCAAGAGCATCAAGTTATACGGCATGGCGCAGGCGGTGGATGAACTGGCTAGCCAAGGTTCACCTGCCTATCAGAGTGCACAAGTGATGTTGAGTACCTTGCTCAAGGCCGAGATGGCGGAACGCGAGGTACGCTCTATCGCCTACCAGATGAAGGCATCCCGTTTCCCAGTCTACCGTGACTTGGCGAGTTTCGACTTCAGCCAGAGCGTGGTGAACGAGGCACTCATCCGGCAGTTGCATCGATGCGAGTTCTTGGATCAGGCACACAATGTGGTGCTGGTCGGAGGCCCTGGCACGGGCAAGACGCATCTGGCGACGGCACTCGGTGTGCAGGCGGTGCAACATCAGCATCGTCGAGTCAGGTTCTTCTCGACCATTGAGTTGGTGAATGCGTTGGAGTTGGAGAAGGCTGCGGGCAAACAGGGGCAGATTGCTAACCGGATGATGTATGCCGATCTGGTGATTCTGGATGAGTTGGGCTATCTGCCGTTCAGCCAAGCGGGAGGTGCATTACTGTTCCACTTCATTGGCAAACTCTATGAGCGCACGAGTCTTGTGATCACGACCAACTTAAGCTTCGCTGAATGGGGCTGTGTGTTCGGGGATGCAAAGATGACAACGGCGTTGCTCGACAGGTTGACGCACCACTGCCACATCGTGGAGTCCGGCAACGACAGTTACCGCTTCAGAAACAGTTCAACTCAATCGGGAAAGGAGGGCAAAAACAGAAAACTATCCACAACTTGAAACGTTCAGAGATAATTCAAGGGTGGGTCAAAGTTCAATGCAATTGGTGGGTCAGTTTTACACGCAATTCAACAATCTAGAACCAGAGCGAACCGTAACCTATTGATATATAATGAAAAACATAACACGATGGCAATAAAAAAGCCACTTTAATCAGTGGCTTGTTTATACGCAATTGGCGTCCCCACGGGGATTCGAACCCCGGTTACCGCCGTGAAAGGGCGATGTCCTAGGCCTCTAGACGATGGGGACGTAGGACTTCCGTTTTCTTCTTGGTGGAGGTAAGCGGGATCGAACCGCTGACCTCTTGCATGCCATGCAAGCGCTCTCCCAGCTGAGCTATACCCCCGTACCTCGAAAGAGCGCGCATTATATTGACCGACCCTGCAGTTGTAAAGCCGGTTTGTGAATATTTTTTAAAGATGCTTTTTTATCCTTGCCAGCGCCAGCTCGCGCGGGAATAGCGCCACTACGGCATCCACTGACGGAGTATGAGTCTGTCCGACCAACATCACACGCAAAGGCATCGCCAACTTTGGCATCTTCAATCCGTGATTTCCGATGACCTGCTTGATCAACGCACCAATGGAGGCCGCACTCCACTCCACAGTCGCCAGCTCCTCCACCAGTTCAGCCAAGGCGGGTACAGCTTCCGGTATCAACTGTTCGCTCAGCAATGCCTGCGATGGCTGCAGATCGATGTAAAACACCTCTGCTTCGTCGGCCAATGTGTTCAAGTTAGCAACGCGCCCCTTATAAAGAGCCATGATGTCAGCGAGCGCGGGAGCATCGGTGACGACGATGCCACGCGCTTGCAGGCGTGTACGCACCAGCTCGGCCAAGCGAGCATCATCAGCTAGCTTGAGGTAATGCGCGTTCAGCCAATTAAGCTTTTCGGTGTTGAACTGCGCGGCTGAGGGGGTGATGTGATCAAGGTCGAACCACTCGCAGAATTGCTCAATATTGAAAATCTCATCGTCGCCGTGCGACCAACCGAGGCGCCCCAGATAGTTCAGCACCGCCTCGGGCAAATAGCCATCATCATCATATTGAGTGACAGAAACCGCTCCGTGACGCTTGGATAGCTTTTGACCGTCGTCGCCCAGAATCATCGAAAGATGCGCGTAGTGCGGCGGTGTCGCGCCCAGTGCGCGCAGCAGATTGATCTGGCGCGGCGTGTTATTGACGTGATCATCGCCACGAATAACGTGAGTGATGCCCATATCCCAGTCGTCCACCACTACGCAGAAGTTATACGTCGGCGTACCGTCAGAGCGGGCGATGATGAAATCATCCAGCTCAGCGTTGGCGAACTCGATGTAATCTTTGACCTGATCCTTCCAAGCAACCACGCCTTCGGTCGGATTTTTAAAGCGGATCACGGGCGCAACGCCTACCGGCAGCTGCGGCAGAACCTTCCCAGCATCAGGTCGCCAGCGCCCATCGTAACGGGGCTTTTCACCGCGCTCACGCTGCGCTTCCCGAATCGCATCCAGCTCCTCGGACGACATATAGCATCGGTAGGCCGTACCCTCATCCAGCATCTGCTGGATCACCTGCTTGTAACGTTCCATGCGCTGCATCTGGTAGAACGGACCTTCGTCGTAATCCAGATTCAGCCACTTCATGCCATCAAGAATGGCTTGCACCGCTTCCGGTGTAGAGCGCTCCACATCGGTATCCTCGATGCGCAAAATGAAGTGCCCACCATGACGTTTGGCATAGGCCCAAGAAAACAGCGCAGTGCGCGCGCCGCCAATATGAAGATAGCCGGTAGGACTGGGAGCAAAACGGGTACGAACGGTCATGGTACGAGGCGGTGAAATTTAAAGAGGTCGCATTTTACGCCAGCTGAGGCGCTGCGCGCGACAAACAAATTGACCGCCAGCTCGCGGTTGTGATTTAATCCGCGCCCTTGATTGGGCGGTTAGCTCAGCGGTAGAGCACTGCCTTCACACAGCCTTGATCCAGATAGTGAAAATCAAGCACTTACGCAAATAATCCTGTAAAAGCAACAACATATCCTCACGAAACTTCACGGCACTTCACGAATATTCACGATAATTAATAGAAAAATCAGACAAAATTTTCTATTTTTTTTCTATCGGGATATGAGCCAAAACGAGCTTCTCCCATTGCTGCGTGAAATAGTTTCCCCGCGGTGTCGCTCCCACGATTGAGCAAGTCGCAAAGCTTTTCAAGAAGTCGAAAGGGGAAATTTAGAACGAAATTTCTCAAGGCCATTTTTTCCTGTAAAGCTCTTTTGGCAATGTAAAGTTGCTGTTCTTGAACTCGCAAGGTATCTCGATAGGGGGATTGCCTATGTTCGAATATTTTCTCTTTTCCAGTCTAGGAGCGCCTACGCCGCCCCCTGCCTGTTTCACCGTAGCTACCGAAAGTCAAGAAACCACAGACCACAACCCCAGCTCGTCAGATTCTTGAGAAGGTTGATCTGCCTATGGAACTGTGTAGGAATTGCTGATAAATTGGCACTGAATGGCGTTCGCCAAAGTCCTCAATAAATTCTGGACAACTGCGCTTGCAACAGGCGCAAGAAGATCGTGGGATAAGAGTGCGGCAATATCAATTCATACTCGGACGTATATGGCACTAATTAGTAGACTCACTATTTGGTTTGGTTTAATGCTCGTTGCAGTCATTACTGTGCTTGTTCTTTTGATTTCAGTTCTGCAACAGACTACTGCTGCTGATGATCTGAGGAGCAGAACCGAATCCCTGATTCTGGCCGCATCGCAACTGCAAGCCAACTTAGTTGACGCAGAGACAGCTCAACGTGGATTCATATTGACAGGGGATGAATCCTTTCTTGAGCCATACTTAAAAGTGAAAGACTCCTTTGATGTAAGGATCAATGAACTCCGTCAAATCCCTAAACATAATCCAGCTCAACTCGAGAGGGTCAATAGACTGTCATTTCTTATAAATGAGAAGTTAAGAGTTAACACTGCTAATATCGATTTGCGACGAAGGCAACAGTTGGAAACTCCTTTCCTAGCCACGCGGTTGGGTGAGGGAAAGCGCATCATGGATGAAATTCGAATTGAAATATATGAATACATCCGCATCGAAGAGCAGCTTCTAGCCGAACGTAAGGGAGTAGTATCAAGAAACATCAAATGGCTAATGGTTTTGATATTCGGCTTAAGCATTCTGGCGCTTGCTTCTGCTGCCTTTGCTACATTAGTTATCCTAAGGGACTCAAGGCGTCGTATTTCAATTGAGTTGAATGCTCGCGCAGTTCTGCAAGAAAAGAATTCAGAACTAGAGCTTATGACAAATAAGCTAATTGAAGATGAAGCATTGATACGAGAGCAGCAACAGCAAGCACTCGAGTCTCGCGAAAGGATGATTCAAATAGAGAAGTTGACATCGATTGGTACGATGGTAGGGGGGGTGGCGCATGAAATTAACAATCCGTTAATGGGAGTTATGAACTACGTCGAGTATGCCAAGGACAAGGCAATAGATCCAAAATCGATTGAGGTGCTGAAAAGTGCCCTGCAAGAAATTGAGCGAATTAAAAAAATCGTACAAAACATGCTTGTGTTTATTCGCACGGATAATACAAAGCAAGTGACATGCAATGTTCAAGATGCAATCAAACAAGTGAGCTCTTTACTTCAAGGCGAACTCTCTAGAGGAAATGTGGAGTTGGAGGTAAAGATTGACGCGAATTTGCCGATGATTCGTTGCGCAGCTAGTTCTTTGCAGCAGGTTCTTGTGAATCTATTATTAAACGCTAGGGATGCGGTAGATAAGCAAAGTAAGCCGCAAATACGTATCGTCGCATCAACTTCAAATATGCATGTCGTTCTGAGAGTCTGCGATAACGGGGGGGGGGTTCCAGAAGAGTATAGGGCTCGAATTTTCGAGCCATTTTTCACTACTAAACCTGTTGGGAAGGGAACTGGGTTGGGTTTATCTGTCTCAAGAGAGTTAGTTGAGCAAGTTGGTGGGACTCTAGAATTAGATCAAGGCACCAGCGATGGCTGTTGCATGAAAATGACATTCAAGGCTGTATCAAATAGTTAGAGGGGGAGGCATGAGAACAAAGATTTTGGTTATTGATGATGATGCGGCAGTCAGGGGGTCCTTTCAGTTGGTGTTAGAGGAAATTGGTTGCGAAGTCCGAGTAGCAGAAGATGGGTTTTCAGGAATTCAGATGGCTAAAGAGAGTAGACCAGATCTGATTTTCCTAGACTTAAAAATGCCTGAAATCGATGGTGTTGAGACCATGCGTAGATTGCTGGATGTTGAATTGCACCCAAAACTGACCCACCTAGCGCAGTAAATTGCATCCAAATTTGACCCACGTATAGATACTGTCCTGCTCAATATTTGAGCGGGAACAAACAGGAGTGATCAACGTGGCGATATTAAGCAGCATCAGGCGCTGGCATTTGCGCGACAACATGCCCATCAGAGAGATCGTTCGAAGGACCGGACTCTCCCGCAACACCATCAGGAAGTATTTGACCAACAAAGTCGTTGAGCCCAAGTACCCCAAGCGTAAGACCCCCAGCAAGCTCGACGACTATGCCGTCAAGCTAACTGCATGGCTAAAGACCGAAGCTGGCAAAGGACGCAAACAGAAGCGTAGTCTCAAGCAACTGCACAGCGACTTGGTGCAGCTAGGCTTCACAGGCTCCTACGACCGAGTGGTTGCCTTCGCTAAACGATGGCGACAGCAACAACAAGAACAGGCGCAGACGGCGGGACGCGGCACCTTCATTCCGCTCATCTTTGCACCTGGTGAAGCCTTCCAGTTCGATTGGAGCGAAGACTGGGCCGTCATCGCGGGAGAACGCACCAAACTTCAGATTGCTCACTTCAAACTCAGTCACAGTCGAGCCTTCTATCTGCGTGCCTATCCGTTGCAGACACACGAGATGCTGTTCGACGCACACAACCATGCCTTCGCTGTCTTCGACGGCGTGCCTGCGCGTGGCATCTACGACAACATGCGCACCGCAGTAGACAAGGTCCGACGCGGCAAACAACGCGACGTCAATATCCGCTTCTCTGCCATGGTGAGCCACTACCTGTTCGATGCTGAATTCTGCAATCCAGCTTCCGGTTGGGAGAAAGGACAGATTGAGAAAAACGTACAAGATGCAAGGCATCGCATCTGGAACAAACTCCCCGCGTTTGGGAGTCTGCATGAACTCAATGACTGGCTACATCAACGCTGCCTGTCGCTCTGGAAAGAACTCCCTCATCCCCTACAATCGGAACGTCGTATCGCAGATGTCTATGCGGACGAACATCCTTGCCTGATGGCGCTGTCCTGCCCATTTGATGGATTTGTTGAACACGTCAAACGCGTGTCGCCGACTTGCTTGGTCATGTTCGAGCGTAACCGCTACAGTGTTCCGGCCTCCTATGCCAACCGCCCCATCAGCCTGAGGGTGTATGCCGACAAGCTGTTGTTCGTAGCTGAATCTCAAATCATTGCCGAGCATGTGCGGATGATTTCGAATAAGCATGCTCATGGTCAGACGATCTACGACTGGCGTCATTACCTGAGCGTGCTTCAACGCAAGCCAGGTGCATTGCGCAACGGTGCACCGTTCGCTGAACTACCCGAAGGCTTCAAGCATTTGCAGAACATCTTGCTCAAGCGACTGGGTGGAGATCGGGAGATGGTAGAAATCTTAGCCCTCGTCTTACAGCACGATGAAGCTGCCGTGCTCACAGCAGTCGAGTTGGCCCTAGAGAGCGGTGTGCCATCCAAGCAGCATGTGCTCAATCTGCTGACGCGACTGATTGAGCCTGCACCACCAGCCCCTGTTGATACGCCGGCCCATCTGACGCTCGTGGTCGAGCCGCAGTCTAACGTTAGCCGCTATGACCAATTGAGGGAGGTGCGCCATGCAGCATGAAGCCATGATCACCACGCTCAAGAGCATCAAGTTATACGGCATGGCGCAGGCGGTGGATGAACTGGCTAGCCAAGGTTCACCTGCCTATCAGAGTGCACAAGTGATGTTGAGTACCTTGCTCAAGGCCGAGATGGCGGAACGCGAGGTACGCTCTATCGCCTACCAGATGAAGGCATCCCGTTTCCCAGTCTACCGTGACTTGGCGAGTTTCGACTTCAGCCAGAGCGTGGTGAACGAGGCACTCATCCGGCAGTTGCATCGATGCGAGTTCTTGGATCAGGCACACAATGTGGTGCTGGTCGGAGGCCCTGGCACGGGCAAGACGCATCTGGCGACGGCACTCGGTGTGCAGGCGGTGCAACATCAGCATCGTCGAGTCAGGTTCTTCTCGACCATTGAGTTGGTGAATGCGTTGGAGTTGGAGAAGGCTGCGGGCAAACAGGGGCAGATTGCTAACCGGATGATGTATGCCGATCTGGTGATTCTGGATGAGTTGGGCTATCTGCCGTTCAGCCAAGCGGGAGGTGCATTACTGTTCCACTTCATTGGCAAACTCTATGAGCGCACGAGTCTTGTGATCACGACCAACTTAAGCTTCGCTGAATGGGGCTGTGTGTTCGGGGATGCAAAGATGACAACGGCGTTGCTCGACAGGTTGACGCACCACTGCCACATCGTGGAGTCCGGCAACGACAGTTACCGCTTCAGAAACAGTTCAACTCAATCGGGAAAGGAGGGCAAAAACAGAAAACTATCCACAACTTGAAACGTTCAGAGATAATTCAAGGGTGGGTCAAAGTTCAATGCAATTGGTGGGTCAGTTTTACACGCAATTCAACACAAGGTGCTTAGTGCCATAAAAAGCAGCAAAATGCGAAGGAAGCTGTGCGCTACTCTGGACGAGGCTAAGGCTTGGATAATGCAAGAGGTCAAGGTTGAGGCCGACTTGGATACGGCACATCAGACCTGAATGTGTGATTTACCCATAAAGATGGTAGTGTTAGTCTAATACCCCACCTTGCCCCCGATGGCCCCACCAGAATACCCCTGTTATCCCGCCGCCCCAGTCGCCCCCCAGTGAGTGACTCGGAAGACGCTCAAGGGCGAGTTCGGTAACCTGCCTTTCGGGATCCCCTGAGATCGGCTGGATATGAGGCGGGCACTTATGTCTTCCAAACAAGAAATTTCTTCTAATCTGAATGCGCGCTGTAGATTTCTCTTGTCTACTAATTGTTTTTTTATTTTGCCCTGCTAGAATGTGAGACTTGATTAACGAATTACATTGAGAAGGTCTGGCTTTTTGGGATTTTTTTCTATTATTTTTCTATTATTTTTTCCGATTAACCAAAATAATACGATAAATCGTTAATAAACAAATGATTGGGCGGTTAGCTCAGCGGTAGAGCACTGCCTTCACACGGCAGGGGTCACTGGTTCGAACCCAGTATCGCCCACCAATCAAATCAGATGGTTATGTAATTCTACATCACTCACCATCCCCCCGTATAACCAATTTTCCGGATTTAATTTGGGAAAATTTGGGATGCTGACTTACTCTGCACTTCATAAATATCTTCATCACATCAAGCTGCCCGAAATTGTTTTTTCTATTTCTGCTGGCAGTTGCAGGAATCACCAGAAAATCTTAATCAGGCAAACTCGGCGCAATGCCACCTGTCGCTCCTGAAATTCCACAGGCCGATGTCCAATCGTCGGCCTTTCCGGTCATTAGAGACGACGCTGTTGAAAGGCCGGTGTGATTTGCACAGCGGACCGAGTTTTTTCTTGGGCTATGTGTATGCAAGTCTTACAACTGATTAGACAGAAACTCAATCCCTGTGCGCTGATTTGCAGGCATTACCTTTTCAGGATGCATATCTTTGGAAGTGTAGTGCTTCTCCATCCCTCAAGTATGTGATGAAAGTTACATAAGTAACTTATTGAAATAATATGTTTACAATTAAATATTCGAAGAAATAGAATAGTAATCTAATACTTACTTGCGGGGTTTATGTGTGCGAATAATTGGTCGACCTTCACTACGTTGGGCGATTTTGCGCTGTAGGCATAAAGTCCTTTCTGGGCTTAAGTCGCTAAATCTCTCAAGACGGAAAATTTCACTACTGGCGATAGCCGCTGCGTTGTTTTCCATATTCCTGTGGGTCATTCTGACTCAAGGGCCACTGGCTCCCGTTAAGGTAACGACTGACAAAATTAAAGTTGCCAATCTTGCTCCAGAGGTTTTCGGAGTGGGCATCATCGAAGCTAGGCATACTTACAACATCGCGCCAATCATGAATGGCCGAGTGAGTCGAGTGTTGGTTGATCAGGGCGACAAAGTGTTGGCAGGACAAGTCATCGCTGAGATCGACCCCATCGACCTTAATGAAAAACTTGCCAGCAGTCAGCACATGGCAGAGCGGGCTGCCAATACCGTCAAGGTTGCCGAGGCTCAGTTGCTTGAGGCTCAGAGCCGCAGCAGAACCACGACCTCGACTCATGCACGATTTTCGGAATTGCATACGCGCGGCTTTATCAGCCAAGAAATGCTGGACGCCAAACTGCACGAAAGAACTGCCGCGATCGCCGCTGTGGATGCTGCAGCAGCGAACTTGTCTGCCGCCAAACGCGAGTATGCCAAAACCCTTTCCGACTCTAAGGGGGCGAAGAAGCTGCAAGAGCAAACTCGGTTGATCAGTCCGGTGAGCGGTATCGTCACAGCCCGTATGGTGGATAATGGAGCCATTCTTTCACCCGGCCAAACGGCACTGCAAGTGGTTGAGCCGAGCGACTTGTGGGTTAAAACCCGCGTGGATCAGAAGCAGTCTGGCATGCTACAGCCGGGATTTAAGGCGGATATTGTGTTGCGCTCCCAGCCGCAACTCCATATTCCTGGGGCGCTGGCGCGTATCGACTTGATCAGTGATTCCGTTACGGAAGAGCGTATCGTCAATGTGGCATTCTCAACCCAGGAAATCCATCCGAGTTTGGGGGAGTACGCGGAAATTACTTTCCAGCTCCCTTTGCTTGAGCGGGCGATCTCCATTCCCAGCGCGGCGGTTAAGCGCATCAACCAGCAGGAGGCGGTTTGGGTGTTGCAAGAGGGGCATGCCCAGTTGCGCTTTATTAAGACGGGTGTTTCTTCGCTGGATGGGCGCACTCAAGTCATCGACGGCCTTGGTGCTCAAGATGAGGTGATTGTCTATAGCCAACAGGCACTGCACGACGGTTTGAAGGTCAGGGTCGTTCCCGAAATTGTGAGGAACTGAACGTGATCAATCTGGCGAGCCGAGATATTCTGCATGGCTGGGGTAAGTTCGTTTTTACCGGTGTCGGGCTGGGCTTGCTGATTGGAGTTACCTTGACAATGGCAGGCGTTTATCGAGGCATGGTGGATGATGCCAACGTGCTGATCGCCAATGCGGGCGCAGACTTGTGGGTGGTACAGCAAGACACTCTGGGGCCGTATGCTGAGCCATCCAGCATTCATGACGATGTTGTGCGTGATCTGCTCGGGCAGCCCGGTGTAATGGAAGCAGGCAACGTCGCCTATCTGACGATGCAGATACAGCATCAGGGTAAGGACGTGCGCATCATGCTCGTTGGTATCGAGCCGGATCGACCTGGTAATCCAGAGTATCTGGTGGCCGGTCGACCAATTGCACAGTCTCACTACGAAGCGCTGGCCGACATCAAAACTGGGCTGAATTTGGGAGATCGCGTCCAGATTCGTCGTCATCAATTCACAGTGGTCGGACTGACACGACGCATGGTTTCTTCCAGCGGTGACCCAATGGTATTCGTCCCGCTGAAAGATGCGCAGGAAGTACAATTTCTTAAAGACAATGATGCACTGCTCAATGAGCGTGCGCGAACGGCAGCGAATCCTGCGCTCAACCGTCCAGGCTCGACTGGCGCACTGAACGTCGTCCTCGCCGCACAGATTTCCAGTCACATGGTTAATGCGGTACTTGTACGGATCAGGCCGGGTTTCGGGGCAGAACACGTAGCCAGCGACATCCAGCGCTGGAAACATTTGCAGGCCTATACCAAGGATCAAATGGAAGAAATTCTGGTCGCCCGGCTGATCGCTACTTCATCCAAACAGATTTTCATGTTCCTGGTAATTCTGGCTATCGTCAGTGCCGCCATCGTTGCCTTCATCATCTACACCATGACTATGAACAAGATCCGCGAGATCGCTGTGCTCAAGTTGGTTGGCGCCAGTGACCGGACAATCAGCGGCATGGTGTTGCAGCAGGCACTGGGACTGGGATTGATCGGCTTCGTCGTTGGCAAAACTTCGGCCACGCTATGGGCACCGCTGTTCCCTAAGTACGTGCTGCTCATTCCGGGGGATGCTCTGCGAGGCTTCGTGCTTGTCATGCTGATCTGCTCAATTGCCAGCATCTTTGCGATTCGTGCAGCCTTGCGGGTTGATCCTGCAACGGCGATTGGAGGTTAGCAGCATGAACCAACCCGCAATTCATATTGAGAGTCTCAGCAAGCGCTATGGCAAGGGCGATACTGCCGTCAATGCTCTGAAGGGCGTGGATATGACGATCTGGCCCGGCGAGGTCGTCGGCCTGGTAGGGCCAAGCGGATCGGGAAAAAGCACGCTATTGAAATGTCTGGGGGCGGTCATTGAACCGACAGCCGGAAAGATGCAGCTTGGTGGCGATACCGTATTTGATCAGACTTGGAAGATCGACGACTTGCGCGTTTTGCGCAGGGATCGGATAGGTTTTGTGTTTCAGGCTCCTTATCTGATTCCATTCCTGGACGTTACTGACAATATCGCCTTGCTCCCCATGCTGGCTGGCGTTCCTGACTCTAGAGCGCGTGAACGGGCCAGAGAGTTGCTGGCTGCTTTGGATGTTGGTCATCGCGCCAAGGCGCAAGTCTCCCAGCTTTCTGGCGGCGAGCAGCAGCGCGTGGCGATTGCACGCGCACTGGCGAATCGTCCACCGGTGATCCTGGCGGATGAACCCACCGCGCCGTTGGATAGCGAGCGCGCTCTTAACGTGGTGCGCATTCTGAACCAAATGGCAGCGCAATACCAAACAGCCATTATCGTGGTGACGCATGACGAAAAAATCATTCCAACGTTCAAGCGTATCTATCACATTCGCGATGGACGCACCTATGAAGAGGCAGGCGAGGGCCGCTCGGCTTAAAGGAGGTCAAGAGAAACCATGACACAGGAAATTACCAGACGTCGCTTGCCCACGGAAGAAAGACAGAGCGAGATTATTCGTGTAGCTGTTGAACTTGCCGCCAAGAAAGGCGTAGACAGCGTAACGACCCAAGACATGGCAGATGCCATGAATGTTACGCAGGGCGCAATCTTCAAGCACTTTTCTACCAAAGACGACATCTGGTTCGGCGTCATGAACTGGATACGTGACCGCTTGATGTCTGTATTGGAGAAGGCCGCAGCCGAGGCAACCGACCCGCTCAATGCGATTGAGCGTATGTTCTTCGCACACATCCTGTTTATCAACAAGCATCCAGCGATTCCAAGATTATTGTTCTCGGAAATGCTGCACAAAAAGAATAGCAAATTGCGCGCACTCATCCAGACCATCATTTCAGGATACGAAACCAAGATCGCCACGTTACTTGAGGTGGCCAAGGAGCAAGGTCTAGTGTCGGATGAGTTGGATAGCCAGCATGCGGCAGTACTGTATATCGGCATGATTCAAGGCTTGGTCATGCAGGTCACTATCTTTAACGACAAGCGTAGTCTGTTTGACGAGGCTAGAAAAACATTTCCTATATTTTTACATGGTATCAAAGCTCGCAGTTGATTCGTTACATTTTCCACCCTTGAAAGGACTTAACATGAAAAAGCAGTTGATCGTAGCTACCGCCCTTATTGCCCTAGCGTTATCTGCATCACATGTGCAGGCAGCCGAACCACTGGAACTGCAAAAAGTGATGAAGGAACTGGGCAGAAATATGCAGGTCATTACCGATGGGATTTCGCGTGAAGATTGGGAGTTGGTTGTTAAAACGGCTCCAATGATTGCAGAACATCCACAACCGCCGCTGACGGAAAAAATGCGCATTATGTCGTTCATGGGAACTGACATGCCCAAATTCAAAGCGCTTGATGGCGAAACACATGAAGCCGCACATGATCTACTTCATGCGGCGCAAGAAAAGGATGGAAAGAAAGTCATCGCAGCCTTTCAGAAAGTGCAATCTTCATGCCTAAGCTGCCATCAGGCTTTCCGTGGGAAATTTGTCGAACATTTCTACGGCACAGCCAGCAAATAAATCAGCGGAAAATCAACCATTACTCATGGAGAAAATCATATGAAGAACTGCAAATTAAGTTGGACTCTGGTCGCAGTGTTGACCGTCATTGTCGCGGCATTGGGGTATAAATTTACAGTCGGTAATGTAAAGCCATCGGACGATGGCCGCCAGGCGGTCGTGTTGAGTAAAGATGAGCGCAATGCACTGCTACTGGAGATGCGTGTGTGGCTGCAAAGCTCACAGGGAATATTGGCGGCAGCATCCGAGAAAGATTTTGATGCGGTCATCAAGTCTGCCAAAGCATCCGGCATGCAAGCCGAAGCAGATACACCGGGTTCATTGTTTAGGAAGCTTCCCGTCGAGATGAAGGCGCTCGGCTTTGATACGCGTGGAAAGTTTGACGACATTGCCGCCGAGGCTGCCAAGTCGAAAGATAGCAATCAAGTGATCACAAAATTGAGTGTTGCTATGAATAACTGCATCGCCTGCCACGAAATGTATCGATTCACTGAGGAGTCTAAGTAGGCAAAATTTAAAAAGGGCCTGTCCTGCAGACCCTTTGAGTAACTGCCCTCGGCAATCTAGCGTCCCCCGCGACCTCCACCGGCACCACCGCCCATACCGCCCATACCGCCCATACCGCCACCCATAATACCTTGGCGACGAGAGGGGGGGGTATCAGGAATGGAAAGCCCCTTATCTTGGGCGCGCCCCTTCATTTCTTCATGGTGTTCCGCACGAATGCGCTCTTGCTCCTCACGGGAGTTTGCATTTTGCATCTTGCTGCGCTGCTCATCTCGCTCTTGCGGGGACATGATCTGTCCCCCGCTTGATTGACGAACTTGATTTTGCGACTGATCTCGGTTTTGAGTTTGAGTCTGACCTTGGATTTGAGTCTGATTCTGGTCCGCAGCCCAAGCTGAGAAATTCCCAAAGGTAATAAAGGCCGCTAGTGCAGCGAGAGAGGTGGTTTTGCTCATCATTGATACTCCTAATTAGGTTGATTGAAAAACAAACAACAATTACCAACGCATTTGAAATCTATCGAGACTAAATGAAGCATACGCAAAGGACACGATCAAGGCTATTGAACTTGTCACTTTCCACAACCACTACTATTAATTACTCAACAGCATCTGCACGATAAGGCCGACTTCTCAGCGTGTCTGTGATTTTCATCACAAAAGAGCGATACAAACATGCTCAATTATGTCGTTCAAGATCAATTCAGTTCACATTCTGCGATATTCCAAACCAATAGCTGGTATAGATCGCATAGCTGCCGTATGCCGGGAGGAGCTCTGGCGGCGGCTCAGGCCGATTTTCAGACATTACTTTACCTGCTTGAAATTACTACCATTGTTCTATTTGGTTTTGGCCTGCGTGGGCAGGGCAGGGAAAGGGAGAAATCAAATGCGGAAACCATCTGCTCAGTCCTGTGGCAATTGGATATGTGCCGCATGGTGGGGGCCACCGCTTGCGGTGGGGCCGGGCGTGCAGCCCGTGCCCCGGAGTCTGGATGCGCTTGCCGAATCCAGACTCCGGCATGGGGGGAGCCACTTGGTCAGGAATCGCCCCAGCGATTCCAGTGCCCCCAGGCACGGTGACCTAGTGGGGGGTGCCTGCACCCCGGCGCGCCGACTTGCTCGGCTACCCGCGTTTTTGAGGGCAGCCAGAGGCTCCATGTGGTGCGGCAGCGACACATGGAGGGGCAGACCGGCCTCGAAGTGCGCTTGGCGCGCTGGAGAAGGCAAAAAGGCGGGTAGCCGAGCAAAGCGAGCGCGCCCTCTTCCAAAAACCAAGGACGTCGCCCTAGCGACGAACCAGCAATAGGCCGTTCAGGCCGTCATTGCTGGTGTTCCGCCCGGTTTGAAGGTGAAAAATGCAGTTGAATTTGAGATTGCGATATCGTTATCGATTTCGTGATCTGATATCGTGAACCAATATCGTGTTACCGATTACGATATGGTTGACGATAATAACCTCGAAAACAGAACGGGTGCTTGCGCACCCGTTCTGGATCTTCATCCCCTCTGCCCTGCCTTATTCTATATCCTCCTCTTCAAAATACCCCTCTTCAAAATACTCCTCTGTCGAGGGTAGCCATGTAGGAGGATGTGGCTCTATCAAATCTGCAATCTCGCTTTCGGACTGGATCAACTCAATGGAAACTTTTGATGACAGCTCATGAGAAATGATCGTCTTTGACGATTGCTTAGGATACCACCTGCCATTTTCCTTAATCCAGAATGGATAGTAGAACTTACCTGCTTGAAATGGCTCTGCGTAATGACGCTTGGCACTTTCAGTTTGGGTCAGTATGAGTACCCTCTGGACTCGATTGTTGGCAATCGAGTTTAAGCATTGCGCAACAAATCTGGCTAGCTTGCTTTCAGACTTCCAGTCTGCCGCCTCAACTTCCAAACCTATCCGATCACCATTGTGCATAATGAAATGACCATCATGTTGCTTTTGATTTGCGGAGGACAACTCAGGAAGCCTGCACTCCGGAATATAGCCAGCAATGCGGCAGGACCTGAATCTCCACATTGCCTCAATACGACCAATAAAGTCATGCAAATATAGCCTCTGGCGAAGATCCATATTTCCAAATCCACACAAATGCGGATGATGCTGGAGGAGCAACATCATTCCTTTATCTGAAAGGTGGAAATAGTGCAAATGCGGAAAATGGGGCGCCGCCTTCAATCCTGGAGGCAAGTCATGCTGAATCAAGTAGCCTTGTGAGGCATAGTGTTTCAACTTACCAGCTCGTCCAAGCAGAAGGCGGGACTCCGGTTCCGTTATTTGACCATTGATTGCAGCCCAACCAAGGATGAGTAACAGATACTTCAGGCCCATGCTTCGCCTATCTATGCCCATCTCGATGAGCTCCTTGGCAGCTTTGGTTGCGGCCGCAGTGCGTAAAGAGGAACTCATATGCCCCTCCTGTTCATGCTTGGGTGGCTTGGACGCCCACGTTTCTTTTGCGGTGGCGGGCAGTACCGACGATCAAGATACTCAGCGACTCGCCGAACATCAAACCAGCGTCTCGCTCCTTCTGTGTACGATGGTATTGGAAATCGTCCAAGCGAGATTGAGTTCCGGATTGATTGTGTTGGTCTCCGCAGAATTATGGCGACGTCCTCGACCGACAGTCGAGTGACAACACCAATTTGGGCAAATATAAGCTCCGCAGCTGATAGATAATTCATCAGTATCTCCAAAACGAAGCTGCGACAAAAGGATTTTGGTGAAGACGCAGTAGTGCTGGCAAGAAATTAACGGGAGCGGCTCATTCGCTGGCCTTTTCATCCATCAGCAGAAATAAATCTGCGATCATGCATACCGCCCCCCGGGAGCCTGCCAATGCTCCCGGATCATCAAGTGCCTCAGTTGGGCATGCTCCCAACCGTACTTCGCCTTAAGTGACACACTTTGTAATGATATAAAGCCCACATTTTCTAGCAAGCAATTTATTAACCCAGTTTTCGTCTGATGTCCTCGTGATGCAAATTTGCATATCGCTTCAGCATGGATATGGTTTTATGGCCTGAAAGAACTGCGGCTTCGATGACATTTAATCCTTTCTCGAAGGCTCGACTGATGGATTCGTGCCGAATGTCGTGAAAGTGCAAGTCGGCTGCATTGATTTCTTTTCTCGCACGCTCCCACTTGGAGCGTAGTTGCCCAAGGGTAATTGAGAACACCTTACCTTGGGGGATGCGTGGTTGCCCATGTTTGCCCACGCTTTGCAATTTATGCAGTGCACGCAATTCCTTCAAAGCTTGGCTGGACAAAGGAACTATCCTTGACTCTCCGTTTTTCGAATCCTCCAGTACCAGCGGACCTGTCTTGAGATTGATGTTGCGCCATTCGGCCCCCATTAACTCTGATCTACGCATTGATGTCTCGACAGCAAGGATGAAGATTGAGCGTGCCTCGCCGGAAAGTTGGGCCAGCATCAACTCATACTCGTTTCCGATCAAGCGTCGTGTACGTGGTTTCCCGTCCTTGGGCCGCTGACCCTTGGGGACCAGTTCGAGGGGATTCGAGTCGATGATTTTCCATTCAAGGCGAGCCACCTCGAAAAAATGATGGATCAGATTCCAATATCTTTTTAGTGTTGCCTCTGATATTGGCTTGAACTTAACGCCCTTTGCGGCTGGGCGCATGGTTTTCAGCTCCCGCACCATTTCAATGATGTCATCAGGCTTGACCGAAAAAAGAGGTAGAGATGCCTGCGAGGTGCGGAGAAGTTTATTGAGCCGATGGGCTTCGGAGCTTTCTCCCTTTTTACTAAGCGTTTTCTCTGTGCGGTAGCGCTCTAGCCCCATTGCAACAGTGAAGTCACGATTTACTTTCCTTTTCAGTCGGGCTGAGATGATGTCAGACTCAACAGGGTCGAGGGCGCATCGGTGATGAATGCCATCACGATATATTTTTGCTTCTGAGAGTGAATCGAACGTCTTATCGAGCGATAAACCATTCTTGGAGATTCTGACCTCGAAGCTTGAAGGTCCGACTTGGCGAATGTTTTTCTGTATTGCTTTCGGGTACTTGGTTTGTTTAGTCATGGTGGCAAATTGGGAATAATTGGTATGAAAATACCACCCGACTAATTTTTGTAAAGGAATTTCAATTAGATAGCGTACAACTAACGCTGCCTTCACACGGCAGGGGTCACTGGTTCGAACCCAGTATCGCCCACCAATCAATTCAGCCAGTTACATCCATCCCGCCCATTAGCACAGCCACATTACCAATATCCGAATTGTGAACTAGCGCGTTGTTACGCGCACTCGAACAAGTTGAGCGTCGCTCAGCAAGCAAGCATCTCGCAAAACTAGGGCGCGACAGAGTTGTAACGCCCTACGGCAGTCGCCCCTCCCCTGCGCCATTTCGTCCGTCAAGTAGCGTCAGCGAAGGGCTTGATTGATAGCGCTCTAGGAGCGATCTACACTCCCCACCCGGGTAGTGAAAGGATGAGAAGTATCTCGCCCAGTCTGGCGTCATACCTGAAATCAAAACCGAAACAAGTTTACGCCCAGCCCCTTTAGACGGAATTTTTGCGTACCCAACCCAGTGGTTGCCATCCTCGCTCTCCATAAGAAAATATGCGCTTGGATTTTCTACCGAGAGGTTTGCAGCCTCCTTATAGATAAAACATCCGATCGTGCGAATCCGCCTTTCCGCCAACATCTTGATGCCCGCATAAGCCGGTGCCGCGCCGTCTCCTTGCGACCAAGGTTGCACATCATGCGCAAATCCCAATTCGATATCTTGCTTCAAGTTGAAATCAATCAGCGCTCCTTGCTGATCTTGCTTCGCTGCTAAAGTACGCCTGAACTCCGCCAAGGTTGGACCTATCGCCTCCCTCCATAACTTATAAGCACTACCCACGCCATCTTGAACGTCCCCAATCACAAATTCCGGGGTGGATGGACCATAAAGCTCCTCTAAATGTGCCTGTATCGCCATTTCATGACCGAAACAATCTTTGACCAACTGCGGGTCGCGATACCAATCCATCCCACCTTTAGCCTCATCAACAAATGATTTCATAACTATCGTTGTATCTAAATCGCTCAAATTGAGCTTTTTTAGCTTGTAGATTCCGATCCCGCACGCCTTGGATAAGGCTTGCCCCTCAGCCATAGCAATCGATTGCAGTAAGCTCGGAGAGGCGTCATTCAAATACTGCATGAAATTGACCGAGCTATGCATTGCACGGGAGTTGAGTACATTGATCATCGAAAGTCCGCTCGACCCAGACAGCTCAGTCGCTCCCCCAGAGGCCGGATCGAACAGAGAGCTTACATAGTTAAAGGTTAGGCGCACAGTGAACAACGTCGTTTGGCTCTCCTGCTTGGCCTGAGCACTCGGATTCACATCCCTTGGGATAGTCGATTTCACCGCCCCATCGGATCGATACACAGGAAACTCCACGACACTTAAGCCACCTCTGAGCTTCTTCCAAGAGAGTGGTAGCGTAGATTTGGCATTTGCCATACTTCCTAGGATAGTATTTGTCCGAGACTGCGCCTCGGAAAGTACTGGGTTACCCACCGTGGCGGCAATTCCGCCAATCGCTGATGCAGCACCGCCCGTCATCACCATCGCCGCCGCCCCGAGTACGAGCTTCGCTGATCCGATGTAATCTTGGCTTGAGTTTCTCGCACTCTTCACATTCAGCGTAATGGCGAGCTTCCCCGCGTTCACTGACGAATATTTTCCTAGTAAGGTAAGTGGGACAACATTGATGGGAGTAGTGCTCAGCGTCGCGCATTCAGAACCGTCATCGCGACCATCAAATGTAGCAATGGGTATTTCATCCTCAGGCTTATCACGCAAAAATCCAGTGGTCGTAACAGAAAGAACTAACTGCGTCTTTTCTCCGCCCCAGAAACCTTTGTTAGACAACGGAACGCAAGCACTCGCCGGAATCACCTCGGACACCACCGACACATATCCATCATTGCCTCGGCCCTCCTTCAACCACGACAGATTGGCTCCTGTAGTGACCACCGGATTGATATCCGGATAGAAGTATGTTGATGCTTGTGCGCAGTGAGCCATTAAAAAAGCGCCCACCGCCACCATTTTCGCTATCCAACCAACCCCAAAGCGCATTGCCCCTCTCCCAAGACCGTTCGCATCATGACCAAGTCGGACTTTTCAAAACAAAGCCCACCCAATATTCCGCACCCAGTGAGTATTTTAGTGACCCTCGTTGCGCTTCCAACCGCGCAAGTTAGCCGAACATTCAGATGTTCCCATACTGAGATAACCATTTACATCGTGCAAGTAGCTTTTTGGTAAGAATCCAAACCTGTGACCAGACCTAGATTAAGGGCTTGCGTGCAATCGAAATTTTATGGATAATCCGCGCCCCTGTAGTGCGTACATACGCCGCACCCGAATTTTTTAGGAAAAGACCATGAAAGCTGACACTCATCCACAGTACAACGAAATCGCCGTCAATTGCAGCTGCGGCAATTCCTTTACCACCAAGTCCACCATGGGCAAGCCACTGCACGTTGAAGTGTGCTCCGAGTGCCACCCGTTCTACACTGGCACCCAAAAGATCATGGATACCGCTGGTCGTATCGAGAAGTTCAACCAGAAGTACGGCAAGGCTGGTGCGAAAGCTGCTGCTTAAGGGAACTTTGCATCTGGTATCAATCAAAAGGCAGCGTTTGCTGCCTTTTTGTTTTGGAGCCTGACTATGAACACACTCACGAAATCCTTGTTGGTCGTGCCGATATTGCTGGCACTTTCCAGTTGTGCAAGAAATCCAGTCACCGGCAGGCAAGATTTTGTGATGATGTCCGAAGCGCAAGAGGTCAGTATAGGCTTGCGCCAAGACATCCTAGTCAAACAGCAGTATCGAGTTTACCCCTCGCGGGCCCTGCAAGACTATGTCGAAAGCGTAGGGCAAAAGGTTGCCACCCGAAGCCATCGTCCGCTGCTTAAATATCACTACACCGTGGTCGATTCACCTGAGATCAATGCGTTCGCACTGCCAGGTGGCTATATCTATGTCACACGCGGGATTCTGGCTTATCTCAATTCCGAAGCTGAGTTGGCGGCAGTGCTGGGACATGAGACCGGTCACGTCACGGCGCGTCATGGCGTGCGCCAACAAAGTGCATCGCAAGCTGCTCAGATCGGCGTGACCCTCGCCTCCATCTTCGTCCCCGAATTAGGCACCAATGCCGGCTACAACCTGACCAACATGCTTGGCGGAGCCTTGCTTTCCGGCTATGGTCGCGAGCATGAGTTGGAGGCCGACCGCCTCGGCGCCGACTATCTAGCACGCTCCGGTTACGATCCTCACGCCATGATCAATGTGGTCGGCGTATTGAAGAATCAAGAGCTTTTCGACACCGATATCGCCAAGCAAGAAGGCCGTGAACCGCGCCGCTATCATGGCGTATTTGCCACGCACCCAGATGCAGACACACGATTACAACAAGTCGTAGGCGAATCAAAAAGTCTTGAAGTGGCCAATCCTTATGAAGGACGCGATGTCTTTCTGCGCCAAATCGACGGCCTCACCTTCAACGACAGCAGTGACCAAGGCGTAGTTCGCAACAATGTCTTCAGTCATGGCGAGCTGGGATTCTCCATAAGCTTCCCAAGCGAGTGGAAGGTCACTAACTCTCCCGCCAGCATCTCGGCCCGCAGTCCAGATAAATTGGTTTCGATGCAATTGAAAATGGACGTAAAACCTACGGGCACTCCGACAGAATATGCACGACGCTTGACCGGTGGTGGCAGCCGCGTCGAGCCGGAAGAATTCAATGGATTGTCGGCTGCGATCGCCTACACACCAAGCACCATCACCGGCGTGACCTATTTAGGAAGCAAAACCTACATCGTGCAAACTGTCGCCAAATCACCTGAGGTTATGGATGCGCAACGTAATGCCGTACTAAATTCCATGCGCAGCTTGCATGGCATGAGTGAGGCCGAGCGTAAGAAACTACGTCCACTCCAAGTCAAAATCATCACGGTAAAGACCGGCGACACGTATGCCGAACTGGCGCGACGATCTCCACTCGGAAAGAACGCTGAAAGCTATCTGCGCCTGATCAACGCGCAATACCCTAAAGGCGAACCGACGCCTGGACAGTCGATCAAGATCATCGACTGATGTTCAGCTACCCCGAACACCAACGCGAACACCCCATCACCACCGCCAAGGTGGTATTGATGTTAGCCCTGTGCGCAGTTTGGATGTTCACCGGCTTGGTCGGACATGACCCTTGGGAACCGTACGAGGCCTACGGCTTTGGCCTCATCTACTCCATGCTGCATCTGGGCGACTGGCTGGTACCTTCGTTGGCAGGCATGCCTGCGATGGACAAGCCGCCGCTGTTCTATTGGACGGCTGCGCTGTTCGCCGAGATGCTTGCGCCTTGGTTGCCCTTACATGACGGGGCACGTTTCGCCAGTGCGTTCTACACGGGTGTGACCCTACTTTTCACCGGCTTGGCTGGGCGCGAATTGTTTGGCAAGGGACGCGGCTGGGCAGCGGTGATCATTCTCATCGGCTGTTTGGGAATGCTGGTGCGATCGCACCAACTCATCACCGACCTAGCGCTGGTGAGCGGCTGCGCCATGATGCTTTACGGCTATACGCTGATCTTGCGCCACAGCAGCAAAGCCCCCCTCTGGATCGGCACCGGTGTCGGCATCGGCTTCATGGCCAAGGGCTTCATCGCTCCCATCCTATTCGTATTCATCAGCTTGGGACTGTTGCTATTCCAAGTATGGCGCAATCAGCATTACCGACGCACACTAATGTGGGCGCTATTGTTCGCACTCCCTTGGCTGACGATCTGGCCGCTGTTACTCTACCTGCGCTCGCCCCAACTGTTTATCGAATGGGCGTGGACGCTCAACATCGGACGCTGGTTTGAGTATGCTGGCAGTGGCGACTACCGCGACGCCTTCTACTACGTGCGGATCTTGCCTTGGTTCGCTTGGCCCGCCCTGCCGCTGGCAACATGGGCAGTGTGGGAAGCGCGCCGCAAGGTCTTGGTCGAGCCGGAATTCCAGTTACCACTGGTCGCGTTCGTGGTGATGTTGCTCACCCTAAGCATCGTACCCAACATCAAAGAAGTGTTCGCTCTGCCCATACTGGTTCCGCTGACCTTACTGGCCACAGCATCGCTGGCCACCTTGCGCCGAGGTGCGGCCAATGCGCTGGACTGGTTCGGCATCATGACCTTCGGCTTCATCGCCATCCTGCTGTGGTGGGGCTGGGCTGGCCTGCTCCTAGACAACCACTCCAAGATCACCTTCTGGCTCAAGGAATACCACCCCGGCTACCAGCCCAGCGTGCAAGAGGCCTCGTTCTGGATCGCCGCCGCCTCGACCGTATTGTGGATCGCCTTCATCTGGCGCGTAGGCCGCTCCATTCGTCGCGCCGTGGTCAACTGGGCAGCGGGCGTCACACTGCTGTGGATACTAGCGATGACGCTCTGGCTGCCTTGGCTGGATACGGGCAAGAGCTATCGCAGCGCAGTGATGGATCTAAAGGCGCATCTGCCAGCACAGTACCATTGCATCGCAGGGGCGAACTTGGATGATGTACATCGCGCCATGCTGCAATACTTCGGCGACATCACCCCGCGCTACAACATTACCGATGATTGTGATCTATGGTTAGCACAAGGCTCAGCGGTCATCCCCAGCGGCCCGAAGGATAAATGGGAATTGATCTGGGATGGTGGACGCAATGCCGACCTGAACCGCCATCTCTGGCTATATCGCAAGGTGGCGAAACGCTAAACCTACGGAACGTGCAGAACGGCGATCTCGTCGGTCGGCCAGGTGCCTTGGGCCATCTTCAGCATCTTAGGGAACGTCCCCGTCTTGTGGATCATCAGTTGCAACGAGGCGATGCGGCTGAACTGCGGATAACGCTGCGCAAAGCGTGGCACGTCACTTTCCTTCAGCACCACCTGAAAGCCGCGTTGCGGCTGGATCGCTGCAAAATCATCCACCGACTCACACGGCTTTTGTAGATACAGCGAAAATTCCCGCGCCTGCAAAGACATCTGATGCAGATACACCGGCTGCGCAGGTTGGCCTGCGAGCGCCTTGGCCACATTGTGCGCCACGTCATATTTGCTCAGCGTAAGTGCAGTCATCAGCGACAAGAACACGAACAGCAGATTCATCGCCAACACCGGATACATCACCGCGCCCAGTCGAACTTGCTGGCGCGTTGCGTACACATACGCGAGCAGCGCCAGCGCCGCCCCCAGCACCACCATCATCAACAAGGTATTCGCCACATAGATACTCAAACCCACCGCCAATCCAGCCAACAACGCGGCGATGCCCCACTGCACATAACGCAGACCGCGCCCAACCGAGGCGGCACTGAGCCAGTCAGCAAGAAACTTTCCGCACAGAATGGCCGCGAACGGAAACAGGATCACCGTGTAGTGGTCGAGCTGGAAGCTGGTGGCGCTGAACAGGCCGAAAGTGACGAAGAACGCGCCGCACAAAAACACAAAGCCCGCGCCATCTTCGCCGTTACGCGTAAACAGCCGACGGACACCCGACGACATCGACGCCAAGAACACCGCCACCCAAGGCAGGAACGCCCACAGGAATACCAGCACGAAATAGAACGGATGACCTTGCGTGTTCTTGATCGGCCCCGTATTGAAAAAGCGCCCGAACTGGCTATCCCACAGGAAGAACTTGATGCCGGAGACATGCGTCTGGCCGAACATCACCTTCTCGGGATGGGCGTCGAATTGCACGTACAACGCCAACAGCTCCGGCGCAGTGAACAGCAAAGCCAACACCAAAGCGAGTAACCACTTACCACTCCACAGCTTGTGCCACTGCTTCTGATACAGCCACATACACACCAGCCCGCTGCTGATGGTGATGAGCGTGAACACGCCCTTGGTCATCACCGCCATCGCACTGAACAGCGCACCCAGCAGCAGGTATTTCAGCTTCGCCTGCGCGTCGTAGCGCAACCAGTAATAGCTCGCGCCCATGATACAGCCGGTGAGATAAGTCTCTGCCTTCACCTCGATGGACGAATCCATCAGGTGATACACCGACACGAACACCAGCACCGACAGCCACGCCACCTCCCGCCCGTAGAACAGTCGAGCGATGCGATAGGTAAAGTATCCGCCGACGAGGTGGAACAGGAAGCCGGGAAGGATGTAGCTGAACGCGCTGCTGCCGAACAGCTTGAAGAATACCGCCGTCACCCAGAACGGAAAGTGCGGCTTGTCCAGCCAGTCCTGCCCGTCCAGCACCAGACTCGTCCAATCGTTGTTCAGCGCGATATGCTGAGCCAAGGCTGCATAGGTGATCGAGTCCCCGCTGTTGATCACCGGCGAAAACATCGCCGCCGCATTGGCAAGCAAGGTGATGAGGATCAGCCAACGGGCGTGGGTGGTGGGCATAGATGCGTTGGGAGCTGCGTTTTTGTGGACGGCGAATGCTAATACAAAATGGGGGGCGTGTTCAGTATGAGTTTGGCTGGGTTCGACGAAGACCGCTGGGGGTTGCACCCGCAAGGGGTACGCCGTGGTTGTAAGGGGCTAAAGCCCCAACAACCACGCAGCCCGGCAGCTAGTTCCTTTTCTTGTCTTGCCAAGAAAGGGAACCAAAAGAAATCGCCCCCAATCCGCCATCCCTAACGGGATTCCCTGCGCGGCTCCGGCTGGTCAGGCTTCCAGTAAAGCGGCTTTGATTTTCGGACAGATTGAGTTTGATTCTCGGACAGTGAATATATCAAAAAAAGATTGATTTCAGGACGGAGAATAAACATTAGTTAAATGAAGTTTAAACACGATTAAAACGACAAGAAAGCCGACTTCAATAGGTCGGCTTTTTCATTACCAGTTACGAATAATCAGCTCCGCCGTTTTGACCCGATTCCGGCCAGCGCCGCCGACCGTGTAGGTGATCGGCACACTCTCCATCGTCAGGCCAGAGAATGCCCTGCGCATCTCCGGGATGTCGTTCACGCTGATGATCATCTTGCCTTTGATCGTTCTGGCCAGCTCGGCCATGCGGTCGTATTGCTCTAAGCCGAAGTCCACGCCGTAGCCTTCCGTCCCCCAATACGGCGGGTCGCAATAGAACAAGGTGTGCTCGCGGTCGTACTTGGTGATGCAGGTCGCCCAGTCCAGATGCTCGATGAAGGTCGCCGACAAACGCAGGTGCGCTTGGCTCAGGTCTTCTTCCAGCCGCAACAGGTTGAGGCGCGGCGCGCTGGTGGTGGCGGTGCCGAAGGTTTGTTTGTCCACCTTGCCGCCAAAGGCGTTTTTCTGGAGGTAGTAGAACCGCGCCGCCCGCTGAATATCTGTCAGCGTCTCCTCGGGCGTGGCCTGCATCCACTTATATATCTGGCGACTGGTCAGCGCCCATTTGAATTGACGGGTGAACTCTTCCAGATGGTGCTGGACTACTCGGTACAAATTCACCAGATCGCCGTTCACATCGTTGAGCACCTCCACCTTCACCGGATGCTTCAGGAAGTACAGAGCTGCAGCACCAGCAAACGGCTCGACGTAGCAGCTGTGGGCTGGAAACAGCGGAATGATGGTCTTGGCCAGTCGCCGCTTGCCGCCGATCCACGGGATGATCGGCGAGTGCAAATTGTTAAAGATCGGGGCTTGTGTGTCCTGCATGGTGCGTCTCCTCTTGGGTGGACGCTCCGTGGCGCGCAGGTCGGTGGCTCGTGGCCATCATTTGATTCATCGTGCCGCAGCGCGGACACTTGATTGCTAGGCGGGTGAATTCCGCTTCGGCCAGTTTTCGATTACATGCGCCGCATCGTACAGTTTCCATCTACTACTCCAGCGTGGTAGCCTCCGCTCCGCTGTGATCACAGCACGGTGCCTAGGCTAAACGCAGGACGCTTCTGCGGATGGTGGCTGGGTTAGGTGCTCGTAACACCCATCCCGGTCGCACCGTCTCTTTAAGGCAATACCGCCAGCACGCAGGCCGCGCCGGTCATCCCGGCAACGAAGTCGAGGCCGTCGCTGGTGTGGGATGGGTGCCGGGCATCCCACAGCTCTTTGGCCAGCGCCACCGCCGCGCACACCGCCATCGAGATGATCTTGGCGTATTGGTGTATTACCGGCCCCGCGAACGCTAACAGCGCAATCATGCACAGCACGGCCAGTAGTGCAGTCAAAAAGAAGTGCAACATCTTGTCGTTGTTGATGTTGGTTAAATTCATTTTAGCTCTCCTACGCAGGCCAGCTCAGAACTGGCAGAGTGGCGATTACTTCGTCCATCGTAGGCATCGGTTTGGCACCTGACTGCACCTCTTCCAGTAGGGTATAGGCCGCAGACCAGACCTCATCACGAGCATTCACAGCAGCTTGTCCTTCGGTTTTGAAGCGCGGCACCTTGCTGGTGGCATAGGTGCAGGCCGAGAGAATGCCATCGTAGCCACGCGTCTGCGCCCAAGCATCGAGATGCTGCTGGATGGCAGCCGACAGTGAGCCGATGACCTGCTCAGCCGATGATTGGAATGGCATGAGTGTTTCCGTCGCCTCGTGCCAAATCTCTGAACCATCCTCCAACGTCTCCGTCCAGCCCTCCAGCCGCTTTTGTAGTTCACGGTAGTGCCCATTATTGGGATCAATGGGTACGTGGCGGTCGTATCCCTCATCAGTGGTCTCGATCAGGTGAGTGCCGGTTTCATTTAGCGTGATCATTAAATTACCCTCGCATCAAGTGTGTAGCAAAGTGCAGCGGCTGGATTTGAGTAGGAGAAAGACCCCAGCGCGGTGATTGACGCTGTCGCTCCGACATGAGTCTGCCCTGCTGTGATTGTGGGCTGGCCACAGTTGGCCACCGTCCAGGCTCCAGCCTTCGTTACGGTTGGTAATGAATTCATCGGCACCATCAAGGGCTGATAAATTGAGTGATTGCTGCCCGCCGCGCCGTATCCTGCATACGCGAGCGGCGGGGCAGTAGCAATACCGTTCAGACTATCTACTACTTGGTAGTACCTCATGCAGCGGCGTAAGTTGTCGTCAATTCTCACAACCTCGAACTGCGTTGCCGCCTTACCAATTTCCAGCTGCACTCGTCCCACGGTGAAGCTGTCGTCTGCTCCGGCGACACCCACCGGTGCGAAGTTAATGCGCAGCCCCATCTGAGTGCAGTTCGCTGGAACGGTAAGTGCAAAGGATTTTGAATATCTAGTCACCGTCTGTCCGGGTGGCACAGAAAATACAACGGACTCACCAGTTAAACCTGTAAAACCGTTGGATGGTCGTGTTTGCGCACCTGTGCCATAGACCGCACTCACACTGATATTTGAGCCGGCTGATGAGAAGTTAGCCCCCGTAATTAAATCGAGGCTGACCGTAATCTGCTTGCCCTGAAACCCCTGAATCTCAGATGTAGCGAAGGCGTAGTCCACATACATCTGATTGACCGATGCGTCCCCAGCGACTCGCTGACACTTAAGAGCATAGTTTGCGTCAGGGGTCAGGCCTGCTACCCTGCTGATGGTCATCCCCGCGACATTACCTAAACGGCCACATGTCCAGCGATCAGCCGTATATCCATAGTCCCCGCTGGCATAGGTAGCCAAAAACGTCCAATTAACAAACGGCCCACCACCCTTTTGCCACGTGTCAAAATTCCCGTTGACCAGCAGATTTTTACCGCTAATGTTGGTGTTCGACACCCCAGATGGATCGATCACATTGACACACGTCCATGCAGGAACTACGCCCGCCGCAGCCGTTGGTGCAAACCAGATTTCCTCACTCACGCCGGTGTCGTTCAACTTGCGCAAAAAACAAGGGCCAGCAATATCGCGGCCAAGCCATGCGCCTGTGGCCAGATTGATATTCGCGTTGTAGCTAAACCCAAACTCAATCCCACCGACCGTCGCGTCATTAACCACGTCCCCCCACTCGCGCACGATGCCACCGCCTGCCAAGGTCAACGAGCGGATCAACCCAGTCGCGCCCGCTTTTTTCGTGAATAGCGTATTCAGCGCAGCCAGTAACTGAGTATTGGATGCTGAGGACAGCACAACACCTGCACTCTCGATCACCGCCGCGATTTCTTCTTGGATGCCATTCAGCCATGTATCCGTGACCTCAGTCGGAGGGCGGCTAGTCGCGGCATCCTCCGTAACAAATCGGCGGTTCACATGCCCCGCACCATTAATTCTGTCCATATACCCCTCCATCTCCAGTAACATCTTCAAACCACAAAAACACATGAGCCCGCTTGAAAGCGGCAAGTGCATCCCACATCGGCTTTGGATCAACAACAGACTGGTAGTAGCGCACCCTCAATATGTGACGCGCACGCGCACCCCATGTCGCATCGCCAACATGCGATCCAACGCGGAGTGGCCCCATCAAATGATCGACGCTGTACAACCCCACTGAGAAATTAGTATTTGGCCCGCTAGGACTCCAAAGGCGCTGCCCCGCACCGCTACCCACACAAAATGCAGCGCGCGTCACCACCTCAACAGGGAAAGACACACCGTGCGCCGCGGCACTCCAAATCCGCTCACCCACATGGCTGCCTACGCGAAATGCGCTGCGAGGAGATACATCGATCGCACCAGAGAGTGCTGCTGCGGCAACCCGGCGATACTCGCTGATATGCCAGCTGCCATGCTTCGGGCGGTGCACCTCAATAGCGGCATCTAGCACCTGCTGAGCAGCCTCACCCACGCGCGCAGGCTCCGCCCCCATACCTGTGAGCAGCGCATCGCCAACTCCACCGGCAGGCCAATCAAAAGCCGCGCCGGGCGGCAGCAGCGCACGCTGCGCATCGGCATAATCACTGGCGGTATAGGGCTGGATCTGCACGGCTAGATCCAGATGATCGGCTGCAAGACCGGCACTTCATGCGCCGCCCAAACAATGGGAACGCTCTCATCAACCGTGTATTGATTCGTGGTGAGCGAGATCACCGTATCCACCTCCGCCCACAGCAATTGCACCACCTCAGTATCGGTGCCGCCCTTGCTCAGAAACAGATCGGTGAGCGCCGCGCTGATCGCCGCACGATTCGGTGCCGTATCGACAGCGGGGAGTAGATGAATAGTTAGCGTCACGGGACGCGCAGTCGGCGCGACCACACGCCAGTCCGCCGTCGCAGGCACTACGGGATCGAAATAGGCCGCCACTGCATTGAGCACGGCCTGAGTTGGCAGCCGGTTCGCCAGCCCATTGCAGACAGGCCGCACCACCACCGTACCGATGCCCAGGGTGTGTAGCTGCACCAGCGCCCCCGACACCGACGGGTGAGCACTCTTAGCCCAATGGCGATAATCCTTAGGCTTGCCTGAGCGCGCGCCCTCCGTCGTGACGGTGCGCCATTCATCGGCCACCCGCGCACGCCATGTATCAACCAGCTCATCGTCGGCCCCACCCGTGATACCCAGCGCCCCCACGGTAACGGCGCTATTGACCCCGGCAATGGGATCGACCAGCGACAATACTTGGCCTGCCGCCAGATTGCCTGCCGCACCCGATACCGCACAACGCAGCGATACGGACACACCGCCTGCGCCTAGCACCACTGCGGCCTGAACCGAATAATCCAACCCATTGGAGCCGCGCAGCAGCGTGCCAGCCAACACCTGAGCCCCGACATTTCCGGTAACGAGTGCGGCACCCGAGGCAGCCGTCGCCAACAGACGATCCACACCGTACAGCGCCGCCCAGTCGGAGAGGCGTTCCAGCTCACAGGTCAACGGAGAGCATTGCGCATCGATCCAGTCCAGATGCCCGTGCTCGCCATTTGCCACGCGCGCCCAGGTTGCGGCAAGCGACCTGCGCAGCACAGCAGGCAGCGCAGCGAGATCACTCTCGATGCGCGTTAATAAATCGGTAAACGAGGGACGGTTGTACGGGGTCACAACGGGACTTTCACAATGGCTTGGCGGCCATTGTGCAGTCCGGTGACTTGCAGAGTAACGCGGGAAACATTTCCCGCCGAATCGGGGAGGTCAATGACTTCAACGCCGCTCATCCCATGCAGAGTCAGCGCGCTTTTAATCATGGCCAGCGTCTCGCGCCGAGCGGCGCTGCCCAGCGGCTGGCGACGCAGATGCCACAGGCCGCATCCGGCAGCGGGATCAGCCCACCATCCGCGCCGATCATAGCGATCATGGAAGCGGGCCAGGGGCGCTTCAGCATCTGAAAACAACACGGCATACACCAGCGTGGCCACAGCAGCATCCTCGTCGGCCAGCGCCGGATCATCGAATGCCAGATCGAACACTCCCGTGCCAGTTTGTACCAGTTTCAGCATCAGTTGACCCCCATAGTATTGACTCCGGTTTCCGCATGGGTGTGCGAGCTGCCGACGTTCTTGCCGTTGTTCGATATAGCTCCCATGATGTCTGCACCACCCATCACGATCAGCTTCCCGCCGATCTTTGCATCCTGTGTGGTCTCAAACAGCGGGGTATCTGCGATCACCTTGGCCGATGCCTTGGCCGTCACCACACCGCCGTGACCAATCTTAACGAAGTTCCCCTGATCATCATGCAGCGCCACTTCCCCCTCTTGCAGATCCATCTGGTAACGCTTATCGCCGATCACCAGCGCCACGCCATAGGATCGATCACCCGCTGGGAAAAACAGATAAGCCCGGCTACCAGGCTTGGGGCGGTAGCTGAAGCCGTAGGGCTCCACGCGGTGAATATTGTCCAGCGGCTCCCCATCGAGCACCCGCGCCTGAATCTTGTCGGCACCGATTAGGTTCACCACGCCCTGCGCGCAGAGCAGCTGTAAACGCCTCCATACGCTACCGATCATCGACTCACCTCACATCGCTCAGAGGAGCCGTTCATGGTGTAGATGAGGTGAGTTGCGGCGATTCCCGCACCCATCGCTGCCGCGCACCGTGTCATCGCCGCGCCCCCGCACTCCGCTTGGTTTTCTTCGGCGGCTCGCCCGCAAACGCATTGCGGTGCATCACATGCAGCTCGGTAACGGAGCCGCCACGATCATCCTGCCCCAGCGTGCGATCGCCAATCAGGAACACGCCGTCGATGTCCTCATGAGGAATCACCACGCGCACTTGCGTGTTCACCGCCCAAAGGCCTGTCGCATGCCGCCACCCCTGCACCGTCAGCTTGATCGAATGCGCTCTGGCCAGCCTGCGGTTGCGCTCCAGTACTGCGCGCCGATCGCAACCGCCATGACTGTGGCCATGCCGATCAGCCACGATGTGCATCGGGCGAAAGAAGCTGATGCCATCATCCTTGACGGCCCCCTTGAGCGCCGCGCCGCTCTCATAATCGAAGCTCTTCACCACGTATTCCGAGAACCGCATATCGTAGTCATCTACCAAACTGTAGCTCTTGATGTGCTCGCCATACACCAGCGTGGCCACCACCTCGCCTGCATCGGGTTCGGTCAAGATCAGCCCACCATCCGGCTGTGGGTAGAGCAGCAGATTGGCTGTGCGCGCCGCATTGATCAGCGCATTAGCTGGGGTCTCACACTGCATCGAGAAACTGGGCACTACGGCTGTCTTCGCGGCCACCTTCACTGGCACGTTGAACGTCTTACAAATGCGCTTCACAACCTCTTCGAGTTTCAGATTATTCAGCGTCTTCGAGTACTGGCAATCTACCAGCTCCCGCGCCAGCGACCGCGCGCTAAACTGGATGGTGTGATCGGTCGCACGCACGTCGCGCTCGATCTTGCCCGAACGGATCGTGCTGACCAGCTCACCATCAGCCAGCACTTCGACCACCGTATTGGCAGACAGCTTCAGCGCCTCGCCCGCACCGGGCAGCGTGATCCCCAAATTGATCGAGGCGCACAGATCATCCACCGACTCGCGCACCGATACGTTCTGCCAGTAGCCATAGCGCTGGCCATCGAAGCGGATCTCAATGATGCCTTCAGCCATAGACCTTCCCCTGGACAAACAGCGGATGCCGCACCTTGTTCACCGCTAGAAAGATCTCCTCAGCCACCTCCATCCGATGCGCCAGCACCGTCGCTGGCAGTGGGTTGACCACCTCGCGCACCACGGCGGGCTCCAGCGACTGCGCCAGCAGCGCATCGCTCAGCCCCGCGCGCATATCCAGCGCGAGCTGGAACACCGTGTCCGACATCGAGGGCAGCATCTGGTCGATCGCACCCACCACGCTGGCCAGCACCACATCGCGGTCGTTGGCCACCCGATAGTCCGCCAGCGCCACTTGCGCCGCCGCACCCAACAGCAGCTGGCCACGCAGGCTGGCTTCGCGGATCAGATTGCGGCGCAGCGCCGGCGAGTCACCCGAGCCACCCGGCATCACCACCGGCAGCGTGGCCATCGTCACCAAATGTGTGACTAGATTGGGCAGTGCCGTATCGGCGATTAGAGCCGAGGACGCAGTGGCTGCCGACCCAGTCGCCGCCACCGAAGCGTTGCTAATCCCAGCCAATTGAGCTGCGAAACTGCCCACCGAAGCCGCAGAAGGCGTGCTCATTACCTTACCCACGACAGGTGCCTTTTCGACCGCCCCCAGCACATTAGCCAAGGATCGCAGCGCTGCTGCATAGCTGGCAGGCGTGGCCAGCAACACCGCCAAATCAGTCTTGAGTCCATCAATCACATTGCGCACCTGGCTCAATACCGTGAGGGGCAACTGTGCCAGCGAAATAATGGTGCGCAGCTTGTCTAGCTGCATCTGTACCGTGGCAATTAAACTGAGCATTCCCAGATCAGGGATAGCGTCCAGATTGAAGTCGGCCATCACCCCAGTCAGATAGTTGGCACAACTGTAACTGGCCACATCTGCCATATCTGGCGTAGGCATGGCCGCGTCCTTACCGCCCGGCACAAAGTCCACGCTGATGGTGCAATAACCGCCCTTATCGTTGCTTTCGTGGATCGACCAATCGCGCGCACGCACCCACACCTGACCGCGCCACGGATGATCCAACCATGCCGCACCCGGCGTATTCAGCGCCACTAGAAAGGCATCACGGAACAGGTCGTAGTCAAATCCGATGAAGTAGGCATTCAGGCGAAACTCGCCCGATTTCGCGCCCATATCTTCAACCACCGGCTCCTCGCCGCCCGGGTAGTCATGCACCACCAAACGGCGACCGCCCTTGGTATCGTGGCTCTCTGTCAGGAACGGGTTATCCCTGAACCGGGCCGTCACCATCCGATCCGCCCAGCTCATGGGATACCCCACATATTGCCGGTGTTCATCACACTCTTGACCGGGCCGCTAGACTGCATGGACTGGCTCTGCAACACTAGGCCGGGTGCGAGGCCGACCGTCATCTTGGCATTCACATCCACCGGCTTCTGTTCCGCTGGCTTGAGCAGATCCTTGATACCCTCAAAGGCCAGCCCCAGACCACCGCCTACCGCCGCACCGATCGGCCCGCCGAACAGCGCTCCGAACGAAGCTCCGGTCAGGGCTGACGATCCATACCGGCTAATGGCGGACTCCTCCCCGAATGCCTTGTCGAGAGCGTACCCACCCGCTAGGGCAGCAACACCCACGCCACCCGCACGCGCTGTCTTGCCGATGGCAGGCATGTATTTCGATGCGGTGCGAGCGATGGCATTTTCCTTTCCACCCAGCGCCAGCGACGAAAGCCCGGCAGCAGTAGCCAAGGCAGCAAGCGCGCCAGTGGCCAACGTCGTTGCACCGATCAGCACCGGATGCTTATTGGCGATATCGGTGAACATGGCTGCTGTTCGACCAATGGCCGGTGTCAGCCCATCCATCGCACTCTTCTGAGCCGAATCCTTGGCCTGCTCCGCTGCTCGCACCTGGAATGATGCCGTCCCAGACATCACCTCATAGTTCACATCGTTGACGCCGTATTCCTTACGATTGCGCGAGACAGCCGCATCGACATTGCCGACCACATCCTTGTTGCGCAGCCCCATCAGCGCGCCCACGGCCTGCATGTCCTGGAAGTACTTGCCGATCACGCCGCCCTCGGACAACGCCTTGATGGACTCCAGAATCTGCGCCTGCTCACCCTTGTCCTTAGTCTCATTAAGCTTGGCGATGGCGGCCTTCAGGCGCGGGTCTTTTTCGGCCTCACTGTCGATGATGCTCATCCAGGCGGTGACCGCATCATTCCCCTTTAGCCGCTGATTCATCATGTACGTGGTCAAGTCTCCACGTCCAGCCTTCTCGAAGTCCGTCGCAGTATCCTTGGAGGCGAGCTTGGCCAGCAGGTTGCGGACATTGTTCCCCGCCTCATCAGTCGTGCCAGCGGTCAGCACAGAAGCCTGATTCATCGCCAGCACTTTCTGCAACCCGTCCAGCCCCATCATGCCAGCCTTGCCGGCCAATGGCATCTGCTGGGAGAGCCAGCGCGCCATATCCTTGATCTCGAATCCACCCGCCTGACCGGCGGCAGTGATCATGTTGAGCGCCGTCTTCAGTTCACGATCATTGGACACCACCTTCTGACCGACCAACACACTGGCGAGGTTAGATATCTGTGTCGGGTCGGCACCGGCCCCGCTGGCCGTCCTCATCACTGTCGGCAAGAACTCAACCGAACGCTGATACCCTAGGGTGTTCTTGGCGATCATCGCATCCAGCGCCTCAGCAGCCTGCTCGCGGGTTCCACCGCCAATGCCGGGCTGAGTAGATCGATTGATGACCGCCTCCAGCTCCTTCATACCTACCTTGCGACCCGCTGCGTCCCGCTCAGCGTAGGCGGTATTCGCCATGCCAGCCAAGCGTTCATCAAATGACATCGCTGCCTTAGCCGGGGAAGACAGGGTATAGCCAGCCGCTGCCACACCCGCGCCCACGGCAACACCAGTGCGCAGTCGCGAGTTGATCCTCTCGAATCGCTCTGCCTCCTGCGTGACCTTCTTCTGCTCGGCAGTCAGCTTGCCCATCTCGTTGGTGAGACGAGTGATCTTCTCGCGGGTCTTGTCGGCTACGCGAGCAAGCGCATCTTGAGACATCGTGCCGGATGACTCTAGCCGCTTGTAAGCGGCCTCGACCTGCTGAATCTCACGCTGGATGGCGCGCTCAGAACGAACGCCCAACACCTCTCTGGCACGGGATAGGCGCTCGTAACTGGCACGCTGTTGTGAGGTAGATGATTCCGTCTCGCTGGCAGATTTCTTGGCCGCCGCAGCGCTGGCCTCGGTTATCTTTTTGGCGGTCTTTTCCGCCTGCAGCTCGATATTCTTAAGCCCAGCAGTCGCGCCATCTTTCAGAGTGATGCGAGGTTGTACCGACCCATCCGAAACTTTTGCAAGTTCTCCGGCCAATCGAGTTATCCGCGACCGTGCCAAATCGGAAGCACCGGACAACTCACTGGTCGATAATTTTCCGGAAACCTCCAGTCGCCTATAGGCAGCCTCGGTCTGCTGAATCTCACGCTGGATGGCGCGCTCAGAACGAACGCCCAACACCTCTCTGGCACGGGATAGGCGCTCGTAACTGGCACGCTGTTGTGAGGTAGATGATTCCGTCTCGCTAGCGGATTTCTTGGCTGCCGCAGCGCTGGTCTCGGAAACTTTTCGGGTGCTTCTTTCTGCCTGCTGCTCGATATTCTTCAGCCCGGCAGTCGTGCCATCTTTCAGCGTGATGTGTAACTCTGCGCGAACGGCTGGTTCAGACATGAAAAAAGCTCCAGTGGATTTACACCGGAGCTTACGTGCGCGCGAGCGGCGCGGTCAGGCGGGAAATATTTCCCGAGGAAGAGTAGTCAGTCGAAGGTCGTGCCCGACATTGCGGCGGCGATCCCGGCGTACATGAATAGCTTATGCAGTGGCCACGACATGACAACGGGCTCAGGCTGGTGCAATACGCTCATCACCAGCGCCGCCGCCGTCACGATTCGAGTGACTTTTTTTCAGCCGCCTCCTGTTCCGGCGTTTTCGGCTTCGGAAACAGCGCCTCATCAGTCAAGGCTTCCGTTTCATCATCTTCCATCATCTTTTCGGCCATCGCCTCGGCCCTGCGATAATCGACACCATGCAGCCGTCCGATCACCGCCTCGTCCATACCAGTCAGACTAGCGATCAGCGCGATCCGCTGCGCCACGCCGCCGCGTCGGTCGAACGATAAGTAATCTGATGCAATAGGGTGATCACGAAACTTCAGCTCAGTGATAGTCGATTTTCCGAAGGTGATCGGGTGATTAAGTTTCATTTTTGTCCTTTCGATGCATAGAACGCTTCACGCTGAGCCAGCGTAGCGGCTTCATCCCAATCGTCCCCGGTCTCATTGAGCGCCTGGAACACGTTCCCATCAGCATCCTCGATGTGCGCGATGGAGGGGTTATACGTAGATGGTATGTGAGTCGTCATCAGATCCTCCCGGCATTCGAGTTCAACATGAATGCTGTTTGTGCCGCAGCACCATTCACAACGCGCGCTCGGTAATAACGAGTGACGACAACAGCAGACAGCTCAACACTATCTCCCGCGACCATCGGTGCTTTTTTAGCCTGACGCCAAGTAACGTTGTCATTGCTCATATCGATGTACAGCGTCCCTGCTTGATCGGCGAAAACTGTAGCTGTGAATCGGGCGGTAGTGCTACCACCCGAGACGCCAAGATCACGCGCGGTTCCAGTAAATACTCCTGATGCAGCTAGAGGCGTCACCGTATCGTTGTAGAAAATATTGGTTACCAGTATGTTTGCTCCACCTGGCAATACGACAGCTACGGACTGACCCAAGACTCCAACTCCCTGGCCACCCGTGATTTCTACGGGAACCTCATTGATGTCCTGACCGCATACCGCACCCAAAATCAGACTCGTGCTGGATGCAGGAGCCACACCGAGATTCCTCACCCGGATCCGGATGTAGTACTCATCATTGGGGTCTGGGATGTTCCGGGTTCGCACTACGCCGAGATTGCGGCCAGCATTTGAATCCACTGCTTGTGCACGGAACCAGCACTCATCCGGGAAAAGCTGTATTTCCAAGATGCCATCTGCTCCCGTTCCATTGATGTTGTAGGCTCCTGCCCCAGAGCTGGTATTTCCGCCATTCCTAGCATCGACCTTGCCAGTCGTTGGCACCGCACCATCCAGCAGCCATTGCGCCAACATATCTCCCGCAGCGTTCACTGCCTCCAGATAGAACTCCTGATTGGCGATACGCTGGCTCAGGCGCATGATGAACCACAGCCGGAACGGCACCGTGAATGGCGTTTTGCCGGTGATGATGGTCTCCGAGTTCGGGGTGACCCCGCTGACGATCCCCAGCTCACCGTTAGCCACGTTGATGAACATTCCCGCACCTAGTTGTACATTCCACTCACTCTGGTTTAGCCCTGCACCGTTGAAGTCGTCACGAAATGCGGTGACCAGTCCTGAGACTTGAGCTGAACCATTGACATCGTAGCGCTCTGGCCCGCCCAGCGGATTCATGTAGGGAATACGCATGGCTAGGCGATACGCTCAGAGACGTTGGACATGATGGTCATCTTGCTTTCACCACCGTCCACAGGCACAGGATCAGCCACAAAGGCCAAGCTCATCAGATGCACACTGCCATCGGCCAGCCGCACCGTGACATCCTCATCCTTGATGTTATTGAGCGCTTGCGCATTCACACCGGGCAGCAGGTTGAGGTTCAGCTCCAACTTAGCGGCCACCTCAGACTCGGTGTAACCGCCGTCCGAGGCCAGCCGACCGGGCTTATGCTCGCGCTTCTTGCCACTGGGTGTAAACGTGCCGGGCTTATCTGCCAGTGGCAGCTTACCGACTGACGGTGCCGAGACCGTCCGAATGTTATTGATTTGCATTTCAAACCCCTTTCAGTAGATCGTTAAACCGCTTTGCGGAACTGGCCCACACCGGCGAGGATGTAGTACGGCGACAACAGCACCGGCTGATCCGCAAAGTTGAAGCGGCTCGGATCGGTAGGGTGTTGCTCCACCACCAGCGTATCTTTGTAGTAGCCGTACTCCTGTACCCAGCCGTACTCGCGCAGCAGCGTGTTCTGATACAGGCTCAGCAGGTAGGCGCGTACATCGTCCACCGTGGTGATCCGCAGACCGGGGCGATAACCCTCGTTGCTCTTGGCTGCTGCCGATCCGGTGAAGCGCTTGATCGCACCGATGCGCTGCTCATAGCGGATACGCTCCATCACCTCGGCAGTATTGATGTCTAGGAAGGCATCATCGGCAGAACCGTCAGGGCGGAACTGGTACATCGAGATCAGACGCTTGATGAAGCACGATCCGTCCTTAGCCACCGACATCAAGCTCATACCCTTGAACAGCAGGCTGTTGGCGTTCGTCCAGTCATGATTACTCACGCCGAGCATGCCGGGCAGTGGTGTACCCTCCAGCGATTCCACCGGATTATTCACCAGACGTGGCGCAGCAGCGGCACACACGATGGCAGCAGCTTCCCAGGTGGTCGTGGGGTTCAGCTCGATGCTGAGGTTGGAGATGTGCTCGTAGTTCTTGGTCACACCAAATGCCGCCGCAGTGGCGTAGTCACCACGGAAGGTAGTGAAGGCACGGAAGCCCGCTTGGATCGGCGGTAGGTAGCGCGTTTGACTTTCAGCATGCCAAGCGGCCAGCGTGGCAGCATCGTTGATGCCCAGTGCCACATAGCGGTACCAGCGCTGCTGACCCAACATCGCAGACAGATTTCCCGGTACCGGATCACCGGCACCACCCGTCATGGCCACCAGCGTCAGCGCCAGACCTGCCGGAGTAGTCTCACCGTACAGATTGGTGCGCACGTCGATGGCATTGCCGCAGGTGCCCTTATGGCGCGCAGTCAGCGTGACCACAGCGGCCACAGCCGCCGCCGTGACCGGAATATCATTCCCGGCGGCAGTAATCGCTGCCACAATGGCAGTAGCTACAGCCGCCGTGGTCATGACAGGAGTGACTGCCACATTGATGATCTTGCCCGCAATGTACAGCGCCAACGTGCCGTTGGCTGTCGGTGCTGCGGTCGGTGTGATCGTGCCAGTGGCAGCCACCCCAGCGACCAGATCAGCATAGGGCAACATGTACAGATCCAGCGCCGGATCGACTGCACGATACTTAGCGGCCATCTGCGCCAGCATGGAGCCAGCACCGGCCTTGTTGATCGCGTCTTGCACGCCAGCGAGGCGAGTCACCTCACCCGCAGGGGCCGTACCAGTGGCCAGCTTTTGGCCGACCAGCAGCACAGCTGGGATGTCGCCACCCAGACCGGCCTGAGACCCGTCAACAACGATATACGCCCCCGGATAGCGCAGAGCGGCGGGGAGTTGAGGAATGGAAATCATAAAGTGCCTCCTGTTCGATTGATGCTGTTGAAACCTGCCGGGTCAGGCAGGTAGTTATTGATAACGCCTTCAAAACTGTAACGGTCGGCCCAGTACAGGTCGTCTTCGGTGTACTCGATCACGCGGCCACCGCGCCATTTGATGGGGCGCGTGTCCGGCGCGCCTTCCTCTCCGCGCAGCAAGCGGTACACCGCTTGCCGATACTTGAGCAGCTGCTCGTCGGTTTCGCCCGGCTCATGACCGCGCGCATTCTCGATGGCGATCACCACGTCGAATTCGGGCTCATCCGAGTCCAGCCGCTCGCCGATCGGCTCACCCTTATCTGCACTGCGCACCACCCAAGCGGCGGGCAGGGGCAACGCATCCGGGCGAATCTTGGCGTAGGCCGCTGCACCATCGACCTTGCGGAACCACAGCCCGCCAAACCACACGGGCTTATCGGTCAGCATCAAGATGATGGGCTTGAGCGAGATCATCACCAGCCGCTATCAGGTACGGTGCTGCCATAACGACGTGGCGAGCTGGAAAAGATCACCTGATCTTCCGGCAGGGCGGCTTCAGCGACGCTCACCGGTAACAAGTTGAGCTTCCCCTCAGCGTGCGCCTTGAGCGTGGCCACGGCAGCCTCATAAGCATTTTTCACATCGTCCGTCATCCGCTCGGCCCCTTGCAGGTAGTGCATCGCAATGGTCGAGCACAGACGGGCGATCAGCGGACTGGAGGACGTGGCCGGGATGCGGTAGCTCACCAGCAGCTCCGCCGCATCCACCAGCGCCCCGTCGATGGCCGACAGCGCCAGCGTGATCGAAGCGTGCTCCTCACTGGTCAGCGCTGACAGATCACCGCCCTCAATCGCTACCCGCAGGGCATCAACTGGCGGCATCTGCACATCGGCAGGCACCGCCAGTTGCGCCAGCCGACGCGCATTGCTGCGTGCCAAAAGATCAGAGCGGGTGGCGAATGGCATGATCAGGCTGCCTTGATCTCAGCCCAGACCGCGTCGCGCTCAGCTGCCGAGACGATCCAGCCGGTCAAGGTCTCGATGGCCACCGTAGTCGGCGCACCATCCGCCTTCCACAAGGTGGCGTTAGCCGCATCCAGTTTCGCGATCGCGTCCTTGATCGCCGCAGCACGTTCAGCAGGGTCGGTGGGCGCAACAGGTGCGGCAGGGGCAGCGTCTGCCGATACCTCAAGCATCTGTTCTTCTTGCAAGCGCAGCGCCGTAGCCTCATCGACCTCGACTACCTGCCACTCGCGGCCAAACTGGATGCCACAGCGGAAGAAGCTCTCGATGTCAGTCTTGAGGTTCACTCGCACGGAAAGCACCACTACAATCGATTTACTCATGATTCAAACTCCCAATGAATTCAGTTCAAACCCGGCTCCGCGAGGGAGCCGGGAGCAGATCAGGCACCCAGCCAAGGGGTAACCAGCAGCTTGACCTTGTTGTAGTTGATGTTGGATTCACCGCCCGCTTTCTGCTGAGCCTTCAGCAGAGCCTCAGCAGCGGCCTGACTGTCTGGGCCCACCACCAGCAGATCGGGAGTGATGCCCAGCTTACGATTGCCATCGCCCTTGAACTTCATCATCGCGGTGTAAGCCGCTTGGAAGTTGGCCGCATCCAGCGTGGCCTTAGAGCCAAAGGCACATTGCCAGAAGCCGTAGGCTGCAGCGCCGCGCCAGCGTCCGCCGAAGCTGTACACATCGAGATCGAACACGTTTTGGTTCTGCGCCGAAGTCACCGCATCGAACTGGGCCTTGATGCGCTCTTGCAGGTACAGCGCCTTGGGTGCACGTTCAGTACACAGCAAAACCCACGGCTCACCCGCACCCGCCTGCATGTTGCTGACGGTCGCTGCGACACCGGTGCCGTCTTCATTCGGATACACCGGATGATCGGTATCGAAGAAGAACTGTCCGTCGTAGCACAGGCTGGCGAAGCCATTATTCAGGGCTTGAAAGACCAGATCGTTTTGCAGATCGATCACCGACTGACCATAACTTTCCGCAATTGCACCATAGTGACCAAAGTTGTCATCCTCGATGTCGGTGCGCTCCACGTCGATGGTGTTCTCGAACTTACGGTTCGTCACCGAGTAGGCGTTTTCGGACAACTTCTTGTGCAGACGGGATCCAACCCACTCGCGGAAGGCGGGGAACTGCGACAGCCAGGCATAGGTGTTGGACTTACCATCACTCGGCATCAGTCGCGCCACCTTATCCCATTGATTGGGAGCCGAAGCCAGACCGGCATTGAAACGAGCTTTGAGGGTAGTGTGCAGCGCTTGGATCTGCGCTTGAGTCAGCAGGCCGCCGAATGCCATCAGCACGGTATCCGAATCGGCATTGAATGCAGAATGCCCGGTCAGAACCAATGCCAGAGCAACCATGCCAACCAACGCCAGCGCCCACGTTTTAAAGCTAATTTTTGCAAACATCGTTATCTCCTAAAAAGTTTAGAACTCAATTCCGTACCACGTCAGATCAGGCGATCAGGCGATCAGGATGCCTTGTTCTTAACGTAGTCTTCCGGCTTCACACCCATCCTGGTGCAGAACGCCAGCTCGGTTTCATTCAGGCCGTGATTGCCAGCCTGATCTTTGCCGTCCACCTGCTTAGTCAGCAGCGCCACCGGCTTGGTCGCATCCAGATACTCGGTCAGCGCGGCCAGCGTCTGCTTTTCCGCCCAGGGCTTTTGCGCTGGAGTCAGGCGACCATCGGTCAGCGCTGCCGTCAGCAGCTCTGCGTGCTTGGCCTTATCCGCCGCTAACGCCGCCTTGGCCTTCTCGTCCTCGATCGCGGCGACTTTGGTTTTCAGTTCGCCGTTCTCGCGGGTCAGTGCTGCCACTTGGGTGTTCAATCCATCGCGCTCGGTAGTCAGAGCCGTCACGTTGGTCTTCAGGCTGTCACGCTCAGAGGTGAGCGCTGCCGCTTGCTGGTCATTCAGTGCCATGTCGGCTCCTCCTGTGGTTAAAAAATCGGTAAGTTCTCCCCGCGACAACGCCGCCCGCGCCATTGCGGCCAGCGCATCCAGCCCGTCGATGCCGGGGGTATTGGTGAGTGCAACAGAAATGATCTCCAGCACTTCTCCGGTCACGCCGTCGTAGTAGAAGACTGTGCTGATATAGCGATACTGCTTGTCGGCGATCTCGCGACGGGCTTGCCCCGTCCAGCCGATATTGATGGCATACAGCCCCTTGCCATCGCGCCACTCGAATGTGTTGGGAATCCACCCCGCCGCGATCACCTTCTGGCCGTTCGTCTCCGAACGCAGGCTTTGATGCTCGTAGTCGATCAGCGTATCCGTCTTGCGGTCAGCTGCACGGGCGATCACCCGCGCAGCGATGGAGGCATCCAGTTGCCAAGCGGCGCACTCGACCGGACGCACATCGCTCGACCGGAACGGCCCCACCGGCAGCAGATGCGCCTCGGTAGTGACCGCATCACCACCCGCACCCAACTCAAAGGTGAGGGCGGCGAAGTTGGCAGATTGTTGATTGCTGTGAGGCATGAGGTCTCCTGTTGATGGAGAGCATCATGCCGCTGGAGGGAAGTTGAAACGAGGCGGGAAATGTTTCCCGCCCGAGGATGGAGCGAAACCGATTTAAACGCGTTTTGAGGGCTTGGAAGGTTTGGGTGGTGCGATGGCCTGATTTTGGCAGGTCACTGGCATTTCAAATGCACGTAGTGATTTTTAAACGCATGTACGTCAGGTGGAAGATGCTCCAGATTTTTCTGGCAGCATATTTACAATGGAATGAGGTACTCGCATCCCCAACTCTTGGTAGATTGCATTTGCCAGAACACAATCCTCCTGGGTCAGATATCTAGGATTTAGATCCTGCACAGCATCAAACCACTGGCGTGTTAGCTCAAGTTGCTCTTTAGTAAGCTTCATGGTCTCTCCATTCATGGCGCTAATTCTGCCTCAAAACAAGTCCAGCTGCGCATCATCCCCTTCGCGCCGCACATTCAGGATGTGCCGACTAGAGAGGTGATGCTGCCGCGCTTGGGCGGTGATGCTGAAGTGGTGCTTTTCTCGGCGGATCTGCTCGTCGCGCACGCGGATGAACAGTTTATCAGGCTTAGGCATCCAGACGCGGTCGGCGGCATCCATGTGTGGTGCGAGCATCTCGCGCAGTCTGGCCAGCTCGTCATCGCTCAGGCCAAGGCCAGCGCTACGGTGCTTAGGGATGCTGAGATTGACCCCTCCGCGCTCGACCAGGAACTCTTTGGCGCGCCCGAAGCCCAGCGCCCGCACTACCGCCCCCAGCACGGGCGGCAGCGTGCGCAGCAGCTCAGCATCGACCGATGGCCAAGTGTGTGTCATCGCGCCAGCCATCCCTTCATCGCTTCGATGATCTTCTGCGACTCGGCCACCGAGAGACTATCCAGATTTGGCACTGCGCGCCCAGCCTGACGCGCGCAGAAGGCCAGCAGCGCCGGGCGGGTGGCTTTCTCCACCTTGCCAGCCTTGCCCAGCTTACCCCACATCCTCACCATCATGGCGATGCGCTCCGGCACTTTCTTGGCATCCCCACCGCCAGTGAAGACGCGCTTCTGCCGACTCCAGCCGCGCCGCTCATAGTCGCTTAGTACCGCATCGAGCTGCGGCACGTTTAGGCTGCTGGCCGAGATACGGCCATCGATCTCCATTGCGCCGTGGCGCTGCAACAGATCACGGTGGATCTCGTCGTTCCACCCCGGCAGACTCTTCATCGCCCATCCCTTGGCGATGCCGACGAGCTGGAGGTAGTGCTTGGTTAGATCGGTCATGATGCCCCCAGCTTGATCTGCTCGGCACCACCGACACCGCGATTGAGTTCAGCGTTCTTGCCGGAGGAGTAGCCAGCGCCAATGTCGTTGCATTCACGGTCGCTCAAGTTGCGCCCGGCGTTACGATCACGCCGCTTCAGGTCGCGCAGGCTGGGGTAGTTCTTAGCCACATAAGCATCAATGGCGCTCTCCTCGCGCTCATTAATGATCAGCGCGGTGATCTTGCCTGATACGGCATGCAGCCACCCCTGACAGAACAGATCGGCGCGGCGCGTCTTGGTGGCCTGCTTGCAGCGTTTCAGCTTGTCGGAGATGAACTCAGCGCGCGCCCGTTTGCATTGGCGATGCAGCACCTGAAAGGCATAGGTGGCCACCTCTGGATGCACACCGCAGCCGATGAACTTCCACTTGGCAGGACTCAACGCCCAGCCGGATGAAAATATCACTTGGCAACCAAACGCATCAGCCACTTTGTTTGACAATACCTGCTCCCAGAGTGGCGGACTGGATTGTGCTCCTGCCTTCGCATGCTGCTCGCTGGCCTCGAAGGCCAGCACATCCTGATCGTCGATGCCGTGCTTCTCCATCAGCGCTCGCGCTTGACGCAAGGCTGCCTCGGCTTCGTGCTCGTTGCTGCTGGCCGAAAGTGCCAAGCACTTCTTGATCTTCTTCAGGATGTCTTTTCTGGAATCGCTCATCATTCTCTCTCTGTTAAACCCTCTCCCGCAGCCCGCTCGGAGAACGGGCTGGAAGCGGTGATTTAGGCGTTCACTGCATCCTTCAGCGCCTTGGCCACGCTCAGCTTGGGCACGTTCTTGGCCGGGATGTCGATGGATTCACCGGTGCGTGGGTTGCGGCCCTTGCTGGCTTCCTTGCGCTCGACATGCAGCTTGCCGATTCCGGGCAGTGTCACTTCGTCACCGCTGGCCAGCGCACGCTGGACGACGACACCGAGGTAATCCAGCACGGTTTCGACGGTGCCTTGCTTGATGCTGCTGGTGGCTGCGAGTTGAGTGATGAGGTCTTGCTTCTTCATGGTGTTGCTCCTTTCAGTGGGTGGGTAAATCGTTAATCTGCTACAGGTGGTTATTCAGACCACGGGCTACTTCCGGCCCAGCGTCCGCTCGTGTACCCACATGCTGGCCACGATGGCGATGGGCCCAGCCAGCAGATAGGCCAGCAACGCGTACAGGTTGCCGTCCGGGATGGAACGCAGGATCACGAGATTGCCGCCGCCAATGGCGAACGAGGTCAGCATCGCGGCCTTGTAGTGGCCCTGATTCACGTTCTGGCTCTGGAATCCGAGCGCAAACACGGTAGCGAAGGTGCCGAGGAAAACGATCAGCGCGTTCATCACACCGCCGCAATATCAAGGCTGATCGGGCGGTACTGGTCGGTGTCGCCGACGCGCTCGTACACGCGGAAGTAGGTCTTGCTGCCTGCCACCTGGATGCTCTCGCCGATGGCCTGCATGGCCTTGTTCCACTTCTCGTCGGCGATGTCCAGGCGGCGCAGGCTCAGGATGCGCGCCGAGTTCACCCGGCCTTCCTTGTCCACCTGAAAGGCATCGTTGATGAGAGCACGGATTTCGGAGCGCGATCCCTGGCTCCATTCATGGATGCACTGGTCGATCAGTTCCTTGGCCACTTGCAAGCGCTCGTCAAAGGCCAGCGACTCAGCCACAGCGCGCTGAACTTTGTAGCGACCGTCGAAGCTGAGCAGACTGACGTTGCCTTTGATGCCGCCCATCTTCACGCCGTACTTCTCGCCGCTGAGCTGGATGAAGCTCTCGATGTCGCCGAATACCCCGGCCTTGAACTGCGCCAGCGCTTCGGACTGCGCCTTGGCGCGGGAAACGATCTCGCGCACCAGGTCATCGCGCAGCAAATCGATCTCGCGCACGGTGTCCTTGGGCCACAGAGCGCCCTTGGCATCCTGCATGTATCCCTCGGGGATGGGTTTGATTTCGGTCGTGTTCATCATGGTCTCCTATGGGTGGGTTTTGGTTTTCAAGCGCCCCAGCTCGGCCTTCACCGATTCCGGGATGGGTGTTCTCTTTTGCTCGGGCTGAGCGGGTGCTACGGGTTGACGTGCTGCCACGCTGCCGACCGGCGTGCGACCGGCGCGGGTGTTTTCGGACTGAGCCTCCTGTACGGCCTCGGCCTTGCTGGAATATCCGGCAATGATCGTGAGCAGGTAGCCGTGGCTTTTGAGCGGCAGGGTGAGCGTCTCGCGCTTGGCCAGCATCTCTTCCAGCGCCATGCGCCAGTAATCTTGCGGGGCGCTCCAGACACGACCGTTGCGCTCAATCTTGGCCTCAGCGATCAGCGGCAGCAGCTCGTTGAGTAGCGTGGCCACACGGTCGAACGAGAGGTTGCGATGCGCCGGGCGGAACAGGCCGAGGTACTGGATGAGCAGCTTGCCGATGGGCGCAGGCATGGCCAGCGCGGCCATTACAGCCTCGCGTGCACCCTCGTTGCCGAGCAGCACATCGAGGCTGGCCGTGGCTCCGCAGGCTGGGCAGGAGGTTTTCACAGATGGGTATCCTCTTCGTCGTCGCTATAGATTTCGGCGATGCGGGCACCCGCAAACGCCTGCGCACGCTGATGCAACTTTTCGACGACCTCAACCGCCAAGCGCCGGCGCGAGGGGATAAAGTCCCTCAGCTCGTCAAGTTCTGCGGCGCAAGCCGCCAGCCTGATGGCTACACGGTGCTGATCGTCGCCCATCGTGTTCGCGGTTCCGCACATGGCTATTCCTCCCTCTCGGCATAGACCATACGACGACCTTGGCACTGATCCGCCTTGGCCTTCAGCGCTTGGTTTTCCATTTCCAGATCGGCGACGTAGTCCATCTTGGCGAAGAAGGCCAGCACCGCAACAAAGGCCACGATTCCCAGTAAAGTCTTGAAGTTCTCGTTCATCTCACGCTCCCTTAGGTAAGGCTTGCAAGCACAGTGCCTGCCGCGCCACAAAATCCACCATGTCGCAGCTCAGCGACTTGCCCTTGCGCATCTGCTGCATCGAGGCGATCAGCCCCTCCACCAGCATCCGCGCACTTCCCTTGCAGTATTGATACAGCCGCACCACCACCTCGTCGGGCACCTCCTCGGTACCGAATCCGGCCTGCACCAGCGCCGCTGCATCCTCCTGTGAGATTTGGCGCACAGTCTCTGGCCAGAAACCGGTGCGGCTGCGGATCTGGTCGAATTGCCCGTGTGCGGGCTTGATGAGGCCGGACAGATGTTCGGTACCCACCAGCAAGATGCCGACGTTGGCGAGGTCGCGCAGGCGGCGCAGGGTATGCAGCTGATGCGGGGTCAGCGTCTCGGCCTCATCCACGATCAGCAGGCTGTCGGTATTGCGCAGCGCATCCACCACCGCGTCAAAGCGGCTGGCGATGCTGCCCTTGCCGCTGTATCCGGCGATGCGCACCGACAGATCGCGGATCAGGCTCTGCGGGGTCATCGTTGGGGTAGCTTCGATCAAGTGCGTGTTGCTGTGCGTCGCGGCGTAGTGCTTGATGGCGAAAGTCTTGCCGGTGCCGACGAAGCCGCTGAACACCGCGAAATTGCGGTTGCGCCGCGCCATCGCGCAGCAGGTTTGCCCCAACTTGAACACGCTGGTTTCCACCGGAGCGACTGCGTCCGAGGTGGTTTCCTCAGCGTGGCGCATGGCCGACTCCACCGCAGCCAGCTGCTTGCTCGGGCTGGTGATATAGTTGCCGTTGATGATCTGATTCAGCGTACTGGCCGGTATCCGTGCCAGCCGTGCCAGCGCTGCCTGCTTGTACAAGTGCTCGGTCATCCAGACGTGGATGCGTTCCACCAGCGCGATGTCGGCAGCGGTGTAGTGAGTTGGATAGGTCTTCTGCGTCATGTTGTTCTCCCTTAGTTAAAATCGTCCAGACTGAAATCGCCGCCCTCGATGCGCTGCGATTCACCCTCCAGTGCGGGCAGCGCCCCCTCGGCCAGCGCTTCGGCATCGAATACCCGACCGGCGCGGGCTATATCTTCTTCGAGGTGTTTTTGCTTGCGCTTGATCTGGTTCTCCAGTCGCTTCTGCCGCAGGTCTTCCAGGCGGTTGTCCGAGAACTGCTGAACTTTTTTAACCAGATGCGCATCGCAGATGAAATCGCCCGCTTCGGTGCGGATCACCGCCACCTTGTCATCCGTCAGGTCGTACTCCAGAACAACGGGCTGGCCGTTCCAAGCGAGCAGGTCGGGGTGGCTATACTCGCGCCCCATATGCACCACAGCGGAGCGGCGAACCTTGCGCATCTCTGAACGGCGTTTGAGCACGGCAAGGTTCACCGTGGGCGGCACGGGCTGCAACTGCGCCCACAGTGTCTGCTTGGCCAGCGCGGGCTGGTTCGGGATGGCCCTGCCGTGGTAATCGGCCAACCATGCCGTCACGCTCTCCATAAATTCGGCCAATGTAGGCAAAGCAATACGCCCTTCCTTGACCTCGTTGACCAGGTGATTTTTTACTTCGTCAGCTTGCTCGTCGGCGCAGCAATACGCCGCCCAGCGAACGCGCAAGAAATCGTCTTTAAACGTCCTGAAAAACCTTTCAATCCAGCCCTTGCCGTGCGGGTTGCCGGGGATGGCATGGATGACCTCCTGTACACCGGAGCGGGCATAGAATCCCGTCATTTCGTCGCTCATCAGGTGGTTGAAATACCCAGAGCCGTTATCGACATACAGGATCAGTGGAACATGGTTCCACTTCACGAAACACTCCGCCCACATGTTCTGCACGGCATAGGTGCCCTCATGCTCGTCTGCGCGCATATGCACGATATGTCGGCTAGCAAGATCCATTGCCACGGTAAGCTCTGGCCGCCACAGCTTGCCGGTGATCGGGTGGGCGAGGTAAATGTCGGCGCAGTAGCCGTCGGCGACATAAATGTCGCCCGGCAGCAGGTTGTCGATGCAGCGGCGGATGAAAGACTTTTGCGACAACCGGTAAGCGTTGCGTCCGATCCGTGCCGGGCTCATACGCCCCAGCGTGGCGGGCAGCGCATTGATATAGCCGCGCACTTGCTCGTAGCCGACGGTAAAGCCATGCACCTCCATCAGCTTGCGGTGTATAGGGGCGATTTCCGGAGAGGTCGATTGGCTCCAAATCTCCAGCGCCAACCCTTCCCAGCGCCCTTCGATGCGGATGCGCCCCTTGTGTTTTTTGACCAGGCCATCCACGCCGTGGTCGCGGTACGCCGCCAGCTTCTCAAAAATTGTGCTGCGCGAAGGCATCATGCGCTTGCCTACCGACACGGCAGCCAGCGCATCCATCACGCTCGGCTTCAAGTCGCCGTTCTCAGCCCGGCGCATGAACAGATCGACGGCGGCACTTTCCGAGCCACGGCCTTGTATGGCGCGGATCGCTGTAATCACACTTTCCCAGTGGTACGCCGCGATCTTCTTCTTGTCTCCGGCCACCGCAAATGCCCCCTTGCGGTGCTTGTCCAGCCTGATGACCTCAGCCCGTAATGCTGGGCGTGGCAACTGTGTTGCCGCAGGGGTAATGGTCAGGGCTTTCATTTTTCGCCCCCACTCTTGTTCTTGCTGCCCTTGCGCCGACCGGGGCCGGTGCGGTGTTTATTGACCTCATCATCCACTGTCATCTTGCGAGCCTCACGCCCCCGCTCAAAATTGGCGTTGAGCAGCATCACCCCGGCGTGCAGCATGTCTTTCTCATCGCTGGTGAGCATCAGGTCGCCATGCGGTTTAACCGGCATTTCGCCGCCCAGCCCTTCCTTGACCCGCTCGTACAGGTCGAGCGCGCGCGCCAGCATCGCCCCGGCTGCCAGCCCCACCGCTTTAAGTCGCAGCGATTCGGTTTCCGCGTCCACCTCCGCATCCTGCAAAACCTCGATAAACAGCGTATCCAGTGCATCCATCTGAATCCGCGCCCCGTATTCCAGCCCTGCCGCTTCGTGGCGCACCTCGAAGGTGCGCGCATCGAACTCGGCAACACCCGGCATCAGCGTGCGCGGACGCAGGCGCGCCACCTCGTCTTCCAGCGCCAACTTCTTGTTGTTGACCGTGTCGAAGTTGCGCTTAAGGTTATTTACCAGCGTCTCGCTTGTCGCAATTTCGTTTTTGAGCGCGGCTTTTTCCTTGGAGTGCTTCTCGATCAGAGTTTCCGCCAGGTCAAGCAGGGTATCCTTGTCTCCTGTCTTAGCCGCTTCAGTAAGCGCCGCCCGATCGTCATCTGGCAATCTGCGGTACTGGCGCAGATCGCGATAGCCGATTCCCATGCTGGCCATCTTTTTCAATGCATCCTCGCCAAATGCACTTAGATTCAACAAGTCTTCATCAACTTTGCTTTTGCTCATGCCAAGCGCACTACAGAATCCCTCCCAAGTGCCGACGTCGGCGATTTTTTCACCGTCAGCCGAGACAGCCCCCATCCCAGAAACAGCCTTATATGCCTTGGTTTCCTTGATATGTTTTAGCTTTTGCAAACTGACGACGTCGGCGAATCTCGCGAAAGAATTAGCCATCTGAATTTGGCCTAACAACTGATTCACCAGATCGCGTTGGCTTTCGCCGTCGGCAAGTTGAATTTTCTTTTCCATTTCGCCCACCTTAGTGCAAAGACGAGACTTGATTCGGATCGGCCATCAGCGCATTGACTGCCGCGCCCCCGCCTTCCTGCCGGATAGCTTCGATCCCCGACCTCACCGCCTCCGGCGTTTCTCCGGTGATGGCGGCGATCTCAGCCACGGTGTACACCGGCTCACCGTCGCCGTTAACTTGCGCGGGCTTGGGTGCGTTTGTAATGGCGCGATCAGTCAGCTTTTTAACTAACCCCAGCAACACGGCGGCGCTTTGCTTACCGATGTTCAACTGCTCCGCTTCCAACAATTCCATCAATACATCCGCCAGCGTGAAATCATCCAGCGTCCCCGGAAAGTTCGGCAGCTTTTGGGATAATTCGATCAGTTGCAGTCGGGTATAACCTTTGCGTGTTTTTGGTTTCATTTGCACATCCCTTTCACTGGTTTATTGGGTGGTGGCGTTTGGCGCTCAGGCGTTCTGGCTGTCTTGCGGCTCTGACGCTCGGGCGCTCTACCACCGTTGATCGTTTTAGTTGGCGGTTGGCTTGATGCCGAGGGCGACTGCAATACGATGTGGCAGGCCGCGTTTGCACGGGGTGAAGCCGTTCAAAACGCGGTACACTGCGTCTCTCGGGAAGCCGTTCTGATCTGCCCAACTGGAAACAGGGATGCCCTTGGCATCGAAATCAGATTTAATTTGTTGAGGGGTCTTAGTCATGTGAGGCTCCTTATTTTTGGCTTGGCTTAATGGTAATTAAATTACTATGAGGTAAGTTTAATACCATTTAATTTAATGTCAAGGGGGGGGGGATGAATTATTTTGAGGAAGCGACACTGCGGCTGAAACAGCAGCTAAAAAAACAGACTGACAAAGAGGTAGCCGAGTTGCTCGGCTTGTCACAACGTGCGTGGACTGGACGAAGACAACGGGAAAGCTTCCCCGAAAAGGAACTATGGGCATTGGTGGCGCAGCGCCCAGATTTGAAGCTAGATGTGGACTACATCCTCAACGGGGACAGCAGCCTGATAGAGATCATCGACCGCTTTCTTGACTACTGCGGATTGAACAGCACCGAGGCGGATGAAAAGCTGGGGCTAAAACCAGGGACGGTAGCTAAGGCGTTGTCGTTCAAGCTTGAGGCAGAACCAAAGGGGAAATAAATGAGCAAGCAGTCGGATGCCGCAAGTGGTTTTGCCATATTTGTCGGTGCCATTCTGTTCATCCTCGCCTATCCCTTCATCTGGCTATATGAGCAGGTGGGCGGCAGATTACTCTTTGCCATCGTAATTGGCATACCTACTGCTATTTTCGTCTATAAGGATTGGAAGAAAGATCAACTTAGAAAGGCGGAGGAAGCTAAGCCAACAGAATCCGCAGAAGAAAAATCCGCCCGAAAAAAACGTGAGGCCGAGGAGTTTCACGCGCAAAATATTCAAATCATTCAGGAGCGAGAGCAGCAAGCGCAACGGGGTGTCGAACATAATCCAGCGCGCGTCCATACCGTCGAAACTGATGACGGTTATCTGTCCATAGAGTGGCGACAGCAGTTCGACGAAATCAAACAGGCATGGAACGCCGGGGACTACGATTTTGCGCGCGCATGGCTGCAAAAACTGGCCTACGCAATCACCAATGAAAACACTCCGCCAGAGGTTCATGAGAAATTCAAAAAGCTGATGGTCGCATTCACCCGCGACGATCCGCTTTACGCGGAAGTGATGAGCGCGGCTCTCCCCGTTATCGAGGCCAATCCGGGCATTGTGCAGAGCACGCTCGCCAAACAATTCCCGCAATTTGATGCCGAGCAGTTTCGCTATGCCATGTATTACGGAGAGATCATTGGAGATGTGGCGAGGGTAAAGTCAGGACGCAGTTACGCGCTGTCAGCCGCCCCAGTGAATCTCCCCAAAGACCAGTAACCCAAGGAACCCGCTATGAAAGAAGAAACCGCAATCGAACTACTCAAGATGGCCACCCAGCTCGCGAGTGCCACTATTGGCCAGAAGAACTACTCCAGCAACACCCGCAGCCCAAGTGTTGAGGGCGTTCTAGAAGACTGTCTTCAGGCCGTGCAAGCGCACTTCCATGACATGACTAAATCTGGCTAACCAGTCTGCGCAGCTCATGCGTACCGGCTAGGGCGTGATAGGCCAGCACCAATATTTCAAGCTTCTCTTGTTGGTGACAGTCCGCTAACTCGTCGCTCATGAAGTTGAGCAGCTTTTCCGTTGCCACCAGTTTTTCCTGCGCCGTTTGGTTTCCCATGATGCTCCTCCTATATTGAGGGGATCATTCCACCCTAAGCCACTTACCATCGCCCCTCGGGAAACATTTCCCGCCTCATAACCCAACTCGCGCGCGCGTAATCTCCCACCATCAACTGATGGGAGGCCGCGATGGCTCGCAGAATCGAACGTATCGTTATTCACTGCTCGGATAGTCCGAACGGGCGCACTTTGTTCACCGGCAAGCCCGGCGACAAGAACTTCACCACTCCGCTGCAAGAGATCGACAGCTGGCACCGCGTACGCGGATTCAAGCGCCTGCCGGGGTGGCGTCGGGTGCAAGAGCCCGCCCTCACCAGCATCGGCTATCACTTCCTGATCTACGTCGCGGGGGCCGTGGTCAGCGCTCGCCATGTGGATGAGATCGGCGCGCATGCCCAGGGCTATAACGCTAGCTCGATCGGCATTTGCATCATCGGTAAAGACAAGTTCACTCGCGCCCAGTGGGAAGCCCTCAAGCGTCTGATCGAAAGCCTGCAAGCAACCTATCCCGGTGTAGAGATCGTCGGCCATCGCGGGCTGCCCGGCGTGACCAAGACCTGCCCGAATTTCGACGTGGCCGCATGGCTGGCCGGAGGCAAGCAGCCGCTGGCCGGACATGTGCTGCTGGATGAATCCGTGGGGAGCGCAGCGTGAACGAGTTACTCAAAACCATTCTCCCATGGATCGGCGCTGCCGCCACCGGCAATGTCCCACAGCTGGTCGGCATGGCTGCCACGGCCATCGGACAGGCTATCGGCGTGGAGGTCGAGCCCAACCAGCGTGCCATTCAGCAAGCCGTAGCCTCAGCCACGCCCGAACAACTCGCCACGCTGCGTCAGGCAGACAACGATTTCGCCCTCAGGATGCAGTCGCTTGGCTTTGCCAATCTGGAAGAGCTGGAACGTGTGGCTGCCGGTGATCGCAAAGATGCCCGTGCTCGCGACGTATCGCTGCACCTGGCTGGGTATCGCAATCAACGCGCCGACCTGATGGTGCTCACTGATGTGATTGGGCTTCTGTTCGGACTGTTAGGAATGCTCGCCCTTGGCTATGTCAAAGCCAAATACCCAGATGCTATAAGCGAAGGTGTTTTTGGTGCACTCCTAGCTCAACTATCCACCGTGACAAGTTACTTCGGCCTGAGCCTGCGCGATGCGCATCAGTTCGAGTTCGGCAGCTCGCGTGGCTCGCGCGACAAAGACGAACTGCTGGCTAAAGCTCCTTCGATCAGGCAGTGAGATGAGCCGTCTTGGTTACATCCTGTGCCTAATTTCGGCCTTCGTCACTGGTGGCATCGGCAGCGCGTGGTGGCATAACGATTTCAGATGGCTATTGGGCTTCTTTTTCGCCGGGGTATTTGTGTGCGCGGTGATCCTAATGGGTTCCGACAAGCGCGTAAGGACGTGGCACTACGCGACGGTAGTATTTTTTTCAATGGCGGTAATTGGCTGGTTAGGGGGATTTTGTGGGTGACAAAGACAATGGTTTAGACAGCGGCGGCGTGAGCAACGCCCAGATCATGCACAGTATCGGCAAGCTGGTCGGCACTGTGGAGGCGATGAATACCAACATGGCCGCGATCCGGGGCGACATCCAGAAACTTGACCAGGCTGCGACGGCACGCATCAATCGCGTGGAAGACAACCTGTCGGACAAGATCAAAGAGAGTAGCTCGGCGATCAACAAGCTCATCGACGATCTCGAAGCGAATGTCAGGGGGAAGATCAATGGTCTGGGTGATCGTGTCACCGCGCTGGAAGGTGAGGATAAGAAGATCATCGAGAAGGTGGCCAAGCTCAGCGCATTGGGCGGTGGCGTGGGCGGCGCGCTGGCTGCGGCAGCGGTCGAACTTATCAAGCACATCCCACACTGATGGCTCACTCTCAGGACACTCGCGATCGCGTGCGCCAGCTCTTCGTGGAGGGGCTACCCCTTAATGGTGCGGCTGTGTCGTGCGGGGTGAGCTACGACACCGCCCGCGACTGGAAAAGAGCCGCCAAGGTCAAGGGAGATGATTGGGACACGGCACGCATGGCCTACAAGATCAGCGATGCCGGAATCGACGCGCTCAACCAGCAGTTGGTGGAAGACTTTGCACGACAAGTCATCACCACGACGCGCGAGCTGGAGGAATCGAAGATCCCAGCAGCGGATAAGGCGCAGCTGCTCGCCCAACTGGCCGATGCCTATGCCAAGTTCAGCAAGGCATTTGCGCGCGTGAATCCTCAGTTTTCTGGACTGTCGGTGGCTTTGGACACGCTCAAGACCATCGCCGACCACCTGCGTCTAAAAGACCCCGCCGCTTTGAAAGCACTTCAACCGCACTTTGAAGAGGTGGGGGCGACTCTAGGAAAGAGATATGGCTAAGCTATCTACTGCGACTGAACACGCGCTTTCTGTCATTGCTCACGCATCAATGGCTAAAGATGTGTCACGTAACGTCGAAGGAATGGGTGGATTTTATGAGTTCTGGCTGAAAGATCAGTCACCTAAAGACCGAGATTTAATCGAGTCATACCTCAAGCTATCGAAGGCTGCTTATAAAGATAAGGCCGCGATGTTAGCCAAGGATGTGGCAAGTAAAAATGGCTGAAGATCGTGACATCAAGGAAGTCCGCAACTGGCGTGAGTTCGAGCTGGAACTGGCCAAGCTGGGCGAGGACATCCGCAACCAGATCGAACTGGAGTGCGAGGCGTTTCCGACTGACGCGGAGGCCAGCCGTGTACGCCGTGAGCGCGCCTGGCATGACTACGGGTTTTTCTGCCAGACCTATTTCCCGCACTACGTGCCCACGCCTTACTTTTCGCTATTCCAGCAGTTCATCTTCAAGCGCCTGCCGGAGGTGATCGATGGCGCTGCCGATGGCCGCGAGGTGCACGAAGCGCCACGTGGTGAGGCCAAGTCCACTTACGAAACTCAGCTCGGCAGCTTGTGGTGCATCGTGACCGGTCGCAAGCACATGATCGGCATCATCATGAACACCGAGGAGCAAGCCGCCGAGATGCTGGAGTCGATCAAGGCTGAGCTGGATACCAACCCGCGCCTGGCGATGGACTTCCCCGAAGCGTGTGGCCAAGGCCGGGTATGGCAGGCCACGACGGCGATCACCGCCAACAACGTCAAGGTGCGCATCGGCGGCACTGGCAAGAAGATTCGCGGCATGAAGCACGGCCCACATCGGCCTGACCTGATCTTTCTGGATGATCTCGAAAACGACGAGAACGTGAAGGACAAGAAGCAGCGCGACAAGATCGAGAAATACGTCCTGTCGGCTGTGATCGGCTTGGCTGGCCCCGGAGGCGGCATGGACGTGTTCTGGGTCGGCACCTCGCTGCATTACGATGCCGCGATCAACCGCGTGGCGCGCGCACCGGGATGGCGGCGGCGCATCTTCCGCTCCATCATGCAGTGGCCGGACAACATGGCGCTGTGGGAGCGCTGGGAGGCGATCTACACCCGCTCCGGTGACGATGATGAGAAAGAGGTGTTCGAGGCCGAAGCGCGCGCGTTATACGAGCAGAACAAGACGGCGATGGATGCCGGGGCCGTGGTGTCGTGGCCAGAGGTGCGACCGCTGTATCGGCTGATGTGCATGCGCGCCGTCAATCACGATGCGTTCAATCAGGAACAGCAGAACGAGGCTGGTAACGACGAGACGGCTCCGTTCAAGAACGTCCAGTTCTGGATCGACCGCGACAACGACTGGACATTCTTTGGTGCGCTCGACCCATCTCTGGGCAAGCAAGGCGCGGCGCGCGACCCCTCGGCACTTCTGGTCGGCGGTCTGAATCGCAAGACGATGAAGCTATCGGTGGTCGAGGCGGACATCTGCCGCCGCGTGCCCGACCTCATCATCAGCCGCGCTATCGAGTTGCAGGCCGAATATGGCTGTGTGGCTTGGGCGGTGGAAACCGTCCAGTTCCAGGCTTTCCTGTACAGCGAGCTGATCAAACGCGCCGCGCTGGCCGGTATCTCATTTCCGGCGATTCCAGTCACACCCAGCACCGACAAGGGGCTGCGCATCATCAGCCTGCAACCGCATGTATCCAACGGCCAGATCCTGTTGCACCGCTCGCAAAGCACGCTGATCGAGCAGCTCAAGTTCTGGCCAGAAGCTGACCATGACGACGGCCCAGATGCACTGGAAATGCTGCACACGCTGGCTACACAGTTCGGCGGCGAGTGGCAGTACACCTCGGCGGCGCGGCCTCGCAGCCAGATGCGCAGCAGCAGCCGATACAGTAGTAATCATGATGATTGGGAAGATGATGATTAAACAGATGAAGGCTGCACTGGCCAGAATAACCAAAACCGGCCTAGATACCCTGCAATCCGGCCCGCGCTCTATTCAGGGCAACACCCTCAATTACATGAGCGTGAACACGCTCGACCCGTCCCGTCTGGCCAGCGCATTTGCGCAGGCCGATCAGGGCTTCATCACCGAACAGGCCACTCTGTTCGAGCTGGTCGAGGAGCAAGATCCACACATCTTTTCTGAGCTGGCCAAGCGCCGCCGTGCCGTGACTGGGTTGGGCTGGAAGCTGGAGCCACCCAAGGATGCTACTCAGGCCGAGATCGACCGAACAGTTGAGCTACAAGATATGCTCGCCAGCATCCCACGGTTTGAGGATGCGCAATACGATCTAACCGATGCGATCGGCAAGGGATTCGCTGCGCTGGAGATCGAATGGAAAACTGGCAGCGAGTGGTTGCCGCGTAGCCTGAATTTCCTTCCTCAGCGCAACTTTCAGACCGACCGCGACACGGCAGAGATTCAACTGCTCAAGATGGGGATGCCGGAGCCACTGCGCGAGTGGGGCTGGGTGGTGCATGAGCACCGGGCTAAATCAGGCTACATCGAGCAGGCCTCGCTGTTCCGTGTTCTGGCGTGGACGTATGCCTACAAGGCCTACAACATCCGCGACATGCAGCGCTTTCTTGAGGTGTATGGCTTGCCGTTGCGCTTGGGTAAATATCCGTCAGGCATCGGCAAGACTCAGCGCGACGAGCTACTGCGCGCAGTGCGCAATATCGGGTCGGATGGTGCTGGTGTCGTTCCCGCCAATATGACTATCGACTTCATCCAAGCCGCGGCCAAGGGCAATGTTGACGACTTCCTCAACGCGACGGCGTACTGGGAGAGCAAACAATCCAAGGCCATCCTCGGCGGCGAGCTGGATGGCAAGACCACGTCCGAAGCGCGCATCATGATCTACGATAAGGTGCGCCGCGAGATTCTGCTGCATGACGTGCGCCAGATCCAGCCGACTATCAACAATCAGTTGGTGCGTCCGATTGTGCTCATCAACGGCATGTTCCCCGAGAACAGAATGCCGAAGTTCGTCTATGACACCGAGGAAACCGTCGATCAAGGCAAGATGGTGAAGGTGCTGAATGATGGCGCCGCGATGGGCATGGAGATCGATGTCGAATACGCGCACCAGGTGACTCAGATCCCGCGTGCCAAGGAAGGGGCAAAGCTGCTGGTGGCAGGAAGCTCCAAGCCTGCTGAAACGCCACCCGCAACCAAGCCTGCCGATGCGGCGCTGGTGCGTCTGGCTGTGCTGGCGAAAGAGGCCAAGGAAGCCGACGTGACCGGAATCTATGCCGCCAGACTGGCCGCGCTATCTGCCCCGCATGAAGAAGTGCTAACCCAACAGATCGCGTCCATCGTGGCTGAGTCTGGCAGCTTTGACGAGGCGCTGGACAAGATCGCCGCGCTGACAGCAACTCCATCAAAAGAGTGGGTGCAGAACATCGCTGAGGGGATGACGGCGGCGAATCTGGCTGGGCGGGCGGATATAGGTGGAAATATCAATAACGGAGATTGACGATGACATTTCAGAAGCGAGTGAAGCCGTGGATGACCGTGTGCTTCGGAGAACAAATTTCGAACGACGTAGATGAGCGCAACCATCGTTTTTTGGAAGAGGCGCTGGAGCTTGTTCAGTCCACCGGCTGCACACAAAGCGAGGCACACCAGCTTGTGGACTACGTCTTTGGTGGGCCGGTAGGCGATCCAGTGCAAGAAGTCGGCGGCGTGATGGTGACGCTCGCGGCGTTGTGCTTGGCGCAACAAATGGACATGCACGACGCGGGCGAATGCGAGTTGGCGAGAATTTGGACGAAGGTGGAGCAGATTCGGGAAAAGCAGGCGGCAAAACCACGCCATAGCCCGCTACCAGCATAGCAAGTATGAGCGGCTTTCAATTCGACCAAGCGATTGAGTTCTATCGCAACAAGATCAAGCTTCCAACGTCAGGCTGGACGGACATCTGGCAAGAGCAGCACAGTCACGCCTTTGTTGTGGCCGGTGCCGCTCATGATGCCTTGGTCGAAGACTTCTACAACGCCATCCAAAAAGCCAAGTGGGAAGGCGGCGGCTACGATGAATTCCGCACCCGCTTCGATGAGATCGTCGCCAAGCATGGCTGGGCGCACAACGGTGCACCCGGCTGGCGCAGCAAGATCATCTACGACACTAACATCACGCAGGCGTACAACGCTGGGCGTTATCAGCAGATGGTGTCGCTCAAGGAATTCCGCCCTTACTGGCGCTACCGGCACACCAGCATCGAGCACCCGCGACTGGAGCATAAGTCTTGGGATGGATTGACCCTTCCCGCTGATGATCCGTGGTTCGGTGTGCACATGCCGCAAAACGGATGGGGCTGCAAATGCAGGGTAGATTCGTTAACCCGCACTGAGGCCAAGCAGGTCTGGGAGCAGGCCGGTAAGTCCGGGCCGGATACCGCACCACCCATCGAATGGGAAGAGCGTGTGGTCGGCAAGAACGGCAGCAACCCGCGCACGGTGCGCGTTCCCAAGGGAATTGATCCGGGCTTCGCCTATAACCCCGGCAAGGCATGGCTGGAGCCGCATACCGTGCCGCCGCTGCAAGGATACGATGCAGTACTGAAGGAGCGTGGTACGCCGTGGCCAACTGGATTCAAATCACCAGCGCCACTTAAGCCAACCACCATCCCAGCGGACGTAATTCTTCCGGCAGGAACGGCACCGGAAATGGCGGTGGCCGACTTTCTCGACATCTTCGGAGCAAACATGGAAACGGGGTCAGTTTTCACTGATGCAGTAGGTGTTTCCATCGCAATCACCAAGGCGCTGTTCCATGATGGAACGGGAGAATTTAAATGGCTGGCAAAGCCGGAAAAGATTGAACGCCTGCGCTACGTGAACATGCTAGCCATGACGCTGATCGAGCCAGACGAAATCTGGTGGGCATGGGAAGAGGATCGAGCCTGGTCGAACGACAACCCTGATAAGCCGAAGCGCTGGAGATTAAAGCGACGTTACTTGCGGGCCTTCGAGGTAGAAGGAACGGGGGAGTATGGAATTACGGTTTTTGAATGGGGGCATACCGGCTGGACTGGCTCAACCACATTCATGGCTGAACCGAGCAGCGATAAGGCGCGCCTGAAGTACTTCGATAAGCAGCGGATCGGACGTTTGGTATTCAAAAAATAAAAACGCGACCTCCTGCAAGGTCGCGTCTGTGGTTTTGATTGGGTCTGGTGATGTCAGGCACCCGTTCTTCTATCGCCACAAGGAGTCACCATAATATGCAATTAGAATTAAATTTTCAAGTAAATCACCTTGTCCGTGCGCTGACCGCAGCACGACAGGCCATATCCCATCCACAAGAGTTGCTCGGAAGCGTGGGTGAATCATTATTGCGTGTGAACCGAGAGCGTCACAATGCTGGACTGGCTCCGGATGGCTCGAAGTGGAAAGAGTTGTCGCCCATGACGCTTATGGAAAAGCGTAAGGGTGGGCCACTGAATAAAACGGGGCGCATGCTTCAAAGTTTCAATTACCAAGCAACTGGCGATATTTTGGTGCTTGGTTTCGACGGTGCAACTGAGTCAATGCGAGCCGCCTGGCACCATTCGGGAACCCAGCCTTATACAATTTCCCCAAAAAAATCCAAGGCACTTAAATTTGGTGGGATGTATCGGAAGCGGGTAAATCATCCAGGGCTTCCATCTCGGCGTTTGGTAGGGCTTCCTGTGTCGGATCGTCAGCTGATTGCTGATGTCACTCACGATTATCTGACGGTGATATTAAATCGCGTTCGATGATGTATTAAATGGCATTTGAAGTGGGATTATTTCCGTATTCATTCTGGTAATTTCTCCATAATTCCTCCCGAATATCTCCCACTTTTACCCCAAAACTGTCCAGAAATCAGATTTTTTCTGTTTTGGTGTTATCTCTAGTATTTACGCGGCTTTCGTGGCTTTTTTTGTCCTCTCTATCCATCCAGTTTCCACCCCCTCCCTACTCTTCCTCATAAACTCGTCCGATCTGCTTCGCAGCCACGGACTCAAACATATTCGTCAGAATTCCCTGACCAGCCTCCTCTGCTCGGTGGCGGATGAGGGGAGAAAACCAAACCCAGTTGTAGGGTGGGCAACTCGTTGCCCACCCATTGGTTTTGGCTACGCCAAAAAACGTGCGCGCAGCGCACACAAAAGCAACGTGCTTTTCCCCTGTGCGCCGCCGAGTAGCGGAAAACGGTCAGGGGCTTTCGGCGAGGACTGTCTGAGCGCAAAGCGCGAGTTCCGCAGCCGCCTGACCGTTTGAGCAACGCAGGGAACCTGAAGGGCGGCAAACCGGGGGCGGCTTCTTTCGGTTCCCTTTCTTGCCAGACAAGAAAGGGAACTTGCTGCCGGGCAACCCCCGGCGGTTTTAACCATGCGGCGCAATAACGATTGCGCCCTACCTAGCTGCCTACCGGGCCGGTTGAAGGGTGCATGCCTCAACGAATGATCTCCCAAGAAGGGTTGGGTTTACCTTCTTATAAATTTCACCGCCCCCCCATGATCTTTGGAGTGAAAGACAGCCAAGCCTGGCTAAATTCGCGAGCGCCAATTTGATTTCATCGGAGGGTACAGGCAAATCATCTTCTCTCCCATCGTCCTTGCCGATACGAACTTCAACAGGCAACCATCCAATTTCCACGCCCTCATGACTCACTCTCTCGAACGGTAGAGAATAAACCTTCATCAATATCTCAGCTTCCAATGGGGTAATTTGGTTGAGAATGTCGATATAGGCACGCTGTAGAATGATTGAGCTATCGAGGTTGGCTGCATTTACCAATGCTGAGCCCAAAGATCTTGGAGGCGCTCATCATCTTCCAGTGAGGCAGCCTCGAATAAAGGAACTGCAAGTTTGAGAGGGATTGCGCGATTAGGACGAGTCAGGCCGATTTGTTCAGACAGTTTTGCAGCTCGATGCATCAACTTGACTTGATTTTCCCAGCGCATGTATTTGAGTTTGTCTTCAACTATCCCGAATCCTTGCTCTATAGAACCGGCAATATATCGAGAAATAAATTCGCCAAACTGTTGTCCGGCATCAATGGCTTTACCAGTTGTTTTGGCAACTTCTTGAACAGCCTTTGCTGTTTCCGACACAGGGTCTTCGCTCATAGCCTTAGACCAATTAACGAATCTTCATCGTCCCACACACCACATCCCCATTCTGCCCCCGATTCCTCAGCGCATGATCCATCAACACCAACGCCACCATCGCCTCAGCGATCGGCGTGGCGCGTATCCCCACGCACGGGTCGTGCCGTCCTTCGGTGGAGACTTCCACCGCTTCGCCTGCCTTGTTGATGCTGTGGCGCGGCAGGCGAATGCTCGAAGTCGGCTTAATCGCATAGTGCGCCACGATGTCCTGCCCGGTCGAAATACCGCCCAAGATGCCGCCGGCGTTGTTGCTCAAGAATCCGTCAGGAGTGAGTTCGTCGCCGTGCTGGCTGCCGCGCTGGGTGACGCAGTCGAAGCCTGCGCCGATCTCCACGCCCTTGACCGCGTTGATGCCCATCAGCGCGTGGGCGATGTCGGCATCTAATCTATCGAACACCGGCTCGCCCCAGCCGACGGGTACGCCGCTGGCGACGACTCCGAGCTTGGCGCCGATGGAGTCGCCGGACTTGCGTAGCGCGTCCATATAATCTTCCAGCGCGGGTACGACGCTGGCATTGGGGGCGAAGAAGGCGTTGTTGGGCACGTCATCCCAGCTTTGGAACGGGACGTCTAGCTCGCCTAACTGCGCCAGATAGCCGCGCACGGTGACGCCGAAGCGTTCGTTCAGCCACTTTTTGGCGATAGCTCCAGCGGCCACGCGCGCTGCGGTTTCGCGCGCCGAAGAACGCCCGCCGCCGCGATAGTCGCGGATGCCGTATTTCTGCCAGTAGGTGTAGTCGGCGTGACCGGGACGAAAGGATTCAGCGATCGTCCCGTAGTCCTTGCTACGCTGGTCTTCGTTGCGGATCAGCAGCGCGATGGGCGTGCCGGTGGTCTTGCCTTCGAACACGCCGGAGAGGATCTCCACGGTGTCGGATTCACGGCGTTGGGTGACATGGCGCGAGGTGCCCGGCTTGCGGCGATCAAGGTCAGGCTGGATGTCAGCGACGCTGAGCGCCATCCCCGGCGGACAGCCATCGACGATGCAGCCGATGGCTGCGCCGTGGGATTCGCCAAAAGAGGTAACGGTGAACAGGGTTCCGAAGGTGTTTCCAGACATGGCGCGATCTCGCAGAAAGTTTCGCCGAATTTTATCATAGGCTCACCGTGCGAAAATTCGTCATTCCCCCGTCAGTGGCAAGCCGAATGTGGCGGCATCAGACAGAAAAAATCCCGCCGAAGCGGGATTTTCTTGTGCAGCGATCAAACGAAGCTAGCTTACTTGCCGCTCTCTTCCTTGATCTGCCAACCGTCAGCCGTCTTCACCATCACCATGGTCTTACGGCTGACTTGGTTCAGGGAGCTCGACTTATAGGTCTGTTTGAACGTCACCCGAGCATGGGTGCCGTCAGTTTGCGTCACCGTTACATCATCCACATTTACATGGATGAATTTCGGCTTGCTGATTCGATCTTCGCGCGCCGACTCCCACGTTGCACGTGGAACTCCACCGGGCACTGTGAAATCCTTGGCATAGAACGACAGATACTTATCCGCATCCTTAGCTGACCAAGCCGTCGCCCAACCACGCAAAGCGTTGACTGGCGATGAGTCGTCAGCCGAACCGGCTACGGGCTTGCGCGAACGGCTACCGGGCAGCACAGGCATGGACGGACGAATCGCCGAGGTACTACCCACATTGCTCGCATCTTGTTTAGGTGCAAGAGCAGCGGTGGGTGCTCTAACCACGGAGGTAGGAGCCGGTGCTGGGCTGACTGGCTTAACTGGCACAGATGCAGCTGGCATAGCTGCCACCGCCTCAGGAGCCGATGCCGCCTTACCTGCGTTTTCTTCCTTGATGAGCCACGCATCGCCCGACTTGACCAAGGTCAGAGTCTTGCTGCTGACTTCACTCAGGGTGCTGGACAGGTAAGTCTGCTTGAAGGTCACCGTCGCATGAGTGCTGTCAATCATTGTGACCTTGGCATTATCCACACCGACCTTGATGAACTTCGGCTTGCTGATACGTTGTTGGCGAGCCGACTCCCACGAAACGCGCGATGCACCGCCGGGAGTAGCGAAATCCTTGGCATAGAACGACAGGTACTTCTTCGCATCCTTGCTCGACCACGCAGCAGCCCAATCATTCACAGCACCGAGTACCGCAGCGTTGCCATCAGCTGCCACAGGCTTGGCCACAGCAGCAGGCGCTGCGACGACAACTGGTTTAGTCTGGATTGCTGCGACGGGGGCTGCTGGCTTTTCAGCGACAGGCGCAGCCGCCTTGATCGACGGAGCTGGGGTAGCGGCTTTACTTTGAACCGTAGCCGCAGGAGCTGGAGCGGCAGGCTTGCTAACCACGACCGCAGGAACCTCCACAGGTTTAGCCGGCGCTGTGGCGACAACGACTGGCGCAGGCTTTGCCACGACAGGGGTCGGTGCAACAGGAGCCGGTTTGGCCACAACAGTCGGAGCAGCCTTCGGTGCATCAGGATGAGAGCCGGTTACAACCTGCCACAACGATGGCGCTGAAGGTGTCGCAGCAGGCTTGGCTGGTGCAGTTGCCGCCACTGGCTTGGGGAGCGTCTCGGGTGAGGTCACTTTGGTTGGTGCGACAGCGGCGGCCTCCACAGGTTTCGCTGGAGTTGCAACCACAGGCGCTTTTTGCACCACAACAGGGCTCGACGCGGCAGGAGCAGACTTGACAGCTGCCGTCGGGGAAACCGCCGGCGCATCGGGATGTGAACCTACCAAAACCTGCCAGAACGACGTCGAAGCAGGTGCAACGGCGGGTTTAGCTGGTGCTGGTACTGCCGCCGGCTTAGGCGACGCTTCGGGCGAGGTCACTTTGCTAGGTGCAACAACTGCAGGAGCTGGAGCTGTCGGCTTAGCGACGACCACGGGCTCTACAGGCTTAGCTACAGGTAATGCCACAACAGGAGCGACTGGAGCAGCAGCAACGACCGCCGGCTGGGGTGCTTCCGGCTTGGCAGCCGCTACAGCAGCAGGCGCGAGCGATGGTGCCGCAGTAGCGGGTTTGCTGCTAGTCATTGACTTAGTTTGCTCGCGCTTATCTTTGGCTTTAGCATTACCGCGATCAGCATCGGTCGCATAACCATAGGATGTGCTGGCCATCTTGACATGCAAATCGCCCAGATTCTCGTGGGCGATCGCGTAATTCGGCTTCAGACGGATCGCCGTCTCAAACTCGATCTTGGCTTTCTCATACTGCCCTAGACTGGCATGCAGTACGCCAAGGTTGTTGTATGGCTCAGCGATATTTGGGTGATCGCTGATGACCGACTGGAAGATGGTGATGGCATCATTGGTACGCCCTTGCTGGGTATAGATCACCGCCTTCAGATAGCGCGCCTGCATATCTTTAGGGTCTTTCGCCAGCAGCGCATTCACTTTCTCCAGTGCTTGGGTCTGTTTCCCCTGCTTGAATAATAGATTGGCATCCTGAATGTCGCCTGCCCCAACAGGCAGACTAAGGCAAAGTAGCATCGCACTGACTGCGGCGCGCTGATTGAAGTGTCTCGGCATATTCATCTTGATTTGTTTTTTATGATTTTGGTTCACATCTGGCCTTGATAATCTTTCGGCCACCCTGAGCTTTGGCACGCGCTACACACTTTCAGTAGCCACTCCCCTTGCTTTGTCAGGAAAGTGGCTCGGATTTTCGGGTAAAATCGCCCACGTTTCAATACATATTTTTGATAAGTGCATGAATAGCCTTACGCCAGCGCCGATTTCCCACTTTATTCGTAACATCATCGAGGCCGACCTCGCTAGCGGCAAGCATTCTGCCATCGTCACGCGCTTCCCGCCCGAGCCGAACGGTTACCTGCATGTCGGACATGCCAAGTCCATTTGCCTGAATTTCGGCTTAGCTAGAGACTTTAGCGGCGCGTGCAACCTGCGCTTCGACGACACCAATCCTGAAAAGGAAAGTGAAGAATATGCGCTTTCGATTCAGGATGATGTGCGCTGGCTTGGCTTCACGTGGAATGGCGAAGTTCGCTGGGCATCCGATTATTTCGACGCACTGTACGCATTCGCCGTTGAGCTCATCAACAAGGGCTTGGCCTATGTGGACGATCTGACGCCGGAGCAGATGCGCGAATATCGCGGCACGCTAAAAGAGCCGGGGCGCAACAGCCCGAATCGCGACCGCTCCGTAGCAGAGAACCTCGACCTATTCACCCGTATGAAGAACGGCGAGTTCGCCGACGGCGCGATGGTGCTGCGCGCCAAGATCGACATGGCCTCGCCCAACATCAACCTGCGCGACCCCGCCATCTACCGCATCCGCCGTGCCCACCACATCCGCACCGGCGACAAGTGGTGCATCTACCCGATGTACGACTATACCCATTGCATCTCCGACGCACTGGAAGGCATCACCCATTCCATCTGTACGTTGGAGTTCGAAGACCATCGACCGCTGTACGACTGGGTACTCGACAACATCACCATCCCTTGCCACCCACGCCAGTACGAGTTCTCGCGGCTTGAGTTGCAATACACCATCACCAGCAAGCGCAAGCTGCTGCAACTGGTGAACGAGAAAAAAGTGAGTGGCTGGGATGATCCGCGCATGCCGACGATTTCGGGCATGCGCCGTCGCGGCTACACGCCAGAGGGCATACGCGAGTTCGCCAAACGCATCGGCGTATCCAAGAGTGCCAACAACGTGGATCTGGCGGTGCTGGAAGGCGCGATCCGCGAAGACCTGGAACTGCGCGCGCCGCGCGTGATGGCCATCATCAATCCGCTCAAAGTCACGATCACCAATGCTGACGGCGCGCAGACGCGCGCAGCGGACTTCCACCCCAACGTGCCGGAACTCGGCAACCGCGTGGTACCGTTCTCCAGCGAGCTGTTCATCGAAGCGGACGACTTCGCCGAGGTGCCGCCACCCGGCTGGAAGCGGTTGACGCTGGGCGGCGAGATCCGTCTGCGCCACAGCTACGTGATGCGCTGCGACGAAGCGGTGAAAGATGCGTCCGGCAAGGTCATCGAACTCAAGTGCAGCATTGATCCTGACACGCTGGGGCAGAACCCGGTCGGCCGCAAGGTCAAGGGCGTGATCCACTTCCTGTCCCGCGCCCACGCACTGCCCGCCGAGATCCGGCTGTATGATCGCTTGTTCACCGTGTCCGAGCCGGACGGCGACAAGGAGCAAAGTTTCCTCGACTTCATCAATCCAGATTCGCTCAACGTGGTACAAGGTTGGGTAGAGGCCGCCGTGAAGGATGCCGCCCCCGAGACACGTTACCAGTTCGAACGCCTCGGCTACTTCGTGACCGACCGTCGCGACCACCAACCCAGTGGCAAACTGGTATTCAACCGCACGGTGACGTTGCGGGACGGCTGGACCAAGAGCTGAAAGGCTAAAGGAGGAATCATGTACAAACGAATTCTGGTGGCAGTGGATGGCAACCCGGTTTCACGCTCGCTGGATGAGGCGATCATGCTTGCAAAAGCTGGCAACGCGACACTGCTGCTGTTGAACGTCAGCGTGATCGACCCCGTTCTGCTGTGGAACGAGGAGAATTGGATGGTGCCCGGCTTCACGCCAGGCGAAGGTGAGCTGATCCATAGCGCCGAAGTGTTAACCAAGGTGCAGGAAAAAGTACAGCAAGCTGGCGTGACTTCCGAAATCAAGCAGGTCGAAGATGCCGGCCAGAACTTGGGCGTAATCATCGCTGAACAAGCAGAAGTGTGGGAAGCCGACCTGATCGTCGCCGGCACGCATGGCCGCAAAGGTGTGGACCGACTGCTGATGGGTAGCGTCGCTGAGAACATCGTGCGCAATGCTACCGTTCCAGTACTACTGATACGCGGCAATCAGGACTAATGCCACAGGCGCGAGTAAACATCGCTGGATGATGCTGGCCGCCCAGACCGGGAGTACATATGAGTGACCTGATCGTTGAATCGGACGACAACAAGAATCAATCACTGAAGACGCTCACGCTAATCGTTTACGTGCTGTATGCGCTTTCGTACTTCACCGGCCTCACGGCCATCGTCGGCATCATCATCAACTACGTGAAGAAAGACGACGTCGCAGGCACCTGGCTGGAAAGCCACTTCCGCTGGCAGATACGCACCTTTTGGTTCGGCCTGCTGTGGGCGGTGATCGGTGGCGCGACCCTCATCATCGGGATTGGCTTTGCCGTGCTGTTCGCCAATTTCTGCTGGATCATCTATCGCATCGTAAAAGGTTGGCTCAACCTGAACGACAACAAACCCATGACATTCTGATTCACCCATGCTGAAAATCCATAACACCCTTACTCGCGACAAGCAGGAATTCACCCCCATCGAGCCAGGAAAAGTGCGCATGTACGTGTGCGGCATGACGGTGTATGACTTTTGTCATCTCGGCCACGCCCGCGTGATGGTGGTGTTCGACATGGTGAACCGCTGGCTGAAAGCCTCCGGCTATGACGTGACCTATGTGCGCAACATCACCGACATCGACGACAAGATCATCAAGCGCGCAGCCGAGAAAGGCGAAACCATACGCCAACTGACCCAGCGCTTCATCGATGAGATGCATCAGGATGCCGATGCGCTGGGCGTACAACGCCCCGACCATGAGCCGCGCGCCACCGAGTATGTGGCGCAGATGCTGGCGATGATCGAGCAACTGGAGCAGAACGGCCTCGCTTATCAAGCCGCCGACGGCGACGTGAATTATGCCGTGCGCAAGTTCGAGGGCTACGGCAAGTTATCCGGCAAATCGCTGGAAGACCTGCGCGCCGGTGAGCGCGTCGAAGTCGCCTCCAGCAAGAATGACCCGCTCGATTTTGTGCTGTGGAAAAGCGCGAAAGAGAGCGAAGCCAACGAGGTGAAGTGGGATTCCAAATGGGGCAAAGGCCGCCCCGGTTGGCACATCGAGTGTTCGGCGATGGGTTCCGAGCTACTCGGCAAGCAGTTCGACATCCACGGCGGCGGCGCAGACTTGCAGTTCCCGCACCACGAGAACGAGATCGCGCAAAGCGAAGGCGCACACCAGTGCCAGTACGTGAACTACTGGATGCACAACGGCTTTGTCCGGGTGGACAACGAAAAGATGTCCAAATCACTAGGCAACTTTTTCACCATCCGCGACGTGCTGAAGAAATACGATGCCGAGGTGGTGCGCTTCTTCATCCTGCGTGCTCATTACCGCAGCCCGCTGAATTATTCCGACGCGCATCTGGACGATGCCAAGGGTGCGTTGACGCGGCTCTACACCGCACTGAAGTTACTCCCTCCGGGGGAGGGTTGGGGTGGGGGAGAAGTTGATTGGAACGAACCCCACGCCCAGCGTTTCCGCGCCGCGATGGACGACGATTTCAATACACCGGAAGCGGTCGCGGTACTGTTCGATCTGGCGAACGAAGTGAATCGCAGCCATTCGACCGAAGCGGCTGCGCAACTCAAAGCATTGGGTGGTGTGCTGGGGCTGCTTGAGCGCGACCCACAGTTCTTTTTGCAAAGACGACAAAGTGCTGTCGTTCACGTTGTCGGCGTGAGTGCACCGGTTCAGCTCGGGCAGGTAATAGCCCAAGGTTATTCTGAGACTCAAATTGATAGTCGTATCGAAGCCCGCGCCGCCGCCAAGAAAGCCAAAAACTTCGCCGAAGCCGACCGCATCCGCAAGGAGCTACTGGCAGCGGGTATCGTACTGGAAGACACGCCGCAAGGAACCACTTGGCGGCGCGCTTGATTCACCGCGCGTTACACCTGCTCCTGCTGTTGCAATGCCCACATCTGCGCGTAGCGTCCTTGCGCAGCTAACAACTCGCGGTGACTACCGCGCTCGATCACACGCCCTTGATCCATCACCAGAATCTGCTCAGCCTCGACCACGGTGGACAGCCGATGGGCGATGATGAGCGTGGTGCGATCACGGGCAATGGCACGCAGCTCATCTTGGATCGCCCTTTCAGAATGTGAATCCAGCGCCGAGGTCGCTTCGTCGAAGATCAGGATGGCGGGGTCTTTCAGGATGGCGCGAGCGATGGCGACGCGCTGCTTCTCGCCACCGGAGAGTTTCAACCCGCGCTCGCCCACGACCGTGTCGTAGCCTTGTGGCAACGCACCGATGAAATCGTGGATGTGCGCAGAACGCGCCGCCGCGATCACTTCGTCGCGCGTAGCATCAGGGCGACCATAGGCGATGTTGTAAAAGATGCTGTCATTGAACAACACGGTATCCTGCGGCACGATGCCGATGGCGGCACGCAGGCTTTGTTGCGTGACATGGCGCAAATCCTGCCCATTGATAAAAATACCGCCTGCCGTCACATCATAGAAACGAAACAGCAAGCGCGACAAGGTTGACTTACCCGCCCCGCTCGCCCCGACCACCGCGACCGTATGTCCGGCAGGAATATCAAAGCTCACGTCGAATAGGATCTGCCGCTCGGGATCGTAGCCGAAGCTGACGTGCTGAAAACTCACCGCAGCATTCCCCACCGCCAGCGTTGGCGCTCCCGCTGCATCCTGAATCTCGCGGTTCTCATCCAGCAGACGGAACATCTTCTCCATGTCGGCCAGTGCATTCTTGATCTCGCGGTAAACAAAACCGAGGAAGTGCAGCGGCATATAGAGTTGCAACATGAACACGTTGACCAGCACCAGATCGCCCACCGTCATCCGCCCCTGACTGACATCGTTCGCCGCCATCAGCATCAACAGGGTGACGCCAATGCCGATGATGAAGCTCTGCCCTGCATTCAGCGAGGCCAGCGACACTTTGTCACGCACCGCTGCCGTTTCCCAGCTGGCCATCTGGCGATCGTAGCGCTCAGACTCATAGCGTTCGTTGCCAAAATACTTCACTGTCTCGTAGTTAAGCAGGCTATCGATGGCGCGAGTATTGGCCTGCGAATCCAGCTCGTTCATGGTGCGCCGCAGGTTCATGCGCCAGCCTGCCACCTTGACCGTGAACACGACATAGATCACCAGCGTGATGAATGTGATCGCGGCATACCAAGGCGAATACTTGTTCAGCAAGATGATCGCCACCAGGAAGATTTCAAGAAAGGTGGGCAAGATATTGAACAGCAGGAACGTCAGCAGGAAGCTGATGCCGCGCGTACCGCGCTCGATGTCGCGTGACACGCCGCCAGTCTGCCGCTCCAAATGGAAGCGCAGGCTTAAGGCATGCAAGTGCTCGAACACTTGCAGCGCCACACGGCGGATGGCGCGCTGCGTCACCTTGGCGAAGATGGCATCGCGGAGTTCACCGAACAGGGTGCTGGACAAACGCAATGCGCCATAACCCACGATCAGCGCCACCGGCACCAGCAGCAAGGCCTTGCTTACGCTCATCGCATCGACGATCTCTTTCAGTGCCAGTGGCACCATCACGTTCGCCAGTTTGGCCATCACCAGCAAGATCACCACCGCCACCAAACGCCCACGGAACTCCGTCAGATACGGGAACATGGTGCGGATGGTTTGCCAGTCGCTACGTGGCGGTTGAACTTCAGGAGCGTGCAGATAAGACGACATGGATATACATTTGAGGATTCGGTGACCCATTATACGGGAAGCCCTCAGCGCCTCGACGCATGGATAGAATCTGCGTTGGGCAAAAAAAGGGCGTCCAAGAGGGAGAGGACGCCCGAGCACAGGAGGAGAAATAGAAAGCAGCAAGTGTGAACCTGACACTTTCGATATTCTATAAAGCAATCAGCATGCCAGACACTTAAAGCTCAGCTCCATCCGTCCCACAAAACGTGATGCAGGCTCCCCATCCAATTGATTTAATTAAATAGATCAAGGCATCTCTTGATGATAGCCCTCGACCGCAGATAGCTTTACGCCAGAGAAGAAACTGGCGCTTTGTGAGTTTTTTGCTGAGGATGCACCATTCGATACTCCAACCCAGTGCATTCCGAGCCCGCCGAAGCGCTCTCTATCTTCTTCTCGCACCCTTGCATTCGCAGTAGTTTTGGGCGCAAAGTACATACCGGATCCAATTTCACCTATTCTCACGATGAAACCCATCGTCGAACGCAAGTTATCAGACATCATGAACCCTCGAATTCAGTGCATTGCACTGGATACCACGGTGAATGAGGCGGCTAGGCTGATGGCCGAAGCCCATATTTCTTGTTTAGTGATCGAAGTCGAGCGTCATGCGGTCGGCATTCTTACCGAGCGCGATCTAGTCCGGCTGATGCATCAACACTGCCCTGAGAGCACCGAAGTCGTCGAAGTGATGAGCGCTCCGGTCTTTACCGTCACGCCCGATACCGATTTCAGTGATGGCATGTCCTTGCTGGCACAGCACTCGGTTCGCCATTTGATCGTCGCTGATGAACAAGGCATCGTTGTAGGCATTGTCAGCGAAACCGACTTCCGCACCCACCTTGGCTTGGATGTGCTCAACCGTATCCATCACTTGGATTCGGCAATGGACCGCAAGTCACCCAGCTTGCCGCCGGACGTATCACTGTCTGTCGTATTGGAGCGTATGGTGTGCGAACGCTGGGACTACGTCATCGTCACCAGCAATGAGTGCCCTATCGGTATCATCACCGAACGCGACATTCCGCGCCTACTCTCTGCCCATGCCAACCCTGATCACCTAATACTCAAAGATGTGATGAGTTCGCCGGTGCAGACCATCCCCATCTCCGCCTCTGTAGCCGAGGCCGTCGCCCGCATGAGCGAGCACCGCATCCGCCACATCGTAGTCGTGGATCAGGAGGGAAAATATAAGGGCTCAGTCAGCCAGCACGGACTACTGGAACGACTAGGGCTAGAAGTCACTGCCGAAGGCTGGCACGCTCACCGCATCGTCAGCGGACAGAAGACTGATCTAGAGAAGTTACTCCATGCCATTCAGGACTCCACTAACGAGGGATTATTAGTCGTTGCAGAAGATGATCGCATCCTTGAGATCAACCGCCAGTTCCAAGCACTCTGGCGTATTCCAGATGAAGTTATTTCCACCCGACTCGGCCAGCCGGTATTGGACTTCATCCACTCTCAACTCGCCGAACCCGAGCAGTTTCTGAGACTGGTACATCAGATCTGCGTGAATCAAGAAGCACGGCTGTCACGACTGCAGTTTGCCGATGGTCGAATTTTTGAGATGCACACTCGCTTACTTGATTTGGAAAATCAAAAAGCAAGACTGTGGACATTCCACGACATCACGGCACTGGAAACTGCGAACCAACAACTCGCGCGTGAACGCAACGAACTCAAGACGCTGCTCAACACCCTGCCACTCCTGATTTGGTTAAAGGATCCCAGTGGCAGATTTTTGGCCTGCAACCCCCAAGTTGAGCGCTGCATCGGTTTCAAGGAGAATAAGCTCTTGGGTCAAACTGAGCATGAATTCTTTCCACCCGAGGTGGTTGAGAATTTCTATCAGAAAGACCGTGAAGCGGTTGCCGCTGGGGGAGCCATCACTTCGGAAGAGTGGGTACGTTTCGCCGATGATGGTCGCGAACATCTACTCTCCACCACTAAAACTCCGATGCTGGATGAAGCCGGAAAACTCATCGGTGTACTTGGCTTTGCACTCGACATCACCGCTCGCCACCGTACAGCAGAAGCACTGCGCGAACGTCAGGAAATCTACAGCGCCATCGTCAATCAGGCCGCAGATAGCATCGTGCTGATCGATGCCGAGACGTTACGTTTTGTCGAATTCAACCAAGCTGCCTGCACTCGGCTAGGTTATAGCCGCGAGGAATTCGCCGAACTCACGTTGGCTGACATTCAGGCTGAGCTATCGACGGAGCAAGTGCGACAACGCATCCATGCCATCATCAGCCAAGGTCATAGTGCATTTGATGTGCTGCACCGACGTCGGGATGGGACACTACGTAATACGCATGTGAGCAGCCAGTGTGTGCTGATCGGCAACCGGCAATTCATGGCATCGATCTGGTATGACATCACAGAACAGAAGCGCAACGAGGAGAAGCTCAAACTCGCCGCCAGCGTATTTCAAGAAGCAGGAGAAGGCATCATCATCACTGATGCCGATGCCCACATCATGGACATCAACCGCATGTTCACCACCATCACTGGCTACAGCCGTGAGGAGGCGATCGGTGGGAAACCTAGCATTCTTAAATCGGGGGTACACGGCCATGAGTTTTATCAGGCGCTGTGGCAGGAGCTGTTAGAGACCGGCTACTGGCACGGCGAAATAAATGACCGGCGCAAAAATGGTGAGCAGTTCATCGAAGAGATCAGCATCATCGCCGTACGCAATGATGCTGGACTGGTTAGCCATTACATCGGCATCTTCGCCGACATCACCGAGAAGAAACAGCAGCAAGAAAAGATCGAGCGACTGGCTTATTACGACTCGCTCACGGGCCTACCCAATCGTGTAGTGTTGGCCGACCGCATGGAGCAAGCCATGGCGCGCGCTGATCGCAACAATCGCCACATCGCTTTCTGCTACATAGATCTCGATGGTTTCAAGCCGATCAATGACCGCTATGGCCACAAGGCAGGCGACAAAGTACTGATTGAGATCGGCCGCCGATTATCTGAAACGATACGATCCAACGACACGGTGGCTCGCCTAGGGGGCGATGAATTCGTGCTACTACTTTCCGATCTGGAAACCGCATCTGAAGGCAATCAGATATTGGCTCGAGTGTTGGAACGTGTAGCTCAGCCCTGTGACATCAGCGCCGACATCTCGGTAGCCGTCACTGCCAGTATCGGTGTCGCCCTCTATCCAAGCGACGAAAACGATCCCGATACCTTGCTGCGCCACGCCGACCAAGCCATGTATCAAGCAAAACAACAGGGCCGCAGCCGCATCCACCTGTTCGATCCTAGTGTCGATCTGCTGACACGCAAACAGCATCAGTTACGTGATGAAATAAAGTCAGCCCTGCAACGAAAAGAATTCGTCATCTATTGGCAACCTAAGGTAAACACCTTGCTTGATAAGGTGATCGGGGTCGAAGCATTGATACGCTGGCCGCGCGATGAGGGGCGAAGTCTGACCATGCCTGACGACTTTTTGCCCTTTATCGAACACGACGATCTGATCGTGAGCATAGGCGACTACGTTATAGATCAGGCACTAAGTACGCTATCACGCTGGCGAATCGAAGGGCATAACCTTTCCATCAGTATCAACGTTGCGCCGCGCCAACTACTCGCCCCAGACTTTTCGCGCAAACTGACATTGGCGATGGAAAGCTACGTCACTCCACCGGATCGATTAGAGCTTGAGATACTGGAAACCGCTGCACTGGGCGATCTGGAGCGGGTGACTCGCATCATCGAGGAGTGCAAACGACTGGGGGTCGGTTTTGCGCTAGACGATTTCGGCACCGGCTACTCGTCGATGACCTATTTCCGTCGTCTGCCCGTCAGCACAGTGAAGATCGACCAGTCTTTCGTCCGCGACATGTTGGTGGACAAGGAGGATCGTGCCATTGTCGAAGGCATCCTCGGCATGACAGCCGCTTTTGGCAAGCAGAGCGTCGCCGAAGGGGCGGAAACCCCAGAACACCTGACCGCCCTGCGTGAGATGGGCTGCCACATCGTGCAAGGCTACGCCCTCGCCCGTCCGATGCCGGAAGCGGATTTCCTTAACTGGCTAGAAGCTTTCAACGCCCAGCACAAAACGGCTAGCAACAGCGAAAATACCTAGTCGCTCAGCAGAGCCTCCTCACAGACAAGCTCATACCAACAGAAAAGCCGGGAAATCCCGGCTTTTCTGTTGGTATGAGCGATGCATTACTTGAGCTTGCTCAACAATTCCTGAATCTCGGCACGACGACCCGCATCCGCATCTTCGCGTCCCGGACGAGCTGGTGCGGCCTGCGCTTTCTTTAGGAATTCCACCGCTTTAGCCTTTTCGCCCTTCTCGGCGAGGAATTCGCCCATAAAGAAGTTCTGGTCGATACCGTTCGGATTGACTTTGAGCGCGCGCTCCAAATAGGCGCGTGCTTTGGTATGGTCACCAAAGGAAATGATGCGCGGCACTTTGTAGTACAGACTGCCCAACGAGGTCAGTGCCGAGCCATCCAGTGCATTCGCGTCGATCTTTTCTGCTTGCAACAGCAGATCACGTGCTTCCGAGGCTGTGCCACCCGCTGACAGTTTGCTCTGGTACTTGGCATGAGTGCTGGTGATAATGCCTTCCCAGATCAGCGCTTCAGGCTTGCCCGGAAACTTGGCGGTCACCTCGTGCGCTCTGGCTTGCAGCGCTTCAAAGTAGGCCTCTTGCTGCTTTTCTGGTGTGCTGTAGTAACCCTTGGCCCAGCCATGTTGCAGATCAGCGATGGCATCCATCATGGCATCAGCCATAGCCAAGCTTGAACTACCCATCAGGGCGGCAGCGAGTATCCACTTCGAAATCTTCATATATTCTTCCTTCCTAGCTGATTGAACGGATTATTCATTGCGGGCGAACTCACGAATCTGCGCATTCTGCTTGTGCATGGCGGCATCCACCAGACGCGGCAGTATAGCGTTGAGGCGCACAAATAGGCACTCCGGGAAACCAATGTAGTAGTCCTTGGCGTCCTTCTCGATCGCGAGCACGATGTTAGCAGCAACCAGATCCGGCTCGTCCATGTTCATCTTTAGCGCTTCCGACATACGGGCGGCTGCGCCAGCATTGATCGGCGTCTTGGTATAGCGCGGGGCGATGTAGGTCACGTCCACGCCCGAGCCATCCAGCTCGCGGCGCAGGGCTTCGGAGAAGCCGCGCACCGCGAACTTGTTGGCCGAGTAGGTAGTAAAACCAACAAAGGCGATGGAGCCGAAGATAGAGCCGATGTTGACGACACGCCCAGAGCCGCGTGCCACCATCGCTGGCAACAGGGCGCGGGTGAGCTGCATCGGTGCGATGACGTTGACCTGCCACATGCGTTGCAAATTTTCCGCGCTCTCGTTCTGGAACAGCCGGAAGCTCATGATGCCGGCCAGATTGATGACGATGTCGATCTGCCCAGTCGCTTGTGCGTCCTGCGCCAGTTTTTCGCCAGCGCCCTCCTCCAGCAGATTGGTGTGGAGCGCTGTGGCCTTGCCACCCTGATCGCCGATCTCTGCCAGTAGTTTGTCCAAAGGCTCACAGGGACGGTCAGCCAGCAGCAGTTCTGCACCTTTTTGCAGTAGTTTCAGGCACACCAGCCGACCGATCCCACCGGACGCACCGGTGACCAGAATACGTTTTCCGCTTAGATTCATGCGGCAACTCCAGCATCCAACGAACGGAAAATGTTGGCATATAGATGGAAAAACACTTTAGCGCAGTGGATCACCGCCTGCTTATCCTCGTCCGCTTCCAGCCGGTTGACTACACTCTCGAAGAAGTCGATGTGTTCCAGATCGAGCGAACCGTGGCTGGTGAGATAGGAGAAGGCGTTGTCTGGCAGGACTAGCGTTTGCTTGATGATGCCCGCCGCATGGGTAGCTAGCTGGATGCTGGTGCCTTCTAACACGAACACCATACCGAAGAAACCGCAGGGATTTTTGCGCATGATGGTGTCGTAAGCGTAAGCCACCATCAGCTCGGTGTGTAGGTTGGGCTGGCTGTGCCGAGCGGCTTCGGCATCAGCGCCACAGGCCGTGATGTCGCTCAATATCCACTCCTGATGTCCGATTTCCTCTTCGATGTAGTGCGCCAATGCCACACGTATCCACTCATGGCTTTCCGGTACGCGCCCGCCGCAGGTCATCAGCAACGGCGAAGTGTGTTTGACGTGGTGGTAAGCTTGAGTGAGAAAGGCGACGTATTCATCGAGCGTGACTTTGCCCTGAAGTGCTCGGCCAATGATAAGCACGGACAACAGTGCATTGCGCTCAGGGGCAGTGGCTTGTTGCAATTCTTCGTAAAAACTCATGTTAGGGTCTCCGTATAGAGCTGAGCCATCGCTTGGCCGTAGCGCGCCATTATCTCCGCGCGGCGCAAGCGACCATTGGTCGTAAGCAGATCATTCTGCGAGGTGAAGGGCTCGGATGCAATCAGCCACTTCCCGATCCTAGCGTAGTCCGGCAACGTAGCATTGGCGGCGGAGATCGCCTGAGCGACGGACTCTGCGATCTCTTTGCCCGGCAACGGACGTGGCACGATGATGGCGACGTTCCACGGTTTAGCCTCGCCGAACACGGCGGCCTGAGCGATGGCGGGCTGGATGATCAGCTCGCTCTCCACCCATTCCGGCGCGACGTTGCGCCCGAACGAAGTGATGAACATGTTCTTTTTGCGCCCCGTCAGATGCAGATAGCCATGCTCGTCCAGATAGCCGGTATCACCAGTGGGCCACAGACCGTCTTTGCTCGGTTTCTCCGGCGAACCGAGGTAGCCCTCGAACACCGAACCGCCGATCAGAATCTCGCCATCCTCGGCGAATTTGATCTTGACGTGCTGCAAGGGCTTGCCGACGCTACCAGGCAAGTTCGCTTCCGGCGTATTGACGGCGACCACCGACGAGCATTCCGACAAGCCGTAGCCTTCAAAGGCAGGCACGCCGAGTTGCTTGGCGGTTTCCAACAGGCGCGGCGAAACCGGCGCACCACCCACGGCGACGAAACGCAATGTGGCAGGAGTCGCTGCGCCCATACCGATGGCCGCGGTCAACGCATGTAGCATCTGCGGCACCATGATGGCCGTCGAAGCGCGCTGGCTGTGCATGGCGTGCAGCATGGCAGCGGTATCCAACGCCGCAGCGCCCGTCAATCCGACCTGCTGCAACGGCAGCACGCAAGCAGTCGCCCCAGCCAGCAGAGGAACATAGATGCCGCCGATGTTCTCCAGCAAGGTCGAAAGTGGCAACAAGCAAAGGTGACGATCTTCCGGTATCGCCGCCGTCGCTTGTCGCAGTGATTGTGCGACGTTCTCCATCGCCATCCGGCTTAGGCACACGCCCTTGGGATTACCGGTGGTGCCCGAGGTGTAGGTGATCTTGGCGGTGTGAACCGGCATAAGTACGGTGGTAGGCTGAGTCAGCCGCAGCAAACTCAAGCTGCCCGCAAACGGTGCTTGCATGCGCTCGACTTGGCCGGGAAGTAAGGCGGCGACGCGCTCTGGCTGGTCGGTGAGGATAGCCTCCAACCCACTATCGTGAATGGCGTGCAGCAGTTGTTGCGACGAGAAGAACGGTGGCAGCGGTACCAGCAGCGTGTTGCCGAACAGTGCCGCCAGATCGGCCACGGCCCAATCCAAACCGTTATCCGCCAATAGACCGAAGGTACGCAACCCAGTTCGGCTCATGCCAGAACCACATGTCATCACCCGCTCGATCAGCTCCGCGTAGCTTAGCTCCTCCTGCACACCTTGCAGCGCAACTGCATTCGGCTGTTGGCGGGCGTGGTCAGAGATTGCTTGGAATATCATGCTCATAGGATTACCTCTTTGTAGCTGATCTCGCCAGCCTTGGGAAACTCGCAGTGACTCTGTATCTCGTGATAGCCATAGCCTATGCTACCCGCCATCACAGTGGGCAGTGTATCGTAATAGCTGCCCCAGCCCGCACGCTGATCGATGCTCAGTTGCTCGATACTGGCCGATGCTAGCGGGATCGGACGCAAACCGAGACGATGGAAGCCGTTCTTTAACTCAGTCGTGCCGGTGAACACCACCCATTGATAGCCTTCTTGATAAAGCCGCACGGTGAGTGCGACGATCAACCAGCGCACTGCACCTGGATAGATGGCCGCCAGATTACCGATCTCGACGATCTTTTCACGAGATGGGCGATAGCCAAGCTTTCTTTCCAACACTTCATCAATCGGAGCATCTAGATAGGTTTCCAGGAACAGCGGTGCATCCGCCGCACAACGCACACCGAAAGCGGCCGTCAACTCGCCACGCCGCGTCCGCAACTCTAACAAACGTGGCATGAAACTGGTCACATCCGCCCCATAAGCGCGGCCAAAACATTCGTGGATAAAGCTCTCTGTCTGAATGCGCTCTTCACCTTCCGCTTCACGGATCACGAACATCTGATCTAGGAACTTGTTCAGGCTGCCGGCTTCTTTACCAGGGTGACCTAATCTACGGATGAACTGAGAAAGAGTCAGCTCAGCAGAGTGCTTCGACGCGTGCCTATTCATCTCAGGAGGATGAATCGCGACACGGGCAGTGGTTTCAGTCATGGCAGTTGTGTGTTCTTGTTTTTGGCATTATGCCAGCAGTCGCCCTCCGACTGAGGGCTTTAGCACCAAGTTCCCGGCACTGGCTACGGTTACCCACCAAACATCCTCAACAGCGCCAACATACCGGCGGCTTTGTCCAAAGTCTCCTGATACTCTGCCTCGGCGATGGAGTCGGCGACGATCCCTCCGCCTGCCCAACAACGCAGGTTATTTTCAGCCAAGACTAACGTGCGGATCGCGATGTTGCTATCCATGTTGCCGTCGTAACCGATATAGCCGATCGCACCGCAGTACACGCCTCGACGATGAGGTTCGAGTTCTTCGATGATCTGCATGGCGCGTTGCTTGGGCGCACCCGTGATGGAACCTCCGGGGAAGCAGGCACGCAGCAGCGACAGCGCATCTTCGCTAGGGGCTAGCTCACCCGTAACGGTACTGACTAGGTGATGGACGTTGGAATAGCTTTCGATCTCGAACAGAGTGGGCGTATGCACGCTACCGGGCAGGCAGCAACGACCTAGATCGTTGCGCAACAGATCAACGATCATCAGATTCTCGGCTCGATCCTTAGGGTGGGTACGTAGATCGGCCAGACGCATGGCATCTTCCTCGGCATCCGCGCCTCGCGGGCGTGTACCTTTGATCGGCTTAGTTTCCACGTGCCCATTTTCCACGCGTAAAAAACGCTCCGGGGAAGCGCACATGATCTGCGCTTGCGGCAGACTCAGAAAAGCGGAGAACGGAGCTGGACTGATCTCACGCAAGGCGAGGTAAGCGGTCAGCGCATCACCCTGCGCGTGTACGGAAAAACGCTGGGCGAGATTGACCTGATAGCAATCGCCCGAGTGCAGGTAACGCTGCACGGTATCGAAAGCAGTCTCGTAGCGGGCACGGGTAAAGTTGGAACTGATGGTCGACGCGACACGAAACGCACGCTCCGCTCCGGCCTGACCACAATCATTTACCGTGTCGAATCGCTCAGCGATATGATGCAAGAACACCTCAGTTTGCGGATGACGCAAATGCGAGACCAATTGAGCGGTGTGCAACTGATGATCGACCACCAACGCCCAGTCGTAAATACCCACGGCCATTTCGGGCAAGTGCTCAGCCTCTTGGGCCAAGTTAGGCAACATGAACCAGCGTCGCGCTAGATCGTAACTCCAATAGCCGAGTGCGCCGCCAGCGTAGGGAATGTCGGGCGAGTTTGTGGCCTTTACCCCCAGTTGCTCACGAATCAAATCGAGCGGATCCGCATCTGATCGCCACTCGGCGGCAACGCCACCTATCTCCGTCTGCTCGCCTTGCGTCACTAGGGTGGCAATGGGATGCGCGGTAAGAATATCGAAGCGCCCACGCCCGCCGCTATCCAACCACATCGCCCACGGCATATCCGCAATAGCGAGAAAGTAGGCACGGGAGTCGGCCTGATAAGGAAGCGGGTAGCGGAACATGGGAAGAGTTTAGCAGTGTCGCCCTTCGCTGCGCACGACGGGGCTAGTTTGCTCGCGTCTGTTTGAGCAGCGCTGACTTTTGTAGCTGCTCGAATATTTGCGGCAAAGCAGCGGTAGCTGCCTCTTCGCCTGCTTTGAACAGAGTCTGCTTAAGCTCTGGGCTGAAGTCGAACGAGCTGACGGAGATGCCGGGGCGGATCACCACGTTAGCCTCTTTGAGCTCATGGCCGAGGATGGACTGGCGCATGATGCGGATGCTCTGCACCAACACGTCGATCAGGCCGGAGGCATTCGGATGGTCTTGCGGCTGCTGCGAAATATCCACCGCGATCACCACATCCGCACCCATCTGTCGGGCAATGGAGGCCGGCACAGGATTCTTCAGATCGCCATCCACATAAGTGATATGGTTGATCTCGACGGGATTGAAAATACTGGGAATCGAGCTGGAGGCTCGCACCGCCACGCCGGTATTACCATGATTGAACACGGCCATACGACCGCTATCCAGTTCGGTAGCGACCGCTGCGAAAGGCCTGGGCAATTGCTCGATGTCGCGATTCTCCAGCGCACGATTGACAAAATCCTGCAAACGTTCACCGCCGATGATGCCGCGTCGCGTGATCGAATAATCGCGTATCTGACTCTCTTCGAGCTGCACCGCTAAATGCTCCAAGTCAGCCGCCGTGTAGCCACCTGCGTAAAGCGAACCGACTACGCTACCGACGCTGGTGCCGACCACGATATCCACTGGGATGTGATGCGCTTCCAACACCTTGATCACGGCAATATGCGCGAAGCCGCGTATGCCGCCGCTCCCCAATACCAACGCCACCACCGGCCTATCAGGATTGCGTAGCGGCTGGATGCTGACTGAACTGGGCGGCGTGACATCCTTGTACAGGATCTCCGGTGCCGTCGAGACACAGGCGCTGAGCAACAGCACCGGAATCAGCCATTGCAAGGGGCGAAGGCAGCGCAGCAGGGACATCGACAAACCCAAGCTTACAGCGCTTCGTTACTATAGATCACTGTCAGCGTATGCGACTCGCCCGCTGCCAGAGTCAGCACATTCTCAACGGCATTGGCACTTTCCACACAAAGCATGGTGCGATAGCCGGTATCGCTACCGAAGTCGCCCATTTTGGCCGCTTTTTCGATCCACGGGTTCCATACCACGGTCGAGCGGCTACCGCTCTTGGCGATGCGGATGCGGCGGTTCGCGCCGTTGTCCACGATGTCGCAGGTCGCTTCGGTGTCCAGATAGACGCGATCCACTTCGCTAGGGATAGTGATGTCACCGCTCTGCTGCTTCAGGTCCATACCCGTCACCTTGTCGCGGTAGGTGCAGCCGTCGAGCCCTGCGATACGAACATTGTCCACGTCGCTGATCGGGAAATACGTGTGCAGCGCCTCGCCCAGCGGGAAAGCCGTATCTCCGGTGTTATCGGTGACCAGATCCATGGTCAGCTTCACGCCGACGTTGATGTGCAATTGAACGCGGCAGGCGTGCGGCCATTGCGCCTTGGGCATGGCTGAGGCTGGCAGTTCAAACACGATCTGAGTTTCGCCGCCGGGTTGTGGACGCGCATCGACCACGTTCCAACCCACCGTGCGGGCAAAGCCATGTGCAGGAAAACTAGACTCGGAGGCATGAGCGCCGAACCACGGCCAGCACACTGGCACGCCGCCACGGATGGATTTGCCGACCACCAGCTTGGCGGCGGGACTCATCCAGATCACATCGGCCTCGCCTTTCGGCTTGAACGTCATCAGGTGCGCGCCTTGCAGCGCAATGGTCGCCTCGGCGTGAGCGTTGCTGATACGCGCCACGATCATGCCGGGCGCGGCTTCGACGAATTCGAGTTGCTCGGCGATGCCGAACTGCTGGTTCAAGGTAGAAAGGTCAGACATGAGAACTCCTGTGAGTGGCGTGGACGACGTAATGGGGCGGGATTATACCTGCTAGTCCGGCGGATATTGGGCTGGCTATTGTTCGTGCAACCAATCTAGCAGAGCTTCGAAGACTGGCTGCGAGGCGGCGGCTCCCGGCTGATTGACGATGCAGACGACGATCCACTGCTTGCCGCTGCGACTTTGCAGATAGCCAGCCACCGCCCGCGCCTCATTCAGGGATCCGCTCTTGAGGTGAGCATGGCCTGCGAGGGCGTGATCTTTGTAGCGCTTGCGCAACGTGCCATCCAACCCGACGATCGGCAGCGAAGCCTCGAACTCGGCTTGGAAGCGGCTGGCGCTGGCGTGTTGCAGCAACTGCGCCAGATGTTGTGGCGAGATGCGCTCCAGCCGCGACAGCCCCGCGCCGTTCTCCAGCACCAGTTCGGGTGCAGACATCCCAGCGTTACGCAACCAGTCACGGATGACGGCGCTGCTGGCCGCGATAGAGGCAGGCGCACCTTCTTTCAAGCTGAGCGACAGCAGCAGTTGCCGTGCCATCACGTTGTTGCTGAACTTGTTGGTGTCGCGGATGACTTCGGCCAGCGGCGGCGAAGTGTGCGTAGAAAGCAGCGTGGCGTTAGTGGGGACGAGGCCACCGCGCAGCCCGCCGCGCAGCGTACCACCCAGCTCTTGCCACAACGCTTTGAATGCCGAGTGGACATAATCGCGCGGAGACAAAGGGCTGAGGTAGAGATTGCGCTCGCCGCAGATCGCGGGGTAATCACCTTTCAATATCAGTTTGCCATCGGCGACAGTGACTTGGATCGCATCGTCCCAAGCACCGCAGTTGGCGCGATTTACCAGCCGCAACCGATTCTCGGGCACGAGTCCAGCCAGCTTGGGCTCGTCCAGCAATGTGACGGCGGTGCCTTGCGGCACCAAGCGCAAGGTCAGTACGCTGCCATTCAGCAGCAAGGCATCCGCCCCGCCGTTGTAGGGACGTAGCGGGTCGTTGTCGAAGGCGGCGGGATCAAACGGCGGCAAGTCAAAGGCGCTGCGATCCAGCACCAAGTCGCCCTCGATCTCGCGCAACCCACGATTGCGCAACTCGCGCAGCCACAACCAGAACTGCTCCAGCGACAGCTTGGGGTCGCCCGTACCTTTCAGAATCAGATCACCATGCAGCACGCCGTTGCTGTCCAGCTGCCCGCCCAACCAAGCCTCGGTCTTCCAAGTGTAAGCCGGGCCGAGCAGCTCCAGCCCAGCGTAGGTGGTGAGCAGTTTCATCACCGAAGCTGGATTCATCGGCTTCTCGGCATTCAGTGAGATCAGCGGTGAGCGGGCATTCACCTCGCGCACCTCGATGCCGACGTTACCGAGCGGGACTTGCACCTGCTTCAGCGCAGCCAACACAGGCGGCGGCAAGTCTGCTGCGTGGACGCTGGAGAATAGGCCAATCGTGAGCAGAAAAATGCGCAGGAAACTCATGTCAGTTGCTCGATGATGGTCAGGGTGTGGGTTACCAACATGCGAAACTCTTCCTCGCTAATAACGTAAGGCGGCATGAAATAGACCGTGTTGCCCATAGGGCGCAGCAGCAACTCGTGCTGCAAACCTAGGCTGAAGCAGCGCTGGGCAAAATCTCGGTGCGGAGTCTCCACCTCGAAAGCCCAGATCATGCCGGTGTTGCGGAAGTCCTTGACCTTGGGATGCTCGCGCAGCGGGGCAGCAAGTTGGTTGAACCGCGTCGCCTTGCGTTGATTCGCGGCGATCACATCGTCTGCGGCGAAGATATCCAGCGTCGCCAGCGCGGCGCGGCAGGCCAGCGGGTTGCCGGTGTAGGAATGCGAATGCAGAAAACCGCGCGCCACCTCGTTGGCATAGAAAGCCTGATAGATCGCATCGGTGGTCATCACCACCGACAGCGGCAGGTAGCCGCCGGTGATGCCTTTGGAGAGCAGCAGGAAGTCGGGGGCGATGCCGCCCTGCTCGCAGGCGAACAGCGTCCCAGTCCGCCCCATCCCCACCGCGATCTCGTCGGCGATCAGGTGCACGCCGTATTGCCTACACAACTCGCGCGCTCGGCGCAAATAGGCCGAGTGGTACATCGCCATGCCTGCCGCGCCTTGCACCAGTGGCTCGATGATGAAAGCGGCGAGTTGCGAGTGATGTTGTTGCAGATGCGTTTCCAGCGCGGCCGCGCAGCGCAGAGCGTAGTCTTCAGCGGATTCACCGGAGGCGGCATCGCGCCAGTCTGGGCTGGGGACAGTGGAGTTCTGGCGCACCAGCACGCCGTAGGCATCCTTGAACAGCGCCACATCGGTGACCGACAGCGCGCCCAGCGTCTCGCCGTGGTAGCTGTTAGCGAGGCTGATGAATTGCGATTTCTCGGACTGGCCGTGGTTGCGCCAATAGTGGGCGCTCATCTTCAGCGCGATCTCGGTCGCCGAAGCACCGTCGGAGGCGTAGAAGCAATGCCCCAGTCCAACGGGCGCCAGCTCGCGCAAGCGCTCGGACAACTGCACTACTGGCTCATGGGTAAAGCCCGCCAACATCACATGTTCGAGCTTGCCGAGTTGATCCGTGAGCGAGGCGTTGATGCGCGGGTTGCAATGTCCAAACAGGTTGACCCACCAAGAGCTGACCGTATCGAGATAGCGCCGTCCGTCCGCATCGAACAGCCACACACCTGCGCCGCGCGTAATGGGCACCAGTGGCAGCGTCTCGTGGCGCTTCATCTGCGTGCACGGATGCCATACGGCAGAAAGCGATCGAGCAAGGAGGTCTGAGTTAGGCATGGCGAGCAGCGGTTAGACTCGTTGATCGGTAGTTTCTAAACGACTGGTTTCGCTCCAAGGCGCCACCTTCACCAGCAACAGCATCCCCGGCACAGCGATGACGGCGCACAGCAAGAAGAAATTAGTCCAACCGATGCCATCCACCAGCCAGCCGGTGGTGGCATTGGCAAAGGTGCGTGGCACGGCGGCCAGACTAGTGAACAGGGCAAACTGCGTTGCGGTGTAAGCAGGGTGAGTAGTACGCGCGATGAAGGCGACGAACGCTGCCGTACCCACGCCCACGCCGAACGCCTCCAGCCCGATCACCAACGCCAAGTCGAGACGCTGCACGGCTCCAATCTCAAGCTGTTGCCCCAGCGCAGCCAGCCACGCAAAACCGAAGATGGCCAGTAGTTGCACCACACCGAACAGCCACAGTGCGCGATTGATGCCGATCTTCACCATCCACAGTCCGCCCAGCAAGCCACCAATCACTGCTGGCCACAGTCCGGCATTCTTGGCGATCAGCCCGATGTCGGATTTGCTGTAGCCCATATCCAGATAGAACGGCGTCGCCAGCGCGGTGCACATACTGTCACCGAGTTTGTACAGGAAGATGAAGGCGAGGATGAACAGCGCGCTGCGCCAGCCCTGACGCCCGATGAATTCATGGAATGGCTCAACCACCGCCTCGCGCAAAGTCTTGGGTACGGCAACACCCGCAGGTTCGCGCACCAGCAGAGTCATCGCAATGCCCGGCAACATGAACAACGCAGTGATGAGGAACACTGTGTTCCACGCGAAATGGTCGGCCAGAATCAACGACAGCGAACCGGGAATCAGCCCGGCGATGCGGTAAGCATTGACGTGCACTGAGTTGCCCAGCCCTAGCTCGGCATCTGACAGGATTTCACGACGGAAAGCATCCAGTGCGATGTCCTGCGTCGCCGACAATAGCGCCAGCAAAGTGGCGAGCAACACGATGGTAGAAAGCTCAGTCTGCGGCGAAAATCCGCCTAAAGTAGCGATGCTCACCAGCAAACCGACCTGCGTCAACAACATCCAGCCGCGCCGCCGCCCCAGCAGCGGCAAAGCGTAGCGATCGAGCAGCGGCGACCAGACGAACTTCCACGTGTAGGGGAACTGGATCAGCGCGAACAGCCCGATGGTCTTAAGATCGAGATGCTCGCTGCGCAACCAAGCCGGAACAAGGTTGAGCAGCAGGTACAGCGGCAACCCGGAAGCGAAGCCGGTGAACACGCAGATCGCCATCCTCCGCGTGAACAATTGCTCCCAGACGCTCATTCTGCGCGCTTGAACCGATACATCGCTGTCGCGCCGAACAGGTTGGGCAGTAGTCCGATTTCGTTGCCTTCCGTCATCACTCGGCGCTCAAGGATGCTGATCTGGTATTTTTCGCAAAACATCTCGAAGTCATCCAAGGTGCAAAGATGGACGTTGGGCGTGTCATACCATTGGTAAGGCAGCACGTCCGACACCGGCATCTGGCCGCGCAAGACGTTGAGGCGCGCCTTCCAATATCCGAAGTTGGGGAAGCTGACGATGCCTTCGCGCCCCACGCGCAGCATCTCACGCACCAACGGTTCGGTGTGACGGGTGGCTTGCAGTGTCTGCGACAAGACAACGTAATCGAAGGCATGGTCCTCGAAACCGGACAGGCCGGACTCCAAGTTGCTCTGGATCACGTTCACGCCGTTTTTGATGCAAGCGACGATATTCTGATCGTCGATCTCGACACCATAGCCACTCACCTTGCGCGTTTCAGCTAGGTAACGCAGCAAGCTGCCGTCGCCACAACCTAAGTCGAGTACGGAAGCACCTTCCGGTATCCAGCGTGCGATGGCGGCGAAGTCAGGGCGGGTGTTGATGAATGTGCTCATTTCAACTCCTTCGCGACTCGCTCAAGGTAGGCGTGCATCACAGCCATGTATTGCTCGTCTTCCATCAAGAAGGAGTCGTGACCATGCGCAGACGTAATTTCGGCGTAACTCACGTTGCGGTGGTTGTGCAACAGGGCATCCGCGATCTCGCGCGAGCGTTCAGGTGCGAAACGCCAATCCGTAGAGAACGACACCACGAGAAAATCTGCCTGAGCACGAGCAAAGGCGCGATTGAGATCGTGCTCAAAATCATGGGCCGGATCGAAATAGTCCAACGCTTTGGTCATCAGCAGATAGGTGTTGGCATCGAAATACCCAGCGAACTTGTCGCCCTGATAGCGCAGGTAGGATTCGATCTGGAACTCGATGTCGTAGCCGTAGTTCACCTTGCCGTGACGCAACTCGCGGCCAAACTTATTGGCCATCGCGTCGTCCGAAAGATAGGTGATATGCCCCAACATCCGCGCCAGCCGCAGGCCGCGCTTGGGCACGGTGTGATGCTGATAATAGTCGCCGCCGTGGAAATCCGGGTCGGTCAGGATGGCGTTGCGGGCGACATCGTTGAAGGCGATGTTCTGCGCGGTGAGCTTAGGGGCGGCAGCAATCACCAGCACGTTATGCACCCGCGCAGGAAAAGACAGCGACCACTGCAATGCCTGCATCCCGCCCAAACTACCGCCGATCACAGCGGCGAATTGCGTGATGCCCAAGCGGTCGGCCAAGCGCGCTTGCGACTCCACCCAGTCTTCTACGGTCAACACTGGGAAGGCCGCGCCGTAAGGGTGTCCAGTGGCGGGGTTCTGACTGGAAGGCCCAGTGGAACCGTGACAACCACCGAGATTATTCAATCCGATGACAAAGAACGTGTTCGTATCCAACGGCTTGCCGGGGCCGACCATGTTGTCCCACCAGCCGACGTTCTTCGGCTCATCGGCATACACGCCTGCGACGTGATGGTGGCCGGACAAGGCATGACAGATCAGAATGGCGTTGGACTTGTCAGCGTTCAGCATGCCGTAAGTCTCGTAAACCAAGTCGTAATGCGGCAACACCGCGCCGCTCTTAAGCTCGAGCGGAGTGTCGAAATGGGCGCGTTGCGCGCTGACTATACCTACTGAATTATCCAATGTGTACCTCAAAACAAAAACCCGCTCAGCTTGGGAGCTAGAGCGGGTCGCCTCGCTTTAGCTGGAATGTTTTAAGTGCCCCGCAAGCTGATGTCAAATCGGCACTGAGGCGGAGTTTCCGGCATTTATGGTGCGATGTCAAATGTAGGGATGCGCAACCCATAGCGGCTCGCGTTAGAATGCGCGCTGACTCCATGCCAGTGATCTTTTCATGCAGAACCAATCCACCGCCAAGTCGACCGACACAGTCACGCCATCCGACCGCCACCGCATCATCTTCGCCAGTTTGATCGGCACCACGATCGAATTTTTTGACTTCTACATCTATGCCACAGCGGCAGTATCGATATTTCCGCTGTTGTTTTTTGCAAAAGGTGACAACAACACCGCTTTACTAGCCTCGATGGCGACGTTCGGTGTGGCATTCGTGGCACGCCCCATTGGCTCGATCCTGTTCGGCCACTTTGGTGATCGAGTCGGACGCAAAGCCACATTGGTCGGATCGTTGCTGCTGATGGGCATCGCCACCTTTTTGATCGGCCTGCTGCCCACCTACCAGCAAGTCGGCTTATATGCCCCAGCAATGCTGACCATTCTACGTTTTTGTCAGGGCTTGGGCTTGGGCGGCGAATGGTCAGGGGCGGCACTACTGGCAACCGAGACCGCGGCACCCGGCAAGCGCGCCTCGGCGGCGATGTGGCCACAACTCGGCGCACCGTTCGGTTTCATCCTCGCCAACGGCTTGTTCCTGTTGCTTACTACGTGGTTCGGCTATGACTCTACCCATGCCGAGCCCACTGATCCCTTCTTGATCTGGGGGTGGCGTCTCCCATTCTTGCTTTCCATCGGCATGGTGGTGATCGGCCTATACGTGCGCCTCAAACTCAACGAGACGCCGGTATTCGCACGCGCAGTGGAACGCGGCGAGCGGCTGAAGTCGCCGCTGGCGGAAGTCCTGCGCAAAAATCCCCGTGAATTGCTGCTCGGCATGTTCATCATGGTCGCCACCTACGGCGTGTTTTACTTGATGACGACTTGGGTGCTTTCCTACGCCATCGGCAAAGTCGAGAGCGGCGGCCTCGGCATCGGCTACAAGGATTTCCTCAAGCTGCAACTGGCTTCGGTGCTGTTGTTCGCCGCCGGCATCCCCGTGGCAGGGAAATTGGCCGATCGTTATGGGCGACGCAGCTTGCTACTAGTCGTCACCGTGGCGCTCATCGTGTTCGGGTTCAGCTTCAGCCTATTCCTTGCGCCTGAAGCGATGGGCACAGGTGAGCAAGCCAACCTTGGGCTGATGTTGATATTCCTCTGTACCGGCATGTCATTGATGGGCCTAACCTTTGGCCCTATGTCAGCCTTACTACCTGAGCTTTTCCCCACCAACACTCGCTACACTGGCTCCGGCATCGCGTACAACTTGGCGTCGATTTTAGGCGCGGCACTCACACCTTTTGCGGCCACTTGGCTGGCACACAGTTACGGCGCAGGATCGGTCGGCATCTATTTAGCCATACTCGGGAGCCTATCTTTTGTCGCACTGTGGATCAGCCAAGAGACACGGGATAGGGATCTGGATACGATGGCAAGTGAAGCTGCCACAGAGGCCGTCGAATCGACGAGCCCATAAACCCTATGCTTGTAGCTCCTTACCAGAGTTCGCTGATCGTTGTTGCTCAAGCAAGCAAGTACCATCTGTCGTACAATCCGGCCATGAGCACCCCTCAGTTTTCGACTTTCAAACGATAGGTTCTGTCATATTGGCGATAAATCGCCGAGTGCTGAACCGATCTTCTCAGCACTCAGCTCAGCATGACAAGCCCAATTCCGCTGCGATTCGTAATGCTCTGAGACCGCATTAAATGAGTGCACCACTCACACAAAAGTGATGCACAGGAATTTGATTCTTAGGTTGCGAGAAATCGCATCTCCCAAGAATTCAGTGACATATTGATTCTTTTTACTGGCACGTCAATTGCTGGACTAACGATAGCGAAGTCGCTACCTAGGCCTTAGCTCATGCAACTGACGACCACAACCAGACTATCGATTAATAGAATACGTTTAGGAGTCCATCATTAATACCCGAGCCAAGAAACCACAAGCCCCTGCCACCATCGGCAATCTCCCACCTCTAGGCATGGATGCTGACAGCATCGTCGATGATTTCCGGCGCTATTTCAGCCACACGCTAGGACGCGATGAGTCCGCAGACACCAGTCATCAGATGTACGCCTCACTGGTACTTTCATTGCGTGATCGTTTGGTCGAGCGCTGGCGCAATACCCGACTGGCGTATCAAGAAGCGAATTGCAAGCACACTTACTACCTGTCGCTCGAATTCTTGATGGGACGTGCGCTGGGCAATGCCATGCTGAATCTAGACGTGGATGCCGCAACCGCCGATGCGTTGCGCACGATGGGCGTCGAGCTCGAAGCCTTGGTCGAACAAGAACACGATGCAGGCTTGGGTAATGGCGGCTTGGGTCGCTTGGCCGCCTGTTTCCTCGACAGCTGCGCCACCTTGCAGTTGCCGGTCACCGGCTACGGCATTCGCTACGAATACGGTATGTTCCGCCAGAAGATCGACAATGGTAACCAGCTTGAAGTGCCAGATCATTGGCTCCGCGACGGCAATCCTTGGGAGATCGAACGTCCTGAATACGCCACCCGCATCAAGTTCGGTGGCCACACTGAGTTCATCACCGACCAGTCAGGAAAAATGCAAGTGCGCTGGGTCGATACCCGCGATGTCATGGCAATGCCACATGACGTTCCAGTACCAGGCTACCAGAATGGCACCGTGAACACGCTGCGCCTATGGCGCGCGGCTGCCACCGAAGAGTTCGATCTATCCGAATTCAACGCGGGCAGCTACACCGAAGCAGTCGCTGCCAAGAATGCCGCCGAGCACATCACCATGGTGCTCTACCCAAACGATTCGAGCGAAAACGGCAAAGAGCTGCGCCTGCGCCAGCAATATTTCCTAGCCTCGGCCAGCTTGCAGGACATCCTGCGCGAGTGGGTCAAACTGCATGGCAATGATTTCAGCCAATTCGCCGAGAAAAACTGCTTCCAACTGAACGACACACACCCGACCTGCTCCGTACCGGAGTTGATGCGCTTATTGATGGACGAGCATGGCCTGAGCTGGAGCAAGGCGTGGACGATCACCAGCCGCACGATGGCTTACACCAACCACACTCTGCTGCCAGAAGCGCTAGAAAAATGGAACGTGAATATGTTCCGCCGCTTGTTGCCTCGCCTGATGGAGATCGTGTGCGAGATCAACGCCCACTTCCTTTCCGAGATCGCCTTGCGCTACCCCGGCGACACCGATCGCCAACGTCGCATGTCCATCATCGAAGAGGGTGACCAACAATATGTACGCATGGCTTACCTAGCCGTGGTCGCCTGCCACTCAGTGAACGGCGTTGCCGCGCTGCACTCGGAATTGTTGCAACAACATCTGCTGCATGACTTCTACGAAGTGTGGCCTAAGAAATTCAACAACAAGACTAATGGTGTGACACCACGTCGCTGGATGGCTTGGAGCAATCCAACCATGAGCAAGCTCATCAACCAGACCATAGGCGAAGGTTGGATCACCGACCTATCCCAGTTGCAAAAGCTGAAACCGTATGCCGATGATGCCGCCTTCCGCGCTGAGTGGCACCAAGTCAAGCAGGCAAACAAGCAACGACTGGCCGACTTGGTACTGCAAGATTGCGATGTGGACTTCGACACCCATGCGATCTTCGATGTACAGGTCAAACGCATCCACGAGTACAAGCGCCAGTTACTCAACGTGTTGCACGTCATTCACCTGTATGACCGCATCAAACGTGGCGACACGGCCGACCTGACTCCGCGCTGCGTACTCATCGGCGGCAAGGCTGCTCCCGGCTACATGATGGCGAAACGCATCATCAAACTGGTCAACGCCGTAGCTCGCGTGGTCAATGGCGACCCCGCCACCGCAGGCCTGCTGCGTTTAGCATTCTTGCCCGATTACCGCGTCTCGGCAATGGAAATCATCTGCCCAGGCACCGATCTATCCGAGCAAGTCTCGACGGCAGGCAAGGAAGCCTCTGGCACGGGCAACATGAAGTTCATGATGAACGGTGCGCTGACCATCGGCACACTGGACGGAGCCAACATCGAGATCCGTGAAGAAGCCGGCGCAGAAAACTTCTTCCTGTTCGGCCTCACCGCCGAAGAGGTCGATGCCAATCGCGCCAGCTACAATCCCGGTGCGATCATCGAGGGTGATGAAGACTTCAAGCGCGTGATGGGCTTACTGACCAGCGGCAACTTCAACCTGTTCGAGCCCGGCATCTTTGATCCGATCATCCATTCGATCTATAGCTCGAACGATCCGTGGATGACCGCTGCCGATTTCCGTAGTTACATCGACGCCCAACGCCGTGTCGATCAAGCCTACCGAAATCGCGACGAGTGGACACGCATGAGCATCATCAACACTGCCACCAGCGGCAAGTTTTCCAGTGACCGAACCATCATGGATTACAACCGCGAAGTGTGGAAGCTGCCACAGGTTGCCCCCAAACAACCTTAAGTCTGATCACTCCTCTGCCGAACTGAGTCCAACGGGTGGGCTCATGTTCGGTCGGGAAGTTTTCTAGTGGCAGGATGAGATCAGTTACCTCAATATCTCCATAATCTCTGGGCATATCTAATGCCTTCTGACACCAATTCTCACCAACCTCCCCCCAACGCCATGAACAGATCAGCCACAGCAGCTCGCTGTGAGCGCAAGGCATCTTGCATCAACAATTCCGCCTGTAGATAACTACGCTCAATATCGAGCAACTCTAGCTGGCTGACCACCCCACTTTGATAGCGAAGGCTCGCCTGTTGGTAGGCTTGCGCCAATGCTTCAGTGCGTAAGGACTCGGCTTCCAGCACTTGTTGCGTGGCTGTCTGCGCTGATAAGGCATTGCGTACATCAGCAAAAGCACTCGCCACGGCGTGTTGATATTGCACTACAGCTTGGTCGCGCGCAGCTTCCGCAACTTTGACTGAGTTTCCAATACGCCCCGCATTGAAGATAGGTTGACTGAGACCGGCAGCAAACTGAAAGACACCCGATGCTCCGGTGAATAAACTCGCGAAAGCGGTACTTTCGTAACCGTCATAAGCAGTGAGACTAATCGAGGGGAAATACTGTGCACGCGCCACGCCGATACGCGCATTCAGGGCGATCAGGTTCTGCTCAGCTTGTTTGAGGTCAGGGCGACGCAACAGTAATTCCGCTGACAATCCGGCTGGAACGTGTGCGGTGTAAGACTTAGGCTGACCGCGCGCCAGATCCGCACTCATCACCTCGCGTGGCGAGCGTCCGAGCAGCAGTGCCAGCGCAGCCTCTTGCTTGCCACGTACTTGCGACAACGTCGCCAACTGGGAACGCACCGCAGCTTCTTCAGCTTGCGCTTGGTGGAAGTTCAGTTCGGACAGGACTCCAACTTGGACTCGCGTTTTGTCCATCTCTAGAATTTGCTGTCGGCCCGCCAGTGCACGGCGCACGGCCACCTCCTGCGCGTCGTAGGCAAGCAAGGCAAAATACTGCTGCGCCACCTGAGCGGTCATCGACAAACGAACAGCATCACGAGATGCCTCGAAAGCCAGCAATTGCGCCCGTGCAGCTTCATTAGCGCGGCGCAATTTCCCCCATAGATCAAGCTCATAACTCGCATTTAAGGTGGCGCGAGAATAGTTCTGGATACGCGGCAGCGTCGCTGGACGCGGAAAAACACCGTTCAAGGTGTTCTTGGTGCGGCTATCACTCAGATTCGCACTCAACGTTGGGAGTTGATCGGCCTCGGAAATTCCCAGTTGCGCCTGAGCCTCGATCACCCGCGATGCAGCCACCTTCAGGTCGGCGTTATGTACCAACGCCTCTTGCTCCAGTGCATTCAACACAGGATCGCCATACGACTCCCACCAATGATCCCCTGGCAGAGCAGCTGTGGCTGGCTCCGCCGTGGTGACATGAGCACCCAAATCCTGAGGCAAGTCCAGCGCTGGACGCTGATAGTCTGGCCCACTTTTGCAAGCACCAAGGACTGCACAGACCAGCACAGAAAGCAACCAGGGCCGCGAGCGTTGCTGTTTGATCGACTTAGTCATGCGGATTCTCCTCGGCTTCGGGATGGAATTTTTCTGGGAAGTAGCGCCGCATCAGCACAAAGAACACCGGAATCAAGAATACCGCGAGTGCAGTCGCGGCCAGCATACCGCCCATCACACCGGTTCCGATGGCATGACGGCTATTGGAGCCTGCGCCGGACGAGATGGCCAGTGGCAACACACCAAAGATGAAAGCGATGGATGTCATCAAGATCGGACGGAAGCGCAAGCGACAGGCTTCCAGCGTCGCCTCGACCAAGTCCATGCCCTTGTCCTGCAAGTCTCGGGCAAACTGGATGATGAGGATAGCGTTCTTGGCCGACAAGCCGATGATAACGATCAGGCCGACTTTGAAGTAGATATCGTTCGGTAACCCGCGCAAAGTCACGGCCAGTAGCGCCCCGAGTATGCCGATAGGCACCACCAGAATCACCGCAAACGGTATAGACCAGCTTTCATACAAGGCAGCCAGACACAGGAACACCGCGATCACCGACAGGCCGAACAGGAGCGGGGCTTGATTGCCGGAGAGCTTTTCTTCACTTGAGGTACCCGACCACTCGAAGCCAAAGCCCGGTGGCAATTGCGCAGCGATCTGCTCCATCGCCGCCATGGCTTCGCCACTGCTATGGCCAGGCGCAGGGCCGCCCGCGATCTTCGCCGACGGCATACCGTTGTAGCGATCCAATTTGGGCGCACCGACCACCCAATGCGGAGTACATATCTCGGACAGCGGCACCATGCCGCCCTTAGCATTGCGCACCGGCAAACGCAAAATCTGCTCGACGGTGGCGCGAGTCGCCGCTTCCGCCTGCAACTGGACGCGCAAAATGCGGCCATTGCGCACGAAGTCGTTGATGTAAGCCACCCCGAGTGCCGATTGCAGCGTCTCGTTCAGCTCGCTCATATCCACACCCAGCGCCTGCGCCTTGATCCGATTCACATCCATCTGTAGTTGCGGTGCGGGCTCCTGCCCTTCCGGTCGCACTCCGGCGAACACTGGATTCTTGCTGGCCATGCCCAACACCATGTTGCGCGCCTCCATCAGCTTGTCGCGTCCTTGGCCTGAGCGATCCTGCAAGCGGAAGTCGAAACCGCCGACCGCCGCCAACTCTGGGATAGGCGGCACGTTGACGGAGAAGATCATCGCTTGCTTGATGCCGAACAGCGCCATGTTTGCACGCTTCACCAACGATGCCGCATCGCTCCCCTCCTGAGTGCGCTCATCCCAATCCTTGAGGCGCACGAAGGTCATCGCGGTATTCTGTCCGCGTCCGAAAAAGGAAAACCCCATCACACCGATGACATGTTCGACCTCGGGCTGTTTCAAGTAGAACGCCTCAACCTGTTGCAGGACCTCTTGAGCACGCTCCCGCGTCGCCCCAGACGGGAGTTGAATCACACTGAAAAAATATCCCTGATCCTCTTCCGGCAAGAAGCTCGTCGGCAGCTGCACCAGCAACCAGCCCATGCCGACCAAGATCGCCGCATACACAGCCATGGCGCGTCCGCTGCGACCAAGAATACGGCGCACGCTGGATTGATAACGCTGAGAGTTACGCACAAAGAAGCGATTGAACCAGCCAAAAAAGCCGGTCGTCGGCATCAGTTTCTCTGGTTCATGCTTCATCATCGAAGCACATAGCGCAGGCGTCAGTGTCAGTGCGATGAGCACTGAGAATGCCATCGCCAACACCAGCGTAACCGCGAACTGTTTGTAGATCGCACCGACCGAGCCGCTGAAGAACGCCATCGGTACAAACACTGCCGACAGCACCACACTGATCGCGATGATGGCATTGAAGATCTGATCCATCGCCTTGCGTGTGGCGGCACGCGGCGGTAGTCCCTCCTCCATCATGATGCGCTCGACGTTCTCCACCACCACGATGGCATCGTCCACCACGATACCGATCGCCAGCACCATAGCGAATAAGGTCAGAATATTGATCGAATAGCCTAGAAAATATAGGCCGACCACCGTACCAGTCAGCGCGACCGGAACAACGATGGTGGGAATGAAGGTCGCCCGCAGATTGCCGAGGAACAGATACATCACAAAGAACACCAGCACCATGGCAATGCCCAGTGTCATCACCACTTCGTGGATAGCGATATCCACGAACTTCGAGGTGTCATACGGGATTTCCCAACCTATGCCTTGCGGGAACTGCTTGGACAACTCGGCCATTTTATCTTTGATGGCACGAGCCGTTTCCAACGCATTGGCCCCCGGTGCCAAACGGATCGCAATCGCCGAGGCGGGCTGGCCATCCAGACGCGCCGCCATCGAATAATCTTCCGCCCCCAACTCGATTCGGGCGACATCACGCAAGCGCACCGAAGAACCATTGGGATTGGCGCGTATCACCACATTGCCAAATTCCTCCGGCGAAGACAGTCGGCTCTTAGTAACGATGACCGCATTGAGCTGTTGCCCAGGAGCAGCAGGCAACTGTCCCAACTCGCCCATCGCAAGCTGGGTATTTTGGGCAGCCACGGCGCGCTTGACATCGGCTGGGGTCAAATTGTAGGCATACAGCTTGTTGGTATCCAACCATAACCGCATCGAATATTCGGTACCAAAAAGAACCGCCTCACCAACGCCGGGAACCCGCAGGATGTGATCAAGTACGCTGGATGCGGCATAGCTGCCTAATGCGACATTATCCCGACTCTTATCTGGCGAGATCAGCGCCACAAACATCAGATAGTTGCGTGCCGCCTTGCCGACCGTGATGCCCGCCCGCTGTACCTCCTGCGGCAAGCGCGGCTCCGCCCGCTTGATCCGGTTCTGAGCTTCGACTGAAGACACATCCAGATCCGTCCCTGCCTCGAAGGTCAGGGTGATGGTACCGCGCCCTTGCTCGGAGGCAGACTCCATGTAAAGCAAATGTTCGATCCCGTTGAGCTGCTGCTCGACCAAGGTCACCGCCGTGTCCTCGACCACTTGGGCAGATGCCCCTGGATAGATGATATTGACCGCGATAGCGGGTGGCGCGACGGTCGGATAGGCCGTGATAGGAAGCTTCTGGAAGGCCAATGCGCCACACAGCATAATGACCAGCGCGATCACCCAAGCGAAAATAGGGCGATCAATAAAGAATTTTGCGAACACGAGCGCTCTCCCGGACTATTTCTTAGCGGCCACGGCGGAAGCAGCCACCGGTGCGACGGCCACTTGATCCAACGGGACCGGTTTCACTACACTCTCCGGCTTGGCTTTCTGCAAGCCATCCACGATCACGCGTTCGCCCCCTTTCAAGCCACTACTGATGATGAAATCCGCCCCAGCCATACCCCCTGTAGCGACTGGGCGTGGCGCAACTTTGTCTCCCTCACCGACTGTCATCACGAATTGCCCTTGCGGCCCAGCCATCACCGCCCGCTGCGGAACCTTGATTACACCATCTGCATTAGCTTCAGAAAATCTCGCTAATACAAACATCCCCGGTAGCAACTCGTGTTTTGGGTTGGGAAACTCAGCGCGCAGAGAAATACTGCCAGTACCTGCATCGACTGCCAGATCAGAGAACAGCAACTTGCCCGCTATCGGGTACACAGTGCCGTCTTCCAGCACCAACTCCACTCGCGTGGACTCAGCACCTTTCAATTTTCCGCTGCTGATCGACTTGCGTAGGCGCAGAACATCTGCCCCTGGCTGGGTAAAATTGACATAAATCGGATCCACCTGTTCGATAGTCGCCAACAGGGTTGCCTCACCGTGGCCGATCAACGCACCTTCGGTCACCATCGCACGCCCGATACGTCCGCTGATCGGCGCGGGTACGCGGGTATTCTCGAAATCGATGCGAGCCTTCGCCAACGCGGCTTCAGCCTGCTTCCAGCGTGCCTCCGCCTGCTCGTAGTCTTGTAAGCTGACGGCCTTCGCCTCCAGCAAAGGTTTGTAACGTTCCACGGTCTGCTTCGCTAGCGCTGCATCCGCTTTGGTAGCCTCAAAAGTAGCTTGGTAGCTACGGGCATCTACGTGAAACAAGGTACTACCCGCCTTGACGTCACTCCCCTCTGTGAACAATCGCTTTTCCACGATGCCATCAATTCGCGCACGGACTTGCGCGGTACGGTATGCCTCGAGTCGCCCCGGAAGATCCCGCGTCAAGGTTGCACTACCTGCGCTGACCGTCACCACGCTCACTTCTGCCGGAGGCATACCGCCCCCCGTTTTTTGCCCAGCGGCCTCATGCCCTCCACACGCAACCAGCAACAGAGATAGCAACAAGGGATGGAATGATGTCTTCATCGTATAACTCCAGACTTAAAACAGATTATTTATGGGGAACCCACTCGTCTAGGCAGAAATAGTCTTGCTTCAACCGGCCTCACCGCCTTGCACACAGCCATATGACGATGCACCATACTCGCTGGATTATCTACTATTACATGGAAATTCCGCCACCAATCTCACTTCAAGCAACTCACCTGCAAAGTAAAACCCGATATACTGCGCGCCTCAAAATGCGCTCGTAGCTCAGCTGGATAGAGTATTGGTTTCCGAAGCCAAGGGTCGTGGGTTCGACTCCCGCCGAGCGCACCATACAAAGGCAGATAATTCATATAGTTATCTGCCATTTTTATTCACCCCACATCACACAACATTACGCAAACTTACACAAGATCACACATTGCATGTGCTCATAGTGTGCTAGAACTTCAGGGAAGCTCCTAGGATAATTTACCAAGACCACAATAGATAACAAGTCTTGATGAAAATTCACAAATCAATATAATCGAAGAATCCACTCAGGAAGGGTGGTAGTGGAGACAGCCAAAGGATGGGGCCCCGCCAGTAGGGTCCCAATGGAGTCCGCGATGCAGCACGGGGTGCAAGCCGAGAGCGGATGTCCGCTCGGCGGCGCATGACCGAAATGTCCATGATCCGGCATTGCACCGGGGAAGGGCGTCTGCATGTTTACATCTCATATTTTGTCGTTTGCGCAGGCTTCGGAACTTCTGGGCTACTGTTCGCTAGGCGCAGCTCGCCAAGCCGCACACCGCAAGAATTTCCCTGTTCCGATCCATCGCCGCCCTGGCGGCCGCACCATTGTTGTCTTGTCCAATGATGTTGAACAGTACATCAAAACAGGCATCCCGGTAGCCTCAACCAACGGCACGCCTCTCAATGCGCCAGCACCATCCTCCTCCAAGAGGTGCAAAGCTGGCCGTCCGACGGAGCGGGAGCGCAAGGCTGCTGCTGAATTAGAAATGACTGTGCGGCAGTATCGTGCCATGATTCGCGAGGGAGGTGGATCATGAAGTGAAAAGTGCCCGCCAGTGGTTTTCCCAACCTTCAAGGCTGACTACCCGCAGGAGCTGCCCGCACCAAGCTGGGCATCATGCCCTGCACCCCAGATTTTTGTAGAGGGAGGTCTAGAGCTTCCGCCCCGACTCCCACTGGAAGGCCTACCCTGAGCGTCGGAGCGTCTAGAGCAACCTAGCTCTTATCTTCCACGCCCAATTATCCAAAACAGCTTCATGTGTTGGAACGGCTACTGCTCAGACTAATTACCCTGAGTAAGCCTATGAGCGCTTTGGCCGATGACTGTTAGTCATTAAATCGGTTGTGTAGGTTTCTGTGCTAAAAATGTAAGTTTTTGTGCTCAAACATACATATTTCCGTACTGTCGATTTTCGACCAGATTGATTGTGTAAGTTTCCGTGCTAGAAATGTAAGTATTTGTGCTTAAACGTACATATTTGTGCCGGTCGAATTTATCAAGCGATCAGCTTTGGTCGAAATGAAGAATGACTGAAAGTCGGCCATAGCCGTCATTGAGTCCGTCGTTGACGAGTGGCCGGTGTCATTCAGCATGCGGACACTGGCTACACAGGGCGGCACTCGACCCGCTACTGAAGTTGTAAAAGACACCCCGTTAAATCATTTAACGGGGTGTTAGAAAGCAACGGCACGAGAAGCCCAGGGAAGGCGCTCGTTAGCGACACGGGGGTAGCACTTTAGGGGAAATGCAACTCCCATGTCGGTTCAATCACACATAATGAGTGAACCCGCTGCTAGGGATCATGATTTTCATCTACTTACTAGCGCTAGCCTAAGCCAAGTAGAAGGCAATCACACCTGCACTATAACAAACATGGTAGTTAAATTGTCACGACCAATGTTCTGTTTAAACTCGACATTCGTATGCCCATCATCAGCGTCCTTACATAACACTCGGCCTTTGATCGTGGGAAGATCAGGCCAAACTTGAGCTTATCGAAAATCGTGCCCCCGGTTGCTTCATGAAATCCAGATAGTTCTGGTCGAGTTTTATTGTTCGAATGAAAAGAGTAGCATCATTGTGACCTGCCCAGACTTTTCGGACCATTCAGATTTATTGGTCGGTGTTGACGGCTAGGGGGCCTTCTGTTGCCTCAAAGAAATTACGTATCGCATTAACAATAGAAGTGCTGGACGTCACTTAGTGACGAGGACGCGTAACTTGCTCAAAAGGAATAAATGACTTCAAAGTTGATTTTACTCATGCAGCGTTACCGTGGTTGGCGAGTCATCGCAGTAACAGGTATTGTCATTTTGCTCGCGGTTGAGCTAACCGCATCTGCCGTAGATTATGGAATAAATGGCGTAGTCCATGCAGATACTTGGGTTATTGCTTTGGTTGTGGCGGGCATAGTTGCGCCACTTAGCTTGGGATTCTTGGCTGAGGTTCTTAATGAGATAGCCAAGGCTCAGCAACATTCACTCGAAGCCAGCGTTCGGCGTGCAGAAACGCGTCTCGAAATGGCGATTGAAGCAGCTCAGATGGTGTTTTGGGAGCTTGATTTCGTCACTGGAGAGTTGCGTTACAACGATGCAAAGGAACATTGGCTTGGCGTTGACTCTTTGGGTGAAGCTCACACCATTCCAAGTTGGATGAACAATATCCACCCTGACGATCAAGCCCCGTTCATGGAGCATTTTCAACGTGCCTTGTTACCAGATAACGCTGGTTTCGATTTTGAATATCGCGTCAAGAAAATCGGCGGCGGCTGGATTTGGGTGCAGAGCCGAGGCAACGTCGTGCAACGCGGTGCCAACAATGAGCCACTGTTAGCAGCAGGTGGTAGCCTAGACATCGATGCTCGCAAAATGGCTGAACTCGCCCTTGGTGACATCAATGATCGACTTCAGAATATCTTCAATGATAACCCCGACCTGATGCTTATCAGTCGCTTATCGGATGGCCTCATCACCGAGGTGAATGACACGTTCGTTAAGGTGTCCGGCTACTCCAAACAAGAAGCGATAGGCAATACCACGATCGGCTTGGGCTTATGGTCAGACGTAAATGATAGGCAGCGCATGACCAAAGCGCTTATCGACACCGGACGGTGCGAAGGTCTTGAATCTGAATTCACCACAAAAGATGGCATCAAAATCATCGGCTCATTGGAGGCGGTTACCACCCATTTGCGCGGCGTTCCACATATCCTCTGTACGGTGCGCGACATATCTGCACGCAAACGCGCCGAGGAGCAGTTACAGCAAAGCGAAGCGCTATTACGCGCCACCCTCGAATCCACCGATGAAGGGATATTGATGGTCGGTGAGGATGGTCACATTCTGTCTGCAAATCAACGCTTCTTAGAGCTGTGGCGCGTGCCCAAGGAGTTAGCCAGCGCGGGTCAAGACGAGCTTTTGCTCGCACATGTACTCGATCAGCTCAACGATCCCGACGCCTTCCTGAGCTTGGTTCGTCAAATCTACCAAAACGATAACGAAGCCCGAGATACACTGACATTCAAGGATGGCCGAACTTTCACACGCTTCACGCGCGCCTTAAATATTGGCGATAAGCGTGGTCGAATTTGGTGTTTCAAGGACATTTCCGAGCAAGTCAAGGCTCAAGCCGAATTGGCTGCACGCGAAGAAATCTACCGCGCCATCGTTACCCACGCGAATGAAGGTGTACTTCTTTTTGACCCGACAACACAAGGGTTTATTGAGTTTAATGATGCCATGTGCGAGGGTCTGGGGTACAGTCAGGCAGAGTTTGCCCAGCTTTCCATCCCTGATATTCAGGCAGAGCATGATGGTGAACAGATTAGATCCAACATACGCACCATTTTGACGACTGGATCGATGGCATTCGAGACTCTACACCGCCACCGTGACGGCTCTCTGCGAAACGTCCACGTCAGCAGCAAGACGGTACACCTACATGGGCGGAGCTTCGTAGTCACCATAATCACTGACATAACTGAACGTAAGCGCACACAACTGGCATTGCAAGCCAGTGAAGAAAAGTTGCGCATCATCCTCGACAGTGTGGATGCCTACATCTATCTCAAAGATATCAATGGCCGCTATTTGTTCGCCAATCGCCCAGTAAGGGAATTGTGGGGCGCCTCTATGGCCGAAATCGTTGGTTTCGGTGATGAGAAATTCTTCGATGAGGCAACTGCCCAAACAATCCGCCACAATGATAGCCAAGTCTTGCTTGGGGGAGAGACCATCTCGGTCGAGGAAACCAATACCGTTCCGGCTACTGGGCTCACCGCTACTTACCTATCTACCAAGCTTCCACTTAGAAGCGCAGATGGCAGTATTTACGCGCTATGCGGCATCTCGACCGATATCACGATACGAATAAATGCCGAGGTCGCTCTCCGCGAGAGTGAAGCTCGGGCACAGGGACTGGCAAATTTGCTGCGCCTGATCACCGACAACGTGCCAGACATGATCTGGGCAAAAGATTTGGAAAATCGCTATCTATTCGCCAACAAGGCAATTTGCGAGCAACTGCTGAATGCTTCTGATACCGATGAACCGATAGGCAAGGATGATATGTTTTTTGCACTGCGTGAGCGAAATCGCCATCCCGAGGATCCGCAATGGCATACTTTCGGAGAGCTTTGTCAGGACAGCGATATGCTGACCTTGCAAAATGGCAAACCCTCACAGTTCGATGAATATGGCAATGTTCAGGGCAAGTTCTTGTTCTTGGATGTACATAAAGCCCCATTTGTGAATGACAAAGGTGAGTTGGTCGGCGTGGTCGGTTCGGCGCGCGATGTCACCGCGCAAAAAGCCGTCGAGGAGAAGCTGCGATTAGCCGCACTGGTGCTCGATAACAGCAGCGAAGCAATGTTGGTTACCGATGCTGATAACCGCATTGTGGATGTCAATCCAGCCTTTACCACATTGACGGGATACACTTCGATGGAGGTAATGGGCAAAGATCCCGCCCTACTAAAATCCGGCAAACATCAACCGGACTTCTATCTGGATATGTGGCGACAGATCGAAGCAACCGGTCGCTGGCAGGGTGAAGTTTGGAATCGGCGTAAGAATGGCGACCTCTATGTGGAGTGGTTAACTATCAATACTATACGCCACGCCGATGGCACAGTGAACCGACGCGTTGCTATGTTCTCGGACATCACCGAAAAGAAGAGGTCTGAAGAACTGATCTGGATGCACGCCAACTTCGATCAGCTTACCCAGTTGCCGAATCGCCGCATGTTCCATGATCGATTGGTGCAAGACTTAAAGAAAGCAAACCGCGCAGGATTGAAGTTGGCTCTGATGTTCCTTGATTTAGATCGATTCAAAGAGGTCAACGACACTTTGGGGCACGATATCGGTGATGCTTTACTGGTCGAAGCATCTAAGCGCATCGTGGCGTGTGTACGCGAATCAGATACGGTAGCGAGATTGGGCGGCGATGAGTTCACCATCATTCTGGCCGATCTGGACGATCTAAGTTGTATTGAGCGCATCGCCGAGGCGGTTCTGCTGTCTTTGGTGCAGCCGTTCGAGTTGGGCAAAAATGTTGCTTATATTTCTGCCAGCATCGGGATCACCCTGTACCCAGACGATGCGATAACTTTGGAGGATATGCTGAAGAATGCCGATCAGGCGATGTACGTGGCCAAGAGTTCTGGGCGAAACCGTTTCAGCTACTTCACCAGCGCCATGCAGGAATCTGCACAATACCGGCTACTCTTGCTAAACGACTTGCGTAACGCGCTACCTGAACAACAGTTGCAATTATTCTACCAGCCCATCGTTGAGTTGCAGACCGGTAGAATTCACAAAGCCGAGGCTCTGCTTCGTTGGTTCCACCCGAAGCGGGGCCTAATAAACCCAGTGGATTTCATCCCCCTCGCTGAAGATTCTGGACTTATCTTTGAGATTGGCGATTGGGTGTTTGCCCAAGCTGTGCAGCAAACTCAGGCTTGGCTCAGCCGCTTTGGTTCGGACTTTCAGGTCACCATCAACAAATCTCCGCTACAGATACAATCAAAGGCGGATCGTTGTGACTGGCAGCAACAACTAAGATTGTCGGGTTTGAGCGGCCAGAACTTCATTATCGAGATCACCGAAGGATTGTTGTTGAACACCACGCCGGAGGTCGCGTCCGAGTTGCTAGCCTTCCGTGATGCTGGCATTCAAGTCGCCATTGATGACTTCGGTACCGGCTATTCCTCCTTAGCCTATCTGAAGAAGCTGGATATCGACTACATCAAGATTGACCAGTCATTCATCAGCAATTTATCCTCTGATTCAAGTGACATGGCGCTGGCCGAAGCGATTGTAGTGATGGCGCATAAGCTCGGACTAAAAGTCGTGGCTGAAGGGGTGGAAACCTCTCAACAGCGGGATTTTCTACTCAATATGGGCTGCGACTACGCTCAAGGATTTTTTTATTCCAGACCGCTTCCAGTTAGTGAGTTCGAAAACATGGTGGCAAGATTGGAGCAACACGGCGAATAGACTACGTAAAAATTAAGTAGCCCCACTATTTGTGGCGGATTTGTCGCCAAGGGGTTCCCATTTCTCTTGGTTGTGGCATTGGCTGCAGTTGCCCGTGATTTGTTCGTGTAGCGCATCTTTGGGAGACTTGTGCCAGCCTTGGCATTCCTTTAGTGTTTCCGATTTAAGCAAAGCGTGATTGAAATGTCCCTGCTGCCTGAACTGCTTCACGCCTGCATGATCGCTATGACATGCGATGCATGTCTTGACTGAGTAACTTTTGATGGAAGGGGGTTGAGGTAAGTGGTTTTGCAATAGGTTTTCTGGCAGATGTCAGTCTGCCAATCTAGGCTGGCTTGTGGCAAACCACACAGCGCTCTGAAGTCGCACCTACCAATGTGGTAAGACAGGCAAAACAATCCGTTTCCAGTTGCTTGTGACCGTTGATCAGCTTGCCAGGGCCAACCATCAAGTTTGGGTAAGCAAATACAAGAACAGTGATGGCGATAATATTGGCCGCCAAGATCATCTTGAGGAGTTTGCTCATATCTATCCCCAAAATAGAATGATGCTCACTATATGACCCAGTGCCAGTGCAACGAAGACGATGAAAATCGGGATGTGAATCTTGCGCCATTTGGTCATGCTGGCTATATTTTGATGGAAACGAACAACCTAATTTTTAGCCCAAAAAAAGTGAACTAAACTTGATAGATATACTCTACTATTTAGTGAGTCGTCTTTCTTTCTGATTTTTTTCAACTTTCCGATGGGACTAAAGATTATGGTCATGCCAACTGCAAATTTAATGATAAGTAACATCGGGTGGCATTTTGTGTCGCTCGTGGCGGTGTTGCTGCTGCTTGTGATGTTGTTTATTTCAGCTCCAATCTGGCTGGCGATTTTTGCTACGACAGCCTGTCCAAAGGAGAGGCTGCTTGCCGTCGCCTCGATGTTTACCACGAGTATCGCAACATTGGTCGTGACAGTTTAACTACCAAGCTTTGGTGTGGTGCGAGTGTGCTCAGTTTCTGCCTAGCTCGTGTTCGAATTAGCAGATAGACAGAATTATGTTCCCTTGCAACGGACTCATTCATTATCTGTGACTGAGTCGGCATGGGTGTTGCGCTTCCTCTAATGTTCCCCCTCTGTCAGAGTTTGGCGCGCGTAACCAGTATATTCAAGGGCGGCTTGCCAACTCATTGCAGACAAAATCGGCTGGCCATCCTGGATGGCGGCTTTGGCCGAAGTCCGGTCGTCGGCCATAAGAGACGGTGGGGAAATGCTGAGAAGGCTGATTGAATGCTCTGAGGGGTTGTCCGTTTCACTCCTGACAGCGGACGTTCAAAACTAAGTGTCTGATGGTGATCGACCGTCGCTTGCTAACCCATTGCTGCCAGTTGGCCTCATGTGAATGAAAGACTCCTGAATCGGCCAAAGTTGGATTTCAGAAATTCTGCTTGTGGCTTGGATTCAACACTTGCAATTCTCGCGGCAGTAATCACGGTACTTCAAATCCTCTTCCAGTAGATGGCCGATGAAAGCCTGCTTGACCTTTAGCCCAGTCTCGATCCACTCGTAGTCCGTCCCGTTACGTTCAAAACCCTCGGTGATATTATGAAAATACTGGATCGCTTCTGCATGTTTCAGTGCATGTTCAGATGCATTCAGATAGCACCATTCCTTGAACAAACGCTCCTCATGGGCGAAGTGCGCCACCGCGTCATCCACAATGGCACGCATGCATCGTTTGATCTCTTCAATGCCCAAACGCGAGATGATAGCTCCATTCAGTTCGTTGACGAGCATGATGAAGTGCTTGTGTTCGGCATCGATCTCTGGATCGCAGACGCTCAAGTCATCTGTCCAAGTCAGGCGCCATGGAGTTGATTTAGTTGGGGATGACATAGTCATGCTCTCGGAATAGTTTGATGCATATGTCGGCGACCATGGGATCAAACAATTTGCCTTTGTTGCGCTCGATCTCCTCCAGTGCCGCGTCGATACCTAATCCTGGACGATAGGGACGGTGGGAAATCATTGACTCGACGACATCGGCTACCGCCATGATCTTGGCCTCGATCAGGATCTGGTCTCCTTTGAGCGCATGTGGATAGCCCGACCCATCCAATCGCTCATGATGTTGCAGCACAATCTGTGCGATAGGCCAAGGAAAGTCGATAGTTTTCAATATCTCGTAACCGTTCTGTGCGTGTTCTTTAATCAGACCGAATTCCAGAGGATTAAGGCGGCCTGGTTTACTGAGGATCTCGGAGGGAACTTGAATCTTGCCAACATCATGCACAACACCCGCTAAGCTAATGCACTCAATCTGTTCGGATGGCAACTGAAGAGCGTTGGCGATAGCGACAGCCAGTTGTGAGACGCGTCTTTGATGTCCTGCGGTATAGGGATCGCGCATTTCGACGATGGAGGCCAATGCGGTGACCGAATCGAACAGATTCTGTCGTAGTTTCTGTTCACTCTGCTGGAGCTCTATGGTGCGTTCTTGGATCACCTCTTCTAGATGGTTGCGCAGACGATGCAATTCCAAGTGGGCGCGAACTCTAGCCATCAACTCTTCGCGTTGATACGGCTTGGTGACAAAGTCGACCGCACCCACGCCAAAACCTAGCACCTTCTCATCTATCTCGGTGACCGCGCTGACAAAGATGACCGGCACATTCCTAGTCGCTTCGTTCGCCTTGAGGCGTCGGCAAACTTCCAGCCCATCCATTTTTGGCATGCGGATATCGAGCAGCACCAAATCGGGCGGATGTGTTGCGGCAGCATGCAATGCCAGTTCCCCGCTAATTGCAGACAGTACTTCATAACCCTCCGCCTTCAAAAGGTCGGTCAATAACCGTAGTGAAGCGGGGGTGTCATCAACGGCGAGTATCTTCCCTTTGTATGTCATGGTATTCCTTCAGGATGGCTGTCCTGCAATGCTTTCAGGATGGTTGGATAGTCAAAACCAGACACCAATGCGGAGAGTGCCTGATGCAAGGTCGGATCACAGGTTGCGACCTGTTCCATGGCGAGATGGATACGTTCTTCCTCAAGGCTTTCCAGCGCATCGTGTAACTCATTGCGCAGGCTGGTCGGCAATCGGCTCAACATCTGAGTCGTCAGCACAACGTTGTTTCGGTGTTTGCTGCCTTGCTCGTTCGCATAGACGTAGCGAACGCCCAGGTGTTTCGCTAGGCTTTCATATATCTCACTGAATCGGTAAGGCTTCCGGATGAAGTCATCCATGCCGGCCTCAAGCATCTCGTTACGCTGTTCGGCAAAAGCTGAGGCGGTGACTGCGACGATCTTGACGTCAGTTCCTCCTGGTAGTTGTCGGATGATCTGTGTCGCTTCGATGCCATCCATCACTGGCATGCGCCTATCCATCCAAATCAGATGTGGCGCCCAGGTTTGAAAGAGGTTCACTGCCTGCTCGCCGTTCTCCGCCACCTTGGCCGCGATCCCGATATCTTTCATCAAGCGGGCGAGCAGCAATTGGTTCTCCACTTGATCCTCCACAATCAGGACACGGTACTCTGGATGGTCTGGCGCCAAACCGGTGACCTCGCCCTTGACGGTGCACTCTGGTTTGACCACTTCACTTGCCGATACCATTTCTGCGGGCAATTCCACCCGGAAAATCGATCCTACGCCCAGCGTACTTTCGACGCATATATCCCCACCCATCAGTTTCACATACTGTTGTGTGATGGTCAGGCCCAACCCCGTGCCTTTCTGCATGGTCGATTCGGACAGTTGTACGAATGGCAGAAAGATGCGCTGCTGATCTTCTGGCTTGATGCCCGGACCGGAATCCTCGACTTCGATCATCAGGCGTGGCGGCGTGGTGTGCGGCTTCATGCCAAAGCGAACCGTGACGCCCCCCTCCTGCGTGAACTTCACCGCATTGCCGACCAGATTGATCAGGACCTGACGTAAACGCGCCTCATCGCCTTTGATGAAGCGCGGGAATTCTGAAGATTGCTCGACCAGCAGTTGCAGCCCTCTTTCTTGGGCGCGCATATGCATCATGTCGGTGACGTCGCGCACGATCTCGCCGATGTCGAAGGGGGCGTTTTCGATCTCCACTCTACCTGCTTCGATCTTGGCCATTTCCAGCACGTCGTTGATCAGGGTGAGCAGATGTTCGCCGCTGCGATTGATGATCCCCAAGTTGTCGCGTTGCTCTTGTCGCAGTTCGGGGTCTTGTCGCAGGATGTTGGAGAAACCAAGAATGGAGTTCAAGGGGGTGCGTAACTCGTGACTCATGCTGGACAGGAACACACTCTTGGCCTTGTTCGCTGCTTCCGCCGCGTTGCGCGCTAGCAAGAGATCGGCGGTGCGCAGCTGCACCTCGTCCTCAAGGTGGTCCTGATACTTCCTTAATTCCACCTCGGCCTGTTTGCGCTCGGTGATGTCGATATGTGAACCAATCAGATCGGAGACTTTCCCACTCGTGTCGAATTGTTTTTCACCGCGCGCCATGATCCAGCGATATTCCCCATCACGATGGCGTAATCTGAACTCGTTCTCATATTGCAGCTCGCTGGAAGCGAGGTACTCACGCACCTTGTCGAGTGCACCCTCACGATCATCGGGATGTAGTAGTGATTTCCAAGTATCCAAGGTGTCAGGCAGATCGTCCGGTAGATAGCCAAGTTGTGCCTTCCACTCCGGCGAGTAGTACACATGATCGGTTTTCAGATTCCAACTCCACAGTCCGGTATTGGAGGCTTTCAGCGACATCGATAACTTCTGTTGGGTCTGTTCGAGCAGGGAGTAGGGTTCTTCGATGACCTCGACCACAATGGCGCGATAAATAAAGATATAGGAGATAACTTTATAGATATGGCCCAGCACGTTATAGCTGCCAGTCATGGTAGTGTAGAGTGTGAAGAAGAACTCGCTCATCGCCAGAGTGCACACCGCGCCGAACAGTAGCACCACGTTGAAGGTCTGTGGCGCACGCATCTTCGACCATAGGATCAGCGCCGTGACCACATTGATCGCGATAATCGTATATTCGAAGTTCTTTTTGAATGCGGTCAGCCCCTGTCCCGCGATGAAAGTGTCTGGAAACCACGTTTGGTGGTACACCACGATCCAATTGATGACGAAGGTGAGGGCAAACAAGGTACCTAGGATCAGGTAGCGCGTCGCCTTGGAACGCAGCGGCGTCCAAGGTCTGAGTGCGACCACCAGTAATACGAATGAGGCCAAGAGACGTGCGGACAGCCAGAAATTGAGATGCTTCTGTGCGTCGTTGGGCGAGATGTAGTCGGGCATCCCACCGTAGGATATTGTGTGTAAAAAATCGAGTATGCCCACGGCGAAATAGGCGCAGGCGAGCAGTACGATGTTCCCAGACAGGTTGCGGCTAAGCGAGTTCCAGCCCATGACGAACACCATCATCGAGATGATGATGGAGGCCGTCTCCAGCAAGACATGCAGGGGCAAGTAGTAGGGAATGCCTTTAAATTCTGGCCACGAAGGCAACAGCCAAGCTAGCAATTGAATAATTGCTAGCAGCAACAAAAACGCTCCCATGTTGCGCATGGATTTCTGGTGATTAGGGTGTAGCCATGTCTGATCGCTAGCTAGATGCATGGGATACCTTTACAGCGCATAATCATCGCGAATAAAACACCCAGAAAAATATTACCCACCTTCTGCCACTCTTATCGGCACTTTTTAACCATTCTTGGGTTTAGGCCAGAAAAATGTGTGCTCAAAACAAAATCTCCGTACCTCAACAAATATTCCCGAACTCAGCCAAACCTTTTTTCAAGAAACCCACGCCCCCCTCCATCTATCCTAATTACCAGCCACAGATATACATCGAGCGGATACCGATTTGTAATATCAATACTATTTCCGTGCGGAATATCGTAACGACGTAACTACTTTTGACGGGTTTGAAACGATGATCCTTCAGTTCAACTAGCCAAAACCCCATCCAACTCAAAGAAGCGGATCGTATTCCGACCTGAATCTTTGGCTGCATACATCGCATCATCAGCGCATTTCAAGATTGTGTCTTGCTTGGCTTCAGCGCCATTGAAAACTACGATGCCGATACTGGCTGTACAGTGATGCGTCACTATAGTATCTACCCCATGTTCATCCACCGCCTTGAGAACATAAGGTTCCGCCAACTTGGCGAGGATCTTCTCTGTGACGATTCGCGCGAGTGCTGTAGCGGCAACCTTGTCTTCACCCAGCTCACTTAGCATCACCACGAACTCATCCCCGCCGAATCGGGCGACTGTATCCATTTCCCGTACACAGATTTTTAATCGATTCGCCACTTCGATTAGCAGTGAATCCCCCACCGCATGCCCATGAGAGTCATTGAGTGGTTTAAAGTTGTCCAAATCAAGGAACATCAATGCGCCATAAGTACCACTTCGTTTGCTGACCGCTATTGTTTGGCTCAATCTATCATTCATTAGACGACGATTGGGCAGCTTGGTGAGTGCATCATAGAAAGCCAAAAGATGGATTTGCTCTTCGTGGCGCTTACGCTCAGTGACGTCACTGAAAAACGCCGCCATGCGATTCTTTCCTGTTTGAAACGCATGCACCTCGAAGACACTGTGGATCTTATCGCCATCATAAGAAAATTGTTCTGTTTCAAAACGAACCCCAGTGGAAGCAACACGCCGGTAGGCATCAAGTATTTGTGAATCTATCAGTGGAGGGAAAGCCTCCTCGATTGTTTTGCCGATGAACTGCTGATGATCTAATCCTAGGATACTCGTAGCTGCATTATTCGCACCCACAAAGATAAGACTATGGTCTGGCATCAACTCATAAAGATGTGCACCGAACGGAGCGTTTTCGACGATATCACGCATCTTTGATTCGCTTTCTCGCAACGCCTGTTCTGCTCGTATGCGTTCGGTGATGTCGATGAATGTCGCTATCGCACCGACTAACACGCCCTCTTTTACGATCGGATGAGACCAATATTCAACAGGGACTTGCGTACCATCTTTGCGCCAGAACACCTCATCCGCCACATTGATCTCTTCCTGCTTCTCATAGGCGCGATACATCTTGCATTCACTTGCCGGATACATACTGCCGTCCGCGCGATGGTGGTGTATCAATTCATGGATATGTTTGCCGATGACCTCGTCACGATTCTGATAACCCAATATGTGCAAGAACGCCTCATTCACGAAGATACAATTGCCATCTGTATCGACTTCATACATGCCTTCCGCCATCGTGTTGAGTAGGCTCTGAAAACCTTCTCTTGAGTCTCTTAAAGCTTCGGAAGTGACCAGCAGCTCACCTTTCTGTCGAGCCAAGGTATCCAGCATCTCATTTAGGTAATGAGCTAACACCCCCACCTCATCTTGAGACAAGATCTTTGCCCGTGCTTCCTCTTTACCTCGCGCAACCTCTGTTGCGACTTGCACCAAATGATTCAATCCATTAGTGAGTTTCCTCGACAACAGTAACGATATGGCAACCACCAAAAGCACTGCACTGATGGTGAAGTTTCGCCATGCGATTTTGATTGCCTCTATATTGGCATTCGCAGAATCCCTGCTCATCTCGACGCGCAACCATCCAACGTGCCGCTGACCTGCCATCACCGGATGAGCCACTGCGATGTAGTTCTTCTGGTCGGCGAGAACGATCTCCTCGCTCGACTTGGAGGCCAACAGATCAAGACTGATCTTGTCGCTCATGAAAAGACCAATCTCATCAGGATTGGTCGACGCAAGGACTTGCCCATGTGGATCCACAAAATAGGCGCGCTGAATATCTTGTGCCTCATTGAATCCCAGCAACACTTCCTGCAATCCGGCCAAATCGCCCGCCAGTGCCCAAGATTTCGTACTCACGGATATCTCATGGGAGATGGCCAAAGCGCGCTCATTCGTTACCCGGTAGATGAAATCTCGCTGCTGGTCTAGTTGCCAGTATCCGAAGCTCAACATCAGTAGCAGAGCGGATGATCCGAACCAGACCATCATCTGACGCCGGTTCGACCCTCGCAATAATGTGTCGCTGAACTTATCGAAGCTCATATATATCACCGCTCGATCGGGCGAACGACCTTGGAGAACCTCTCCAGATAATCTTCGACCGGTTTGTATGTCGCGTTGTTGGCTTTCTCGAATCTGGAGATAGGGAGCCGTTCCAACATATTTCTTCCCTCCGCACTCGTGTTTAATTCGAACAAGGCGACGGCGACCTTCTGCGTCATTTCAGGAGGTACATCCTTACGCACGACCCAAGCATTGTTGAGTAACGCTTCCGTTTGCCATTTGACTTCGAGTAGCGATGCCTTATCCGGATGTTCCTTGACGAAGGCTTTCCACGGCACCGGCCATGTCGCTCCGGCTGACACTTGGCCTAGATAGACGTTCATGATGGATGACTCTTGTGAGCCTACATACACGTTCTCGATGTCGCGATTCACATCTAATCCGTGCGTATGTAAGTAGTACTGCGGCATCATGGTGGCGGCCAAGGCAGTGATGGCGGGATAAGATACTTTCTTACCTTTAAGATCTGCAACAGAACGTATCCCGGCATCTTTACGCACGAGGATGATGCCCCGAAAGTCGGCGTCGTCCCCCATCTTGCCGAACACGGCATAGCCCGCTTTCATCGACCTGACGGTTTGATAGGGGTTCGGCATCGCAAAATCAAAATAGCCACTGTAGAGCTTCTTATCGAACTCCTCATAATTTCGAGAAGCCTCTAGATGGAAATGTGCATTGGGAATCTTGGCATTGAGGAGATCCACGATAGGACCATAGACCTCGAACAACTTTTGAGGATTGTGTAAGGGATGGATACCTACGATGAATTCCATCGATGGGGCACTGGATTCCTTGCTAAAAGTTGGCTGATAAACCGGTTCGTCCTGCTTGTCACAAGAGATGCTCAGCAGTACGACGATCAATAGCACTAGGCGCTTCCACTGTTCCATTTTATTTTTTACTCCTCGTTTGGATGCTACTCCGTTATTGATGCGTGCAAAAGGATTGGGCAGCGATAGACGAGGCGATTACTCAGTCTTGAATCGTCATTATTTGGAGGATGAAAAAACACTCACAGCTCATGCGTCGGCAATCGGCATGAATCAGATATTCTTGAGCGTTTGTGATCGAAGAATCACGCTGTTATGGGAAAGGCAGAACGTGTGTCTGATTCCAGATCGAACCGGGGTGGATCGAACTGAAGGACTAGCTCAGTCGGATCGCTTCGAATAGCACACCGCAGGGTGAACTAATGGCTGAACTATTGTCGAGCGTCCAATAGCGTAAATACAAGAACGGCTCTGATGGGTTAGAAAGCGACGGCCAAACATCAAAAACTCTTAGTTTTGAACGTCCGCTGTCAGGAGTGAAGCGGACTCCCTTTAGAATTTTCATGCAGCCTTCTCAGCTATTCCCCACCGTCTCTTATGGCCGAATTCCTGACCGTCACATCCTTGGCCTGAGCTGCCGCTGGCGTACTACCCAACCTAGGTCTGCTATGCGACTGACACCGGTCATCATTAGGGAAACTGCCGCCAGTTTGAAAGAGGTGTCACAACGACCATTTACACAAAATTTCTTACACCCTCGAACCGGCCAGCAGGCCTTCGAGTTAAAGCGGTGTGCCAGTTTTATGGCAGTTTTCTGCCAGTTTCCGTGCTAAAACATACATATTTCTGTACTGTCGATTTTCACAAAGTCTGTTCTGCCAGTTTTCTGCCAGTTTTGTGTAAGTTTCTGTGTTGAATTTACACATTTATGTGTAAGTAGATTTAATCAAGACCTCCAGCCATAAAGCTAACCACATCATCGTGTACCCGGTGATAGCTCCTGCCAAGCTGCTTGGCAATCTGATAGATATTCAAGTCTCCATTCGACGCAACAAGTAGGCGCAGGGTAGCGAGTTTTTTCTTTGGATAAAGAGCAATTTCCGGCACAACTCGAAATCCGATGTCGCCGACAACATACAGGCTCCATGCGCCATCCAAGATGGCTTTCTTATCCTCAAACAACCGGTCTTCCTTGCGAAAATCACCCCATTTTCGAATGAAATTTTCTTTCCCAAGGAGGTCGATAAAATTCCTTGGCTCCATAAAGTTCACGCTGGCTCGGATAAATTCTGGGTTCTTTAAGTCGATTTCGGCTTGCCATCGATTCAGGGTCATTTTTCCACGATCCCAGAAAGCCATTCGCTTGGCATTCTCCCAAGTTTCATTTCTATTCGGTTTTGTCATACTACGGAAAGTAGAATTAAGTCGATATACTCTGGTTTCAGTCAGATTTATTCTCGCAGCGATTCATATACTGGTTACGCTCGCCAAACTCTCTCTGTTTCAATTGAAGAAGATTCACTCGAAAAATAGTTACCGTAGTATTTTTTACCAATATTCGTGACTATCAGGAATTCGTCATTTTTCGTGGTTTTCCAAATTTCAGAAATGGCATTCATCTGAATCTGGTCTGAATGATTCATGCCACTCGGACTAATTACATATAGTTGAACGGTGGCAATGCGCTCTGACATTTCGGTCAGAAATTGCAAAGTCTGGCGAATGTCGGGAAACATGAACTGAAATTTCATCCCACTCCCGCAAGTTTCATACGCCACCCAGTAGTAGGGCTTATCCGAAGTTAACTCTAGCCAGCACCAACTTCGAATCCCTGGTGGCGCAAAATTTGGCGGGAGAGAGAGCTCTGCTGAATCTTCGGTGTGGAACATGGCTTATTGGGAATAATCAGGCTGGTATGTTGATTATATTCCGTGGACTGACAATCTCACAAGCATCATTCTTCGTTCATGGAATCTCATGACGACTTCGAAAGCCTCCTTCAGCAATTGGCCTATAGGATAAAAATCTTACGTCAGCAGGCTGGTCTGTCACAGGAGGGGCTGGCACTTGCCGCAGGAGTCGATCGCACCTATGTATCTCAATTGGAGAGGGGGATAGCAAACCCCTCCCTTCTAATTCTCCATCGGATATCAAAGGTTCTGAATACAGACGTACAGCTGTTACTAGAAAAGGCTGGAACTCATTAATTCACCTTGGATATTTCCCCAAAGGCTCTCCCTGCCCTCTTTGTAGTGCTGAACTATGTAGTTATGGCATTATTTGAATCGATCCACAGGCACGAAACTTAATCACCCGCAGCTTCAATAATAGCTGGAAGCTTCACTGAAACAACGAACGCAAATATCCGATCAAGGTTGCTCAATCCTTGTCATCGACAAATTCGAACAGCTCTCCAACCTGACAACCAAAAAGTTTGCAAAGTGCATCGATAGTTTCGATGTCCACACGACTGGCCGTTTCATCAAACAACAGCGTGATTGAATTTCGGTGCAGCCCAGTTGCCCGAGCCACATCAACAATTTTCATCTTTCGCTCGCCCATAATGCGAGACAAGTGACATTTAATCATTCTGCATGAATATTATTTACGTTAACTATACTTTTGCTATTGTGGAGTGATATTTTACATCGTATAATGTTACTCAGGATGACATTTAGATCCCTTGAAAGAATAAATGCATCTTAAAGTACACTTCATTCACTTAATCGGAGGCATTATGGCACATTGTCACGCAGTATCAGCTACCCAAATGGTCACACCAACCGAACTTCAGGAGCACGCTGAACAGCTCTCGCAAAAACAAATTAACCTTGCTGTAGGCCGGGACATCAAGCGACTCATTCGTAAGAAAAATCGCGAACGTGGCTGGTCGCTGAAAGAGCTCGCAGCAGAGCTGAATGTCAGCTTGATATATTTGCGGTCTTTGTCGAATGGGGCTCGATCCTTCAGATCGGTGAGCGAAGCTATACGTCACCGTCTGTGTATGTATTTGACCATTTCCAATCTCGAATTCCTCGTCCACACCGGAGAAATCTCAATTGACGAAGTGAAGTCAGTCGCGATGAAATACTGACTTGATGGGCACATTTACCCAATGGTAAATGTGCCCATATTGTTAATGCTTCCGATTGATATCGTCGAGTAAGCTGCGGGCGCTATCGAACTCGACTTCCTCAATCGTCATCCATAGCATCGTTGACAAAGGCCACTTGGTCTTCGCATTAGTTGCATGTTAGCAGAGCCGATCCATACTGCGCGCACACCCCACTAAGTGCGGCAAGAATCAAGGGGCCATCTGCAATGCGAACCCTCCTAAGGCAATCCCTACCGAGTCTCTATTTTTTTCAACGAGGCCACCAAACTTCGAACCACTGTTTGATGCTCTTCAGAAAGATCGGCAATGGCTCGCATCAAAGCGTAGTCCAGCATTGGAGCCACTTCCACTTGAGCAGCCACCCCGGACTCTGCTTGACCGCCAAATCGTAACCAATCGGCACTGACTTTCAGCAGTTGCGCTAATACGCGCAGCTTATCTTGGCTAGGTATCGCTTCAGCCATCAACCACTTTCTGACCCCATAAGAGGATATAGGATTGCCGGGATAGCGCCGATTGAATTCGCGCGCTAACGCGGCCGGGCTATCACTTCTTAGCCCAGCCTCCTCCAACGACTCTCGCAGACGTTTGCTGAACTCTTTGCGTTCTTTTATAGCTTCCATGTTCAAGAAACTAACAAGCCAGCCCATATCTATCAGTTTCTATTTTGATGGTGACTGTTTGTCACGTTTCTGGTATTTTTGCAAACCAGAAGTTTATTTACGTTCGCAACTAACCAACCGATATTCTCAATACAACTGAATCATGCGCCCTGACCTTCTATTCCTACTGTGCTTGTGGGTTGTCGTCATCTTCGCTGGCAAATATTTAATCGAGCATGCCAAGCGCAATGCCAAGGACAAACGTGAAATGAGGGAACGAACCGAACGAGATCGGCTTCGAAAAGAGCGCGCAAAAATAGGCAGAGGTGGACGGGTTCGGTAGCCAGCTCAGGGGCAACGAAGATACCCCGCCATCAGAGCCGCGCCATTCGGTCATCTGCTAGGCGGTACGAGTACCAGAATAGCGGGACATAAAATACCGGCCTAAACCAGCCGTGACCACTCCAGCAATCGCCGGCAATATCAAAAAGGCCAAGATACTGCCAACAACCGGGACCGCCTTCAATATTGTTACAGCCGCCCGACTCAAAGGAAGCACTGCCAAGGCTACGATGATCGCCACAATCATCCATTTCGCCGTATGTATCTTATCGAACCCGCCGTATGTTTTGGCCAACTCTGACAGCATCAAAAGTTGGACGACAATGATCGCAACTACGCCCAAGACTGGAATTGGTAAGAAACCAAGGCATAATGCCCAAAGTGAATACTTGCGGATAATTTTCAATACTAGGCTGTTTGAGTTGTTGGCAGTCATGGTTCAGGTTTTGCGTTTCAAAATGTCATGATTCGCTCCATACTACCGACGACTGAGCACCATCACTTTGAAATATTTTAAACTGTACATCTCAAAAAACTCGATCATGGAAAACGATGGCTCCACAACCATTGAGCTTGGAAAGGCTGCATGGCAAGAAGCTCATGAGCGCTGGAAAGAGGTGCCCTATGAGTTATTCACTGAGGTGACCATTTCCCTGCTGCCCGAACCACATCGAACTCAGGCGGCAATCAAGTGGGACAAGCTGAGCACTCCTAGATTCACTGGAGGCACACCAGTGCTCGCGACTACCGAAAATCGAAGAGCCAAAATCCTGATGTTTCCAATCACCCGCCGTAAACCTGAATATCAGCCATAGTTGGCGGGGGACTGTGACCTAATATAGGAATTGGAATAACTTTAGCAAAGCACTACCCGCAGCTGAAGAGATACTCCCCCGCTCACAACCTATCAATCCCCCTGCCACTTCGTGTGGTGCAAAATTCTTGATTTCCCTCAGACCGCAGTTTTCGCGCAAAAACTCACGATTGCTTTTAATACCCCTCCTCTGCCTTGCCAAAGATATGTCCGTTCCAGCGGCCAAGTCAGCGCCAACTACCGAAGAAGTTCCTGCACTTCTATGGAAAAGCCGAAGCTAGATTCTTTAACCCGTCCAATTCAGAAAGTGGAGTATGACTGCCAGTCACCACGCGACCGATGAACTATTGAATGGCAGCAATATGAACAGCAGAATTTACTGTGATCTGGCGGTTGCCTGCCATTTTCGGTCGCTTAATACCGATGCTGGTAAAGCTCATTCTTTGGCTATGGCGGGCGGCGGCAATTTGCTGAAAAGGCTGTCGGGGTTGTCTGCCAGAATGTCTGCTTTCAGCTTGTTGAACAATTGCGTATTGTTTGCGTAGGTGGGATGACCCAGTGTGCGCAAATCTGACTACCCAGGGCGATGGGTAAGTTACCCTTTCATGGAAACACGGTTCGGCGATATTTGCTGGGTAGTCTTAAGCGCGCAGTATGGATAGTTTAGTGCGCGCATCAACAGTCTTGGTAACCTAGCCGTTAACAACCTGCTGTGCTCTCAACGCCTCATACAACTGAGCCGGCCCAAGCAGTACATCTTTCAAACCGCTCCGCACCTTTTCCGAATCCAATGCCTGCTTGCTCAAGGTCGAATGCGCAGACAGTGCATCCATAATCGCACTCAGAATCGCATTGGACAGGTCGGGCGAATTGGCGAACTGTTCTTTGGTGTTGTTGTTAGCCTGCTGCACCAGAATCTCCGATTCGAGCAGCTTGCCCTTGAGGACGTGGTTCACGTAGATCAGCTTGTCGTCGTCCGTGAGTTCGCCTTCAAACAGCTCGTTCACCTTGGTGATGATCTCGGCCAGATAGACTTTCTCTTTCTGCTGCACCTCTCCGCTGCCCGTCTCGGACAGTGGCGACAGCTTGGGATATTCGCCATTCACCAGTGCCAAGTTGCGTTTTCCCTGGTCCTTCAGCTTGTGATGGGTCAACGTCACCTTCGAGAGATCGACACCCTCACGCTCACGCCCAAACTCCAGCAAGGGCAGCAGTCGCTTGAAGAAGATCGCCCGCTTCTCGATGGCTGTGTTGCCGTAGTCGAAGATTTGCGACAGGAAGGCATACACCCGCTGGAATGCGCCCAGATTACGCTTGAACAGCATCAGCGCATTCATCTCGTCCTGCGCCTCTTGTTCGGCCTTTGCATCCTTGTTGGCGACGGCGGCTTGGTGATTTGTCAGTGCCGCCCGGTAACGCTTGAGCAGACGATCTGCGACCGGCTCAATGGCTGCGGAAAGCTCAGCCTGTGATGCGTGCGGATTCATTTCCACGTTCACGACACGATCCACCTCGTTATCGTCGTAGTGGCCTTCGGCATCCAGCTTGGCTCGCAAGTCATACACCAGATTGGGGTCGGTCACACCGTCCAGCTCTGCTGTTTCGTAATAGGTCTTGAAAGCTGCCAGCACCTCGTTCGGGTCGTTTACGAAGTCGAGGATGTAGGTCGTATCCTTGCCCGGATAGGCGCGATTCAGGCGTGACAGGGTTTGCACCGCCTGTATGCCTGCCAGCCGCTTGTCCACGTACATGCCGCACAGCAACGGCTGGTCAAAGCCGGTCTGGAACTTGTTGGCGACCAGCAAAATTTGGTACTCATCCGTGGCGAAGGCTTCACGGATGTCGCGCCCGTTCAGGTTGGTGTTGAGCACCTTGCTGGTTTCGGTGAGCGGATCGGGATGTGATTCCTGATCGTTTACTTCGCCCGAGAATGCCACCAGCGTGCCGATTTTGTAGCCCTGTGACTTGATGTACTTGTCGATGGCGATCTGCCAGCGCACCGCCTCAAGTCGGCTACCGACTACCACCATTGCTTTGGCTTTACCTTCCAGCAGCGGCTGTACGCTGTCGCGGAAGTGTTCCACCACCACTTGCACCTTCTGGCTGATGTTGTAGGGATGCAGACGCACCCAGCGCATGATGCCTTTCATCGCCGTGCTGCGTTCCACTTCCTTTTCGTCCCACTCGTGTCCCTCGTTCGCGAGCTTGAACGCCAGCTTGTAGGGGGTGTAGTTTTTCAGCACGTCGAGGATGAAACCCTCCTCGATGGCCTGACGCATGGAATAAACATGGAACGGCGCGGGCAGATTCTCATCGCTGGCGGGTAAGGCCGGATTGGGGCGGCGACCGAATAGCTCCAGCGTCTTGGCCTTGGGCGTGGCGGTGAAGGCGACATAAGTGATGCCCGCGTCGTTCGACCTCGCGGCCATTTGCATCGCCAGCAAATCCTCTGTGCCCACCTCGCCACCGTCCGCCAATTCCTGCATTTCCTCGGCACTTAGCAACTGCTTGAGCTTGGAAGCTGCCGTGCCGGTCTGCGAGCTGTGCGCTTCATCGGCTATCACGGCAAAGCGTTTGCCTTGCGTGGCGGCGAGTTCCCGAACAGCCTGCAACGCGAACGGGAAGGTCTGGATGGTACACACCACGATCTTCTTCCCGCCGGACAATGCCTGCGCCAGTTCGCCGCTCTTGCTCTGGCTTTCGCCCTTGATGGTGGCGACGACACCAGCGGTACGCTCGAAGTCAAAAATGGCTTCCTGCAACTGCGTATCCAGCACCGTGCGATCCGACACCACAAGCACAGAGTCGAACAGTTTCTTGTGCTGGGCATCGTGCAGGTCGGCAAGGAAGTGCGCCGTCCATGCGATGGAATTGGTCTTGCCCGAACCAGCGGAATGCTGGATCAGGTACTTCTGCCCGGCCCCCTCACTGATTACCGCCGCCACCAGCTTCCGGGTCGCATCCAGTTGGTGATAGCGCGGGAAGATGATCGCCTTGATCTGCTTTTTGCTGTCGCGCTTGGCGACGATGTAACGCCCGATGATTTCCAGCCAGCTTTCCCGCGCCCAGACCTGCTCCCACAGATACGCGGTGCGGTGTCCGTTCGGATTGACTGGATTACCTGCTGCGCCGTGGTCGCCCAGATTGAAGGGCAGGAAAGTGGTTGCCGCACCCAGCAGGCGCGTAGTCATCATCGCTGCGCTGTTGCTCACCGCGAAATGCACCAACGCACCACGCGGGAAATCCAGCAGCGGCTCGGCGGCAGCTTGCCCCTTGGGTTTGGGGTGGCGGTCAAAACGGTATTGATCCACCGCATCGTCCACCGACTGCGTGAAGTGCGATTTCAGCTCCACCGTCGCAATCGGCAGGCCGTTCAGGAATAGCACCAGATCAATCGCGTTCTCGTTGAACAGCGAATAGCGCACCTGACGCACCACACGCAGCCGATTGGCGGCGTATTTGGCTTGCAACTCCGAGTTCATCGCCAGCGCGGGTTTGAACTGGGCAAGTTGCAAGGGCTGGCGCAAGCCCAGCAACTCGATGCCATGCCGCAATACATCCAGCGTGCCCCGGTCATCCAGTTGCTTGCGGATACGATCCAGCAACACGGTTTCGGTAGCGGCTCCGTGACTCTTGCTCAATGACTCCCATGCCTTGGGTTGGGTGGCCTGCACCCAAGCGATCACATCGGCGGGGAATACAGCACGGGCGCGGTCATAGGCTGTAAAGTCCCCTTCTGCATACAGCCAGTCATGTGCTGCCAGATGCTCGCAGATGTCGTTCTCGAATTCGATTTCCTTGTGCAAGCCTGTCATAGTTCACTTTCAATCAAAGAGACGTGCCAACGATCTGGCAAGCCAACCGACGCCCCACAAATCGCGCCTATTCATGCTGCAAGCAACAAAATAATTGCGCATCGCAAAGAACAACCTAACCAACCCTAACGCAATACCGATCCATTGCAGCCAGTGCATACGACGGCCAAACAGCACCTCCACCATCGGCTTGAACATATTGCCCTGTAGCTCATCCAGCTTCGATTGCAACCAAAAAGGCAACGCCCAATAAAACAGAATGAACAGCACCAAACCGAGTATCGCGGCACCCCACCAAGGCAGCACATTCGCAACCTCTATCGTATCGCGCACCACGCCGCTTGCAGCGCTACGCCTTTGGTAGCGCCTCGCCATCAGACTGCCTGCCGCACATCAATCTTGCCGGTGACGGCGGCGGAAATCAGCGCGCTGCGGCGCTCTTGCAATAGTGCGATGGCGCGGTTGGATTCGGCGGTGAGGGTGTCGAATTTGGCGGTTTCGGTGTCGAGGAAAGCAAGAATTATTTTTTGCTCATCTATCTGTGGAAGCAAGAAGACCAACTGATTCATTGCGCTAAGAGAAAGTGCAGGTTGCGCGCTTCCATTATTAAGAAGATCAATTTCACCGCTTGCCTTCAAGATATATAACTGCCAATAGGCCCATAATGTTGTACAGACTGTTTCATCAACAGTCAGCTTCATCGAGTTTCCAGAAACCACTGCTGGTTTGTCGATGGAAGGCAGAACAGATGCCTTGCCAAATTGCGCGCCAATCTTGGCAATCACAATATCCCCAGCTTTTGTCTCACTACGCCTAATGCTTTCGAAGTGCTCACTTGAAATTGTCTTCAATTCAGACGGCTCAAGTTTTCCTTGTGTAGCGAAGTTGCTTTCAATGACGTATACATCGCCATCGTCAATGAAATGCACACTTTTTAGGTTGCTTCCAAATGGGCCATCAACAAACGCATTGGGCGTTAGCGCCTTAATATGTTTCAGCCTCATCACATCCCAATGCTCCGGCACTTCGCCTAGCCATTCGATGCCGGAATCTTTCATCTTGGCCTTAGGGTTCAGCCCCTTGGTGACGGCGTGCGAAATCACCGCCTGCCGCTTTTCCGCCAGCACCACCACCAGTCGCTGCTGCTCGGCAATCAATGCATCGATCTTCCCCGTCTCGCGGTCGAGGAAGGCGGCGATGGCTTGTTGTTCGTCTGGCGGAGGTAGCAGCGTAGGTAAGCGCTTGAGATCCGAGAACTTCATGGACTGACGCAATCCACCGCCCATCGAGTAAAACACTTTCGTCACATCGTAGGCGCGAAGCAAATGACACAGATAACGTGACTCAATTTTGGTTGGTTTCGCAGCGACATAGGCAAAAGTAATGATTCCTGTTTCTTCGACGATTGCAGTGCGCAGACTGCGCTTGTCGTTCTGAAGGTCGGTCAGTCTGAAAACAATGTCGCCCGGTCTGACTATTTGATAGGTTTCAAATGATTCTGGGAGCAGGCCATCATTCGAGCTGATGTCCTTCTGAACAATGCGTCCATAGCTAAGAGACAAGAGATTATCTTCCTGCATTCCGACATTTGATTCTTCACGCTCAGTGGCAACACTATAAAAGGGTGCAATACCCCAATGCTCCGGCACCTCACCCAGCCATTCCACACCGCTGTCCTTGTATTCCGAATAACGCGGCAAACTCATTCTTTTTCACCTTCGATGCGTTTGATCTCGCGATCAAAGTCGGACTCAAACAATCTGTCCTGCACGATGCGGTATTTCTCGAATTCGCTTTCCGCGAAGTCTTTGGCGATCTGCGCCGTGACTTTGCCGCTGTCTTGCAGAATTTCGCGTTCGGTGAGCTCCAGAAATTTGTCCAAGCGGATTGCCCAGTCTTCCATCGTCATAGGGATTTTGCGCAACGCTCTTTCTTCAGCCAGTTCCAGATAGGCGTTGACGATGCGCCCCAATGATTCCAGCTCTTCTTTATTCAAATAGTTCTTGGCGATGACGACATCGTTTTTGATGATCTTGCCGAGCGGGGCGTTTTCCCATGAGGTCAGGCCCATGTGCTCTTTGTTGCTGTCGGCCCGCTTCACGACCAGCTCGGCGGCGGTGTGGCCATGTATGGCGAAGTGCAGTTTGTTTTGCACTTTGGCAAAAAAGTCGCGAGTGGTGGGGGCGTCTTTGTTGTAGTCCACGCTGGTCGCATAGATGTCGGTGATCTTCTGGTAAAACTTGCGCTCGCTGAGGCGGATCTCGCGGATTTCCGCCAGCAGGCGCTCGAAGTAGTCCTCGCCCAGAAAAGCGCCATTCTCCATACGTTTTTTGTCCAGCACGTAGCCCTTGATGGCGAACTCGCGCAGCACCTGCGTGGCCCACTGGCGAAATTGGGTGGCTCGTACGGAGTTGACGCGGTAGCCGACGGAGATGATGGCATCGAGGTTGTAGAAATCTATGTTGCGCTCAACCTCGCGACTGCCCTCGGTTTGAACTGTTCGGAATTTCCGAATAGTTGCCTCGCGGGTGACTTCCCCCTGCTCAAAGACATTCTTCAGGTGTTCGTTAATCGTAGGCACACTGACATCGAATAGCGCTGCCATCAGCTTTTGCGTCAGCCAGACATTCTCATCTTCGTAGCGCGCTTCGATGCTCTGCTCGCCGCTTTGTCCGGTGAAGATCAAAAACTCTGCCGTGCTGTTACGGATTTGGAGTTTTTTTTCGGTGTTCATGCCGACAACCCCGCAATCATCGTCAAAATCCGATCCGTGCATTGCTTCAGTTCTGCATCAATCTCGGCCAGCGGGCGCGGCGGCTGGAACACGTAGAAGTGGCGGTTGAACGGGATTTCGTAGCCCACCTTGGTCTTGTCGTGGTCAATCCACGCATCCGGGGCGTGGGGTAGCACTTCGCGTTTGAAGTAGCTTTCCACATCCTCATTCAGCGGGACGTTTTCGGTGTCGCGCAGGCTGGAATCAGGCTGCGGCTTGCCCTTCTGTTTTCCCTTTGTTCCCAGCACGATCTTGCCTTGCTCATCGCGCAGCGGGCGTTCGACGGTGATGGTGCGATAGCCAAAATCCTGATTCTTGAAGATGCGGCTGATCGGTTTTCCATCTTGCTCGGCCTCAACGAACTCGCCAAACAAGCGGGTGATCTCGTTGATATGCGCGTCCGACAGTTCCTTGCGCTTGCTGCCCAGACTCTTACGCATCTTCTGCCAGAAACCACTGGCGTCGATCAGTTGCACGTTGCCTTTGCGCGCTTCCGGCTTGCGGTTGGAGAGTATCCAGACGTAGGTGCTGATGCCGGTGTTGTAGAACATGTCGGTGGGCAGGCCGATGATAGCCTCGACCAGATCGTTTTCCAGCACGTAACGGCGGATTTCGCTTTCGCCTGAACCTGCGCCGCCAGTGAATAGCGGTGAGCCATTCAGCACAATACCGAAACGGCTACCGCCTTCTGCCGCAGGGCGCATCTTGCTGACCAGATGCAGCAGGAACAGCAGCGAGCCGTCCGACACACGCGGCAGGCCGGGGCCGAAGCGACCGTTGAATCCTTGTTGCTCGTGTTCCTTGCGGATTTCCTTCTCGACCTTTTTCCACTCCACGCCAAACGGCGGATTGGACAGCATGTAGTCGAATTTCTTGTGCAGGTGGCCGTCATCCGACAGCGTGTTGCCCGGCATGATGTTGGCGACATCCTGCCCTTTGATGAGCATGTCGGCCTTGCAGATGGCATAGGACTCATCGTTGAGTTCCTGACCGAACATGGTGAGACGGGCTTGAGGGTTATGCTCTTCCAGATATTCGCCCGCGATGGACAGCATTCCGCCCGTGCCTGCGGTCGGGTCATAAATGGTACGCACCACGCCCGGCTTGGACAGCACATCATCATCTTCGATGAACAGCAGATTAACCATCAGACGGATAACTTCACGCGGGGTGAAGTGCTCCCCGGCAGTCTCGTTGGATATTTCGGCAAACTTGCGGATCAGCTCCTCGAACACCAACCCCATCTGGCTGTTGCTGACCGATTCGGGATGCAGGTCAATCTGCGCAAATTTCTCGGTGACCTGATACAGCAACCCAGCTTTGCCCAAACGCTCAACCTGAGTATGAAAATCGAACCGCTCGAAGATGTCGCGCACGGCGGGCGAAAAGGCTTGCACGTAGCTGTAGAGGTTTTCGCGGATGTGATCCTGATCGCCCATCAGCTTCTTCATGTCCAGCGGCGAGGTGTTGTAGAAGCTCTGTCCCGCTTTGCGTAACAGGAAGGGCTCCGGATTCAGCCCGGCTTGCTGCCGGGATTCAAGTTCTGCCAGCACCGCCGTCTTGGTGGTTTCCAGCACACAGTCCAGACGGCGCAGCACGGTAAACGGCAAGATCACCTTGCCATATTCGGATTGCTTATAGTCGCCACGCAGCAGGTCGGCGACAGACCAAATGAAAGATGAAAGGGATTGGTGGTTCATTGGTTCTTGTCGTTATATTTTCCGGACGCATTCTGCGTGGATTGGGCAGGCAAGGCAATATGCCAAAGGATATAGAGGTCTCAATTAGCAATAGTGTCGAAGTAGATGAAGCTGTGCCTTAGCGCGGATTCGATTTTCGCTAGCGACGCCTAGGGAGCCATCCACCACTATCGAGGTGGATGGGCAAGTGCGTCCAGCACGCAGCCCATGAGATACGTCTGCCCCAGCAGACATATCTCATGGCAGGGGGAGCCGACAACGGATGAGGACGCGATCAGCGGCCGAAAACGAGCCCAAGCGAGTGGTCGTTGTTGGGGGACGCAGTCCCGCCGCCAGAGCGAAGCGCGGCTCCCCTCTGGGAGAGGTCGGTCGTCCAGACCGATGGGGCGGCAGCACCACAAGCCGGGAATGTCGAAGACAGCTCGCGGCGCAGCCCTCGCAGAGGGGAGCCGCGCTTTGCGCGGGCGGCCCCGAGGCTGGATTCATCCAGCCGCTGGAGTCGGCACGACGAAAGGCAAGTAAAGAACTGCATATGCGGCGTCCAGCCGCATAAACACTGGGAAATCGCCCCTAGGCGATCGACCGCAGGGAGCCAGTGTGGTGCAGATTTTTGCGCGCAGGCCAGAGCGTCTTTCCTGGCCGAAGTATCACCATGCTCTGATTGTTCGTCTGATTACAGCGCTCAGAGACGTAATCAGGCTCAGAATCAGAGCCCCACCACAATGGTTTATCCAAGAAAAACCTCACGATATTCCTGCGCAAAATCTTCTTTTCTCGTGTGAGGCATCTCTATATTTTCGCTCTAATTTATTAGCTCATCTATTTGTTTTATTTGTATTTTTTTCTTGCATAAAAATGTCATGACTGCTGAAATATGTTCAACAAGGCAGATTTCTCCAATCAACTGCTGCAAGGGGGATTAGCCAGAACAACGAATCGGAGGCAGGGAAATGGAAAACTCACATGATGAAACAATGGCCCACGAGGTAAGTGCAGCTGATGCTGAAAAATCCGCAGCCCGGCTGCAGCAGTTGGCCAATGCTAGAGAGGCATTGAAATCCTCTGGCAAAAGCCCCAATGAATTATCAATGGCCTCAAGAAATTTGGTGCTCAACTGGATTTATCGATGGGGTTACTCCACCGCGACAGTCATCCAGCAACTTTTGAACCGCACATCCGCTGGTTATGCTTCAAGACTGTCCAAGCAGGGGTGGCTTATTGCAACCCCGACGAAAAGCGGTCACCCGAAAGCGTATTTCACGCTCTCCGCATCTGGTCTGGCCGAGGCTGAGCGGCAGGCAAGCGAGCTACTTCGGTACCCGGAGATTGACCCGTACCGGGTCAATCAGTCAAACATTCGTCATAACCTGATTGCCCAAGTCGCCACGCTGAACGCGATCAATGCGGGTCTGGCGAAGGGCTATCAAACGGAACGAATGCTGATATCAACTGATACCCAACCACTCCAGAAGCTACCGGATGTAGTACTTCATTTGTCCTCTGGTCTTCGGCTCGCGATAGAGGTCGAACTGAGCGCAAAGTGGGAGCGTGATCTTGACCAATTCGTTTTGGGCATTATTCAATCCCTTAAAATCGAAGACGGAATTCCACCAGCATTTGATCGGTTTGCGATTGTCAGCGACTCACAGGCAATCTTGAGCCGTTATTCTGCAGCGATGCAGCCTGAGGCCACCCTCAAAGAATGGCAGAAGAATTCCAGAAATCACTGGGAATCCATCAAATCAGAGACCATCCCGGATTGGCTTATTCGGAAGGTCGACTTCCATCTCTTCTCTCGCTCAGGAGACTCTAATGGCTCCTCTGATTAGTCTTCTGATTGCGTCTCTCTTCGTATCTGGGTGTTCGTATCTCGATGAATACAAGAACAAGAGGGATGCCGAGCTGCAGATTTTCCAAGCAACGCACCGGGATTGGAAGAGTAATGGAATCCCTACCAGAGAACTGATACACGCACACGAACTGTGCAGGAGTTTCAACTCAATTTCGGACTGTGCGCTGGTTACCGAACAGTTGACTGATATCGTCGTGTCAATTTCCAGTTGCCGTGTCGACCAGCGAAGCACGATGTGTAAAGCGGTTGTAGCACTTGCATCAAAGGACTCCATTGCCCGTCAGCTCAAGACCCTGCCGCCGACTCGGCTTCCCCAAACCCCCTTCTACTGGTCGATGCCCACCAACACCCTTGAAGTATATGCTGCGCAATATGGGTATCGCACCGAGGCCGCACGATGGTGGTGGGCGCGCTGGTTCCACCTTGCCCTTCCCTGCCTTGCTGCCATCGGGGTGCTCGCTCTAGTTATACTCATTAAGTGGTTGAAATCAGACGAGCAGACGATAGTGATTATGGAAGAGCCAAGGACACAAGAGACCAGCCCATCGTACAACTTGTCGCAGCAACCAGCTACCGCACCACTCACCAACGAATGCGATCAGCCCGAAGATGAGTATGCGATTGTTAACTACCCAGTTTTACTCCCAGTGGAGCAGGGCCAAAACAATCCGCCTCTTTCCCAAGAAACCGGACAAAATGTATCAGGCGACAATGAGCAGGTACCCCCCCTCGCCTCCCCTGATCAAGATGCTGAAGTGAAACAACTTCTGAAGGCAGCATTTTCCTCCGGTCCCACGAAAAAGCGGAAAAAGTAGGATGACACTCCCTCTTGCCCACCACCGGGGTATTAATAGTCTATTTTGGGCAGGGCAAGAGGAGGGGTGCCAAAACCTGCACTGTTGTTTGCGCGGGTGGGATAACCTAGTGTGCGCATCAACAAGTAGAGGCTCACTCTCGAATATTGACCGAGCGGGAAACTCAAGAGGAGCAGCTAACTGACTCTCGTTTTCATTTTCCGAGCAATTTCCGACACATCCTCGCGCGACTTATTTACATACCGCGCCAGGCTTCGATCATCCTTGTGACCAGTTATTTGTTTCAAGTCGAAGTGACTGAACTGAAGTGCCCACCGGGATGCAGCCTCATGCCTAAAATCATGGAATCGAAAGTCATCCAGGAAGCCGAGATCGACGGGAAGGCTCGATGCCCTGCAATCATTTTCGTAGGCTTTCCTTGCTCTGGCCTTGGCGCGCTTCCACCCCTGATCGAACGCGCTTCTGGTTGTTTGAAATACCGGCCCAGTAAGCGCCGGATTCAGCGCTCTGGCAGACTTCAATGTATCAAGTGCCCCCGGCGATAGCGGAACCAATCTCGCTTCGCCGTTTTTAGTGTCCTCCTTCAAGAGTGTCGCAACCGCCGCTTTCATGTCAACGCGTTCCCAGCGTAACGACATGACTTCACCTAGGCGCGCAGATGTCTCAATTGCAAATCGTGCCACCAGCGACAGCCACCTGTTTGCCTTGTCTGGCCGCGAACACTGCGTGCTCGATAAAGCCGCGAACAGGTATCGCTCTTCCAGTTCGGATAGTCTGCGATCTCTCTCATCTGCCGGCTTCAGCACTCGAAACGAGCGGGCGACTGGGCATTCAACCTTAAAGTCCCCGTGTTTCCAAGCCGCGCGGAGGACATTGATGTCATTCCGAATTGTCCCATCCTTGACACCTTCGGCTTGCCTAGCCTTCCGAAACAACTCGATGTCTTCGCTGGTGATGTCCGCAATGCAGCGCTTGGATAATTGATGCGACTTCCATCGGTCTATCCTGAAAAGCTCAATATTCGCCCCTCTATGCCGCGACTTGACGTACTCAGCGTATTCATCCAGAGCGTCACCCAGTGTTTTTTCCCGAGCACTAGCAAGATCGCTAAATACCCGTCGATTTATCTTTGTTTCCACATCGGCCGACCAATCTTGCGCATCTTGCTTAAAATCAAATGATCGGTACTGCGGGGCTTGCCCTCTTTTCCGGACAATCGCTTGCCACTTCCCGCTGGGTAATTGCCGAAACGACGCCATAACTTCCACCTCTCAGTGTGCTCAAAGTGTGCTGGAATTATAGTTTAATTATATTAAATATCAATAAATCACTCGCCAATACTAGAATAAATTACAATAAGAGTATTGGTTTCCGAAGCCAAGGGTCGTGGGTTCGACTCCCGCCGAGCGCACCAATCACGCATGAATGTGGGCACTAGAATCTAGTGCCCACATTCATTTGATGCAGCCTGTACACACAAAACGTAGCGCACCCACTTATACACGCCAACCGACCAGCCAGATCCTTGTCGCATTTTGCATAAAAATATTTAAATGGCATTTTTATGGTAGCGATAATTGCCAATATCATGCAGAATACATCAATTAAACTTATTGCGACAATTACCCCCTACTATGACTGTCAGCCATAAATTGGAATCACCCCAAGTTTGGGATACCGATCTTGCCTTCACTCACTTGACCGAGCTCGGTGTCGCGGATACCAAGCGAACCGCTGAGCGCCGCTTGCATGAATTGAGCATTTTGCCTATCGAGCTGGATGCGAACAGTCTGCGGGACGAGTTGAATCGCGTGCCCACCCCCAAGGTACTGGAGTGGGAAATTGAGGACGTGCGTGCGCGCCGCAAGCTGGTGCTATTTGCCCAACTCGCCCAGTTACCCAGCGGCGCTGACTGCTTGCACGCCAATGATGCGCGCGGTGCTCGCTATTGGGTTCCGCTCGAATATCCACTGACCAGCGAAGGTGGCCTCACCGCACTGACGGATGCGCTAGTCAAATTGCGCACCCACATCGACAAAGACGTGGTGATTTTCCCGCATGGCGCACTCACCGAGCTTTTGCGCACAATGGCAGCACCCGCCGGCATCGCCTTTGGCCTGCTAGGCTACCAGCCAGTGCTCGACCTGTCGCCGCAGACACAAGCTGCACGCCCACACCGCGCGCTACCCGCCGAGACCATGAGTCATCTGGATCGCCTCGAAGCCGAGAGTATCTACATCATGCGCGAAGTGGCTGCAGAGGCTGAGAATCCCGTGATGCTGTACTCCATCGGTAAAGACTCTGCCGTGATGTTGCACTTGGCTCGTAAAGCCTTCCACCCCGCGCCACCGCCCTTCCCGCTGCTCCATGTGGATACGCGCTGGAAATTCCAAGAGATGTACCAGTTCCGCGACTACATGGCTGAAGTGAGCGGTATGGATCTGCTGGTGCACGTCAATCCTGAAGCCATCGAAAAGGACATCAATCCTTTCGACCACGGCTCGGCGTTACATACCGATGTGACCAAGACCGAAGGCCTGAAGCAAGCGCTGGACAAGTGGAAATTCGATGTCGCCTTCGGCGGTGCCCGTCGCGATGAGGAAAAGTCACGCGCCAAGGAGCGCATCTTCTCCTTCCGCACCGCTCAACACCGCTGGGAGCCAAAGAATCAGCGCCCCGAGCTGTGGAACCTGTACAACAGCAAAAAACGCCGAGGCGAGAGTATTCGAGCTTTCCCGATCTCCAACTGGACTGAACTGGACATCTGGCAGTACATCTACCGCGAGAACATCCCGCTGGTGCCTTTGTATTTCGCCAAAGAGCGCCCCGTGGTCGAACGCAACGGCATGCTGCTGATGGTGGACGATGCCCGCATGCGCCTACTTCCCGGCGAAACCATCCAGCGCCGCAAGATCCGCTTCCGCACCCTGGGCTGCTACCCACTGTCCGGCGCCATCGAATCCGAATCCGAGACGCTGCCAGAGATCATCCTTGAACTGATGAACTCCCACGTCTCCGAACGACAAGGTCGCGCCATCGACAGCGACCAGTCGGCCTCCATGGAAAAGAAAAAGCAAGAAGGGTACTTCTAATGAGCAAGATCGCTAAAACAACGAGTGCCACCCGCGCTGCCGATGCGCGCACTGCAGTTGAAGCCTACCTGGTAGAGCAAGAGCAACTCGGCCTGCTGCGCTTCATCACCTGCGGCAGCGTCGATGACGGCAAGAGCACGTTGATCGGCCGTATGTTATGGGAAGCCAAGCAGATCTATGACGATCAAGTCGCCTCCTTAAAAAGTGACTCCAAGAAACACGGTACCCAAGGTGAGGATATCGACTTCGCCCTGCTGGTGGACGGACTGGCCGCTGAACGCGAACAGGGCATCACCATCGACGTGGCATACCGTTTCTTCGCCACTGACAAGCGCAAGTTCATCGTCGCCGACACCCCCGGCCACGAGCAATACACTCGCAACATGGTTACCGGTGCCTCGACCGCTGATGTCGCCATTTTGCTGATCGACGCACGTTACGGCGTGCAAGTGCAGACCCGCCGCCACGCTTATCTGGTGTCGTTGATGGGCATCCGCCATGTGGTACTGGCCATCAACAAAATGGATCTGGTGAATTTCGATCAGCAGGTGTATCAGAACATCGAAGCCGATTTCCGCGAGTTCGCTCAAACACTGGGTTTCGAGAGCATCACACCGATCCCGCTGTCCGCGCTCAAGGGCGACAACATGCTCTCCCGTTCGGAAAAATCGCCTTGGTACACCGGCCCGACGCTGATGGGTTACCTAGAGACTGTGGACGTGAGCCGTCCGGCCAAGCACGATCTAGTATTCCCAGTGCAGTGGGTCAATCGACCGAATCTGGATTTCCGTGGCTTCACCGGCACCATCACTGAAGGCACCGTCAAAGTCGGCGACACCGTGCGCGTCACCGCCACTGGCCAGACAGCCGAAGTCGAGCGCATCGTCACCTTCCATGGCGACCTGCCGGAAGCGCGTGCAGGGCAAGCCATCACGCTGACCCTGAACCGCGAGATCGATGCCTCGCGCGGCGACGTGTTCAGCCACGCCCAGAATCCGCTCGACACCACCGATCAATTCGAAGCGACCATCGTCTGGATGGGCGAAGAGCCTGGGCTGAGTGGCCGCACTTATGATCTGCGCTTGGCGACTCAGTGGACTTCAGCCTCCATCACCGCCATCGACTACAAGATCGATGTGAACACGCTGAAGCACGAATCGCACAAGCAACTCGAATTGAACGACATCTGCGTGTGCAAGCTGTCCACCAGCAAGCCACTGGCGTTCGACAGCTTCGCCAACAGCAACAGCTTGGGTTCGTTCATTCTGGTGGATCGTTTCACCCACGCGACCATTGCTGCCGGGACGATCCGCCACACCCTGCGCCGCGCGCAAAACATCCACCGCCACTCACACACCATCACCCGTGTTGAGCGCGAGCGGCTGAATGGCCATCAGGGCAAGGTGTTCTGGCTGACCGGCTACTCCGGCTCCGGAAAATCGACCATCGCCAACTCGTTCGAGTCGGCGATCCACGCAGAGGGTTATCGCACTTATACCCTGGATGGCGATAACATCCGCCACGGTCTGAACAAAGACTTGGGCTTCACGGATGCCGACCGCGTCGAGAACATCCGCCGCGTCGCCGAAGTCGCCAAGCTGATGGTCGATGCCGGACTGGTGGTCATCACCGCCTTCATCTCGCCCTTCCGCAGCGAACGGGACTTCGCCCGATCCTTGTTCGAAGAGGGGCAATTCGTCGAGGTGTTCGTGGATACCCCTTTGGATGTCTGCGAAAGCCGCGACCCCAAGGGCTTGTACAAGAAGGCGCGCGCCGGACAGATCCCAAACATGACTGGGATCAATAGCGCTTACGAAGCACCGCTGCATGCTGAGATTCGGATCGACACGACCCAAGCGACACCTAGCGAATCCGTCAGCTTGATGAAAGCGAAGCTCACTCAGTAGCCCCGTTAGCCCGCTCGGCGATCAACACCAGCGGGCTGACACGCCAATGACCACCTCTGTTCGAAACTCATTCAGAACAGAGGTAGCCTCCCCATTCTTACGACAAATATCCCCATGATCGACTGGAATTATTCGATAGCCGGTGCCGTGACCGGCGCACTGGTCGGCTTGACCGGTGTCGGTGGCGGCGCCTTGATGACCCCCATCCTGCTTTTGATCTTTGGTATCTCACCAACCACAGCCATCGCAACCGACCTCTGGTTCGCCGCCATCACCAAGATCGTCGGTGCTAGCATCCACCACCAGTCTGGGCAGATCGATTGGCAAGTAGCTAAACGCCTCTGGCTGGGCAGCATACCCATGGCACTTTTGGTAGTGATCGCCTTGTCGCTGGGAGAATCCGTCAGCAAAATAAGCTGGCTGAACCATGCTATCGGCGGCATCGTCATCCTCACCGCGCTGGGTATGTTCTTTTCTCACCGATTAATGGAAGTCGCCCGCGCAAAGCGCACGGGTAGCGGAGCACAGCGTTTCAAGCAACTTCAACCCGCGCTGACCACCTTGGCGGGCGCCATGCTGGGCATCATCGTCGCCCTGACATCGATCGGTGCAGGTGCGCTCGGTAGCGTCCTGCTGGTATATCTTTATCCGCTACGCATGACCCCGCATCGCTTGGTCGCCACCGACCTAGTGCATGCCATTCCACTGGCGGTCGCAGCGGGCTTGGGCTATCTGTTTGCAGGCAAGGTCGATGGCCACATGCTGGTGAGCCTACTGGCTGGCTCCATTCCCAGCGTGATCGTCGGTAGCCTCTTGGCTCGAAAAGTCTCGGCTGATTGGATCAAGCGTATCCTTGCCGTCGCCTTGATCGGTATCGGTGCGAAGACTTTGCTGTCCTAAGCCATCTCGCACCGCGATCCCAATCACGCGATCAGCTAGTCAGTCGCCTCACCACCGCAACGGCTTCGCCGCACTTGCCCGAACTAAGAATTCTGGGTTGTGCAAGTCTGGCTTGTTATATTGAAGTTCAACGCCCGCATTGTCGTGAACATTGCCACCGGATGCGATCACCACCGCATGAGCGGCGGCCGTATCCCACTCCATGGTTGGCCCTAGGCGAGGATAGTAATGCGCAGCCCCTTCAGCAACCAGACAGAGCTTCAACGAACTGCCCATGCTGACGCATTGCTGCTCGCCCAGCATTTGCAACAGTGCCGTGGTGCGCTCGTCGGCATGTGATCGACTGGCGACGACTTTGATCGCCTCCCCTGCCGCTGGGCTCACTGCATGGATCGGATGCGCATCTTCGGCACCGCGCTTGATGAACGCGCCCACACCGCGTGCGGCGAAGTAACACACATCCAGCACTGGCGCATACACCACACCGAGGATGGGCTGACCGTTCTCGACCAGTGCGATATTGACGGTGAACTCGCCATTGCGCTTGATAAACTCTTTAGTGCCATCCAAGGGATCGACCAGCCAGAAGCTCGACCATGCTTTGCGTTCCTCGAATGGGATCTGCGCCGACTCTTCCGACAGGATCGGCCAGCCGGTATTCAAGGCTAGCAAGCCATCCTTGATAACACGATCAGCCGCCAAGTCCGCTTGGGTCAGCGGTGAGTCATCCGACTTGGTCATCACCGCATTGGCCGGATCTGCATATACCACCATGATGGCTTGACCAGCCTGTCGTGCAATGTGGACGATATCTGCGAGTAGTTTTTCCATAATGTTCGAGTTGCCGAGGGACGTAAGTGAGGGCCGGAATCTATCCCGCCACGCTTGACCATGTCAATCACATGTATCGACCGCCTCCGTGTGACCTGTTAGCGTTCAACTCGACTTTGGCGGACAATGGCAGCGCACTCCTGCTCAACGCGCACACTCTCGACACATTCAGTATGGACTTTCAGACCTTCAGCGCTCTCTCCCCCGACAGCATCCTTAGCGCGCTCGAAAGTTTAGGCTTTCGTTGTGATGGGCGTCTCCTTGCGCTCAACAGCTACGAGAATCGCGTGTATCAAGTGGGCATTGAAGACGAGGCTCCGCTGGTGGCGAAGTTCTACCGCCCGCAGCGCTGGACAGACGCCGCCATCCTCGAAGAGCACGCCTTCGTGCAAGAACTCGTGGAACGCGAGATACCCGTAGTACCCGCGCTGACACTCAACGGCACCACGCTGCATCATTTCGATGGTTTTCGCTTTTCGGTCTTTTCCAAACACGGTGGCCGCACACCGGAGCTGGAGAACCGCGATACGCTGGAATGGCTGGGGCGATTCATGGGGCGCATCCACGCCGTTGGTCAGCTCAAAGACTATGCGCAGCGCCCCACACTGGATATCGCCACGTTTGGCATCGAGCCACGCGACTATCTACTGAACAACGGATTTATCCCGCCCGACCTCGACGCCGCTTACCGCAGCGTGGTAGATCAGGCGCTACAAGGGGTGCGGCATTGTTACGAACGCGCGGGGACATCTCGCCAGCTTCGACTACATGGCGACTGCCATTCCGGCAATATGCTGTGGACAGACGGCGGCCCGCATTTCGTCGATTTCGACGACAGCCGTATGGGACCCGCGGTGCAAGATCTATGGATGCTGCTCTCTGGCGAGCGCGAAGACCGCGTGCGCCAGTTGGGTGACGTGCTGGCCGGTTATGAGGACTTCTGCGAATTCGACACGCGCGAACTGCACCTCATCGAAGCGCTGCGCACCTTGAGGCTGATCCACTATTCCGCTTGGCTCGCCCGCCGCTGGGACGATCCAGCGTTCAAACATGCTTTCCCTTGGTTCAACACGCAGCACTACTGGCAGGATCGCATCTTGGAGTTACGCGAACAGATCGCGCTGATGGAGGAAGCTCCACTCTGGGCAGCTTGAGTGATTTTGACCGACCCAAGTCGATCACCAAAAAATGAGGGGGCCTACACCTTAAACCACGAACTTCTTGGTGATGTCATTCAGATCATGGGCTGTTTGCACCATTTGCTGTACGTCCGACAAACAGGATGCAGTGTATTGAGCCACATCATCGGTGCGCACCTCATTTTCAGCGATACGGGTACGCACGATACCCACTAAAGTCTGCTGATCATCAGCGGCTTCGCGCACCGCATCGACCGAGTGCCTCATCGCCGAAGTCGATTGCTCGATTTGCACAAATATCTCCGAGGAAAGCCTAGATGCTTCAAGACCTTCGCGCACAGCACCCGCATTCTCATTCGACAGTTCCACCGTGGAGGCGACATCCTGACTGACGCGCTTAAGCACGCTGTCGATACGTCTCGTCGCTTGTGCGGCTTGCTCGGAGAGCTTCCTAACCTCATCCGCCACGACCGCAAACCCGCGCCCCTGCTCCCCAGCGCGAGCGGCTTCGATCGCCGCGTTCAATGCCAGAAGATTAGTCTGATCCGCAATTGCACGAATATCCGCGATCGCCGCCTCCACCTCTTTCGCACTGGTTTGCAGGCTAGTCGCATTGGCAGAGATTTTTTTGCTAGCCGTATCCAGTACGGAGATCGCTTGTTCGGATGCCTTGACGTGGGTCACGCCCAACTGAACCAAACTATCAACGGAGGATGCCCCCTCCCCCGCCTCGCTGGACAAAGTCAGGATCGAGTCCGATGCATCGGACAGCCCATTGACCACATGAATGATCTCCCGTGAATTGGAACGGTGCTCCGCCATATTTCCATCCAGCGATGACATAGTTTCGCCGATCTCACGGGCCGAGTTATCGACGACATTGGCAGCGCTGGATATGTCTTTGATTGTCTCGCGCAAGCTCATGGTCATGGCATCGAAGCCTTCGGTGATCTCACCTATCGTGTCGCGGCTACGCACTCCGCACCCTTCACGCAGATCACCCTTGCGTATCCGATCAGCCGCCATCGCCACTTGGTGCAACTTACTCAACAACAGCAAGGTAAGCAGTCGATGGTTGATAACGCCAATCGTCACCCCCGCCACGACGCAACCGATGCAGAACCAAAGCAGCATCCCATCTTTCCAAACCACGAACAGGTTCGCGTAGAAAGGAAAGACCAGCCCCATGCTCAGACCAAAGCCAAGAAACGATAATTTCAACTGCCCAAGTATTGAAGAATGTCCGTTGCTCATAATTCCCCCACGCTGATTTACCAGCCTTACATTGGTCACTGCCCATCCTCACTATCGGCGATACCCCTGCTCACTTTAGTGGAAAGTATCGAAACTCGATAGAAATTCATGCCGGTTAGACTTTCCGTGACCAACCCATTAAACTCGCGCACTTTTTTCACGGGACGCACATCATGTCCGACGACATCGTATCCTCATCCAACGCTGCCGCGCCGAGCGAACTCATCGCGCGCGAAGTGGCGCGTCGCCGCACCTTTGGCATCATATCCCACCCGGATGCGGGCAAGACCACGCTGACCGAAAAGCTGCTGCTGTTCTCGGGCGCGATCCAGATGGCCGGTGCGGTGAAGGCGCGCAAGAGCGGTCGCCATGCCACGTCCGACTTTTTGGAGATCGAAAAGCAGCGCGGCATCTCGGTGGCCTCGTCGGTGATGCAGTTCGAGTACCGCGACCACGTGGTGAACCTGCTCGACACCCCTGGCCACCAAGACTTCTCCGAAGACACCTACCGTGTGCTGACCGCCGTGGACTCGGCGCTGATGGTGATCGACGCCGCCAAGGGCGTGGAAGCGCAGACCATCAAGCTGCTGGACGTGTGCCGGATGCGCGCCACGCCCATCGTTACCTTCATGAACAAGATGGACCGCGAAGTGCGCGATTCGCTGGAATTGCTGGACGAGGTCGAGTCGGTGCTCAACATCCAGTGCGCGCCGGTGACTTGGCCGCTGGGCATGGGCAAGACCTTCCGGGGCGTTTACCACCTGCTGCGCGACGAGATCCTGCTATTCACGCCGGGCGAAGAGCGCGCCGATGGCGAGGTGGAGATCATCAAGGGTATCGACAATCCGATCCTCGCCGAGCGCTTCCCGCTGGAGATCGAGCAACTCAAGATGGAGGTCGAGCTGGTGCATGGCGCATCGCACCCCTTCGATCTGGAACAGTTTCTTGCCGGCAAACAGACACCAGTGTTCTTCGGCTCCGCCATCAACAACTTCGGCGTGCGCGAGATCCTCAACGCGCTGATCGACTGGGCACCCGCGCCGCGCGAACGCGACGCTTCCGTGCGCAGCGTCGAACCGACCGAACAGCCGTTCTCCGGTTTCGTGTTCAAGATCCAGGCCAACATGGACCCGGCGCACCGTGACCGCATCGCCTTTTTGCGTGTCTGCTCCGGCCACTTCGAGCGGGGCATGAAGATGAAGCACCTGCGCATCGGCAAAGAGATTCGCGTCTCCAGCGTGGTGACCTTCATGGCCTCCAGCCGCGAACAAGCTGAAGAGGCCTATGCGGGCGACATCATCGGCCTGCCCAACCACGGCAACATGCAGATCGGCGACAGCTTCTCCGAAGGCGAACTGCTGCAATTCACCGGCATTCCCTACTTCGCACCGGACTTCTTCCGCGTGGTACGCATCCGCAACCCGCTCAAGATCAAGCAGCTGCATAAAGGCTTGCAACAGCTGGGCGAGGAAGGTGCGGTGCAGGTGTTCAAACCCGTGGATGGCGGCGATCTCATCATCGGCGCGGTCGGCATGTTGCAGTTCGACGTAGTGGCCAGCCGCTTGCAAGGCGAATACGGCGTGGATGCGATGTTCGAGAGCGCCTCGATCAGCAGCGCACGCTGGGTGAGCTGCGAAGACAAGAAGATCTTCGCCGACTTCGAGAAAGCCCTGTCGCACAACCTCGCCATCGACGCGGCAGGCAACCTCGCCTACCTCGCGCCCAACAATGTCAACCTGAGGCTGACGCAGGAAAGATGGCCAAAGGTGGTGTTCCATACCACGCGTGAACACGCGGCGAAGCTATGAACCAGACCGTCGATTTCCACCTGCGCGGCGAATTCGTCGCCCTCAACGACCTGCTCAAACTCACCGGCGTGTGCGACTCCGGCGGCGCGGGCAAGATGATGGTGGCCGAGGGCATGGTCTCCGTGGACGGCGTGCTCGAACTGCGCAAGACGGCCAAGATTCGCGCCGGTCAGGTGGTCACTCTGGGCGACGTGACCATCCGCGTGCTGGCCTAAGCCATGCTCTATCTCGCCCCCGGCCTGTTGCTTTCTCTGCGCGAGATCGAGTTCTTGGCGATCCGCGCGCAGGGGGCGGGTGGGCAGAACGTCAACAAGGTGTCGAGCGCGGTGCAGCTGCGTTTCGACATCCCAGCCTCCAGCCTGCCGGATGACTTCAAACAACGTGTACTGAACCTCGCCGATCAGCGTATCAGCAAGGAGGGCGTGCTAGTGATCAAGGCGCAGGAGCATCGCAATCAGGAACAGAATCGCAACGAGGCGTTGCGGCGACTGAAGGCTGTGCTGCAAAGCGTGGCGACACCACCGAAGAACCGCATCGCCACCAAACCCACGCGCGGCTCGCAGCAGCGGCGCATCGAGAGCAAGACCAAACGCGGCGCGGTGAAGCAATTGCGCGGTAGGGTGAACGAATAATCATGGCCATCAAATCCACCGTCTTCAAAGCCAACCTCCAGATCGCCGATATGGAGCGGCATTATTACGCCGACCACTCGCTGACGCTGGCGCGCCATCCGTCCGAGACGGACGAACGGATGATGGTGCGGCTGCTGGCCTTTGCGCTGCACGCGCACGAGTGGCTGGATTTCGGGCGCGGGTTGAGTGCGGACGACGAGCCTGCGCTGTGGCAGAAAGACCTGACTGGGGCGATCCAGCTGTGGCTGGATGTCGGGCTGCCGGACGAGAAGTTGATCCGCCGCGCTTGCGGCCGTGCCGATCAGGTAGTGCAGTACGCCTACGGCGGTCGCGCTGCCGACATCTGGTTCGAGCAGAACAAGAACGCGTTCGCTCGCTTGAAGAACCTCACCGTGTACCAACTTCCTTCCGAGCAGACGGTCGCGTTGTCCAAGCTGGCGCAGCGCACCATGTCGTTGCAGGCCACCATCCAAGACGGGCAATGCTGGATCAGCGACGGCAAAGAGAGTGTGCTGATCGAACGAGTACGGCTCACGCCCGGCGCTTGACCTAAGCCGCCCGCTCCCCCAAACGGCTGGCGGATGATAAAGTGCGGCCTGTTCTTGAATCCTGATTGGAGTGACGGCGATGAGTCGTTTATTGTTCCTAGCCGCTATCGTGGCGCTGGTCTATCTGCTACTAAAATCCTATCGTCGTTCGCCACGCAAGCCTCACACGCCTGAAGCCACCGAAGACATGGTGTGTTGCGCATACTGCGGTGTGAATCTGCCTAAGAGCGAGAGCCTGTTGGCGGATGGAAAACGCTATTGCAACGAGGCACATCGCCGCCTTCATTCCGGCGATCAAGCAGATTAGACGTGCCATTCCCCTCGCCCTTGCCGCCAGAATTCGGAGCCGCTTCGGCACAAGAGCGGCTATGGCGCTCGCTCTATTTTTACGCAACGTATCGATTGCTGCTCGGTGGCGTATTTCTGTTCCTGCTCTATCCATTCAGCAACGAGCTCTGGCTGGGCGGCAATGACTCACCCTTATTCTTCTGGACCAGCCTCAGCTACTTCTTTATCGCCTTGGTGGGCCTCGTCGTGGTTCGGGCCCAACTTCCTAGCTTCACATGGCTGCTCGCCAGCATGGTCGGCGTGGATATCGTCTGCATCGCCTTACTGGCCGATGCCAGCGGAGGCATTTCCAGCGGACTAAGTGTGTTGATGCTGGTCTCGCTAGCCGCTGCCGGTTTGGTCAGTCGAGGGCGAACCACCCTGCTCTACGCGGCGCTCGCCAGCATCGCGGTGTTACTGCAACAAGCTCACTCGGTGCTCACGCGCGGTGTCGCACCGGAACTGTTCATGCAGGTCGGGCTACTGTGCGTCGCCTATTTCGCCGTCACTTGGTTGGCTCTCCTGTTGGCGAAGTTCGCTACACAAAGCGAGCAACTCGCTCTGTCACGCGGCGTGGAACTGTCTAATATGGCGGAGGCCAATCGCCTGCTGATCCAAGACTTACCGGACGGTGTGCTGGTGGTCAACGAACACGGCGTCGTTCGCCAGTCCAACCCCAGCGCCTCACGCCTACTTGAAATAGAGATTGATTCCAGCAGCGAGTGGGCACTCACAGAACTCTCCCCTTTACTGGCCGATCTGTACGCCATGTGGCGCACCGAGCCTCATCCCACGCACACCACACTCAACGTGCCAGGCCAACCCTCGCCACTGGGCGTGCGCTTTCTTCCGGTGCAACGTGAAGGTTTCTGGGGGGCGGTGATCGTGCTGGAGGACACTCGGCGGATTCAGGAACAGGCGCAGCAATTCAAGCTCGCCGCCCTAGGCCGACTCACCGCCAGCATCGCTCACGAGGTACGCAATCCCCTATCCTCGATCAGCTATGCTGCCGAGCTCCTGCGCGAAGAGAAGCGCACCGAGTCGCGCAACCGCATGCTGCAGCTCATCCTGTCCAACGTAGCGCGGCTCAATCACATGGTGAACGACATCATGCAGCTCAATCGCCGTGATCGCTTGCATCAGGAAAGTTTCGACCTGCATGCTCAGTTGCCGGGGCTAACGAACGAGATCATCCAACCCACCGGCCTACCGAAGAAAACCCTCAAGTTGACGCTCGATGGCGCGCTACCCGTCTGCTTCGACCGCGGCCATCTGGAACAGATCCTATGGAATCTGTGCGGCAATGCGCTGCGTCATTGCCGCCAGCAACCCGGCAGCGTAACCTTGCGCGGCTGGTGCGAAAACGGCCATACCACACTGGAAGTCAGCGACGATGGCAGCGGCATCCCGCCGGAAGCCGTGCCACATCTGTTCGAGCCGTTCTTCACCACAGAAGCCTCGGGCACAGGCTTGGGGCTCTACATCTCGCGAGAGTTGTGCGAGGCGAACGGAGCACGGCTGGAATACCGCCCTACGGAGACCGGCGGTGCCAGCTTCAGGATCAGTTTTGGAGGAACGAATGAGCAATGAGCGACGCCAGACCAGCAACACCGCCGCCCGCGTGCTGCTGGTGGACGACGAGCCAGACATCCTTGAGTTGCTTGAGTTAGCTTTGCTACGGATGGGGCTGGAAGTGGATCGCGCAGATGGCGTGCATGCCGCACTGGACTGTTTAAAGCACAACGACTATGACTTGTGCCTGACCGACATGCGGATGCAGGACGGCGAAGGGCTGGACATCGTACGTCACATCACGGCACAGAATCTAGACTTGCCCATCGCCGTCATCACTGCTCACGGCAATATGGAAAGTGCCATCACGGCACTCAAGGCTGGCGCATTCGACTACCTGTCCAAACCGGTGTCGCTAGATCAGTTACGTGCGCTGGTCAAATCCGCCATCCACGTCCCTAAACCCGCACCCGGAAAAACCGAACAAAGCAGCGACGAACGCGGCCTGCTCGGACATGCGCCCGCGATGCAAAAGGTGCGTGATCTGATCGGCCGCGTGGCGCGCAGTCAGGCTCCGGTGCATATCTGCGGTGAGTCCGGCAGCGGCAAGGAGCTGGCGGCACGTTTAATCGTGGAGCAAAGTCCCCGCCGCGAGCAGACGTTCGTGCCGGTCAACTGCGGTGCCATCCCCGAGAATCTGATGGAAAGCGAATTCTTCGGTTACCGCAAGGGTGCGTTCACCGGCGCAGAGCAGGATCGCGACGGATTTTTCCAAGCGGCCAACGGCGGCACGCTGTTCCTCGACGAAGTGGCCGATCTGCCGCTGGCGATGCAGGTCAAGTTGCTGCGCGCCATTCAGGAAAAGAAGGTGCGCAAGGTCGGTGCGACGCAGGAAGAGGCGGTGGACGTGCGCATCATCAGTGCCACCCACAACGACCTCGCCCAACGCGTGCAGGAAGGCAAGTTCCGCCAAGACCTGTATTACCGGCTGAATGTCATCAATCTAACGATGCCGCCGCTGCGCGAGCTGCGCGATGACATCCCAGAAATCGCCCAGCGCTTGCTGCTGCGACTGCGCGGCGACTCGACTGTGACTTTCGCTCCAGATGCGCTGAGCACACTCGGCGCGTATGCTTTCCCCGGCAATGTGCGCGAACTGGAGAACATCATCGAACGTGCGCTGGCATTGTGCGACGGCGTAGCCATCCATGTGGATGATCTACAACTCACGCCCAGCGAGGACGAAACCACCGGCACAGCTCTCGCCGCCGACGGTGCCGTGCCGTTGCCAGACTACCTCGACCAAGTCGAACGCAACGAAATCCTCAAGGCTTTAGGACGCACGCGTTTCAATCGCACGGCGGCTGCGCGAATGCTAGGCGTGACATTCCGCACCCTGCGCTATCGCATGGAGCGGCTCGGCATCAAGGGGGCGGACAAAGATGAAGGCTGATGCCGAAGGCTGGTTCAGCGGTGTGCGCCGCATCGCATCACCGAACTGTGACCGCCGCGCGCCCGGTACAGCGATCTCACTGCTGGTGATCCACAACATCAGCTTGCCCCCGGGCGAATTCGGCGGCCCGGCGATTGAGCGACTTTTCACCAATACACTGGATTGCGACGCACACCCGTACTACGAACGACTGCACGGACTTAAAGTCTCGGCGCACTTTCTGATCCGGCGCGATGGCCAACTCATCCAGTTCGTCCCTTGTGGCAAACGTGCTTGGCACGCTGGCGTGTCCGAATGGCAGGGACGCACCCGCTGCAACGACTTCTCCGTAGGCATCGAACTGGAAGGCGATGACGACACGCCATTCACCCCAGCCCAGTACGCCACCCTAACTCGCCTAACTCGCCGTCTGCGTCGCCGTTACCCACTGCGTGACATCGCTGGCCACAGCGACATCGCCCCCAGCCGCAAGACCGATCCCGGCTCGCATTTTGACTGGGATCGCTATCTTTCCAGCCTGAAATAAGCTCTTCCACAGGCAGTATTTTCTGCCTGAAAACAAGCGATATTTTTTCTGAAAAAGCACTTGCGGAAATTTTGCTTTCCACTAGAATTAGCGCATTCCACGCAGCACAAACACCATATGTTGTGGTTTACATCATAAAAACCATACAACCCAATAATTACAAAGGGAGAAATATTCCATGCTGTACACCGCCGAAACCTCCGCCGTTGTTCCGCCGCCTTTCCAGCACGGAACCGAATCCTCAGAAGCCAGCGCTTCCGTGTTCGATCTATATAAAGTCGTGCGCCGTAACGGCTCCGTCGTCCCGTTCGAGCCGTCCAAGATCGCCATCGCCGTAACCAAGGCGTTCATCGCTGTCAACGGCAGCCAAGCCGCCGGTTCCGCCCGTGTACGCGAAATGGTGGAGCAACTCACCGCCAACGTGGTGAACGCGCTGGTGCGCCGTCAGCCGCAGGGCGGCACGGTACATATCGAAGACATCCAAGATCAGGTCGAGCTGTCGCTAATGCGCTCCGGCGAACACGACGTGGCGCGAGCCTATGTGCTTTATCGCGAGCAGCGCTCCCAAGAGCGCGCCAAGGCGAAGAAGACTGAGGTCGAACATACGCTGAACGTCACCCATCTGGACGGCAGCCTGCATCCGCTGGACATGTCGCGCCTGAAGAACGTCATTGCGTCATCTTGCGAAGGCTTGGGCAATGCGGTCGATCCCGAGCTGATCCTCAAGCAAACCCTGAAAGACCTGTACGAAGGTGTGTCACTGAAGGAAGTCCACAAGAGCACCATCCTGTCCGCACGCACCCTGATCGAGAAAGACCCAGCTTACGGCTTCGTCACCGCTCGCCTGCTACTGGACAACATCCGCTTCGTCATTCTGGGCGAAGAGGTAACGCAAGCTGAAATGGCTGCGCGTTACGCCGAGTATTTCCCCAAATTCATCAAGCGCGGCATCGATGCCGAGTTGCTGAACCCAGAGCTAGGCCACTACGACCTAGCTCGTCTGGGCGCCGAGCTAGACGCCAGCCGCGACCTGAACTTCAACTACCTCGGCTTGCAAACCCTGTATGACCGCTACTTCCTGCACATCGAAGACGAACGCATCGAGCTACCGCAAGCGTTTTTCATGCGTGTGGCGATGGGTCTAGCGCTGAACGAGATCGACCGCGAAGCGCGCGCCATCGAGTTCTACCGCTTGCTGTCCAGCTTCGACTTCATGTCGTCCACGCCGACGCTGTTCAACTCTGGCACGCGCCGTTCGCAACTGTCTTCCTGCTACCTGACCACTGTCGCGGACGACCTCGACGGCATCTACGAAGCCTTGAAGGAGAACGCGCTGCTGTCCAAGTTCGCTGGCGGTCTGGGCAACGACTGGACCAGCGTGCGTGCGCTGGGCAGCCACATCAAGGGCACTAACGGCAAGTCGCAAGGCGTGGTGCCGTTCCTCAAGGTGGTGAACGACACCGCCGTGGCGGTGAACCAAGGCGGCAAGCGCAAGGGCGCGGTATGCGCCTATCTGGAGACTTGGCACCTCGACATCGAAGAGTTCATGGAGCTGCGCAAGAACACCGGCGACGACCGCCGACGCACCCACGACATGAACACCGCCAACTGGATCCCCGATCTGTTCATGAAGCGCGTGATGGAAGGTGGCGAGTGGACGCTGTTCTCGCCATCAACCTGCCCAGACCTGCATGACAAATTCGGCGCTGACTTTGAAAAGGCCTACACCGGTTACGAGGCGAAGGTCGCTTCCGGCGAGTTGAAGCTGTTCAAAAAGGTCGCCGCCGCTTCGCTGTGGCGCAAGATGCTGACCATGCTGTTCGAGACCGGCCATCCCTGGATCACTTTCAAGGATCCGTGCAACATCCGTAGCCCGCAACAGCACGTCGGTGTGGTGCACAGTTCCAACCTGTGTACCGAGATCACGCTGAACACCTCGGAATCCGAGATCGCCGTGTGCAACCTGGGCTCGGTGAACCTGGCCGCGCACCTGACTGCTGACGGCAAGCTCGACCACACTAAGCTACAGCGCACCATCCGCACCGCGATGCGCATGCTAGACAACGTGATCGACATCAATTTCTACGCTGTGAAGAAAGCGCGCGACGCCAATTTGCGCCATCGTCCAGTGGGCATGGGCATCATGGGCTTTCAGGATGCGCTGCACACTCTGCGCGTCCCTTACGCCAGCGAACAGGCTGTGGAATTCGCCGACCGCTCGATGGAAGCCGTGTGCTACTACGCCTACCTCGCCTCCACCGATCTAGCTGAAGAACGCGGTCGCTACTCCAGCTATCGCGGCAGCCTGTGGGATAAGGGCATCCTGCCGCAAGACACGCTGGACATGCTGCGCGACGCTCGCGGCGGCTACGTCGAAGTGGACACCTCCGCCACGCTAGACTGGGCCGCGCTGCGCGCCCGCATCGCCCAACATGGCATGCGCAATTCCAACTGCGTGGCGATCGCCCCGACCGCGACCATCTCCAACATCGTCGGCGTGTCGGCCAGCATCGAGCCGACCTACCAGAACATCTTCGTGAAATCGAACCTGTCCGGCGAATTCACCATCATCAACGACCACTTGGTGAACGACCTCAAAGCACTCGGCCTGTGGGATGAAGTGATGATTGCCGACTTGAAGTATTTCGACGGTAGCTTGAGCAAAATCGACCGCATCCCAGCCGAGCTGCGCAACCTGTACGCCACCGCGTTTGAAGTCGAACCTAGCTGGCTGATCGAAGCCGCCTCGCGTCGCCAGAAATGGATCGACCAAGCGCAATCGCTCAATATCTACATGGCAGGTGTTTCTGGTCGCAAGCTGGATGAGACCTACAAGATGGCTTGGCTGCGCGGCTTGAAGACAACGTATTACCTGCGTACTTTGGGCGCGACTTCGGCAGAGAAATCGACCTCGCGTGCAGGTTCGCTGAATGCCGTACCGAACAGCGGCGGGATTGCGACGGCCTCGGCCGCTCCTGTTGAGGAGACGAAGTTCTGCTCGATTGACAACCCCGAGTGTGAAGCCTGCCAGTAAGGCCGGTTCCAAGCGAGCGGCCTGTAAGCAGGTCGCTCATTGATAAGCATCCATAGAACAAGCGACACCTTTCCCGCACAGCGGGAACCAAGCAGGAGAACCGAAATGCTATCTTTCGACGACGAGATCACCCCTTCCATCGCCCCTGCCATCCGCATGGGCGCGATGAATTCCGCCACATCCATGCTGAGCAGCACCAGCACGGCAACTCAGACTGCGTCCACCGGCACAGGTCGCGTGCGCGTGGAAGACAAACGCATCATCAATAGCCGCGCCGATGTGAATCAGCTGGTGCCGTTCAAATACAAATGGGCGTGGGAGAAATACCTCGCGGCGTGCGCTAATCATTGGATGCCGCAAGAAGTGAACATGTCCGCCGACATCGCGCTGTGGAAGAACCCCAACGGCCTGACCGAGGACGAGCGTCGTCTGGTCAAGCGCAATCTGGGCTTCTTCACCACCGCCGATTCGCTGGCAGCAAACAACATCGCGCTGGGCACCTATCGCCATATCACCAACCCGGAATGCCGCCAGTTCCTGCTGCGTCAGGCCTTCGAGGAAGCCATCCACACCCACGCCTACCAGTACATCGTAGAGAGCCTAGGGCTGGACGAAGGCGAGGTGTTCAACGCTTATCACGAGATCCAGAGCATCCGCGACAAGGACGAGTTCCTGATCCCGTTCATCGAGACGCTGACCGACCCGGACTTCAAGACCGGCACGCCGGAAGCCGACCAGAAGCTGCTGCGCAGCCTGATCGTGTTCGCCTGCATCATGGAAGGCCTGTTCTTCTACGTCGGCTTCGTGCAGATCCTGGCGCTCGGTCGCCAAAACAAGATGACAGGCGCGGCCGAGCAATACCAGTACATCCTGCGCGACGAGTCCATGCATCTAAATTTTGGCGTGGACGTGATCAACCAGATCAAGCTAGAGAATCCGCACCTGTGGACACCCGAGTTCCGCGCCGAGATCCAAGGCCTGTTCCAGAAAGCCGTTGACCTCGAATACCGTTACGCCGAAGACACCATGCCGCGCGGCGTGCTCGGACTGAATTCCGGCATGTTCAAGGAATACCTGCGCTTCATCGCTAACCGCCGCTGCCAGCAGATCGGCATCGACGTACTGTTCCAAGGCGCAACCAACCCCTTCCCCTGGATGGCCGAAATGATCGACTTGAAGAAGGAAAAGAACTTCTTCGAGACGCGCGTCACCGAATATCAGTCGGGCGGAGCATTGAGTTGGGATTAATTCCCGCTTGACGATAGGACAGATCAACCATTAACTAAGCCCCGATCTCGGGGCTTAGTTGTTCTCAGTCCAAGTTCACCTAGTCTGAATAAGAGCCTGACTAAATAGCTCTATTTCGCGGCTTGATGCTGCTGACCACCACTCTGCTCTTGCGTTGGCTGGCTGCTACTCTGCTCTTTCGGCTGCTGGCTATTTCCATCGGCTTTTTGTGTCTTGGCATCAATCTTTTGATTTTCGCGCCCCATGAAAATCTGCACTAGCGGGGGGTACTCATAAGCGCTGCCATTGTTGTGATCAATAATGGCACCGACTCCCCCACCAAATAATATGTTGCCGAACATATTACCTTTAGTGCGGGAGACAACTGCTGCGGTGCCCGCATCAATTCCCTGCTTCTTGCAGATAACACGCAAATCTTTATTTGACCGATGTACAGTCGTCGAACCCGGTGTAACAACAAACCAAGTACCCTCGTCATTGGTTAGTTCGCATTTAGCCCCATCGAGTTCTGCCCCCTCTGATGAGAGGGTCTCAAATGACATTGGCTGGGTTGTTCCGCTCCCTGTGATCGTGGAACATCCTGTAGCAGATGCACATATAGCCAGTAAAATTACCGATGTGATTTTGTTCATACAACAACCCCTGAAGTTATATATTTTAAATGTTATTAATTAATCATCTGGTTGCCACCAAGCAGTTGGTGTCACCAAGATTATTTCGAAAGATTAATGCCAGCATCCCGCTCAGATTTTCTAGTAGATACGCGATTCTCGAGTGGATGCGGCCGTGACTCTATATGACCTCAAAAAATATAACCATATGCCGATGGATATAGACAGGATATATATCCTCCCCCTAATTTCACCAACTTTACGGACTTTTGAAGCCCCCAGATTCGCTCCCGATCGCCAGCATCCCTGGTACATCTCAATGACTTACGCACAACGTATATCAGACAAAGCCAAAGCGCCCCGAATGGGGCGCTTTGGCTTTGTCTGATATGAGTACAGCCTAGTGTAAGCCCACTGCTGCCAGCCAGCCTGACGCAAAAAAGCTGGCGGGGAGTAACAATCGCATCTTTTGTGAAAGGTATCTGCTCTCCACCCATTGGTAGAATAGCGCGCCACCCACAATACTGATGGCAAAGCCTAGAACCATCCCAAACGCATTGACAATAGGATCGGCCGGGAAAAGTTGGGAGAAAGCTGCATTCACAACCAGCAGAAGCGGGAAGTGAACTAGGAAGACGGAGAAGGAGATGCGTCCAAGGTAAGTCAGCCTTTGCGGCATGGACCAACGGATCAGGCCGCCGCTGCGACAGGCCCAGCCCATGAACAACGCAACTACGCCCGCGACCAAAATACGCTCGCGGAAGTCGGTCAACAGCGCAGCCTCGACCACGAGTCCCAGCACAAGCAAGCCGAGGAGGCTATAGCGGCTGCGCCCCACCCAGTAGCTCAACATGCCTAGGCCGTAAGCGCCGAAGAAATAGAGCGCGGTCTCGTCCCACAGGGAGTCACGATTGAAGCCGAACAGTGAGATCAGCGTCAGGCCGGCGATCAGTAATCGGCTGGCGAACCGCTGCCCTTCGGCTTCGAAACGCCGAGAGAACCAGAGCAGACACGCGGCTAGTGCGAACAGTTGAAAGTCGATGGCCACATACCATACACCCGCCGACAGGGCATCTTGATCGAGCAAGTCTTGCAACAGCAGCAGATGGGCAATGAGCTGGCCCAGACTGGGCGCATCAGGGATGGAGTCATGCGCCATCCACTCCCTAGCCAGCGCGGCACATCCGATCGCCAGCGAAAGAGCCGCGAGATAAGGAATGACTAACCTCAAGTAGCGCTGAGTAATGAGCTGCATCGGCTCAATGGCCAGTGCCACGCCATGCGGAGCAAATTTACGCGCCACAAGGAACCCAGCGACGACAAAGAACACCTGCACCGCCATGCGACCGTATTGATAAAACCCGTCGACTAGCGTGGGAAATAAGGGATAGGCGGCATCCGACATCGGGCCATAGAAAGCCAAGTGATGGAACACGATAGCTAGACAGGCGACCGCCTTGAGGGCATCAACCACGGGCATACGGGAAAGGGCACTGCTCATTATCTTCTTCACACGCTCAAAATCGGCCGAACTTCGGCCTCACAGCCCACGATTCTAATCGATTTCACCAACATTCTGGCGTCGCACACCCCAAAGGACATCGCAACTCCGAGCCGATGTAGGCCTAACGCCACCTGTCGCATCCACATAAAATCGAAACCAAGGGAAGGTCTCCCCACCCCGTTCCCGCTTTCACGTAAAATACGCGCTCTGAATTTTTCACCCGACTCGCCATGACACTTTCTGTTCTCACCGCCCTGTCCCCCCTCGATGGCCGTTACCACGGCAAAGTGGATGCCCTGCGCCGCCATTTCAGCGAGTACGGCCTAATCCGTTTCCGCGTGTTGATTGAGATCGAATGGCTGAAGGCTTTGAACGCCGAAGCAGGCATCGTCGAGATGCAGCCGTTCTCAGCAGCGACTGTCGCCATGCTGGATGAATTAGCGGCGAGCTTTTCGGAAGACGATGCGCAAGCAATCAAGAAGATCGAGCGCACCACCAACCACGACGTGAAAGCGGTGGAATACTGGCTGCGCGACAAGCTGGGCGCGAACCCAGAAACGGCCGACAAGCTGGAATTCATCCACTTCGCCTGCACCTCCGAAGACATCAATAACCTGTCCCACGCACTAATGCTGAAAGCTGGACGCGAAGAGGTATTGCTACCCGCCTTGGATGCGGTCATCACCCGCTTGCGCGCGCTAGCATTGGCGCTGGCCGACTTGCCCATGCTGTGCCGCACCCACGGCCAGACTGCCACGCCTAGCACGCTGGGCAAAGAGATGGCGAACGTGGTGTACCGCTTGCAACGCGCCCGCGACCGCATCGCTGATGTCGCCATCCTCGGCAAGATCAACGGCGCGGTGGGTAACTACAACGCGCATCTTTCTGCTTACCCAGATGTCGATTGGGAATCGTTCGCGCGCCGTTTCGTCGAAGCGCGCGGCATCACCTTCAATCCCTACACCATCCAGATCGAACCGCACGATTACATGGCCGAGCTATACGACGCGTTCGCCCGCGCCAACACCATTCTGGTGGACTTGGATCGCGACATTTGGGGCTACATCTCGCTGGGCTTCTTCAAGCAGAAAGTGATCGCCGGTGAAGTCGGCTCCTCGACCATGCCGCACAAGGTCAACCCGATCGACTTCGAGAACTCGGAAGGTAACCTCGGCCTTGCCAACGCGCTACTGCGCCATCTCTCGGAGAAGCTGCCAATCTCCCGCTGGCAGCGTGACCTGACCGACTCCACCGTACTGCGCAACATGGGCGTGGCGCTGGGCTACACCTTGCTGGGTTACGAATCGCTGCTGAAGGGGTTGAACAAGCTAGAAGCCAATCCGCAGCGTCTGGCCGACGACTTGGACAACAGTTGGGAAGTGCTGGCCGAACCGATCCAGACCGTGATGCGCCGCTACAACATCGAGAACGCCTACGACAAGCTGAAGGATCTGACGCGCGGCAAGGGCGGCATCAACAAGGACAGCCTCGCCGCCTTCATCGCCACGCTGGACATCCCGGCCGCCGAGAAACAGCGTCTCTCCGCTCTGACCCCAGCGACCTATCTGGGCAAGGCGGCTGAATTGGCGAAACGTATCTAACCCATCAGGAGCTGACAGATGCTTAAGTATTACATCTCAATCGGTGTGCTTAGCCTCGTTGCCATCGCAATCGTCGCACTCGGCATCTGTCAGGACAATGCCTGCAAGAATTACTTGGGCGGCATCAAGTTCGGCGGCCCAGTCGATCCGCTAGCGAAGTACCAAGAGGTTCTGAAAGACCCTCGCTTCGCCAAAGCCAACATTACAGAGATCGGCGGGCGCGTGCATGAAACCGGCCACTGTGATCGCTATCGCCGCGCCATCGACAGCCTGACGTTAGGCAGCGACCACGAAACCGTGGAACAGAAAGTCGAAGCGATCCTGATCTATCAGGAGGCCGACGAGCGGATGTGTACCGAGGAATGATTTACTCGGCCAGATGATGTAGCTTAAGCGCTTGGCGCCTAGCAGCATAGTCTGGGCAAGCGCCCTCCACCACCCGCCAGAACGCCGCCGAGTGATTCATCTCGCGCAGATGCGCCAGTTCGTGGATCACCACGTAATCCACCAAATCTAACGATAGCCTCACCAGCCGCCAGTTCAGCCGCACCACGCCACGCGAGGTGCAACTGCCCCAACGGGTGCGCGCCGAGGTCAGTTTGACCTCCTTGGGCGACACGCCCATACGCTCGGCGTAGAAGGCCACACACTCCTCGAACAAGATCACTGCCTGCCGCCGATACCACGCCGTGACGACGCGCTCGATGGCGGCGGCATTGTCTGGATCGGCGACCAGCACGGTCAACACACCCTCAGTGAGCGACGCCGAGGGACGACGACCAAGCTGCACCCGCAACGTCAGCGTCTCCCCTTGAAACGGCAGTGCCTCGCCGTCCGCCCAAGTCTGCGTCACCGTCTGCCGCGACTGCCAACTGCCCAGCTTATCCACCACCCAATCAGCCCGCTCCCGCAATACGCCATGCAGCCAGGTATCCGTTGCCCGCAAGGGCACGCTGACCGTCAAGCCGCGATGGTCGATGCGCAGGCCGACACTGCGTCGGCGCGCGCTGCGTTTCAAGGTATAGGGAATCATTTGCCCAGACAGTTCGATGCTGCGCTGCTCGGGAGCGGACGGGGGCGTTGCAATCAGACGACGAAGTTTACGCAGCACGTCATTCGGAAAGCTTGGGGATCTCCGCCTCGATCCACGCTTCCACTTGGCGGCTCAGCTCGTCAGCCTTCATGCCTTTTTGCGGATGAATGGGCTGGCCGATGCTCAGTGTGATGAGGCCGGGATACTTCAGGAAAGCGTTCTTGCCCCACAACTTACCCGCGTTATGCGCCACCGGCACCACGGGCGAGCCGCAGCTCACACCCAGCAACGCACCGCCCAACTTGTACTTGCCGCGCTGGCCGTAAGGAACGCGCGTCCCTTCAGGGAAGATCACCACGCAGAAGCCACGTGCCAACCGGTCTTTGCCTTCACGCAGCAAGGTCCTCATCGCCTCGCGTGATTCGCCACGATTGATGGCGATGGGGCTGGTCATGGCCAAGCCCCAGCCGAAGAACGGGATCTTCAGCAGCTCGCGCTTAAGCACCCAGACCTGCGGCGGAAACACCAGTTGCAACGCCATCGTCTCCCACGCCGACTGATGTTTGCACAAAATCAAACATGGCTCCGCGGGGATATTCTCGCGCCCACGCACCTCCATCCGCACGCCGCACACCACGCGCAGCAGCCACAACATGATGTGCGCCCACTTGGAGATGTAGGCGTAGCGTTGCAGAGGTGACAGCGGAACGACGAGCAGACCGATCAGCATGAACACGGGCGTGATGACCAGTTGCAACAGGAAGTAGATCAGCGAGCGGAGGATAACCATGTTTTAGATCAGCGCTGCCACTGCCGCCGCGAGGTCGGGATAGACCAACGTACCTTCCGGCAAGCCGCCCTTAGCCTGCGTCTGCGTGCCTTTACCCGTCAACACTAGGATAGGCTGAGCTCCGATTTTGACCGCTGCTTCAAGATCACGAAGCGAATCACCGATGGCAGGCACACCCGCCAGACTGACGTTGTAACGCGAGGCGATCTCCTCCAGCATACCGTGACGCGGCTTGCGACAAGGGCAATCGGCCTCTGGCCCGTGCGGGCAGAAAAACACCGCCTCGATGCGCGCCCCCACCAACGCACACGCCTTGTGCATCTTGTCGTGGATGGCGTTCAGCGTCGGCATGTCGAACAAACCGCGCGCCACGCCCGACTGATTAGTCGCCACCACCACGCGATAATCCGCCTGATTCAAGCGCGCGATCGCCTCCAGACTGCCAGGGATAGGCTTCCATTCTTCCGGCGATTTGATGAACTGGTCGGAGTCGTAGTTGATGACGCCGTCGCGGTCGAGGATGATGAGTTTCATATCAGGCTGCCAGTTTGGAAAGATCGGCCACGCGGTTCATCGCCGCGTGCAACTGCGCCAACAAGGCCAAACGATTCGCCCGCAAGGCAGGGTCTTCGGCATTGACCATCACGCTGTCGAAGAACGCATCCACTGGCACGCGCAACGCGGCGAGTGCCTGCAACGAAGCGGTGTAGTCGCCTCGCTCGAACGCGGCATTCGCCTGCGGAGCGATCTCGCCCAGTGCGAAGTGCAGCGCCTGTTCAGCGGCTTCCGGCAACAGCGCGGCGTTGACCACGTTGCCGACCTCGCCTTCGACTTTCTTCAGGATGTTGCTGACGCGCTTGTTGGCGGCGGCGAGGGAGGCGGCTTCGGATAATGAAGTGAAAGCACGCACGGCTGCAAGTCGTTCTTGCACATCAGGCAATCGCTGAGGATGCTGCGAAAGAACGGCATCGACTTCCTGTGCGCTGTAGCCTTGCTCACGCAAATTACCAGCTAGGCGATCAGAGAAGAAATCCTCAAGCCGGAGGCCGAAATTAAAACCAAAATCCTCTTGGGCTTGCTCTGACATTGTTTGTTGAAGTGTTGCTTCAAATGCCCTTGATGTTACCGAAAACAACATATCTAATCGTAGCGGCAACTTCTTTTCCATCAGTATCCGAATCACCCCCAGCGCATGACGGCGCAGGGCGAAGGGGTCTTTGTCGCCGGTCGGGATCTGGCCGATTCCGAACATGCCTACCAGCGTCTCCAGCTTGTCAGCCAGCGCGACGCAGATGCCAACTGGATTGCGCGGCAGTTCGTCGCCCGCAAAGCGCGGCTTGTAGTGGTCTTCGATGGCGTAGGCCACGTCGTCCGGCAGGCCGTCGTGCTGGGCGTAGTAGCGGCCCATGATGCCTTGCAGCTCGGGGAACTCGCCGACCATGTCGGTCAGCAGGTCGGCCTTGGCCAACAGCGCGGCATGATCGGCCTTGCGCGCCAGCTCTTCGCCGCCGAGTTGTTGGCCGATGGCGCGGGCGATGGCTTGCACGCGCTCGACGCGCTCGCCTTGCGTGCCCAACTTGTTGTGGTAAACCACTTTGGACAGCCCCAGCACGCGCGCATCCAGCGGCTTCTTGCGATCCTGATCGAAGAAGAACTTGGCATCAGCCAGACGCGGACGCACCACGCGCTCGTTGCCGCCGACGACTAGGCTAGGGTCAGTCGGACGGATGTTGGAAACGATGAGGAACTTGTTGGTCAGCTTGCCGTTGGCATCTAGCAGCGGGAAATACTTCTGGTTGGCCTTCATGGTGAGGATCAGGCATTCCTGCGGCACTTCAAGGAAAGCCTCCTCGAACTGTCCCAGCAACACGTTGGGACGCTCAACGAGCGCGGTCACTTCGTCCAGCAGCGCGTCGTCCTCAATCGGCTTCAGACCTTGAGCGGCAGCGGCGAGCTGGCGCACGATCTCGGCGCGGCGCGCTTCGAAGCTGGCGATCACTGCGCCTTCGGTTGCCAGTTGTTCGGCGTAGCTGTCGGCGCACTTTAGTGTCACCGTCGGGTTGGCCGCTTCGAAGCGATGGCCTTGCGTAGTATTGCCGGAGTTGAGCCCCAGCACCGCGATCGGCACGATTTCGCTGCCATGCAGCGCCACCAGTCCATGCGCCGGACGCACGAAATTGACCGTCGTCCAACCGTCCGCCAATTGGTAGCCCATCACTTTGGGGATGGGCAGCTTGGCCAAGGCTTCTTCCAGCGCCTTTTGCAGGCCGTTGGCCAGCGTCGCACCGGCGACCATGCTGTCGTAGAACAAAGCTTCGTTCTTTCCATCCGGTGCGCGCTTGAGTTGCGCGACGGCTTCCGGCCCAGCACCCAAGCCAGCCAGCCGCTTGAGCAGCGCAGGCGTGGCATTGCCGTTGGCATCCAGACCGACCGTTACCGGCATCAGCTTCTGCGAAACGGGCTTATCGGCGGCCTTGGCGGCGACGTTGGCAACGTGTACGGCCAAGCGGCGCGGAGAGGCATACGAAGTGACAGCAGCGTCAGCAGCCGCTAGTCCTTGCACCTTCAGGCTATCAGACAAAGTAGTAGCAAAACTTTCGCCCAGTTTCTTCAGTGCCTTGGGCGGCAGTTCTTCGACGAACAGTTCAACGAGTAGATTCTTGGTAGTCATGGTTCAAGCCGCCTTCTTTGCATTCTGCGCCAACACTTCTTCGGCCCATTCCTTGGGTGCCATCGGGAAGCCCAGCCGTTCGCGACTTTCGTAGTAGCTTTGTGCGACACCGCGCGCTAGGTTACGGATGCGGCCGATGTAAGCGGCGCGTTCCGTCACCGAGATCGCGCCGCGCGCGTCCAGCAGGTTGAAGCTGTGGGCGGCTTTCAGCACTTGTTCGTAGGCGGGCAGAGCGAGTTGATTTTCCATCAGGTGCTTGGCCTGCTTCTCGTAGCTGCCGAAGGCGTGCAGCAGAAACTCCACATCGCTGTGCTCGAAGTTGTAGGTGGATTGCTCGACTTCGTTCTGGTGGAACACGTCACCATACTTCACGCCCGGCGCGTAGGTCAGGTCATAGACGTTCTCCACGCCTTGCAGGTACATGGCAAGGCGCTCCAGCCCGTAGGTGATCTCGCCGGTGATGGGCTTGCAGTTGATGCCGCCGACCTGTTGGAAATAGGTGAACTGGGTCACTTCCATGCCGTTCAGCCAGACTTCCCAACCTAGACCCCAAGCGCCCAGCGTGGGATTCTCCCAGTCGTCCTCGACGAAGCGGATGTCGTTCTGCTTGAGGTCGAAGCCCAGTGCTTCCAACGAGCCGAGATACAGCTCAAGGATGTTAGCCGGGGCAGGCTTCAGCACCACCTGAAACTGATAGTAATGCTGTAAACGGTTGGGATTCTCACCGTAGCGGCCATCCTTGGGACGGCGCGACGGCTGCACGTAAGCGGCTTTCCAAGGTTCTGGACCCAGTGCGCGCAGGAACGTGGCGGTGTGCGAAGTGCCCGCGCCGACTTCCATGTCGTAAGGCTGCAACAGGGCGCAGCCCTGTTTGTCCCAGTATTGCTGGAGGGTGAGGATGATCTGTTGGAATGTAAGCATTGCCCGAACCGGCGGTAATTTGCAAAGGCCGCATTTTACTGGTTTTCTGCCGAGTGAGTCAGCACAACCATACACCTAGTATTCAGACCAGCGGAATGATTTCCGTAAATTCCCACAACTCCCACGGGCATTGCTTGATGCCGCTTGCGAATGAGCAAGGGATGCACTAAATTGCCCCCATGTATGAGTCGAATTCGGCTTGGGTGACATCCAAATGAACGGCAATAATTTGCAATCTGTGTACGGCGAAGTTCTCGCCGCGATCGAACGTAACGAGCTGACCTTCCCAGTTTTTCCAGAAGTCGCCCACCGAGTACGCTCGCTGATCAATGATCCCGATGTTTCTGCGCAGGAGATCGTCTCGGCGATCTCAGGGGATGTAGCCATCTCTGCGCATCTGATCAAGGTCGCTAACAGTGCGGCCTTTTCCAACCTGCCCAAGGTTGAGAATCTGCGCCAAGCCATCTCTCGCTTGGGCTACATGCAAATCCACAATCTGGTATTGCATGTCACTTTGGGGCAGCTGATTAGCCCCCGCGATCCGATCATCAGTCGCTATCTCTCTAACTACTGGTCAAATAACCGAGAAGTCGCGGCTCACTGTTTTGTGCTGGCTAAGACCCATTCCAAGCTCGACCCCGATCGGGCGATGCTGGCGGGCTTGCTGCACAATATCGGAGCCGTTCCCTTGTGCCTCTATCTCGATACGCCCGAATTCAAACTGGATGCCGAAGAGCTGTATGAGTTGATCGAGAAGCTTCACGTCCAGACCGGCGTTCAGATGCTGCGCACATGGAATTTTCCTGACTCGATGATCGAGATCATTGCCGGAAACGAGACCATTGATGAGCACGCCCCCTGTTATGCCGACCTGATCAAAGTGGCGATTTTGTTGACTCATCCCGCCGGAAAAGAGATCGACTGTAGCGAAGTGAAGCCGGCCAAACGGTTAGACCTAGACTCAGAAGTGTGTCTGAATTTTGAAGTGCGATTTGCGACTCAACTCGCTCATGCTCGAAGTCTGCTAGGCATCGAGCCAAAACAGCAGACTCAAGAGACTTCGACCGCCATGCCTCCGCCGAAGAGAATAGCTCGCCCCGCACCACAAGTTAGCACGCCCAAACCGGGGCTGCTGGCAGCCATCTTCCGACTATTCGGAATCCATTAGTCAGCGCTCACAGTTGATGTGGCGATCAAACTCAGCTTTTGGCTACGGCTCAACTTTTTGATCGCCATCTCGCGCTTCAACGTGGCCGACTTATCCGCGTGACTTTCCATATAAACCAGCGCCACCGGAGTGCGGCTGCGCGTGTACTTCGCACCTATGCCAGCATTGTGAGCGGCAAGGCGTTTTTCGAGGTCATTGGTGATGCCGCAATACAGCGTGCCGTCGGCGCATTCGAGCAGGTAGCAGATCCAGCTAGGCATCCACTCTCCCTAATCCTCTTCCGCCTGCGGGAGAGGGAATGATTTACGCAGCAACCTCGCGCCGCCCAGCATAAACACCAGCAAGCCCAGCACCAGCAGATTGCCCCAGCGGGCATACGGTGTCAGGCCGGTATAGCCTTGCGCCATGCCGATCAGCACCGCCTCTTGGAATTGCGGCAGCGCGGCTTGCACCTTACCGTCGCGTCCGATGATGGAGGTAATGCCGGTGTTGGTGGCCCGCAGCATCATGCGACCGCTCTCAAGGGCGCGCATCTGCGATATCTGATTGTGCTGGGCAGCGGCGTGGGAGTGGCCATACCACGCATCATTGGTGACATTCACCAGCAAGGTGGCCGTCGCCAAGGGACGCACGATCTCTTCGCCGAACACGTCTTCGTAGCAGATGTTGACCGCGACTTTTTGGCCAGCGACCTCCAGTGGTGCTTGCGTCGTACCACCGCGCGCCAGATCGGACATGGGGATCTGCAATACGTCGTTGATGAGTGCGCCCAGCAGCGGTCGCAGCGGAATGAATTCGCCGAACGGCACCAGATGGTTCTTGCGGTAGTGCTGCTCGGGCGATGCACCTAGACTGAGCACGCTATTGAAGTAGCGCTCCCCTTCGCGCTCGAACAGGCCGAGCAGCACATCGCCCCGACGGGCTTGCAGCGGTGTGGTGATCGCGGCAACGTAGTCCGGCGGCAGTTGTTCGCGCAACAATGGCAGCGCAGATTCTGGGAGCACGACTAGGCGGGCATCGCCACTTTGGGCGATCAGATCGCGATACAGGTCGAGCGTACCCAGCCTGAACCCTTCCTCGAACTTGCGCTCCTGTGGGATGTTGCCCTGCACCAGTGCCACTTTGAGCGGTGCACCTTGCGGCTGCGTCCATTCGACCAAACGTAGTGCAGCGCCCGCCAGCCACAACACGGCCAGCACACCAAGTGCAGCCTTACGCTTTTCCGTCCACGCCCAAGCCAACAGCCCTGCGCTGACCACAACTAGTAACGAAACGCCATAAAGTCCGACCAGCGGCGCATAGCCTGCTAACGGGCTTGGGGGTGTTTGCGAATAGCCGAGTGACAACCACGGAAAACCAGTGAGCAAATAGCCGCGTACCAGTTCGAGGGCGACCCAACACGCGGGCATCGCCAGCGTCAACCTCACCCAAGCATGTGCGGTGCAGCGCGCTTGCACGTACCCAACCAACCCTGGAAGCAAGGCAAGGAAGGCCGCAAATAACAGTATCGCCCCCGCAGCCAGCGGCGCGACCATGCCGCCGTAATCATGCAGGGCAACGTAAAGCCAGCTGACACCTGCCACAAACAAACCCAAGCCGAACGACCAGCCAAATTTGAACGCCGCCCATGCAGAATCCGCTCGCAGCCACAGGACAAAGAGGGTTGCGATAGAAATGACAGGAACAAGAAACAGGCCGAATGGGGCGAAGCCGACCACGGCTGCTGCTCCGGCGAGAAAGGCAAACACGGAATAGCGACCGGAAAATTTCATGTGGAAACTCAGTATTCCCCCTCCTTCAAGGGCGAGGGAGGGGATGTGTGGATTACTTCAGATTCAGCACGTCCTGCATGTCGTACATCCCAGCGGGATTTGCTTGCAGGAAGCGCGCTGCGCGCAGGGCACCCAGCGCAAAGGTGGCACGGCTGCTGGCTTTGTGGGTAATCTCAATGCGCTCGCCAATGCCTGCGTACAGTACGGTGTGGTCCCCGACGATGTCGCCGCCGCGCACAGTGGCGAAGCCGATGGTGGATGGGTCGCGCTCGCCGGTGACGCCTTCGCGACCATACACGGCACACTGCTCCAGATCGCGTCCCAAGGTACGGGCGATGACTTCACCCAAACCCAGCGCGGTGCCCGAAGGCGCATCCACTTTGTGGCGGTGGTGCGCCTCGATGATCTCGATGTCGTAGCCGTGGGAGAGCACGCGCGAAGCGGTTTCCAGCAACTTGAACACCAGATTTACGCCCACGCTCATGTTAGGGGCAAACACGACACCGATGCGCTGCGCCGCTGCGCCCAGCACAGCCTTTTCCTGCGCGGAAAAGCCGGTCGTGCCGATGACGATGTTCACGCCATGTTGCTGGCAAATCTCTAGATGATGCAGTGTACCTTCGGGGCGGGTAAAGTCGATCAGCACGTCGGCACCTTGCAGTGCCGCAGCGGCATCCGCTGTGACGATCACACCGCGCGTACCGCCGAACTCGCTTGCATCCTTGCCCAAGTGTGGGCTGGTGGCATGATCCAGCGCAGCATGTAGCGCCAGATCATCCGCTTGCTCTACACAGTTCAACAACACTCGCCCCATGCGCCCGCTGCAACCAGCGATAGCAACTTTAAGCGCGCTCATTGCTTAGCTCCAAGGGTCGGGCCGTCTTCCAGTCGCACCAGAACCTCGTCCTCGAAGTAGGCGGTTAAACGTGTCTGGCCAACGAGCTCTCCCTCTTGTTCGAGACGATAAACGTAGTCCCAGCGATTAGCGTGGAAAGGATCGGCAATCATCGGTGTGCCTAGCGCCGCTTTGACCTGCAAGCGTGTCATGCCGATTTTGACCCGTTCGCGCATCTCTGGCGTGATCACGTTGCCCTGACGGATTTCGATCATATGAGGGGTAAGAACGCCGCTGCACGAAGCCAGCAGCAAAGTAAGGATGAGCAGAAGAAAACGCATGGTGTCAGCCAGTGAACTCAGGAAAGGGCGCATGATACCTCAAGCGCCCTGCCCCGACATTAGTGGCGAGCGGTAGTGGACTTACTGACCGCGCCAGCTTCTTCACGCACGATGCGCCATCCCTGAGCTGTTTTCTCCAGCATCAGTGTCTTGCTGACCACATCGCGGTAGTTATCCGAACGATAGCGTTGGGTAAACTGCGCCTTCGCGTGACTTTCATCCAGCGCTTCCACCCGTAGTCCTTCGACAGCGACTTCGATCGCCTTAGCCTTGCCGACCCGCGCTCTGCGTTGAGCCTCCCAAGCCGCAAGATCTTCCCCTCCCGCAGGTTGGAAGCTCTCCCCGTAGCACGCCAGATAGCCAGCAATGTCCCGTGCCGCCCAGACCTTGGCCCAAGTTGTCACGAAATCGGTCACGCTCTGAGTCAGCGCCACTACCTGAGGGTCAGACTTGGCCACTTCGGCTGCTTGAGCAGCCGCCTTAGCCTCTGCCGCTTTGCTGCGAGCCGCTTCCGCATCGGCTTCCGCTTTAGCTCGGGCAGCCTCCGCCTTGGCTTTCGTGGCTTCAGCCTTGGCCGCTTCGACTCTTGCCTGCTCTGCCTTAGCGACCTCGACCTTAGCTCGCGCTACTTCGGCATCCGCATCTGCTTTGGCCTTAGCAGCATCAAGCTTAGCTTTTGCCGCATCAGCCTTGGCTTTAGCCGCTTCTGCTTTCACTGCTTCCGCCTTAGCCACTTCGATTCTGGCTGCCTCTGCATTAGCCTTAGCGGCTTGACTGTCAGCTTCAGCCTTCGCTTTAGCTGCGTCGGCCTTAGCTTTGCTTGCTTCTGCCCTAGCGGTTTCTGCCTTCGCCGCGTCGGCCTCAGCCTTGACTCTAGCCGCCTCCAATCTAGCCTTCTCTGCATCGGCCTTGGCTTTAGCCGCTTCCGCTTTCACTGCTTCCGCCTTTGCCACTTCGATTCTGGCCGCCTCAGCATTAGCCTTAGCAGCTTGACTGTCAGCCACTGCCTTCGCTTTAGCTGCGTCGGCTTGAGCTGCTTCAGGCAATCTACTTGCAGCCACACCCGACTGTTCCGCCATGATCATCCACTGACCACTCACCTTTTCCATGATCAGCGATTTCTCTCTAGCATTCTCACGATAAACATCCGAGCGGAAAGACTGAGCGAACTTAACCTCAGCATGAGTCTCATCTTTAAGGTTGATCACCGGATTTTCGATGCCCACCTCAATGTACTTCACCCGTTTGAAATACTCACGGCGGCGCTGTTCCCATGCTGCCTTGGCAGAGCCATCCTCGGGCGCAAAGGTAGCACCATAATGAGCGATGAAGGCATCGGCATCACGCGAGCTCCATGCGTGTGACCACGCTTGCACCGCTGCCCAAATCTCCAACCCCACGCTGGCCGAATCGACAGTTCTAATGCTTTGCACGTTGGCCGCTTCTGCATTAGCTGCTTCTACCTTAGCTGCTTCCGCCTTAGCTGCTTCTACCTTAGCTGCTTCTGCCTTAGCTGCTTCTGCCTTGGCTGCTTCTGCCTTGGCTGCTTCTGCCTTGGCTGCTTCTGCCTTAGCCGCTTCCGCCTTGGCTGCTTCTGCCTTAGCCGCTTCCGCCTTGGCTGCTTCTGCCTTGGCTATTTCAATTTTAGCCAGCTGATATTCAGCCAAACGAGGATCGGCTTGCTCTGCCACAATCTTCCACGCAGCACCCATTCGCTCCAATGTGAGCATCTTCCTGCTGGTTTCTTTGAACACATCGGATTGAAAAGCTTGGGTAAACCGCACATCAGCACGCCCGGGCCCCTTAAACTCTATTGTCTGCTCAGTCAAATCGACGTTAATGGACTTGACCTTGGCGAAGTAGTCACGACGGCGCTTCTGCCAGGCATCAAAGCTAGTGCCATCGTTTGGTCTGAAGCGTGTTCCGTAGTAACCGATGAAAGCGGCAGCATCTTTTGCTGTCCACGCTTTAACCCAAGCCTGAACCACCCCCCAAACTTCCTCCTCGGAATTGCTATTCAACATTGAGGTTGAGACTGCGGCAGGAGCAATGATCGGCGCTGACTTGGGCAACTCGGCTACTTTAGTATCGGCTATCGGGTCGATTCTCGATGAAAGTGACTGCTCTTCCGTAATCATCCATAGCCCGCCCATTTTGGACAAAGACATTGTCTTTTCATCCAGCGCTTGATTTTGTCCCATTCTTACCGACTGAGTGAAACGCACTTTGGCATGCTTGTCGTCAAGTAGATGTATAGCTGGGAACGCGACCATCACCTCTACCAACTTGATCTGCCTAAAATACACCCGCCGGCGCGCACTCCAGTCGGCGAAAGTAGATCCGTCATCCGGCCTAAAATCTTTAGAATAAAAAGCCAAGAATGAATATGCGTCACGCGCAGACCATGCCGCAGCCCAATCTTGCACGGCATGCCAGACTTCCTCTTCAACTCCGCGTAAGGGAGGGGAGGCGGACGCTGAGGATTGCAATGGTACAGACGGAGTAGGAACAGCTTCAGCTAGCGCTGAACTGCCGCAGACGGCAAACAGAACAGAGGCGACGATGATCTTGATTCGCATAGAAAAACCTTTCAGAAAGTAGGCATAATGATACAGCACATATTTACCCTTCCTCTACAGGATTTCACTTAGTGCGTAAAAAAACCAACCGTGCGGGAAGTACTATGCAGCGTAGCCGAGCATCTCGGCAGCATGTTTGCGGGTAGTGTCGGTCAGCTGGATTCCGCCTAGCATACGCGCGATCTCATCCACGCGCTGAGCGGCAGAAAGAACCGTGATGCTGCTGAAGGTAATGCCGTCTCGCGACGTTTTGTTGACCTGCCATTGCGCATCAGCAGCAGCGGCGACCTGCGGCAGATGAGTGACGCACAATACTTGGTGACGCCGCCCCAAGCGCTTGAGCAACTGGCCGACGATCTCGGCGACACGCCCGCCAATGCCACTATCCACTTCGTCAAAGATCAAAGTGGGTACGTGCGCCACTTCGGATAAAGCGACTTGAATGGCCAAACTGATCCGAGCCAATTCACCGCCCGAAGCCGTCTTCGCTAGAGCGCGCAACGGCATACCTGGATTGGCCGCCACTTGGAACTCGACCGCTTCAAGACCGTGCGCATTCGGCTCAAGCAAGGCATTGAGTGCAACCGCAAACTGGCCGCCCTGCATCGCCAACGTTTGCATGGCAACGCTGATCTCTTGCGCCAAAGTTTGTGCGGCGCGATCGCGCTGCACACTCAAGTGCCCAGCCTGCAACAGGTAGGTTTCACGGGCTTGGGCTGCGTGCTGCTGCAACTCATCCACCTCGGCATCTCCGCCCAGCTCCGCCAGTCGAGTAACGATACGCGCCTGCACTTGGGGCAACTCCTCAGGAGTCGCCCGATATTTGCGAGCCGCGTCCACGACTGTCTGTATGCTGCGCTCCAATTCTCGCAAACGCTGTGGATCGGCTTCTAAGCGGCGCTGATAATGCCGCAGACCGTACACCGCCTCTTGCAACTCGGCCTGCGCGCTGATCAGCAACTGCAAGGTTTCGCCCAGAGCGGGATCGAACGCGCTGCCCGCCTCCACCTTGCCAATCAGCGTGCTCAGCTGCGCCAAGCAAGAGCTATCCGCTTCGTTCAGTACCTCGATGCCAAATTCCGCCGTTTCCAGCAGACTGGCGGCGTGTGACAAGCGCGCATATTCGGACTGCGTTTCTTGCCACATCTCAGCACTAAAATCCAACGTCTCCAACTCGCGTTTCTGAAAGGCCAACAACTCCCGTTCTGCAGCCACGGCTGCCGCATTCTGGCTCAGCTCCCTGCAGCGCACATCCAATGCTTGCCATACGCGGAACGCACTAGCCACCTGCGCCGCCTCGTCTCCCAATCCAGCGTAAGCATCGAGCAAGTCACGCTGCGCGTCCTGCCGTAACAACGACTGATGGGCGTGCTGACCGTGAATATCCAACAGCCATTCGCCAGCCTCGCGCATCTGCTGCATCGTGGCTGAGCGACCATTGATGAAGCCCCGCGAGCGCCCGCCCACATCCAACACGCGGCGCAGCAAACACACGCCTTCGTCGCCAGATAACTCTTGTTCATCCAGCCAAGTTTGCAACGCAGGCAAGGCGGCAATATCGAATTCAGCAGTGATTTCAGCGCGCTCACACCCCGCCCGCACCATGCCGCCGTCACCACGTTCGCCTAAAGCAAGCGACAAGGCGTCGAGCAGAATGGATTTCCCCGCCCCCGTTTCGCCAGTCAACGCAGTGAAGCCGGAGGAGAAGTCGAGCTCTAAGGAAGCGACGATGACAAAGTCGCGAATGGACAGATATTTCAGCATTACAGTGGCTGATTCCAGAGCAGCTTTTCGCGCAAAGTGCGGTAATAGCTATGCCCTTGCGGATGCAGCAAGCGCACCGGACTCGGGAAGCGCGTCACTTCCAGAACATCTTGCAGGTGCAGATCGAACCACGTGTGGCTATCGAAGCGCACACGCACATCATCACTGCGGTGCATCAGCACTTCGATGACTGAGTCGCCACTCACCACGATAGGGCGATTGCTCAAGGTGTGTGGGCAGACTGGGACCAACTCGATCACATCTAGTCCGGGATGAACGATGGTGCCGCCGGCCGACAGCGCATATGCGGTGGAGCCGGTCGGCGTGGAGACGATCAAGCCGTCGGCACGCTGGGTATAAAGATACTCACCGTCGATGCGCACCTCGAATTCGATCATGCTGCTAATGTTGCCGCGATGCGCCACCATCTCATTCAGCGCCAGCGAACGGAACACCTCTGCACCATTGCGCAGCACCCGAGTTTGCAACAGCAAGCGGCGGTCGGTCACATACTCGCCGTCAAGCATCGCGCCCAGTGTTTGCTGCATGGTTTCCAGCGAAACATCGGTGAGAAATCCCAGTCGCCCCTGATTTACTCCAATCAGCGGCACATCAGACGGCGCCAGCATGCGCGCGATGTTCAGCAACGTGCCATCACCTCCCAGCACGATCGCTAGATTGACCGAACTGCCAATTTCCTCTAAGGGCAACGCAGGGAACGGAATGCTCGGCAGATGCTCGGCGGTCAACGCATCGACCACCACGTTCAAGCCACGTGCAGCGAGGAACTCGCCCAGCGGCAACAGTGAACCCGCGATCTCCGGCGATTTGTATTTGCCGATCAGTGCGACGGTTTTGAAAGGATTTTTCATGGCCGCCGATTAAACCATATCGCTGGTTCAATGACAAAGCGGCAAGGTAGAATGAAGTCATGCTTAATGACCGCGCGCAAATCCTGCTCAAAACCCTAGTAGAGCGCTACATCAGCGATGGGCAACCCGTCGGCTCGCGCGCCTTGCAGCAATTCTCCGGCTTGGAGATCAGCCCTGCCACCATCCGCAACGTGATGGTCGATCTGGAAGCGATGGGCTTGGTCGCCAGCCCACACACCTCCGCCGGACGCATCCCTACCGCCCTCGGCTATCGACGTTTTATCGACACGCTAATGGTCGTACAGCCGCTGGAAAAAATCCGCATTCAACAGCTGGAGCAACAGTTCCAACCAGACAACCCCTCGCGTTTATTGGCTCAGGCTTCCAACCTGCTTTCGGAACTGACTCAGTTTGCAGGCGTGGTTGCCACACCCAATCGTCGCGCCGCCACCGTGCGTCAAATCGAATTTTTGCGACTATCAGAACGGCGGGTGCTACTTATCATTGTCATGCCGGATGGCGAAGTCGAGAATCGCGTACTGCTGACTACGCGCGATTACAGTCAAGCACAACTCACCGAGGCAGGCAACTTGCTCAGCCAGCATTACTCCGACTGCGCGCTCCACGACATGCGCCTGCGCATCAAGAATGAGCTCCGCCAGTTGCAGCACGACATGACCGAACTGATGACCGCCGCGATTTCTGCTGGTGACGAAGCGCTGGCGTGCAAGGGCGATGATTACGTGTTGAGCGGCGAGCGCAATCTGCTCCACATTAACGACCTGTCCGGCGACATGAATCGGCTGCGCAAACTGTTCAATGTGTTCGAACACAAGACCGAGCTACTACAACTGCTGGATGCGAGCCGCCATGCGCAAGGTGTGCATATCTTTGTTGGCCACGAGTCAGGCGTTTCCTCGCTCGATGAGTGCAGCGTGGTGAGCGCGCCCTACACCGCAAACGGTCAAATCGTCGGCACGCTAGCCGTGATCGGACCGAAGCGTATGGACTACCAAAAAGTAGTGCCTATCGTAGACATTACCGCTCGACTTCTGGGCAATGCACTTTCGGCGTAATCCATCGTTCTGGCACAAGACGCCGCGCTATTTAATCTGCTATAGTCGAGCCGCCAACAAGGTACAAAACGGGCATCCACGAAATCCGTCGTGATTGGCTGGCAGATGATGAACTTGCACCCTAAGTGCGACGAGTCATCAGCAAAGAAAAAGTAACGCGGCTACCCCAGCCACACGACTGGTTTCGAAGAACCCAAAATAACAGATGGGAGAAATCATGTCGCAGCCGCAAGAGAAATCACAAGAAAAATCTCGCTATGTCAGCCTGATGACCAAGAACACCTACGCAATGGTGTTGGCGGGGGGGCGAGGCAGTCGTTTGCACCAACTGACCGATTGGCGCGCCAAGCCAGCGGTTCCCTTCGGCGGCAAGTTTCGTATCGTTGACTTCGTTCTATCCAACTGCGTCAATTCCGGCATTCGCCGCATCGGCGTCGCTACCCAATATAAATCCCACAGTCTGATCCGCCACATCCAGCGCGGCTGGAGCTTCTTGAATGGTAAGTTCGGCGAGTTCATCGACATCCTGCCTGCACAGCAGCGTATCGACGAAGAGTGGTATCAAGGCACTGCCGACGCGGTATTCCAGAACATCGACATCCTGCGCGAGATCAACCCCGAGTATGTGTTGATCTTGGCTGGCGATCACGTTTACAAGATGGACTACGGCAAGATGCTGGCGTTCCACGCCGACAATCAGGCCGACATGACCGTTGCTTGCATCCAAGTGCCGATCGAAGAAGCCAAGGCCTTCGGCGTGATGGGTGTAGATGCCAACTCGCGCGTGGTCAATTTCACCGAAAAGCCCGACAATCCCTCGCCGATGCCGGGTAAATCAGATACAGCGCTGTGTAGCATGGGCATCTACATTTTCAATACGCGTTTCCTGTATGAGCAGTTGATGCGTGATGCCGATGACTCCCACTCCAGCCACGACTTCGGCAAGGACATCATCCCGCATCTGGTCAAATCAAACTACCGCGTATTCGCCCAAAGCTTTGACGATAGCTGCGTCAAACCAGAAGGCGGCGTACCCTATTGGCGCGATGTTGGAACCATCGACTCCTATTGGGAAGCCAACATGGAGTTGACCAAGATCGTTCCCGACCTGAATATGTACGATCAGGAATGGCCGATTTGGACCTATCAAGAGCAACTACCTCCCGCCAAGTTCATTTTCAACGAAGGCGAACGGCGTGGCCAAGCTCTGGATTCGCTGGTTTCCGGCGGCTGTATCATCAGCGGCGCGACTGTGGTCAACTCACTGTTGTTCTCTGACGTGGTCGTTCATAGCTACGCCACGGTGGAGGAATCGGTCATTCTGCCTAATGTCAGCATCGGTCGTAATGCGGTGCTGAAACGTGTGGTGGTGGACAAGGGCTGCATCATCCCTGACGGATTGGTGGTTGGCGTCAACCATGAAGATGATGCCAAACGCTTCTTCGTCACCTCACGCGGCATCACCCTGATCACCCCCGACATGCTGGGGCAGCAGGATATACACCGCGTCCGCTGATTCACTATAACCTTGGGCGTCTCCAGCTGCGAGACGCCCATCATCTCTCCTCGGAATTCTCATGAGCAAACCTCTCGATCTCGTTTTCCTCTGGCATATGCACCAGCCAGATTACCGCGACTACGCCAGTGGCGAATTCCTCTTGCCTTGGGTCTATCTGCACGCCATGAAGGATTATTCCGACATGGCCAGCCACTTCGAGCGCCATCCCAAGATGCGCGCTGTGGTCAATTTCGTACCCATCCTACTCGATCAGCTGGAAGACTACGAACAGCAGTTCGCCAGCAACGAAATACGCGACCCTTTGCTGCGCCTGCTAGAGCGCGACAACCTCGATGGGCTCAGCACCGCCGAGCATAAATTCATTCTGGATAGTTGTTTCCGCAGCAACCACACTAAGATGATCGCGCCCTACCCCGCTTACAAGCGACTGCACGACTTGTTCCGCACACTGGAAGCCGCCGGCGACGCGACCCTGTCCTACCTGTCTGGCCAATACATGGCCGACCTACTGACTTGGTATCACTTGGTCTGGTGCGGCGAGAGCGTACGCCGCGAGCATGAAGTGGTAGTTCAGTTGATGAGCAAGGGCGAGGGCTTCGATGCCAATGACCGCGAGCAACTATTCGAGGTGATCGGCCAAGTCGTCTCCGGCATCATCCCGCGTTATCGCAAGTTGGCCGAGAGCGGTCAGATCGAGATTTCCGCCACACCTCACTACCACCCCTTAGCTCCCCTGCTATTGAATCTGAACAGCGCTCGCGAAAGCACGCCGTACAGCAGTCTGCCACAATCGCAATGCTACCCCGGCGGGCGCAGCCGAGTTGCAGCCCATCTGACTTCGGCATTAGAGTCCCACCAAAAACGCTTCGGCACCAAACCACAGGGTATCTGGCCCGCCGAAGGTGCCGTTTCCACGGCTCTACTGGAAGTGCTGGCTGAGCATGACTGCCAATGGGCCGCCAGTGGCGAGACCGTATTAGCTAACAGCTTGCGCGCCGCAAGCTCCAGTTTGCCGGATCGCACACGGTATCTGTATCGCCCTTACCACATCTCCGGTGCTAGCCAGAAAGTCCACTGTTTCTTCCGCGACGACCGTCTGTCCGACTTGATCGGTTTCGAGTATTCGCGTTGGCATGGACGAGATGCGGCACTGCACTTTGTCGCTCAGATCGAAGAGATCGCTCGCAAGAGTGCAAGCGGCGACTCGCCCGTAGTCAGCGTAATTTTGGATGGTGAAAATGCTTGGGAATACTACCCCTATAACGGTTTTTACTTCCTCGACGACCTGTACGCCGCGCTAGAAGATCATCCGGTCATCAACCCCACCACCTATGGCGACTACTTGGCTCAACATGGCAAGCAGGGCAGCTTCGACTTTGACCGCGAAGGAAAACTCCCGGGCTTGGTTGCCGGAAGTTGGGTGTATGGCACCTTTTCGACGTGGATCGGCTCGCCAGACAAAGACCGCGCTTGGGATCTGCTGTGCATGGCCAAACAAAGCTATGACATGGTGATCGGCAGCAAGAATCTGAGCAAAGCAGAGCGCATAGCAGCCGAGCAGCAGCTTTCCTCTTGCGAGAGCTCGGACTGGTTCTGGTGGTTCGGCGACTACAATCCATCACATGCGGTAGAAAGCTTCGACCGACTTTACCGACATAATCTGATTCACCTATACCACTTGCTCAAACTGCCTGCACCCGCCGTACTGAACCATCCGCTCAGCCACGGAGGTCGCGGTAATGAAGTCGAAGCAGGCGGTGCGATGCGGCGCGGCTCCTAACGGCCACGCCTCTGGTTCTTTCCTAAAAGGTCATTCCATGCACTTTTCCCGCAGCAGCGGCATCCTGCTACACCCCACCTCTTTGCCCGGCGCTTACGGGTCTGGCGACTTTGGTGCCGAGGCCTACCACTTCGTGGACTGGCTGGCCTCTGCTGGGCAGAAACTATGGCAGATCCTGCCCTTAGGCGGCATCGGCCCGGGCAACTCGCCCTACATGAGCAGCTCGGCATTCGCCGGGAATGTATTACTGATCGACTTGGAAGAGTTGCGCGAACTGGGCTGGCTGGAAGCGGAAGAACTGACACCCCATCCCGACTTCAAAGAACAACGAGTCGATTACGGTGTAGTCCATCAATATCGCATGGAGAAGCTGCGACTAGCGGCTGACCGATTCTTGCACAATCCAGACTTGCATCCTGAATTTGAAGCGTTCTGCATCGCTGAGCAGTCTTGGCTTAACGACTACGCGCTGTTCATGGCGCTGGCCGAGCATAACGACTGGCAAGATTGGTGCAACTGGGAGCCACGCTTGGCGCGTCGTGAGAAACGCGCGCTGGCCAAGGCCACCGTCGAGCTGGGCGACGACATCGAGTTCTGGCGCTTTTGCCAATGGAGTTTCTTCCGCCAGTGGCACAAATTGAAGCAGTATGCCAACGAGCGCGGCATTCAGATCATCGGTGACATCCCGATCTTCATCGCTTACCAAAGTGCTGAGGTCTGGGCACGGCAAGACTTGTTCGAATTGGGAGCAGACTCTCGTCCCACCGTGGTGGCTGGCGTTCCGCCCGACTTCTTCAGCGAGACCGGCCAGCGCTGGGGCAACCCCTTATACCTCTGGTCGGCACATGAAAAAGAAGGCTTTGCTTGGTGGATCGCGCGGATACGCAAGACCATCGCACTGGTGGACATCGTGCGCATCGACCACTTCCGGGGCTTCGCTGGCTATTGGGAGATCCCCGCCAGTGAGCCGACGGCCATCCACGGGCGCTGGCTGCCTGGTCCCGGCGCAAAGTTGTTCCATGCGATCCAGAATGCGCTGGGCAAGCTGCCCATCATCGCCGAAGACTTGGGCATCATCACGCCGGATGTCACCGCGCTGCGCGACGAGTTCGATCTACCCGGTATGCGCATCCTGCAATTCGCCTTCGGCGGCGGCACCGACAATAGCTTCCTGCCACATAACTATCAGCGCAATACCGTGGTCTATGGGGGCACCCACGACAACGATACGACCATCGGCTGGTTCAACTCCGCGTCTGCACACGAGCGGGCGTTCACCTGCAAGTATCTAGGTACCGACGGTCACGCGATCCATTGGGACTTGATCCATGCGGCCTCGCAGTCGATAGCCGACATTGCTATCCATCCATTTCAGGACGTACTGGGACTGGACACCGAGCACCGCATGAACTTGCCGGGAAAGTCGGAAGGTTATTGGGAGTGGCGCTTCACGTGGGAACAAGTGCAGCCTGCCCATGCGGAGCGGCTGTATGAGATCAGCGCAGTGCATGGGCGCTGTGGCATGGAAAGACTGGGCTTCTAACTAGCCGGCAGTGCTGGGCATCTGTGACGCCCAGCTAACAGCCCCCGTTTTACGACCCCGTCAGGACTGAGGTAGAAACTCGTTCTACTTCAGCAATATCCTCACCCAAGTCTTCAATTTGAACAGGTTCGCTGGATCAGCCGTTTCGTTGAACAGCGCCTCAAGACGGTTACGCATATACTCACCTCGTCCAGCACGTCGCACAAGCATATTGGCCAACCAAGGCCAGCGCAGTAACAACTCCGACTTACGGTAAGCATCGTACTTCGGCTTGAGCGCAGACATGCTCGCGGTATGCGCTGCCGCAACAGCTGCTCGCCCTTGGGCGGCATATGCCAGCAAGGTTTCAGCAGCCAGCACTCCCGTTTCCAACGCCTTGCCGATGCCTTCACCGGTCAGCGGAAACGTGGTGCCGACGCACTCGCCAGTCGCCAACAAACCGCCCTCGGCGAAACGTGTGCCGGTCAGCCCAGTACGCAGCGGTGCGCCCTTGAGCGGCGAGACCACGACGCCGTCACTCATCAGATCCTTCGCCAACGCTTGGTGAGTGATGAATTGCTCGTAATCGCGGCGCAGACCACTGTTCTTTTCAGCGCTGCCGAAATAGCCGATGCCGATATTGAACACGCCGTCCGGCCCTGGGAATATCCATCCGTAACCGCCGCGCACCGTGTGATCGAAGATAAAGACGAGCTCATTGAAATCCTTGGCGAGGCGGGGATTTCGCACGTATTGGCGCACCGCAAAGCTGCTTGGGTCGTGTCGCTCCAGTAATCCAGCACGGGCGATCGGCGCAGCGTTCGCTCCGGTAGCCAGCAGCACCCAAGGTGCGCGCACCTCGATCTTGCCGCCGTCAACCGTGAATTCGACAATGTAATTCGTACCGTCCTCGTCCTTCACCGACTGAAAATCATGCCCCGGAAGAAACTTTGCACCAACCTCCTGCGCAGCCTCCAACAGCAATACATCCAGCTTGAGTCGAGGTGTCACTGCGGTACGCCCGCGCACCGACACCTCACTGCCGTCAAAACTAATGAGTCGCAATGCTTTGGTTGGATAGGATAACTGCTCGACCCGCTCACGCAGTTCCAGCTTATCCAGCGCGAGGTGCGCATCGGGGATGAGCGCATCACCACAGGTCTTTTCTCGCGGGAAGTGCGCTTTATCGAACATTCCCACGTTCCAGCCGCCCCGCGCCAAGGTTCTCGCCGCTGCGCAGCCCGCTGGGCCAGCACCAATGATGATGATGTCGTAATCCTGCATGTCGTTCCTAATCTATTTCAACTGATTGTCAGATGCTCAGAGTAGCTGTTGCTCTAACCACACCTCAACGCCGAGTGCCGGTGTGATGCTGGTGGCGGGAATGAGCTGCCCACTACGCCAAGCAGTCACGGCATCGCGCTTGCCTGCGCCCGAGACCAGAAAAATCACCTCGCGGGCTTGGCCGAGACGATGCGCCGAAATCGAGACACGCTCGGGCGGCGGCTTAGGCGCATCGAATACAGCCAGCACATCCGGTGAATTCGCAGCGATGCCCCAATCCTGATCGGGGAACAGACTGGCGGTATGCCCATCCTCTCCCAAACCCAGCAGTACAAGATCGAACTCGCCTACCGAGCCCAGTGTTGTGGCATAACGCCGTGCCGCCTCGATCGCACCCAATTCCGCCGGCATAACATGCACCTGTGCTACAGGGATCGCCACATGATCCAGCCAGGCTTTGGCGGCCATCCGACTGTTACGTTCTGCATCTCCCGGCGGCAAGCAACGCTCATCACCAAAGTAGATGTGCCAGCACGACCAATCAGCCGCAACCGAACACAACGCTTCGTACACGCGCCGTGGCGTAGTACCGCCCGCAAGCACCAGATGGAACGCACCGCGCTGCTGAATTGCAGCCGATGCCGCTTCAACGATGCGCCGCACAGCGGCCCGCTCCAGAACCGTAGCTGTTGCAAATGTGTGCCAGCGACAGAGTTGGCGTGTGGTCATAGCCCTAGTCCGGTAAAATGACACCATTCTAACGGATACGAAGGTTCGACATGCGGCTGGCGATGATAGGTTTGGGAAAAATGGGCGGCAATATGGTGCGACGCTTGCGCCGCGGCGGTATCGAAGTGGTCGGATTTGATCGCTCAACCGAGGTGGTAAATCAACTCACCACCGAGTCAGGAATGTTAGCCGCCGACTCCGTCGCCAATGCCGTGATGCAACTGTCATCGCCTCGCGTAGTCTGGCTGATGCTGCCTTCCGGAGCGCCGACCGAGCAACAGATCACCGATCTTGCGACCATGTTGTCTCCCGGCGATATCGTGGTCGATGGTGGAAACTCGAACTATCACGACAGCCAACGGCGCGGTGCTTGGCTAGCCGAGCGCGGCATCGGCTTCATGGATTCCGGCACCTCCGGCGGCGTATGGGGCTTGGACAACGGTTACTGCCTGATGGTGGGAGCAACAGCGGAAGTAGCAGCCGTGATGAAGCCCGTGCTCCAAGCCTTAGCACCTGAGCCAGATCGCGGCTGGGCGCATGTCGGCCCAGTCGGTTCCGGCCACTTCACCAAAATGATCCACAACGGCATCGAATACGGCATGATGCAAGCCTATGCCGAGGGACTAGAACTGCTACGCGGCAAGGAGGAATTCAACCTCGACTTAGCGCAGATCACGGAATTGTGGCGACACAGTTCCGTAGTGCGAAGCTGGCTGCTCGACCTGACGGCTGAAGCGCTCAAGCATGATCAGGTGCTAGACAATATCGCGCCGGTCGTGGCTGATTCTGGCGAAGGTCGCTGGACGGTAGTAGAAGCCGTCGAGCAAGGCGTAGCCGCACCTGTACTGACGTTGGCCCTACAGATGCGCTACACCAGCCAAGATCAGATCGGCTATGCCCATCGTCTTCTTTCGACCATGCGTAATGCTTTCGGCGGCCACGCCGTCACTTCGACCAAAGGCAAATGATGAAGACCCTAGAACCCTGTACGCTGGTGATCTTCGGCGCAGCGGGCAATCTGTCTCGGCGCAAGCTGATTCCAGCCTTGTTCCGTCTGGATATGGCCGGGCGATTACCCACCGATATGGTGATCCTAGGTTGCGGCATCGAGCCACGCAGTCGCGAAGCCTGGATCGAAGAAGTGTGCAAGATGCTGACGCCTCTGTTCCCAAATGGCATCGACAGCGCCGCTCAGGCGCGTTTCTGCCAGCGCCTACACTATCAAGCCATTCTGCCCAACGACGACCAAGCCTACACCAAACTCAAGCAGCGCGTGGATGACAGCACGACCTTCTCATCCAACATCGCCTACTACATGGCGGTGCGACCGGCTGAGTTTCCACGCATCATTGAACGCCTGAGCGAAGTCGGCTTACTGAAAGAACAGGCCGGCTGGCGGCGAGTGGTGATCGAGAAGCCGTTCGGCTCCGACCTGCTCTCTGCCCAATCCCTACAACAGACGCTGTACCGCCACCTCAACGAACCGCAGATCTACCGCATCGACCACTACGTCGGCAAAGGCACGGTGCAGAACATCATGGTGTTCCGCTTCGCTAACCTGCTGCTCGAGCCCTTGTGGAACCGCAACTACATCGACCACGTGCAGATCACCCACTCCGAGACGTTGGGGGTGGAAGGCCGTGCCGATTATTACGAAGGTGCGGGTGCACTGCGCGACATGATCCAGAGCCATCTGCTGCAGCTGTTCACGCTGGTGGCTATGGAGCCGCCGGTGAGCATGGCCGCCGAACATCTGCGCGACGAGAAGGTGAAAGTGTTGAAAGCGGTGCGACCGATCACCCAAAGTGCCGTGAATGCGCACGCCTTCCGTGGACAATACGCCAGCGGGCAGATCAATGGTCAGCCAGTTCCCGGCTACCGCGACGAGCCGGGCGTCAAATCGGACAGTGTGACGGAAACCTACGCCGCGATGAAATTATTCGTCGATAACTGGCGCTGGGCGGGCGTTCCGTTCTATCTGCGCACCGGCAAACGCATGACCGAAAGTGCCTCGGCGATCAGTATCCGCTTCAAGCATCCGCCGCAAGATCTGTTCCGCAACACGCGCCACGAACCCTCGCATCCTAACTGGCTGTTGCTGGGCATTCAGCCCAACGATTGCCTCAAGATGGAGATGAACGTGAAAGTGCCGGGGCTCGACCTGCACACCCGCACCATTAGTCTGGATGCGGCCTACCGCAAAGGCGGCGACGAGGACAATGACGCATACGAAGGCCTGCTACTGGACGTGATGCAAGGCGACCACTCGATGTTCCTGCGTTACGACGAAGTGGAGTGGGCTTGGCGTGTGGTCGATCCGATCCTTAAGGTCTGGTCGATGGAGCGCGAGTTCATCAACACCTACGCCGCAGGTAGTTGGGGGCCGCGTGGCACGTATCGTCTATTTGACCGCGAAGACCAATTCTGGCGTCATTCCTTGAACATCGAAGGCGCGGATTTGCAGGCGTACTAACTCCATGAATCGCACCTTCCTTTCAGCGGACATCGGCGGCACCAAAACCCTGCTGCAACTTTCGGATGCCAGCGGCAAGGCGTTACGACTGCAGAGTTTCCCCAGTGGCCGATACTCGACGCTGTCAGAGGTACTGGATGAATTCTTACGTGGCGCAGACATCCCCGTTGCCGCGTGTCTAGCGGTCGCCGGCCCAGTGGATGGGCGGCGAGTAAAGTTCACCAATCTTCCTTGGGAGGTGGATGCCGATCAACTCGCAGCTCACTTCGGCATCACTCGCGTCGAACTCATCAATGATTTTCAGGCCGTTGGACTGGGTATTGCAGCCTTACAAACCAGTGATTTGCTGACTTTGCAAGTCGGTAGCGAGCAAGCTCAGGGAGTACGATTGGCCGTGGGCGCGGGTACAGGCTTGGGCGTGGCATTCCTGAGTTGGCAAAACGATGGCTATACCGTACATCCATCAGAGGGCGGCCATCTCGACTTCGCCCCGCAAGATGAGACTCAAGTCGCGCTGCTACGCTATCTGCAAGCCCGGCACGACCATGTTTCCTATGAACGCCTCGTGTCTGGGCCGGGGCTGATGACTATTTACGAATTCCTGCGCGATAGCGGTCGTGCAGCTCCCTCTTCCACCCTCGTTGCCGCCATGCAGACCGGTGATCCCGCTGCGGCACTGACACAAGCCGACGAGCCCATCGCTCGACTAGCCGTGGACGTTTTCGTTACGCTCTACGGCGCAGTGGTAGGTAACTATGCGCTGTTCGCCTTGCCTCGTGGCGGCATCTACCTCGCCGGAGGCATCGCTGCCAAAATTGCCCAGCGTATGCAAACGGGTGACTTCCTCACCGCATTTCTCGCCAAAGGTCGTTACACCGAATTATTGCGCTCACTCCCTCTTCACATTGTCACGCATCCAAATGTGGGACTGTTGGGAGCGGAACGGACGTCGCGCAAAGGCTACTGAGAGCGACACCCTACATGCAAATGGGACGCTAAAGCGTCCCATTTGCATTTACAACAACGCCGAGCTTACTCGACGATTACCAGCAACTTATCAAACGCCTGCACAAACAACAGTAAACCCTCAGTTTGCAACTGTTCGCCCACCTCATCCAGATCAATTCCAAGTGCAGCCAATTGGGCGTGCTGAGCTTTGGCCTCGCCCACACCTTCGGTCACCGTATCGGCCGCATGCCCATGATCGCGGAACGCCGCCAAAGTCGCATCTGGCAAGGTGTTGACCGTCTCCGCACCAATCAACTGCTCGACGTAAAGCACATCGGAATAAGCCGAATTCTTGGTTCCAGTGCTGGCCCACAGCGGATATTGCGGACGCACACCTTGTGCAGCGAGGTCGGTGAATTCAGCACCATGGAAACGTGCTAGGTAGTTTTGATAAGCCAGCTTACCCAGTACCACGGCGGCATGGCCGCGCAATGCCAGAGCGTCAGCAGTGCCGATGCTAGTCAACTTTTGATCCACCAAGGTATCGACTCGACTCATAAAGATGCTGGCTACAGATTTGAGTACGCGAGGATCACCACCATTGGCAACCCAGCGCCGCGCACCGTTCACGTAGGCTTTAGCCACAGCATCTTCATGGCGGAGGGAAAACATCAAAGTGACATTGACGTTGACACCTTCAGCGATCAACCGCTCGAAAGCACGCACGCCAGCGGGAGTCGCCGGCACTTTGACCAGCAGATTGGCCCGATTTACTTCAGCTTTGAGGCGACGAGCGGCTTGCACAGTGCCTTCTTCGTCATTCGCCAGATGTGGTGACACTTCCAGGCTGACATAGCCACCATCCCCCTTCGTCGCATCGAACACAGCGCGCAACTTATCGCACGCTTCCTGAATGTCAGCAATGATAAGTTTTTCGTAACGCGCCTCGGCGGAGAGGTCAGTGGTTTTGAGTTGCGCCAACTCCTCTTGGTAATACGGACTCTTGCTCAATGCGTTGTAAAAGATAGCGGGATTGGAAGTCAGGCCGCTGATGCCGTCCTCGGTAATCAGCTTGTCCAACTCACCCTCACGCAACAACGTGCGAGAAAGGTTGTCCAGCCATAAAAACTGGCCAAGTTTTTCAGTATCGCGCAGAGCATTCGATGGCATTGAGGTTTCCAGAAGTGATGAAGAGGTTGCTATAATGCGCCCACGCTTACGACATCGCAAGCCACAGTTACCCATTCGAGCCAGGCCGCGCCACATTCAGTACAGACCTAACGCCGGAACCCAGCCATGCAGAAAAGCACCGCTTTTGCTCTTGAAACTAGGTCGCACCTCCCTACTCTGCCGATCTATATTCCCGAAAAAGATTGCATCAGCACCATTGCCAAGCATCGGCCCTAACCGAGGACTCAACTCATGCAAGTATTGTTCGCCACTTCCGAAGCTGCCCCCCTGATCAAAACCGGCGGCCTAGCCGACGTCAGCGGTGCATTGCCCGTTGCATTGCACAAACTAGGAGTGGATGTCCGCGTTCTGCTTCCTGGCTACCCACAAGTATTACAAGCACTGCCCCCAATGCCCATCGTGGCGACCTTCTCCAGCCTGTTCGGCTTCCCTGCGGCACGGCTACTGGAAGGCACGATGCCTGGCGGCGTCCCGCTGTGGGTATTGGATTGCCCCGACCTGTACCAGCGCGGCGGCGGCCCGTATGCAGATGAAAAAGGGCAAGACTGGTCAGATAATCCGCGCCGGTTTGGATTGCTTTCTAAGGTTGCCGCCATTTTAGGCAGCGGCGAATCGCCCCTGAACTGGCATCCTGACGTAGTACATTGCAACGATTGGCAAACCGGTCTAGCGCCAGCGTTCTTGAAATATGCCCCCGGTGCTGCTCGTAGCATCATGTCCATCCACAACATCGCCTTTCAGGGCGTTTTCCCTGCCCATTGGACACCCGAGCTCGGCCTGCCGTGGGATAGCTATAAAGCGGAAGGGGCTGAGTATTACGGCAACCTATCCTTCCTCAAGGCTGGGCTGTTCTTCTGCGATCACATCACCACCGTCAGCCCGACCTACGCGCGCGAGATCCAGACCGACGCACTCGGCTTCGGCATGCAAGGCTTGCTACAACACAAGCGTGATGCCCTTACCGGCATCCTCAACGGGATCGATTATGATGAGTGGAACCCAGCCACCGACCACCATCTGAGCGCCCACTACGACAGCAGAAATTTGGTGGGCAAGGCCGCCAATAAGGCAGAACTACAACGCCGGATGGGACTAGAGGTCAATCCAGACATACCATTGTTCGGGTTAGTCAGCCGCTTCACCTATCAGAAAGGCATCGAAGTCTTCCTTGAGATAGCCCCGCAACTGATTGATATGCCAGCACAACTGGTACTGCTGGGCAGCGGCGATGCCGGCATCCAAAGCTGGGCACAAGAACTTGCCTATCGCTACCCCGGCAAGATCGGCGTACGTGTCGGCTTTGATGAAGGCTTGTCGCACCTGATCGAAGCTGGCTCTGATCTATTCATGATGCCGTCACGCTTCGAACCTTGCGGCCTGAACCAGATGTACAGTCAGTGCTATGGCACACCACCCATCGTCCACGCCACCGGCGGCTTGCTCGACTCGGTCACAGACTGTACCGAAGCCACGCTCGCCGATGGAACAGCCACCGGCTTCGTCATTCACGGACTGAGCGCCGCCACGCTGCTCGCCACCGCGCAGCATGCCGTTGACATCTACCGTGATCCGGCCACATGGCAGGCATTACAGGTAAACGGCATGACGCGCGACTTTAGCTGGAGCCAAAGCGCCGAGGCCTATCGCAACGTCTATGAAAAGGTACTCGGTTATTAATTGAGTCTAAATTCGACTTGACGGACGCGCGGTTTCGGTTAAAATGCGCGTCCTTTGTAGGCGCGTAGCTCAGCTGGTTAGAGCACTACCTTGACATGGTAGGGGTCGTTGGTTCGAGTCCAATCGTGCCTACCAAAGAAAAAAGTAAGCTGTCATGCCAAAGCCGCGTAATGCGGCTTTTTTGTTGCCTATCCGAATGCCCCCGTATATCAGCTTAGGACGTGCACTGCACCTGTTGCGAAAACTAGTCGTGGCACTTGCATTCAGTTCACCCCCATCGAACTAGCGCTGCCATTGGCGACGCTAGGCACGCTTCCGTTCGGGTAAAAGATCCACATCCGCCCCTTCTGTTTCATCTTCCCTGCTTGCGCGCCCGCTTGATCGCCATAGCCCCAGAAGAAATCAGCGCGGACGCCGCCTTTGATCGCGCCACCGGTGTCCTGTGCCAGCATCAAACGGTTGAGCGGGGTTTCGCTGTTGGGACGCGTAGTGGCAAGAAAGACTGGCGAACCTAAAGGGACTGAACGCGGATCGATGGCGATGCTGTACTCGTTGGTGAGCGGCACGCCCAACGCCCCCAACGGTGCGGAAAGACTGTCGGGCAACTCACGAAAGAACACATAGCTTGGATTTTGCTCCAGCAAGGCCGAAAGTTTGTCTGGATTACGCTCACCCCACTGCTTGATGCCTTGCATCGAGGCTTGCTCCGCTTTAAGTTCGCCCATCTCGATCAACTTTTTGCCGATGGAGATATAGGGATGTCCGTTCTGGTCGGCGTAACCGACTTTGGTCAGTGTGCCGTCCGGTTGTGCAATGCGGCCTGATCCCTGAATTTGCAGGAAGAATAGATCGACAGCGTTATCTACCCAGAATAATTCGCGACCTTTCAGCGGCGGCTTGCCCGCATCGATGTCGGCACGATTGAAATACGGCACGACCTTTTTGCCACTCAGTCGTCCGCGCAAGCGCATGCCCTTGAGTTGCGGATACACCTCGGTGAGGTCGATCTCCAGCAAGTCGTCCGGTGCCGCATAGAGCGGAAAACGGTAACGCTCGGTCTGAGTACGGCTTCCAGTGAGGCGCGGCTCGTAGTAGCCAGTGATTAGCCCTTGCTCACTGCCGTCTGGATTGATGATTTGATAGGGCGTGAAATTGGCTTCAAAGAAACCGCGCAGCGTGGCGTTGTCCGTAGTTTCCACTTGCCAGACGCGGTCACAGACGGCCTTCCAGTTGGGCTTGTTTTTCAAGCCTCGGCAGCTTTGCTGAAATGCAGCCCAAGAAGGAGCCAGCTCCTGACTACCCCAATCCGGCAATTGATCCCAGCGACTGGCGACATAGGTCGGCGGCTGCGGCTTGGTCGGCGCAACGATTTCCGTTGGCGGGCAAACCGACGCTGTGACACGAGTGGTCGGCGGCACTTTTGTCTGGCAAGCGGCGAGCAAAAGCGTGACGCTGACAATAAGAAAAGACTTCTGCAACCAGGGATTCATTGTTTCTCCAGTTCGATCAAGCGGAACCAACCACCTGCCAGTGCCGCTTCGTTACTACGGACGTGCAATTCAGGAACACTAGCCAGCACATCTTCGAACACAACATCAGTGCGCGTCGCGATCTGACCAAGCAAAGGGCTAAACATTCGACGCAGCGGAGCACGTTGCCCAGGGCGCAGGAATTTATCAAATACCAACAATTTGCCACCGGGCTTGAGCACGCGCGCAGCTTCAGCCAGACAGCGCGCGGGTTGCGGCACCACGGCAACGATCAGGTGCAAAACCACACTGTCGAAACTTGCATTGACGAAGGGCAGCACCATGCTGTCGCCCTGCATCAATGCCATCTTTAGCCCGACGCTGCGTGGCCGAGCTTTCGCCAGCATGGCGGCAGTAATATCGAGGGCAATGTATTCATGCTGTGTCGGCAGCAGCGAAAAATCCAGCCCAGTACCGACTCCGCCAAGAAACACCCGAGCCGGTTCGGTGGGTAATCGTTGTAAGCTACGCCGACGCGCATCCCGAGTAGCGCGATCCAAGAACGCGTCGTAGAACGGTGCGATGAAACGATAGCTGGTTTGCAGGGACATCAAGACTAGTGGAGCACGCGCGGTACGCTGAGTACAAACTGCGGGATAGGTAGCTCAAAGGGCTCGCCTTCGCTGGTCTGCATCGAGTAGCTTCCACTCATAGTGCCGACAGGCGTGGTAAGCGCAGTGCCACTGGTGTACTCGAAACTCTGACCATGTTTCAGTATCGGTTGCTCGCCAACTACGCCATCACCGCGCACTTCCTGCACCTTCATGTTCGAGTCGGTAATGACCCAATGGCGACGCAACAGCTGTATCGTTTGCTCGCCCAGATTACTGATAGTGATCGTGTAGGCAAAAACGTAGCGCTCGGCAGACTCGTCGGACTGCTCCTCAAGGTATCTGACAGCAACGGAAACCTTGATCGGGATAGGGGTTAGTTGTTGGCTCATGTCCGCATTTCATCTGAATTCACCGAGCTTGACAAGCGATTGATAACGGCTGCGAAAGTTGGGGTAGAATGCTCGCCTTGAATTTTTTATTTGATTGAGGGTTTTGCCATGTATCAGATCGCACCGAGCATTCTGTCTGCCGACTTTGCCAAACTGGGTGAAGAGGTCGATAACGTCCTCGCCTCCGGCGCAGACATCGTTCACTTCGACGTGATGGACAACCATTACGTGCCGAACCTGACTATTGGCCCACTGGTGTGCGAAGCACTGCGCAAGCATGGCGTGACAGCTCCGATCGACGTGCATCTGATGGTCAAGCCAGTAGATCGCATCATCCCTGACTTCGCCAAGGCTGGCGCGACTTACATCACTTTCCATCCCGAAGCTTCCGAGCACATTGACCGTACCATCAGCCTGATCAAGGAAAGCGGCTGCAAAGCTGGCTTGGTATTCAACCCCGCCACTCCGCTGGACATTCTGCAATACACCCTTCCGAAGTTAGACATGGTACTGCTGATGTCGGTCAACCCCGGATTTGGCGGTCAGAAGTTCATCCCTCACGTGCTGGAAAAGGCTCGTGCCGTACGCAAGATGATCGACGCCGGTGGCTATAACTGCCGCCTAGAGATCGATGGCGGCGTCGGCCCGGCCAATATCAAGGAAGTGGCTGAAGCAGGTGTGGATACCTTCGTGGCAGGCTCTGCTGTGTTCGGCAAGAAGAATGCGGCTGACAAGAATCACTACAACACCATCATTGGCGAACTCCGTGCCGAGTTGGCCAAGGTCGGCAAGTAAGCATCATGGCTGCCCGCCACATCACACTATTGCTGTTGGCCGCTCTGGTTTTACCGGGGTGTGACAAAATCAAGTCAGCGATGAATGGCGGCGCAGCCGATCCTAAGACTCTGGATGCAGAAGCGGTGGGCTATGCCTGCCGCGTTTCGCAGAAAGCACCCGAAGCCTGCATGAAGGAAAATGATGCGCAAAGCCCGTCGGCGGTGTTGAGCGGCTGGAAAAAGGCCGACACTGACATCAAGGGTGGCGCCATTGACCCTACGATGAGCAACGTAATTCCAGTGGCTGCTTCAGCACCTATAGAGGCAGACGCCGAAGCCGAAGATAGCAAGGACGAAAAGGCTACCGAAGCCAAATCAGACGAGAAATCCGGCAAGCACGACAAGCCCGCTGCCGACGAAAAGACAGATAAAGCTGGCAAGTCCGGCGCAGATAAGAATGAGCACCCCGATGAGCCTAAAGGCAAACCTGCAAGCAAATCCCATTAGCATCGCCGCTATCGTCATCGACCTCGACGGCACGCTACTTCACACCGCTCCCGAACTCGCCGAATCCGCCAATCGCATGTTGCGAGACATGGGACGCGCTCCCGCATCTCAAGAACTGCTGATGAGCTACATCGGCAATGGCATCCACTGGCTGGTGAAGCGCGCGCTCACCGGCGATATGCACGCTGAGCCGGATGCTGCTCTGTTCGATCAGGCTTTACCGATCTTCGAAAAGCATTACACCGAACTACTGCTAGAGAGCAGACCGTTCCCCAACGTGGTCGCCGGACTTGATGCGATGAAAGCTGCAGGGTTCCGCTTGGGTTGCATCACCAATAAGGTGGAACGCTACACCACGCCACTGCTCAAGGGCATCGACTTGGCGCACTACTTTGAAATCGTCTTGGCAGGCGACACCCTGCCAGAAAAGAAACCGCATCCGATGCCACTGTTGCACGCCGCCAAGTTCTTCGGCTGCCCCATTGAGCAACTATTGCTGGTAGGTGATTCACTCAGTGATGCACAAGCAGCGCGTGCAGCAACGTGCCCCATCATCTGCGTGCCTTACGGCTACAACCACGGCGAGCCAGTGGAAACGCTAGACATCGATGCAGTGATTCCCGATCTGATGGGCGTCTTGCCACTCATCAAGCGTGCCTGACATGACATCTCAACTCCTAAAGAGGACCAGTTGGCGATGGTGAACGGCATTACCCGTTTCACTCGTCGCCCGCATGATATTTAGGAGTTGCTATGTTGTCCCCCATTTCAGAACAAGAGTTTCAATCGCTTGCTGCACAAGGCTATAACCGAATTCCGCTAGTATCGGAAACATTCGCCGATCTCGATACGCCACTTTCCCTGTATCTAAAGCTGGCCAATCGGCCATTTTCATACCTATTGGAGTCGGTGCAAGGCGGCGAGCGATTCGGTCGTTACTCCTTCATCGGCTTACCTGCGACTAGCCGCATCATGGTGCGCGGCAAACAAGTCACGCTGACCTCTGCCGCCGGAGAAACCACGCAGGAAGTTGAAAGTCCACTCGACTTCATCGAAGCCTATCAAGCACGTTTTAAGGTCGCCCCGTTGTCCGGCTTACCGCGCTTCACCGGTGGATTGGCAGGCTATTTCGGCTATGACACTGTGCGTTACATTGAGCCACGTCTAGCCAAAACGATCAAGCTAGACGTCATCGGCACACCTGATATTTTGCTCATGCTCACCGAACAATTGGCGGTGGTGGACAACCTCTCCGGCAAGCTGACGTTCATCGTCTATGCCGATCCAGCTCAGGATGATGCCTATTCGCTCGCCCGCGATCGACTACGCGAATTGACCGGCATGTTGCATCTGCCAGTGAATATTCCTTACGAACCGTCCGTGCCACCTGCCATCGCCGAATCTGAATTCGGCGAACATGCGTTCAAGGCAGCGGTGGAACGGGCCAAGCAATACATCTTCGATGGCGACATCATGCAGGTGGTGCTGGCGCAGCGCATGACACAACACTTCCCAGCACAGCCGCTCTCTTTGTATCGCGCGCTACGCAGCATCAATCCATCTCCTTACATGTTCTATTACGACATGGGCGACCATCATGTGGTCGGCTCATCTCCCGAGATATTGGCGCGACTTGAAGGTGACACCGTGACCGTGCGTCCCATCGCTGGGACGCGCCCTCGCGGCAAGACACCTCAGCAGGATGGCGAACTGGCAAAAGAGCTGTTAGCCGATCCGAAAGAGCTGGCCGAACATCTGATGTTAATCGACCTCGGACGTAACGACATCGGTCGTGTCGCAGAAAACGGCACGGTCAAACTCACGGACAAGATGGTGATCGAGCGTTATTCGCACGTCATGCACATCGTCTCCAATGTCGAAGCCAAGCTCAAAACTGGCTTGGGTGCAATGGACGTGCTGAAAGCCACCTTCCCCGCGGGCACCGTGTCCGGCGCAGCCAAAGTGCGCGCTATGGAGATCATCGACGAACTTGAACCCAGCAAGCGCGGCATCTACGCCGGAGCCGTCGGCTACCTCGCCTTCAATGGCGACATGGATGTCGCCATCGCCCTACGTACCGCCGTGATCAAGGATGAGAAGCTCTACGTCCAAGCGGGTGCGGGCATCGTCGCAGACTCCGTGGCGGACAGCGAATGGATGGAGACTCAGAACAAGGCTCGCGCCGTACTGCGGGCAGCAGAGACGGTGCTGGATGGACTCGATGCAAAAGTCCATCGATAAGAGCCAGCTATTGTTCTAGCGTTTCTGCAGCAGCATCATATAAGTCCAAACTAGCCGCATCTCTGCCCTATCAGTCGCAATCCCGGCCGCCAGCATTTCCCCCGTTGGCGGGTTTCAGCAGATACAATCCACCACCATCTGCCAACTTGTAGGATGTTCTCAATGTTTGGTCTTTACTCATTTCGACTGCCCTCAGCCTATTCAAGAAAACTCCTCGCGGGATTGCTAAGCGTGACTTGGTCGAAGTTAGGAAGTCAAGGCGCACCACACACCTCACGTTCCACACGAATTCCACTTTCTGAGACTGCACACGAACGGACAACAAAAAACCCGCAGAGCTTTGAGCTATGCGGGTTTCGTGTACATCTTTGGACTGCGTTAGATGCCAAACTGGCGGAGAGGGAGGGATTCGAACCCTCGGTAGATTCGCATCTACGCCTGATTTCGAGTCAGGTACATTCGACCACTCTGCCACCTCTCCGAGGCGACGGATTCTACCAGCAACTCGTACAATTCGGGAGGGTTGTTAGCGATAACAAGAGAATCTGTGGCGGACTGATGCTTTCTGCATTGATCTTCCTGTCGGGTTGCGCCCCAGATAATCCTTCTAAACATACAGCCCCCGATCCGCAAGCAATGATTGTGACAATTCCTGATGCACGAGTGGGGGCTAAAGCTGATTTTGAGCATGAGCTAATCGACCTTTTTGCGGAGCGCTTCAATATCAAAGTCAAACTATATGAACTTCCGGCCGGGAAAGCGAAGGCTGCCTTGCTGGCACACAAGGCTCACTTGGCGACAGGTCTTGATTTGAACGGAAGCTACCGCTTTAAGGTCGGCCCAGTCTATCGAAGCGCCCATCTACAAGTATTATGCGGAACAAGTAGCCCTCAGAATGTGGATGAATTAGTAAACCTCCCTTTAGCTGTTGTTGCTGGGTCAGCGGAAGAAACCATTCTGCGTGACGCGCAACGCAAGCAACCGCTATTAAGCTGGGAGTCGCGCAAGGGTGTTCTTCAGCCAGCGTTACTCGATGAAGTACTAAGCGGTGAACTTGAATGCACATTAGCAAGCGAGCATCTGGTCTCCAAGCTGAGAAATCTTCATCCAGGAATCGATCCTGCCTTCGAGATCGGAAAGCCGATCGAGTTTATCTGGGCACTACCCAATGATGCAGACCCTAGCTTACTAGCCAAGATTGAAACGTTCTTTGCCGAGATCAAGCAGGATGGCACTCTGCGTAATTTGCTAGATCGGAATTTTCGCACTCAGGAAAATTACCTAAGTCCGCAAGAGGCGGCAAATTTCATTGTTATGACCGAGACCGTGCTACCGCGTTACCGGAAACTATTCCAAAACGCTGAACGTGTCAGTGGGATCGGCTGGCAGCTTGTCGCATCGATTGCATTCCATGAATCCAAATGGGACCCGCTGGCAACCTCGCCCACCAATGTGCGAGGCATGATGATGCTCACGGAGGATACGGCCGCACGCATGCACGTTAGCAATCGACTCGATGCCAAGCAAAGTACGCTGGGAGGGGTACGCTACCTAAAAATGCTCAGAAGTCGGCTGCCAGCCTCAATTGAAGAACCCGACCGAACTTGGTTTGCGCTAGCCGCCTACAATCAGGGGATTGCGCATCTTGAAGATGCTAGGGTCTTGGCACAACGCCGTGGCCTGAACCCAAATTTCTGGGCCAATGTGAAGCAGATGTTGCCCTTGTTAGCTAATCCAGATGTTTATCCGACACTCAAGTTCGGATATGCCAGAGGCGGCGAGGCCGTGTTCATGGTAGAGCAGATTCGGCAATACAGCGGGATATTGATGGACCTAACTTCTGAAGCAGAGTCCGATGTTGGTCCAGACCACACATCTATCCTTCCGCATTTCTATGGTCCGTTGGATTCGATTGAAGGCTTGCCAAAGATGGATTGACGCGACCTGAGCTTGATGTGGATCAAATAGCTCGAATGATTTCGGCACCACCCATATATGAACGCAGCACTTCAGGGATAAGGACACTGCCATCAGCTTGCTGGCAATTTTCCAAAACAGCGACCAGCGTGCGTCCTACCGCCAGCCCTGAGCCATTCAGCGTGTGAAGCAGCTCAGGTTTGCCCGCCGCATTTCGGAAGCGAGCTTGCATCCGACGCGCCTGAAACGCTTCAAAATTCGAGCAGGAAGAAATTTCACGGTAAGTGTTCTGCGCAGGCAGCCACACCTCGATGTCATAGGTCGTCGCCGATGAAAAGCCGATGTCGCCGGTACACAGCTTGACCACGCGATAAGGCAAGCCGAGCTTTCTCAAAATCGTTTCGGCGTGACCGAGCAACGCTTCGAGTGCAGTGTAAGAATCATCGGGATGCACCATCTGCACCAGCTCCACTTTTTCGAACTGATGCTGGCGGATCATACCGCGCGTGTCGCGCCCGTAGGAGCCTGCCTCGGAGCGGAAGCATGGCGTGTGGGCGACGAACTTCAGTGGTAATTTTTCCAAGGGCACGATCTCGTCGCGCACCATGTTGGTGACCGGCACTTCAGCAGTAGGGATCAGGTAGAAATTAGCTTCCGTACCGTCGGCCAACTGGCGTGGCACCTTAAACAGATCTTCCTCGAATTTCGGCAATTGCCCCGTTCCACGCATAGAGTCGGCATTCACCATATACGGCACATAGGTCTCGGTATAGCCGTGCTGCTCAGTGTGCGTGTCCAACATGAATTGCGCCAAGGCACGATGCAGACGCGCCAACGGACCTTTCAGGAGGGTGAAGCGAGCACCGGAAATCTTGGCGGCGGTGTCGAAGTCCAGCCCGCCTAGCCCTTCACCGATGCTGACGTGATCCTGCACTGGAAAGTCGAACTCACGAATCTCGCCAATACGGCGGATTTCCAGATTATCGACCTCGGATTTGCCAGCAGGCACTGATTCATGCGGCACGTTGGGAATGACTGCCAGAAAAGCATTCAACTCCTGCTGGATCTCGCCCAAGCGCGTTTCTAGCCACTTCAACTCTTCGCCCAGATTCGCCACATCCGCCATGATCGCCGACACATCCTCGCCCTTGGCCTTAGCGGCGCCGATCTGCTTGGAAGTCGCATTGCGCTTAGCTTGCAACTCCTGAGTACGCACTTGGATAGTCTTGCGCTCGCCTTCCATCTGCTCGAAGCGAGCCGTGTCCAGCACGAAGCCGCGTGTTACCAACCGTGCGGCAACGCCGCTCAAATCGTTACGTAGTGTTTGTATGTCCAACATAGTGCTCTCGCTTCGTTGCTGCCGGGCACTTGCCCAGCAAAAATTTAATTTGCTTTCGCTCGATACAAGAAGGGTCCCAGCACCAGCGCATCCAGACCGGCTGCCTCGAAGGCACGGATTGCCTCTTCCGCTGTGCGCACAATGGGCTCCTCGTGCATGTTAAAACTAGTATTGATCACGCTCGGCACGCCGGTGATCGCGCAGTATTCGCTCAAAATATCGTAATAGCCCGGGTTATCCTCGCGCCGGATCACTTGCGGGCGCGCCGTACCATCGACGTGTACCGCCGCTGGGATGTTTTGCTTGGCGATCTCGGACGCGTTGTAGGTGACCGTCATAAAGCGCGCCGCGATCTGATCCTCCGCCCAATCGGGGAAGTACTCATGAGCACGTTCCTGCAAGATGACCGGTGCGAACGGCATGAACTCGGTGCGAGCGAACTTCTTATTGAGCCACTGGTTGATGCTGGGATCGTGGCAAGGCGCCATCACCGTGCGATTGCCCAAAGCGCGCGGGCCATATTCCATTCCACCATCGGCACGCGCCACCACCTTGCCGTCCGCCAGCAAACGTCCCACAGTCTGTGCCAGATTCTCTGGCTCTTCAAAGCTGACGCCCGCTTCCTGCAAGGCCTTCAGTGCGTTCTCACGGTTGATCTGCGTGCCCAGATAGACGCTGCCCAATTCGGGGCGCAAGGCACCGTGCATCTGCACATAGACCTCGAATGCCGCGCCCGTCGCCAGTCCACCGTCACCCATATTCGGATGGACGTAAATGTTCTCGACACCGGGTAGCGCGAGAATACGCTGATTCAGTTTGACATTGGAGAACACCCCGCCCGCCAACACCAGCTTGCTGACGTTCATCTTGCCGACTTGCTCCTGCACCCAAGCGCAGATCATTTGCTCGGTGTACACCTGCAGTCCAGCGGCAATATCTTCGCGCGACAGATTGCCACACAGTTCCTTGACCACCTCTGTCCCCATCGGCGAGACTGGACGCAATGGCACACGCGTCAAACGCGCATCAAACAACGCGTTCCAATCCTTGGGATTGGTGTGCGCCATCAAGCGCGACAGGAAAGGCTCGGGATTGCCGAAAGCTGCCAGCCCCAACACTTTACCTTCATGCCGACCAGCAATGAATCCAAGGTGATGAGTGATGGCGGAATACAACAGGCCGATGCTGTTCAGATAGGACAGATGCAAGACTTCTTGCATTTTTCCGTTCGCCCCTACCCAGACCGATCCCCATGAAAAATCGCCTGCACCATCCAGCGTGATGACACCGACGCGCTCATCTCCGAACGGGCTGGAGAAATAGGCTGAGGCTGCATGAGCACGGTGGTGGCCGATGGCTTGCACAGGCTTGTTAGCCAAACCGCCTTCGGGCTTGCGGCGTGGACGCAAAGCGCGCGTGTAACGTTCGAACAGGTGTTTCCAATAAAACTTCTTCAGCTCCGGCTCTTGCTTACCCAAAAGTGCCACGCGCTTGAACAATTTATCGAGAATGGGTTTCTGATCCCAGCGCGAGAGATTAGCCAGCGCAATCACGTCAACATCTTGCTCGGAGATGCCCGCAATCGCCAATACCTCAGCGATGGCACCGGAGGGGTAGGCGCTGTCGCACTTGATGCGAGTGATGCGCTCCTCTTCGACCGAAGCAACCAACTTGCCGTCGATTAGAATCGAAGCTGCTGAGTTATGCTCACGCCGATTACCGTTGATGCCAAGAACTATCATTCCGAACCTCAGTATTGTCGAATCCAACATGGGCGACACATTGCGCCAATAAGCTATTTCGCCTGTTCATCGAGCCTACGCAGATGAGCTAATTTCTCCGAAATCTTGGCTTCCAGACCGCGCTCGGTCGGGTGATAGAAGCTCACTTCCGGCATTCCATCTGGGAAGTAATTCTCGCCCGCCGCATAACCATCCGCTTCGTTATGGGCATAGCGATAATCCTTGCCGTAATCGAGTTGCTTCATCAGCTTGGTCGGCGCATTACGCAAGTGCAGCGGCACTTCCCGCGAGCCATCCTGTTTGACGAAAGCGCGGGCGGCATTATACGCGACATAGCCTGCGTTCGACTTGGCGGCAACAGCTAGGTAGATCACCGCTTGCGCCAACGCCAACTCACCTTCGGGCGAACCGAGCCGCTCGTAAGTCGCAGCCGCATCGTTGCACAACTGCATGGCGCGTGGATCGGCCAGACCGATGTCCTCCCAGGCCATGCGCACGATGCGCCGGGCGAGGTAGCGCGGGTCGGCACCGCCGTCCAGCATCCGCGTGAACCAGTACAGCGCCGCATCGGGATTGGAGCCGCGCACTGATTTGTGCAGCGCAGAGATCTGGTCGTAGAACGCCTCGCCGCCTTTATCGAAGCGGCGCAGCTTCTGCGCCAACGTATTATCGAGAAAGGCAGTGTCGATGCTTCTCCGCTTGGCTGCCATCGCAGCCGTCTGCAACTGCTCCAGCACGTTGAGCAAGCGGCGCGCATCACCGTCGGCGTAGCCGATGATGCGTTCCCGCGCCGCCGCATCGAAGCTAATGCCCTGTAACGCAACCTGCTGCGCGCGTTCGAACAATGCGCCCATCTCGGCTTCGGACAACGATTGCAGCACATACACCTGCGCCCGCGACAGCAAGGCGTTGTTCAACTCAAAGGAGGGATTTTCGGTGGTCGCACCGATGAACGTGACCAACCCCTGTTCGACGTAGGGCAGAAAAGCATCCTGCTGCGACTTGTTGAAACGATGCACCTCGTCCACGAACAAAATGGTGTGACGGCCACTCTGCTGCAAGGTCTGCTCAGCTTGGGCGATGGCTTCACGGATGTCTTTCACGCCCGACAACACCGCCGATAGGGGCACGAAGTCGGCATCGAAGGCCGAGGCCATCAGCCGCGCCAGCGTCGTCTTGCCCACGCCCGGCGGCCCCCACAGGATCATCGAATGTAGCTTGCCCGACTCAAAGGCCAAGCGCAGCGGCTTGCCCACACCCAATAGGTGCGATTGGCCAATGACCTCATGGATATGCTGCGGACGCAGACGTTCAGCCAGCGGTGCAGCGGGAGCGTGTGCGTGGAATAAGGAGTCTTGGGCTGCGGTCATGGTGCGCAATGATAATCTTAATCAGCTTACCCGCCGGAGGAAACAGGTATCGTTGTAGTCGTTAGATGCCGCGCAACACCACGCAACCGCTAGCATCGCAGCGTAAGGCGTAGCCGTGCTCGTCCCAATCCCCGAGCACCCAGCGCTCACAGGTGTGGTCATCGAGATGCAGCACATGACGATACGGTCGATGGGTATGTCCATGGATCAGGCGCGGATAAGCGTTGGCACGCAATAGCGCGGTGACAGCATCGACATTCACGTCCATGATGGCGAGGCTTTTGGTTTGCTTCTCACTGCGGCTGCGTGCACGGAGCTGTTCAATGTAAGCTTTACGTTCCGCCAACGGCTGGGCCAAGAATTGTTGCTGCCAAGCTGCACTGTGAACGAGTTTGCGGAATTGCTGGTACTCGGTGTCATCAGTGCATAAGGCATCGCCATGACTCAAGAGGGTAGGTTTGCCATAAAGATCGACCAGTACCGGATCGCTCAGTAAAGTAGCGCCACAAGCAGATGCCAGCGCCTGCCCCATCAGTAGGTCTCGATTGCCGTGTAGCAGATTGATGCTCGTTCCCCGAGCAGATAGCGCATGTAGGCCGCGCGTGATTTGCTGGTGAAACGGGTCATCAAGATCATCATCGCCCGCCCAGTATTCAAACAAGTCGCCAAGAATATAAAGCGCTTCGGCGTGGGGAGCGAATTCAATCAGAAAGCGCTCGAATGCCGCCGTGATCTGCGGCTGACTCCGACATAGATGCAGGTCGGAAATGAGTAAGGTGTGAGTCATTGACGTAGTGACTGAGTACGAGCTGAGGGCGCTTCCCCAGCCCGTCCCTCCCCCGTCGGGAGAGGGACGAAGTAGGTGCTTATTGCACTACTTCAGCCTTAGTGATGATGACGTCTTCCTTAGGCACGTTCTGGTGGAAACCGCTGTTGCCGGTCTTTACCTTGCGGATGGCATCGACCACCTCGGTTCCGTCCACGACTTTGCCGAACACACAGTAACCCCATCCTTGGGAGTTAGGGGCGGTGTGATTGAGGAAGCTGTTGTTCTTGATATTGATGAAAAACTGCGACGAAGCGGAGTGTGGCTCGGAAGTGCGCGCCATGGCAATCGTATAAATCTCATTCTTCAGGCCGTTGTCAGCCTCGTTTTTGATGGGCGCATTGGTGGTTTTTTGCTTCATGCCGGGCTCAAAACCTCCACCTTGGATCATGAAGTCATCCATCACGCGATGAAACACGGTATTGCTGTAAAAGCCGCTGTTGACGTACTCCAAGAAATTCTTGACGGTGACGGGGGCTTTCTCGGCATCGAGTTCGAGAGTGATGATGCCGAAGTTAGTATGCAGCTTGACCATGGGGTGTTTTCCTTGAGTTGATGAATTGAGTGGGATAGCGACTGCCGAAAGGGACAACAGCGCAAAAAATAGCACAGCGATGATTTTATTCATTTGGAATGCTCAGAATGAGTTCACCTAGATAAGCGCTGCCAAACAGACTCAGACAGCACCCTCATAAAGAATCTGCCAGCGATCACCTTGCTTGATCCAATACTGGCGTTTCTTCATTTTGTTGGCCAGATTGTTACTGGTGTAGTCCTGCTCGAAGTTCACCACCACCATATTGGTGGTGCCGGGATAAGGGAACACGCTCAGATTATTCACCTCAACTTTGATCCAAGCCTTACCTGCATTCACTTTACTTTTGTGGCTCGCCCAAGCGGCGTAGTCCATGTCTTCGCTGTAGAAATTGCGGGCGTAGTGCTTAAGGTAGGCATCCGTATCACGACTAGACCAGTCGGTGCGCCAATGGTCGATCTCTTTGAGTAGCGCAGCGCGATCAGCTTTGTCCTTGTCGTCCGACCACTCCATCTGATTGGTGATCACTACCGGAGTTTTGCCGATTTGCAGCAGCTTGGATAGCTTATTCAGATCATCGTTAGCCAGCACTACACAACCACTGCTAGACAAAGGGGGACGACTGTAGGTATCGCTGGGGGTACCATGAATCCAGATGCCGTGGCCGCTGCGACCATGTTTGACATCCCACTCGTTGGGGTAGCTCAGCGGGAATGCTCCGCTGCCATAGAGATCAGTCAGACTATTTGCCGGCAGGCTATCTTTGACGTAATACACGCCAATCGGGGTACGCTTGTCACCTTCATTCGTTTTGTCAGCACCAAGCTTGCCGATACTGATATAGAAGTCGGTCACGTAATGTGGCTCGCCATCAATATTCTCAAACACATATAAGGTCGAGCGGCTTGCATCCACGACGAGTGCATACTTCTGACTGGCATCAAGTTGCCAGAGGTACTTGGGAACTGAAGTAATAGGAGCCTGATCTTGATAGCGCCGCAAGCGGGCCTGAGCCTCAGAACGAAGATCTTCGATCTTGTCACGCGGGGCATCAGGTACGTTACCAAACCCAGTGATCGGCCTAGCACGCGCCATCAGCAGATCAGCCCTTACCAGTTGCGCCAAGCGGAAGTTCGGATTGGCCTTAACCAAGGCATCGACTTCCTTAAGCGCCACATCCATACGCCCCTCTTTCAGAGCCAACAGGGTATGGGCAAGCTGCGCCTCCATGAACTGAGAATCCGCCACGGCGATCGCTGGGACAGCCAGCGACACAGCCATGAGAGTGAGCCAGAGGTACTTCCTCATACGGCTTATTTCGACAGTTCTTCTTGAATCGACCAGCTGCTGCCAGACTTGACCAATAGTAGGGTCTTAGTTCCGGTGGAGTTCAACTTACTCGACTGATAAGTCTGCTTAAAACTAACGCTGACATGGGAGTCGTCAATTTTACTTACCTTGGTATTTTCCACGGCAACCTGGATGAACTTAGGCGCAGAGATGCGATCTTCTCGCGTCTTTTCCCACACTGAACGCTCTTCACCGCTAGGCGTTTTGAAGTCCTGCGCATAGAACGACAGATACTTCTTCACATCTTGCGCTGACCACGCCGCCGCCCAGTCATTAACAACCTTCAGAACAGCCGCATCGGTAGCATCAACCACCGAAGGTTTAGTGGCAGCAGGTTCGGTAGCAGCAACAGTAGATGCCGCTACAGGCGCAGCCTTGGTTGGCTTAGCAGCCTTAGTACCAAACAACTCACGAATCAACTCAAGCTTGGTCTGAGTCTTAGCGTTGCTACGATCTAGTTGCAGCGCGCGATCATAGGCCTGACTAGCCATTTTGGCGTAGATGTCTCCCAGATTCTCATGCGCAGTGGCATAGCTCGGATGGGTACGAATGGCCACTTCCAGGGCAACCTTAGCCTTTTCGTACTGACCCAAACTAGCGTAAAGCACAGCTAGATTGTTGTAGGGCTCGGGCAACTCAGGATAGTCATTGGTCAGCGAAGTGAACACCGCAATCGCATCATTTGGCTTGTTTTCCTCAACCAGAATCAGCCCCTTCAGGAAGCGAGCTTGTGCATCTTTTGGCTTATTTGCCAGAATTGCATTCACCTTTTCAAGCGCCTTAGCGTGTTGCCCCTGCTTGAACAGCGCATTCGCATCCTGAAATTCATCAGCTCCGGCAGCAAGGCTTAAACAAAGCAAGATTGCGCCGAGCACTGTTCGTTGGCTAAATGAATAGGACTTCATAATGTCGTAGTCTTCCAAATTAAATGGTTAAAATCGTAGGAATTAAGATCGTAAAGTACGAATTATTCTTACTTATCTTTACGCGCCCTGAACTATAAATATTTTCGCCTGAATTTACCATCTTTTTGAAAGCCCTAGCGACGCTTTTTCTGGCTTAGTGCCTCTTCTTGGGCGGAAGCAGGTCAGTGATGGTGCCCACTGCCATTTCAGCCGCAAAGTTAAAGGTTTCAGACAATGTCGGATGCGGATGTATGGTCAAACCGATGTCCTCCATGTCAGCACCCATTTCCAGTGCCAGCACCGCTTCAGCGATCAACTCACCTGCATTCACGCCAACAATCGCTGCACCAAGGAGGCGACGCGTGGTCGGGTCTAGCAGCACCTTAGTTGAACCTTCTTCGCGCCCCACCGACAGCGCACGGCCACTGGCCGCCCACGGGAATGAAGCTTTTTCATAGGCGATACCTTGCGCTTTAGCCTGCGTTTCGGTCAGCCCCATCCATGCCACTTCAGGATCGGTGTAAGCGACTGATGGGATGGTCAGCGGTTCGAAGAATGCCTTGTGTCCGGCGATATTCTCCGCCGCAACCTTGCCTTCATGCACCGCCTTGTGCGCCAGCATCGGGTCGCCGACGATGTCACCGATCGCGAAGATGTGCGGCACATTGGTGCGTTGTTGCTTGTCTACGGGGATGAATCCGCGCTCATTGACGACCAGCCCAGCCGCTTCGGCAGCGATCTCGCGACCATTCGGGCGACGCCCAACAGCCATCAACACGCAGTCATAAAGTTGCGATTCAGCAGGCGCTTGTTCGCCTTCAAAGGTGACGCGCAAACCTTCCGGCAGCGCTTCGATCTTGGTCACTTTGGTTTTGAGATAGATCGCTTCGTAGCGTTTGGCAATGCGAGTGTGCAGCGGCTTGACCATGTCCTTGTCCGCGCCCGGCATCAATTGATCCATCAGCTCAACCACGGAGATCTTCGCACCCAGTGCGTCGTACACCGTCGCCATTTCCAGCCCGATGATGCCGCCGCCGATCACCAGCATGCGCTTCGGCACATCCTTCAGTGCCAGCGCCCCAGTAGAGTCAATGATGCGCGAATCCTCATACGGGAAGCCGGGAATACGCGCCACGCTGGAGCCAGCGGCAACGATGGCGTTATCGAAAGAAACGGTCTTCACACCTTCGGCAGTCACCACCTCCAGCATGTTCGACGACACAAACTTCGCCGCGCCTTGCACCACCTGTACTTTGCGCTGCTTTGCCAGTTGCTTCAACCCGCCAGTCAGCTTGTTGATGACACTCTCCTTCCAGCCGCGAATCTTGTCGATGTCGATCTGCGGCTTGCCAAAGGTCACACCGTGATGGCCGACCTCGTCCGCCTCACTAATCACCTTTGCGACATGCAGCAGCGCCTTGGACGGAATGCAACCAACGTTCAAGCACACACCACCAAGACTGGCGTGCTTTTCAATCAACACGACTTGCTTGCCAAGGTCAGCAGCGCGAAAGGCTGCGGTGTAACCGCCGGGGCCAGCGCCCAGCACCACCACTTCGGCGTGAATGTCACCTTTAATAAAGGACTGAGGAATGAGAGCCGAGGACTGAGTGTCAGGTGCTGAAGGCTGAGAATTTTGGACTGGTGGCTGCGGCGCAGTGGGAGCAACAGCATTTGATGCAGCACTCAGCGCTTGCTCCTCAGCACTTTCCAACAGCAAGATCACCGAACCTTCGCCGACCTTGTCGCCAACCTTGACCTTCAACTCCCGCACCACGCCAGCGGTGGGCGTCGGCACATCCATCGTCGCCTTGTCGGTTTCGACAGTAATAAGCGACTGCTCGGCCTCGACCGTGTCGCCCGCCTTGACGAATACTTCGATGATGGCGACATCCTTGAAATTACCGATGTCGGGGACTTTGATTTCGATGACTTGACTCATGGTGTTCCTTATTTACGAATTTGCCCGCTGCCGAGCACGATGTATTTCTGTGAAGTTAAACCTTCCAATCCGACTGGGCCCCGTGCGTGGATCTTGTCGGTGGAGATGCCAATCTCCGCGCCTAGGCCGTATTCGAATCCGTCGGCGAAGCGCGTCGAGGCGTTCACCATCACGCTAGACGAATCCACCTCGCGCAGGAAGCGCATCGCCTTCGTATAGTTCTCGGTGACGATGCTATCGGTATGCTGTGAGCTGTAGGTATTGATGTGATCTATCGCCGCATCCAGATCGCCCACTACGCGCACGCTCAGGATCGGCGCTAGGTATTCAGTGCGCCAGTCTTCTTCGGTAGCGACAGTCATCTGCGGCACAATGGCCAGCGCAGCTGCGTCGCCACGCAACTCCACACCTTTATCCAGATAGATTTTACACAGCGGCGGCAGCACTTCGGCGGCGACGGCGGCGTTCACCAGCAACGTCTCCATCGCGTTGCACACGCCGTAGCGGTGGGTCTTGGCGTTGTCGGCAATGGTGATCGCCTTGGCGAGATCAGCCTGATCGTCGATGTAAACGTGGCAGATGCCGTCCAGATGCTTGATGACCGGCACCTTGGCGTCACTGGAAATACGCGCAATCAAGCTCTTGCCGCCGCGTGGCACGATCACGTCCACATAGTCCTTCATGGTGATGAGCTCGCCCACGGCTGCGCGGTCGGTGGTGTTGACCACTTGCACGGCGGTCTCCGGCAGACGGGCTGCGCGCAGGCCTGCTTGCACGCAGGCGGCGATGGCCTGATTGGAGTGGATAGCTTCCGAGCCGCCGCGCAGGATGGCGGCGTTGCCCGATTTCAGGCACAGCCCGGCCGCATCCGCCGTCACGTTGGGGCGCGATTCATAGATGATGCCGATCACGCCCAGCGGCACACGCATCTTGCCGACCTGAATGCCGGATGGGCGATAGCTCATGTCGGATATCTCACCCACCGGGTCAGCCAGAGACGCAATCTGGCGCAGCCCTTCGGCCATGCCGTCGATCACCTTGTCATTCAAGATCAGACGATCAATAGAGGCCTCGTCTAGCCCATTGCTACGAGCGGCGGCAACATCCTTAGCGTTGGCTTCCTGTAAAGCGGCTCGACTATCCAACAGCGCTTGCGCCATCGCTTCCAGCGCACAGTTCTTGGTAGCCGTATCCGCTTGCGCAACTAGGCGCGAAGCAGCGCGAGCCTGCTGCCCGACCTGCTGCATGTATGCCTTGACGTTTTCCATATCAGTTCGATTCAAACGAGGTGGCGCATTTTACCGCAAGCGGGATGGTAAAATGCGCGCCATTGTGATTTCACCTATGGATTCCCGCTTGCGTGGGAATGACAAGCATGTCCGACATACTTAAAAAGATCCTCGCGGTAAAAGCTGAAGAAGTCGCAGCGGCACGCGCCCGTAAACCATTGGCACAAGTACGCGCCGAAACCGAGCAAGCACTGCCCACGCGCGATTTCGTCGGAAGCATCCGCGCCAAGATCGCCGCTGGGCAGCCCGCCGTCATTGCCGAAATCAAAAAGGCCAGCCCCAGCAAGGGCGTAATCCGCGCCGACTTCCGCCCCGCCGAGATCGCTGCCAGCTATGCGCAACATGGCGCGGCGTGTCTTTCGGTACTGACCGACGAGCAATTCTTTCAGGGCTCAGCCGAATACTTGAAGCAAGCGCGTGCTGCCTGCGCCCTTCCCGTGCTGCGCAAGGATTTCATGGTGGACGAATATCAGATTTGGGAAGCGCGCGCGATGGACGCGGATGCCATCCTGCTGATTGCTGCCGCGCTGACGCTAGCGCAGATGCAAGCCTTCGAGACGCTAGCGCATTCGTTAGGTCTGGCGGTGCTGGTAGAAGTGCATGACGGCGACGAGCTCACCGCTGCGCTGCAATTACAAACCCCACTGATCGGCATCAACAATCGCAATCTGCGCACCTTTGACGTGACCTTGCAAACAACGCTGGGTCTGCTTGAGCGCATTCCTGAAGGTCGTATCGTGGTGACTGAAAGCGGCATCTTCACATCAGACGATGTGGCTTTGATGCGCAGAAACAAGGTTCACACTTTCCTTGTTGGCGAAGCATTCATGCGAGCAGACAACCCGGGGGAAATGCTGGAGCTGGTATTTGACCCGACCGAGTAGGCCACTCCAATTACTAACAAAACGATTAAAGCCAACCCCATATATCGCATTGTTGTAGAAATACAGCCTGTTGCATTTCTACAACAAATCTTCCTAATCAATAAAAATTCTTTGCACACCCCCCCGCGCATTGGGCAGAATGCGCCATCTTCTAGAAATGAAGCAGTTTCTAGGGGGATGCTAACCAATATTTCATAAGGAGTAACACATGAAGAAGAGCCTAATTTCCTTGGCAGTTGCAGCCGCTGTTGCAGCTCCAGTTGCAGCATTCGCTGACAGCAACGTAGTTGTTTACGGCGTAGCTAACGTTTCCGCCGATTCCGTCAATAACGGCGCCGTAGTCAATGGCGTAACCAAGGCCAAGATCTCCAGCAACACCTCCCGCTTGGGTTTCAAGGGTAACGAAGATCTGGGTGACGGTCTGTCGGCTATCTGGCAAGTCGAGTCGCTGATCAGCATCGATGGCAACACATCCGCTGGTAACGTGACTAGTACCTTTGCCTCTCGCAACACCTTCGCTGGCCTGTCGAGCACTAGCTTGGGTACTGTGATTATGGGTAAGCATGACACACCCTACAAAATCGCAACTCGTGCATATGACGTGTTCGGTGATGGTATCGCTGACAATCGCGCCTTGATGGGTACAGCAGGTGGTGCAAGTTTCGATGGCCGTCAAGCCAACGTTATCGCTTACATCAGCCCAGTCATGGCCGGCTTCACCGGTATCGCTGGTTTCGTTCAACTGAGCGAAAGCCCTGCTGTCGCCAAGGGCAATGCCTTCTCTTTGGCAGGTATGTATAAGGGCACCGACCTGCCCCTGACTGCCTCCCTGTCCTATGAAGAACACATCTTGGACTTTGCCCTCGGTGCCGGCGCAAAGGAAACCGCCATCAAGGCTGGTGCTTCGTACGCAATCGATGCTCTGACTGTTGCTGCCGTGTATGAACAGACCCAGGATAATTTCCTTGCTGGTGCGGATCAATTCGGCCACAAGTCTGTATATGCTTCGGCCAAGTATGCAATCGGTGCAGGTGCAATCAAGGCTGCTTACACTCAAGTAGGCGCACAAAAGACCGTAGCTAACTCCGGTGCAAAACAATGGACCTTGGGCTATGACCACGGCCTGAGCAAGCGCACCACTGTTTATGGCTTGTACACCAAGCTAAATAACAATGCAGGCGCTGTTTATGGCCTGTTCGCTGGCGAAACAGGCGGTGTAGCTTCTTCAGGCGGTGCAAATTCCGCTCCTTCTGCATTCTCGTTGGGCGTGAAGCACTCGTTCTAATTTGATGCCATACTCCACGGGTATGGTGGTTGAGTTCTGCTAGTCAGCCACTCTTCCGCAATCAAGTTTGACATTAACGGACACCTTCGGGTGTCCGTTATCATTTGACCCGCTTATTCTCTTCCATTACATTGTGCCCTTCGCTGCGAGGGAGCACACATGCTGAATCTGGATCATCTCATCATCGGTTTTGATAAGGGCTTACGCACCTTGTTGAGCAAGGCGCAGACCGTGCGCGCTTACCCTGACGAGCACATTGCCGACACTCCGTTAAGCGAATCCGAAAAGAAGCATGCCATCGGCCTGATGCGCATTAACCATAGCGGCGAGATTTGCGCACAAGCCTTGTATCAAGGCCAAGCATTGACTGCTCGCGACCCTTTAGTACAAAAAAAACTGGAGCAGGCCGCCTGGGAAGAGACCGAGCATCTAGCTTGGACTTCGCGTCGAGTGGAGGAACTAGGCGGTCGCCTGAGCCTACTAAACCCGCTGTGGTATTCCGGCTCACTGGCATTAGGCGCATTTGCTGGATTGCTGGGAGATAAGTGGAACCTTGGCTTCCTCGCCGAAACCGAGCGTCAGGTAGGTGGTCACTTGCAAGAGCACCTACAAGAGCTTCCAGAGCAAGATGCCAAGAGCCGAGCCATCGTGCAACAGATGTACACCGACGAGATCGGCCATTCCGAGATGGCTGTCAACATGGGCGGCGTAACCCTTCCCACCCCCATCAAACTAACCATGCAGCTATCTTCGAAGCTGCTCACCCGCACGGCGTATTGGGTATAGCCCTACTGCTTATCCATCTTTCGATACTGCACGGCTTCAGCGATATGGGGAATACACACCCGTTCACTTCCCGCCAAGTCAGCAATGGTGCGTGCCACCTTAAGCACACGATGGTACGCGCGAGCAGAAAGATTCAGCCGAGAGATAGCTTGTTGCAACAAACTGATACCCGCTTCATCCGGCAAGCAGAATTCGTCGATCTCGCTCACAGCAAGCCGAGCATTAGGCTTGCCTTGCCGCGCCAAAGCCAACTGGCGCGCTTGCTCGACTCGATGGCGAATGACCGAAGAAGACTCACCATCAGCACTTTTGAGCAAATCTTGCTGCGGTACAGCCGGCACCTCCAATTGAATGTCGATGCGATCCAGCAATGGGCCGGAGATACGACTGCGATAACGCGCAACCTGATCTGGCGTACAGCGACACTTCCCGCTGTAATGCCCAAGATAGCCGCATGGGCACGGATTCATCGCCGCGATGAGTTGGAACTGGGCAGCGAAATCAGCGCGGCGGGCGGCACGCGAAATGGTGATGTGCCCCGACTCCAGCGGTTCACGCAGCACCTCTAACACACCGCGCTCAAATTCCGGTAACTCATCCAAAAACAGCACCCCGTGTAAAGCCATAGATATTTCACCGGGACGCGGATTGCTACCCCCGCCAATGTAAGAACTCTTTTTATTTGCGACTAGAGTCCACAGTTATGTCGTAAAATGCGACTAGATGGCAAATCGAAAATTTATCGACCAGCAACGCAAGCCCGTTCGAGAAATAAAACCTAACACTCGAAGCGTAACTGGAACCCATAATGGGCAACAGTTTGAGTCCACACTCGAACGGGATTTGCTTACGCTCATGAACTGGCGGCACGATGTTGAGCGATGCCAGGTTCAGCCAACCACCATTCCGTATGACGGCCCTGATGACAAACCTCGAAGCTACACTCCAGACCTTCTGGTCGTATTCAAAGATTCATTCAAGAAAAGTTCTCCTCAGCCCCCCATGTACTGTGAAGCAAAGTTCCGAGAGGACTTGATCGAGAACTGGTCAGAATATAAACCAAAATTCAAAGCGGCCATTCGCTTTGCCAAGCGCCACGGATGTCGGTTCAAAATATTCACCGAGCAAGAAATTCGAACCCCCTATTTGGATAACGTAAAATTTCTCTTTCGATATCGCACCTCCGAATGTCATGCAGAATATCGCGATGCGATCCGGCAGTTACTACAAACCAAAGGGCGTACCTCGCCCATTGAAATCATGAGAAACGTAGCCCTCACAAGAGAGGATCGCGGCAAAGCACTATGGACACTTTGGTGTATGGTTGCTCGCAATGAAATTCAATTCGATGAAGACGAACCTTTGACTCAAGAATCAGAGTTATGGATTGAGATATGAGCCTATTGGCGACAACGCGCCTCGTGCCTGGTTTAGCTGTTTACTACCAAGGTAAGCGATACCACATTGAGGACTTGATCAACATATCTACCGTCCTCATCCGCGATGAAAACGGTAGGCGGGAGACCGCTCCCGCATCGGATCTCATAATCAGAGAAGAACATTCAGCGGCAACCAGAATGGAGTTGGCATCCATCCCGGATAAGAAATGGCGAAGAGCTCAAGAACGCCTCCGAATTATTTCACCGCTCTTGGAAATGAGCGACAAAGAACGAACTCGGGAGGTGGTCAAAGCAGTCGCTGAGAATAATAGCTACGACACCGCCACTATTTATCGCTGGATACGGGCTTACAAAGCCAGTGGGCTAGTAACCTCACTCATACGAAAACCGAGAGTTGACAAGGGAGGTAATCGGCTAAGTCAGGAGGTGGATGCCATCATATCCGACATGATTGACCGATTCTATTTGACAGAGCAAAGGAGCTCAATCAAACGAGTCATTAGATTAATCGGTAGCGCCTGTGCATCGCAAGATATCCGCCCGCCAGCGGAAGTGACCGTTTATCGTCGAATCGCCGCGCTCAGTGACGAGTTAAAAACAAGTAGGCGGTATGGTTCAAAAATCGCTCAAGAACGATTCCAACAAATTAGAGGGAAATTCCCAGATGCGAATTTTCCACTAGCTGTTGTACAGATCGACCACACCAAAGTTGACGTAATTGTCGTAGATGAAAAACATCGACTTCCAATTGGTCGCCCGTATTTAACGATCGCAACCGATGTATATAGCAAGATGTGCGTCGGATACTATTTGTCGTTCGATCCTGTAGGAGCGCTAGCCGCAGGTCAATGTATCGCTAACGCAATTCTTCCAAAAGATGATTACCTAGCCAGCCTTGGCATCGACCCGAAGGAATATCAATGGCCATGTTGGGGGGTGATGAGGAGAATCCATACTGACAATGCCAAGGAGTTTCATGGCGAGGTTCTTGGCCGAGCAGCAGAACAATATGGAATAATCGTTGAACATCGCCCGAAACGTGCAACACGATTTGGTGGCAATGTGGAGCGCGCATTCAGGACATACATGAAGAACATTCATGATGAATTACCCGGAACGACCTTCTCGAATGTGAGAAGCAAGTATGACTATGACTCCGAGGGTAATGCGGTCATGACATTCGATGCTCTTGAGATGTGGTTTGCCCAGTATCTTGTGGGCGATTATCATCAAGCTCCTCACCGAGGGAACAATGGGGTTCCACCGATTGCGAAATGGGAGCAAGGTATTTTCGGTACTGATACCGATATTGGAACGGGGCTACCCGTAGTGGAGACGGATGAGAAGCAACTCAGGCTAAGTTTCATGCCCAGTAATCGGCGAACTGTGCAGCGAAGTGGGGTCGAGTTTGAAGGATTGACCTATTCGAATCCCGCCATTCGAAAATTCGTAAAAACACGCAGCTCTGCCACCTCAAAACTGGCAAGGCAATTTCTGATTCGCTACGACCCACGCGACATGTCAACGATCTGGCTATACGATCCAGACTCGAACGAACACATTCCTCTTTCGAGCACGTCTAAAAAAGATACCCATGTCAGCCTTTGGGAACTTCGATCCATTAAGCGAGAGTTAGCTGGGAAGGGATACACAGTGAACCAGCGCCTAATTCACCAAAGTATCGAAGATCGAAAAAGAATCGTCGAAAGCGAATCTAATCTGACCAAATCTGCTCGCAAGGAGCGACAAAAAGCGAAACAACAAAAGAAGTCGAGTCTCAAGGCCTCGATACGCCCCGTACAAAGTGATACTGCGAATGGGCCTAGCGCACCTACGCAAACATGGGACGACGACGACCTTCAGCCCTTCAAAATTAGCGGGGAATATTAATGGAGCTCAAGGATAGGAAGTTAGGGGCACAGACTACGGCAATGCTGAATGAGTCCGATGAGGAGAGAATAAACTTCATCTGGGACAACAGATTCATCAAATATCCGGTGGCTGAGCAACTGATGGAAGAAATGGAAGAGTTACTTGGGCGTTCGCGAGTCAACAGACCTCCGTGTATGTTACTACTCGGACGCTCCGATAATGGCAAAACTGATTTACTAGAGGAATTTCAGCGTCGGCATCCGATAGAAATCAACAACCGCGATGATCTGCTGCTCGCCCCAGTCATAAAAATTCAGACGCCTCCTACTCCAAGTCAAGAGATGATGCTCGACCTGATTTTGGGGAAGCTTGGCGTATCAATCAGGACAAGTGAGTCAACAAACAACAAACTATTTCGAGCCGTCACACTACTTCCAAGAGTAGGTGCCAATCTAATTTTGATTGATGAGATTGGAGCAATGAGTTCAGGAGGAAGCAATCAGAAACAGGCCTTCCTTAATACGATCAAATTTCTTAGCAATGAGTTAAAGCTCTGTTTCGTGGTATCTGGCGTTCCTGAAGTGCTAAATGAGTTTTCCGCCGATCCACAATTCAATAGTCGATTCCCTGTCAGCACCTTGCCCCGATGGGGCAATGATGCCGACTATAGGCGATTCCTGCTCACCCTTGAACAAACTCTACCCCTACGAAAAGCATCGCTTCTTCACAAGGGTGAGTTACCTTCGCTGATATTCAATTTGAGCAACGATGGCACACTCGGCGATATATGCAAAACCGTGAAGAGTGCCGCTGAGTATGCAATCAAGAGCGGTGATGAATGTATTTCTGCTGATGCGATAAACAACTGCAAGCATATAAAACGTCGCGACAATGCCGACCTATCCAGATTGTGACGACTATCATTTCCGTCTAAACACCCAGCTCTGGCCCATCCACCTAAAGCCGAAGCCAGATGAGCTCCTGAGCTCATGGATCATTCGGCTTGCTCATGCCCACGGATACAAGTCGCAGACAATGTGTGTATTCTTGTTCGGCCGACAAGAACCTATCTGGAACCGAGATATTGATCGACTGGCATCCCCAGAGATCGGCGACAAGCTGATGGCAGCCACTGGCGCAACGCTCCAACAATTTGAAAACACCACCTTCAAGGGATATGAGGGTTGGCTATACCAGTCACATCAGCCCAACGGAATGACACGATGGATTATCCCCATTGGTATCTACCATCGAACCCGCCGGCGACCGGGTTTGGCATTTTGTCCGAAATGCCTGGCAGAAGATGCTGAGCCGTATTTCAGGCGGCAGTGGCGGCTCGCATTCTCGACCGTATGTACCAAGCACAGGTGCCACCTTTTGGATGCATGCCCATCCTGCCAGTCACCGGTCATACTTCATCGAACCGATATGCAATCCAAGGACTTCTTCCCAACAGAGGGGCTGTTGGTACATTGCTGGAAGTGTGGGTTTAAACTAAGTCAGAGTCATACGGAGGAAGAATCCCATATTCAACTGATCGACTTCCAATTCAGGCTGGAGAAGGTATTGAAGCAGGGATTCGTTAGTTGGGCGGGCAACCCATCAATGCATTCGGTCATGTTCTTCCAAGGCTTGCGAGATATGATTGCCGGCTTCATCTCCAAAGTCAGCTTGCAGCGTCTCAGACGTTCGTCAATCTTGGATGATATCGACCTCAGTGGCTGGGTAAAGAGCGGACTGGAAATGTCTCCGATAGGTACGCGCCGAGCGATGTTCCTCTTTCTTGCTAGGCTGCTAGAGGAGTGGCCTGATAGTTTCACTAATCACATTCGCAAATGCGACCTTAGATACAGCGACCTTAGAGGCGACACGGACTATCGTCCATTTTGGTATGAAGATGTCATTCGTCGAGAATCTTTAGGCGGCTTCGCCAAGATTAGCCAGCTAGAAGCAGAGTCTATTGCTGCTGCCACCGAGAAATTGAATGGGCAGTTTAGCCTTAAGAGGTCTAGGGAATTATTTGGCCGAGATATCGCTATGCATGTCCCAGACAGGTTGCCCAAGCCAATCTCGGAGGATACCTACGAAGACTTGCTCACGAGCATCGATCACCAAATCGCCGAGACGCAGGATGAGATAAAGCGATTCTCTCTGATTCGAGACAAGATCATGTTTGCTACAGGCAGGCAACTTCACCTATCTCAAACGGAGCTTACGAATCTCACTCTGGAGCGAGTGCGTCAACTCGTACCAGAAGTTGTCGAAAAGAACTTTGCCGAGGCTGCTCGATCACCCGCTCAGGTGCGTGCTTGGATTGAGTGGTATTACGTCAAGTTACGCCCACGCTTAAATCCAATGAGTAGCGAAGACCGCATATTCACTTCGATGACCACGCGGACTGGGCTTAAGAAAAGTATTCTTGGAGTCCGATTTCAAGCAGCAGTGAATGTGGGAATGATGCATCGCACAATTGGGAGTTATAGGGATTGGACAAGAAAGCCACTACAATTAGCCAACTGAATGAAATATTGCGTTATCCAATGACCCGCTCCGAACTCATATCCGCCCTAGCCACCCGCCATCCCGACCTGAATCACAGCGATGTATCATCATGCGTGATCACCCTTCTGGATTCCATTTCGGAAGCGCTCAGTCTCGGTCGCCGTGCGGAGATTCGTAGCTTTGGTACCTTTGAGGTGAATAGGCATCCGCCGAGGAAGGCTCGCAATCCGAAATCGGGTGAAGTGATATTTGTGCCCGCGAAGGCTGTGCCTCATTTCAGAGCTGGAAAGGAGTTGAGGGAGAGGGTGGATTGGTGATTCTGCAAACCTCTCCGAATCAGTGCCATCCATAACTGGAGGTTTTTGGGTGGTTTACGAGCAGATAATCAAACAAATTTTGGGCGGCTAAAAGAAGAGGAAAGAGAGAGCAACATTCGGCAATAACGATGCGACCTACTGCGCTACCGCGCTTCTGTTTCGAACATGCTTTTGTACCAATAGCAGCGCTCATCATCGAGCCATGTAAATTTTTTATTGTTGGAAGCAAACACTTTCAACGGAGCAAGCGATATTCCATAACGCCACAGAAGGGCGATAAGCTCTCGTAGCATTTCTTTGTTCAAAGCTTTCATCTCGATTTTAATAATTAACCCTCTGCCAACTCCGCGGATTTCTTTTATCGCTTCAATGTCCTTTAATCCTTGGAAAAAACGCCGTTCGTCACCAATAGAGTAAAACGTCGTTAGGCTAATCTCAAGTTGCATTCTCTCCCCCTATCTAACGCGTTTTCCCGCCAGGATATACATTGTCATATCCTCCACCCGGCCTTTGAACGTCCCAGTGAGGACCACCATGCGCTTCGCCACCAAGCCCCGTAGGAACCCAGACATTTCCATCATTATCAACCCATCCATTGCCTCTACCGTTTGGAGAGCGCCCCCATTTAGGTCCTTTCTTGGGTTCACAAAAACCATCACCGTCTCCCGGTTGACCTGGTGCTTTTGCACCATTTGGGTCGTAGGCATCTTTCGGCGGCTTCATTGCCCACCAAGTAGTGCCAATAATGGCAACCTCTGGAATAAGCGGTAATGCTGGGATGATGCAGAAGGGACATAGCCCGAGCGGGTCGGTATAGCTCAGCGGTTTTCCACCAACATAGGTGTACGTATTAACCCCGCCGCCCAGCCCGATCACATCACTCTGGACATACCGCCCTACCGCCGGATCGTAATCCCTAAAGTAATTGTAGTGGGTACTCGTTTCCTTGTCGAAATACTGCCCAGGAAACCTCAGATTGAACGCAAATGCCCCGAGCCCACCCGGATTTTCATTCGGCACGTTCGCACCATATGGATCCACGTTGTCCCATGTCCAAACCGCCGCACCGGTACTATTAGTCACTGCGCGTGGGGTATTTAGGTGATCAACGTCAATGTAATACGCTTTTACAACTTTGGTCACCGTTACTGTCACCGTAGTTGAAGTCGCGGTAGCATTCTTGCTATCCGTCGCTTTGGCCTTCAGCACATACGTCCCAGCCGCCACATTGTTCCAAGTGAAGGTATAGGGCGAAGTGGTGTCCGTGTTGAGTAGGGTGGTACCCGAATAGAACGCCACATTCTTGATCGTGCCGCCGGTGCTGGTTGCCGTGGCGGTCAGCACAAATCTCCCAGGCTCTGCCACCGTAGCATTGGCAACTGGACTGGTCATTTTGGCGGTCACAGCAGCCATGGCGGATGCATTGAAACCTAGCAGTCCAATGCAGAGCACCCCCATCGATAGCACGGTACGGAAGAGGCGATATCCGCGCACGGTTCGGCCAATGTTGGAATGAGTCATCATTTCGTTTTCTCCTTCGCGTTTTAGCTGGCCGTTCATTGCATCACCGCCACAGGCATATCACCCAACCACACATATTCGCGCGCAGGTTTAATCGTCCCTGTCGTGAATTCACCGATCAGGTGTGCGTCCGTATCGTAGAGATAGACGGTATCGGTGGTGGTGAAGGTGGCTTGTTTGCGAGTGCGCAGTCCCAGCGCGTTCACGAAGTAATTAACGGTTCCTTGTGCCGTCGTGGCCTGACTCATTCGACCTCGAATATCGTAGGCATATTGTTTGACTCCATCGGAGGTCGTCGCACCATTGACATCCTGTGTCACGGTTTTGGCAGCGGCTGCACCTACTTGGGTACTGGCAAGTCGGTTGCTGGTTGCCGCATAACCGTAGGTCGTGCTAGTGGCACCCACCGTCTGGCTGGTTCGATTGCCCACCTTGTCATAAACGAACCCTTGGCTGATCGAGCCTTGGGTGTAGTTGGTCAACCGGCTCATTGGGTCGTAGCTGTAGCTGGCCGCCAAGGTAGGATTTGTCGAGTCGGTGATCAGTGCGATCTCTGAGGCTGGGTTATAGCCAATCGACATCGACTTGCCGTTCACGGTGTAGCTGGCAATTCGGCCATCTTGATCGACGAGACGCGTATAGGTTTTTCCGTTTCCTCGCAGCATGCTCTTCACTCCACCAAAGGGGTGGTAGGTGATGCCACTGACCAATACTTGCGTTTGACCACTCAGGGTCGTGCTGACCTGAGAAACTCGACCGATCGTATCGTAGCTATAACTCACCAAGCGACCTGACGGATATGTCATGGAAGTGAGCTTGCCTTGTACATCGTAACTGTAGCGCGTGACATAGGTTGCCGCATACGCCACTTTGGTCTCGGTAAGCAGGCGGCCATGAGCGTCATAGCTGAACGAGGTGGTACCCGTGATGTCGGTCATGGAGGTCAAGTGCCCCAAGCCATTCACTCCCTGATCATATTGATAGGTCACGCTCTGAGCCGGGCTGGTGCCGCCACTGTAGCTGATCGTCAACACCCGATTCAGCGCATCATAGGTATAAGTCGCTTTCTGTCCCTTGGCATCCGTGCTGGTTAATACATTGCCCGCTGCGTCGTAAGTTACGTTGGTCGTCCCTGTATCTGGGCTGACGGTCTGACTAAGGTTACTCAAACCATCTCGGGTATAGGTGGTAACGAGATTCCGTGGATCAGTGACTTGTTTCAGTTGATCCAAGCCATCATAAGCATACTTAACAACCCCCGTATCCGGATTGGACACCTGACTGAGTCGATTCAACGCATCATAGACATTCGTGGTTTGACGGTTTAGCGGATCCGTCACGCCCGTGAGATTGCCATTAGCATCGTAGGTGTAGGTGGTGGTTTGATTGACGGCTCCGATGTCTTGTTGCAAACGACTCAGGGCATCGAAGATGCGCGAGTGCTTTTTAATCAATGTGCCTGTCGAATCGAAGAGTTGTTCTTGGGTGCGATTGCCAGCATTGTCCAAGATGTACACAAGTTGATTTCCTAGGGCATCAGTGATCCGTGTCAGGCGATGAGCTGCATCATAGGTGTAGGTATAAGACGCGCCGTTCGGCAATGTCACCCCAGTCAGATTGCCAACCCCATCGTAGGTATAACCCGTTGTCTCACCACCGACATTGCGAGTCAACAAACGACCGCGCGCGTCGTAACCCAATGAGGTGATCAAACCATTCGGGTCAGTGATGGTGGCTGGACGCCCATTGGCATCGTACCCACCTAGTGTTGTGATGCGATTCAGCGCATTCTTGACCGTAGCGAGATTACTCTGTGTGTCGTAAGTGTACTGAGTGACATCTTGCACGTCGGTGCGTGGCCCATTCTCAGTCAGAATCTGGCCTGCGGCATTGTATGTATAGGTGGTGATCCGCGCAGTTCCAGAGGCAGTCGCTGCCATCCCGGTCGCCCCCGTGGCATCAGTCGTTCCCTGTACTGTTCTGCCAAGTAGATTACCCTTGGTGTCATAACTGAAGCTGGTAATGCGCAACGGCTCAGCGATTGCAGTGGGTAGGCGATAACTTGCATGCCATTGAGTTGTGGTTTTGCGCTCGACACTGCCTGCGACCGGCGTATAGGTAGCCAGATTCGTGGGGCAAGCGCTGCCAGATGGCAAACCCTCCACGCGGACACTCTCCAGATTGCGTGTGAGGTCGTATGAATAGCAGGTTAGATTGCCATTGAAATCGGTACGAGAAGCGATGTTGCCATTGGTGTCGTAATTAAGATTAGCGGCGGCAGCGCTGCATCCAGAGCCAGCAGGCTGTGACTGCCCCGAACTCTTGACTACTCCAAGCACAGTTTGTAAGTTGTATGTACGCTGAGACAGAAGTGGATCGGTAACTACGGCAGATGATGCTCCATACGAAACTTGATACCGATCCACAGCCCCGCCAGACATATTGGAACCATGTTCGGATGCAATTGCACGTCCTTGGCAATCGTACTCCCAACTTCCAAACCGCTTATTCGGATCTCCGGTTAAATCAGAGGCTACCGTGTCCAGCATGCCAGTCAAGGCATGCGGATATCCATCTACATTGTTAGCACAGGAAGCACCGCCATTGATACGAGTAGTCTCGCCATAAAGATAAATTCGCTTTGGATTATCTGCCGTATTGGATAACGTATCGTCCGGATACACTACCCCAATCAGGTTGTTATTGGCATCATAGGAGTAATTGTAAACTCGGCTCGCCGGATCCGTCATGGTGCTCACTCGACTAGACATATCGTAAGTCAGTGAGATCTGACGACCATAAGCATCCGCAATACGGATCAATAGCCCTGGCGCAGGTGCGACAGAAATCGGTGTCGTGGCATCGCTATAGCTAAGAGCCAGCGCCACCCCATTGCGATCAATAATTGCACTCAGCTTTCCAGATGCATCATAAGTCTCGACCTGTTTTCTTACCTCATCAGTAAACTTCCATCCCGTGGTATTACCACTAGCATCTGTTAGTCGAACCAGTGTGTCGTTGATATCAGCATCTGGAATCCACGTACCGGATGAAAGTTGATAAGAGAACTGTTTTCCGTCAGCTCGGGTCACATAAGCGAAGCTGTAGCCCCCTGACGTAAGAGAATTAATCTTTCGATCATAGGTGTGTCGCCACTGCTGCCCAAACCCACCTTTTGATGCAAACATACTGCTGTGGTAGTAGCGAACAAATTCAAGTCCGTTTGCTTGAGCGTAGTCCACCTCAACTTGTAGCTTATCGCCAATTCCAACATGAATGGGGTTGCCGACATGAACTGGTGCGGCAGCCTCTGCCGGGGCCGTGGTGCAGCTATGTGTTGAAGCGCTGAAGTTTTTCGCAATTGGAAAAATGGCTGGATCATATCCAATCGAATAAAGTGGGTATGGGCCAACTCCATTAAAGTAGTACCGCCACCAGTAATTTGTATGCCCCTGAATCGTAGGATCCCAGTCAGGCCAACCCGCAGGCTGATTGAAAACGACCCCACCATCGCAAGTAAAGAAACTCGGCGGAGGTGCAGGATAACCAGCTCCCCAAGAGCTGGTCATAGAGGTTGTACAACCCCAAGAGGCCGCATCATCAATCGAAAGGAATCCTCGCCCACTGTAATTTCCAGAGTAGCCGCCGATTGTATAGAACGAACCTGCTGCGATTGAAGCGGATGAATGCATGATAGAAGCCAGCAACACCATACCCAAGCTAAAGTTCGCATTTAAACGATGGCTTACCAATTTATCCAAGCACTTGCTCATCTCACCTCCCAGTTCGACCATCTGAAAATGCGCCCACTCGCACCTGTTGGATGGATGCGATCTCTTCTGGAGATGCTGACACATAACTTAAAGTCGTCATATATGTCTGGAGGCCTATGCCAATAAGTCATCGGCTAGTCCTTGGATATAGGAGATACTTTAAGCCATGCTAAATCAAGTGTCTAAATCCATTGCCGATGGTAAACATCGCACACATGAATGTAATTATTGGAGCTGTTGTGATCTGAGAAATTGCTAGATGGTCAATCTTGGCAAGGCAAGGCAGGAAGGGGCATTCAAGTAGTCGCACTCGCTGGTGCGATCAAGTTCAGAAATATTCAGACTTGGTTAAGTCCAACTGAGAATGATGTCCAATCGATCACAAAATACATCGAACTCCGAGTCGAAAGAGCATTTTTCGGCTCATGACGTTCGCTGTCGGAAGGATTGAGCTATAAGCGAAGTTAACATCTAGCGGTATGCGTATGATGCCGATGAAAAATGAAGAATATCTATTACCAACAAAGCGCTGGGGAGTAATTCCAGACAGGAAAGATGGTGGTGATGGACAAAATGCACACTGGCATCAGACAGCCGGATGTAATGCATTCTGTGTCGATGACACCAACTTCAGTAGCAGAGTCTGAAGAATTATTCTACAATGGCGCGCAGACAAGTGGCCGTGAAGTAAACAGAACTCACGAACTTTAATCGAGAGAGGCTCAAAATGGGAACCGACGAAGTGATTCGTAAAACTTTGGCGCTAGCGCAATCACAGCTTTCCAACTATAAAATGATGGATTCTTACAGAGCGAACGCTATTGGTAATCAAAATTCTGAGTTGCACAGCAATTCTAGTCGGACTTCGCAGCCATCGTCGTTAACAGTAGATAATCCACCAATCGCCAGCAAGGGATAAGCATATCGGAATTATCAAAAAGGCCAACCTAAGTTTGGCCTTTTTTATTGAGTGAAAAGAATTATGCCCAATAAGTTGTACAGTGAGAATTGTCAGCATCGTCAACTTCAGTCTGGAAAAACTGACTCCGCTTTTCGTTCGCCATATCGGAGAGATTACGCAAGACTGATCCACTCTCCTGCCTTTCGACGACTACAGGGGAAAACTCAACTTTACCCAGGACATGAGTCGGATTTCTTTCGCAATCGCCTGACTCACTCTCTTGAAGTAGCGCAGATCGCAAAAAGCATAGCGCAAAAGCTGAATCATGATAATGAGTTTCTGCGGACAAACCCAATTGACTGTGATTTAGTGGAATTTGCCGCATTGGCACACGACTTGGGACATCCTCCATTTGGACATAACGGGGAGCATGCGCTTGATGATTGCATGAAGCGCTGGGGTGGGTTTGAGGGGAATGCACAAACACTGCGCATTTTAGCTGTATCAGAAAAGAAGGAAACAACAGATGGGGGGCTTGACGGGGTTACGCTAAAGGGTGAGGACAATCGCATTGGACTAAATCTGACATTCCGTTCACTAGCTGCAATATTGAAGTACGACAATGAGATTCCGGTCTCACGAAAAAATGCCGACAAGCTTGTGAAGGGTTATTACTGCACAGAAAAACCACTTGTTAGCCAAATCCGAGAAGTCGTTGCAAGCGACTATCCCGCGCATTTTCCCCTAAAGACAGTTGAATGTCAGATTATGGACATTGCTGACGATATTGCTTACTCAACCTATGATTTAGAAGATGGACTCAAGGGCGGGTTTGTTAATCCACTTATGCTTCTGAGTATCGCTCGCACTGATACAGAGTTACTTCAACGGGTAACAGATAAAGTCAAGAAAGAATGTCCCGATGCCAAGTCAGAGGATGTGCTTAAAGCAATAGCCTATACTTTTAGGCGAGATATAAATGGCAAAACAGAACAACAGCCAGAAGACGAACAGAAAATAGTCTCGCCCCTCGACGAGTATATACTATCCAGATTAATTGCCAGCAACGGATATTCTAGAGCAGCCTTGACCTCTAGTCTTGTGGATAGTTTTATAAATAGCATCTCCATTTCGATAGATCATGACAGACCTGCCCTATCTAAAGTTACGATGGATCCAAGAGTAAAAATACAGGTTGAGTCTCTTAAGCACCTTAACTATGAGGTGACCATCATGTCGCCACGCCTAAAGTTGGTTGAATATCGTGGCTATGAAATAGTGAAAACAATATTCAGGGCACTTTCTGAGGATGATGGATATCTTCTACTTCCTCAGGATGTGAGGGAGTCCCATCAGCGTTTGCAGAAATCAGCGGATAAGATGCGACTTATTTGTGATTTTGTTTCAGGCATGACGGACCGATACGCGATTGAGTTTTTCGGGAGATTAAAACAGGGCGATCAGTCCATATTCAAGCCATTCTAGAATGGGATGGAATTGCGTATAGAGACCCAATGCCGAGTCATACGCATCGCGGAAGTAATTGTAATCGGTACTAGTTTCCTTGTCGAAATACTGACCAAGAAAACTCAGATTGAATGCAAATCCCCTGAGTCCACCCAGATTGACGCCCCACTACCAATTAGTAATATCCGCCGCCTCGCCAGTTCCGCCCAGTTGACCATCTTTTCCGAATGAGAAAAGATCGAATTCACCATGCTCATCTGGAGCTTTGTATTGGTAAGCCGCGCCCCAAGGATCAAGAGGGACGTCTTTCTTCAGATACGGGCCTGACCATTTGGCTTCACTGGCAGGTGGCTGTACCAATGCGTTCAAGCCTTGCTCCGTGCTCGGATAATGGCCGGTATCCAAGCGATATTGATCCAGTGACTTATCCAGTGCATCAAGCTGTGCCCGCGCCGCCTTAACCTCGGACTTGCCGATTTGGTTGAAGTATTTGGGACCGACATAGCTGGCGAGCAAGCCAATGATGACCATCACAACAAGCAGCTCCAGGAGCGTAAATCCGTCATATCGACCAGCAGATGACTGGCGTTGGGTACCGCAGCTAAACTTGGAATATTTCATACTAGGCTCTGTCGTAAAAATGAATTGTTCACAGATGGGACCAGTCTGACATGCGGTCAATCAGATTTATTGCGACACCCTATTCAAAACCATACCGTCGCGGTACTCACTAGGCTTGGTATTGGCTCCGTTATTAAATATTTCGAACAATGTGGCACGCAATTCCGACTGATCGGCCTCTTCAATCACGTACTGTGATTTGTGAATTTCACCATGCGCCGGATTGTGTTTTTCCGCCGTATCATAAACACATAGCGCGCGCTTCCCAGAGCTTTCCAGCAAACACTGCCTAAGCAATCCGCAATCGCCAATCAGGACACCATGCCACTTGTGGGATGGATTTTTCGTCAGATAGTCGGTAACAAAACTAACAAGCTCACCTTCCATAACAATTGATTCTCTTTGGATAGAGCAACCCTGCTGGAAGACATGAGAAAAGGCCGAAGGTTTAATATCCCCGCTTTTGCGTACGTGAACCGGAGAGAAAATAAACCGAGTAAGTCTCTCCTCATTCAGAATAAGGCCAGGAGAAAATCTACTTGTTGTGTGCTTTTCGCAAATACACTCCGGACATGCCTGATTTACAACATCAACACGCAGCTTCTCATCACTCGAAGCCTCGTTGATGCGCCGACAACGCCTGCCAATCTTAGAGAAGACTCCTCTAAGCCGACTAAATACTAAGGAGAGTTTTGAACACAGATGGCATGTTCTCAGAGTCAAATGCAACTACCCCTTTGTGTTTATCACTGTTTTTTTTGATGAAATAGACTATGCGACTATCATCCAGAAATTCCAAGTCAGCATATAGTTCTTCACTCTGCCAGAAAAGCGCAGCATGCCCAGAAGCAAACAGCATTGGCTCAGGCATTTCAGCCTCAGCATTAATTAATCTAGCAAAAGAAACCGCATGCTTAAGTGACATTGCCGATGGTTTGAGTGAGCCTTCCCCATCCCAGTTTGGCTCAAACAGCACCCAGTTTCTAATTTCACCAATAAGCTTTTCTAAAGACGTAGTTTCCCGACTTAAATCATGAAACATCTCGTCATTCGCGACTGTAGCCACCTCAACATTTTGAGCAGTCTGGTAAGTTCTGGCTAATGATCTCTGTGCAGACCTAACCTGCGCCTCACTTGCCCCTGGCAATGCGCTGACAGTTGGAGCCTGAGTCACGCTGAATGCGAGAAATATCTTTGCCGCAGCAGCCGTACTAATATTGGTGGACATTGTAGTTAGTTAATCAGAGCAATTTGCTTAGCCATACTCTCAACAAGAGTTTTTCCTAGAATCTCTTTATCGAATGCATGCAGCGCACCCATGTGTGCCGAAATAAAGTTCATAACCTCGCCACTATCCTGAGCTAAAGACAGTGGCTCAAACCCATTTTGATTGAACATGTCCGTTAGTACAGTAGTTATCGAAATTGAACGCCTAGAATTCAGGCCAACCATCTCATCCAAACAGTCGATATTAATATTCATCAAGCGCTTAGTCTGCGCATCCGACTTAATGAATGCTCCAGTATGAATATGCCATAAGTCCTCAAGGGAAAAAATGTGCTTTGCAACAAACTCTGAATCTTTGGAAAGTAGCAAATTTGGGGAAAAGTCCTTTGCACTTCCGTTCCAAACAAACTTATCAACAAAATTAATACTAATACTAACTAGAGTAGCGCCGCTATCCAGATAGTGACCAATTAAGGCCGCATAGTACTTTTCCGCTTGCCCCCAAATATCAGACCAACGCGTATATCGAGTCGATTTAAATGTAATAGAGGCCTGCTCAATCCGGAGCTCATTTTCAATTGTCCCATCCGGCGCACTCCGACTCATCACGACACCCGCTGGAGGCATCTGCATCGGTATAGATTGACCGCCAAATGCTATAGCAATCCCACCACCAAGAACAGGAGCAACCCCTGGAAGCAGGGTCTTAAATTGAGCAGCGCATACAAGCGCGTCACTGAGATATTGCTGATCAATGGGGCGATCAAAATGCAACACAAGCACAACCTGCTCAATCGAGTGTGCCGAGTGAACTGGCTCAAAATACCCATTATTGATTGAACTGGTATGCATAATTTTCTTTAGCTTGCACGCCACGCAGCGCGCTAAGGATTTTACACTCTATTTGTCTGGATTTCTTATTTCCATTCACTTCAAGCTGCATCCGACCACAAACCTGATCGGCATCTGCGGTTCGTTCTTCTCCACCCGATGGCTGATGAGGTGCGCTTCTGCAAAGATGCCTTCGCCATCGATCTTGCCGACGTATTCGATCATGGCATCCCAGTCACGAGCTTCGGCTTCGATCTTGACCTGATGTCCGGCCGGATCAGGTTCGACTGCCAGCAATACGACATTCTCACCCACGGAGCTTTCCAAGCCTTTCAGCAAGCCTGCCCATGGGAACGTCAGTCTGGCATTGATCGCTTCCAGTTTGCGTTGCTTGGCGATGGCATCCGGTGAGGTGATGGGCGGGGGTTTCTTCGGTGTTCGGGCGGCGAGTTGGGCGTGGATCGTCTCAGCCTCTTCAAGCATGGCAGTTTGCTGGTTCGCCAGCATCGCGGCCATGGCGGCGGATAGCAGCAGGAGTGCCCAGCCGATATGCCGGGATTGGATGGCCGAATGTTTGAAATTCAGTGCAGCCAGCTTTCCTGATCTAAATGCATGCCAGCCGGAGGGGCTGGGTAGCTCCAGTCGTGTGATACCGTCCTGAATCCGCATGGGTGTCGGTCGAGTCGGATCAGACAGGCAGTAGCTGAGTTGTACGCTGGCCGGATCATAGACATTGAGCAGGGCTTCGCGTTGCAGCAGTGAGTGCAGATCAAAGGTTGGATCATTGCCGGTCAATGAACGTCGAATCGTGTCGATCTGTCCATTGTGAATCCCGATACTCAGCACCAGACCGGGTTCGATCACCGCCAGTTGAGTGGAGGTGATCGGCCATGCGTGCTGGAGTACGCGGATGGCGGCCAGTTCCGGGCGGATGACCTTGATCTTGTGTCTAGGCAGTAAGGCTTCGAGTGATAGCAGCAGTCCCTCTTCGGTGGCGGCCATCACTCGGGGTGTGCCGTACCCGCCAGAAGCGATGGAAATCCGCCAAGATTTGGCGATCTCGCCGTAGATGCCTTCAAAGAGAATCTGACCAAGCGCTTGGTCTTCTTTGCGTCCAGCCAGATTCAGCGACCAAGGCAGCATGGCATAGCGAATGAAATGGCTGGATAGGTTGATCGTCGCACGCATGCCCGGTGGCAGTGGATGCTCGACCAGCCACTGCTTCAGGGACTCGGTGGCTGCTTGCCAGAGGGGCTTACCTTCCACAAGGAGGCAATCGAGTTCAGCCAGCACCACTTCCGCACGTCGCCAACCGGCAGGCGTGACGATGCGTACCCGATCGGGAGACAGGCTGATCTCTAGCGTTCTAGTCAACGAAGGTGGTCCGATTGATTTCATGCAGGGTGGTTTCGCCTCGGCGCACCAAGTCTAATGCGGATTCACGCAGGTTACGCATGCCATGCGCTTTGGCGGTGGCTTTGATCTTGCGGATCGGTTCGCGCATGACAATCATTTCGCGGATCTCGTCGTTCAGGTGCAAGATCTCAGCGATAGCCTTGCGTCCCTTGTAGCCGGTACCACGACAATGACCGCAGCCATGCCCAGTACGGAAGCGATAGTGTGATGCTTGCTCCGCTGTGATGCCGGAGAGCCGCAGCAATTTGTCATCGGGGGTGAAGTCGGTGGCACATTCGGAACAGACGATGCGTACCAGTCGTTGGGCAAGAATGCCATTCAAGGCCGAGACGAAGCTGTAGCTGTCCACACCCATGTGGATGAAGCGACCCAGCACGTCGAACACGTTGTTGGCGTGAACCGAGGTGAACACCAAGTGGCCGGTCAGCGCGGACTGGATGGCGATCTGGGCGGTTTCGGCATCACGGATCTCGCCCACTAGGATCTTGTCCGGGTCATGGCGCAGGATGGCACGCAGTCCTTTAGCGAAGGTCAGTCCTTTTTTCTCATTCACCGGGATCTGCATCACCCCGGGGAGTTGGTATTCGACCGGATCTTCGATGGTGATGATCTTGTCCGAGCCGTTGTTGATCTCGGAGAGTGCAGCATACAAGGTGGTGGTCTTGCCGGAACCGGTGGGGCCGGTGACCAGCAGCATGCCGTAGGGTTCGAGGGCTAGTTGGCGTACTGACTCCAGAGCGGATTCACTAAACCCCAGTCGTTCCAGATTGAGGCCGCTGGCTTGTTCGTTGTGTGACTTGCGGTCCAAAATACGCAGCACCGCATCTTCACCTTGAATGCTGGGGATGATGGACACGCGCACATCCACATCACGACCTTGAATGGTGACTTTGAAGCGACCATCCTGCGGGGTGCGTTTCTCGGCGATGTCGAGCTCGGCCAGCACCTTGATGCGGGAGATGAGTTGTTCCGCCGTTTCGGTACTGGGTACGGAGCCAACTTTGATCAATACACCATCGATCCGGTATTTGATGGTCATGCCGTGGGTATGACTTTCCAGATGGATGTCACTCACCCCACTTTTCAGCGCATCGTACAGGGTGGAGTTGGCCAGCTTGACCACGGGGCTACTGTCTTCAGCAATGGAGCGCAGGGACAGTCCTTCGTTGCTGCCGATCCGTTGTTCATCCTGCTCATCCCCCTCCAGCATCTGGTTCACCGCACGCAGGGAGTCTTCCTGCAAGGCCAGATAGGCGGTGATGTCAGCGGGAGTCGCAAGGAAGATCGCAAACGGACGTGCGAGACGTTCTTGCAATAAAGCGAGGAGCGCTTCGTCCCACGGGTCGGCAATCACCACGCGGAGGGGAGCCGATTCGCTGGAGACCACCAGCGCATGCCGGTTAGAGGCTTCGGCAAAGCTCAGGTAGTGGAATTCGGGAGTGCATAGGCGCAGTGCGTCCATACCGATCACGGGATAGTGCAGTAAGCTCGCCAGATTCTGGAGGACTTCGGCAGATGAACACCCTTGGGCTTCTGCCAGCAGCTCGACCACTGGACGCAAGGTGGCCACACTTTCTGCGCGACAACGAGCCAGTATATCCAACGGAATCGGGGAGAAATCGGCCATGCCGTTATTGTATGCTGCCAGCCAATTCGAAGATGGGCAGGTACATCAGCAGGACGATGCCGCCGATCACGGCACCGATGACCATCATCAGGATCGGTTCGAACAGACGGGTGAACCATTCCACCCAACGGGCGATGGCTTCGTCGTAAAACTTGGCGATGCGCTCCATCATTTCGCCGAGGTTGCCGGATTTCTCACCCACTTTGAGCATGCCTTCGGCGACATCGGTGGTGAGTTGGCAATGCGTCAGTGAATCGGCGATCCCCTGGCCTTCGCTGATGCGCAGCCGGGCGGCATTGAGGCTGGCTTCCATCGAGGGTTGGATCAGCAGGCCACGGGTCATGTCCATGGCGCTGACCAAAGGCACGCCGCCGCGCAGCAACATGCCGAGGGTGCGATAGAACCGGGTGAGTTGGTACAGTTTGAGCTGTTCGCCCACGGTCGGAATCTGCCACAGGCGTTGCCATAGCCAGTCACGGGTGGCGGGTCGGGTCAGTGCATAAGCCACTCCGGCCAGTACGCACCCCATGCCCAGCACGATGACGCTGCCGTGCGTTTCGAAATACTTGCCCCACTGCATCAGTAGCCGCGACATCATGGGGATGTCGTCACCCATCTCTTCATAGACCCGGCTGAAGCGCGGGATGACGTAGCCCAACAGGAACAGGATCACCGCAAGGCCGACCACGATCAGGAACACCGGGTAGATGGCGGCGCTGAGGACTTTTTTCTTCACGCCATCGAGTTGTTCGCGGTACACCAGATAGCGTGACAGGGCGGATTTGAGGTCGGAGGTTTTTTCGGAAGCGCGCAGGGTGGCGATGTACAGGGCAGGAAAGGCCGTCGGATGCGCTTGCAGGGCGTGCGACAGGGATTTGCCTTCGTACAGTTGCCGGCTCAGGCTGGTGTAGATCTCACGGGTGGTGCTGTCGCGCTCTTTGCGAGCGAGGATCTCGATGCCTTCCAGCAAGGGCAGTCCGGCATCCAGCAGTGACAGCAGTTCCTGACTGAACAGGGTGAGCGGGAAGCGCTTGGGTCGGGTGAAACGGAAGGACGGCAGTGCAAACCCGCCCGACGACACCACTCGGTAGCCTTGGGATTCTGCCAGCCGTACCGCTTCTTCGACGCTGGGTGCATCGAAGTTCAGGCGGACGATACCTTGGCTGGGGTGGTGAGCGGTTAGGGTGGGCATGGAAAATTAGTAGCTCATTAATAAATCAGGATACCGTGGTGTGTCCCCTGTTATTCAAGGTATCCTGAAGAGGTACTAGTTTTCGCAAAATGAGTCTGAAGAAGAAGTCCTGCTCTCGATTACGCCATGCCGATAAGAGCTCGTCCTCAAGGGCGGTTATCAGGATCGATTTCGTCGGTATCGTGGTATCGAAACCATCAACCACATACAGATCAATACGCTGAACATGCTCTTCACTAGTGAGACTCTTGAAGAGCGTGGCAATCGCCTTTGCATGCTGTTGGAACCGTTCATCGCCTTCTGACCCCACAAGCACGTAAGGCGACACTAGCTCGTCCGACGTATCGCTAAGTGGTGATGCTGTCACTAAGAACGGCAATGCAGATGGATTGTCAGAACGCTCTATAATTTCAGACACCAAGGACTGAACAATATTGCAGCCAAGTTGTAGTGCCATGCCAACTTGCAATGCTTGGCTGGATGCGCGTCGAGCCACCATCTCCTGTTCTTGGGGCGAGGCTACGACTAATGTAATTGACCCACAAACAAAGTAACTCATCGCGTTCTCTTATTCGGATAGCCTGATGGCAAGGATTGAACTTTTTCTGATGTTATCGGCCGCCCCTGAGCATCGAATAGTCGGTTGTGCTCATGAGGCTTCATCCCACCATGAAAATGATCATAATCTTGCCGCGAAAATGGACGTCCGTTATTGTCGTAAAATGTGCGGGAACTGACGCTTCCCGTTCTATCGATTTGCTCGTATATCGAGTTGGGCTGCCCTGTCCGTCCGGCTCGTCCTGCTCCAGAACCGACTGCTGTGCCGCCGCCTCCCCCAACATCAAAACATGGAGCTGGTCCCCCAGTACATCCAAACCCATTATTTGCAGCAAGCTGAACCGGCTCTTCCTGTGTATTGGGTGGAGGTGATGCTGCATTTACGTTCTGATTACCCTCCGTACTGCTATTAGGGTGAGCCCACTTATTAAAGATGTACCCGTACGCCGCCGTCACTGCCCCGTCTGCAAACTTCCCCCCACCAATGACCGACACTGTACCACCCACTACAGCTCGGGTGACCATATTGTCATACTCTCTTGGAACGTTCCCACCGAAAGCTTCACCTGCTGCGGCCGTCATCGCGCCACGACCACAATCCCCTCCACCCGCCGCAGCTCCTGCGCACCCGGCTGCCGCGTGCGCCATGACACGGCCTATGCCTCCGTCAGCCCATACTCCTCGACCACTCATGACATCTCCAGCAAAGCTGCCCGCACCATAGAACAATCCGGCGGTCACGGCACTTTGCATCCCAGCTTCAATTGACCCATCAGAAGCAACAAAGCCACTTGCGAATCCAGCTCCCATTGCCTGACCAGCAGCAGCCCAAGATGTTGGCCCTCCACTTGGTCCAAGCCATGCCGCTACCGCAATACTCTGAATGGTACGTGCGGTACCTTTATCGATGAGTCCGGTTTGATAACCAATCTCAGCGGCGACAATTGCGACAAAACAAAATATGCACTGCCCACTCGGATCGGTTTTAGCTAATGGATTATTCCAGACATAGGTGTAGCGGTTATATGACTGCAAATTTTCTGGGGCTTCAATCAAGAAATCCGCACTGACGAACCTCGCCATCATCGGGTCATACAGCCGCCCGTTCATGTGGATCAGCCCCACATCGTCCAGCATCTCGTGCCCGGTGTAGCCGTGGTACATGTCCGGGTTGTTGAGCAGGCCGTTCGGGTCAGCGGTGCCATTGGGATAGCGGCGTTTGCCCCATACGTCATAGGACAGGCGCTGCATTACTCCGCCGGCTGGACCGGTGATGGCAACGATGGAGCCTAAGTGATCCTTGGTGTAATACTCGTACGTTGGGGGTGCCAACACGGTGCCATCCGAGGCAAGCACTGGCCCTCCAGCGAGTGTGGTGGTGGTAATGTACTTGCCGAACATTTGGCCACCGGCGTACAGGTAGTGCTCATACTCAATGGCCGGAATCAATACCCCAGTCTTGGGATCCTTGATCGAGAAGTTGCTCTTCTTTTCGAAATGCAACCCAGTGTCATAGCGTGGACTCAGGGTGACGACTTGGGAGCCATCGGCCTGATTCTCAATCGTGCGTTCGTGTTCGGGGTTGTACAGGAAGCTGGTGGTATTACAGTTGGCGACCACACTGCCGAAGCAGCTCTTGATCGTGCTCGGCATGTTGAAGCTGGTCCAAGTGAACGCACGGCTCGCACCGGCGGTCATGTTGCCGTTGGCGTCATAGAGGAAGGTGGGATTCGCTACACCGTTGACCGTACCGGCGATGCTGGACACCGCGTGCGGACGAATACTGGTCAGGCCGCTGGGATTGTAAGAATAGGTACCCGTGCCGGTCTTGCTGATGATATTGCCCAGCGCATTGTAGGTAAAGTTGCTGACGGTGTTCACTGCACCGCTGGTGGCGGTGGCACTGGTAACCCGATTGAGGGTGTCATACAGGTACGTCTCGGTCAATCCAGTGGAAATGTCAGAGCGCGTCAGAAGGTTACCCAAGTTGTCATAGGTGTAACTGCTGTACTGAACCGAATTTCCGACCCCGGCCAATTGCCGAGTCAGCATGCCAGCATCGTAAACTTGCTGAGTCACCAAACCATTGCCGTAAGTCTGCTGCAATAGGTGACCTTGTGCATCCATGTTGTTAAGTGTCCACAGCACCTTAGCCGGGATGGTGGTATTCACCACTTGGACCAGTGTGCCGACGGCGTTGTAGATATTTTTGACCGCATAGCCAGTCGGATAGGTCTGCACTGATGGTCGCCCAGCTCCATCATAAGTGGTGCTGGTGACATACGGCTTGGCTACATTATCAATGACAGTGGATGTGCTGGAGAGGCGTCCAAACGCATCATAAACATGAGTACGCTTGTATTTATTATCGGTGCTGGCACTGGTCAGCTTGCCAATCCCGTTAGCCGCCGTGTCATAGACCCAGGTCGAGGTTAGATCCGGCTCATTTCGGGCCAACATTCGTCCAAGCTTGTCGTACGTCATGGTGACGGTCTGCTTCTTGGCATCAACCTGACGGATGAGTTCACCCAAAGCATTGTAGGCATAGCTCCAGATACCCATATCTGGATCATCCATGCCAATCTTGCGGCCACGCGCATCGTAGGTCAGGACGGTGATATTGCCCGCCGCATCGGTGGTCTTGATCAGGTTGCCGAATGCATCGTAGGTATAGCCGATGACACTGCCTTTATCATCGGTAACACTGACGGTCTGACCCAGCACATTGCTCACGGTGATTCTGTCTTGTCCGGGGAGCGTAGTTGCACCCGTCCACGTCGTGTCGGTTTTAGTTAGGCCGTTGTAAACGTGTTTGGTCGTGCGCGTCCCACCCTTCGAAACAGGAGAGCCTTCTTGTACTGGGCGCCCAAGCAGATCGTAGCTGACCGTTGCAAATTTAGCAGCAGCCACGCCAGACCAGGCATAAGGCAAATAACTTTGGACGGCTTGCCCCAAGGCGTTATAGGTCACGCGCTTTTCATCGACCCATTCAGTATTATCGAAATCGATGTGAGTAACCGCGAGCTGGCGATTGAGAATGTCGTAGTAGGTATGAGCCCAACGCCCCTGTCCTGTACTTAGATTAGCAATACAGTAGCGTTCGCCCGTGATATTTGGATTGACTAGGGAGCACGTATTTAGATATAGCCAAAGCGTCTGCGTCCCATCTGCACGGGTCTCGGTCGTCTTTCGTCCAAAACCATCGTACGCCCAAGTGGTCGGCAAACCATTCGGGCCGATCAGGCCGTCAACGGCACCAAAGCGTTCGTCAAAGGTTCGAGTTTCAGTATGCCCGAGTGCATTGGTCGTAGAGATGGCAAATTGACCGCGCACATCATAGGTGCTGCTCGTCGTCCGTGGAGCAATGACCGCATCAGTCCCAACGGCCGGGGCAGCCGCTTCGCCCGCACTGCCATTGCAGTTGCGCGTGGTGACGCTCTTTTTATTGCCGTAGGCATCATAGGTATATTCAGTGACCAGACAGAGTGCGCTGTTGCCAGGCTCGATGATCTCTTTAGTCAGCAGGCCAGATGCAGGGTCATACACGAAGCTGGAGCTGCGTGTGGCCGTCACGGCGTGAACCGGCAGGCTGATGAACAGCCCCATCAGCATCGACAGCCCCGTTGTGCGCAGTCGGTTGTTCATAGTTATCCCCTTACCTTGTGTCTTGTCGTGTGTGTCGTACTGTCTCGGTGTTGATCGTTGCGACCCACCCATTACGGGATGGTGCTGGTGACCGTCGCACCGGTCAGTCGGCCTAGGTACCAATTGACGGTGTCGTTGTTATAAGTATTGGTCGTGGTTTTGGTGAACACGACACTCGGTGTCGCTGGATTGTTCGCCGCAACCGTGATCAGGGTGGGGTTGCCATACGGGTCGTAGGTGTTGCTGGTCGTGACATTGGTAATCGCAGCACCTTGCACCGTGCCACCACTCCCCAACTCGTAGCTCACTTCCTGCGTTTTGATCAGTTGCGGTACGTGATAAATGGCACCCAGCGCTGCGTTAGTTGCATAGCTCCAAGTGTTCGTGACCAGATTCAGATAGGGAAGCACCGTCGCATTCTTGGCGAACTTAAGCACCTGCTTTGCCAAGCCTTGATGGGGATAGTCTTGGGTATAGGTTGTCTGCGTGCAGATATTCGGCGTGACGTTGGTGTCACAGGATCGAACGACATTGAACCCGAGGAACCCACCCCCATTCTGGTGGACTCTGGCGTAACTGTAGTTGTAGCTGGTACCTACCGTACCGCCGATACCGTTACTACTCGCAACATTCGACACTACGTACATCGGTGCCTGGATATCCACCACCGGATACACGGAACCGGCGCCCTTTACGTACACCGTTGTATCCGTTAGAGGTTTGTAGATGATATTGGTGGAGGCTCCCAGGCCATTCGTAAACGAAGCTACCCGATCCGCCTTGCCCGCTCCAGTTTCAACAAATTTGCGTGACGCGTCGTCGATCAGTAATAGGTCTGTGGTTCCGTCGCCATCATAATCACCTGGGCGTAAGTCCGAAGCAAACCAGTTGCCCGTAAACTTGCTGGTGCATTTACTCAGCAACGTGTCGGTCGGGCTTGCGACAGAAATTCCAGGCCCAGCACAAAGATGGGCGCTGCCCGTCCCCACCACCATCAGGTCGGTAATGCCATCTCCGTTATAGTCCCCCGGATAAATATGAGGTGATTTCCAGTCACCGGTCGCAACTTGTACGCAATTGTTCGCCGTCGCAATGCCTGGTCCAGGGCAGAAATAGCTAGCAGATGAGCCCGCCAAGAACAAGTCACTGATACCATCTCCGTTGTAGTCACCGGAAAGGAAGTCAAGGGCACCACCCCAGCCTGCATTGGCAATGATCGAACATCCACCGACACCGACAGTCGTTCCAGAACACCGATAGGTATTACCTCCAAACTCATACAGCAGATCGGATACACCATCAGCATTGAAGTCACCCACAGTGACATTCCCAGTACCTACTGGCTTCACTCCATACAAAAGAAACCAATTCACACTTGCTGTGTATCCAAGTGGCCTTGATCCAAGCTGAACCGAATTGCACGTCTTCAAATCGGGACCGAGACAGTACCCCCGCTCAAATCTCACCTCTGACATTAGAGTAGTGGAAATATAGTCGTATCCAGTGGCTTGGTAGTAAATCAGATCCAGCTTGCCATCGTTATTCACGTCAGCCACATAGCTGTCGTAGTCCGACGACTGCACATTCGCACTTACATTCACCGTGCCGTTATAAAACTGGTAGGGAACTGTTTGCAGGCCGCCGCCAGCCGCTGGCATACCCGTTGCCACGCAGGCTGTCAGTGCAGGACCATGGCACAGCTTTCCATTCGAGAAAATGTCATCATAGCCATCACCATTGAAGTCCCCGACTGTTACATGGCCTGGAAACTGACTCGATGGAATCGTGAGTGCAGTACAGGTAAATGTGGCCGCCTGATCCAGTCCAGCACACTTATATGCAGAGGTGCCAATCGAGCCATTCTGGACCAACATCTCCGGCTTTCCGTCACCATTGAAGTCACCTGAATACCGATGAGGTATGGAGTTCCAACCCGCACCACCCTGTACCTGTGTCGCCACCGCATTACCAACGGCATCCCCCGTTGCATCCCAACCCACGGTGGTCGGGGGCAAACAAGTTGCCGTCGCTGACGTAATCACTCCATCACACTCACGGAGAGTAGTTAGTCTGGATCGTTTTGATGCCGGACTGACGGCATAGTCCAAACGATAATCTTTCACCAGCACATTTGCGCCATTGACCTTCGCAAAGGTCTGGATATTATTCAGGCGAACGGTGCTCTTGATCGTGCTGCCGTCTGCATCGTAAAGCGTGGTGCTATCCGGCCGCGCTTCATATACGAAGCGTACAGAGTTGTACGGCAGCAGGCCGGTCACTGTGTTACCGGTATAGTCAATGCTGGTCGGGTAAAATTCTCCGCTGGTTGCACTGTTATCCTGATAAGTAATGGTGTAGTAGTTATTCTTGCTATCCACCACTTTGTTGAGTGCCCAGACTTGAATATTGGTTTTGCCTTGCTGGACGATCTTGGAGTCCACCGAGTTGCCATAGACCATGGTCAAACCGGCCTTGGTCTCCACCGTGAAGTACGCGGGTCCCGTAGTGGGTGTACCACTGGCTCCGTAGGAGGTAATGCGACTAAAACTTTCTCGCTCGGTGCGATAAACGGTGCCATTCGCCCCATAGACGCCGCTGGTCGAAACTAGACGTTGCCCATCCATGCAATAACGATCCGATGCGTCGTATTGCACCGTTTTGCGGACACCATCCTGCGCCATCGTCTTCGGACAACGGGTGATGGCAGATAATCCCGATAAACTCCAGCCCACGCCCAATAGACCATTACCACCTTGGCTGTTGTAGTTGATAGCCACGCTCGGAGCCATACCGGCTGTACCAGGTGGAAGTGCGATCGGAATACTGTAATTGGCCGCCCCCGTGGGCGAGACACCAAACTGACCCGGGGTAAAGAAGACCGCCTCGGCACTTTGCGCGATGAGTAGCGTGGCTACCCCCAGGGCGACTCCGAGTCGTTTTACAAAGTGGCGGAAGTGAATAGGCATGATTTGAGGCTTCATTTTGATCCCGATGTCTGATCAGGGCATACGCCCAGTACGTTATACAAGCTGGCTCAAGGAGCCGGAAGGATGGCAGGAGGTACATCGATCGGTGGTGGCATCAGCGCCGGATCGATATCCACCGGCAACTCCGCAAGCGGCACGTCCATGGGTGGCGGTGGTGGCGGAGCAAAGGCTTCGGGAGGCGGAGCCATCACGCCGATGGCGGTCGGATCGACCGGCGGGCTTTCTAAGGGAACCAGTGGGTCAACCGGTGCGATCGGTGCAATCAACGTCTGGGCGGCAGGATCAACAACGGCCGGTTCCGTCACAGCGTACGTTGAAGCACAGGTCAGTAGCAAACCCATGGCAAGCACTAGGCGAGCCTTGGAATTCAAGGCAGCATATCGTTTGATCGGCATCGTTATGTTCTTTTTTAGGTGTGGGATTCGTGACTGCGCTCCCTGTTTCAGCAGCCACGATGCGTCTGGGGGCGAATTCTAGCCGATGGGTTTTGTGGTATTCAATATGTCTAAAGCTCTATATCTTTGGATATAGGGGACGAAGAATTTGCGTCCCAGCGCGTTGCCAGTTTCATGCCGCCGGCAAGGGCGAGGGTGCGGTCGTCACCGGAGGACGGTAGGTGAAACGCCAGTCAGCGTATCGTTTGGCTTGAGTAAAACCGGCCATCGCCTCGTCGAATTCCCCGGTTTTACGCGGTTTTGCCTCCGATAAGCTGTACACGCCAGCAATGCCGCCATCCTCAGCACGCACCAACCCCCATTCCTGCTTGCGGGTCATCGGGTCGGTGAACAGTTTGCGCAGGTGGTGTTGTGGCACCATGAAGCGGTCATCTTTGAGTAAATCTTGCAGCGTCATGGGGTAGCGTTTTACCGTACCCGGGCTGTGTTGGTAATACAGGCCGATGGCTTGGATATACTGCTCGCCGATCAGTATCAGTTCTTCCTCGCGTTCCTGTTGCCGCACCGTGCTCCAGACCACGCCGATGGACGCGGTCACCAAGCCAAGAATGGCGATCAGAATCAGGACGGCCACATAGGTAATGCCTTGCTGCCGAGTGCAGCTACCACTGCGCATACGCTGTTCCATCACGCGCTTTGCCCGGTGCGCCACTTTTCACATCATAGATCGCACCTTGCTGGGGATCTTCGGGAGGTACCAGCACCCACGTCGTCGCACTGCCCGTCATCGGATCCTCAGGAATCGCCCGAAGGTAACGATGGGTGACCAGATCATTGAGTTCAGCGGGATACTGGCCTGTCTCACCGTAATATTTATCCACCATTTGTCGCAAGGTCGCCAGATCACTACGCAGGATCTCCTCCTTGGCACGCTCGACACTGCCGAAATAACGTGGGGTTGCCAGCGTGAGCAACAACGACAGGATCGTCATCACCACCAGCAATTCGATCAGGGTGAACCCTTTACCAAGCGCGATACGGGATGCCATTGCTGCCTTTACTGGTTTCCAGTGGATAGACATCGAATATGTCTGCCCCTTCCTTCGGTGTGTCGGCAGGCGAGTCGTAGCTGCGCTTACCCCAGGTTTGTTCGGGTGTCAGGGTCGGATCAGTGTTAAGCGGATCGCGTGGGATGCGGCGCAGGAAATGAATCTTGCGATGCGAGGGGTCCTTTTGATCTTCGACGCCTTCGACTAGGGTGATCAAACTCGGCGGATAGCCAGAGTCGCCGATGTTTTGTACGACACGACCTTGATCCCAAGCTTTCTTGTAGGCATCCAACGCAGCACGTATCTGCCAGAGTGCTGCACGCAGATCTTTCTCCTTGTCATGACGCAAGGTGGTTTCCACCAAGGGGACAGCGAGCGTCGCCAGCAGGCCGATGATCGCAGCGGTGACCGCCACTTCGATCAAGGTAAAGCCGCGTGCGGACTGACGCATGCCAGCATTACTCCTTGATCGACAGCAAATGATCGTCGGGCAAACTGAGTTCGGGTTGCTTGTCACCTCCCGAAACAGGGGTCGCTGCCAGCAGGCGAATCGAAGTCTCCGTGATGGGCTTGACGGCCTTAAAGGTGATCAACGCCAAGCTTTCTTCTCCGGCTACGGCATCCGATCCAGCGCGTACAGCGCCGACGAAGATTTTGCCATTCTCAATGTCGATGTGATGAGTAAAGCTACTCTGCCCATTGTTCTGCCGGAAGAACTCGCCTTCTTCGACCTTGAGTACACGCACCACCGCCGGATCGAATCCCATCTGGAACGGCAGGCTACGCAATCCACCATCTGTCTTGAGTCGCAAGGCAAGCTGGAACTCTTCACCTTTTTTGACTTCCTTGGCCCCTTGCCAAGTCAAACCAGCCAGAGTCGCCGGCTGAGCAGCCGCACGATCTTCCTTGGCCGCAGGCGTGGCAGCCACTGGTTCCATCTTCCGACTGTGGGGGGCGCTAACGCGCTCTTCGCTGGCCGGTTTGCTAAAAGGTTGCAGCATCAGCGGCGTGGTTCTCAGCGCCGCATCACTGCCGGACCAGAATTCGGAAGCGGCGATATCCGGTCGCTTGATGGTTCTGACCAGATGCGGGGTAATCGACAGGACGATCTCGGTCTTTTGATGGTCGTTACGGTGATTGGAGAACAGTCGCCCCGCCAGTGGCAGATCACCTAAGCCAGGAATCTTGTTGGCGGTCTCGCGTTCGCTGTCACTGATCAACCCCGCCAGCACTTGGGTCTCGCCATCCTTCAGGCGCAACACGGTCGAGGCATTGCGTGAGCCGATCTGATAGGCCTGTGTACCGTTCTTGCTGGTGATCTGGCTGACAATCGAGCTAACCTCCAACGCGACCTTGATGGCGACATCATCCTGCAAGTAAATATTGGGCTCCACTTCGACCTTGAGGCCGACATCCAGATATTGCACGCTGTCAGCCACAAAGCCGGTAGCCGTCGAGGTAGTGGTGATCACCGGTACGCGATCGCCGATCATGATCTTGGCCTTCTCACGATTCCGGGTGCGGATTCTCGGATTGGCCAGCAGATTGACATCGGTATCGACCTTCTGTGCATTCAAGGTGGTATTGGGGAAGGTGGCACCGATACGGCTGGAGTTGATATTACGCAGATCGCGCAAGGTCAGGGCACCCCCGCCGGCATTAGCCAAAGGAGCCAAGGTCATTTGCTGCGGATATTGGATACCCATATCCAGTAAGCGGGTGCGATTCACTTCCAGCACCTCGATCTCCAGCATCACTTCCGGTTCAGCCAGATCCAGCATGGCGACCATCTTCTCGGCCAGTCGGATCGCATCGGGCGTATCGCGCATCACCATCATGTTGAGTTTTTCATCGACGAAGATCTCTCGGGTCTTGAGTAGTGACTTCACCATGGTCATGGCTTGCTTCACATCACAGTTCTCCAGATAGAAGGCTTTGACCATCAAGTCCTGATATTCGCGCGTCTTGGTTGAGCTATTCGGATAGATCAGTACGATGTTGTTGGAGAGGATCTTCTTTTCCAATTGGTTGGTGGTCAGCAGTAAGTTGACCACATCATCCAGCGCCGCCTGACGCACCACCAACGTGGTACGCAGATCGGTACGCACTTCCTTGTCCAGAATGAAGTTGATGCCCGTCGATCTGGATAGCATGTCGAACACCATGGACAGCGGCGCATCACGGAATTCGAGTTTGACGGGTTTCTTGTACAGGCCATTGAGGGTGGGCGTGGCCAACATCACTTTGGCGCGCGCCTCTTCGATCTCTTGCTTCAATGCCTTCATCCCCCGATGATTGGGGTCTTCCACCGAGATGAATTGGAGCTTTTGCAGAGCACCCTCTGCATCTGATTTTTTGTACAGTTCGCGCGCTTCATCAAGCAATGTGGCATGCTTTCTGGAACGCTCGACGTCCTGTATGCCAGCTTTGGCTCGGGAATTGTTCACATCGATACGCAGTACCGTCTGGAAATAGTTCTCGGCCGCATCGAAATGGCCAGCTTCTCGCTCACTATTGGCCGTGATCACGAGTTGATTGAGGATGCTGTCGCGGCGATTAAGGTATTCCGTGCGGTATTTCAGATTCGACGGGTCTTCTTTGGTCGCTTGCTCCAACTTGGCGAGTCCCGCTTCCATCTGACCTTCATTCAGCAGGTTCTCGCCTTCGCGATGCAGACGCATGGCGCTGCATCCGACCAAGGTGGCGATTAGGCCTAGGTATAAGATCGAACGATGAAGACGCGTCATCGGGAATTTCCTCGGCTAATCTGGAGAGTCTGTTTGATCTTCAATGGCAAGTAGGTCATATCCACGGTATTTTCGGTCACGGCATCCAAGTGATAGGTGCCATCAAGGGTGTCACCTGCCATGGCGTTGATGGCTCGACTGCCTTGGGCAAGGTAAACCGTCATGTGCCCAGTCTCATCCTCCATTTGCCCCAAGTAGGTATAGGGGAGCGGTGGCGCAGACGGTTCAGCCGGTGCCGCTTGGCGCTTCACAATGTCGGGGGCAGGTGCGGGAGGTGGGGTGAACCAGCTCTTGGTCGTAAACGGATCTTGCTCCAGCGTGTCGAGTTGCATCCGGCTCAGAGGAAGATCAGCTTCAGTCGCCACGGGGATCTTGGGTTGTGCCAAGCGTTGAGTTGGCTTAACCGTCGCCGCAACCACGTCCATCGAGGAGTCTCGGTACAGGCCACTCATGACCGCCGCCGCAAGGGTGCCACTGACAGTGAGTCCGAGCAAAACGGTGCTTCGCTTCAACACGCGCTACTCCGCCCGCAAGAACAAGGTCATGCTGACCTGTGCATCCAGCAACGCATCATTGACGTTTTGGCGACGGAAACTGATCTGATCCAACGACAGGCTCGGATTGTCAGAAAGGGCCTGCGCAAGGAAACCACGCAGTTGCGCATACGTCGCCTTGACGGGGAAGTTAAGCTGAAAAGTCTGTATGGAAGGATTGGCCGACGCTAGCTTATAGTCACCCAGATCGATCTGGAGCTGGTTGTCGGTAGCGGCTTGATGTAAACGATCCAGCCATTTCAACAGTTCGATGCGGCGCGGGAAGGTCTGTGGCAACGCTCGAAGTTGATCCGCTGGTTCAACCTTGGATGACGCAAAACTGGCAACCGCCGGTGCTTGCATTGCAGTCTGCCGCAGATCAGCCAGTTCACGACTAAGCGGCATCAGGGTCATCACGCCATACGCCGCCGACAATATCAGCACACCCAGACCCACCATGCCGGACAACCCCAATCCAGTCGCCAGCCGCCGCACCTGCCAGCGCAATGCGGCCAAGCTAGGCAAGGGGGGTACTGCGATGGCGGTCATGATAAGCGACGGTGTCCTGTGATTGATGAATTCTGCCTGCGTTTAACTGGTGCTCAGCATCAACGCACGCGCGCCGAGTCAAACGGGCGCATTTAATCACAGGAGTGACTTATTTGACCATAGACCGTGTGGCTAGGCCGGAGATATAGGGCATCGATCGAATTGCGATCCCAATCAATTGGTGCGATATTCGCATTGAGGCATTCGGTTGATTCTGATATATTCGCTCGCCGTGTTCGATTTAGTTAATTGCACAGTGTTTTGAATTGTTCGTTTTGTCAAGATGCGGCTATTGAACCATGCCTTCCTGGATTCCTTAGTAAGGAAGTCCAAGGTAGAAAGAGAGTTAAAGATGAATTCATCCAGTTTTGAGAAGTTATATAGAGCCCCTGACGGGAGGCTCGTGTTTAATGCTATCCCTAGCTTAGGGGAGAATGCTGCGTATTCTTGTGCTGAATTACATGGATACGTTGACAACGGCTTCCCTATGAACGCCCCTTCCGCGCCACTGGGAAGCCATAGAATATGGTCTGCTTTTTCCGACATGGGTTCTGCCAGCTAAAACTTAACTAGCAGGCTCTATAAATCTCCAAAGGGGAAGTTCTCGGTATCGAGACTTCCCTTTTATTTAGGGTAATTATGGATTGGGATACTAAACCACCATTTGGCTATAATGACGAACAAGCTCTACTTCTAGCCTATCAAACGTATTGCAAAGACCAGCTCAAAGACATCGGTCTAGACTGCACGCTCTCAGTGCAACGGATACATGATGTGTTCGGCGCATGGAAAGGGGATTTGCTGCGCTCAAAAGATGCTAATTTTCGAAATGACAGTGTAACTCCAGACCATATAAAGTCAGCCGCATACCTAACATATTGGCTAAGAAGAGAAGCTCCGATAATAAAACTTGAAACTCCTCCGCAAGGAGGTGGAATGTACTCCGTTGAGGAGCAAGTAAAGATTGAGCTTGGAATTGGGGATATACAGACCTACCACGAGGTAAGCCCGAGCGAGCTTAATAGCTTCCAGTTGTTTGGAATGCCAATTCCAAAGTTCATTGAAAATAGGCAAAGGATGTTCGCCTATGGAAATGAACTTCTTGCATTTAGTTTTGGATTTGAACTAGCGCTAAATTTCGAGAGTCAGAAACGCAAAGAAAGAGGAGATTCCAATTTCCAAGCATCACACCCATCTGGAGCATTTATTGAGGATTTATGCTATTTTTTCAAATTCAAAAGTGTATCACCGCACTCAATAGACCTGATTTATAGAGCCATACTATGGTAGGAGCAAGGCTAACAAAATAGCAAATAAACTCCAAATTAGGCTGCCCTATCAAACCCACCCTCAGATGCAGTTGCAATGTTATGTACTGTAAACAATATAGCGCGACTACAAGCCGTAGCTCACAGTTGCCCAATCCTTGGGCGCAGAACGCCATGGACATGGCACTCCCTCAGGTCGCCATCGCGCTGCGTCATTCTTGATCCGCTTGCGACATAGTTACTGCGCGGTGATTGAAGTCGTCGAACCGGTCAACTCATCATCGAAACCGCGAAGAATACCAAACATGCGGCGCGCACTTTACTCATCGCCTTCATCAAGATGCGAATTTTATTCAATCCAAAGCATGGTAATAGCGTAACCATCGTCCTGATATAGGGTCTGCTCCTGAAGAAAGCTTGGCGTCTTGCAATAATCTGTTGCCAACCACTCGTCAGCAGCTATCTCATTAAAATCATCTAGCCCCTCACCTTTAAGCGCAGCGGTCGAACTTGCGGGGACACTCTGCTTTGAAGAAATGCACAGCCAATGAGTAAAATCCGGACTCTTGGCCGGAGGCTTGGTAATGATCCCATCCTTGCTAAACACCAAACAACAGGGAAACCCGGCCAAGTAAAGATAGCGGCGAGCCGTGGCTCCAACGCTCATCTCAAAGAATGATGCGGCGGATGCTGCCGCCATCTGCGAAGCCGTCACCCGCCCACAGATGCGGTTTGTGCCGATCAAGGACGAACACCAGCAAGCCACCCTTACCCTGCACCGCACCCGGCAGGGGTTCGTCGAGGAACGGACCGCGTTGTACAACCGGATACGCGGATTGATTGCCGAGTTCGGCATCATCCTGCCGCAAAAGGTCGAACGCCTGCGGCGAGAGATCGGTGCACATCTGGAAGACCTACCAAGCTGGGCCAACCGCTGTGTGGGCGACATGCTTGAGCACGCCGACCGGCTGGACGAACGCATCCACGAATACGACCGCGCCATGGCCGAATCGGCACGCGAAGATGACCGCTGCCGCCGCCTGATGCAACTGCCGGGCATCGGCCCGACCAGCGCCACCGCACTCGTCGCCAGCATCGGTCACGGCCACGACTTCAAGCATGGCCGACAGTTGGCGGCTTGGCTCGGTCTGGTTCCCGGCCAATACAGCAGCGGCGGTAAAGCTAGGCTCGGACGCATCACCAAAGCCGGCGACGGCTACCTGCGAAGTTTACTGGTGCTGGGCGCACGCGCCGTGCTCAACAGCCTCGGAGACAAACAAGATCGTCACAGCCGCTGGGCCAGAGCCCTCGTCGAGCGACGCGGCTACTGGCGTGCCGCCATAGCCATCGCGGCCAAGAACGCCCGACTGTGTTGGGCGGTACTGACCTACGGCGAAGCGTTCCATCTCACCGCCGACGCGGCCTGAACGGCCAGCAAAAACCGTCTATAGAAAAGGGAGGAAACGAATCACGGCAGGACGAACGTCGATGATGTGAGCGGGTTGGACCCGCGCGGGGTGAACCTGATCAATTTACAGGGGAGATACACAAACCCGGCTAACGAATGAGGCCCCCGCGCGCGTCTTTCATCAGGGTCCGAGCAATAGGCTCAACATGACCGGTTGTAGTTTGGCAGTCCTTCACCACCTCGCATCGGCAACGAAAGTCAGCAAACGTGATCAAGAGAACAGTAGAGACAAAAACCTAAAGACCAACCGGTCAGTTGCAATGACGGGGAAGCCCTTGTAGTAAAAGTGAGGGGCTGCGCGCTTTTGCGCAGTCCCTCTCGACTGCCGGGTTGGGCCACATGCTACTTAAATACCTCTCTGATAACCTTCAGAACCTTCTGATTGATAAGGTCTGCCGTGAGTTCGGTAGGTGTAGCATCCCCCGCGCCTCCGGCGTGCCCACCTCTGCCGGGCGAAATTGTGCTTTCGTGGAAGCGGAGCTTGGAAAACCCCTTTTCACAAATGACGGAAAGGTGTGGATATTCGTGAGATCGGTAGTGGCTACCATCTTCGCCAACTAAGAAACGAATGCTGATGCTCGGCGATTGATACCGCCCCTCTGGATCAGTTTGCTCTTCGCTGGTTTCGATATGGTACTTGTAGCCTTTAGCTTTAATGTACTCGCCGATTCTCTCAAACGTCGGGCGGATCAGCGAATCCCGAAGTCCATAGAAAGATTGAACAAACGCTTCCTCCCGCACTTCTCGCTCAGATTTCTGGTGCTCAATCTGTTTCTTTGTTTCTGCGTGAGAATTGAAAATCGCATCAAGTTCAGTTTTTAGTTTGTCCGACATAAGTAACTCCAGTTAGTGGATGAGGAAGATTCAGTGGCCCAACGTTCAAGGTCAGGGGCGCTGCGCGGCTTTATCGCGCAGCGTCCCCTGCACCGCAGGGTTGGACCTCGCCGACTATTGCTTTTCAACTTCAGCCTCGGTAGACGGTTGTTCGCCTGCCTTCGATTGCGACATCCGACAGTCTCGGAATGCGGTAAAGACGTAATGAACAGCGAGACCGATTGCAACAATGCCCGCTACCGTGACATGTTCTCGCCATGACGAGGGGAGGCTACTTGCATCGCCGATGAATCCAGCGGCAATCAGCGCAATACCGCCTGGAACGCTAAAGGTGGCAAGAAATATAAGCACAGTGTGATTTAGCTCGAAAGACTGTTTGGAGTACGCGCGAACAGTCGCGTAGAGCGCCGACAAGATGATTCCCAGCGCGATGCCGATAGTGGTAGCGTCCATTTCAGCCAAGCCCCTTCGATTCTTTGCCGAGAATTGCACCGATAACGCCGCCAACAACCGCACCAACTGGGCCACCGATTGCGGCCCCAAGCGCTGCACCACCGATAAGCCCAACAGCCTGCGAATTGTCGCCGCTAGCTTGAGATACTCCGCGCACAACGACCGCAGAGGGTGAAACCATGGTCGTTCCATTTACCGTGCGAACGGCGCCACTCACCGTGCCGTGAACCTCCAGCGAGCCCCCCTCGTTTACTGCGTCTCCGTTCACCATGCCGTGGAGCTTCGCAGTGCCACCAGGACGAACAACGAGGTTCTTTACGCACATACCATGCAGGTGAAGAACTCCGCCCGTTACTAAGATGCTTCCGGTGACCATTCCGTAAAGAGCGAAATCCTCCTTTACTTCAAGATCGCCTTCAATCTTTCCGCTTTCAGATCGCATTGCTGTCCTTTTGATTGTGTTGTATCGAAGATCGCCAAATATGAGAGTCCTGCGAGGTCCAACCGTTATTGTAGAGCCCCATGGGGCCGGACATTTATTAATACAGAGACAGACACTTTTAGAACATATCCTTATGAATAAAATGCGTCTATGAATTCCAGGGGCTCTCTATTACATTCTTAAATAAGGAGACGCAAAGCCCGATGCGTATTGAACCATATTGCTTGGATTGCGCACATTGACCAAAGTATCTAGATACTCAATCTGGTGTCATCCGTGACGAAGTGGAAACTTCCGCTTCTGGCATGAAGCGGCTAGGCGACAGATTCATTCTGTCAGACATGCTGCGATCGTTAATCATTTCACTCCCGCCTAACTCTGCGCCGCATAAATCAAATCCCTCTGCGCATCCTTCAGCCACTGAATCAACCTCTCCACGCTCGACATCAGTTTTACCGCAGTAACCGGCATATCCAATCGCTCTTCAAGCTGGGAAAGCATCAAATCGTGTGGAGCATCCAATAGCAGGAATGGCGTCAATCCGGCAGAACAGCGAACCTTGGCGATCTCTTGCTGACTTGGCTTTATGCCCATGATGATCAGATCCAGACTGGCTCCCAGACACTCCACGACTGCCTGCTCAATTGAGCGGACAACCTTCACCTCGTAAGTCCTACCGAGCGTTGTCAAAATCGCGTCGGCCATCAGCGCATCCTGCTCAATCAGCAGAATCGAGTGAGTTTGTGTACGAGCGTGTTGGGTGGGCATGAGGAAAGCATAGTGCGGATACCCGCTGAAAACAATATGCCGTTTGGCCTAGACCATGGTTAGGCCAGACTGGAAATTCCCTATGCCTATTTTAAGTTGATCTCACCTGCTAGACAGCTTCATGGCTGTTCATAACGACATCGATTTTCCAGCGAAGCAACTCATCTACAACGGCGTTTAACGGCGCTGAGCTTTCGTAGTTTGATCGGCAAATTTGATCCTTGCCGAGAGGAATGTATTGTATGTTACAGATATGCAATGTCTTTGTTTTCAATGACTTGCAATCATTCCAAACGGGGCGTACACTGCATCCATCATCACTCGTTCAATTCAAATGAAGTTGATCTGGTGAGCTCACTTTCACAAATTTGACACTAAAAAAATGAACATCTGGCCAGCCGATTCCGTAGCAATTGAACCCGAAGTCATCCTTGCCAACTGGCGCGTGATGGAAGTCGATGCGGGTACACATCACTTCGTCGGCCGGAATGTCCACGAACAGTCCGGTCGCGTGTCGTCCGCGATTGTCGATTTCGATCGGCTCACCATGATCGGCAGGACAAGAAGTGGGCGAATCTACCGACTACAGGGCGATCCGGGATACGACGAGGACGGTCAGTATGTTTGGTCGTGGTGGCATCGCGCCCACTGCAAATCCGATGGCAAGGATGTCACGGGCGAGTATTGGCTGGAGGGGGCGGCATGATGAACGTTATCGCCAAGAGATCAAATAGTGACGAGGCACTAAAAAAACTTATCGCTGAGTTCAAAATGCGGGCTCAATATCATTCGGATTTGTTGGTTCCTGCCTCCGCGCTGGAAAAGAAGCGGGAGGATGAGGAGCCATCTCCAGCCAGCACCCCAGAGCCCAGCCCAGTATCAGCGGCAGTTAAGACGCCAGCCAAGCGAGCGGCTCGGCCCTTCGCTCGCCGACTCAAAATATTCGACCTCGAGGAAGTCGAAAAAGTAAGGCTTACGGCCAAGTTGGCCAACATGGAAGGTCGGCGGCGAATCGAAGGAGCCGTGAGTATGGCCGTCAAGTATGACGGCTACAGACGGCTTCCCAATTTTAAGAAAATTGGCGAAACCCTAGCCAAATTGCGAATCGAGTTCGCAAATTTTAGGGAGGTGATTGATCACCTAGAAGACGATTTGCTGTTGGCTGGATCGGTTCGTCCTGACAATTTTGTGGTGGCACCGATTTTACTGGATGGGCCGCCCGGCATCGGCAAGACCGCGTTTGCGCAAGCGCTCGCAAAATTATTGGGCCTCCCATTTCGCAAGATCTCAGCCGGTGGTATGCAGCATGCTGCCATCCTAACAGGCACGGCTTCTCACTGGTCAAACACACAGCCTGGTGTGATCTTTAATCTAATCGCATCCAATCAGTGGGCCAGCGTAGTCATTCTGCTGGACGAGGCGGACAAACTTTCGGATCGCCAAGAGTATGCGATTTTGCCCGCACTATTGGATTTGTTTGAGCCTGAGTCATCAAAACAATACGTCGATGAAAGTTTGGGATTGGCCTTCGACGCGTCACGGATTATCGCGCTGCTCACCAGTAATCACGTCGCCAAGATGGATCAGGCACTGCTTTCGCGCTGCAAAGTATTTACGATAGGGAAGCCGGAAGCGGAGCAGCGAGCGCTGATCGCCAAACAGAAGCATGACGAGCTGAATCGTGCCTGCTCCGCCAAGTCGCCGATCAAAATTGATGAACAGGCGATACGTGAGTTAGCGGAATCGGATATCGACATGCGGGTGCTGCTATTTTCGGTTCGAAAAGCATTCGTTTACGCGCTGCGAATAGGCTCCCCAGTATCGTATCCCTTGGTCGCACCAGAGGAGTCGAAGCGGCTCCACCCGTTTGGATTCAATTGTTCGCCAACATGACTGTCCAGCGCATATATTTCGACACGGAGTTTACTCAATTTGAGTCACCGCGACTGATCAGCATCGCTTTGGTGGCTGAAGGCTCAGACCGGGAGTTTTACGCTGAGCCAAACGATACCTATCAGCCCTCGGATTGCTCCGATTTCGTACTTGACGTCGTTCTGCCGCGATTGACGCGCCTACCCGAGCACACAATGAGTGAAGCGCATCTGAGTTTTCGTCTGGCCGAATGGATCGAAGGGTTTTCTGGCCAAGTCGAGCTGATCTCCGATGCACCGGCTTGGGATTGGCCTTTCATCGCGCAACTGTTCCAAGAAAATGGCTACGGCTGGCCTCGGAATCTTATTCGCCAATGCGGAAAGCCACGCGAAACGCACGGCAAGTACGGCCGGAGGATGGCGGAATACTGGGTGACTCATTACGCCATGATGCACAACGCGCTGACCGATGCCCGCTCTCTCAAATATGCCGAGCAAAAGGCGAACCGGCCATGATTGCGCAATACATCCAGCCGGAGGTTGCCGCCATCATGCCGAAAGTAGTTGATCAAATTCTGCGAACACTGGGAGAAAGCGTAGATCGCATCGTGCTACATGGCTCAGCCATCAAGGAAGGTGCCTTTCGTACAGGGGAAAGTGACATCGATGTCGTGGTCATGCTCAAGCCCGACCATACGGTCAGTTTCCGCGACCAGCTCAATGTCCAGCGTCTCATTGAGAGTGCGCTGGACATTGAGTCATGGACGCACATTGAGATCAACTATATGACAGGAGAGCGCGTGTATCGCTACAAAAACTTCAAGCTCTGCTATCAAGGCGGCGTCGCGCATGGGGTGATTTTCTTTGATTCTGGGCGGATCGACGACAATATATGCACAGCCGCAGCGCTTACCATGGAGGAGGCGCGACAAGAAATTTCGCACCACTACCTTCAGCAATCTTGGATTTGGCTAGGAGAGGCCCATCCCCTATTGCACCGCTCGACGTGGTCAGCCAGCCGCGCAGCCTGTCGTGCGTTTCATTCCGTGTTGGTCACGCACGACTTCGATGTCGCCCCCAAGTTAATCCGGTGGCATCTGCCCGTATTGTTTGATGCTGCGTGTCGTTTCAATCCAGCGCTCAGCCAACTGTCGTCGTCAGTCAGTGCTGTCCCTCCCGATTTGGCTAGCTTCGATTTGGTCGATTACGACGAGGCCACACCCGAGCTCTCAATCCAGGCTCGCAGGCAGGTGATCGCGCAGGCGATGCGTATCGCGCGGCGCGTCGAGCGCATCCTCGGACTCAAAGTTTCCCATGCCAGGCACCCCCCTTTTCATCCCAAACACAATAAGGAGGGGCGCCATGAATGAGGCCAATACACGCCAGCTCTACCGCGAATTTCCTCGGTTATATCGTGCTGCATCGCGCCCGACCTCGGAATCAGCCATGCGCTGGGGTTTTATGTGCGGCGATGGTTGGTTTTCAATCGTCCGTGAACTGTCCCAACAAATCGAAGAGGCTGCTCGCCTTGCCGGAGTGGACCCAGACTCTGATGAGTGGCCATGCGCAATGCAAGTCAAAGAGAAATTCGGTGGGCTTCGATTTTATCTGAGTGGTGGGTACTCATTTGAGTTGGAATCTACGATCCGACGGTTGGTGAAGGCAGCCCATGAGCATTCGTTATCCACCTGCGAGTCCTGTGGATGTCCCGCCACGCTGAGCGAACACGATCATTGGCTACGCGTTGAGTGCGCTCGATGTCGAGCAATACGCCTGGACGAACAAGCAAGGTTAACTTCCGCTCGATCCGCAATAGCTCCTAAATACAAAATCGTATTTCTGGATTACGACGGCGTGCTCCACCCAGACCATGTCTATCAAATCAAAGGTAGGCCGGTTTTGAAGGTGGATGGATTTAACTTGTTTGAATTTTCGGACATTCTGATTCAGGCGCTCAAACCCTACCCTACGGTGAGAGTCGTACTTTCAACCTCTTGGGTGCATACGTTCTGTTTCAAGAAAGCGAAAGCCTGGCTACCCGATGAACTACAGGCGCGAGTTATCGGCGCGTGCTACCACTCGTCCATGAGTGCTATCGAATGGAGCCGACGCACGCGATACCAGCAAATCATGCGGTATGTATCGCGAGCCAAACTGCAAAAAGAAGACTGGATCGCTATCGATAATGATCCGGTGGGCTGGGCGGATGAATATCGTGCGAATTTGGTGTTGACCGACGACGACGGCGGACTGAGCTTTACATACGCTCAAGTTGATCTGGCTGAAAAGTTGGAACTGCTGGTAACCAATAGTCTATGAACGTTGGCTTGAAGGTTAACCTTAAGTTAACCACCGAGGGAAAAACATGCTGAAAAACGTCATCTTTGAGAGCCAGAAAGTGGCCGAATCGCGCCCCGGCTGGAGTAACTGGTCGGTGATCTCCATAACGAGCACCAACTCTACGCCAGCAAACATTCAATCTGGCTGGCATGGCCTGCTCCGCCTTGTGTTCGACGATGTCGATGTTGAAATCGAAGGTGGCGAGTACTTGCCGATTTCAGAGGTACAGGCGCAAGAGTTGGTTGATTTTGTAATACGCGAAGTCGAATCCGGCGAGGTGACCGGCATTCTTGTTCATTGTGGCGCGGGCATCAGCCGCTCGGCAGCCGTTGCACGCTGGATATCCAAGAGCTACGCACTACCTTTCCACGATCGATATCAAAATGACAATCGGCTAGTGTATTCACGGCTACTTTACGTCACGGAAGGCCGACTCCTGAAAAGTTGGGCAAGCACTCATGAAAAAAGCGAATAGTTGGCTAGAAGGTTCGAAGCTGGTGGGCATGGTTCTGGTCGGTGTGGCTGTTATCGCCTTATTAACGTATGCCTTCCGCTGGGCGGCAAACACGGTCACGCCCGTGAAGTTGCACCAACCGAAGCCCGGCATCACTTGTGCCAGTATAGCTAGCCGTGACGGGGTAGCTCTATCGTGTTGGAAGGACTGAGGAGGCAATATGAAACTGCATGTGCTAAGTGATATCCATCTCGAATTCTCCAGCTTTGTACCCCCTGAAACCGATGCAGATGTGGTGATTTTAGCTGGCGACGTCGGCAAGTTGGCGGGTGGGATGTATTGGGCGGCGCGTACCTTTGCGGGGAAACGAATTATCTATGTCGCTGGAAACCACGAGTTTTATGGCACTCAGCGACGAGAAACAGTTTCGCAGTTACATATCGCCAGCCAAGCAACTGGAGTTCATTTGCTCGATGACGCGGAAGTGATCATCGATGGCGTGCGCTTTCTGGGGAGCACCTTATGGACGGATTTTATGCTGTTCGGGGCCGATGAGCGCCCCTATGCGATGCGTGATGGAATGAATTGTTTGAACGATTTCCGTGGGGCGATTTCGGAAGGCGTTATGACCTTTTCACCGGCCGACTCTGTGAAACTTCATGAGCAGTCACTTGGATGGCTGGAAACCAAATTGGCGGAGCCATTTGATGGGAAGACCGTTGTCGTAACGCATCATCTTCCTTCCATGTTGTCGGTTGCTGAGCGCTACCAAAGCAAATTGCTGTCAGCCTGTTTTGCCAGTCATCTGGACCACCTTTTCGGGAAGATGGATGTGTGGATTCACGGGCACACCCACGATTCCTTTGACTATCACACCCATGACACGCGCGTGGTCTGTAATCCGCGCGGTTATGTAACGTATCGCGGGGCAGAGAATTTTGATTTCAATCCCGGACTCGTCATCGAAATCTAGTCACGCCAACCATAACCTAAAGGTTAACCACATGCCGCTTAAAAACGTGATGTTCACTGGGAGAGAACAGGCTGAAAGTCGTCACGGCTGGCCTGACTGGGCAATCATCTCAATAACAGAACCCGACTATTACCCGGCTAATCTTCAGCCGGGCTGGCACTCCGTGCTCAGACTTGAATTTGATGACATCGTAGAAACACGCGATCCATATGTTCTATTCACTCACCAGCAAGCACGCGTGATCATCGAATTCGTAAGGGAGTGCCACATCAGAAGTTGTGAGGGCATTCTGGTCCATTGCAAGGCTGGAGTTAGCCGCTCAGCGGCTGTTGCTAAGTGGATATCGGAAAAGCATCACTTGGCTTTTCCGGCGGGGTACGACTTGTATAACCGGCATGTTTACGCCGTGCTGAGGGATGAATATATGCTGGGGTAAGCGCGAATTGCAACCAGCAGCTAAAGATTGGCCAAGGCCAATCAGGCACTTTCACAGGTCAGTTGAGTGGAAGATGCCGCCATTTTCTCCTCTACCATCCCAAGCAATACCGACGGCTGAATCCTAAGTGCTCCGGCAATCTTAAAAATGATTTTGACACTGACGCTGTTGCGCCCTCGCTCCAGTAAGGAAATGTAGTTCCGTTCAATTCCGGCATCAAGGGCGAGCCTCTCCTGCGAAAGACCGCGTGCCTTTCGTAAAGATTTCAATACCTGACCAAATGCAACTTCTGGCTCCAACTCTTGCTCCTCTCAGGGGCTGAAGTTACGAGTGATTGCCGGCCAAGTCTTCACAATATATTGGTCAAAATATGGATTGATACATATAATTCAGGTCGCACCGTCATTCCGACAGAGCACTTACAACATCAGGGAGTAGTTATGAAGAAACTGGTAGCCGTCATAGGCATTACAGCATTTCTAGCGGGATGCTCCACCAATCCGAATGAGGGGGTGGGCAACATTAAGAGGCTGGTCGGTCTGGAACAAGGGCAATCCTCCATTCGCGACGAAACAGATGACTCCATCAAGAAAAAGATCTTCAAGGGAAAGACAACCAAAGACGAAGTGGTGAAGCTATTTGGTGAGCCAGGAGATAAGTCGGCTACTTTCTCAGGTAACTTCGATCCCATGCGAGACAACGGCAAACCGAAGATGGAGAACGAAACTTGGACTTACCACATGGAGGCGGGAAGTGTATTCGATCAGGTTAAAGGTCTAGGAATGGCCACGGTGGGTGCAGCAAGATTTAACAAGCAGCACATGACCACGAAGCGCCTCATCCTAGTGTTCAATAAGCAAAATTTGTTGATTGATTTCACGTTCGACAGCGACATATTGAGCAACAGCGGCAAGATCTAATTCCCCCACTTTACTGCGACAACAATTCAACAAACTAGGAAATCACATGAACCCCACATTCTCTAAGCTAGGCTTGGTCATGACTAGCGCATCGCTCCTTCTTACATTAGTGGCCTGCTCCGGAAAGACCAACTCTCCCTCCGCCGCCCCCGAAACGAAGGAAAGGGATCTGATAGTTGCTGAGCGAATGGGAAGTCTGAAAGAGTCTTTTTTAAACTGCCTAGCACACGAGAGGAACGGGCAAATACATTGTCGCGATGCCTCCGACTATGGTGCCATATACAGACAACTTGATAACGATATCGCGTTGGAGGAATCAGGAAAAGTATTATCACAAGGGGATGTAAATACGCCGATTGATAAGTATGCCGAGCTTTCAGCAACGGCTCTGATGTTTCAATATGCAGCGTTGAGCGGGGAACCGTTGAATTATGAAGAGATGGCAGAAACCTACTCTCCCGAATACCACGCTGAGCGTGATGGATTCAAACGCGCTGACATGATGGCTCAACTAAAGCCTGCTCTCGACGAAGGGGTTCAGAAGGCTCGAAGCAACCACACGTACTATATGTCCATTGGCTGCCCATGCAGATTTAACATAGGAGCAATCTTCTTAAATTCATACGACATGAACAGAAAGTTATTTGAGGTTAAGCAATACGGAAAACCATACGCCCCTGAACATGAGACCTTCTCTCCTTCGCTCAACAAACTGTCGTTTAATCAGATGACTCCTGCAAAATCGATAGTCCTAGGCAATTTGCATGACTATAAAATCTTAAAAATCGCTGATGAAAGTGTGGCGCGTCAGATTGAGGCCGCGCGAAAGGATGGCTTTGGGATGAAGCTTTACCTATACGCACAACAGGCGAAAGGCGGAGAAGTCCTCTTCCACATCGTCAAAGCTGACTTACTGGGAAATGATGGCAATACGTTGGCAACGATAGCGCAGTAAACTAAAAAGCAACCAGCCGCACTCACGAATCTTTAAACGGCTGGTCGCTTTCCTCAAGCCATGTCTGGGGTAAATAACCTACTCCGTGGTAATTCTCTTGCTTTCAGCAAGCAGGATACTCATCGCTCTTTTGAGTTCGTAATTTTCAACAACGAGCACCTCTTCCTTACATAAAGTACTCTTCGGCTCCACCACCAAAATACTCCATTTTGATGACGGAGCACTTATTTCCACGAAGCATCCTCTTCGGCATCGCTCCACACCTCTGCCGCCCTCGCAGACTGAAATTGGATCAATCTCTCCGTTCTCATCAATGAGCGACGGTAAAGAAAATACTGGGTGGGTGTATCCTGGAAGGGTGATCAGCTCTACATTTACAATATCAGGCGCCACTCTCTCCTTCTTGATTTTAGTATCTATCCCGTTTCGTACGAACTTTTGAATCTTTGTCTCTTCTAGAAGTTGAGCGCGCATTGGTGCCGCAATGATGTCTATGCTCGTAACATCATTGCACGTTGAAATCGGGTCCCCGACACTGACAAGCTCGACGTTTTCTTGGGTAAACGCCGGCCAAAGCTCGGGAGGATCTTGAGTTTCGTATCTCTCCCGCCAGATTTCTTTACAGAGAAGGTCAGGGAATCGATTGTTAGCCTCAAACTGAAAGTTCTTTCGCGTGCGCGAGACGCCCGGATCAGACTCACTCAGTTCCTGACTTTTATGTGTCTTGGCCCTCCGTCGATGAGCATCTGATGGAGATGCATTGTTGGACTTTCCATCTTGGCGCTCACTCCCCTTAGATACCTTCCCATCATCCGCTGCCTCGTATGAAAGAGTCTTAAACGGAAAAGGGTGAGAACAAGATTCAATACGATATACCACGAATGTCTGATCAGGCTTACTACCAAACGGCAACCACTTGCCGACGACAGCCAGATTAGTCTTGCCCTCGAATGGAAACCAGGTTTGCGGATACGCAGACTTCTCTCCTGAAAGCAGATCTCTTTGGCAGCTAATTCGAATTCGGCACGCAGCCCGATTGGCCACATTGGACAGGGCAATTCGGCCAATATCTGCCGCCGACACGCCAGATAGTTTTCTAGCCAACTTAAGATGAAGCCGACCTGTACGAATCGTGTACTGCTGGTGCTCCCAGAGTTGCTCGTACTTAATGTCATGCATAAATAAACGGTGCAACAGCTCCGATGATGATCCGAAATAGAAACGGATTAGCTCCATGGTCGGAATTACAATCTGCCGACCTTCCGTAAGCTCAATACTCAGGCAGAAACTTCCAGTGAGTAAATGATGCCAAGGATGCTGCTTGAGCGGCAATACAAAGACCTCATCTACGGACTGGCCGGCCTTAATAAGCTTGGAAGAGGCGCGCGTGATGTGCAGGTCTGAAAATTGCTCGCGCTGATAGTCAGGACTGTATTTTCGCTCACCGTTTTGCCATACATCGCCGATTCTTACATAGGGAAGCATCCCAATCGGGAAGAATCGCTGAACTATCGAAGACTCCGTGGCTCGACTCGATAGCATCGCGTCATTGCTGGTAGGGTCAGCACGAACTGGAGAGATGGCGACTTGGACATTAGGCTGACTGCGACCATTAATGCCTCCAGGAAAAATCACATCGCCGTACCAATCGATCCGCCAAGGTCTGTCATCGGGCGTGAAATAGGGGAACCTCAAAGGGGGCATGGTAATTCCAGCATGGTAAATTGCAAGTTCAAGTCTTATTAATCATGCGATTACGAACCATATTCGCAATTCTAGTCGCATATAATTACAGTGCAGTCGCAAATAATATGATTCAGTCGCATTTATTGAGACTACTTACAGCCAACCAGTGAGACCGCGCTCGCCGTATGATGAGGGCTCCTGAACGGGCGAATCTGCCATCTAGCGATATCGAAAGCGCCATCCAACGATTGCATAGCGGCGCTCTCTAGCGCCTCAGCTTCCGTCATGGATGGCAATATCCCTGGAAAACGGCTCGCCAACATAGACTTTCCCGTGCCCGGCGGTCCAGACATCAACACACTGTGCCCACCCGCAGCGGCAATTTCCAGCGCACGTTTAGCCTGACCTTGGCCTTTCACTTCCCTCATGTCAGAGTAGTGCGGAGATCGCAGACTGGCACTGGGAATAAAGCGATCCAGCGCATCACGCCCCGTCAAGTGTGCTGCCACTTGCAACAGCGACTTAGCCGGAAAAACCGCCGCCTGCTCGACCAAGGCGGCTTCCGCCGCATTCGCCTCCGGCAGAATGAAGGCACGTCCGCTAGATACGGCGCGATAAGTCATTGCCAGCGCACCCCGAATCGGGCGCAACTCACCGGTCAGCGCCAGCTCTCCAGCAAACTCATACTCAGCCAGACGTTGCGACGGAATCTGCCCAGTGGCAGCCAAGATGCCCAGCGCGATGGGGAGGTCAAAACGCCCACTTTCCTTAGGTAGATCGGCAGGCGCTAGATTGACAGTGATACGACGAGCGGGGAATTCGAATTGACAAGTCAGCAGAGCGGCGCGAACCCTATCCTTGCTTTCCTTTACCTCAGCCTCGGGCAAGCCGACAATGGTGAAATTGGGTAGGCCGTTGGCCAGATGAACTTCCACCGTCACTTGGGCGGCATCCATACCGGACAATGCACGGCTATAAAGAACCGCCAAGCTCATGGCTGGGCTGTGCGAAGTTAACCCAACTCACCGGCTGGAGATTGCGGCGCGCTCGCCGCAGCTCGCACCTCAAGCTCGGCAACCCGCGCTTCCAATGCGATCAGCTTCTCTTGCGTACGCGCCAACAACAGCGACTGCACCTCGAAATCCTCACGCGCCACTAGATCGAGCTTGGAAAAACCTTGCACCAACAAGGCACGCACATTCCTCTCTACATCCTTTGCCGGGCCACTGGCCAGCGCTTCATTGACCTTGCTGGTCAGGTCATCCAAAATCTTCGCATTGAACATGAGGTACTCCCAAACATTAAGTGTGAGAAGTTTAGCAAAGGCCGCCACCAAGCAGGGAGATTCTTAATGCCTAGTCAACGCCCCGTTATAGTGCACCGGAACAGTGCACCACCATTTTTCGTGCGCACATTATTGGACGCAGCAAAAGGCACAATTACCAGCTTGATTTATCAATCATCTGTTTTATCGAAGTTTTTACAATCTGGCACGGCTCATGCTTTATAGAACATGCGGAAATCGTTTGCCGTTATCTTAACTACCGAAAGGAAACATCATGCTGAACAAGAAACTGCTGAACACTCTGGTACTGGCCGCTTTGGCTGTTCCGACTTTGGCAATGGCCGAAGATGCACCGGCTTCTCCTCATACCGTGACCGGCAACGTCGGAATGGTCTCTAATTACGTGTTCCGTGGCATCACTCAAACTTCTCACAATCCTGCCGTTCAGGGCGGTTTTGACTACGCCCATGCTAGCGGCTTGTACGCAGGCGTGTGGGGCTCCAATGTAAGCTGGATCGCCGATAGCGGCGCAGTTGCTTCGGGCAGCGTGGGCATGGAACTGGACACCTATGCCGGCTTCAAGAACACCTTCGCAGAAGACTTCTCTTACGATATCGGCTTTGTCCGCTACAACTACTTGGGTAAATACACTCCAGCTGCTCCTTGGGTCAAGGCTGATACCGATGAAGTCTATGGCTCGATCGGCTACAAGTGGATCTCCGCCAAGTACTCGTACGGCTTGGGCAAGTTCCTGACCATCCCTGATGCACAAGGCACCAACTACATCGAACTGAATGCGAACTATCCAGTGAGCGACACCGGTATCACTTTGGGCGCGCACGTGGGCAAGCAAACGTACAAGGGTTCGTCTGCTGCCTACTTGGCAACGACTGCCAGCGGCTCTCCGACTTACACCGATTACAAGGTCAGCATCAGCAAGGATTTCAGTGGCTATGTGTTGGGCTTGGCATACAGCAAGACCAATGCCAGCAACTTCTACAACTGGCCAACCTTCGGTGGCAACTGGGGCAAGGGCGTAGCCATCTTGTCGCTGACTCACGCAATGTAATACTTTTGGGGCGGTTCGCCGCCCCACTCTACCAAGGAGAATGCGATGAAAATGGTCACAGCAATCATCAAGCCGTTCAAGCTGGACGAGGTGCGTGAAGCGTTGTCCGCCATCGGCGTACAAGGTATCACCGTCACCGAAGTCAAAGGCTTTGGTCGGCAAAAAGGGCACACCGAGCTATATCGCGGTGCCGAATATGTGGTGGATTTCCTGCCTAAGATCAAGTTGGAAGCCGCAGTCGCGAGCGAGATTCTGGATCAGGTGATCGAGGCAATCGAAAAGTCTGCTAAAACCGGCAAGATCGGCGACGGCAAGATCTTCGTGCAAGAAGTCGAGCAAGTAATCCGCATCCGTACCGGTGAAACCGGCCCTGAAGCCCTGTAAGGAGATCGAGATGAAGAAATTCTTAGCTGTATTTACGTTGCTGGCATCGCTGGGTGGCTTTGCTATCGCCGCCCATGCTGCTGATGCTGCCAGCGCGGTTGAGGCTGTATCGGCAGCGGTCGCAGCAGCTCCCGTAGCCGATGTCGCTGAAGCGGCCTCTGCCGTAGCGGAAGCCGCCCCTGCCCCCGTTCCCAACAAGGGTGACACTGCGTGGATGCTGGTCGCTACCGTTCTGGTAATTTTTATGAGTTTGCCAGGTCTAGGACTGTTCTACGGTGGCTTGGTGCGCACCAAGAACATGCTGTCGGTATTAACCCAAGTGTTCGTAATCTTCTGCGTAGTCGCGCTGTTATGGGTCACCTACGGCTATAGCGTTGCATTCACCGACGGCGGTTCGATCAATAGCTTCTTCGGCGGTTTGTCTAAGGCATTCTTGTCTGGCGTCACCCCCGACTCAGTCGTGGAAACATTCAGCAAGGGCGTGGTCATTCCAGAGATGCTGTTCATGGTGTTCCAGTTGACCTTCGCAGCTATCACTGTGGCGCTGATCGTCGGTGGATTCGTGGAACGCATCAAGTTCTCCGCATTGCTGGTGTTCGCCGTGCTGTGGTTCACCTTCTCCTACCTGCCAATGGCGCATATGGTCTGGTTCTGGGGCGGTCCTTCGGCCTTCGCTGATCCATCTGGCTTCATCTTCGGTAAGGGCGCGCTGGACTTCGCTGGTGGCACCGTGGTACACATCAACGCTGCGATGGCAGCTCTGGTAGGTGCTTTCGTGATCGGCAAACGTATCGGCTTCGGCAAGGAAAAGATGGCGCCGCACAGTCTGACTATGACCATGATCGGCGCATCCATGCTGTGGGTGGGTTGGTTCGGCTTCAACGCCGGCTCCAATCTGGAAGCTACTGGCACTGCAGTACTGGCAATGGTCAACACCACCGTGGCAACTGCCGCAGCGGCGTTGTCTTGGATGGCAGCGGAATGGATGTTGCGCGGCAAGCCTAGCTTGTTGGGTGTAGCTTCCGGTTGCGTGGCTGGCCTAGTAGCAGTAACGCCAGCTTGCGGCTTCATCGGCCCGATGGGTGCGATCGTCCTTGGCCTAGTTGCTGGTGTACTGTGCTTCTGGGGCGTCACCGGCCTGAAGAAGATGCTAGGCGCAGATGACTCGCTGGATGTATTCGGCGTGCATGGCGTAGGCGGCATCCTCGGCGCACTAGGTACCGGCGTTCTGGCAGCTCCCAGCTTGGGTGGCACGGGTGTATATGACTACGCAACTGGCGCAGTGGCGGAATACTCCATCGCTGCACAAGTGACTAGCCAAGCTTGGGGCGTGGGCACCACCATCCTGTGGTCGGGTATCGTCAGCTTCGTGTTGTTCAAGCTGATCGACATGACCATCGGTCTGCGTGTCAGCGACGAGCAAGAGCGCGAAGGTCTAGACACCGCCACTCACGGCGAACGAGCTTACGATTACTAATCTCGTCTAAACTGTAGCAACGACAAGGGCGCCAATGGCGCCCTTGTTCTTTGGGATATGCGGTTTCGTCTGCGTGGTTTTACTTAACTCGTTGACGCCCAACCTCTCTCAGACCTGAATCTCCTCCACGGCAAAGATGCGCCTATGCTCGCGGATGGCGTAACGGTCAGTCATACCCGCAATGTAATCCGCCACGGCACGGGCTCGATCCGCCTCGGCCTGATGCGCGAACTGCGGCGGCAACAAGCGACTGTCCTCCATGAACGCAGCAAACAGGTCAGTGATGATGCGACGTGCCTTAGAGCTCATGCGCATCACACGGTAGTGACGGTACAGATTGGCTCGCAAACAGGCTTTTAACTCGCGATTCTGCGCATAGATTTCGTCGCTAAAGGCGACGATGGCGGGCGCGTTACGCACATCGTTCAGCGTCTGCACCTGAGACTTGCTCAAATTACTTTCCGTCTCGCGGATCAAGTCGCCGACCAAGGTATTGATCATGCGACGGATAGTTTCATGCACCACGCGACGATCAGCCAAACCGGGATAAGCTGCACGCACCTCATTCAGATGGGTAGCAAACAACCGAACTTCGGCCAACTGCTCCAATGTAAGCAGCCCCGAACGCAGGCCATCGTCCACATCGTGGTTGTTGTAGGCGATCTCGTCAGCCAGGTTGGCGATCTGCGCTTCCAGCGAGGAGCGCTGGTTATTGAGGAAGCGCACACCGACATCGCCCAATTGTGCGGCGTTCTCGAGCGAGCAATGTTTAAGGATGCCCTCGCGCGTCTCGAAACATAGATTCAAACCGTCGAAGGCGGCGTAGCGCTCTTCTAGCACATCCACCACGCGCAATGATTGTAAGTTGTGCTCAAAGCCACCGTAATCCTTCATGCAGGCGTTGAGCGCATCTTGTCCGGCGTGGCCGAACGGCGTGTGACCAAGATCGTGAGCCAGCGCCACCGCCTCGGTAAGGTCTTCGTTCAGACGCAAGCGGCGGGCGATGGAACGGCCAATTTGCGCAACTTCGATGCTATGCGTCAAGCGGGTGCGGAACAGGTCACCCTCGTGGTTCACGAACACCTGCGTTTTGTATTCTAGGCGGCGGAAGGCGGTGGAGTGGATGATACGATCACGGTCGCGCTGGAATTCGCTACGTCCCGGCGGAGTGTCTTCCGCGTTACGACGGCCACGCGAACTGGCTGGATCGGCGGCGTAACTAGCTAGTTCAGACATGTACAGCCTCTAGTGTCAGGCGTAGCAGGTCGGCAGGCGCTTCCGACACCAGTCCCTGTCCGATGGATTTCAGCAACACGAAACGCAGCTTACCGCCCTCCACTTTCTTATCCAAGCCCATCAGATTGAGGTATTGCTCGACTCCAAGCTGGGGTGGAGTCAGCGGCAACTTGGCGCGCTCGAACAGGATGCGCGTGCGCGCCACATCCGCTGCTGTCAGCCAGCCCATGCGCTGCGACAAATCCGCCGCCATCATCGTGCCTGCCGCCACGGCCGCGCCGTGCAACCAAGCGCCATAACCCATGCCGTTCTCGATGGCATGGCCGAAAGTATGACCAAGGTTGAGCAACGCGCGCTCGCCAGTCTCTCGCTCGTCGGCAGCGACGACTTCGGCCTTGTTCCGGCAACTGCGCGCGATGGCGTATTGCAATGCGGCAGGGTCGCGCGCCAGCAGCTTGTCGATATTGCCCTCCAGCCATTCGAAGAACGGCAGGTCGCGAATCAGACCATATTTGATGACTTCGGCCAGACCGGCGGACAGTTCCTCGTCCGGCAAGGTATTGAGCGTCACCGTATCAGCGATCACCGCCTTCGGTTGGTAGAACGCACCGATCATGTTCTTTCCCAGCGGGTGATTGATCCCGGTCTTGCCGCCCACCGAGGAGTCCACCTGCGATAGCAGCGTGGTGGGAATCTGGATGAACGGCACACCGCGCAGATAGGTCGCAGCGGCATAACCAGTCATGTCGCCGATGACCCCGCCGCCCAGTGCGATCAAGGGCGTGCTGCGTTCGCAGCGATGGGTGAGCAGCGCGTCGTAGATCAGGTTCAGCGTCTCGAACGTCTTGTATTGCTCGCCGTCCGGCAGGATCACCGGCACCACGCTGACACCGCTCGACTCCAGCAAGCCCTGCACCTGCGCCAGATACAGCGGCGCGACAGTGGTGTTGGTGACGATGGCGCAGCGCTTCTTCGGCAGATGCGGCAGCAGTAACTCAGCACACTCCAACAACCCTGTGCCAATGTGAATAGGATAGGAGCGATCAGCTAAGCCTACGGTCAGAGTTTGCATGGTTCGTGTGCCTGTGTGTTGTTAGCTTGCAGCCCGAGTTTGCGGATCAGTTCTGCAACCAGCGTCTGCACGCCTTGCCGTCCAGTGTGGACGATCAGATCGGCGACTTCAGTGTAAAGCGGATCGCGCTGACTCAGCAGTTCCTGCAATTTCGCGCGCGGATCAGCGGTTTGCAGCAAGGGTCGATTACGGTCGTGACGAGTGCGTTGCCAGAGCTCATGCACCGAACCTTTCAGATAGACCACCACACCGTTGTCGCTCATCTCGATTCGATTTTGCGGCAAGATGACCGCCCCACCACCGGTGGCTAAAATAAGACCGTTGCGCTGCATCAGATCATGAATCGCACAACTCTCACGCCGCCGAAACCCTTCCTCGCCCTCGACTTCGAATATGTGCGGAATCGAGACACCAGTACGGCGTTGTATTTCGTCATCACTATCGACGAAAACCTTGCCCAATTGGCGCGCCAAACATTTTCCAACGGTGGTCTTGCCTGCACCCATCATGCCGACAAGAACGACATTACCGGATTCGCGTTTGGGGTGTGCTGTATCAACAGTTTGCATGGAGACGAATTGTAACGAAAAGCGCTGGTGCCGAGAACAAAAAGCCCGCAACAGGGTGCGGGCTTGCTTGCCTGCAACTGACTCGATCAGCGCAGGTTCAAGCTATCTTTCAGCACTTTCGGGGACAAGAAAATCAGCAACTCGCCCTTATCATCCTGTCGCTTGGTGTTTTTGAACAAATTACCGAGTATGGGCACATCGCCCAAGAGCGGCACTTTGTTGATGGTCGTGATGTCGGTCTGAGTATGAACGCCACCGATCATCACCGTACCGCCATTTTCCACCAGCACCTGAGTCACCACCTTGTTGGTATCTACCGTAGGAACACCCTGCACAATCAGCGTGCCGACCGTATCCTTGTTGATCGACACGTTCATGATGACGTTCTCATCTGGAGTGATCTGCGGTTTGACCTTGAGAATCAGGCTGGCTTTCTTGAAGGCGATCGTGGGTGGAGCACCCACAGCAGCGATGGTCTGATACGGAATCTCCGTACCCTGCTCGATGATGGCTTCCTGCTGATCGGCAGTCACCACGCGCGGACTGGAAATGATGCGACCTTTACCATCGGTCTCGGACGCGGTGATCTCCAGCGAAAGCAGCTTACTCAGCCCCTTGTTGAACAACAACATTGAGAATGTGCCTGCGGCATTCGCCACCGGCAGATTGACATTTGGGATATTGGCGTTTGCCGTGAAGGTGCCGCCCGCCACGCCATTAATCGGATTGATGACGCCCGCTGGTGCGATGACCTGATTGGCACCGATGTTACCGCGCAGATTACCTCCACCAAAAGTGTCGGTGGAGCCATAACCCAAACGCGCGCCCAGACTACGGCCAAACTTGTTCGAAGCTTCGATGATGCGGGCTTCGATCATCACTTGTCTCACTGGCACATCGATCTGCTTGATGAGGCTGCGCACCGACTCCAGCTGCGAGGAGGTGTCCTGCACAAAGATGGTATTAGTGCGAGGATCGACCACAGCACTGCCACGCTTCGACAAGATACGCTGTTTTTCGTTAGACAGGATCGCCGCCACTGCATCCGCCTGCTGATAGTTCAACTGGAAGCTTTCCGTATGAACTGACTCCAATTCAGAGATCTCTTGCTTAGCCGTCAGTGCCAGTTTTTCTTTGGCGGCCAACTCTTCACGTGGCGCAATCTGCACCACATTACCAGAGCGACGCATATCCAGCCCTCGGCTCTGCATGATGATGTCCAGCGCCTGATCCCACGGCACTTCCTTCAGACGCAAAGTCAAATTGCCCGTCACCGAATCGCTGATGACGATATTCATGTTGGTAAAATCGGCTATGACGTTGAGTGCCTCGCGCACTGAAATATTCTGAAAGTTCAGCGACAGTTTCTCACCACTGTAAGCACCAGCCTTGGCCAACTTGTTCGGGTCTTCCACAACAGGCTTGATCTCGACAACAAAACGGTTGTCAGTTTGGTAGCTGGCGTATTCCCACGCTCCCTTCGGTTCAATCACCATATACACATGGTCACCCCGCACGAACGTATCGACCATCTGCACCGGCGTGCCGAAATCCACCACATCCAACTTGTGCTGCAAGTTGGCAGGCAACTGGGTCTTGCTAAAATCCACGAGAAGATTGCGGCCTTGGCGACGTACGTCGATGCCGATGTTCACATCCGACAAATCCACTTGGATGCGCCCTTCACCGTTCTTGCCACGTCGAAAATCGATGTCCCGCAGGCTATGCTTCTGACTGGCCGACGCGCTCTCTGGAGCAAATCGAGAGGTGCCGGTGCTGCTGGCCAAAGCGGCTGTTTGCAAAGTGATCAACAAGTCGTTGCCCACCAGTTTGGTACTGTAAGGCAGTGAGCGATTCAGGTTGAGCACCAAGCGCGTACGATCTTCACCTTGGATAATCTCGACGTTGCGGAGCTCGCTCTGGTTGAACTCTTGCGTAGAACGTCCCAGCTCGTTGGACGCCCCCATGAAGTCCACGATAATGCGAGACGGCCCATCTACACTAAAGCTCTCCGGGAGACGACTCAGTGCCTTGCTTAGGCTGACTTTAATGACTAACGTATTAGTCTCGGCCGCATTAGCCGAAACCGCTACTAAGCTATTTTGCCAATCTGCCGCGTGAGCGCCCGCTGCACCTGTCAGTAGCGCCAACATCGCCCAACGTGCGATCTGCTTCTTCATCTTGTCGAACAATCTCATTGTTGAACTCCCGTTCACTCTACCAATTGCAGTGCGCTCTGGCGCTCAGACCAGTCACCGCCGCTGTCTTGTACCATTTCCCGCAACTTGATGGCCGTTTCGGAGATCGAGATGATCTGGCCGAAATTTTGCCCTATGTAGTTGCCCGCACGGACATTGTGAATACGACCATCCGGTGCACGCACCACCGCATAACTCGCCTTAGCCATCTGAAAGTAACCAACCATCTTCAAGCTTTCCAGCGGATACTCTTCTAGCATCTCGTGGTGACGATCCAAATCAGGTTCATTCAGGCCGGGGCGCCCACCCTGCTTAAGGCTAGGCTTACGTGGCTTGAACGGATCGGGCAAGTTGGTCGCGTTGTTATAGCTGAACACCTCGTAGGGCTTGGCCTCAGGCGGCGGGCTAATCTTGCCGCGCATCCCATCGCCTGCTTTGGCGATAAAATCCTTGAGATCAGGGAACTCATCCCCCGCGCACGCGGACAGCGTCAACAGCAAGAGTAGAGCCGTCAGCCGTTTCATTTCGGCGCCCCTGCGGCTTTAGCAGCTTTCTTTTGTGCAGCTAACTCAGCGTCATCCAAATAGCGGTAGGTCTTGGCAGTGGCATCCATTCCCAGTGCACCTGAGCCACCTTGGCTGATGGCGATATCGTTCAAGGTAACAATGCGCGAAAGCTGTGAGATGTCGCTGGCGAAATGGCCGATATCGTCATAATCACCGGTGACGCGAATAGCGATGGGCTGTTCAGCAAATACGCCGGTGATCACCTCGGGAGCAGGACGAAACAATTCGAATTGCAGGCCGCGTCCCAAACCCGCCTGATTGATATCAGTCAACAGCGCATCCATCTCTGACTTATTCGGCAGTTGCTTAAGCAAAGCACCAAATGATTGCTCGGTTACCTGCATCTGCTTCTTGATCAGATCGAGATTGATCGCCTGCCGTTTTTTGTCGAGGAAGACATTTTTAAGCGTAGTCTCCTCGACCTGATAACCGCTCAGCGTATCCCATTGACCTTGCCAATCCAATAAGGCGCCGACCACTAACACCAGCAAGAAAATCAAGGACAGCGAGAACAACTTGACCGATTGCGGCCATTCACCTGGCGTTTTCGGATTGACCGCTTTCAGTTCGTCGAGCAATTTCACGAGTTCCCTCCATGCTTCTCATCAGCCGATTTAGCGGCTTCAGGATGGGTCACGTTAAAATTCAGCGAGAACTCATTGGTTCGTACGTTATTGGCCAAAGAGGTATGAATGTCCACCAATACGGGAGAGTCCAGCCATGGCGAGTCTTCAATCGAACGCATCAACGTAGAAACGCGACCATTCGACTGAGCGTAGCCAATCAGATTGATCTGCTTACCCGTTTGTTTGATGGATTTGATGTACACGCCTTCGGGGAGCAAGTGCAGCATCTGGTCGAGCAGGTGCACCACATCTGCACGGGTACTTTGCAGATCTTCGACCACCGTCTTGCGCGCCATCAATGAATTACTCTGCTCACGCAATTGACGAATATCGGCAATCTGCGCATCCAGTACAGCGATCTCTTGCTTCAAATAATTGTTGCGGCGCTCCTGATAATCAATCTTGCCACCGATCACCAGATGAACAACGCCAACCACCAGCAAACCAAGCAAAACAGCCAGCACACTGAATGCGATAAATTCGTTTTGTCGGGCGCGCCGCTTTTCTGCGCGATGCGGAAGAAGATTGATACGAATCATGACGGATCGAACCTCCGCAGCGCCAATCCGCAGGCAACCAATAAAGACGGCGCATCCAGCAGCAACTGACGCTGGGTGATACGCTTGGATAAGCTCATGTTCACAAAAGGATTCACCAACTCGGTCGGAATACCCGTTTGCTTGCCGATAGCTGCAACCAATCCCTCAATACCTGCACCCCCACCCGCAACGATCAGCTTGCTGATGTCGCTATAGGGAGACGAACTATAGAAGAATTGCAAAGCACGCATCACTTCCATCGCCACGTTTTCACGGAATGGGTCGAGCACGTCGGTCACATAGTTATCGGGCAGACCGCCTTTACGCTTGGCGATCTCCGCCTCTTCGGGTGACAGGCCAAACAGCCCCTGTATCTGTCGATTAAGTTGATCGCCGCCCACTTGTTGATCTCGTGAGTAGATCGACTCTCCCCCCTTCAATACATTGATGTTGGTTGAATTCGAACCCACATCAACTAGCGCGACCAGACTCTCCTCAGCATCCACCAGCGACAGCGGAGAGATCAAGCCAAACGCCACTTGCTCAGCGTACGACTCAACATCGATGATCACTGCTTTTAAGCCAGCCGATTGCGCGGCAGCCACTCTATCTTCGACATTGGCTTTGCGGGAAGCGGCCAAAAACACCACGATCTCCTCCGCATTACCGGGTGCTGGGCCCAGCACCTGAAAATCCAAGTTGACCTCCTCCATCGCAAACGGGATGTACTGACTCGCTTCCGCCTCGATCTGCAACTCCAATACCTCTTCGTCCAACCCTGCCGCCAACAGGATGCGGCGAGTAATGACCGCCGATGCAGGTAGTGCCATGCAAACGTTACGGGTATTGGAGCCTAGTCGATTCCAAGCGCGCTCTAGGCAGGCGGCAACAACTTCGAGATTATTGATCGCGCCATCGGTGATCGCATCCTTCGGCAAAGGTTCGATGGCATAGTGTTCCAGTTGATAGTTGTTCCCGCTTTTGCTCAACTCAACCAACTTAATGGCAGACGAGCCTATATCCACCCCGATCAATGGATGGGAGCGATCACGAAAGAAGCTCAGCTTGAAATCGAATTTCCCGTTAAACATGAGCCAGAAGGCGACGGTTTTTAGTTATGCGAGGCATCCTAACAACATCCTTTAGGTGTGTAAATAAACCTTGCTGTTTTTTATTCACTTTTTAGGAAATTAAGTAGCAGCCCGACCGAATCCCCAGGAGACACATCGGCACCTATTTATTTATCTTTAATCCGCTTAGCCGATATAATCCGCCCCAGCCCCATCCTTATACGACCATACACCATGACCTCTCGCTGGTGGTTCTACCCCGCCCTTGCTGCCTTTGCTGCCGTGCTAGTGCCCGCACTGATATTAGGTTTTGCAGCCATCATGACCTATCCCACGCTGCCTTCGTTAGAGGTGCTGACAGACTACCGCCCCAAAGTACCATTGCGGGTGTATAGCTCGGACGGCGTACTGCTGGGCGAATTCGGCGAAGAGCGTCGCGCACTGGTAAAGATTGACGAAGTCCCTGATTTAATGAAAAAAGCCATTTTGGCCGCAGAAGATGATCGCTTCTATCAGCATGGTGGCATAGATTATCTTGGCGTACTGCGTGCCGCACTATCCAACTTCACCTCCGACTCCAAGCAAGGTGCCAGCACCATTACCATGCAGGTGGCACGCAACTTCTTCCTCACCAAAGAGAAAACCATCACCCGCAAGTTCAACGAGATGCTTTTAGCATTCAAGATTGAGCACAGTCTGAGCAAGAACGATATCTTCCAGCTTTACATCAATCAAATTTACTTAGGCCAACGTGCTTACGGCTTCGCCGCCGCTTCGCAGATTTATTTTGGTAAAACGCTGGATCAACTACATCCCGCAGAGATGGCAATGCTGGCCGGCCTACCCAAAGCTCCTTCAGCTTACAATCCAGTTGCCAATCCCAAGCGCGCCAAACTGCGCCAGATGTACGTATTGCGCCGGATGCACGAACTAAAATTCATCGACGATAGCGAGTACAAGACCGCTCAGGACGAGCAGCTTAACGTCAAGCATGGCTATCAATCATTCGCGGTACGCGCCGACTTCCTGTCCGAGATGGTGCGCCAAGAAGTCTATGACCGCTTTCAGGAAGCGACATACACCCAAGGTTACCGCGTCTATACCACCATTCGCCAAGCAGACCAGCGGGCCGCCTACGAATCCGTTCGTCGTGGCGTGATCGACTACGATCACCGTCACGGTTACCGCGGGCCCGAAGGCTTTGTGAGCATCGCCCAAGGCGGTGAGGAGACTCTGGAAGACGCTCTGCAAGAAATCAGTGAGAGCGATGACCTATTGCCCGCCATTGTCCAGAACGTCAGCTCGAACTCCGTCTCTGCGTATTGCCGGGGAGGCGAGATTGCCGAGATCAGTGGCGACGGATTAAAGTTTGCACAGCGCGCATTTAGTGAAAAGACCCCGCTCAATCAACGCATCCGAGTTGGCTCCATCATACGAGTACAACGCAATGACAAAGGCGCATGGCAGATTACACAATTGCCCCAAGTCGAAGCCGCGTTCGTCGCCGCCAGCCCACAGACCGGCTCGATCTTTGCCTTGGTAGGCGGCTTCGATTTTGGCCGCAATAAGTTCAATCACATTACCCAAGCTTGGCGACAGCCTGGCTCCAGTATCAAGCCGTTCATCTATTCAGCGGCGCTGGAGAAGGGCATTACCCCAGCCACCATCTTTCAGGATGCCCCGCTGACTTTTGACTCCTCGCAAACTGGTAGCGAAGCTTGGTCACCTAAAAATTTTGATGGCAAGTTCGATGGTCCGATGCGGGTGCGCGCAGCCTTAACCAAGTCTAAGAATCTGGTGACAGTGCGCATCATGCAAGCGATCACGCCTGAGTTCGCCCGCGAACACCTCGCCCGCTTCGGCTTCGATCCCGAGAAGCATCCGCCTTACCTGACGACGGCATTAGGTGCAGGTTCGGTCACACCGATGCAGATGCTGGTCGGCTACTCCACCTTTGCCAACGGCGGCTACCGCATTGCGCCTTACTTCATCGACCGCATCGAGGATGGCAAGGGCAAAGTACTGAGCCTAGCCAAGCCCCTAGTCGCTGGCGATTCCGCTGAACAGGTGATTGACGTGCGCAACTCCTACACCATGATCAGTATGATGCAAGATGTAGTGAGCCGGGGAACAGCAACGCGGGCGATGCAACTTGGACGTCATGACCTCGCGGGCAAGACTGGAACCACGAGTGACTCGATGGATGCGTGGTTCTGTGGCTTCCAGGCTTCATTGGTCGGCATCTCTTGGATCGGCTTCGACACTCCACGCTCTCTGGGTGACAAGGAAACCGGTGGGATGGCAGCACTTCCGATCTGGATGGGCTATATGGCTAAGGCACTGAAAGACGTGCCTGAAGTCGAATATCAGATGCCCGAAGGCATGGTTGCGTTAAAAATCAACGATAGTGGCCGACGCGACCCAGACGGGGCCATCACAGAGTTCTTCTACGAAGAACACGCTCCCGCATCCCTCCTGGAAACGTTAGCCAAGCCATTCGAGGCTATCAAGGACAAGCTGTTCTCGCCATGAAACGTGACCTGATGCGCGAGCAAATCGCGCACCACGCGGCTCGTCTGATAGCCGAGGATGGCGTCACCGATTTTGCCTTTGCCAAGCGCAAGGCTGCCCGCCAAATGGGAGCTCCTGACACGCACCACCTACCGAGCAATCAGGAAGTGGAAGCGGCGTTGCGTAGCTTTCGCGCCTTGTATCAGCACGACAGCCACCCCAGCGTGGTACGCGCCCTACGCGAACAGGCGCTCTACACCATGCAGCAGCTCAGTCAGTTCCACCCGTACCTGACCGGCTCTGTTTTGAGCGGAACAGCTGGTGAACAGTCAGACATCAATCTAGTGGTGTTTTCGGATGATGAGAAGGCGGTGTTACTCTACCTACTCAAACTCGGGATCGAATTCGATGGTGGCGAATGGAAAGTGTCACTATCAGGCAGGATGCAGACCGTACCCAACTACACGCTGCAAACAGAGTCTGGTGTCCCGCTACATCTGACTGTACTCCCCGACAGCGCCCGCCATAGCAGCGGACGCAAACCGGAAACTCATGCCGACATCGCAGCGGTGACTGCGCTATTACACGATAGTCAAATCAATACAATGCCTGATTCACCGCAGCCAGATCATCTTCACTCAGATCGCCCGCAGCCGCTTTGAGACGCAAACGGCTCATCAGGAAGTTGTATTCCGCCTGATAAAGGTCGCGGCGGGTAGCATAGAGTTGCTGCTGCGCGTTGAGCACATCAAGGTTGGTACGAACGCCGACTTCCTGCCCCAACTTGCTGGCATCCAACAAACTCGCGCTGGATTTCAGTGCCTGTTGTAAGGCACCCACCTGAGCGATGCCGCTTTCCACCCCCAGATAGGCTTGCTGCGTTTGCAACTCGACATTGCGACGCGCGGTTTCTAGCTCTTGACGAGCGCGCTCACGATTAGCCTCCGCTTCGCGCCATTTTGATTGGGTTGCCATGCCTTGGAAGATAGGCACCGTCACTTGCACTCCGACGACGGTGTTGCGGGTATCACTACCGAAGCCGAAGGTGCCGCCGTTAGCATTGTTCTGCCCATAGCTGGCAACGATATCTGCCGTCGGTGAGTGGCCACTCATGCTGCGCGTCACTTCCTTATCAGCGAGCTCGGCACCTGCTTGCGCGGCGGTTACTTGCGGATTATGCAAAGTGGCCGTTTCGATCCAGCCACTCATCACCGCCGGCTGAGGCGGGTCAAGTCGTAGCTCTTGATTCAAGATACGCAAATCATTGCTGGTAGTGCCAGTGAGTTGCTGCAAGGCGCGACGCTTCACAAGTAAGCCACTTTGGGCAGCGATCAATTGCGAGTTGACCAAATCGTGGCGGGCTTGTGCTTCATAGACATCGGTGACAGTAGCGCTGCCCACTTCAAAGTTTCGCTTGGCTTGAGCCAACTGCTCAGCAATGGCAGTCTTTTGCGCTTCAGCCAATTGCACACTATCTTGTGCCATCAGCACATCGAAATAGGCTTGTGCCACACGCAACACCAAGTCCTGCTCGGCAGCGCGAAACTGAGCATCCGCCATCACCACTTGCAACTCAGATTGACTATAGCCCAACCAGTTCTGTGGGCGAAACAAGGGCTGCACCAACGCAACGGTGTAGCCGTAACTGTTGTAGCGGCTGGTATAGGGATTCGGCAAACCAAAGCGAGCGTTAGTCGCCGAGTTAGTCGTCGAGTTATTGAACGTACTGTTAGCTACCAAATTGACGCTAGGCAGCAGCAGAGCGCGCCCCTGAGTCAGCTTTTCCTGACCCGCCTGATGGGTGGCACGGGCAGCGGCGAATATGGAGTCCAATCCTTGCGCTGCATGGTACGCGTCCAGCAAGTCCATGCCCTGCGCCACAGGCGCGGCGAACATGGCCAGCAAACAGTAAAGGGACTTAAGTTTCATCGAGGAATACCTATATAAGACTTCTCTAATGCTATCAAAACGCTCGTATTTAGTGCAACTTTCCGGCGCATTATAGCTTCGATAGCCACATACGCATCAAATCGGGCGGCTATTTCAACGCGCCGTAAACCATCCATATCAGCATCGCCGTCAGCACCGCCGTGATCGCCATCAGCCAGCGGTTGCGCAACTGAGTCTGGCGGAAGTGCATTTCCAATATATCTTCGAGTTGGTCGAGACGCTTATCGTTTAAACGCTGATACAGCAAGCGCGGCAGTTGTGGCAACAGCATAGCGTAGTGAGGCGCCTCTTCCTGCATAGATTTAACGAAGCCTCGCCAGCCGATTTGCTCGCTCATCCAGCGTTCCAGCCATGGCTTGGCCGTTTTCCACAGATCGAGTTCGGGATCGAGTTGCAACCCCAACCCTTCGATATTGAGCAAAGTCTTTTGCAGCAGCACCAGTTGCGGCTGGATTTCAATGCCGAAGCGACGCGAAGTCTGGAACAGCCGCAATAGCACGCGCCCGAACGAAACCTCCCGCAGAGGCTTATCAAAGATCGGTTCGCACACCGAACGGATAGCCGCTTCCAATTCATCCACCCTCGTGTCAGCGGGCGCCCAGCCAGATTCAATGTGGACTTCAGCCACTCGCTTGTAATCACGCCGGAAGAAGGCTATGAAGTTCTGCGCCAGATAGCTTTTGTCGGTATCAGTGAGCGTGCCCATAATGCCGAAATCCAGCGCGATGTAGCGTCCGTCACGCGCCACTTGGACATTGCCAGGGTGCATGTCGGCGTGGAAAAAACCGTCACGGAACACTTGGGTGTAAAAGATCTCTACGCCGTCAGCCGCCAGCTTGGAAATATCCACGCCGGCTGCACGGATCGCCTCCACCTGACTCACCGGAATGCCGTGCATCCGTTCCATCACCATCACCGACTCTGAGCACCAATCCCAATAGATCTCGGGCACCAGCAGCAAATTGGACGTGGCAAAGTTGCGCTTCAACTGGCTGGCACTGGCCGCCTCGCGCATCAAGTCGAGTTCGTCGTGCAAATGCTTGGAAAATTCAGCCACCACTTCACGCGGCTTGAGGCGGCGGCCATCTGCCCAGAATCGCTCCAGCAATGCTGCGGCAGCATCGAGTAAGTCGAGATCGTGTTCGATCACGCGAGCGATGCCGGGACGCAGCACCTTCACAGCGACCTCGCGGCCATCGGGCAAAGCGGCGAAATGCACTTGTGCGACAGAAGCGCTGGCGATCGGTATCTCGTCGAAGCGGGCGAACACCTGGCTCAAAGGCTTACCAAAATTAGCCTCCAGCAAGGCGATGGCTTGCGACGATGGGAACGGCGGCACCTGATCCTGCAACTTCGCCAGCTCGTCGGCCAAGTCAGTCGGCATCAGATCACGGCGGGTGGACAACATCTGGCCGAACTTGACGAAGATCGGCCCTAGCGACTCCAGCGCCAATCTCAAGCGTTCAGCACGAGGCGCATCGGTATCGCGAAAGAACATCAACCAATTGAGGGTGATACGCAAAAAGGCGGTGCGTTCGTGGGCAAGAATGAACTCATCCAAGCCGAAGCGCAGCACGACAAATAAAATCTTGAGGACACGCAACAATCGCATGAATTACTTTCCGCTGGAAAGCCTAGCCAAGCGCTGTTCCAGTCTAGCCACGTCGTCGCGCAACTGATCCACTTGCTGTACGAATCCAGCCACCTGCTCCGGTTTGGCCAGCAGCGGGCGTTCTTCCGTCCAGTATTCGGCCAGCGCTTGCGACAGGTTCAGGGCTGTGGCGCGCATTTGGCGGTGCTTGCCGGTGACAAGCTGCACAATGCGCTGGGCCGCAATGTCTCCGGTCACACGACTGATGTCTTCCGCCGCATCCCAACGCAGATTGCGACTGAGATAGAAAATCTCGGCCAGCAGCGCGGCATCGCCGGATGTCTGGATTTGGCTGTAGGCGCTCTCGTCCTGAAACGCCAAACGAGGCAGCAGCGAAGGCGGCAGGACGCACACAGCATCTGCGCTGACAACCTCTTCCGTCGCACTCAGCAAGCCATCCTCCCCCACGATGCAAGCAATGGAAAACGGCGCAATGCGGAATTGCGCCGTTTTACCTGCGAACTTGGCCAGCCGAGGCTGCGCCCAGCCACTGCCCGCAAGCAGATGGTTGAGCGTAGCGATGGCCGGCTGAGCAAACATCTCAGTTGACTTGTTGGATACCTGCCAACAGCCACACCGCCTTGTCGTCGCGCAGATTCTTTTGCACGTGCCAGATTTCGTCGAAGTGCTCAGGTGCAGCACCGTTTTCCACCAACTGACCGCTCAGACGCACGCTGGCGATGGCGATATCGCCCTCTTCTGCCACTTCGATCAGCTCGACATTAATGCTGGTCACATCGGTCTTTTGTGGCGTGTTGTCGCGCTCCTGAATCTGCATCGAGACTTCAGCATACATCTCCGGCGTGGCGTATTCGCGAATATCATTCAGATCTTTACGATCATTGGCAGCTTGCAGGCGAATGAACGAAGTCTTAGCGCTGCGAATGAACGCATCCACGGGAAAACCAGCAGGGATATTCGCGGCAGCAACAGGTGCGGCAGAAGAACCCGAACCCTGCTGCACCTGCTCCATCACTGGAGGTGGCGAGTAAGGCGCACCGGCACCGGCGTACTGCATAGGTTGAGCGGCTTGCTTCTTGCGGAACATAGAGATAACGAACATCACAGCCACGGCAGCGAGGATCGCCATCAAGATGCCGCCCATCGCTCCGCCCATGCCGCTACCAGCGAACAAAGCACCCAAACCAGCGCCGATTGCCAAGCCAGCCAACGGGCCCAACCACTTGTTGCCAGCTGGGGCTGGAGCGGCAGGTGCTGTCGGCGCTGGAGCAGCTGCCGGAGGACGCTGCATCTGTTGCTGACTCATGCTGCGCTGTTTGCCAATGCTGCCACCACCGCCAAGACGCTTGGCTTCGGCCTCTACCGCAAACAGTCCTAGGCAAGTGAAGATCAAGGTAATGAGCATCAAAAAACGTTTCATGTATTCCTCTACAGGTAATTGAACAAACGGCGCGCAGTATAGCATCGCTGCACGCAACAGCTTAATCCGATGGACACTCGGTTTTCGGTGTGGAACTAGACAGCAGTTTCGCTGTTGACCTGTTGCAGCAGTAGCGCGGCGGCTTGCTCCAACATCGAGACGCTTAAGGTACCGATGCACTGTTCTGCGACTTGGATGCCGTCGAGCACGGCAGGACGTTCAGATTCGGTGATCTCCCAGACCTCTTTCTCGTCACCGCGTTGACGCACGTGCTGCAAAACTGCGATAGCTGCCTCAAGGATGGGTATAGCTTCGGGTGTTTTGGTTTGCCCCAGCTCCAGCGCATAACGCACGACTGAAATCGCCGCCGCCATACGTGCGAACGCTACCACGGTGAATTTCCCAGCACAGGCCGACTGATAGGGCAGGTGCATATCCATCGCATAGATGTCCTTCAGTCCCTGCGTGACGGGAACTCGGATCCGGCTACGTTTTTTCATGGTGACTCATCCTGAAGATAGAGGGGCGAACGGTCTTTGTATCGGCAATCATGGATTAACCTTTAGTCGCTCAAAAGGGCGCATCGCTGAGGAAATGTAACGCGCCACCCGTGATTGGATGCTCGAAATTTAATCGAGATGCATGCAATAACAAACGGGCTGCCGCCCTACCTTGGTACAAGGTATCGCCAAGAATTGAGTGGCCGATGGCCTGCAGATGCACTCGCAACTGATGGGTACGCCCCGTGACAGGCTCCAACTCGATTCGACTAATATCCAAAACAGAATCATGTTTCAGCAAGGTATAGCGCGTAAGCGAGGGCTTACCTTGCTCAGCATCTATCTTGCGCAAGGGGCGGTTCAACCAGTCAGCGAGAATGGGCAAATCGATCTCGCCAGACGTTTCCATTTGACCCGCCACAACGGCAAGATAGCGTTTTTCGACTCTGCGCTCCGCAAATGCACGAGACATCCGCCTTTGCACCTCGGCATTGCGCGCAAACAGCATCAAACCGGAAGTCGCCATGTCCAGACGATGCACGACCAATGCCTCTGGAAATTGGCGCTGCAATCGTGTTGCCAGACTATCCTGCTTGTCCTCGCCCCGTCCTGGCACAGCCAATAGCCCAGCGGGCTTATCCACGACCAACAACGACGCGTCTTGATGGATCAGAGCCAAGCCGCAATCTAGCGGCGGGAAGTATTGATGCTGCTTATCCACGGCGGGCAAACGACTACATCAAGATCACATCGTATTGTTCTTGGCAGTACAGGCTATCGACTTGCAGCGACACCGACTTGCCGATGAAATCGGAAAGTTGGGCTAGGCTTTGCGACTCTTCGTCGAGGAACAAGTCAATGACGTGTTGCGAAGCGAGAATGCGGTATTCGCGGGCATTGAACTGGCGAGCCTCGCGCACGATCTCACGCAGAATCTCGTAACACACGGTCTGAGCCGTCTTCACCTCGCCTCGCCCTTGGCAAGTCGGGCAAGGCTCACACAAAATGTGCGCCAGACTTTCACGAGTACGCTTACGCGTCATCTCCACCAAACCCAGAGCGGAAAAGCCATTCACCGTGATGCGAGTATGGTCACGCGCCAAGGTCTTCTTGAACTCATCCAGCACCGCATCTCGGTGCTCTTGTGTGTCCATGTCGATGAAGTCGCAAATGATGATACCGCCAAGGTTGCGTAAACGCAGTTGGCGTGCAATGACTTGGGCCGCCTCCAGATTGGTCTTGAAAATGGTGTCGTCGAAATTGCGCCCACCGACGAAGCCGCCGGTATTCACGTCCACCGTAGTCAGCGCCTCGGTCTGATCGAAGATCAGATAACCACCGGACTTCAGATCCACGCGCCGCGACAAGGCACGCTCGATTTCGATCTCCACTGCATACAGATCAAACAATGGACGTTCGCCGGTGTAGTGCTCCAGTCTAGGCAACGCATCAGCCATGTAATCCTGTGCGAACGCTTGCATCCGTTGATGAGTGCCACGTGAATCCACTAGGATGCGCGTGGTGTCTTCGCTGACAAAATCACGCAACACGCGCAAGGCAAGATCCAACTCCTGATACAGCAGTGCAGGGGCAGCATGACGCTTGGCGTCTTCCTGCAATTTCTGCCACTGCCGCGCCAGATACTCCATGTCAGCTTGGAATTCCTTGTCGGAAGCAGATTCCGCCAATGTGCGGATGATGTAACCGCCGCTGTGATTCTCCGGCAGCAGGCTCGACAACTTGCTACGCAGCGACTCACGCTCAGCCTCATCCTCGATACGTTGTGACACGCCGATATGCGTTTCCTGCGGCAGATACACCACGAGTCGTCCAGCGATGCTGATCTGAGTGGATAGACGCGCGCCTTTAGTGCCGATGGGATCTTTGATGACTTGCGCAAGTATGGACTGACCTTCGAACAATACTTTCTCGATCGGCTTCGCCGCATCGCCGTTGTTGCGATTCTCCCAGATGTCAGCCACGTGCAGAAAAGCCGAGCGCTCCAACCCGATATCGATGAACGCCGACTGCATCCCAGGCAACACGCGCTTGACTTTGCCCAGATAGACGTTGCCGACCAGCCCGCGCTGGCTAGCACGCTCGATATGTAGCTCTTGCACCACGCCAAGCTGCATCACCGCAGCACGCGTTTCCTGCGGGGTGATGTTGATAAGAATGTCGTTGTTCATGTAACTGGGTACCCAAAAAGTTCGAGCAGCTCGGCCGTCTCGCACAAGGGCAGACCGACCACCCCAGAATAACTGCCTTCGATACGACGAATAAAGGTCCCAGCATGCCCCTGAATTCCGTAAGCGCCTGCCTTGTCCAGCGATTCGCCGGTCAACAGATATCGATGGATGCGCTCCTCGCTCAGTTCAGCAAAGGTAACACGCGTAATTGACAGACGCAGCTCGCATTGAGCTTCGCGCGCCACCGCCACGGCAGTCAACACTTGATGTTCGCGCCCCGAAAGCTGGCGCAAGATGGCAGCCGCAGCTTCGCGATCATGGGGTTTGCCAATGATCTGGCCGTCCAGCGTCACGGTCGTATCCGCCGCCAATACTGGGAACGGCGGCAGATTGCGCTGCTGCATGATCTTCCAGCCTGCCGCTGCCTTTTCACGGCAAACACGCTGCACATAGATCTCAGGCGTTTCATCGGGATGCGGTGTCTCATCCACATCCGGCAATCGACCAGAATCGCTACGCAACAACAGCGAGCCGAAGTTCACGCCGATCTGCTTGAGCAATTCACGGCGGCGCGGACTTTGTGAAGCAAGGTAGATACGATGTTGGGTCAGACTCATGGTCGGTTCATTCTCGGTGATAGGGATGATTGTGCATGAGGCTCCACGCCCGATACAACTGCTCGGCCAGCAGCACGCGCACCATGGCGTGCGGCAAGGTCAAGGCAGAGAGCGCCAGCAGTTTGTGTGCCGCCCGCTTCACTGTATCGTGCAGACCGTCGGCTCCGCCGATGATGAACACGACATCGCGCCCTTCGCCCATCCAGCTGCTCATCTCGTCGGCCAGTTTGCGTGTCGTCCACGCCGCACCGCGTTCATCTAGCGCACAAATCAGCGCACCGCTCGGCAAGGCTGCCAAAATGCGGCCAGCCTCTGCTTCCATGATCTGCTCGGTGGTTTTGCCCGTTGTACGCGGCTCAGGTTTAAGTTCGACCAGCTCGATTCTCGCCTCACGCGGCATGCGCTTAGCATATTCCGCATAACCTTCGGCGATCCAGCCCGGCATCTTGTGGCCGACAGAAACAATCAGCAGCTTCACGTCAAGTGGCGCGCGGCAGGCGCTTGGTCGCCCCACAGCTCTTCAAGATTGTAATAGGCGCGCACGGCGGGCTGCATGACGTGGACGATGATGTCGCCCAAGTCCACCAGCACCCATTCACCGCCGCGTCCCCCTTCGATGTCGCGGGCACGCTCGCCCTGCTCCAGCAACTTGTCGATCACATGATCGGCCAGCGCCTTGGTCTGGCGAGTGGACTGGGCGCTGGCGATGACCATGCGCTCGAACAAAGGGCTCAGCCGGCTGGTGTTGAGCACCGTGATGTGTTCACCCTTGATGTCTTCGAGTGCCGCAACGACGGCGGCCGTTTTTTGTTCGATGCTCAGCATGTCGGATACAAATGGTGAGTGTGGATATACCAAGCCACGCTATCCGGCACGAGATAACGTAGATGACGACCCGTCGCGGCACGGCAGCGGATATCGGTAGCCGAGATCTCCAGCAGCGGCATATCCAGTGCGACGATGGCTCCAGCGGCTTGCTCGTGCAACTTCAACGGTGCCGGTGCCAAACGAGCAAAGTATTCGAGGCGCAACACCTCGTCGGCTTGCAACATGGCATTACCTAATGGCAAGCCGGGACGCTGCATCACCACGATGTGCGCCAACTCGAACAAACGCGTCCATTGATGCCAAGTGTGCAGTTGCAGGAAAGCATCACTACCCAGCAATAAGCAGATCGGCTGTTGCGCGCCCAACTCCTCGCGTAGCGATTCCAGCGTGTGAACCGAATAGCACGGCCCAGCACGAAAGATCTCGCGCTCATCGAGAGTAAAGCTGGGATTGCCCTGCAAGGCCAAACGCACCATCTCCAATCGCTGTTGCGGTGTGGAAAATGGGGTGCCTCGATGCGGCGGTGTACCGTTAGGGATAAAGCGAACTTGGCGCAGGTCGCACTGTTCCAGTGCTTCTAGCGCCAAGCGCAGGTGACCGTGATGGATCGGGTCGAAGGTACCGCCGAGGATGCCGATAGGCCGAATGAGCGGTGGCGTAGTCACGATTCAGTCGGCCATATCGCTTACAGCACCAGACGGCGCACGTCGGATAGCACTTGCGCCAGTGCGGTGGTGAAGCGCGCGCCGGAGGCACCGTCGATGACGCGATGGTCATACGACAATGATAGCGGCAACATCAAGCGCGGCACGAATTCGCTCTCTTTCCACACGGGCTTCATGCTGGAACGCGATACGCCCAGAATGGCGACTTCAGGCGCGTTGATGATCGGCGTGAACGCCGTGCCACCGATACCGCCCAGACTGGAGATGGAGAAGCAACCGCCCTGCATCTCGGCAGCCGTAAGTTTTTTGTCGCGCGCGCGCTGGCTGATCTCGCCCAATTCCTTGGCAAGTTGCACCAGCCCCTTTTGATCCACATCACGGATCACCGGCACCATCAGACCATCCGGCGTATCCACTGCCACGCCGATGTGGAAATATTTCTTCAGAATCAGGTTCTCGCCGCTGGCATCCAGCGACGCGTTGAACTCGGGGAATTTCTGCAAAGCCATGACCACCGCTTTGAGCAAGAACACCAGCGGCGTGATCTTAACACCCTGCTTGGCGTACTCCGCGCCGATCTCCTTACGGAAAGCCTCCAGCTCGGTGATATCAGCCTCGTCGAACTGTGTGACATGCGGCAGCATGACCCAGTTGCGATGCAAGTTAGCGCCAGAAATCTTCTTGATGCGCGACAGTGGCTTACTTTCGATCTCGCCGAACTTGGCAAAATCCACCACCGGCATGTCCAGCAACTGGATACCACCGATACCGGTTGCAGTGCCACGCGGAGTGGACAGTGCGGCCTTGACGTAATTCTGCACGTCGTCCTTGGTGATGCGGCCTTTCTCTGCCGAGCCTTTGACCAGCGACAGATCCACGCCGAGTTCACGAGCGAAACGGCGAATAGACGGACTCGCGTGGGATTTACCCACGGCAGTCGCTGGCGCACTGGGTGCTGCTGGTGCAGGCATGGGTACTGGAGCAGCCACAGGCGCAGCAACGACAGGAGCCGGAGCTGCGGGTGCAACAACGGCAGGAGCCGCCGCAGCCGGTGCAGCAGCAACGACACCGCTCGCCTCCAGCACCGCGATCAGCACACCTTCCGACACCTTGTCGCCAACTTTGACTTTGAGCTCTTTGACCACGCCATCGAAGGGTGCCGGCACATCCATCGTGGCCTTGTCGGTTTCCACGGTAAGCAGCGTGTCTTCCGCCTTCACCGTATCGCCCACCTTGACCGCCACTTCGATCACCGTCACATCTTTGAAATTGCCGATGTCCGGCACTAGAACTTGTTGTTCAGCCATGTTCGTTTCCTCCGCTTAAACCGTCACCGGGTTCGGCTTGTCGGGGTTGATGTTGTACAGCGCAATGGCGCGGCTCACTTCGCTGGCGGCGATACCACCTTCGTCGGCCAGCGCCTTCAGTGCGGCAACTGCGACGTAGTAGCGATCCACCTCGAAGAAGTGGCGCAGCTTCTTACGCGAATCGGAACGACCGAAACCGTCTGTGCCCAGCACGGTATAGAGTTGCGGCACGAAAGCGCGGATCTGATCGGCGTAGCTCTTGATGTAGTCGGTCGCAGCGATCACTGGGCCGTTACGATCAGCCAGACACTGTTCGACATAGCTGATACGCGGAGCAGCTTCGGGATGGAGCATGTTCCAGCGCTCAGAATCGAGTCCTTCGCGGCGCAGTTCGTTGAAGCTGGTGACGCTCCACACATCGGCGGCCACCCCAAAATCTTGCGCCAGCAACTCACCCGCCGCGATGACTTCACGCAGGATGGTGCCGCAACCCATGAGTTGAACGCGAGGCTGGTCGGCCGCACCTTCACTCGCACTGAACAGGTACATGCCCTTGACGATGCCCTCTTCCGCGCCTTGCGGCATGGCGGGGTGAGCGTAGTTCTCATTCATAACCGTCAGGTAATAGAACACGTCTTCCTGCTCAACGTACATGCGGCGCATACCGTCACGCACGATGACCGCCAGTTCATAGGCGAAAGTCGGATCGTAGCTCACGCAATTCGGGATCATCGCTGCCATCAGGTGGCTATGGCCATCTTGGTGCTGCAAACCTTCACCGTTCAGCGTGGTGCGACCCGCCGTGCCACCGACCATGAAGCCGCGCGCGCGCAGATCACCCGCCGCCCAAGCCATGTCGCCGATGCGCTGGAAGCCAAACATCGAGTAATAAATGTAGAACGGGATCATCGCCACGCCGTGATTGGCGTAAGCCGTCGCCGCCGCGATCCAGTCGGCCATGCCGCCCGCTTCGTTGATACCTTCTTGCAGGATCTGGCCAGTCTTATCTTCCTTGTAATACATCAGCTGGTCGGCATCCTGCGGGGTGTACAACTGGCCCACCTGCGAGAAGATGCCGAGCTGACGGAACATGCCTTCCATACCGAAGGTACGCGACTCATCCGGCACGATCGGCACAACTTGCTTACCAATCTGCTTGTCCTTCACCAACGCGCCGAGCAAACGGACAAAGGCCATCGTCGTAGAGATCTCACGACCATCCGTACCTTTGATCAAAGCATCGAAACCTTCGCTGGAAGGCATAGGCAGCGGGCTAGCGACAGGATTACGTGCAGGAACAGCCCCCATCTTCGCGCTGCGCTCACGCAGATATTTGGCCTCAAGGCTATCTTCGGCAGGTCGGACAAAGGGCAGATTCGCCAATTGATCGTCAGCCACCGGAATGTTGAAACGATCACGGAATTCGCGCAGCGACTCGCCGTCCATCTTCTTCTGCTGGTGAGTGGGGTTCTGCGCCTCACCGGACGAACCCATGCCGTAGCCCTTCACCGTTTTGGCGAGAATCACGGTCGGCTGGCCGGTATGCTTAGATGCTGCTGCATAAGCTGCGAACACCTTGTGCGGATCGTGACCGCCACGGTTCAAACGCCAGATCTCGTCGTCCGACATGTCGGCGACCAACTCCAGCAACTCAGGATATTTGCCAAAGAAATACTTACGCACATAGGCGCCGTCCTTGGACTTGTAGGTCTGGTACTCACCATCCACCACTTCTTCCATGCGCTTGAGCAGCAAGCCAGTCTTGTCCTTGGCCAGCAAGCGATCCCACTTACCGCCCCAGATCACCTTGATGACGTTCCAGCCAGCACCACGGAACACGCCTTCCAACTCTTGGATGATCTTGCCGTTGCCGCGCACTGGGCCATCTAAACGTTGCAGGTTACAGTTGATGACGAAGATCAGGTTGTCCAGTTTCTCGCGTCCGGCCATCGAGATCGCGCCCAGCGATTCCGGCTCATCGGTCTCGCCGTCGCCCAGATACGCCCAGACCTTACGGCCATCGGTGCTGGCCAAGCCGCGATGTTGCAGATAGCGCATGAAACGCGCTTGGTAAATCGCCATCAGCGGGCCAAGACCCATGGACACGGTGGGGAACTGCCAAAAGTTCGGCATCAACCACGGATGCGGATAGGAAGACAGGCCGTCACCGTCCACTTCTTGACGGAACTTGTACAGTTGCGCCTCGGAAATGCGGCCTTCCATAAAGGCGCGCGCGTACATACCTGGCGAAGAGTGACCTTGGAAATACACCAGATCGCCTCCGTGCGTATCGGTCTTACCGTGGAAGAAGTGGTTGAAGCCCACGTCATACAAGGTCGCCGCCGAGGCAAAGCTGGCGATGTGGCCGCCCAACTCCGACGACTCCTTGTTGGCGTTCAGAATGATCGCCATCGCATTCCAGCGCATCAGCGCACGGATACGGTGTTCCAATTCATGGTTGCCGGTAGAGCGCTCTTCCTTGGCCAACGGGATGCTGTTGACGTAAGGCGTGGTTGCGCTGATCGGCACATCGTCGCCTGCGATGCGCGCTTGATGAATCAGCTGACTAATCAGGTAATGGGCGCGCTCGGCACCTTCGTGCTCCAGCACGGAATTGAGCGCGTCCAGCCACTCTTTGGTTTCCTGTGGATCGTTATCGGGTAATTGTGTCGCCATCTTGCTCTCCAAAAAACTCGTTATGCGCGCGCCCGTACAGCGGCGCAATGGATAATTTCGTGCTCGGTAATCAACTTATCTACCTTGCGGTCGGTCGGCTCTTGCGGAATGCCTTCCACCAATTGCAGCGAAAACGCCGCAGCTACCAGCGCTGGCTGATGTGACAGCCGCGCCAAAAATTTGTCATAGAACCCGCCACCGTAGCCTAGTCTGGCACCATCTCGACCAAATGCCACTCCCGGTAACAGGATGAAATCGATCCCCGCCAGATCAGCCAATTCACAACGCGCCGGAATCGGCTCACGGATACCGTAACTGCCCATTTCGATCTGACCCTCCAGATCACTCACGCGATAGACATCCAGCTGTCGAGTCGCTCGGTTCACGCGCGGCAAGAGCAACTGTTTGCCATCCGCCATTACCCGACTCACCCATCCATCGCTTTCAAATTCAGCGCCAAAACTCATCAAGCCCATCACTGAATGCGCCGCGACATATTCGGGCAGATCGGCAATTTTCCCTGAAATTTCAAGGCTCAGTCGCTTTCTATCCGGTAAGGAAAGCGATTCGCGCCCCGCGATTATACGTTGCCTGATGCCCTGCTTCATAGCCTGCGCAGTCACGACTGTACCGCCGCCTTTGCCCAAATCACCAAACTGTCGGCATCTTCGAGTATCTCCACAGGAACCTCGCGGTAATTCTGCAAAACCTGTTTTTCGGAAGGCGCAAACACCTCAGCGTGACGATCAAGGTACCCAGCGAGGGTCGCCGGATGTGTTTTAAAGTACAAACGCCCATCAAAAACGATGCCAAAGAACACCTTCCCCGAATACAAACCGTAGCCACCGAACATGCGCTTGCTGCGTAGCTCGGGCAGAGTGGCGAGCCGCTCTAGAACAAAGGGAAGGAAGGAATCGACGGGCATGTCCCGAGCTATCCCAAGAATAGGCGGTAGGCGGGATTCTCGCTTTCATCCCAGTACGGGTAGCCGAGGCCGTCGAGGAAAGCGCGCAGGGCATCTTTATCGTGGTGCGGAACTTGCATCCCAACCAACACGCGACCGTAATCCGCCCCGTGGTTGCGGTAGTGGAACAGGCTGATGTTCCAGTTGTGGCTCATGCGATTCAGAAAATTCATCAATGCACCGGGGCGCTCTGGGAATTCGAAACGGAACAGGATCTCGTCGCTGACGCCCGCCGAATGCCCGCCGACGAGATGACGCAGATGCAGCTTGGCCATTTCGTTGTCGGTGAGGTCAAGCGTGCGCAGTTCGTTCTGTTGCAGCGTGGCGACCAACGTGGCCGTTTCAGCGGGATCTTTCACTTGCACGCCGACGAAGACCTGCGCCGCTTTCGGGTCGGCAAAGCGATAGTTGAATTCAGTGATGTTGCGGCTACCCAATAAGGTGCAGAACTGGCGGAAGCTGCCCGGTGTCTCGGGGATAGTAACTGCAAGTATGGCTTCTCGTTTCTCGCCAATCTCGGCACGTTCCGCAACAAAGCGCAGGCGATCGAAATTCATGTTCGCACCGCAAGCGACCGGGATCAACGTCTTACCTGTGAGCTTTTCACGCTTGGCGTAGAGTTTGGCACCGGCCACGGCAAGCGCGCCTGCGGGTTCGAGAATGGAGCGAGTATCTTGGAACACATCCTTGATGGCGGCGCACACGGCATCGGTATCCACGCGCACGATCTCGTCCACGTAATGCTGGCAGACACGGAAGGTCTCTTCGCCGACCAGCTTGACCGCCGTGCCGTCCGAGAACAAGCCGACATCGTTCAGCTGCACGCGTTGACCCGCTTGCATCGATTGGAACATGGCATCGGAGTCGTTGGTCTGCACGCCGATCACTTTGATATCGGGGCGCACTTGTTTGACATAGGCGGCCACGCCCGCGATCAATCCGCCGCCGCCGATGGCGCAGAAGATGGCGTGGATGGGAGCTTGGTGCTGGCGCAGGATCTCCATGCCGACCGTTCCTTGCCCGGCGATCACATCGGGATCGTCGAAAGGATGGACAAAGGTAAGCTGCCTTTCTTTTTCCAGAGCATAGGCTCGGGTGCAGGCATCGCTGTAGCTATCACCGAACAATACAATCTCGATGGCATCCTGACCGAAATGACGCACCGCGTCGATCTTCACTTGTGGGGTAGTGGTCGGCATCACGATGACGGCCTTGCAGCCCAAACGATGCGCGGACAGCGCCACGCCTTGCGCATGATTACCTGCCGAGGCAGCGATCACGCCACGCTGAAGCTGCGCCGGCGTAAGTTGAGCCATCTTGTTATACGCGCCGCGCAGCTTGAACGAGAACACGGGCTGCATGTCTTCGCGCTTGAACAACAAGGTGTTGCCGATGCGAGCGGAAAGATTGGGCGCAGCTTCTAGCGGGGTTTCGATAGCCACGTCATAGACACGGGCGGTAAGAATGCGCTTCAGATAATCTTGCATAGTCGATGGGTAACGGTCAGATTGGGCGCAAGATTAGCAGGAATTGATCCGCCTCCCAAGATTTTCGGGGATTCCACGGTTTCTAAATTCATCGATTCCTGCAATAATCCGCGCACAAACAAGAAAACCAAAAGGGGCAAAACCATGACACAGGACGAATTGAAACTAGCGGTCGCCAAGGCAGCCATCGCATATGTTCCCAACGATTGCATCGTAGGTGTGGGCACCGGCTCCACCGCCAATTTCTTCATCGACGAGCTAGGAAAGATCAAGCACAAGATACGCGGCGCGGTCGCCAGCTCAGAGGCTTCTGCCAAGCGTTTGCAAGGTCACGGCATCGAAGTGATCTCCCTGAATGACGCGGGCGAGTTGCCGGTGTATGTGGACGGCGCTGACGAGATCACCCGCAATATGCATATGACCAAGGGCGGCGGCGGCGCGCTGACGCGCGAGAAGATCGTGGCGGCGGCCAGCAAAAAATTCATCTGTCTGTGCGATGCCAGTAAGCTAGTGGACGTGTTGGGCAAGTTCCCGCTGCCAGTGGAAGTGATCCCGATGGCACGCAGCTATGTAGCTCGCGAACTGGTACGCTTGGGTGGACAACCGCAGTTGCGTACCGGCTTCACCACCGACAATGGCAATCTGATCCTTGATGTCCACGGACTCAGCATCCTGAATCCAGTCGAGTTGGAAACGGCGATCAACCACTTGCCCGGCGTGGTGACCAACGGCTTGTTCGCACGCCGTCCAGCGGATGTGCTGTTGCTAGGCACCGCTGAAGGCGTTCAGACCTTGACCGCTTGAGCATCACCAACCATCACTTGCAGCCATACACTTCACGGCTTAGCCGAAAGTTTTGAGGAAGACCATGATTACCACTGAACACACTTCTAAACAGTTTGATGCCGAACTCGAAGCAGTGCGCGCGCGCGTGCTGCAAATGGGCGGGTTGGTGGAAAATCAGATTCGACTGGCGGTCGAAGCCTTGACCAGCGGCGATCTGGATCTGATGAATCGCGTCGTCGCCGACGATCACCGCGTCAATGCGATGGAAGTCGAAATCGACGAAACCTGCGGTCAAATCATCGCCCGTCGCCAACCTGCCGCCGGTGACTTGCGCATGGTGATGACGGTCATCAAGACCATTACCGACCTCGAACGTATCGGCGACGAAGCTGCCAAGATCGCCCGCATGGCCAAATTGCTGGCACAACGCGAACGCTTGAATCTACCCCGTTACAACGAGATCAAGCACGCCGCCGACATCACGCTGGATATGCTGCGCAAGTCGCTGGATGCCTTTGCTCGTCTCGATTTACAAACGGCGGCTCAGGTCGTGCGTCAGGACGAACTGGTGGACGAGGAATTCCGCGCCATCATGCGCTACCTCATCACCTTCATGATGGAAGACCCGCGCACCATCTCCACTTCGCTGGAAATTCTGTTCGTGGCCAAGGCTATCGAACGCATCGGCGACCACGCCCAAAACATGTCGGAATACGTCATCTACATGGTCAAGGGACGCGACGTGCGCCACGTCACCGTTGAAGAGATCGAACGCGAAGCTGCTTCCAGCTAAGTAGGTTCGCGTGTCGAGTTCTCCTGTTCTGGCCGCGATCGACCTCGGCTCCAACAGCTTCCGCCTGCAATTCGCCCGCGTCGAACATGGGCAGCTGGTGCTGATCGATGGCCTGCGTGAGCCGGTGCGACTAGCGGGCGGGCTGGATGCCAATGGCGACCTCGAACCCGCCTCACGTGACCGCGCGCTTGCCTGCCTGAATCGCTTCCGTGAATTGCTGGAACAGATGGCCCCCAACGCCGTACGCGTAGTCGCCACCAACACCCTGCGCATCGCCAACAACTCCGCCGAATTTCTGCCGCAAGCGGAGGCCGCGTTAGGCTTGCCCATTGAGATCATCCCCGGCACCGAAGAAGCGCGACTCATTTATCTCGGGGTTGCCCACAGCCTACCCGCCACCTTCGAGAAACGTCTGGTGATGGACATCGGCGGCGGCTCGACCGAATTCATCATCGGTAGCGGCTTTGCCACTCACCGCCTGACTAGCTTACAGATGGGCTGCGTCGGATACAGCCGCCGTTTCTTCCCTGATGGGCGCATCACCGCTGACAATCTGGCACAGGCAGTCAGCGCAGCGCATGCCGTGTTGCAGCCTATCATCGATAACTTCTCCCAAGCGAATTGGGATATTGCCTATGGCTCGGCAGGCACAGCTTGTGTCGTTGGACAGATTCTGAAGCTCAACGGTTACAGCGACGGCAACCTGACACGCTCCGCACTGGATGCAATGTACGCTCGACTGATCGAGCTGGGCAATGCCGCCAAACTCGACCTGACCGGCATCAAGCCGGATCGCGTCCCAGTCCTACCCGGCGGCTTCGCCATCCTCTACGCCGTATTCCTCGCTCTAGGCATTGAACGTATGCACCCCGCCGAAAGTGCCTTGCGCGAAGGTGTGTTACAAGATTTGCTTAGCGCCTCCGGCTTACGCGACAAATAACTCAGAATACTCGTTGACAACAACATCCCCACTCCTTAGGATGCGCAGAACATTCGTTCCTTAAAGGATTGCCGTGACTGATTTCAACACCCCGGATGCCAACTCCAGAGACGCTGAATACTTGGCCAAGCTCCAAGACTACTACGCCAACTGGAAAAGCATCCCATCCTATGCCAAGCTGTGCGAAGTGTTCGGCATCGCCTCGAAGTCTTGGGTAAAAACGATACTGGAACGCTTGTGTAAGGCCGATTTCATCGAACGCACGCCGGACGGCGTATGGATACCAACTCGTCGGTTCTTTGCCCGACAGCTCGCCGAATCAACAGTGCAGGCAGGTATGCCCGTAGAGGTGTCCGCCACGCAAGGCGACTACATGGTCATCGATGAGATGCTGATCGAAGTGCCATCCAAAACCATTCTGATCACGGTAAAAGGAGACTCGATGATCGAAGCGGGCATTCATGATGGCGATGTCGCCGTGGTGGAAAAGCGCCCAATAGCGAACATCGGAGATATTGTCGTAGCCGTAGTCGATAATGATTACACGCTCAAGACGCTAGACAAAGAGGGAGGCGAGTTCGTCCTACGCCCAGCCAATTCCGCTTTCCCTGTCATTCGCCCCCATGGGTCACTAGAAATCTTCGGTGTATTGATTGGCCTCGTTCGCAAATATCAACGCTGACCGATCTGGTTCTATGAGGACCATACGCCTGATTGTCTCTGCCCCTCAACACGGTAGCCTTAACTGGCGACTCAATTCAGCACGGAGTGCGATGCAAGGTAAAGAAAATCCTTAATTTTTCGAGCCGACTGCCGATGTTTCAGATCAGAACTCGCCTCGAACCGAAGAGGTGTACGGTTCCAGAAGGATGAAGATGAACAAAAAATACCGAATCTTGTTAGTTGATGACCATGCGCTGTTTCGTGACGAAATGCGCGCATTACTCTCGCAGGAATCAGATATAGAGGTGGTCGGCGAGGCAGGTGATGGGCAGAGTGCCTTGCGTTTGGTCGACACACTCCAGCCAGATCTAGTTCTGCTTGACCTGACCATGCCAGGAATCAGTGGCGTAGAAACCATCCGCAATATACGACGCAGCCACCCACAGACTCGCATCATCGTAATCACCGTACACAAATCCGACGAGTATATTCACGAAAGCCTGCGTGCAGGCGCCAATGGCTACCTGCTGAAAGAGTCCACGCATACCGAGTTGCGAATTGCCATTAGCAATGTCCTGCAAGGCAAAATGTACCTCTGCCCAGATGTATCTGAGAAAGTGATCAACGGATATTTGGGATTAGACGGTGGTTACGGACCCAGCCATTCGCGCGACATCCTAACCACACGCGAGCGCGAGGTACTCAAGCTAATTGCCGAGAGCAACAGTAATCGGCAGATTTCAGAATATCTGGGTATCAGCATCAAGACTGTCGAAAAACATCGCGCCAATCTGATGAAGAAGTTGGGGATGCGCAACGCCGCCGCACTAACCACTTACGCCATCGAGAAAGGTTTGGTTGCCCTCTAGCCTTCCATCAGAGATTCAAGAAGGTAGAAGGACCAGATCATCGCAAACGCTTCGTCTGCGGCCTAACGCACGGCAAACGTTGCCAAAGCTTTAGCTGACCAACTTACCCTGATCTGAGCTTCATTTCCCTCCTCAACACTGAGCTTGCATTTGCCGCCATAAAGTATGGCTCGCTCCCTGATGGAAAGTAAGTCGATGGACTCCTGTAGCTGTTCTGCTACGACGGCCGCATCGCCCACACAGCTCGATACTTCCAAGACGAGCATACCGCCGACCGTATGTACATCGAGCGTGATCGAAGTGGCCGAATCCTCTTTGAGCAGCAACGCCACTGCCTCTTGCAGGATACGGAACAGCGTGATGCGCAGCACTGCTGGCACATCCTCTTCCTCGATATGCACATCTCGCTCGATCTTCAGATCTGGGCGAGATTTCTCCAATCTCCGGAAGAACCAAGTCAGCGTGGCGAGCAAGCCCAGATCATCAAGAATCGAAGGTCTCAGGTCTGTGGAAATACGGCGCAACTCGGACAGCGAGTCCACCACGATTGGAATCAACCAGCGTATGGATTGCTCAGCCTTATCAGCGGAGCCGCCCTCGATCTGAGCCGCCGCCGCTTCCAGCGTAATCTTGACCAAACTCATCACTTGCCCGATTCCGCCGTGCAATTCGGTCGCGATGCGTTGCCGATCATGTTCCTGCTCGTCCAGCAGTTGCGCGAACATCAAGCGCAATCGCTGATCTGAACGACGCTCGCCATGATGTCCGTGCCCTTCAGTCGCCATGATCACTCCCTAGCAGTTTTAAATGCCGTTGAACCCGACTCCAATGCGCAGTCAAGTGGACTTTTCGCTGCGCATAAAGAGTACCACCTCAATCATCCAGCGACACGTTACGCGTCTCCGGCAGGAAGATCGCCCCTAAGACAAGTGCAAGCAAGAGCAAGGCGACCGGATACCAAAGTCCTGCGATCGCATTTCCTGCTTGGACGCTCAACAGAGTGATCATGAACGGCGACATTCCCCCTATCCAACCCGCACTCAGATTATGCGGCAATGCCACGGCGGTGTAGCGCATGCGCGCTGGGAATAACTCGGCCAGCGTAGCCGTCTGCGGCCCAGTGATAAGTGCAACGGCGACCACCAGTATCACCAAGAGCAAAAAGATCATTGTACGGTTGACCTGCTGCGTATCAGCCAGCTCGCGCCAACCTTCAGCTTTCAGCGCCGCCATCAACGTGGCTGACTGAAATCCCGTGAGCTCGGCTTGTTGGCCGACCCGCACCCTCGTTTCTTCGGGCGCTGACGCGAGCTGGAGCGTGTAAGTCACGCCGAGTTTGGCGAGCAACTCCTGATTCCGCTCGCAGTCGTTACGTGCGGTGGTAAATGGGCTGTAAGCGCAAGCTGCCCCATGCAGCTCTACCGATACGTCACGATTGAATCGCTCTAAGGCTGGATTGCCGTAATGCAGCAGCCCTGTGTACACCGGAAAGATGGTCACGCTCCCCAGCAGCAAACCTGCCAGCAGTACCGGTCGGCGACCTATCCGATCCGACAGCCAGCCGAACAAGATAGTCAAAGGGAACAGCAATAAGGTGCTACTCATTACCAACGTCCCCACCAGCTGCGGGTCGAGCCTGACCACACTCTTTAGGAAAACGCTGGTATAGACCTGCGACGAGAAGAACAGTAATGAGCCACCCGCCGAGATGCAGAAGAACAACAGCGCCATGCGACCACGTGTCTTAGGATCAGCAAAACACTCGCGCAGCGGCGCGCTCGACAGCGCTTTGTTCTCACGTAAACGGCTGAATACGGGCGACTCATGCAGGTTCAAACGGCTTTTTAGCGAAACCAGCAAAAGTACCGCCGAGAACAGGAACGGCACCCGCCACCCCCATGTATTGAAATCATCGCCGCTCAGGAAGGCCTGAAGCAATAGGATCTGGAATGTGGAAACCAGAATGCCTAGTGGCCCCATCAATTGCAATACGCTGGTATAGATGCCGCGCTGGTTCGCGGGTGCGTGTTCGGTCAAATACACTGCCGACCCCCCGATCTCACCACCCACAGAAAAACCTTGCAGCAAGCGCAATACCAATAATAACGCCGGCGCCAACATCCCGACCTGATGATAGGTCGGCAACAAACCCACGCCGAACGTCGCGCCGCCCATCAATACCAACGTGGCAATAAAGATCGGACGACGACCATATTTGTCGGCCAGCGAACCAAACAAAGCCGCCCCCAATGGCCTCACCAACATCCCCACGCCGAACGTCGCCAAACTTGCCAGCAAGGCCGCGACTGGATTCTCGGGTGGGAAGAACAACACGCTGAAGTAGGTGGCTAGCGACGCGAAGGTAAGGAAATCGTACCACTCAAGGAACGTGCCGAAACACGCCGCGATGGCGACCTTACGTTGAATGATTTTTGTTTCTGACATAGTGCGCAGCGCCACTGGCGAATTTTCTAACGAGAAAAGCAGCGATAACCTCGCTCATGGGCAACCGGAACGAACCGCTCGTGCGATGCTGAAAGTGTCATTTCACCTGCTCTGTGGGCGGCACTAGATTTATCGTGCGCGTCGGAAAAGCGAAGTCAGCACCATGTCGCGCCACGATCTCCGCTATCGCCAACAGCACCGACTGCTTACTTTCGCTGAACCTGACACCATCAATGCTCGAAGTATATGCTTGAACCATCAGATTAAGACTGGACTCCCCGTAGCTATTGAACGAAACGATCACCTCTTTGCTCGAATCGATGTCTGGGCGAGACAACAACATGGCACGCGCCTCTGCACAAATAGCCTCGATCTGCGGCAAATCCTCGTAACGCAAACCGATGGTTTCCTCGATGCGACGATGACTACGCCGCGAAAGATTCACCAGCACAATGGAATTAAACACAGAATTAGGCACGTAGATCATATCCATGTTCCGGGAGCGCAACGCCGTTTGACGCCAACCGATGTATTCGACCTGCCCCTCAAGCTGCTTATCAGGAGAACGGATCGACTCGCCAAGCTTGAATGGGCGATCCAAATGCAGCATCAACCCGCCCAATAGATTCGCCAGAAAATCCTTGGCGGCAAAGCCGATAGCGATACCACCGACACCGCCAAAGGCCAGCACCCCAGAGATACTGAATCCTAGCGATTGGATAATGACCAACCCCGTCAGCACCACCACGGTGATCCGCGCCACCTTAGCGATCCCATGTATGGTGGTCAGATCGAGCTCCTGTCCTTGCCCAATCTGGTGCGCCCTCACACCATCCACACCTTGCCGGATCAGCACAAAGAAAAACCACGCGACACACAGCGTCAGCGAGATTGTGCGCGCATGAACCAGCAGCACCGGCAACGCTTGCTGCAACGAATCATAATGAACATAGGCTGCAACGAAGATACCGGATAGCCAGATAAGCACCGGCAAAGGCTTGCGCGCCGCCTCCAGCACCACATCATCCCAAATATTACTGGTGCCAGCGCTGATCCGCTCGAACCGACGCAAGGCGATGCCAGTCAGAAAATGTGCAGCGAGGGTGGCAGAGAATACGAGGATCAGGCTCCAGTGGTGCGGAGAAATCTCAGCGAGCAAACCATTCATACGAACCCCATTCCTTGGCGACGAAGTTATGGAACTTAGCCCAGAAACAAAAAAACCAACCGCGAAAGGTTGGTTTTCAAAATTTGGTGGCTCGGGGCGGAATCGAACCACCGACACAAGGATTTTCAATCCTCTGCTCTACCGACTGAGCTACCGAGCCATCTTTTCGCTTAATTCGGAGCAAGTCCGACTTGGCGAAGGCGCGCATTATACCGTAATTCGTTTTTTGCGCTAGTGCCAAGTTACCATGTACCGAGAATACGGGAACCATAGGTGTGACGCTGCACTATCCACACGGCTGCATCAATGCACGTCCACCAATTCCACATCGAATATCAGTGTGGCATTCGGCGGGATCACGCCGCCCGCACCGCGATCACCGTAACCCAAGGCGGGTGGGATCGCCAAGCGGCGTTGACCACCGACCTTCATCCCTTCCACGCCCTGCTCCCAACCCTTGATGACCTGCCCAGCGCCCAGCGGGAATTCGAACGCTGCGCCGTGGTCGGCAGAGCTATCGAACTTCGTACCCTTGTGCTCCGGCGCAGCCTCGTCGTAGAGCCAGCCGGTGTAGTTCACCAACACCTTGTGGCCGGACGCGGCGAGTTTGCCTTCGCCAGCCTTGAGTTCGGTGACGACGAGTTCCGTGATGTTCGACGGCGGCGCAGGCGGCAACTTGGGCTTGGTGACCACGGTGTATATCAAACCGACACCTGCCAGCACCGCTGCGATTGGCAGAAAAAAGCTTTTCATGGGCGACCTCAGATTACGTAAAAGATACAGTTTGTACGCCAAGGCTCAGCTCAAACCCAGCAATTCCACGTCGAACACCAGCGTCGCATTCGGTGGGATCACGCCGCCCGCACCACGACGGCCATAACCCATCTCCGGCGGGATGATGAGGGTGCGGCTGCCGCCGACCTTCATGCCCTGCACGCCGATGTCCCAACCCGAAATGACTTGCCCTTGACCCAGCGGGAAGTCGAACGGCTCGTTACGATCGTGCGAGCTATCGAACTTCGTCCCCTTGTTCTCCGGCGCGTTCTTGTCGAACAGCCAGCCGGTGTAATGCACCGTCACCAGCTGCCCTTCCTTAGCCTCTTCACCTTCACCGACCTTGGTGTCGATGCACTCGGTATGGATCACCTTGAGCAGCTTCACATCAAACACCAGCGTCGCGTTCGGCGGAATGACGCCACCCGCACCTCGCGGCCCATAGCCCATCTCCGGTGGGATCACCAAAGTGCGCTGCCCGCCTTCCTTCATCCCTTGCACACCGACATCCCAGCCCTGAATCACGCGCCCGCCACCCAGCGGAAAATCGAACGGCTCGTTACGGTCGAGCGAGCTATCGAACTTCTTGCCCTTGTTGTCCGGGGCGCTCTCGTCGAACAGCCAGCCGGTGTAATGCACGATGACGTTCTGTCCGGCCTGCGCTTCCGCGCCTTCGCCTAGTTTGGTGTCGGTTTTAATGAGTTCGGTCATGCTGATTTCCTTTGGTTGATTTTCGTAGGGTAGGCAAAAGCACCGCGTTGCCCACCGATTTGTTCCGCGTGGGCACTTGTGCCCACCCTACATGGCTCAATAACTCCTGAAGGAAAAATATGCAACCGGAGAGTTTTCCAGCACTCCCCAATTGCGATATTCGCCACTCTCGCCATCTTGAACGGTCAGCTCAATTGCGGATTGAGCTCCTTTGATACTAACTGGACTGCAGATTGTCGATATTGGCACTCTCTTTTGCTTTGTATCTGATAGCAGCTTCTGTCTGAGTAAGTTGTAGTCCTCAGATGAAAGTTCGATTAGTGCGCAGGAAGTGTAATCCCCATGAATGTCAGGATAGCTAGCATACCTCTGTGTGACGACCCCTGACTTTGGGAAACCAATCCCAGAGACATGCTCAAACTCTTCTACATAAAATGAATCTGATGGGTAAAAAGCACCGTAAACAATGTAGGTTACGAATCCGAAAAAGGCAATGCTGACAACTTTCCAGAATCTACCCTTCCCCCACAGCCAGTAGGAAATATATCCCATAGAGGCGAAGGGAACGATTACTGCCAAGCCTAGCAGAGCAATGTATATGTAGACGTCTGGATGCTCCAGCATGGGCACTGTTAGTAACTCAACACCGGCGCCAGCCACCGTTCCGCCTCTTCCGCTGTCCAGCCCTTGCGCTGGGCGTAGTCCGCCACTTGTTCCTTATCCACCTTACCCGTAGCAAAGTATTGCGCTTTCGGATGCGAGAAGTAGAAGCCGCTCACGGCGGCGGTGGGCAGCATGGCGTAGCTTTCGGTGAGGGTGATGTCGGCGTTCTGCGGGGCTTGTAGCAGGTCGAACAGTGCGCCTTTTTCGGTGTGGTCCGGGCAGGCGGGGTAGCCGGGGGCGGGGCGGATGCCGCGATATTTCTCTTCGATCAGGCTGTCATTGTCCAAGCCTTCGTCCGCTGCGTAGCCCCAGAACTCGCGGCGCACACGGGCGTGCAGCAGTTCGGCAAAGGCTTCAGCCAAACGGTCGGCCAGTGCTTTGAGCAGGATGGCGTTGTAGTCGTCGTTCTGCTTTTCGAACTCGGCCACGCGCGCGTCGATGCCAAGGCCTGTGGTAACGGCGAACGCGCCGAGGTAGTCGGCTAAGCCGCTGTCCTTGGGCGCGACGAAGTCGGCCAAGCAGTAGTTCGGGATGCTCTCCGGCTTTTTGGTTTGCTGGCGCAGGTTGTGCCAAGTCATTGCCACGCTGCTGCGCGATTCGTCGGTGTAGATTTCAATGTCGTCAGCGTTGACGCTGTTGGCGGGGAACAGGCCAAACACGGCATTGGCGGTGAGCCAGCGCTCATCCACGATGCGCTTGAGCATGGCTTGCGCGTCGGCGAACAACTTGGTCGCTTCCTCGCCCACTACTTCGTCTTTCAGAATTTTCGGGTAGCGCCCAGCCAGCTCCCACGCTTGGAAGAACGGCGTCCAGTCGATGTACTGGGCGATTTCGGAAAGCGGGTAATCGCGGAGTTCTTTCACGCCGGTGAAAGCGGGTTTCGGCGGAACGTAATTCGCCCAATCCGTCTTGAAACCATGCGCCCGTGCCTCGCCCAGTGAGACATAGGAAGCCTTGCCCTTGCGCCCTTCGTGCTGCTCGCGCGCCGCTTGATAATCCGACTTGATCTCGGCGATGTAGCCGTCGCGCAGGGTGTCAGAGAGCAAGTTGCTGCACACGCCCACGGCGCGCGAGGCATCGGTGACGTACACCACAGTGCCGCTCGGATAGTTGGGTTCGATCTTCACGGCGGTGTGAACGCGCGAGGTGGTCGCGCCGCCGATCAGCAGCGGGATGGTAAAGCCCTGACGCTCCATCTCCTTCGCCACATGCGCCATCTCTTCCAGCGACGGGGTGATCAGGCCGGACAAGCCGATGATGTCCACCTTGTGCTCACGCGCCATGTCCAGAATCTGCTGGCACGGCACCATCACGCCCATGTTGATGACCTCGAAGTTGTTGCACTGGAGGACGACGGTGACGATGTTCTTGCCGATGTCGTGCACGTCGCCTTTCACCGTCGCCATCAAGATCTTGCCCTTGGTGCTGGTGTCGCCGGAGCGCAGTTTTTCGGCTTCGATGTAGGGAATCAGATGAGCAACGGCCTGCTTCATCACGCGGGCGGACTTCACCACCTGCGGCAGGAACATCTTGCCCGCGCCGAACAGGTCGCCGACCACGTTCATGCCGGTCATCAGCGGGCCTTCAATCACCTCGACCGGCAGCTTGGCTTGCAGACGCGCTTCTTCGGTGTCCTCCACGATGTAAGTGGTGATGCCGCGCACCAGCGCGTGGGTCAGGCGCTCTTGCACCGTGCCCTTGCGCCATTCGAGGTCTTCGACCTGCGCCTTGCCGCCACCCTTGAAGTTCTCCGCCAGCGTAACCAGTTTCTCGCCCGCGTCAGGATGGCGGTTCAGCACCACGTCCTCGACCGCCTCGCGCAGGTCTTTCGGCAGCTCTTCGTACACGCCGAGTTGACCCGCGTTGACGATGCCCATGCTCATGCCCGCTTTGATGGCGTGGTAGAGGAACACGGTGTGGATGGCTTCGCGCACTGGCTCGTTGCCTCGGAAGGAGAACGACACGTTGGACACGCCGCCGGAGATCTTGGCGTAAGGTAGGTTCTTGCGTATCCACGCGCAGGCTTCAATGAAATCCACCGCGTAGTTGTTGTGCTCTTCGATGCCCGTCGCCACCGCGAAGATGTTCGGATCGAAGATGATGTCCTCGGGCGGGAAGCCGACCTTGTTGACCAGAATGTCGTAGCTGCGCTGGCAGATCTCGATCTTGCGCTGGTAAGTGTCGGCCTGACCGGCCTCGTCGAACGCCATCACCACCGCCGCCGCGCCATAGCGGCGCACCAGCGTGGCGTACTTGATGAAGTTCTCTTCGCCTTCCTTAAGCGAGATGGAGTTGACGATGCTCTTGCCCTGCACACACTTCAGCCCAGCTTCGATGATGCTCCACTTGGAAGAGTCGATCATCAGCGGCACTTTGGAGATGTCCGGCTCGGAAGCGATGAGATTCAGGAACTTCACCATCGCGGCTTCGCCGTCGAGCATGGCTTCGTCCATGTTCACGTCGATGACTTGCGCGCCAGTTTCCACTTGCTGCTTGGCAACTTCCAGCGCCTCGTCGAACTTGCCTTCGAGGATCAATCGCTTGAACTTGGCCGAGCCGGTGACGTTGGCGCGTTCGCCGACGTTGACGAACAGCGAGCCCTCGCCGATGTTGAACGGCTCCAGCCCCGACAAGCGGCACTCGACCGGATTCGCCGGAATCTTGCGCGGCGCAATGCCCTTCACCGTCTCAGCGATGGCCTTAATGAAGGCGGGCGAGGTGCCACAGCAACCGCCGATGATGTTGAGAAAACCGCTCTCCGCCCACTCCTTGAGGTGACCTGCCATATTTTCCGGCGTGTCGTCATAGCCGGATTCGGCCAGCGGATTGGGCAGACCAGCGTTGGGGTGCGCAGAAACGTAGCAGTTGGAAACGCGCGACAATTCGGCCACATATTGGCGCAACTCTTCCGCGCCCAGCGCACAGTTCAGGCCGATGGACAGCGGTTTAGCGTGGGCCAGCGAGTTATAGAACGCTTCGGTGACCTGACCGGTGAGCGTGCGTCCGGAGGCATCCGTGATGGTGCCGGAGATCATGATGGGCAGGCTCGTGCCGCGTTCCTCGAACACCGATTGCACCGCGAAGATGGCGGCCTTGGCGTTGAGCGTGTCGAAGATGGTCTCGATCAGGATGGTGTCTGCGCCGCCATCCATAAGCCCGCGTGTCGCGTCGGAATAGTCCGCTACCAGTTGGTCGAAGCTGATGTTGCGCGCCGCCGGGTCATTCACGTCGGGTGAGATGGTGGCAGTCTTGTCGGTAGGGCCGAGCACGCCGGCGACGAAGCGCGGCTTGTCGGCGCTGGCGTATTTGTCGCACGCCTCGCGCGCCACGCGTGCACCGGCCACGTTCAACTCGTAGTTGAGCGACGACATGCCGTAAGCGTGCAGCGTGGTAGCGTTGGCGCCGAAGGTATTGGTCTCGATAATGTCTGCGCCCGCTGCCAGATATTCCTCGTGGATGGCGCGGATGACTTCCGGCTTGGTGATGACCAGCAGGTCGTTGTTGCCCTTGAGGTCACGATGCCAGTCCGCAAACCTCGTGCCGCGATAATCCGCCTCGGTCAGCTTATAGCGCTGGATCATGGTGCCCATGGCACCATCGAGGATGAGGATGCGTTGCTGGATGAGGGTTTCGATGCGGTGCGGAGTACGTGTCATGGCGGCGGTGCGGCTAAAAATGAGCGGGAATTTTACCATGCAACTCCGCCCACTCGCTCCCTAGGCTTGGTCGTCCAACGAAGGCGCATTTTCCTGACCAACTGGGGAGGTGGTCACCAACCGATAGACGATGCCACTGATGAGCAAGCCGCCGAGTAGCAAACCATAATGCAGCGGGTTGAATACTTGCCCGGTCTGAGCGGTGTTGGTGATGACTTGCACTGGCTGAATGATCATCTCGCGAATCACCGAGATCATCGCCACCTCGACGAACACCCGCACATAGACGCGCCCAGTCTGGACATAAGTGATCTCCGCCGAGATCAGCGTTGATAGCGTCCACAGCACGAACAGCGAACCTAGCGCGTGGAAGAATCCCTGGGCCGCATTGCCGCCATGCCAAGCCGAAAGCGCCGACGAGCCGAAATCCAAGATCACCATGACGCTGGCAACACCCATCGCCAAAGCAAGCAGTACGTGCAAAAAACGGTTGAAGCCATTCAATCCAGTGAGCAAGCGTTTTTCAAACATGATGTTCCTTTCAGGGTTAGCCGCCGAGGTAAGCTCGGCGAACTTCGTCGCTGCCGAGCAGCGTGGTGGCGGCATCAGCAAGGGTGATCTTGCCACTTTCCAACACGTAACCGCGTTGAGCAACTTGCAGGGCGAGCTTGGCATTCTGCTCGACCAATAGGATGGACACGCCTTGCGCCGCGATGTCGCGCACCGTCTCGAAGATCTTGGCGACCATCAGCGGTGCCAGTCCCATGCTGGGCTCGTCCAGCATCAGCAGCTTAGGGCGCGACATCAGCGCGCGCGCCATCGCCACCATCTGCTGCTCACCACCGGACAGCGTGCCCGCCAGTTGTTCGCGGCGCTCAGCCAGTCGAGGAAAGATGGTGTACATGCGATCAAGATCAGCGGCGATCTCGGCAGTGTCGCGACGAGTGTAAGCACCCATTTGCAGATTTTCAGCCACGGTCAAGCGAGCGAACACGCCGCGCCCTTCTGGCACCAGCGCCAGTCCGTCGCATACACGTTGATGCGCGGGAACACGCGCCAGATCGCTGCCGCGATAGTGGATACTGCCGGATACTGGATGCAGCAATCCGGCCAGCGTCTTCAACGCCGTAGTCTTGCCCGCGCCGTTGCTGCCGATGAGCGCGACCAATTCGCCCTCACCCACTTCGAGACTGATGCCTTTGAGCGCTTGGATGCCGCCGTAGCTGACCTTGAGATCGTTGACTTGCAGCAGCGCTCTCATGCTTCGTCTCCACCCAGATAAGCCGCGATCACGGCAGGGTTAGCACGCACTTCGTCCGGCACGCCCTCGGCGATCTTCTTGCCGTAATCCAGCACGGCCACGCGGTCGCACAAGCCCATGATGAGTTTCACGTCGTGCTCGATCAGCAGCACGGTCACACCACTGGCGCGTATGGTCTGCAACAGCGCCTTGAGGCTTTCGGTCTCGGTGGCATTCATGCCAGCGGCAGGCTCGTCCAGCGCCAGCAATTTTGGCTCGGTCGCGAGGGCGCGGGCGATCTCCAGCCGCCGCTGCTCGCCGTAGGAAAGATGCTTGGCCAACGTCTGATGCGGACGTTCGATGCCAACGTAGCGCAGCAACTCGCGGGCGCGCTGCACGATGGCGCGCTCCTCGGCACGGGTCGCGGCATTGCGGCTGAGCGCACCCCAAATGCCGGAGCGAGTCCGTACGTGGCGACCGACCATGACGTTCTCCAGCGCGGTCATGTTGGCGAACAAGCGGATGTTCTGAAAGGTGCGCGCGATGCCAGCCCCAGCCAGCACATTGGGTTTGCACTGCACGTAAGTCTTGCCGTCGAAGTTGAAAGCACCATCGTCGAGCTGATACAAGCCGGTGACAACGTTGAACAGCGTGGTCTTACCCGCGCCATTGGGGCCAATCAGGCCATAGATCTCTCCGCGCCGGATATGCAGCGACACATCAGACAGCGCCGCCAGCCCACCGAAGCGTTTGCCAATGCCCGACAGTTGCAGCAATACGTCATTGGCCGAGGTCATGGTTCTCCCCCTCGTTCAATTCGCGGCGGCGCTTGCCAGACGGCCACAATCCAGCGGGGCGTAGCAACATCACAGCGATCAGCGCCACGCCGAACAGCAGCATGCGCAAGCTTTCAGGGTCGATCAACGTCTGACCGAAGATCGCCTGTTGCAGCGGACCGGCTCCGTGGCGAAAGGCTTCCGGTAACAGCGCCAACAATAAGCCGCCCAGCACCACACCTGCGATGTTGCCCATGCCGCCCAGCACCACCATACACAGGATCATCACCGATTCGAGCAAGCCGAAACTCTCAGGGCTGACGAAGCCTTGAAAACCAGCAAACAAACCGCCGGACAGTCCACCAAAAGTAGCGCCCATGGCGAATGCCAGCAGCTTGACGTTGCGAGTGTTGATGCCCATCGCCTCGGCAGCAACCTCATCCTCGCGGATCGCCATCCAGGCACGACCGATGCGCGAGTGCTCCAACCGGCGCGAAATGAAGATCACCAAGCCAGTGAAAGCGAGGAACAGATAGAAATACAGATGCACCGACGGCAGGCTGATACCGAACAGCTCATGCGTCGCACCAAAGGAGAAACCGCTCGGCGCGATGGGGTCGATCATGCTGATGCCCTGCGGGCCGTTGGTAATGTTGACGGGCGCGTTCAGATTATTGAGGAAGATGCGGATGATCTCGCCGAAACCCAGGGTGACGATAGCCAGATAATCGCCGCGCAAACGCAAGGTCGGCGCTCCCAACAGGACACCAAAACCACACGCCAACAACGCGCCCAGCGGCAAAATCACCCACACCGGCCAGTGCAGACCGAACTGCGGCGAAGACAGCAACGCGTAGTTGTAAGCACCAACGGCAAAGAAAGCGATGTAGCCTAGATCGAGCAGGCCGGCATAACCGACCACGATGTTCAGCCCCAGTGCCAGCATGATGTAGAGCAGCGCAAAGTCAGCGATGCGCACCCAGCCGCGCCCGAGGAGTGCATCGGTTACGAATGGCAAACACAATAGGGCAAGGAACGCCCCTGCCCACAGCCAGCGAGAATCGAGCAAGTGTCGTTTCAAAAACATTTGAAGAAGAAATTTTGAAGCTGGGTCAACATCAAACAAACGACTCTACGAGCCACACGTGAATTGGGGTGTTGATTTTACTGATTTCCCGCCCACACAGGGACGAAAGCTCCAGAAAATGCGGAGAACATTTTGACAAAAATAGGATGGGTTGTAGCACAATGCAAGAGTGTGCCACCTGCACAGCCTTACCAATCCGTTAATCTGTCACTGACATACCTTGAGTTAAAGAGCCGTGAATCAGATGGAAAGAGACCATGAGTAACAGCAACAAACTTCATGAATTGAGCTTTGACGAGATCCATCATGCCTTAGCCTCGATCGAAATCCCCTCGTGCCCAGTACTTGTGACACAAGTGATGAGCGAAGCACAGAAGGACGCTCCTGATCTCGCCATTGTTGCCAAACTCATCTCGGCCGACATCGGCATGTCCGCATTCACGCTCAAGCTGGCCAACTCACCGTTTTTCCGTCGCGGTGAGGCCACCAATAGCGTGATTCAGGCTATTGCTCGCCTAGGAACTCGCAACATTGTCTGTGTCGTAGTTGCCGCAGCTCTACGTAACAGCATGAGCGGCGGCTTGTCGCCTGAGTTCTTGGAGAAGTTCTGGAATCGCGTCAGCAACATCGCCACGACCGCTGGCAGCATCGCCCGCAAGTTGCGGGGCATTTCCTCCGACAGCGCTTACACCTACGCCCTGTTCCATGATGCCGCCATCCCAGTGATGATGAAACGCTTTTCAGATTACTCATCTACATTGGACGAAGCGCTGCGCAAGAATCTGCCTCTGAGCGAACTAGAATCCGCGCGTCACAGCTGCACGCACGCGGTGGTAGGCGGCATGCTGGCAAATAGTTGGCTACTGCCAAAGAATATCGTCAAGGCGATCCGCCATCACCACGATGCAGATATCTACAACATCGAGTTGAGCATCGTCACCGACGATGAGCGTACCTTGATCGCCATCGTCCATATCGCTGAACGCCTTGCTGCCGAAATTCTGGGCGAGACCGAAATGGAGCCGAGCATTCTCTTCGATCACGCATGCAGCTATCTCGGTTTGCACGAGGACGATCTAAACGATCTCAAAGACGACCTATCCGAAATCATCTAGCAAGTTTGCAACTCCCGTGTTCTTGACACTGCCGCACAGCATCTGGATACTGCGCCCATTCCTTTACTCGGCTTGACCCTTGGACGACTTTTCGCTGGGTTCGTTATTCCTTGCCCTGATCGCCATCCTCCTTTGCTCCGGTTTCTTTTCCGCTTCAGAAACCAGCATGATGGCACTCAACCGCTACCGGCTGAACCACCTCCTACGCAAGGGCAACAAGAGTGCGCGCTTGACCTCACGGCTACTCGGCCACACAGACAAACTGCTCGGCTCCATCCTGCTCGGCAACACCTTACTCAATGTTGCGGCAGCTGTGCTCACCGACTTGATCGTACAGCGTCTGTTCGGCCATGAAGAGTGGGTGATCTTGCTCGGCACGCTGGCCATCACTTTCGTCATTCTGGTGTTCAGCGAGATCATGCCCAAGGTGATCGCCGCCAGCCATCCTGAGCGAGTCGCCTTGCCGTCCAGCTATGTACTGGCGGTGGTCATCAAACTGTTCCATCCCGTCGTTTCGGTTGCGACTGCGCTGGTGCGGCTGTTTCTATGGGCACTGCGCATCAAGGTGCAAACCGATCAGAGCAAACATAAAGGCAGCGTGGAAGAGTTGCGGATGCAGGTGCTGGAAGCGGAGCATTTCATGCCGCGCAAGCACCAGAAGATGTTGTTGAACCTAGTGGATGTGGAACGCGTCTCGGTCAATGATGTGATGGTGCCGCGCAATCAGATCGAAGCGCTCGATCTAAACGCCTCGGTCGAACAACTGAGTGAACAACTGGTAACCTGTCACCACACCCTGCTACCCGTGTACGAAGATACCTTGGACAACATCGTCGGTCTCTTGCACGTACGCCGTGCCTTGGCCTTGCTTCAGCACGAGGAATTCAGCCGCGAGGAGTTACGCGAACGCTTACAGGAACCTTATTTCATACCCGCCGACACCCGCCTGCTGACCCAGTTGCAACAATTCCAAGAACGGCACCTTCGTCTGGGCTTGATCGTGGACGAGTATGGCGAGCTACTGGGTTTGGTGACCTTGGAAAATATTCTGGAAGAGATCGTCGGCGACTTCACCACCCAAGCACCTATGCAGTCCGGCAAGATGCATCATCAACCCGATGGCAGTCTGCTGGTAGAAGGCTCGATACCGTTGCGCGACCTGAACCGTAAGTTCGGCCTGAATTTTCCGCTGGCCGTCGCCAAGACTCTGAACGGCTTAATCCTAGAACATCTGGAAGACATTCCCGAAGCTGGCACCAGCATCAAGATCGCCGACCATCCCATCGAGATCATCCAGATGCAAGATCGCGTGGTAAAGGTTGCCAAGATCTTTCCGATAAGGCCGAAAGACAGTTTTAATTAGGGCGACTTGTTCGTTCCTTTACTTTGCGGCGGATACTCGGCATGATGCACCGAGTTCCCTTACTGGGGTTGCGACATGGCAGCGGACAATAAAACCAAAAAAATCAGCGATACGCTTTACCGTTGGGAAGGTAAGGACAAAAACGGCAAACTGGTGCGCGGCGAGATGCGTGCGGCAGGCGAGGCCACTGTTTCTGCGCAATTGCGCCGCCAAAACATCAAGGTCGGCAGCATCAAGAAGGTACGCGGCTTCAACAAGCCAGTCACCGAGAAAGACATCACGCTGTTCACTCGCCAGTTGGCGACCATGCTGAAATCCGGCGTGCCCTTGCTGCAATCCTTTGACATCGTGGGTAAGGGGCACAGCAATCCGATGGTGTCGCGCCTACTGTTCGAACTCAAGACCGACGTCGAAACCGGCAATAGCTTGCAACACGCCTTCCGCAAATTCCCACTGTATTTTGATGATCTGTATTGCAATCTGATCGGCGCTGGCGAATCTGCCGGTATCCTCGATAGCGTGCTGGATCGCTTAGCGACACACCAAGAGAAGATCCTCGCCATCAAGAGCAAGATTAAGGCCGCATTGTTTTATCCCGTAGCGATCATCGCGGTGGCGTTCATCATCACCGCCATCATCATGATCTTCGTCATCCCAGCATTCAAAGAGCTGTTTAGCAGCTTTGGCGCAGACCTGCCGACACCCACCTTGGTGGTGATGGCCATGTCCGACTTCTTTGTAGCTTATTGGTGGCTGATCTTCTCGGTGGTGGGCGGCGGCATCTATGGATTCATGTATGCGTGGAAGCGTAACCGTCGGGTACAGCACTTCATGGATAAACTGCTGCTCAAGGCACCGATCTTCGGGGCGCTGATCCGTAAGGCCACGATCGCCCGCTGGACACGCACGCTTTCGACCATGTTCGCGGCAGGCGTACCCCTCGTGGAAGCGTTCGACTCCGTCGCGGGGGCAGCGGGCAACATCGTGTATTACGACGCCACTAAGCGGATCCAGCACGAAGTCACCACGGGTACCAGTCTGACCGTCGCCATGCAAAACACCGAAGTGTTTCCCAGCATGGTGCTACAGATGGTGTCCATCGGCGAAGAGGCCGGATCACTGGATGCCATGCTGAGCAAAGTGGCGGACTTCTACGACCAAGAGGTGAATGATGCCGTCGAAGCCTTGTCCAGCCTGATGGAGCCCGTAGTGATGGTCGTTCTCGGCACGCTGATTGGCGGCATGGTCGTCGCGATGTATATGCCGATCTTCAAAATGGGACAGGTTGTATAACGTGCTTGAACTGTTACAGGCATCCACGCCCGCGTTCATCGCTGTTTGCTCCACGCTCGGACTGCTGATCGGTAGCTTCCTGAATGTGGTCATTCATCGCTTCCCCAAAATGCTGGAACAACAGTGGCACGATCAATGTGCCGAACTGCATGGTCTGCAGCCAGAAGCTCACGAGCCGTACAACCTGACCGTACCGCGCTCCGCGTGCCCACATTGCGGACACAAGATATCCGCACTTGAGAATATTCCTGTATTGAGCTACCTGCTGCTGCGTGGCCGCTGTCGCGGCTGTGGCGCAGGGATTTCGCCTCGTTACCCATTAGTAGAGCTGGTCAGTGGCGCATTAAGCGGCTTGGCTGCTTGGCATTTTGGTTATGGACTGGCAGCGGCGGGAGCGCTGCTATTTATTTGGACTCTACTAGCACTCACCTTCATCGATCTTGATACTCAGTTATTGCCGGATGATCTGACTCTACCTTTGTTGTGGCTGGGATTGCTATTTAATCTGGGTGGTACATATGCCGCACTGCCGGATGCCCTCATCGGCGCCATTGCCGGTTACCTCGCGCTGTGGTGTGTATTCTGGGCTTTCAAGCTGGCGACCGGCAAGGAAGGCATGGGCTACGGTGACTTCAAGCTACTGGCGGCTGTCGGTGCTTGGCTAGGCTGGCAGATGCTACCGCTAGTCATCCTATTGTCGTCATTGGTTGGTGCGATCGTCGGCATCGCACTCATCTTCGCCGCAAAACATGGGCGCAACGTGCCCATCCCGTTCGGCCCTTATCTGGCAGGCGGCGCACTGATTGCACTGTTCGCCGGACAAGAGCTCACCCAAAACTATCTGCAACTAATCGCACCATGACATTGCGGGTTGGCCTCACCGGAGGCATCGGTAGCGGCAAAAGTACGGTCGCGGCGCTATTCTCCAAACTCGGAGCAGGTATTGTTGATACCGATGTCATCTCGCATCGTCTGACTGCCGTGGGCGGCGCAGCCATTCCCACCATCGCAGCCCATTTCGGCGCAGAAAGCCTCACCCAAGAGGGAGCGCTCAATCGAAGCTGGATGCGCAGTCAGATATTCTCCGACCCAGCATCCAAGCGACAACTGGAAGAGATTCTGCACCCCATGATCCGCACCCAAGCCAAGGCTGAAGCGGAAGCCAGCACCGCCCCTTATGTGCTGCTGGTTGTACCTTTACTGTTTGAAACCAATGGCTACCTCGAATGGCTGGATCGCACACTGGCAGTAGACTGCCCCGAGGCGACTCAGCTTACTCGCACCACCCAGCGCAGCGGTCTGGATGAAGCGACTGTCCGTGCCATCATGGCACAACAGGTGAGTCGGAATATTCGCCAGCAACGCGCCGACGATCTCATCCGCAATGATGGTGAACTGACTGATTTAGCAGCGCAAGTGGCTCGGCTGCACCAACACTATTTGACCTTATCCACAGGAAGCGATTGACGGAATTAGCTTACCCATATATCTTACGGAAAAATATAAATAATCAGTGTCCCCACGACCTGTGATCAACTACGAATTCCCCCTAAACGAGCGCGTACGCACCCTCCTTCGACTAGAAGATCTCTATGCGCGGGTGGACTACTTCATCGAGCAAGATGATGGCAAAGACCATCACATCGCCCTAGGGCTACTGTTCGAGATCATGGAAGTGGGTAGCCGCGCCGATCTCAAGTCTGACCTGTTGCAGGAACTGGAACGACAAAAGAAGCTATTGAGCGCCTTGCACAACAATCCCGAGATTTCCGAAGATGCCTTGGATGCCGTGCTGAACGAAATGGAATGCGCCAGCGCTGCTTTGTTGGCGAGTAGCGGCAAGATGGGCCAGCACATCCGCGAGAACGAGTGGTTGATGGGAATTCGTCAACGAGCCTGCATTCCAGGCGGTGCTTGCGAATTTGATCTACCCTCGTATCACTATTGGCAACATCAGTCTGCCAACATCCGGCGCAAGGCATTGAGTGACTGGCTAGAGCCCATGTTGCCGATCCGCGATGGTTTAAAGATCGTACTGCGCTTACTACGCGAAAGTGGCAAGTCTTACCACTTTACTGCGCATGCTGGCAGCTTCCAGCAGATGCAAGGTGGTCGGGTTGCGCAATTGCTGCGTATGCGTCTGAACGAAGTGCTACTGTGCATCCCCGAAGTCAGTGCCAACAAATATGCTCTCAACATCCGCTTCCTCACCGCCGACTATTCGGCCAAGAGCGTCCTGATCGATCAGGATGTGGATTTCGACTTAATCTTCTGTTCCCTGTAACATGAGCAAGACACCTGTGGTTCAGTGCCCGCACTGCGGCAAATCGGTAGAGTGGAGTGCCGAAAGTCGCTTCCGTCCATTTTGCAGCGAACGCTGCAAACTGATCGACCTCGGTCAATGGGCAAGCGAAAGCTATCGTCTGCCCGACAACACCGTCCCAGATCAGTTCGAGGAACCCTCCGGCCACGCCTGACGCAGCAACGCTATGCCATGTGCGCCATGTTGCCACGATGTTTCACTATCCTTCAGCGTCAACCCTCCCAGCGCATAGATAGGTATTGAGCAACCCGCCGCCAAGCTTGCAAAACTATCCCAACCCAGATGTGGCGCTCCAGGATGGGAGAGCGTAGGTAACACTGGGCTGAGTAATGCGAAATCGCAACCCAGTACTTCGGCTCTCCGTAACTCCTCTGCCGTATGACAGGAAGCTGCACACCACTCGACATCTGGGCGCTCATTCAGTTGCGCAAGTTGCGTGCCGGTCAGTTGCACGCCGTCCGCCCCTAACTCCCTTACCAGCTCGATGTCTCCGTTAAGCATGACTTTCGCACCGTGGGCATGAGCCAACGCAATAGTTCGAATAGCCAAGCTGCGCAGTTCGTCTTGCGGCATGCTCTTCTCACGCAGTTGCAATAGGCGCAAGCCTTGATCGAGAGCCTGCTCCAGCCGACGTAGAAATTCGCATTCCCCCAATTCGCTGGCATTGCTGATCGCGTATAAGGGTGGCAAAGACAGTGCCCGCAACACAGGTGCATTGGCAGGAAGTAAGGGCGACACATGCGCTACCGCAGAGAATGCCGAGATAGGCTGCCAGACGAACTGTTGACCCTCATGCGGATGCAACTCGCCTTGCCAAGCTGTGACTCGAAAAAAGTTGAGGCGAACCGTCGCATGCGGATAGGTGAACTGGCGCACTATCCAGGGAAAGGCGGTTTGCACAGCGATCCCCAGCTCTTCGCGCAGCTCACGCACCAACGCCACGCGAGCCGTCTCCCCAGACTCAACCTTGCCGCCAGGGAACTCCCAAAAGCCCGCCCAAATCTTGTCCGCAGGACGCTGCGCCAGCAGGAACTCTTCACCGGCTGCCGTGTTGCGAACCAACACAGCAGCGGCGACTTCAACGATTTTGGGAGATAAAGGCTGGTCAGTCATGGCTAATTACGGGGAGTCCTACCTGAGCGGGACTCCCTAGGCGTTACATCAGCTAACGACGCTGGCCGACACGTACTCGGCTACCAATCGCAGTAGCTCTTCTTCCTGGAAAGGCTTCCCGAGGTACTCATTCACACCAAGCTGGATCGCGTGTTCGCGGTGTTTTTCCGCCGTCCGAGAAGTAATCATAATGATGGGCAAGCGCTTGGTCGCAGCATCTCGGCGCAACTGCTTGGTCAGCTCGAAACCGTCCATGCGCGGCATCTCGATGTCCAACAACATCACTGTCGGCATCACACCGGCAAGCTGCTCTAGCGCATCCACACCATCTTTTGCAGTAATCACTTGATAACCCGCACGGATCAACAGACGGCTGGTGATCTTACGCACGGTGAGCGAATCATCGACCACCATCACCAGTGGCTGCGCACGTTGTGGATCGACCACTACCTTAGCAACCTTGCGTGTCGGCGCGATGCGCTGTGCCAACTGGGGCGGATTCAGGATCAAGGCCACTTGACCGTTACCCAACACGGTCGCACCGGCGATACCACGCATCCGCGCCAACTGCGGACCAATGTTCTTGACCACGACTTCGTGATTACCCGCCATTTCGTCCACATGCAAAGCGATGCGCAAATCACCACTACGCAGCAACAATATAGGGCTGTGAGAGCGGACTTCGGCCACATGCTCGGTGTCACCCAGCAGATGCGGTAGATAAGAAAGCGGGTAAGTCCGGCCTTGCCATGTCACGCTGCGTTCTTGATAGACCTTGGCCAGATCGGCAACGCGATATTGTTGCACCTGCTCAACCATCGTGGATGGAATAGCGAATAGTGCATCACCTGAGCGCACCATCAAGGTCTGCATCACTGCCAAAGTGAGCGGCAGGTGAATCACAAAGCTGGTAGCTTTGCCTGCCTCGGTGCTAACGCTGATCAGACCACCCAGCGACGAGATCTCACTGCGCACCACGTCCATACCCACACCGCGACCTGCAACCTCGGTCACCACTTCCGCCGTGGTCAGACCCGAGGTGAAAATGAGCTGAATGATCTGATCGTCCGTAACCGCCTCATCCGCTTGCAGCAAGCCCAGCTCAACACCCTTGGCGCGCAACTTTTCCAAATCAAGGCCTGCGCCGTCATCACTGAACTCGAACACAATTTCGTTGTTTTCCTGACGCAGCGAAAGTTTCACGTCGCCAATCGGCGACTTGCCACGTTCAGCTCGCACTTCAGGCGACTCCAAACCATGTACCAAGGCGTTGCGCAACAAGTGCTCGAACGGCGCAGTCATCTTTTCCAACATGGAGCGATCGAGCTCCAACTCGGTTCCACGCAACTCCAAGTTAGCCTTTTTACCTAACTCCTTACCGGTCTGCCGCACGATGCGGTACAAACGCTCGGAGATGCTGGCGAACGGCACCATGCGGATCGACATCAAGCCTTGCTGTAGTTCGCGTGACATGTGCGACTGTGCCGACAGCGCACCCGCCGTCTCGTCCAGATTTTTCAGCAAGTTCTGTTGCACCGTCTGCACGTCATGCACCGATTCGTTCATGAAGCGGGTCAGTTCCTGCAAACGGGTAAAACGGTCGAACTCCAACGGATCGAACTTTTCATCCGTGTCTTGCGCCAACGACAAGCGTGCCTGCATCTGGCTTTCCGCCTGAATCTCGATTTCGCGCAACTGACCTCGCAAACGCGTCACTGAGTCGGTCAATTCCAGCAAACCGGTCTTGAAGGCTCGCATCTCGGTTTCAATGTGCGAGCGGGTCACGCCGATTTCGCCGGCCTCGTTCACCAAACGATCGACCACATCAGAACGCACGCGTAGCACGTTGGAAAGAATCGCGCGCTCCGCGCCGATCTCCAATTGCAGAGGCAACGCCGCTTGTCCTGCGGCATCAGCTGCCGGTGCGACCGCGCCATGAAATTCGCCTCGGCGCAATTGCTCCAGCAATACTCCGAGATAGTCGAAGTGAGCGTCCAACTGATCCCAGAATGCCGCCTGCAGAAGCTCCGGCTCACTGTAATGGATGACCGAATCCTCCATGCGATGAGTCAGCTCACCCGCACGCATCGCACCTGCCATCCGCGCGCCACCTTTCAGAGTGTGCAGCGCGCGACGTAAGGTGTGTGCCAACGACACTTCTTCGGGACGTTCGCGCCAAGCGCGCAGACCTCGCCCGATTTGTGGATACAGATCATTAGACTCTTCCAAGAATAGCGGAAGCAGTTGTTCATCCACGTCATCGCGGATGTCATGGACGATGGTATCCGCACTCAGCTGCGGCACCGTGCGCGCAACTTCGGCAGGGGCAACCGTTGGCAAAGGCGGCTCTGGGATAAGTACCGCAGCCAATTCTTCAGCCTCGCTCTCCTCAGCGACCGCCTCCAAGACGGGCTCAGCTTCCAGTGGAACCTCTTCGACGTGTACCAGCTCCGAGGCCGCCATGTCTTCGGGCTCAACGACAATATCTGTCTCAGAGGCGGGTAAGACAGGCTCGGCTTGCAATGCCGCAACCAGCTCCGGCTGAGCTTCGGGCTCCTGCTTGCGGCACATGGTTTGCGTCATGCCGTCGAGAGCATCTATCGCCTGCCCGAGCAAACTAAGCTGGTCAGCTCCTATATCCAGCGGCGTGTCGATGCGCTGCTGCAACCAAAGCTCTAAGGCAGAGGCCAGCTCAGCCACGGTGGTAAAACCTAGCGTACGATTGATACCCGCCAGAGTGTGCGCTGCGCGCATGAAATCAAAGTGGATGACAGACGGGAGCGTCTCTTGCAATGCAGCCAAATGTTTACGCAGCGACAGGATGTGTTGCACCGCCTCGGTGGTCGCAATTTCGAATAGAGCGTTCGACATAGTGACTGGCCCGATCACCACTTCGCTAGGCACAGACTCAACTACTGGCTCGGCCTCGACCTCGACCAATTCGACAGGTGCGACAACAGCCACTTCATCCAACTCTTCACCGCGTTCGATCTTAGCCGCTGCTGCGAGGAGGTCTGCGCCGTCCACCACAGCGTCACCGCGCTGCTCCAACTCACCCACCCAATGCTTGAAGGCGGCCTCGGCCCGACTAAGGTATGACAGCAGTCCCGGCGTGGCAGGCTTTTCGTCCTGCAACCAACGATTCATCACCTGCTCGACCGACCAAGCGACTTCGCCTAGATCTTTAAGCCCAACCATGCGACCACTGCCTTTGAGGGTGTGGAAGCTGCGGCGGATGGTGGTCAACGGCTCACGGCTCGCGCTATGCAAAAAGCTGGTTTCCAAATGGCTGGTGATCGTAGCCAGCACTTCGCGCGCTTCTTCCAAGAAGATGTCGAGCAACTCCTTGCTTTCCGCGGCCTGAGCCACAGCATCGGAGCGCGCATTTGGCTTCGCCCACTCTTGTGGAACCACGACGGAGGGAGTGACAGTTTTCACTGCGGTCGTCGAAACTACTTGTTCTTCAGCAACGTCCGACAAGCTTGGACGCAAGTCAGTCAATTCAGCCCAAGCCGTGTCGGTCAACTGGTCATCATCGCGCCGACCATCCTGCAAATTCTGCACCACACTCTGTAACGCACTCAATGCCAGTGCATACGCGTGCAACTGTTCGTCTGTCGGGGTGACCGTCGCTTCCAAGGTTGATGCTAGTGCTGCACGCAGGGTGTCCAACACCCGTGCGGCGCGAGGCAAAGAAAGCATGTGCAAGCCACCATGGACTTGTGCCAGCCAGTGATCGACCTGCGCCAACTCTTCATGCTTGGACGTATCCTCAAAGAAGCTATTCAGTGCCTGCTCGACCAGTTGCAGATTGCTCATCATCTCGCTGGCTAGCGGCTGAATGGCGCTCTTCTCTTCAACCAAGGCTTGGTGCTCAACGACACTCGCAAGATCGGCATCACTGGCAGGCTCATTGCGTAATCTCGCCTCGATGCGCTGCATCAATGCTCGCGACTGGTCGCGGAAACCCGGATCAAGATTCGCGTAATGCTCGATGCCTCCATGCAACAGCAACAACGCCATCGCCATGTCCAATGCAACCTGTTGGAGTTGCTCTGGCTCGGAGCTGATCGTGGTTGACCAAACCTGCTCACACAGGAAATGAAGTGCATCTTGGCGCAACTGGGCAGAAAGATCGCTCAGCCGCGAAGTCTGTCCTGCAAAATCTCCGCAAGCTGCCGCATCACCCAACACGCAACGCTCCCAATTCGCTTCGGCGAGTTTGAATACTGTGCGCATCTCCTCTAGCAAAGGCGCATCGTGATCACTCTCGCTCTGCTCGGTGGCAGGGCTAGGCTCTTCCGGCAGGAAGCGATCCAGCGCGAACGCACGTTTCAACTCAGCGACTGTTTCTGTCACTTCGTGACTACGTGCGATCAGATAGAGCATCTCTGACAGCAGCGGACGTGCCTCTAGTGTCGTACCCTCGATCAGCGACTTCATCTGTAGATCGAGACGTCCCAACAGGCGCTTAGGATTCAATTCTGGCGGAATGCCCTCTAGCAACAGCGAGTCGATCAGCCCTTCGGCGACCCACCAAAGCTGACGATGCTCGTGCGGAGCGCCCTCCAACACCTGTCGAACCGCGTTGCGCATAGTCTCAAGCGCCAACAGGGGCTGATCGTGACGCAACCACTTAAGCAATGCGTGCTGATACTTGCTACGCGCCACTCTGACCACATCAGATAACACCATGGCTGGCTGCGTGGACAATAGCTCGCTCGGCAATGTCACATTCAGATTTGGGAAGAACAGCTCCGATTCCGTCGCCGTCTCTAGGCCACGAGTCTGGCGCATCTCTTGGAAACGCTGAAACAAGCGTAATGCGGCATTGTCAGCGCCATTCAACAGGCTATTGAGGTAACGCGAAACTGCGGTCAGCGCTCGACGGACGACATCCCGTTGCGCTTCCTGACTCGGTACACGGCCAGCAACGATGTCCAGCAACAGATGTTCTAATTCACTGCTATAGACCGCCAAACCATCCAGACCGAACATCCGCAGCACGCCATTGATGCGACTCAACTCGGCCACAGCCAAGGAAAGGGGAGCGTGACCGTCATCCGGAGCGGAGAAGAACTGCTCTACGCCCGCACTGACCGAGCTCAGCGCAGCATCCAGGCTGGGTTTGATCGCCTGGAGCGGCAGAGAATTAGCGTTTTCTGACAAAGGGATGTCCTAGTTGTTACAGGCGGAAACCAGACACCGAACTTCTCAAGTCGGTCGCCAAGGTAGCCAACTGCCCCACTTGGGCGGCGGTCGTTTCAGTACCTTCCGTGGTTTGCTCAGTAATCTTCAGAATATCCGTCATCGCTTGCGCAACTTCCTGCACCATGTCGGTCTGCACTTGAGTGGACACCGAGATCGAGCTCACCAGATCGGACAGTTCCTGTGTTGCGGTTTCAATTTCCTTCAGCACCTTACCGGCCTCATCGGACAGCTTGGCACCTTCCACCACACCCTGCGTACTCTTTTCCATCGCGGCCACGGCCTCTTGGGTATCGCCCTGAATGGTCTTCACAATCACACCGATCTGCTTAGTCGCATCAGCGGAGCGTTCCGCCAGTCGCTGAACTTCTTCCGCCACCACAGAGAAGCCGCGCCCCGCCTCACCGGCAGAAGCCGCCTGAATCGCCGCGTTCAACGCCAGCACGTTGGTCTGTTCGGTAATGTCCGAAATCAGGTCCACAATTTCACCAATCTGTTGCGAGCTTTCGCCAAGGCGTTTGATTCGCTTAGAGGTTTCCTGGATTTGCTCACGAATTGAATCCATACCTGCGATGGAGTTCTGCACCGCCTGGGAACCTTGTGTGGTCACTTCCTGAGTGCGACGCGCCACGTCGGCAGACTGCGCCGCCGAGGAGTCCACCTCCTGAATCGATTTGGTAATCAGTTCCACCGCTTCACCGGCCATCTGAATCTCGTCCGACTGTTTCTTGGCAGCGTCCAGCAGGCGGCGGGTAATCGGCTCAGCTTCTTGTGTCGCCTGCGCCACTTGCTCCGCAGTATCCGTAATTCGCTGCACCAGTTGCCGCAACTCGTCCACGGTATAGTTCACCGTATCGGCAATCGCACCCGTAATCTCTTCCGACACTGTCGCGTGAATGGTCAAGTCACCGTCGGCCAAGTCACTCAACTCGTTCATCAGTCGCAACACTGCATTCTGGCTTCGTTTATTGGAGGCCTCAGCATCTGCCGCACGGCGACGCGAGTCATCCAGATAGACCTTACCCAACAACAGCAGGGTCACCACCAGCGCAACGGCGGATAAGGCCAGAAGGTAGGAAGTAAGCCGTCCCGACAAACCACCTTGATAGGCGGAGTCCAGCACTTCAGCCTGCTCCAGCAACTTATCCGAGTCAGTCACCAAGGCCCGGCCAGAGGTCTTGGAGGTTTCCAGTGCTTGCGCTTGGCTCACCAAGGCTTCCACCGACACCTGATAGGTAGCGAACAGATCCCGCACCTTTTCTGTGAGTGGGGTACTGGGGAAGGTAGCCATCAAATCTTCCGCCTCGATGGTATCAATACCCAGTTGCGCCACCATTTCTGTGGTCACGTTAGGCGCTTGCAAGGCCGCCGCACCTTTAGCAACCCGCTCCGTCAAAATCGTAAAGCGCACCGCGCGGTCTTTGTTGCCGCCATCCGCGCGCGACACCAACTGTTCAACTGCATCGCGCATCGCGGGGGATTCCGCTTCCAACTGAGACACGGCACGACCCACCGTCACTAGACCGGTACGACCATCTAGCAAGGCTTGTGCATCAACCAAGGTCTTTTTGCCGGTGACTAACAGCGCATCCAACGGGGCACGAGCTGCGCCGGACGTTGCAGGCAGACCTTCGCCCCCCTTGTCCAACAAATCGAGGGTCGCGGCGAACTGATCTCGCGCCACGCTCAGACCATCGAAACCTTCCACGTCACCCGACAGCGCCAATTCGGACTGATTCGACAGGCGCTGCGACAACATCAGCAACTTACCCGAACCTTCAATGTAGCGCGCACCGTGCGTAGCAGCTCGGTTATCCATAAACACCATCAACAGCGTGAACGCCAACACCCAAAGTAGGGTAGAACCCAGCAAACGCAACTGACGGGCAGCAGGCAGATTGCCAATGAGCGGTATCGCGAAATCGCCGAATAGCCCCGCCGCCTGACCCGCACCGCGTTTGAGCAACTCTGAACCTGCACTGGGTAATTTGATCGCCATGATGTTTCTTTCTCCGACTGAATGCTAGTTTTCGATCTGTAAAAAATCCGGCCGCCCGAGCAGGCCCCTCATATCCAGCTTGCGCCAGACCTGACCTTGCTCGTCGGTAAAACTGACTTGCCCATCCTGCTCAACACGGCGCCATTGGTGCGAGTTACGCAGCCCCATCACCCGTGAAACGACCAGTGCGGTGCTGTAACCATAACGCGCAGCCACCAGTAAAGCGCGGCTCGCTCCTTCACGTGGTGTTTCGCTTTGCTGTAGAAAGTCGTCCATATCTACCAAGCTATATAGGTTACCCCGCACGTTAGCCAAGCCCCAGAACCAGCGCTTAGTCAGCGGAACCTCGGTCAACGCAGGTACCGGCAATACTTCGCTGATGTCGGACATTTCCACCAGCCAATGCCATTCGCCTATCTGCACGCCCAATGTAGTCGCGCGCTCGCCCGCTTGGCCGATAGCCTGCAAGCGATCAATTACGCCCTGCTGGAATTCTCGCAGACTAAGACGCTTGGCAGCCATACTTTAGCCCAGCGAAGCGATCTTGCTCATCAAGTCAACGCCGCTGACCGGCTTGACCAGATAATCCTTGGCACCTTGGCGCAGCCCCCAGATCTTGTCGGTTTCCTGCCCCTTGGTAGTGCAAATGATGACGGGTATGTGTTGAGTGTCAGCATCGTGGGTGATGGCGCGAGTCGCCTGAAAGCCGTTTTTGCCAGGCATCACCACATCCATCAGAATGAGATCCGGCTTTTCGGATTTGGCCTTGAGAATGCCAGAGTCGCCATCTTCAGCAAAAATGACATCGAAACCTTGTTTGGTCAGCAGTTCGCCGAGGAAATGGCGCTCGGTAGCGGAGTCGTCCACGACCAGAACTTTTTTGATTGCCATGATTTTTGTCTTTCCTTAATTTGCAGTGACAGGTTGAGTATAGTTGACGACGGCGTCAATCAAGGTCTCTTTGCTGAATGGTTTGATCAGATACAGATCAGCGCCGACCAATTTTCCGCGCGCACGATCAAACAAGCTATCTTTGCTCGTCAACATCACGACCGGCGTCTTCTTGAACTGCGGATGACTTTTGATCAACGCGCACGTCTGATAACCATCCAGCCGGGGCATCATCACGTCCACAAAAATGATGTCAGGTTTACTGTCCACCACCTTGGCTAGACCGTCGAACCCATCCTCGGCTAGAACAACTCTACCGCCGGCACGGGTGAGGAATATCTCCCCGCTACGGCGGATGGTGTTGCTATCGTCGATCAGTACTACACAGACACCAGACAGGGGCGATTTTTCGCTCACGTGCCGTTCTCCCAGACTGAACTATCCCTGATTATAAATAGACCCAGATTGCGTCAGCTTCAGGGCGCAGACAATATCTCAATTCGACCTGCTTGTGAACCGTTTTAACGCCGCCAGAAAGCAGGGGTGAACAAGATCAACAAGGTGAATATCTCCAGCCGACCGATCAACATGCCAAAGGTACATACCCATGTCTGGAAATCGGATAAACCTTGATAATTGCTAGCTGGCCCGACGACACCCAATCCTGGACCGCAATTATTGACCGAGGCAAGCACCGCGGTCAGTGATGAGATAAAGTCTAGCCCACTGATCAGCAATATGAACGTTAACGTCGCCAACGTCATGAAATACAAGAAAATAAAGCCCAGCACAGAAAACACAATGCTATTAGGCACCACTTGACCGCCGATTTTCATCGGATTCACCACTGCCGGATGCAGGAGATTGAGGAATTCTCGTCCGGCCTGCTTGACCAACACCAGCGTACGCATCATCTTGATGCCGCCCCCCGTCGAACCGGAACTCGCAGCAATCGCAGTGAGGAACATCATCCACATCGGCGCAAACATGGGCCATTGTGCGTAATCTACGCTCGCGTATCCTGAGCTTGTGGCAATCGAAACCAGATTGAAGGTGGCGTGACGCAAGGCAACTCCAAACTCTGGATAAACTCCCTGCCACCACAAGAAAATAGCAATACCCAAGCAACTAGTGAGAATCAACACCAGCGAACCCACGGCCTCCGCATCACGCAGATACACTTTGAACGTCCTGCCATGCCACGCCAGAAAATGCGTGGCAAAGTTCAGCACCGCGATCAGCATGAACACGATAAGAATGAACTCGATGAGCGGCGAATCGAACCAGCCTATGCTTGCATCATGTGTAGAAAAACCACCCAAGCCCATTGCGGAAAACGAATGACAGACGGCATCAAGCCAACTCATACCCGCCCATTTCAGTAGCCCGACACACGCCAGAGTGATGCCCACGTACACCACCCACAGGTTACGTGCCGTATCCGCGATGCGGGGTGTAAGCGCCGAGTCTTTCATTGGGCCCGGCGTTTCGGCCTTGAATAACTGCCGACCACCCACCCCCAACAACGGCAGCACTGCCACTGCGAGAACGATGATCCCTAAGCCGCCTATCCAATTCAGCTCATGCCGCCAGAGATTGATGGCGGGCGGCAGATTATCCAGTCCGACCAGCACCGTCGCGCCGGTCGTGGTCATGCCGGACATCGTCTCGAAATAAGCATCCGTGAACGACAGGCCGGGTAACAACATCAACAAAGGGATGGTGGCAAAGGCGGGCATCGCCGCCCACATGGTCGCGACCAGCAAATACCCGTGGCGTATAGACAGTTCGCCCTTAAAGCGGCGAGTCGCCAGCCACATCAATGCGCCTGCCATAGCAGTCCACATGATTGCCAACGCAAAGTCCGTCATCATGGCTGAATCGCCGTAAATGAAGGCCGTCGCTAGCGGCAGCAGGTAGGTGAGACTGAATACCACCAGCAGCAAACCCAGCGCATGTATGACGGTAAGCGCCCGCTTCATCAGAAAAACCCGAGGCTGACCTGAAACAACTTCTCGACCTTCTTCACCATCTTCTTATCAACGACAAAGACGATCACATGGTCTTCTGCTTGAATCGCCGTATCGTGATGAGCGATCACGACTTCCTCGCCACGCACGATGGCACCGATGGTCGCCCCCTTGGGCAGATCGATCTCATCGATGCGCCGACCGACCACGGACGACGACTTACGGTCGCCGTGGGCCACCAGTTCCAGCGCCTCCGCCGCACCGCGCCGCAAGGCATGCACTGCGGCAACATCGCCTTGCCGAACATAAGCTAGCAACGAACCGATGGTGACTTGGGCGGGCGACAACGCGATGTCGATCTTGCCGCCCTGCAACAGATCAACGTAAGCACTGCGATTGATGAGCGAAATCACTTTGCGCGCCCCGGCCTGCTTGGCCAGCAACGCCGACATGATGTTGTTCTCATCGTCGTTGGTCAGCGCGCAGAACACATCGACCCCGCCAAGATTCTCCTGCTGCATCAATTTCTCGTCGGTGCCATCGCCGTTCAATACCAGCGTTTTGGACAAGCTGCTGGCGAGGCGCTCACAGGCCTTGCGATTGAATTCGATCAACTTCACCTGATAATTATTCTCCAGCGCCTTGGCCAGCCGGAAGCCGATATTGCCTCCGCCGACAATGGCGATGCGCTTGGCCGGCTTATCCATGCGACGCATCTCTTTTAGCACGCTGCGGATGTTGGCCGTAGCCGCGATGAAAAAGATCTCATCTCCATCCTCAATCACCGTTGAACCCTCGGGGCTGATGGGATGTCCTTGTCGGAAAATCGCGGCGATACGCGTTTCAACTAGCGGCATGTGCTTACGCAACAAACTGAGTGGCTGGCCGACCAGCGGGCCGCCTTGGAACGCACGTACCGCCACCAGCGAAGCCTTGCCATTAGCAAACTCCAGCACTTGTAGCGCTTCGGGAAATTCGATCAGTTTACAGATGTACTCGGTCAGAATCTGCTCAGGGCAGATGGAGAAATCGACACAGAAGTTATCCGCGCTGAACACCTCTGCTCGATTGAGGTAATCGGCGGCGCGGATCCGGGCAATGCGTGTCGGTGTGTTGAACAGACTGGCAGCCAGCTTGCACGCGACCAAATTGACTTCGTCACTTTGCGTCACTGCCAGCAGCATATCTGCATCAGCGATGCCCGCCTGCTCCAATACCGAAGGATGAGAAGCACTGCCACAGACTGTGCGCAGATCGAATCTGTCCTGCAACAGCTTCAGCTTCTCAGCATCCGTATCCACCACCGTGATGTCGTTGGATTCACTAACAAGACTTTCCGCCACTGTAGAACCGACTTGTCCGGCACCGAGTATGAGTATCTTCATGGGTTCCTACTGAACTAATGTTGCGCCCGTATCCAAGCTTTCCATTCGTCGAACAGTTGCGCATCCAAGGCGGCAATGGCTGAACGCTGCCAGACCGGACCTTGAGCAAACTCATCATGCTCCAGACACGCAGCGTGACCACCCGCCTCTTGCAATATGAGTGAGCCAGCAGCGTAATCCCACAGCTTTTGCCCGCCATGCAGATAGGCATCAAAACGTCCAGCGGCGGTGTAACACCAGTCCAACGTACATGCCCCGAAGTTACGCTGAGAGCTGAACGGCGGTTGAGTCGCGATCTGATTCGCCAGTCGCGTATCCAGCCGCTTCAGATCGACGTTGGCCAAGGCTGCCGATAACGTATGCGCAGTAGCTCGGCTCTGCAAACGCTCACCATTTAGAAATGCGCCCTTACCCAGCTCCGCTGCAAACGCCTCTTCGCCCACCGGATCATAGACCACACCCAGTACGCTGCGACCATTGCGAATCAGCGCCACCGAAACCGCAAAATATGGCAAGCCACGCACAAAGTTGGACGTGCCGTCGATCGGGTCGATGCACCATAGACCGCTCTCCAATCCTTGCGCCCAATGTGCTTCCTGCTCAGCACGGTCCATTTCCTCGCCCACCACAGGCACATTGAGGATAGCTTGCAACTTGCGCGTTAGCGCCTCCTGAGAGGCAATGTCGGCTTCGGTACACAAACTGCCGTCACTCTTACGCTGATGAGCGACTTTCTTGTAACGCGGCATGATCTCTTCCGAGGCGACCAGCTTCACAGCGGCGATCACCGCTTTGAGCGTGGCGCTCATGCCTGTGGGGGTTCGGGTCATACCTCGTCTTTCCATTTGATCGAGCATCCCATACTAGCTAATTGTTCACGTGGCCCTAGTCCAGTCTGAGCAACTTGCCGCATCGCATTGAACAGATCGCGCTCGGCATCCGGCGCCGCTTCCTTGCGCGAAGCATCGAGTCGTCCACGGTATTGCAATTCGAGTTTGGCATTGAAACCAAAGAAATCGGGCGTACACACCGCACCGTAATCCTTGGCGATCTGCTGCGTCTCGTCGATGACGTAGGGGAAGGGGTAACTGTACTGTTCGGCCACTAGTTTCATGTTGTCGAACGAATCCTCGGCATAATCGGCGGGATCATTGGACATGATGGCGATCGTATTGATGCCGAACTGCTGTAACTCGCGCGTATCGCGGATGATGCGATCACGGATGGATTTGACATAGGGGCAGTGATTACAAATGAACATCACCAGCAGACCGTTCGGGCCGCGCGCCGATTCCAACGTGTGATATTTACCATCAATGCCCAGCAGGTTGAACTCGCGCGCCTTCCAGCCAAAGTCGCACAAAGGGGGTTGCAAACTGACCATTCCTTAACTCCTGACAACGAATCCGTGGCCGGTATATTATCACGCCCACCCATTCCTACCAGTCGCCGCCATGCCTCGTTTCTACTGTCCTCCGCCCCTGCCGCAAGGCGACCGCTGCGAACTTCCACCGGAGGCAGCCCACCATGCCAGCCGAGTGTTGCGTCTGCGCTCAGGCGACGCAGTGCAGATCTTCGATGGCGCGGGCAACGCCTTGGATGCCCGCATCAGCGAAATCAACGGCAAGCACGTGTGGCTGGAAGGTTTGCATCCGCTACCGCCCGAGGTCGAGCAGCCGCTAGTTATCGAACTGGCACAGGCCATGAGCAGCAGCGACAAGATGGACTGGGTGGTGCAAAAAGCCACCGAGCTGGGAGCAGCGCGCATCCAGCCCGTCCAGACCCAGCGCAGCATCGCCAAGCTGACCGCCGAACGTGCCGAGAAGCGCAGTGAACATTGGCGCGGCGTGATCCTCGCCGCCTGTGAGCAGTGCGGCCGCAACCGATTACCAGAGATCCATGCGCCACAGGAACTCAGCCATTGGCTAGCCCAAGTGAAGAACGAGACTTGCGCCAAATTCATCCTACTTCCAGATGGCGCGACCTCGCTCACTGCCCATGCCAAACCACAGGGACGCATCATGCTGCTGATCGGACCGGAAGGTGGCTTCAGCCCGGACGAAGCGCTGATGGCTCAACAAGCCGGCTTCGCTCCCATCCTACTCGGCCCGCGTGTGCTACGTACCGAAACAGCCGCGATCGCCAGCATCACCGCCCTGCAAGTCCTATGGGGTGACTTTGCCCCTCTCAACAATTAACCTCGAGAATTGCCATGCCCTACGTCAACATCCGCATCGCGGGAACTTTGAGTCGAGAACAAAAAGCGCAGATTGCCGCCGAACTCACCGACACATTGGAGCGCGTCGCTCTCAAACCGGCGGCTTACACCTATATCACTTTCGACGAAGTCGCAGACGAGAACTGGGCGATCGCTGGTAAGTTATTGGACGAAGAGTCACTGTAAATTTTCTCTAAAGAAATCGAAAGACTAGCCGATGAAACAGGTGCAATAAGGCGAAGTTCAAGAAGGAGGAAACATCATGGCTATCAGTTCAGTGACATCCGGCTACAACAACGTAGTCGCCGATGCCCAAGCGCAGGCTCGGACTCCGCGCGTTCGTGAAGTAGAGAGTGACGGTGATAGGGATGACAAGCGCGCCAAGGCAGCACAGGTAGCGGCTCAGCCAGTTCAGCCCACCGTCAACACGTTGGGGCAAACGGTAGGCAGCGTCATCAACGTACAAGCGTAGTCGCTCGGCGACGGCAACAGGCTCCCACGATGGGAGCCTGTTTTATTTTGGCTGGCGATCGTCGGTACACTGTTTACTCCGCACCACAAAATAGATCACCGGGATCACCAACAAGGTCAGCACGCTTGAGGTCACCATGCCGCCCACCATAGGCGCAGCGATGCGGCGCATCACTTCCGAGCCGGTGCCGCTGCTCCACAGAATGGGCAACAGCCCCGCCATGATGGCGGTGACGGTCATCATCTTGGGGCGCACCCGCTCCACCGCGCCTTCCATCACCACCGCATAGAGGTCGACCACGCTGGCGACCTTGCCTTCCGCTGACCGTTGCGCCGTGATGCGCTGCCAGGCCTGCTCCAGATAGATCAGCATAACCACCCCTGTCTCCGCCGCCACCCCGGCCAGCGCGATAAAGCCCACCGCCACCGCGACGCTCAGGTTGTAGTCCAGCAGCCACAGCAGCCACACCCCACCGACCAGCGCGAACGGCACCGACAGCATGACGATCAGCACGTCGGAGACGCGGCGGAAGTTGAGGTAGAGCAGCACGAAGATGATGAACAGCGTCAGCGGGATGACGATTTTCATCTTGGCCGCCGCACGTTCCATGTACTCGAACTGCCCGCTCCAGCTCGCGTAGTAGCCGGGCGGGAACTTCACCTCTGTCGCCACCGCCGCCTGCGCCCGTTTCACATAGCCGCCCAAATCGCTCTCCCGTGTATCCACGTAGATGTAGGCCGCCAGTTGCGCGTTCTCGGTGCGAATGGACGGCGCGCCGCGCACGATCTCCACCCGAGCCAACTGGCCAAGCGGGATCTGCGCACCCTGCACGGTGGCGATCAGCACTTCGGCGGCGATGCGCTGCGGCGAATCGCGCAGTTCGCGCGGGTAGCGCACAGTCACGCCGTAGCGCTCGCGGCCTTCCACCGTAGTGGTCACGGTCTCGCCGCCCAGCGCGCTGGCGATCACGTCCATCAGCTCACCCACGCTCAGGCCATAACGCGCCAGCGCCATCCGGTCCGGCTCGATGTCAAGGTAATAGCCGCCGGTCAGCCGCTCGGCGTAGGCGCTGGCCGTGCCGGGCACCTTGCGCACCGCCGCCTCCACCTGCCGCGCCAGCCGCTCCAGCTCGGCCAGATCGCGCCCGTACACCTTGATGCCGACCGGCGTGCGGATGCCGGTGGCCAGCATGTCCAGCCGCGCCTTGATCGGCATGGTCCAGGCATTGGCTACGCCGGGGAACTGCAAGGCCGCATCCAGCTCGGCGATCAGTTTGTCGGTGCTCATGCCGGGTCGCCAGTCGGCCTGCGGCTTGAGATTGATGACGGTCTCGAACATCTCCAGCGGTGCGGGGTCGGTAGCGGTCTGTGCCCGTCCCGCCTTGCCTAACACCGACTCCACCTCGGGGAAGGATTTGATGATGCGGTCCTGCGTCTGCAACAACTGGCGCGCCTGCGTCACCGACATGCCCGGCAGCGAAGCGGGCATGTACAGCAACGTGCCCTCGTTCAAGGTCGGCATGAACTCGCTGCCCAATCGGCTGGCCGGATACACCGATACCAGCAGCACGGCCAGCGCGCCCAGCAGCGTCGCCCGCTGATGCGGCAACACCCAGGCGATCATCGGACGGTAAGCGCGGATCAGCACGCGGTTGAGCGGGTTCTCCGCCTCGGGGCGGATGCGCCCCCGGATGAACAACAGCATCAACACCGGCACCAGCGTCACCGACAGCAAAGCCGCCGCCGCCATGGCGAAGGTCTTGGTGAACGCCAACGGCGCGAACATCCGCCCTTCCTGCGCTTCCAGCGTGAACACCGGCAGGAAAGAGACGGTGATGATGAGCAGGGAGAAGAACAAAGCCGGGCCGACTTCGCGGGCGGCGGCAAGGATGGCCTGCGCCCTGTCTCCAAGCGACGACACATTTCCCCCTTGGGAAAAGGGGAGCGAGGGAGGATTTGAGATATTGGAGAGTGCCTCGGGCGCAAACCCCTCCCCATCCCTCCCCTTGTCAGGGGAGGGTGCGCTGACTCCTCCCCTGACAAGGGGAGGCCGGGAGGGGTTTGCCTCCAACCGCTCCAGATGCTTGTGCGCGTTCTCAATCATCACTATCGCCGCGTCCACCATCGCGCCGATGGCGATGGCTATGCCGCCCAGACTCATGATGTTGGAGTTGATGCCCAGCGCGCGCATGGCGATGAAGGCCAGCAGCAGGCCGACCGGCAGCATCAAGATCGCCACCAGCGCGGAGCGGGCGTGCATCAGGAACACCAGACACACCAGCGCCACGATCAGCCCTTCTTCCAGCAGCGTGTGTTTGAGCGTGGTGATGGCGCGCTCAATCAACTCGGAGCGGTCATACACCGTCTGGATACTTACGCCGTCCGGCAGCCCGGCGGCGATCTCGCCCAGCCGTTGCTTGACGTTGGCGATGACCTTGAGCGCGTTCTCGCCGTAGCGCGCCAGTGCGATGCCGGACGCGACTTCGCCCTCGCCGTTGAACTCGGCCAGACCGCGCCGTTCGTCCGGCACCAGCTCCACCCGAGCGATGTCACGCAGCAGCACCGGCACACCTTTCTCGCTCTTCAGCGCCAGCATCTCCAGATCGGCCACGCCGCGCAGATAGCCGCGTCCGCGCACCATGTATTCGGTCTCGGTCATCTCCAGCGTGCGTCCGCCGACATCGCGGTTGGAGTCACGAATCACCTGCGCCACCCGCGCCTGCGGGATGCCGTAAGCGCGCAACATGAGCGGATCGACCGTAACCTGATATTGCTTCACAAAACCGCCGAGGGACGCGACCTCGGCTACGCCCTGCGCCTTGGTTAACGGGTAGCGCAGCGTCCAGTCCTGCAAACTGCGCAGCTCGGCCAGCGTCTTGTTCTTCGCCAGCAGCGCGTACTGATAGACCCAGCCCACCCCGGTCGCATCCGGCCCCAGCGTCGGCGTAACCCCGCCCGGCAGCCGCGCTGCCGCCTGATTGAGATACTCCAGCACCCGCGAACGCGCCCAGTAGATGTCGGTGCCGTCCTCGAAAATGACGTAGACGAAGGACGCTCCGAAGAACGAAAACCCGCGCACCACCTTGGACTTGGGCACCGCCAGCAGCGCCGTGGTGAGCGGATAAGTCACCTGATCCTCCACCACCTGCGGCGCTTGTCCGGGGAACTCGGTGTAGACGATCACCTGCACGTCGGAAAGATCGGGCAGCGCGTCGAGCGGCGTTTTGATGACGGCATAAGCGCCCGCCAGCACGATGGCCAGCGTCGCCAGCAGGATCAGCAGCGGGTTGCGGGCGGACCAAGTGATGAGATTATTGAGCATGTTGATGCTCCGCGTGCTCGCTCCCTGATGAGGCGGGTTTCGTCGGCGAGGTTGAGCGATGTTCCACATCCCGTTCTCCACTTTCGCTGGCGGACGCGGGGGCGAGGGTCGCATTCCCCAGCGCCGCCCTCAACCCGCTCTCCGCATCCAGCAGGAAGTTGGCCTTCGTCACCACCTGCTCTCCCTCAGCCAAGCCATCCAGCACCTCGACGAACTCCCCGTCGCGCCGCCCCAGCCTCACTGCGCGCGGCTCGAAGCGGCCTTCCGCCACTTGCACCAGCGCCAGTTGCCGCACACCGCTGTCCAGCACCGCCGAGAGCGGGATTCCCAGCACCGGCGCAGCCTGGCCGGTGGCGAGTTCGACCTTGGCGTACATCGCCGGGCGCAGTCTGCCGTGCGGATTGGGTAGTTCGACACGCACTTGCACGGTGCGGGTCTGCGCGTTCAGCACTGGCGAGATGAAGCCGACCCTGCCGCTGAACACCTCGCCGGGATAGGCATCCAGACTCACCTTGGCGGACTGGCCGACGCGCAGGCTACCCTGATCCTGCTCGGCCACCTCGGCCTGCACCCAGACGCTGGACAGGTCGGCGATGCGGTACAGCACCTCGCCCGCCGCGAAGCGTGCGCCGTTGAGAGCGCGCTTCTCCAGCACCACGCCGTCTATGGGCGAACGCAGCACGCGGTTGGCCATGCCGTGGGCGAGATGGGCGAGGTCGTCGTCGCTGATCTCCCAGTTGCGCAGGCGCTGGCGGGTGCTGGCGGCGAGGTCGGCCAGACCGGATTCCTGCGCCAACTGGTATTCGCGCAGCGCGCTCTCCAGTTCCGGGCTGTACACCTCCAGCAGCGGCTGGCCGCGCCGCACCGCCTGACCGGTGGCGTTGACGTGCAACTGGCGCACCCAGCCCTCGAAGCGCGGGGCGATGAGTTGCTGGCGGCGCTCGTCCACCTCGATCACCGCCGTGCTGCGCAGACTGCTCGCCAGTGGTCGCAGCGCTACCGCCTCGGTGACCACGCCCAGCTTCTGCACCTTGTCAGGACTCAGCACCACCGTACCGGGCGTGGTCGCCTCGTCGGCGTACACCGGCACATAGTCCATGCCCATGCCGTCCACCTTGGGCACCGGCGAGGTATCGGGCAAGCCCATCGGGTTGCGGTAGTAGAGGATCTTGCGCTCGGCAGGCGCAGCGACTTTTTCCGCGACGGGGACTTGCTGCTTGCCCCAGAAGTATCCAGCGCTGCCAGCGAGAGTGACCGCGACGACAGCAGCAAGTAAAGATGTGGCTCTCATAGCTGTTCTCCGATCAGGCGTTCGATCTCCGCCAGATGTATCTGCTGGGCGACCTCTGCGTTGAGCTCGTCCAACCGGGCTTTTTGCAGTTGGCGACGAGCATCCAGCAAGGTGGCAAAATTGACCTGCCCACTTTGATTCCCTGCCAATGCACCTTTGAACGCCAGCTCTGCCAATGGCAAAATGCGCTGATGGGTAAGCTCCTGCTGCGACCGCGCACCTTGCAAAGCCGAGAGATGCTCTCGTAGCTCGCCCAGCAAGCGGGTCTCGACGGCCTGCTGCCGTGATTGGCTGGCAGCTAGCATCTCGCCCGCTTCATTCTGGTGAGCGTGGTGGGCAAGACGTTGCAGCGGCAGGGTGAATTCCAGCATCGCATCCACGCTGCGGATGCCGTTGCCTCGTTGCACTGGGGCGATGCCGAGGATGAAATCCGGGCTTAGGTTGCGTTGTACCAGTTCGACGTTGCGCTGGGCCAGGTCGGTCTGCGCTACCTGTCCGGCCAGTTGTGGGTTGGCTGCTCGTAGTCGTTGCTCCAAGTCGGCTTCGTTCAACTTGGCAGCGCTGGGCAGTACGGACAAGGCTTGCGGAATTTGCAAGGGTGCGCTGGCGGAACGATTCAGCAAGGCGTTGATGCGCGCCTGCGCCTGCGCCAGATCGGTTTGTAGTTGCAATCGCTCGGATTGCTGCGCGGCCTGTTCCAGTTGCGCCCGCACCAGCTCTTGCTGCGTCGCCGCGCCCGTCTCATAGCGCGACTGCATCAGTTTGGCAGCACTGTCGGTGAAACTGCCTAGCTCCGCGTTCAGCGCAAGTGCACGATAGGTCTGGTAATACTGCGTAAAGACCAGCGTCACCCGCGCCCGCAACTCGGCACTTACCGCGCGTTGTTGCGCTTCGGCCAGCACCGCTCCGGCCTGCGCCGCTTGCTTCTGTGCGTCTCGCTTGCCCCAGCCGGGCAGCGGCTGTAACACGGTGTACTTGGTTCCGTCTGTCCGGCTCGGGTCGAACGGCACGCCGCTGCGATTCAGTCCTGCCCATTCGATACGCAGACTGGGGTCAGGCAGCGCGCCCGCGGCCTCCGCACGTTGTGCCGCGCCCGCCGCTTCGTGCCGCATGGCGGCCAGTTCGGCACTATCCTGCTCCAGCCATTGCAACAGGCTGCTCAGCGTCGCACCAGGAACAGTGTCATCCGCCCATGCGCATGGCGTCAGCAGCAGCGACAGAAAGATTAGTTTGATTGAGTTGCCCATATCGATTCTCCAAATAAAACCACGCCAAACGGCGACAGAAAATCAGTGCGCGACAGTGTTCCACAACAGCGGAAGCCTCAGCCGCGCGGGCATGCTAATTCAGGAACGTGCAGAAACGGATGGGGATGGGAGGGTCGCTATTGAAAGCGAGAGGTTCAAATCGAGCTTTAGGCAAACTGGTCGCCAGTGTTTCCAGTTGTGGCACTACCAGCACCGCCACGCTGACCGGTGCCGCTAGCGTCACAACATGCTGGTCGGCGCTGATCTGGTCAGACTGCGTGCAGTGGGACAGGCAGGCATTGGCGTTAGGGAGTTGGTCTTCATGCTCATGGCAGGAATCCATCGCCATGCCGTCCGCCACCGTAGCCGAAGAGAACGCATGGACCGCACTGGCATCGGGCGTCACGCAGGCGTTCGCCGCCACGACCCCTTGGCCGAAAAGCACCAGCCCCAGCATCAGCCGAGCCAGCCATTTCATCGTGCGTTGTGTGATTCCCACGTCGTCTTGTCCACAAGTAGTGCAATTCACTATAAACGATGCCACAATTCAGAGCAATCATCTATCCACTGAGAACCCCATCATGCCAGCAAGTTCCACAGGACGCAGCGGTTTCGTCAATTGGTTCCGTTCCGTTGCCCCGTACATCAACGCCTTTCGCGGCAAGACCTTCGTCGTCGCCTTCGGCGGCGAGGTGGTAGCGGATGGTAAATTCGTTGAGCTGACGCACGATTTCAACTTACTAGCTGCTCTCGGCATCCGGCTAGTGCTGGTGCATGGCGCTCGTCCCCAGATCGAGCAGCATTTGTCGAAAAGCAACATCGGCGACCACTATCACCATAACATCCGCCTGACCGATGCCGCCACCATGCAGTGCGTGAAGGAGGCCGTCGGGCGGGTGCGTTTTGAGATCGAAGCGTTGCTATCGATGGGATTGGCGAACTCACCTATGGCTAACGCCGACATCCGCGTAGCCGGTGGCAATTTCATCACCGCACAACCCATTGGTGTCATCAACGGCGTGGACTTGCAACACACTGGCCGTGTGCGCAAGGTCGATGTCGCGGCCATCCGCGACCGCATGGAGTTTGGCGAAGTCGTGCTGCTGTCGCCGATCGGCTACTCGCCCACCGGCGAGGTGTTCAACCTCACCTTGGAAGATGTCGCCACCCGCGTCGCCGTCGAGCTGGATGCCGACAAGCTGGTGTTCATGATGGATACCGATGGCGTGTTCGACGCGACTGGCGTGCTGCTGCGCGACCTCACCGTAGGCCAAGCCAGCGCGGTGTTGTCATCCGGCCAGCCGCTCACCGACGATGCCGCGCTGTTCCTGCCTTGCGCCGTGCGCGCCTGCGAAGCCGGCGTAGCGCGTACTCACCTCATCAGCCGCCACACCGACGGCGCGCTGTTGCAAGAGCTGTTCACCGACGAAGGCATCGGCACCATGGTAGTGGAGACTACGCTCAACACCCTGCGCGATGCCACCATCGAAGATGTCGGCGGCATTTTGCAACTGCTGCAACCACTGGAAGAGGACGGCATTCTGGTGCGCCGCTCGCGCGAATTGCTGGAACGCGAGATCGAGAAATTCGTGGTGCTGGAGCATGACCACCGCATCATCGGCTGCGCCGCACTGTACCCGTTCACCGACGAGCAAGCAGGCGAACTCGCCTGTCTGGCGGTGCAACCCTCGTGCCGTCGTCATGGCTATGGCGATGCGCTGCTCAAGCACATCACCTCCGAAGCGCTAGCACTCGGACTACGGCGGCTGGTGGTACTGACCACCCGCACCGCGCACTGGTTCATCGAACGCGGCTTCAAGGAAGCCGAGGTATCGCAACTGCCCGCGCAGAAGAAGGAGCTGTACAACTATCAGCGCCGCTCCAAGGTGTTCGTCAAGAATATCCGGTAAAATCTGCGCACCCGAAATCAACGAATCAATGGAGAGCAACATGGCAAGAATGGTGAACTGCGTGAAACTGGGACGTGAAGCTGAAGGCTTGGAGCGCCCAATGTACCCCGGCCCATTGGGACAACGCATCTTTGAAAATGTATCCAAAGAAGCTTGGCAAGGCTGGATCAAATTCCAGACTATGCTAGTGAACGAAAACCGCCTGAACCTAGCTGATGCCAATGCCCGCAAGTATCTGGCACAGCAAATGGAGAATTACTTCTTCGGCTCCGGTGTAGCAATGCCGGAAGGTTTTGTGCCGCAGAAGGGCTAATCACCAAGCCAGTAGTATCGAACCCGCCACGATCAGCGCACCGCCCAAGGCGGTCTTGAGCGTGACGGCTTCGCCCAGCGCCACCCAGCCCACCACGATCACCAGCGCCACGCTGAGCTTATCTATCGGTGCGACCTGCGAAACAGGCCCAAGTTGCAGGGCGCGAAAATAGCACAGCCACGACAGTCCCGTCGTCACACCCGAGGCGATCAGGCACGCCCAGCCCAGCCAATTGCCGCCTTCCGGCTTTTGCCATTCATTGCGCGCGGTCAGCAACAGCGCCGTCACCAACAGGATCACCAAGGTACGGATGAACGTAGCGAGGTCGCTGTTGATCTGCGCCACGCCGATCTTGCCCAAGATCGCCGTCATCGCTGCGAATACCGCTGAAGCAAGCGCGAGCAGTTGCCAAGACTGGGCAAAGTGCATAGTTAATCCGCCATTTCCTGCACTAGCACATAGGGACTAATGACCACCGCCCACATATGGGCATCGGCCTCGTACCACGTCAGCGCTTGCTCGTCGGTCACTTGGCCCACCTGCCCAGCCTGCATCCATTGTTCGACCTGCGCCTTGTTGTCATCGGAAATCTGGAATGCCACTTCAACCAGATCAAGATCTTTTGAAACTGCGATCGCCGCACCGCTGGCGAAGAAACGCTGTAACTCCCGCCAAGGAATGGTAGAGGTGTCCAAATTGACCTTGGCACGGTAGATTTCTTGTTGCGGGTTGTTCTGTATTGACTGCTCCATCGCTCTCTTCTCTTTTTCATTGACTCGGTAACAGGATACCAAACCGTAAGCGATCTTGGTCGCCAAGCGACGCTGACACGAATTAATTTCGCTGGCTGCTAAAGTTCCGTCCCTGTCTGGACGATAGCCCCGAGACACATCTTGGATATTTTGCCCCAGAGTAGCTGGTTGCCGAATGTTCTAGGCTAGGGAGATATAACGATGAAGAACAATCAGCCCGTAACACAGCATGCGATTGATTACCCAGACTCGGCAATTTTTATCACCAAAACCGACCCTAAGGGCAACATCATCTATGCTAATGATGCATTCGTTGAAATCAGCGGTTTCACTCTGGATGAGTTACTCGGGCAGAATCACAACATCGTTCGACACCCAGACATGCCCTCATGGGCATTTGCCCATCTCTGGAAAACCATTCAGAGCGGTCATCCGTGGCGGGGTGTAGTCAAGAATCGCGCCAAGAATGGTGATCACTATTGGGTAAGAGCCACCATTTCTCCGATACTTGACCACGGCGAAATCACTGGGTACTTATCCTTACGCCGGAAAGCATCACAGGCCGAGATCCTAGCGGCCGAATCCCTGCTTAAATCCAGCACCCTGCCACAGCAAAGATTCTCCTTATCTAGGTGGTTCAGCAATTTGCCTTTACAGACCAAGCTGCATTTGTTTATCCAGCCCGTGTTGCTGGTTCTACTGAGCTTGTGCTGCATATTCATCGGGCAGAATATGCACGACAAGATGGTAGAGGAGGCCAGTAAACGCGCCAGCGGTATCGCCAATCAGGTCATCGACGGCGCCAACATGTTGATGGTGACTGGGCAAATCAGCGACCCCGAGAATCGGAAGATGCTGCTAAACAAGATCTCCAGTTCTGGCCACATAATCGGATTACGATTGGTGCGTACCGAGCAAGTGGTCAAACAATTCGGTGCCGGCTTGCCGGAGGAGCACATAAACTCCGACCTCGAAAAGCAGGTGATAGCAAGCAAAGTGCCGTTCGAAGAACTCGCTGAGCAAAACGGAAAGCCTGTGTTTCGCTTAATCACACCCTATTTGGCCAGCCGCAACTTCCATGGAACCGACTGTCTTGCCTGTCACCAAGTCGAGGTAGGCAGTGTCAACGGTGCGTCCATCATCGAAATTGATCTGAGCGAAGAGACTGGACAATTCCAATCCATCATCACCAAACTTGTCGTGGGGCAACTGTGCCTGCAACTAGCACTGTTCCTGTTCACCCACTGGATCATCCGTCATTTCATCACTCGCCCCGTGGCGGAAATCAAAGAGCACCTAGAATCTTTGGTGAACGGAAACATGAGTTCCCCAGTCAACATCGACGGTCGTGACGAGATGGGTGAGATCCTCTGCTCGGTGCAGTCCGCCAAAGTGCTGCTGGGAGCGCTGGTTGATCAAAACGGTACCATCACCCTAGCTATCGAAGAACGCGCCCGACTACTGGCTAAGGCGGTTGCTCAAGTGGAAGACAGTGCCAATCAACAAGTCGAATCCGCCAGCAACATGGCTGCGGCAATCGAAGAAATGTCAGTCAGCATCGATCAGGTCGCAGAGAATGCCGCCAGCGTGCGCGATATTTCCGAGGGTTCCTCTAAGCTTGCAGACAGCGGCAGAAAGATCGTACAGGGAGTAGTCGATGACTTAGGCACAACGAGCAAAGCGCTCATGGGTGCTGCCAAGACCATTCAAGAGCTAGGTAATAAATCGACGCAGATCCAAAGCATCGTCACAGCGATCAAGGAAATTGCCGACCAGACCAACTTGCTGGCACTGAATGCCGCGATCGAAGCCGCGCGCGCCGGAGAACAAGGACGAGGCTTCGCCGTCGTAGCCGATGAGGTGCGTAAGCTCGCCGAGAAAACGGCCAACGCGACCCAAGAGATCGCCAATATGACCCATGAGATCCATGACAGCACACACCTTGCCGTCACTGAGATGGGGCAAGTTGTCGAAATGGTGCAGCACAGCACCACCTTGGCAGGTCAGGCCGACGACGCGATCATCGGCATCAACGGTGGTGCAACGCGGGTTTTGCAAGGAATGGGAGATATTTCCGACTCGATAAAACAACAAAGCGAAGCAGGGCGTGATATCGCCGTCAACGTCGAGCGCGTGGCACAGATGTCTGAAGCCACCAGCACTGCTGTCAATGAAGTCAGCGCCGTCGTGCTTAAACTCGAGCAACTCGCCCACTCGCTGGACCAATCGATCGGACATTTCAAGATTTGATGTCACCCCGACCAACGCATGGCTGAACAAGCTGAGGTCGGGGCTCTACTTATACAGGTCTCGGCTCTCCAGTTCGCTCCACACCGCCTTAGCGATAGCCACCCAAGCCGATTGCCGCTTGGATAACGCATTGATCTTGGAAAGGTAGTTAGTACCATAGGCCTTGGTATTCGCATCGTGCATCATCACCGCCATGCCGAACAGCTCCACTTTGGCGCGTGCCGATAGATCCCCATGACTGGCCGCCTCTTTGAGCTGGACGATATTCTGCAACACGTCATGAGCGAACAGCCGAATCTGATTCTGATCTGAGCAGTCCAGTCCCAATCCGATGCAATGCCTTTCCATCTCCAACTCAATTTCGTGGGTATCTTTCAGCAGAAATTCATGGCTATACATAGTTGACACGATTCCTCGTAAGTCGGGTTTGCTGATAAGCTAAGACTACTCTTCATGACTCAAAACACGACATGATCGGGAAATATCTTGCCCCGATTGGCCGCTAGTTCGTCCGTCTTCAGATAGTCGTCTTTCACTCGGATGTAATGCTCAGCAGAATAGCGCAGATATGCGATCTCTTCGTCCGTAAGTTTTCGCACCGCCTTAGCCGGGCGGCCCATATACAGCATCCCGCCTTCAAGCACCTTGCCCGGCGACACCAGACTGCCCGCACCTATCATCACATGGTCAGGGATCACCACGTTGTCCATGATGATGGAGCCCATGCCGATCAGGCATTCGTTGCCGATGGTGCAGCCGTGCAGGATGACCGCATGGCCGACAGTCACATAGTCGCCGATGATGAGCGGCGAGCCGTGTGGATTTTCGGGGGTCTTGTGCGAAACATGGCCGATGGTCATGTCCTGCACATTCGTCCCGCGCCCGATCTCGATGCGGTTCACATCGCCGCGCAACACCGTGTTGCACCAGATGGACGCATCCGCGCCGATCTTCACTTCGCCGATGACTTGGCAAGATGGATGCAGATAGACGCGCTCGGCGACGGAAGGTGAGGTTTTAAGATAGTTGGATAGCGGCATGTCAGCTCTCTCTAGAATTCGTCTTGCCTTGCATCGAATTGCAACTCGCGCAGATACACACCTGCCCGCGCAACGGCTCCGGCACTCGCGCCAGCACCGCTGCCGAAATGGTCACGCGCTGGCACCAACAGGCGGACGCTTCTTTTCCGTTCGCCATCGCACACTGGTTGTCGCCGCCGCACAGCGGGCAGTCGGCAGCGCTCACCGCTTGAAACGCTCGCCCGGCTTCACTGTGCTGAACAATCCCGCTGGGGCCGTGCCGCGCCAGTATTGCGGTGGCGCTTCGACTTGCGCGCCAAGTTTAGCGGCGGCGTGCCAAGGCCAGCGCGGATCGTAGAGCATGGGGCGGCCGATGGCCACCAAGTCGGCGCGGCCTTCAGCGATGATGGCTTCGGCCTGTTCCGGCTGGTCGATCATGCCCACGGTGATGGTGGGCAAGCCGGTCTCGCGGCGGATACGTTCGCCGAACGGCACCTGATAGCCCGGCCCCACCGGGATGCGCTGCTGCGGAGCCAGCCCGCCGCTGGAAACGTGGATGAAATCGCAGCCACGCGCCTTCAGCTCATGCGCCAGCGCCACGCTCTGCTCCAAGTCCCAGCCGCCATCCACCCAGTCAGTCGCCGAAATGCGGATGCCGACCACCATCTGCGGCGCAGCGGCGCGCACCGCCGCGAACACCTCCAGCGGAAAACGCAGCCGATTTTCCAGCGAGCCACCATAGTCGTCCGTGCGCTGGTTGGTCAGCGGCGAGAGGAATTGGTGCAGCAGATAGCCGTGCGCGGCGTGCACCTCGATAGCGTCGAAACCCAGCCGCTGCGCGCGCTGCGCGGCGAAAGCAAACGCCGCCTTGATGCGCGCCAGCCCAGCAGCATCCAGCGCCAGCGGTGCACGTTCTTCCGGCTTGAAAGGAATCGCCGACGGCGCAACGGTCTGCCAGCCGAGCTGATCTTCGGCCACCTGCTTGCCGCCATCCCACGGCGCGGCGCACGAACCCTTGCGCCCGGCATGACCCAACTGGATCGCCAGCGGCATGGACGAATGCCGCCGCACCGCCTCCACCACTGGTCGCAACGCCGCCTCGTTCTCGTCCGACCACAGCCCGATGTCGAACGGCGATATCCGCCCCACCGGCTCCACCGCCGTCGCCTCCACGATCAACAACCCCGCCCCCGAATGCGACAGATTGCCGTAATGGATCACGTGCCAGTCGGTGGCGTTGCCGTCCGCCGCCGAGTATTGGCACATCGGCGGGATGACGACGCGGTTGGGCAGGGTTAGGTTGGCGAGGGGGAAGGGGGAAAAGAGTTGGGGCATGATTCAAATAAGCTTAGTCATAGTTTGACCTACACTTCAAACATGTGTGGTACTTAACATCAGGGCTTCGGGTATCGCCGTAAACATCAACATGAGGAATAGTTTTGGATTGAAGTCTTACCAACTTATTTTCATCGTCATAGCAACGCTGACAGAACGGGCCAATTTTAATTAAGGGGTCGCCAGCCTCATCTTCCTCCCAAAGCCAATACACACCATCTGCAAAATCAAGGTGACTCTTAATCTTGATTTGTTCACGTAACTCGCTAATTTGAGACTTTAGAAATGCGTTCTCTTCCTGTAGCTCAAGAACGCCTTCCCTAAGTTCCATTATTTTTTCTTGAGCCTCGACTGTTGCTCCTTTTTTAAGTAGATCAACAATATCTTTGTAGTTGGGAATCATATTGGCCTCAACAAGTTACTCTGTGAACGAAGGCATCAACTTCCATTTCATTTTCTCCCCCGCCTTCAACGGCACCAGATTGGAGCCACCGAACTCGACGGTGTGGGGCATGTGCCATTCTTCGCGGCGTAACGTGATCGTGTCGGTGTTGCGCGGCAGGCGGTAGAAGTCGGGGCCGTGGAAGCTGGCGAAGGCTTCGAGTTTATCCAGCGCGTCGGCGGCTTCGAAGGCTTCGGCGTAGAGTTCGATGGCGGCGTGGGCGGAGTAGCAGCCGGCGCAACCGCAGGCGTTTTCCTTGGTGTGCTGGGCGTGCGGGGCGCTGTCGGTGCCGAGGAAAAATTTCGGGCTGCCGCTGGTGGCGGCTTTGACCAGGGCTTCGCGGTGGGTCTCGCGTTTCAAAATCGGCAGGCAGTAGAAGTGCGGACGGATGCCGCCGACCAGCATGGCGTTGCGGTTGTAGAGCAGGTGCTGCGGCGTGAGCGTGGCGGCGACGTTGGCGGGCGCGGCGGCGACGTATTCGGCGGCGTCTTTCGTCGTGATGTGCTCGAACACCACGCGCAACTCGGGCAGGTCGCGCATCAACGGCTGCATCACGCGTTCGATGAACACGGCTTCGCGGTCGAAGATGTCGATGTCGGCGCTGGTGACTTCGCCATGTACCAGGAACGGCAGGCCGCATTCCTGCATGGCTTCCAGCGCGGCGTAGGTCTTGCGCAGATCGGTCACGCCCGCGTCCGAGTTGGTGGTCGCTCCGGCGGGATACAGCTTCACGGCGTGGACGATGCCGCTGGCTTTGGCCTTCCTGATCTCGTCGGCGCTGGTGTTGTCGGTGAGGTAGAGCGTCATCAGCGGCTCGAACTTCATCCCGGCGGGCAAAGCGGCAAGGATGCGCTCACGGTAAGCCACGGCCTGCTCGGTAGTGGTCACCGGCGGGCGCAGATTGGGCATGACGATGGCCCGAGCGAACTGGCGCGCGGTGTCCGGCAGCACGGAAGCCATCAGCGCGTCGTCGCGCAAGTGCAGATGCCAGTCGTCGGGGCGGGTGAGGGTCAGGGTGGTGGTCATTTCATTCCTTTCGTGCCGTCATACCGTCGCACGCCGGTATCCAGCCGATTTAAACGCCCGCAAAGCGGACAAACTCTTGCCGGTCTTGTCCGCTTTGCGGAAGTGTTGGCTTGAACTGGATACCGGCCTGCGCCGGTATGACGGCTTACTTTCCTTCCACCAGAGACACATCGCGCACCGCGCCCTTGTCTGCCGAAGTCACCATCGCGGCATAGGCGCGCAACGCAGCCGACACCTTGCGCGGACGCTCGGCGGCGGGCTTCCAGGCTTGCTTGCCTTTGGCTTCCATCGCGGTGCGGCGCGCGGCCAGTGCATCGTCCGAGATCACCAAGTTGATGCTGCGGTTCGGGATGTCGATGGCGATGGTGTCGCCTTCTTCCACCAAGCCAATGGCACCTCCGCTAGCCGCTTCCGGCGAGGCGTGGCCGATGCTCAGGCCCGAAGTGCCACCGGAGAAACGTCCGTCCGTCAGCAGCGCGCAGGCTTTGCCCAAGCCTTTCGACTTGAGGTAGGAAGTCGGATACAGCATCTCCTGCATCCCCGGCCCACCCTTGGGGCCTTCGTAGCGGATGATGACCACGTCGCCCGCCACGATCTGGTCGGCGAGGATGCCAGCGGTGGCAGCGTCCTGACTCTCGAACACGCGGGCGCGACCAGTAAACTTGAGGATGCTGTCATCCACGCCAGCGGTCTTGACGATGCAGCCGTCCAGCGCGATGTTGCCGTGCAGCACGGCCAAGCCGCCGTCCTGTGAGTAAGCGTTGGCTTTGTCCCGAATACAGCCAGCCACGCGATCCGCGTCAAGATCGGGGTAAAGCATGGATTGCGAGAACGCGATGGTGGTGGGAATGCCGCCGGGTGCGGCGCGGAAGAATCTCTTCACGTCGTCGCTGTCGGTCTGCACGATGTCCCAGTGTTGCAGCGCCGCGCGCAGGGTTGGGCTGTGAACGGTCGGTACGTCGCCGTGCAGCAATCCAGCACGATCCAGCGCACCGAGGATGGAGGCGATGCCACCTGCGCGATGCACGTCTTCCATGTGGTATTCGGACGACGGCGCGACTTTGCACAGCGTCGGCACGTGGAGCGACAAGCGATCCATGTCCTTCATGGTGAAGTCCACGCCCGCTTCGCGCGCGATGGCCAGCAAGTGCAGCACGGTATTGGTCGAGCCGCCCATGGCGATGTCCAGCGTCATCGCGTTCTCGAACGCCTCGAACGTGGCGATGCTGCGCGGCAAAATGCTCTCATCGTCCTGCTCGTAATAGCGCTTGCACAACTCGACCGCCAGGCGGCCCGCGCGCAGGAACAACTGTTTGCGTTCAGCGTGGGTGGCGACCAGCGAGCCGTTGCCCGGCAGGGACAAGCCCAACGCCTCGGTCAAACAGTTCATCGAATTGGCGGTGAACATGCCGGAGCAGGAGCCGCAGGTCGGGCAGGCGGAGCGCTCGATGGCATCCACTTCCTCGTCGCTGCAATGGCTGTCGGCGGCGGCCACCATCGCGTCCACCAAGTCCAAGCCCTTCACCTTGCCTTGCCAATTGACCTTGCCCGCTTCCATCGGCCCGCCGGAGACGAACACCACCGGGATGTTCAGGCGCATCGCCGCCATCAGCATCCCCGGCGTGATCTTGTCGCAGTTGGAGATGCACACCAGCGCATCGGCGCAGTGGGCGTTGACCATGTATTCCACCGAATCGGCGATCAGGTCGCGGCTGGGCAGCGAATACAACATGCCGTCGTGGCCCATGGCGATGCCGTCGTCCACCGCGATGGTGTTGAATTCCTTGGCGATGCCGCCCGCACGCTCGATCTCGCGCGCCACCAACTGCCCCATGTCCTTAAGGTGGACGTGACCCGGCACGAACTGGGTGAACGAGTTTGCGATGGCGATGATGGGCTTGCCGAAGTCACCGTCCGTCATGCCGGTGGCGCGCCACAGGGAGCGTGCGCCAGCCATGTTGCGACCATGAGTGGAAGTGCGGGAGCGATATTGAGGCATGATGCGAATTCCGGTGATTGACTGAAGACCCGATTCTAAACTACCACGCCCCTGTGGTACATTCCCGCCCCATGTTGACCTATCCGAAAATCGATCCCGTTGCCCTCCAACTCGGCCCATTGGCCGTGCATTGGTATGGCTTGATGTATCTGACCGGCTTCGCCTGCTTTCTTTGGCTGGGGCGCAAACGGTTGCGCACCTTGAATCGCCCCGGCTGGGACGAGAAATTCCTCGACGATCTGATGTTCTTTGGCGTCCTCGGTGTGATCCTTGGCGGCAGATTGGGCGAAGTGCTGTTCTACAACCCCGGCTACTATTTCAGCCACCCAGCCAAGATCCTCGCGGTGTGGGAAGGCGGCATGTCATTCCACGGCGGCTTCCTCGGCGTGTTGGTGGCAATGGCCTGGTTCGCACGCAGTCGCAAGGTGCAATGGTTGCCGCTGATGGATTTCGTCGCACCACTGGTTCCGCTAGGCTTGGGCGCGGGACGCATCGGCAATTTCATCAACGGCGAACTGTGGGGCCGTCCGACCGACGTGCCGTGGGCGATGGTGTTTCCGACCGCCGATACACTGCCGCGCCATCCATCGCAGCTCTACGAATTCGCACTGGAAGGGCTCGCGCTATTCTCCTTGCTGTGGATCTTCTCCAGCAAACCGCGCCCTGTCGGGGCGGTTTCCGGCTTATTTCTGATCGGCTACGGCAGCTTCCGCTTCCTCGCCGAATTCACCCGCAACCCCGACGATGGCATCTTCGGCTTGATGTCGTTGGGTATCAGCATGGGGCAATGGCTGAGTCTGCCGATGGTGCTGGTGGGCATTGCGATGATGCGCTGGAGCCGACGCGCGGTGTAAAATCCGCCCTCTGTTCTGGAGAGCTATCGTGTACCGCAAATCTTCCGTCACTTTGCTTGCCGCCGTCGCCGCATTCGGCTTAGGTATCGCTGCGGACGTTTTCGCCAGTGAGGCGAGCTTCCTGCAATGCGCCAAGCAACAAGATGCGGCAGAGCGATTGAAGTGCTATGACCATGCCGCCGCTCGCCAACCGCAAGCAGAGCCTGCGACAGTCGAGATCACACCGCCGCTCGTCGTGAATGTACCTGCGGAAACGTTACCTAGCATCGAAGCACCCGCCGCGCCTGCGATCACGCCCACTGTCGCCGCTCGCTCATACCTCACTCGGGTATGGAACCTCGATGGACAGGGTGACAACGACGAGATCACGCGCGCAGGCCGTTTGCGTCCGCATCACCAAAGCTATTTGTTGCTGCGTCGCAGTAGTCACGTGAACAACCTTCCTTTTTCACCGTCACCGGGTCATCAAGTCACCACCGGCTTGCCGCTCGACCTGACCGAAGCCAAGTTCCAGTTCAGCTTCAAATCAGAAATCGCGGGCAAGCACGATTTCAACTGGCTGGGATTCGACGACCTGCACATTTGGGCAGGCTACACCCAGCAATCGAACTGGCAAGCACTCAATGCTCCGTCGTCCTCAGCGTTCCGCGAAACCAACTATGAGCCGGAGATCATCGCCTCCCTCAGTACCAATAACAGCAACGGGCTGAAACTGGTCAATCTCGGCTTCAACCACCAGTCCAACGGCCAAGGTCAGCCCTTATCGCGGAGCTGGAATCGCGTCTATCTGCAAGGTGGCTGGGAGTGGGATGTGTTTGGCAAATTCTCGCTGCTGACACGCGGTTGGTGGCGCGTGCCCGAAAATCCGGCCAAAGACGACAATCCTGACATCCAGAGCTTTTTGGGGCGCGGTGATATCGTGGCTCACTGGGAACCCAGCAGCCAGCAATCAGTTACCCTGCTGATGCGCAACAACTTGAATGTCCATAACAATCGTGGATTCATTCAGTTAGATTGGGCGACGCCCTTCATGATCGGCAAGATGGGCAAGGCGCATGTACAAATCACCGAGGGCTACGGCGAGAGCATGGTGGATTACAACTTCCACCAGAACACGATAGGTATCGGCGTTTCATTCCGCGATTGGTAGCTTAACCGCGCGGGTGATGTTGGGAGTGCAACTGTTTCAGGCGTTCCCGCGCCACATGGGTGTAAATCTGCGTGGTCGAGATGTCGGCATGGCCGAGCAGCATTTGCACCACGCGCAAGTCGGCACCGTGATTCAGCAAATGGGTGGCAAAAGCATGCCGTAAGGTATGCGGCGACAGCGGCTTGAATAACCCGCCCTGCTGAGCGTGTTTTTTGATCAGATACCAAAACATCTGCCGCGTCATGGCTGCACCGCGCTGAGTGACGAACAGCGCATCACTCAATTGCCCCCCCAGTAAAAGTGGCCGCCCATCGTCCAAATAGCGGCGTATCCAATCCTGTGCCTCCTCGCCCAAGGGTACAAGGCGCTCCTTCCCCCCTTTACCCATCACCCGCGCGATGCCATCGTTCAGGCTGATCTGCGTGATCTTGAGGGTGACCAACTCGGAGACGCGCAAACCGCTGGCGTAGAGCACTTCCAGCATGGTGCGGTCACGCAGCCCCAGCGGAGTTTGAACATCCGGCGCGTTGAGCAAAAGTTCGACATCCGCCTCGGTAAGCGTCTTGGGCAGGGAGCGCGGCAGCTTGGGCGAATCGATCTGTAACGTAGGATCGGCCCCGATCTTGTTCTGCCGCAGCGAGTAGCGGTACAGGCGTTTCAGGCTGGAGATAGCGCGCGACGTGGACGTCGCTTTGGCTTTGTCGTGGTTAAGCAAATGGCCAAGATAGCTCTGAATATCGGCATGGCTGGCCTGCGTGAGCAAGCTTCCGCGCTGCCCCAACCACGCAGCGAACTTATTCAGATCGCGCCGGTAGCTTTCAATGCTGTTGCGCGCTAGGCCATCTTCCAACCACAGCGCATCGCAAAATTCGTCGAGTAACTCAGCGTTGCTCATGCTGCAGCAGCCAGCTCTTGATGTTCAACGCGCCATCGTCGGCACGGTGCATAAAACCACCCAAACCGGCCTTGCCCACAACTCGATGACAGGGAATCACAATGGGAAGGGGATTGCTACCGCAGGCTTGACCGACGGCGCGCGGAGCGGAGCCGATCTCGGCGGCAAGGTCGCCATAAGTACGCACTTGCCCGCGCGGTATGGCCAGCATAGCTCGCCAAACTTTATTCTGATGTGCGGTGCCATGAGGTTTCAGCGGAAAATCAAAACGAACGTCAGGATCGACAAACCAGCGAACGAGCTGCTCTACGCAACGCTCAGCCAACGGGCTAGCCGGAGCCTGCAAAAGAGCATCTAAGGACAGGAAGTCGATGCCCGTGACCGCCGCCTCAGAACAGCGGACACCCAGCTTGCCGAAGGGCGCGGCGATGATGGCCTGAAACTCAGGAGGCAGCGCGTCCGGCATCGCGTATCGCCTTGGCGCACTCGGCCACCAACTCCGGCCCGCGATAGATCAGGCCACTATAGACCTGTACCAACGCGGCGCCCGCTTGCATCTTCTCGGCCGCATCTGCGCCTTTCAGGATACCGCCCACACCGATGATGGGCAACGCACCTTGCAGTTCGGCAGCCAGTTGGCGGATGACTGCGGTGGATTTCTCGCGCACGGGCGCACCGCTCAAGCCTCCGGCCTCGTTGCCGTGCTCCAAATTTTCCACGCCGACACGCGACAAGGTAGTGTTGGTCGCAATCACGCCGTCGAGACGATGCCGCATCAGCAACGCGGCGATCTGCTGAATCTGCTCAGTATCGAGGTCAGGCGCGATCTTCACCGCCACCGGCACATAGTTTCCGTGCTGTTGTGCCAGCTTTTCTTGCTCGGCCTTAAGTTGTGCCAGCAGCGCATCCAGTTCGTCACCGCCCTGCAACTGCCGCAGATTCTTGGTGTTGGGTGAGGAGATGTTGATGGCGACATAGCTGGCGTGCTCATAAACCTTGCGCAATCCGATCAGATAGTCGTCCGCCGCACGTTCGATGGGCGTGTCGGCGTTCTTGCCGATGTTGATGCCTAAGATGCCGCCGTACTCGGCATTCTTCACGTTCTCGACCAGTGCATCCACGCCCAGATTGTTGAAACCCATGCGATTGATGATGCCCTGCGCCTGCGGCAGACGGAACAAGCGCGGCTGCGGATTACCCGGCTGCGGGCGCGGCGTGATGGTGCCGATCTCGATGGAGCCAAAGCCCAGCGCGGCCAAGCCGTCGATACACTCGCCGTTCTTGTCGAGACCGGCCGCCAAGCCCACCGGATTGCGGAACTTCAGCCCCATCACCGTGCGCGTATCGTCTGGCGGAATCTTAGCGAACAGGGGCAAGACGCCCAGCTTGTAGGCAGTTTGCAGGCCGGTCAGCGTAGCGTGGTGGGAAGTTTCAGGATCGAGCGCAAACAGCGCGGAACGGAGCAAGGGATACATAATCGACTATCTGTAGTTAATCTTTCTTCACCACCACTGGGATAGGGAAGGCTTTGCGTTTGAATATTTCGCCACGTGACTTGCCACGCCAGCCGCTGGCGATCAGCTCGTTCAGCTGCGCAGCGATCAGGCCGAACAAGGCGAAGCCCGCCCACGCTAACGGTGCGATCTGCGTTATGGTTCCGCCGCTCGATACATAGCAGGCCAGTACCAGTCCACCCACGACTAATCCTGAGATCGCGGCCAACACTGGGCGCTGCCAATCACCTTGAGGCAAACCGGAAAACAAGGTGTCTTCATGCCATAACATTTGCAGGGCAAGCAGTAGAAACAGCGGTGAGCTCCACAACAACACTGCCAACAATTGCGGACGTGCCACGCCACCCATCAGTCCGACCAGCGCTAGGGTCAACATCCACAGCGCCGCTGGTTCGGCCTTAAGTGCAGGCAGCGCGGGCGAGTAGCGAGCAAGCAGGCGCAACAAGCTGGGAAACGTCGCCAGCCAAGCTCGGGTCACCAGTGCAGCGGGTATCAATCCGGCAAACAACAGCGTTGTGGCAGTGATCGTGGCCGCATCCAGCAGCAACGCAAAGTCGTTGTCCGTATAGTGCGCGAAAGACAGCGCCAGCCAGCCGAGCATTGCGCTACTGCCTACGACATAGGCTTGATAGCGGCCTGGTACGCCCAACAAATTAGCACCGCGTCGCAGCACGGTCAGGCGGTTCAGCAGCCAAGTGTAGCCCGCCAATAGGAGCGCAGTAAGCAACAACGCCTGCGCTGACAAAGCGGTGACTATCAAGGACTCACCCCAGTTGGCACCGGTCAAGATGCTGGCCAGCAAAGGCAGAAGAAATAGAGTTGCGACAAAGACACCTAAGCGAATATTCATTTCAGCTCCTGTTCAGATAACTCTCGCCATTGTCCCTGTTTCAGTCCCTGCAAGGGGCGAAAGTTGGCTTTGTAAGCCATTTTCCCACTGTCGTGGATCCAATAGCCGAGGTACACATAATCCAGTTGCAACTGGCGGCACAGCGCGATCTGCCATAGCACGTTGTAAGTTCCGTAGCTGCTACCAGACACATCGGGATCGTAAAATGTATAGACCGATGACAAACCATCGGTGAGCAGATCGACCACGCTGACCATACGCAGCACACCATCTTCCCGAAATTCGACCTGCATGGTATCGACCTGACTTTGCAGCAAAAAGTTGCGGTACTGCTCGCGGCTATCATTATCCATGCCACCCCCGGAATGACGAGCATTCTGGTAGCGCTGATAGAGCTGGTAACACTCTTCGCTATCCTGCAAAGGATGAACGGTTGCTTGCAAAGACTGATGCCGCTTCCACGCCCGACGCTGCGTGCGACTGGACTCGAACTCGTTCACCGGAACCCGAGCAGGGACACAAGACTGGCAGAGATCACAGCGCGGGCGGTAGGTGAACGTACCACTACGACGAAAACCGCGCCGCACCAATTCGGAATAGACCGGGGTCGTGATTAAGAAGCTGGGCGTCGCCACTTGTGAGCGGGCCTGTCGAGCATCAAGGTAACTACACGGGTACGTCGCCGTCAAATAGAACTGAAGACTGGATAATGGAATGTCGCGCAGTAAAGTCATTCACCCCTCCAACTATTACTAAAGTTCTATATCTTCCGCCTCCAGGCCTAGTACCTCGGACATATAGGAGGAAAAGAGTCTTGCTGCTACAGTTTGCGCGGGTGTAAAAAAGCAGGGTCACCCGACTCAGCTTTCATACTCTCCTCCTATTCCGGGCGGTCGCAAGATCGCCCGTTTTTTATTCCTCCAAATATTTCTTCGCTCGGCCAATCGCCGCTCTGACCTGCTCGGGCGCGGTGCCACCGGTGTGGTTGCGCGCACTCAACGAGCCTTCTAGGGTCAACACAGCATAGATGTCATCGCCGACCAGCGGTGAGAATTGCTGCAACTCGTCTAGCTTCAGGTCGGCCAAGTCGCAGCCACGCTTCTCGGCGAAACGTACCGCCAACGCCACTGCTTCATGAGCATCACGGAACGGCAAGCCTTTCTTGACCAAGTAGTCAGCCAGATCGGTAGCCGTGGCGTAACCTTGCAGCGCAGCTGCACGCATCGCATCCGGCTTGACCGTGATGCCGCCTATCATATCGGCGTAAATGCGCAGGGTTTGGGTGAGCGTGTCCACCGTGTCGAACAGCGGCTCTTTGTCTTCCTGATTGTCCTTGTTGTAGGCCAGCGGCTGGCCTTTCATCAATGTGAGCAGCGCTACCAGATGACCATTCACGCGACCGGTCTTGCCGCGCACCAGTTCCGGCACGTCGGGATTCTTCTTTTGCGGCATGATGCTGGAGCCGGTGCAGAAGCGATCAGCGATGTCGATGAAGCCGAAACGCGGGCTCATCCACAGGATCAGCTCTTCCGAGCAGCGCGACAGATGAGTCATCACCAGCGCAGCGGCAGCCGTGAATTCGATGGCGAAGTCGCGGTCGGACACCGCATCCAGCGAATTTTGACAGACCGACTCGAAACCCAGTAACTCAGCAACGCGCTCGCGTTTGATCGGATAGCTAGTGCCCGCCAGCGCGGCAGCGCCCAACGGCAGACGATTCACGCGGCGACGGCAATCCACCATGCGTTCGGCATCGCGTTTGAGCATCTCGAAATACGCCAGCAGATGGTGACCAAAGCTCACCGGCTGGGCGACTTGCAGATGGGTGAAACCGGGCATCACCGTTGCGGCGTGCTGCTCGGCCAGCGTGACCAGCGAGGTTTGCAGGGCACGGATCAGCAGTAAGATGTCGTCGATAGCGGCGCGCAGATACAGGCGCACGTCGGTCGCGACTTGGTCGTTGCGCGAACGTCCGGTATGCAGACGCTTGCCAGCATCGCCGACCAATGTGGTCAGCCGCTTCTCGATATTGAGGTGGACGTCTTCCAGATCGAGTTGCCACTCGAAACGGCCAGCTTCCACTTCGGCGCGAATCTCGTCCATACCACGCCGGATCAGGTCGAGATCGGATTGGGCGATGATGCCGCACTCAGCCAGCATCTGCGCGTGAGCCAACGAGCCTTGGATATCGAACAGCGCGAGTCGTTTGTCGAAGTCCACCGAGGCGGTGTAGCGCTTCACCAGTTCTGCCACGGGTTCGTTGAAGCGTCCCGACCAGGTGTTATTGTCTTGCATCGTAGTCATGTCTTGTCCAGAATGTGCGGAATTCGAGGCCACCGCTATGCCAAGGGCGCAAAGTATAAATCAAAACCCCCTCCCCGATGCGCTGCCCAACAGCCGCAACCTCGGTGTCGTGCTGCGTCTGGTGCTGATCATCAACGTGGCAGCGCTGCTCTTGGCGCTCGCTCGCGCCAATACTTGGGGCGAGATCGGCGAGCGATGGCTGACCAGCGCGGCGCTGCTGGAGCCTACGCTACTCACCACCCTGCTCGTACTCTACGGCTTGCAACCTAAGCTCGATACGCTCGCTTACCGCAGCGGAGCCGCCTTGGTCGCCACCCTGAGTTGCAGTATCACCGCTCTCATCTACCTCTTGGGTATGCCCGTTTACACGCCCAGCGGCGAAGGCGCGCTATTCAACGCTATCCGCTACGCCACCCTCGCTGGCCTCAGTAGTTTGGGTCTGCTGGCCTATTTCCGACTAAGGCGATTTGCGCTATCGCCTGCGCGCCATCAAGCACGGTTGCAAGCCCTGCGAGCCCGCATCCGCCCGCACTTCCTGTTCAACACCCTCAATGCAGTGCTCGCCATCGTGCGCTCGCAGCCAAAACGTGCAGAAGAAGCGCTGGAAGATCTTTCTGATCTGTTTCGCATGGCCATGGAAGATGCCGCCGACCTCGTACCCTTGCGACGTGAGATCGAGTTGGCACGGCGTTATCTGGCACTGGAACAACTACGTTTAGGTGATCGTTTGCAACTGGATTGGGGGGTGCAGGCAGAAGCCGAGACAGCGTTGATCCCGCCCTTGTTGCTACAGCCTTTACTAGAAAATGCCGTCTATCACGGCATCGAGCGGTTGCCACAAGGTGGCTTGGTAACGATCCGTATCGAGCGCAACCATCGTGATCTAAGTATCGCCATCTCCAACCCTCACCCCCCAAAGTCGGATGACGTCCCCGGCCACCGACTCGCGCTGAACAACATCCGTGAGCGGCTAGCTTTACTGTACGACTTGGAGGCACACTACCAAGTGCAAGCCGATCATGCTGAATACCGAGTGCGCATCACCCTACCCTATCAGGAGGATCTCCCATGAGTACGACGTTACGCGTATTCATCGTGGACGACGAAACGCTGGCGCGCGAGCGTCTCAAGGAACTGCTGAACGACTGCGCCGCCGAGCTACCGTTGTCGCTGGCAGGCGAGGCAGCGAATGGCCGTGATGCGCTGGAATCACTCACGGTCACCCCTGCCGACGTGGTGTTAGTCGATATCCGTATGCCGCAGATGGACGGCATCGAACTCGCGCGTCATCTCGCTCATCTTTCACCGCCGCCCGCCGTGATCTTCACCACCGCCTACGACAGCTACGCCATCCAAGCCTTCGACCTCCACGTGGTCGATTACCTGCTCAAACCGATACGTCGCACGCGTTTGCTTGAGGCGCTGCAACGTGTCCGGCCAAACCAGTTGACCGATGCCCAGCTGCGCCAATTGCAGCGAGAGCCACGCCAGCATCTATCCATCCACGAACGCGGCAAGATCGTGCTCGTGCCGCTGGACGAGGTGCTTTACCTGCGCGCCGAACAGAAATACGTGACCGTGCGCACCTCCGCCCAAGAGTATCTGAGCGAAGAATCACTGACCGCGTTGGAACAAGAGTTTGCCGCCCGCTTCGTGCGCATCCACCGCAACTGCTTGGTCGCCAAAGCCGCCATCGTTGCATTTGAACGGGCTAGCGACGATGCAGGGAGTGAGTCGCACTGGGTAGTATCATTAACTGGGCTTGCCGAACGATTAGCCATCAGCCGCCGCCAACATTCTGTTGTTCGAGAACTGATCTAGGACGATGGCCATGTGGACTACTTCAAGATGTTATTGGATACTGCTGTTATGCATGTTTTCTCTCACTGCACAAGCTAGCAGTATGGCCGGTGGCGAGCCACAATTTCCGCCCGAGCAAATCATCGCCTTCTCCAAGAAAGTGGAAAGAACTCTGGCGGCCAAGGGAGCGCGAATCGCTATCGTGGCACGCATGGGGCGACCTGCATCGGAGTTGCCCGAAGGTTTCCACTACACCCATGCTGGTTTCGCGGTCTACTCCGAAGTGAAAACTGCTGATGGGCGTACCTTGCCTGCCTATGCGATGTACAACTTGTATCAGCGCAACGACAAACCCGACAGCAGCTATTTAATTCAAGACTTCCCAGTGGATTTCTTTGCCGGAGTGGCTGTCCTGGATGCTGGCCTCATCCTTCCCTCTGCTGAACTGCAAAGGCGCTTACTAGCCACGCTCGCCTCGCCCACATACCAAGCACTACACGATCCGCATTACTCGGCCATCGCCAATCCCTACACGCAGGGGCGGCAGAATTGCACCGAGTTCGTGCTCGACGTAATTAATGCAGCCATCTATCAAACCGACAATATCAACCGCATCAAGGCCAGTGAAAAAGCCTATTTTGAAGCACAACCGGTGAACGTTGGCCCGCTCAAGCTGTTATTTGGCAGCATGTTCAGCGCTGACATCACCACCGTTGACCAACCAGGAAGTCCGGTCACCGCCACCTTCGAGACCATTGCCAAGTATCTGCACAAATACGACGAGGGCAGCGAGGTACTGACGGTTACTTTGCAACCCCAGACAGGTGTTGCACCCAGTGGAAACTGAACGTATAAAGACGAACCTCATTTTTTCAATGGAAGGAGAATGACATGAACAAGACCTTATTCGCACTAGCAACTCTGCTGGCCGCCACACCTGCACTCGCTGCCGAGCCCAACACCCACGCAGGTAAAGCCGTCGCTCACGCGGCGAAATCCTTTTCCCACGCCAGTGGCAGCGCAGCGCATTCCATCGCTGCTTCTGGGCAAGTCACCTCCGCCGCCTCCGCCATTCCGCTGTCGATAGGGGCCTCCGTGGGGGCAGTCAGCGGCCAAATGGCGCACGGTTCGATGAAGGCGGCGACCGCCCCCATCGGCACACCACTGGAAATCACCGACGAGGCGATCACCACCATGCCGCCGAATGAGGCGCTGAAACAGAAGTCGAACAAACCAGAAGAGAAACTGTAAGCTCAGAGGTCGATCATGAATCCATTTGCTAGAATCGCGCTGATTTTCACCCTACTGTTCCTTTCCATTTCAGCTCATGCCGGCAGCGGTAGTAGTAAGGCTGGCGACGAGATCAGCTTCACCCCCGAGCAGATTATCGGCTTTTCCAAGAAAGTCGAAAAAACAATGGCGGCCAAAGGTGCGCGCGTAGCGATTCTGGCTCGCATGGGTCGCCCGGCCTCTGAGTTGCCGGAAGGTATGCACTTCACCCATGTCGCATTCGCTGTGTACTCGCAGATCACCACATCGGATAGCCGCACCATCCCCGGCTACGCCATCTACAACCTGTATCAGCGCGACAAACAGCCGGACGTGAGCGATCTGGTGCAGGACTTCCCAGTGGATTTCTTTGCTGGCGTAGCCGTACTCGAAGCGGGCATCATCATTCCCTCGCCGGAACTGCAAAAGCGTCTGCTGGAAGTGATCGCCTCCCCAACCTTCGCCAAACTGCATAATCCGCACTACTCGCTGATTGCCAACCCTTATACGACGGATAAGCAGAATTGCACCGAACACACACTGGATGTGGTCAACGCAGCAATCTATCAGACCGACGACATCAATAAGATCAAGGCCAACGAGAAAGCATACTTCGCCGCTCAGCCAGTGAACGTCAGCCCGTTCAAGCTGTTGCTAGGCTCGATGTTTGCCGCAGAAATTTCCACCTCTGACCATCCACATGACAGTAAGCCGGTTACGGCAACTTTCGAGACCATCGGCAGCTATCTGAAGAAATACGATGAAGGCTCTGAAGTCATCACCGTATTGCCCTAAGTAAAAATCTGACTCTTCTGTTCGTGGTTCGCGCCACGAATGGAAGAAGATATCTAATCTGCCACCCGTAGCACCAAACCCTTCAGATACGCGCCTTCTGGGAAGCTGAGTAACACCGGATGGTCGGCGCTGGCGTGCAGTTGATGCACGATTTGCGCATCCACGCCCGCATCCAGTGCCGCTCCGGCGATGATCTTCTGGAACAGGTCTTCGCTGATGCCGCCGGAGCAGGAGTAGGTGAACAGCAGGCCGCCCGGCCGCAACAACTTGAAGCCCAGTAGATTGATGTCTTTGTAACCACGCGCAGCTTTTTCCGCGAAAGCGGCCGTGGGGGCGAACTTGGGCGGATCGAGAATGACGAGGTCGAACTTGCGGTTCTGGTCGCGCAGTTTTCGCAGGGCGGCGAACACGTCGGCGCATTGCCATTCGGCACGTCCTGCATTCATTACATTCGGTGGGCATTCATCGCTGGGTTGAGAATGCAGGGCGGCTTCTCCCGCCCCGGATGCTTCGCAACGCCGTGTCGAAGCCGCGACATCCAACTCATTCAACGCTACATTGCGCTCGGCCGCCGCCACCGCATCGGCGGAGATGTCGATGGACAGGACTGACTTCGCGCCGCCGCGCAGGGCGTAAAGCGAAAAACCGCCGGTGTAGCAGAAACAATTCAGCACGTCGCGGTCGCGCGCCAGTTCGCCGGTGAGTCGGCGGTTCTCGCGCTGGTCGAGGAAGAAGCCAGTTTTCTGGCCTTCCGCCACATCCACGGCAAAGCGCTGGCCGTGTTCTTTCACCTCGACGGATTCCGGCAATTCGCCGCGTACGATACCGTTACGCCGTGGCAAACCCTCCAACTCGCGGCCGTCGGAATCCGAGCGTTCGTAGATGCACACCGGCTGGCACAGCTCCCACAGCGCATCGGTGATGGCATCGCGCCAGCGTTCGGCCCCAGCACTGCCGAGCTGCATCACCAGCACGTTGTAGTAACGATCCACGATCAAGCCCGGCAGGCCGTCCGATTCACCGTGGATCAGGCGCATGCCGTTGCTGTCTTTGCTCAGGCTAAGATCGTGGCGCAAATCCAGCGCGCGCGCTATGCGACTATGGATGAATGTAGCATCGATGACCTCCGCTTCGTCCCATGACCAGATGCGCGCGGTCATCTGTGAATTCGGGTTGTAGGCCGCCCACGCCAGAAAGCTGCCGGCAGCATCACATACCGCTACCGTGTCGCCACTGTCTAGCGCGCCTTCGATGCGCTCGATCGCACTGGCAAATATCCAGGGGTGGCGACGCAGCACGGATTTTTCGCGTCCAGCATGGAGTACGATCACATGCCCTGATGTTGTGAACGGGCGGGGAGCGGGGGCAGATGCTCGTGACGGCGCTTCATTGCGGCGGGATGATCCGCCATTGCGCGGCTTGCGTCGATGCGGGAAGGCGGAGGGTTTATGTCGTTTCGGCTGATTCATGGTTTTCTCTTGGCGCGCGGATGGGCGCCGTCGTAGATCTTACTGAGGTATTGGAAGTCGAGGTGGGTATAGACCTGCGTGGTCGAGATGCTGGCATGGCCGAGCATCTCCTGCACGGCACGTAGATCGCCGGACGATTGCAGAACGTGGGTGGCGAACGAATGACGCAACAGGTGCGGATGGACGCTGTGGGTGATGCCTTGCTGGATACCGCATCTCTTCAGCTGCGCTTGCACTACGCGCGGACTGATGCGCTTGCCGCGTGCGCCGACGAACAAAGCGCGCTCGCCTCCGTCGGCCAACTGTGGACGCGCTTCCAGCCAGCGGCGCAGCGCGTTGATGGCGTGCTCGCCCATCGGCACGATGCGCGTCTTGTTACCTTTGCCGGTGACACGCACTTCGCCACTCGCCAATTCGGTCTGCATCGTCTCAGCGTCCAAGCTCACCAACTCCGCCAAACGCAAGCCGGACGAGTACAGCAACTCGAACATCGCTTTGTCGCGCAAGCCCTGTGGCGTATCGGCGGAAAACTCGACTAGTTTCACCGCCTCATCCGGCGACAAAGCTTCCGGCAGTTTTTTGGCGGTTTTAGGTGCGCGCAAGCCGACGCAAGGATTGTCGCGATAGCCGTGATCACGCATCAGATAGGTGAAGAATCCGCGCCAGGCCGACAGCATTCGCGCCAGCGACTTTCCGCTCAAGCCTTCGCCGTGCAGCTGAGCGATGTAGCGGCGGATGTGCTGGGGCTTAAGGTCAGCCAACGGCGTGGCGGCTACCAGACGGAACAGGTTGCGCAGGTCGCGCGCGTAATTGCTGGAGGTGTGCTCGGAATAGCGCCGCTCGTTGCGCAGCCAGGCCAAATAGCCGTTGAGGACTGCGTCGTGCGGCGCGGCTTCCGCCATCTTAGTGATAAGAACGCAGGGCGGCACTCACCGTATCGGCGATACGTTGCAAAAGCACGGTGCCCATTTCGGGATAGAAGCGCTTGGCATCCTCGCTGGCCAGAATCAGTAAGCCAATGGACTTTTCGCCATCGTGCAATGGGATGTAGGCGAACGAACGCAGATTCGCACCTGCCTCACCGAACCAAGTGGCCGTCTCATGCACCGCTTCATGGGTGCAGACGGGCTGCGTTTGTTCGTCGGTAAAAGCCAACACTTCGGCACTCGGCGGCAAGCCTTTCCACACATGCAGTGCAGCATGGGGAATCGCGAAGATATCGCGCAGGCTGCCCGTGACGGCCTCCTGCAAACTCATCAGATTGTGACCCGCAAGTAGCGCCAGAATGAAGTTATGCAGCTTATTTTGCAGCGCGTCGTTCTCTTTGGCGATCTCGATGAACTCGTACAGCTTCTTTTCCAGCAGCTTGTTCTTTTCGCGCAGCGTCAGCATCTGACGCTCGGACAACGAAATAGTGCGGCCTCCGTGTGGATGCGGGATATTCACTTCGGCCAGCATCCCAGCATAGGCCTCAAAGAACTCGGGGTGGTCACGCAGATATTGTGCGATGTCTTCAGCTTGCATGTTCGTTCCTTATAGATTGATTTCGCCGTCAAATACCATCACTGCCGGGCCGGTCATCAGCACCGGCTGACCTTCGCCCGCCCAGCGGATAGTAAGCACGCCACCGTGTGTGGCGACATTCACTTGCTCATCCAGCAGCCCACGTCGAATGCCTGCCACTACGGCAGCACACGCGCCAGTACCACAGGCCAGTGTTTCACCTGCACCTCGTTCGTACACCCGCAAGCGGATATGAGCACGATCCACGACCTGCATGAATCCAGCATTCACTCGGCGAGGAAATCGCGGATGATGCTCGATCAACGGCCCCTGCTCCGCCACCGGCGCAGCATTGGCATCAACCACCACCTGAACGGCATGCGGATTGCCCATGGACACGGCAGTGATCTCGATCGCTGCTCCAGCCACATCCAAGACTTGAGTCACCTCGCTGCTGTCGCTAACAAACGGAATGCGGGCAGGCTCGAAGATCGGTGCGCCCATGTTCACGGTGACGCGGCCATCGTCTTCCAAGCGCGGCGAGATCAGACCGCTCTTAGTTTCGACCACGATCTCGCGCTTATGGGTAAGCTTCTTATCGTGGACATAGCGAACAAAGCAGCGCGCGCCATTACCGCACTGCTCCACCTCGCCACCATCGGCGTTGAAGATGCGATAACGAAAATCCGCTTCGGGACGCTGAGATTTCTCGACCAGCAGAATCTGGTCGCAGCCAACACCAAAGTGCCGATCCGCCAACAAGCGCAATTGCTCTGGCGACAACACGATATTCTGGCGCACCCCGTCGAGCACCACGAAATCGTTGCCTGCACCGTGCATTTTGGTGAAAGCAAGTCTCATCACTCGCCCTTCAGCCACCGCGCCGCATCCAACGCAAAGTAGGTCAGGATGCCATCCGCTCCGGCGCGCTTGAACGCCAACAGCGATTCCAGCACGCAGGCTTTTTCGTTCAACCAGCCGTTCTGGGCGGCCGCCTTGAGCATGGCGTACTCGCCGCTGACTTGATAGACGAAGGTCGGTGCTTTGAACTCATCCTTCACCCGACGAACGATGTCCAGATAGGGCATCCCCGGCTTGACCATCACCATGTCCGCGCCTTCCTGCAAGTCTAAGCCGACTTCCCACAGGGCCTCGTCAGAATTGGCGGGGTCCATCTGATAAGTATATTTGTTGCCGGAACCCAAGTTACCACTGGAGCCGACCGCATCACGGAACGGGCCGTAGAAGCTGGAGGCGTACTTGGCGGAATACGCCATGATGCGAGTATGGATGTGACCGTTGGCATCAAGCGCGGCACGGACTGCGCCGATGCGGCCATCCATCATGTCCGAGGGTGCGACGATGTCTGCACCCGCAGCCGCGTGGGTCTGCGCCTGCTTGGTCAGCACGGCGATGGTCTCGTCGTTCATCACATAGCCACTCGCGTCGATCAGCCCGTCCTGCCCGTGGCTGGTATAGGGATCGAGCGCGATGTCGGTCATGATACCCAGCTCGGGGAACTGGTTCTTCAGGATCGCCACCACGCGCGGCACCAAGCCACGCGGGTTATACGCTTCGCGCGCATCATCAGATTTCAGACTGGCATCCACCACGGGAAACAGCGCCATCACTGGCACGCCAAGACGCACACATTCGGCAGCGTCCTTGAGTAATAAATCTAACGACTTACGCTGCACACCGGGCATAGATTTCACATCTTCGACCCGATTTTCGCCTTCCAGCACGAACACCGGATAGATCAAATCGGCGGGGCAGAGTTGGTTCTCGCGCATCAGATCGCGGGAAAACGCATCCCGGCGCATACGGCGCATGCGCTTGTGTGGAGACTGTCCGAGTGTTTGCATGATTGAGTCCTGAAAAATATTTTCAAAAATTTTGAATTTCTTTGGAACTATTCCGAGATTCGGCTATCTGATTGCCCAGATGATGCGAGTCATCTCCCGTTTCTCCTCCCTGAGCGGGTGTCTTAACCCCCTTGTTAAGACTTTTGCCCCAGCGCCTCCCCCTTTGGCTGCCGGGGCATTTTTTTGCCTGACGCTAATGCAAGTAGCCAGCTCAAGCAGGAACCTCTTCCTCGAACCAGCTACCGATCACCGCATCGGCTTCGTCCACGCCCAGCTTCTTCAAGCTGGAGAACAATTGCACGGTGCAGTTAGGGTAGCGCTCAGCAAGTTCAGCTTTGACTTGGCGCAACGTCAGCGTGCTTTCCTGCCGACTGAGCTTGTCGGATTTGGTAAGTAGTACATGCACCGGCTTGCCGGTGGGTGCAAACCAATCCAGCATCCCTCGATCGCGCTCGGTCAGCGGATGGCGCGCATCCATGATGACAACCAAGCCGCACAGATATTCGCGGGTTTGCAGATAGCGGCTGAGTAGATGCTCCCAATGCGCTTGCACATCGGGCGGCACTTTGGCATAGCCGTAGCCGGGCAGATCAACCAGAAAACGACCGTCACCAAACTCGAAAAAATTAAGGTGCTGAGTGCGTCCCGGCGTCTTGCTGGTGTAAGCCAAACGGGTGTGATCGGCCAAAGTGTTGATGGCGCTGGACTTGCCCGCGTTGGAACGACCCACGAACGCAACTTCCTTGCCGCCATGCAGCGGCAGGTCACGCAAATGGTTGACCGTCGTAAAAAACTTCGCTTGTCGGAAAAGAGCCATTACCAGTTGGCGAACACTTTATCCGCAGCAGCGATGGTCGCTGCGATGTCCGCATCGCTGTGCGCAGCGGATACGAAACCAGCCTCGAAGGCCGATGGTGCGAGGTACACACCCTCGGCCAGCATGGCATGGAAGAAGCGGTTGAACGCGGCCTTGTCGCTAGCCATCACTTCGGCGTAGGAAGTCGGCAATTTTTCGCTGAAATACAGACCGAACATGCTGCCGATGGACTGGGCGCTGAACGGGATGCCGTGCTTTTTCGCGGCAGCGGTCAGGCCTTCCGTCATTTGCTTGGCGACTTGAGTCAGCCGTTCGTAGAAACCGGGCGCTTGCACCAGCTTCAGGGTAGCCAGACCCGCCGCCACCGCAACCGGATTGCCGGACAGCGTACCGGCTTGGTACACCGCGCCCAGTGGGGCTAGACATTGCATGATGTCGCGGCGACCGCCAAATGCGGCAGCGGGCAGACCGCCGCCCATCACCTTACCCAGCGTGATCAGGTCGGGCTGGATGCCGTAGTGGCCGTGCGCGCCTTGCAGACCAACGCGGAAACCGGTCATCACTTCGTCTAGGATCAACACCGCGCCGTGTTTAGTGCACAGGCTCCGCATCGCATCAAGGAACTCGCGCTTGGGCAAGATCAGATTCATGTTGCCGGCGACCGGCTCGACGATGACTGCGGCGATCTCGTTGCCATATTCGGCAAAAGCCTTTTCCAGACCGGCCGCGTCGTTGTAATCGAGCACGGTGGTCAGTGCGGCGATCTCAGCGGGCACGCCAGAAGAACTCGGCTGGCCGAACGTCAGCGCACCGGAACCGGCCTTGACCAGCAACCCATCGGAGTGGCCGTGGTAGCAACCTTCAAATTTGATGATGCGCGAACGTCCCGTGAAACCGCGCGCCAGACGGATTGCGGTCATCGTCGCCTCGGTGCCGGAACTGACCAGACGCACCATCTCCAGCGACGGCAGGATCTTGCACAGCAGCTCGGCGATCTCCAGTTCGGATGCGGTCGGTGCGCCGAAACCCAGCCCTTCAGCCGCAGCCGCTTGCACCGCCTTCACCACTTCAGGATGACAATGGCCGACGATCATCGGGCCCCAGGAATTCACGTAGTCGATGTAGCGCTTGTCGTCCGCATCCCACACATACGCACCGTGGCCGCGTTTGAAGAACAGCGGCGTGCCGCCCACCGACTTGAACGCGCGCACTGGCGAGTTCACACCGCCGGGGATAATCTTTTGAGATTCGTCGAACAGTTCCTGATTGTGAGAGGTCATTACTATGCCTTGCTGAAAAGTTTTGAAAAATCCTGTGCTGCCTGTTGTACATCGCTCGCTGCGAACACCGCCGAGATCACCGCCAAGGCATCCGCGCCCGCTTCGATCAGCACACCGCCGTTCTCCAGCGTGATGCCACCGATGGCGACCACCGGCACACCATAGTCCTGCCGCAACAATTCCAGCTCGGCCCTGACCGCTTCCGGTTTAACGCTAGACGAAAAGAACGCGCCAAAGGCGACGTAATCCGCGCCCGCCACCACCGCCTGCCGCGCCAGTTCCGCGCGATTATAGCAAGACACGCCGATAAGCTTTTCCGCCCCCAACAATGCCCGAGCTGCTGCCACCTCACCATCGTCCGCGCCTAGATGCACGCCGTCGGCATCGACCTTAGCCGCCAGTTGCGCGTCGTCGTTGACGATAAATACCGCGCCGAATTCGCGCGTCAGACCGCGTAAAGCCAGTGCTTGCTCATGCTGCAAGGTAGTATTGGCCAGCTTGTTGCGGTATTGCAGCATGTGCACTCCACCCGCCAGCGCCCGTCGCACCCGATGCAACAAATCCCCCGTGTCGTTGCAATCCGGCGTGATGGCGTACAAGCCCCTAAGCTTAGTGGCGAGTATCTTCCGGCTCATCCTCGTCATCCCGCGCCCAGAACAAACGATCCGGGATGTATTGCCCCATGCCTGCGCGGAAACCATAGTGCAACGCTTGCCAAGTGTATTCCTGCGCCTCCTTGACTGCCTCTTCCATATTCAGACCATTGGCCAGCAGAGCAGCGATTGCGGAAGCTAGCGTACAGCCTGAGCCGTGATAAGTGCCGGGCAGACGCGCCCAACTATCGCTGCGCACCAGTCCGCGCTCGCCATACAGGGTGTTGACGACCTTGGGTGTATTCTCGTGGGTGCCGGTCACCAGCACGTATTCGCAACCCAACTGAATGATGCGTTTAGCGCATTCGATCAGATTCGGATTGTCATCGTCGTTGTCTTCTTCCAGCGCAAGGCGGCGCGCTTCCAGACTATTCGGCGTAAGAATAGTGGTCTGCGGCAGCAACAGCTCGCGCATCGCATCGATCATGTCTTCGTTCGCCAACTCGTCGCCGCGCCCGGAAGCCAGCACCGGATCGAGCACCAGCGGGATGTCTGGATAGTCGGAGATGATCTCGGCGATGACGGCGATATTCTCGACGCTGCCCAACAGCCCGATCTTGAACGCCGCCACCGGCATGTCTTCGAGAATAGCGCGCGCCTGATCGGACACCCACTCGTCGTCCATCGCCAAGACATCATCCACGCCACTACTATCCTGAACCGTCACCGCCGTGACTACCGACAGCGGATGGCAACCCATGCTGGCAATGGTCAGGATGTCCGCTTGCAGTCCTGCGCCGCTGGTGGGATCAGTCGCAGCGAAGGTCAGGACGATAGGCGGAGTGTCGGTCAGGTTCGAGGGCATGTTGGCAAGCCAGTGGAGGTATGGCGCATTCTAACTGAATTCAGCCTCAGGACTTAGGTGCGAAAGTGAAGGCGTCGGAGAAAAACTCGTCTTCCGGCAAGCGGCACTGCGTGGTGTAGTCGCGGTGCGCAGCTTCCACCACCACCGGCGCGCCACAAGCATAGACCTGATGGCCGGACATATCGGGATAATCCTCCATCACCGCCTTGTGAACAAAGCCGGTACGCCCCGTCCAACCATCTTCCGGCAACGCATCGGATAATACCGGCGTAAACCTGATGCCGCGCGCCTCCCACTCCTGAGCTCGTCCCAGCATGTACAGGTCAGCCAAAACTCGGGCACCCCAATAAAAGTGCATCGGACGCTGAATGCCGATGTACAGCGCGTGTTCAATAATCGCCTTGATTGGTGCGAATCCAGTGCCGCTGGCGACAAAGATGATGGGCTTGTCGCCGTCTTCTCGCAGGAAAAAAGTACCGAGTGGGCCCTTGAAGCGCAAGATGTCGCGCACGCGCAACTCGTTGAAGACGAACTGGGTGAACGTCCCGCCTGCGATGTTGCGGATGTGCAACTCCAGCAATTCGCCCTCATGCGGCGCATTCGCCAAAGAGAAACTACGTGGCTTACCTTCCTTGGTCAGAATGTCGATGTATTGCCCGGCGAAGAATTGCAATTGCTCGTTAGCAGGCAGTTTCAGCCACAGCGCCATCACGTCCGGAGCCAGCTTTTCAATGCGTTCGACCCGACTGGGCAGCATACGTACAGGAATCTGGCTGACCGCGCCGATCTCCTTGCTCTCGATCACCAGATCGGAGGTCGCCTTGGCACAGCAGAACAGCGTCTGCCCAGCGGCCATCTCAGAAGCAGTCAATGCCCCTGCCACATGTTGTCCGTGATCCACCGTACCTTCCAACACTTTGCCTTTGCACACGCCGCACGCGCCGTTGCGGCAACCGTAAGGCAAGTTGAAGCCATGCTTGGCAGCGGCATCAAGGATAGTTTCATGGGCTTCGATGGGGAAGCTGTGGCCGCTGGGCTGGATCAGGACATTGAGTTTCATGGCGAGCATTCTGAAAGCGCGAAGGCGGCGATTTTACCGCATAATCTGCCTATGAATCGAATCCTGATAATCGGCTGCGGCGACGTAGCAAAACGCACCGTCCCGTTGTTGCGCGGGCGCTACCGCTTGTACGGATTGCTACGCGATCCGGCACGCTGCTCAACGTGGCGCACACTCGGCGTCACGCCTATCCTCGCCGACCTCGATCAGCCCACCAGCCTGCATCGCCTCGCCGGACTCGCCGACATCGTGCTCCACCTCGCCCCGCCGCCCACCCAAGGCACAGGCGACCGCCGCACCCAAGCATTGATGGCCGCTCTGTCACGCGGCACGCCGCCAAGCCGCTTCATCTACATCAGCACCAGCGGCGTGTATGGCGATTGCAACGGCGACTGGGTGAACGAGACTCGCCCAACTCAGCCGCAGACCGCTCGCGCTGAACGCCGTGTGGCGGCAGAAAAATGGGTGCGCGAGTGGGCGACACGCCATCACGTTCACGCCAGCATCTTGCGCGTACCCGGCATCTACGCCGCTGACCGGCTGCCCGTTGAACGTCTGCGCGCGGGCACGCCTGCTATCGTTGCGTCCGAAGACAGCTACACCAACCACATCCACGCCGACGATCTGGCGCGAGTGATCGTCGCCACGCTGCGTTATGGCCGACCAAACCGCATCTACCACGCAAGCGACGACAGCGAATTGAAAATGGGCGAATACTTCGATGCCGTGGCCGACGCCTTCCACCTACCCCGCCCACAACGCATCAGTCGCACCCAAGCACAAAGCACCCTGTCGCCCATGTTGCTTTCCTTCATGCAAGAATCTCGTCGCTTGGACAACGCCCGCTTAAAGCGCGAGCTGAAATTCCGTCTAAATTACCCCACCGTAGCCGATACCCTACTTGCTAATATGGAATAAAATCTCGCTGCGCTCATTGACAGCGCCGCCACTCGTGGCTAAATTCCATACCCAAGCATTTCCCTCAACCTTTTGACCTAAGCAAGGAGATTCACATGGCCGTACTCGTTGGTAAAGCTGCGCCCGATTTCACCGCCACTGCGGTGCTGGGCAACAATGAAATCAAAGACATCACCTTCTCCGAAGTCACCAAGGGCAAGTACGCCGTGGTGTTCTTCTATCCTCTGGACTTCACCTTCGTGTGCCCATCCGAGCTGATCGCCTTCAACCATCGCCTGAACGAGTTCAAGGCGCGCAACGTCGAAGTGCTGGGCGTTTCCATCGACTCGCAGTTCTCGCACCTGGCTTGGAAGAACACCCCGGTCGAAAAGGGCGGCATCGGCCAAGTTGGCTACACGCTGGTAGCTGACATCAAGCACGAGATCTGCAAGGCCTATGACGTAGAAGCTGACGGCGGCGTGGCCTACCGCGGCTCCTTCCTGATCGACAAGTCCGGTGTAGTTCAGCACCAAGTGGTGAACAACCTGCCGCTGGGTCGTAACATCGACGAGATGCTGCGCATGGTCGATGCTCTGCAATTCACCGAAGAACACGGCGAAGTCTGTCCAGCCGGTTGGGCTAAGGGCAAGGCAGGCATGGACGCTTCTACCGAAGGCGTGGCCAAGTATCTGGCTGCACACGCGGGCGAACTGTAAGCCACCGTTTTCCTGCAAGGGAATAAAAAAGACCGCCGAAAGGCGGTCTTTTTGCTTGGCGCGTTAGCGTTTACTTGCCATAGACCGGCAAGCCCAGCGCATCATGCAGCGATTGCCAGTTGGTATGAACTTGCTCAACCACCGTCTTAGGCACAGCCACAAAGCCCAAGCCACCGCCGGTCACATGGCCGTAACGGAAACCCCAGTCCATCATGCGCAACACTTGCTGCGTGTTGCCTGCACTCTTAACGACTTTAGGAACCAGCACAAAAGTAGCGGTAGTCAGCGGCCAACTCTTCGAGCCAGGAGCATTGGTCGCCGAAGCATCGCTGAATCCAGTGGCACCGTTCCATTGCGCACTGACCAAGGCAGCTTCGATGTTTTCCGGCAGCGGCTTGACGAACTGACCCTCGGCATTCTTGAGCGAAGCGTAAACCAGATGGCTGTTCACAGAGCTTGAATACTCGATGTAGCCGATCGCGCCCTCCTTGCTCTTCACCGCTTCCGCCAAAGCCTTACCGCCCTTGACCGCCACGCCGGTTGGCCACTTCACAGTCAGACCTTGACCGACGCTGCTCTTCCAGTCCGCGCTGATTTTGCTCAGATAGTTGGTGAACACATAGGTCGAGCCTGACTCATCTTCACGGTGCAACACGATGATGGATTTAGAGGGGAGCTTCAACAGTGGATTGAGATCGGCAATACGCGAATCGCTCCATTTGGTGATAGCGCCGCTATAGATACCGGCCAGCACCTCACCGGAAAGTTTGAGCTGTCCGGCATATATCCCAGGAATGTTGACCACCGGCACCAGCGCAGCCGCAGCAGAGGGGAACTGCAACAAGCCTTTACTTTCAAGTTCGGCGGCGGTCAGCGGCGCATCCGATGCACCAAAATCCACCGTCTTCGCCGTCACTTGCTTGATACCCTCGCCAGAACCGACCGCCTTGTAGTCGATGCGTTCAGTATTATGGGAACCGAAGATCCACGCTTCGTAGAGCGGAGCAGCGAAGGAAGAACCTGCGCCATGAATGTCAGCAGCCATCGCCTGACCGCCCACTGCGAATGCCAATAGACCCAATAAAATCGAACGCTTCATCATGTTTTCCCAAGAGAATCAAAAACGGCGTCCATCTTAATTCGGCATAGCAGGATACACAAGGCATTTCACGCCGCTGCCAAGGGCACTTGCTTTACAATGCCGAAATCGTCCCATCCCTCTGATTCTATGCTGCTCTGGTTCGTCATCGCCTATTGGATCGTCTCGGTCGGAATCGGCCTGTACGCCGCCACCCGCGTCCACAACACCAAGGATTTTGCCATCGCTGGCCGCCACTTGCCGTTCTATATGGTGACAGCGACCGTGTTTGCCACCTGGTTCGGCTCAGAGACCGTGCTCGGCATTCCCGCCATCTTCCTCAAAGACGGTCTGCACGGCGTGGTGTCCGATCCTTTCGGCTCAGCGATGTGTTTGATTCTGGTCGGCCTGTTCTTCGCCGTGCCGCTGTACCGCATGAATCTGCTCACCATCGGCGACTTTTACAAAAAGCGCTACGGGCGCAGCGTGGAAGTGCTGACCACACTGGCCATCGTCATTTCCTACCTCGGCTGGGTCGGCGCGCAGATCACCGCGCTGGGGCTAGTGTTCAACGTCGTATCCGGCGGCGAGATCAGCAAAGTCGCAGGCATGTGGATAGGCTCCGGCACCATCCTCATCTACACCTTCTTCGGCGGCATGTGGGCCGTGGCGATCACCGACTTCCTGCAAATGATCATCATCGTCGTCGGCATGCTGTTCATCGGCCACGAGATCAGCGGACAAGTGGGCGGTGTCGGAGTCGTCGTGGAGCACGCACGCCAAGCGGGCAAGTTCGAATTCTGGCCGACGCTGGATGCGAAAGAGATCATCGCCTTCGCCGCTGCTTGGATGACTATGATGTTCGGCTCCATCCCCCAACAAGATGTATTCCAACGCGTGCAGTCAGCCAAGACCGAACGCATCGCCGTATGGGGTTCTGTGCTCGGCGGTGGACTGTATTTCCTGTTCGCCTTCGTGCCGATGTTCCTCGCCTACTCCGCCACGCTGATCGACCCCAAGATGGTGGAAGGCCTGATCGACACTGATCCGCAGATGATCCTACCGAATCTGGTACTGCAACACGCTCCACTGTTCGCACAAGTCATGTTCTTCGGCGCGCTGCTGTCGGCCATCAAGAGCTGCGCCTCGGCCACGCTGCTTGCGCCTTCGGTCACGTTTACCGAGAACATTCTCAAGCCGCTGATGGGAACCATGACCGACCGCAAGCTGCTGCTGACCATGCGCAGTGTGACGCTGGTGTTCACAGTGGCGGTCACGCTGTACGCGATGAGTTCCGACGCTAGCATCTTCAAGATGGTGGAATCGGCCTACCAGATTACGCTGGTGGCGGCCTTCATCCCGCTGCTGGCTGGGCTGTTCTGGAAGCGCGCCACTCATCAAGGTGCGCTGGCCGCCATCTTCGCTGGGTTGGCGGTATGGCTGTCTATCCACCTATTCGGCCCCGAAGACCCCTTCCTTCCGGCTCAATTCGCCGGACTGCTGGCCAGCGCCTGCGGCATGGTGATCGGTTCGCTGCTGCCCAACCGCGCGCACAATCCGCTGCCGGAAGAGCCGTCGCACGCCTATCTGCGCCACCACGCCGCCAGTTTGACCGAGCATGTGGCCGAGCCTTTGCACCATCACCCCAGCGAAGTTCACAAACATTAGCGCTGTCATGTTCCTGTCACATTACTTTCATACCATCGCAACCGGACTATCCTCATGGAGAAAGTAATGACTGCGAATATCCTGCTGGTCGAAGACGAACCGGCGATCCTAGAACTGCTAGCGTTCAATGTGACCCAGTGCGGCTTTCGTGCGCTCAAGGCGACCGATGCCATCGAAGCGATGACGCACATCAACCGCGCCCTGCCTGATCTGATCTTGCTCGACTGGATGCTGCCTGGTACCACCGGCATCGAGATCGCTCGGCGCTTGCGTGCCGATGCGCGCACCCGCAATGTGCCCATCATCATGCTGACCGCGCGCGGCGACGAGCGCGACAAAATATTGGGACTGGAATCCGGTGCCGACGATTACATGACCAAGCCGTTTTCGCCACGCGAGCTGATGGCGCGCATCCGCGCTGTGCTGCGCCGCCGCACACCCCAGATGAGCGACGACCTCGTGAAAGTGGCAGGCTTAGAGCTGTCGCCCGTCTCGCACCGAGTGAGCGCCAACGGTACGCTGGTAGAGCTCGGCCCGACCGAATTCCGTCTGCTTCATTTTTTCATGACCCACCAAGAGCGCGTATATAGCCGCGCCCAGTTGCTCGACCAAGTGTGGGGCGATCACGTCTTTGTCGAAGAACGCACCGTCGATGTTCACATCCGCCGTTTGCGTCAAGCGCTGGAAGCCTCCGGTTGCGACTCGCTCGTGCAGACCGTGCGCGGCAGCGGCTATCGCTTCTCCGAGAGTTGACCCCGCTCGCGCCCGAGCCCGTATAATCAGCGCCCATAACTGGGGAGTAATGACGTGACGGATTTTTGGCAACGGGTGACCATGCCCATCGCAGGATTACTGATGTTGGCACTGCTGCTATGGGCAATATTCAGCGCCGTGGCCGCCTTGTTAGTATTCTCGTTACTGCTGTTAGTCCTGTACGTACTGCATTTGCGCCAAATGGCCGCATTCGAATTTTGGCTGGCCAGCCCCAAGGAGCGCGAGATACCTGAAGGTTTTGGCGTGTGGGAGGACCTGTTCGCCGCACTCAATCAAGTGGTCAAACGCTTCCGCAAAAAACAAGACCAGCTCTCGCAAGCTCTGCACTACATGGAACAAGCCACCTCCGCGTTGCCGGAAGGCGTAGTCATCTTAGACGGCGCTGACCGCATCGAATGGTGTAACCCCTTAGCCGAACAGCACTTCGGCCTCGACACCCGCCAAGACTTAGGTCAGCAGATCACCTACCTCGCCCGCCAGCCCGAATTCGTACAGTATCTGGCGATGGCGCAATTCTCTGAACCCTTGCTGCTGCGTGGCATCCGGCAAGAGGAGATCGTGCTCTCGATCAAAATCATCGCCTACGGCGGCGACAAAAAGCTGCTCATCAGCCGTGACGTGACACATCTGGAACGTATCGACACCATGCGCCGCGACTTCGTCGCCAACGTCTCGCACGAATTACGCACGCCGCTCACCGTAGTCAACGGCTTCGTCGAAACCCTGCTCGACATGGAAGATCGCGACTGCGACATGGCCAAGCGCGGCCTGCAACTGATGGGCGAACAAACCGAGCGCATGACCCGACTGGTGGACGACTTACTCACCCTGTCTCGGCTGGAAAGTGACAGCAGCGTGCTGCACGAAGAAACCGTCGATGTACCTGCACTATTGGATTTGGTGTTGCAAGAAGGCCAGCGCCTGAGCAACGGCCAGCACACGCTCACGCTACACCTAGAAAATCAGCACAAGCTACTCGGCAACCGCGCTGAATTGCACAGCGCCTTCGGCAACCTGTGCAGCAACGCCATCCGCTACACCCCAGCGGGCGGCGAGATCATCCTGCGCTGGCAAGACGTGGACGGCCAAGCCGTATTCAGCGCACAAGACAGCGGCATCGGCATCGCCCCGCAACACCTACCCAGACTGACCGAACGCTTCTACCGCGTGGACCGCAGCCGTAGCCGCGAAACCGGCGGCACCGGCCTAGGCCTCGCCATCGTCAAACACATCGCCAACCGCCACCAAGCCAAACTCGACATCAGCAGCGAAGAAGGCAAAGGCAGCACCTTCTCACTCGTATTCCCAAATAGACGTAACGCCGACTAAAGGTGCGACCATTCGTCGCGTCACACCAGAGCTCACCGATCAAGTCCGGCTTGGATTCAAAGACAGCATGTCTTTTCTGAGGCTGACGGGTAAAGGCCGAAGGTTCTGTAGAACGCTTTTCTATCAAATACCAGCACCGCCAGCAGTACCGGCAAGGTAATCAATAGGGCTGCAAGCAACATGCTGCCCATCAGGATGTAGATGGCGAGGCTGAAGAATATCCACAATGCTTTCTCGAAAACGGTTTGCATGATTTACTCTCTGGTTAGTTGGGCAGCGCGTAACACTTTGATTCTGCGACGGGTTGCATATTACGTAGTGTCTGAGAGCTGCGCCATGAGGAGAAAGATGATTCTGCATCGCCCCGCCCCTTGAATTCGCGTGGGGCATTCCACTAAGAGGCGATTCGATTTCCCCCCAAGACGGATGCTCTGTGAGCGCCCCCGAAGATAGGTCTGCCTGACTCGTTCACTCTGTTACAATCTGCCCGCGTCATCGTTTCAGTCCTGTTGCCGCTGCCGATTCCGGCTCGTTGTTTTATCCCCGTCTGCCTTAGACTGGCGCTCCACAGGAGCGACAGGCCGATGTTTCTCTGAAAGTTCTCAATGTCATTCGCTACCCTCGGCTTGTCCGATGCCATTCTCCGCGCCGTTACTGAGCGCGGTTATACCGAAGCCACTCCGATTCAGGCGCAAGCCATCCCTGTCGTGCTACAAGGTGGCGACTTGCTCGCCGGCGCACAGACTGGTACCGGCAAGACCGCCGGTTTCACTTTGCCGCTGTTGCAGCGCCTTTCCGCCAAACCAGCCACCGGCAAAGCGCCGATCCGTGCATTGGTGCTGACCCCGACCCGTGAACTCGCCGCGCAGGTGGAAGAAAGCGTGCGCGAGTACGGCAAATATCTGCCACTGAAATCCATGATGATGTTCGGCGGCGTCAATATCAATCCGCAGATCAAGCAGCTGCAAGGCCGCGTGGACATTCTGGTGGCGACACCGGGGCGCTTGCTCGACCACGTTCAGCAAGGAACGGTGAATTTGTCGCAGGTCGAGATTCTGGTGTTGGACGAAGCCGACCGCATGCTGGATATGGGCTTCATCCGCGACATCAAGAAGATCCTCGCGCTGCTGCCGGCGAAACGGCAGAATCTGCTGTTCTCGGCCACCTTCTCCGACGAGATCAAGGCGCTGGCCGATGGCCTGCTGAACAATCCTGCGCTGATCGAAGTGGCGCGCCGTAATCAGACCAATGAACTGATCGAGCAGCGCGTCTATCCGGTGGATCGTGAGCGCAAGCGTGCCCTGCTGACCCAGCTCATCAAGGACAACAATTGGTTTCAGGTGTTGGTGTTCACGCGCACCAAGCACGGCGCAAACAATCTGGCGGAATATCTGAACAAGGACGGCATCACCGCGATGGCGATCCACGGCAACAAGAGTCAGGCCGCACGCACTCGTGCGCTGGCTGAATTCAAGACCGGCAAGCTGCAAGTGCTGTGCGCGACAGATATCGCCGCGCGCGGCATCGACATCAGCGAACTACCGCATGTGGTGAACTACGAGTTGCCTAACGTGGCGGAAGATTATGTGCATCGCATCGGCCGCACTGGCCGCGCGGGCAGCAACGGCGAGGCAAGTTCGCTGGTGTGCATCGACGAGCATAAATTGCTGCACGACATCGAACGCCTCACCAAGCGCGAGATTCCCGTGGTGCAGATTCCCGGCTTCGAGCCAGACCCGCGCATCAAGGCTGAGCCGATCTTGAACGGGCAGAATCGTGGTGGAAACCAGCCTCGTGGACAAGGTGGTCAACGTCGTCCGCAGAGCGGCGCACCGCGTACCGGCGGGCAAGGTCCCGCACGCAGCGGGGGCAACTCTCACGCCAAGCCAGCGACGGCGGGCAAGCCCTCCGTCCATCGTTTCGGCGGACGCGGACGCTAAGCGCTCCACGCTGGATGATCGGCAGCGATCATCCAGCGACTACTCCATCGCTCTGACCTTGACGGTCTTACCCTTCACTTTCCCCGCCGATAACCGTTTCACCGCTTCTTTAGCGATATTCCGCACCACTGCGACGTAGGTCGATTGGTCGGTGACATTGATTTTGCCGATCTGTTCACGGGTGAAGCCCGCTTCGCCGGTAAGCGCGCCCAGCACGTCGCCAGCGCGGATCTTCTCTTTGCGCCCACCCAAGATTTGCAGCGTCACCATCGGTGGAATCAGCTTGGCGGCGTCCGCTTTCAGTTCGCTCAGCTCATGCCACTCTGGCTCAATCTCCATCAGCTTGGCGATGGTCTCGATGCGATGCAAATCGGTCGGGCTGCACAGGCTGAACGCCCAACCTTCCGCATCCGCGCGGCCAGTACGGCCCACACGGTGGACGTGGATTTCGGGATCGGGCGTGATGTCCACGTTGATGACGGCCTCTAGCTGGGCGATGTCCAGCCCACGCGCCGCCACGTCGGTAGCAACCAGCACCGAGCAACTGCGGTTGGCGAACTGGATCAGCACTTGGTCGCGCTCGCGCTGTTCGAGGTCGCCGTTCAGCGTCAGCGCGTGAAAACCCTGCGCGTGCAGCAGATCGAGCAAGTCGCGGCATTGCTGTTTGGTGTTGCAAAAGGCCAGCGTGCTTTCTGGGCGATAGTGTTTCAATAGCGCGGCGACGGCTTCCAAACGCCCTTCGCGTGCCACTTCAAAGAAACGCTGGCGAATCTTGTGGCTGGCATGCTGCTCCGTCAGCTTCACGTCCTGCGGCTGCTGCATGAACTGGCGCGCCAGCCGAGCTATGCCTTCCGGGTAGGTGGCGGAAAACAGCAGCGTCTGGCGCTTGCGCGGGCATTGTTTAGCAACCCAAGCGATCTGGTCGTAAAAGCCCATGTCCAGCATCCGGTCGGCCTCGTCCAGCACCAAGGTGTTGAGCGCGGAAAGATCGAGCGTTTCACGCTCAATGTGATCCATGATGCGCCCCGGCGTGCCGACTACGATGTGCGCGCCATGCTCCAGACTGGCCATCTGCGGACGCATCGTCGTGCCGCCGCACAGGGTGACGATCTTGATGTTGTCGATGAAACGCGCCAAACGGCGTATCTCCTGCGACACCTGATCGGCCAGCTCGCGCGTCGGGCACAGCACCATCGCCTGCACCGCGAACCGGCGCGGGTTCAGACGCGTCAACAGCGGCAACCCGAACGCAGCGGTCTTGCCGCTGCCAGTCTTGGCCTGAGCGATTAGATCGTGCCCAGCCAATGAGATCGGCAAGCTGGCCGCCTGAATCGGCGTCATGCTGTCGTAACCGAGCTGTTTGAGCGTCGCCAGAATGGCAGGTGACAGCGGAAGTTGATCGAAGGATTGCCCGGTGACGGGCTGGACGGAGGGAGAAGTAATATCGGTCATGCCCGATTATCTCAGCCGCAAGCCCAGATTGCTCATTTTTTTCGGCAAGCGCAACGCTTTTGCGATTCGACGATCGGGACATTTAGACCGTGGGTATGCCTCAACCTAATCCGCACTATGCAGAGGGATGGAAATGATTCGACTAGGCTAAACGAACCGAAATAGATCGAACTTATTGAAATAGGGCAACCACTGCTGACCACCTAAAATCAATCAGCACTTGTGTCATTGTCAGTTTTTCTGTCGCGCATGCCCTGCACATTTAGCTTTGCTAGCAACGCCGTCATCTGCGTAGCAGCTGCCTGCTTGCCTGACTCACCATAGCCCATATCCATCAGAATCAAGTTACCGTGCTTACCGACATCGCGCATCGCATCAATCTTGTTCAGCTCCATTAGCATCGCCAGCGACTCATCCGCCGGTATCCCTTGAAACATCGCCAGCGATTCACTCAGCCCCTTCGCCAGCGTTTCTCGTGATTTGGCCATCCCCTCGGCACGCCGCTGCTGCGCCTCCGCTTCGGCCTCGGCCTGCCTGACCATTCTGATTTTGGTGGCATCCCCTTCAAGTTCCGCTGCTTCTTTTTCTCGTTGCGCAACGATTACACGATTGAACGATGTCTGCACCGAGTCTGAAACTGTTGGCTGATCCACCAGCACACTTTCGATACGGTAACCGAACTCGGCAAGGGTAGCTCCCACATGCCCCTTTACCGTCTGAGCAATCTCGGTACGATTGGTAAATAGTTCATCTAATGTCATCGCGGCGGCTGCAGAGCGCACTGTGTTCAACACCCACGAGCCAATCTGATCGGCCGGATCTTGCAACTTGTAGAACGAATTGTCTGCCTGAGCCTCCTGAGCTTGAATCATGATATCCACGGGCAACGCGACGAACATGTTATCGCGGGTCTTCACTTCGACGATATGTTTTACCGACCATATCCTCATGGTCACAATGCCAGCCACGCGTTGGAATGGATAGAAAATCCAGTTCAGTCCAGGATGAATTACGCGTGTATATTTTCCAAGCGTCTCGACAATCTCAACGGTCTGCTGCTTCACGATCCGTATGCCGGATACCCCCAGCGCTCCGACCACCACGAGCAAAACAAGAATGAGTTCCATCGATTTATCTCCAATTTGGTTGAATAGGTATCAGCCTACTTTGACCTGTCCATCACCGGCCGGTGGTGGCGTAGTATACCGGCCCATACGATAACAGCCAGCCGCTTCTAATTCCCACGACGATGTCTCATTAGTCGTGCAGCATGCGAAATTTCAGAACCTATATCTCCTAAAGCACTACATAGATAATTCGGCATATTCCACGAAATCGTAGGTCATGCTCTAATTCAGCCTCGTACAAAGCGGCAATTACTAACTGGGGAAGCTATGAAAAGAACATGGGGCAGCATTATCGGGGCGTTTTTGATGGTTGGTTGCGCGTCGCTACCACCCTCTTTACCGGCAGGATATATAGGGGAGACTGCAACGATACAAGATACTGATCACAGAATTGATACTGGCAAAGCAGATATATTTTATCTATCTAAGATCGATGGAACATTGATCCAGAATTGCCGGTCGGAAACTCGGCGTGCAAGCAACGGTCAAGGCGACAATCTAAGCACCGTCCTCCTGAAGAGTTCGGTCCCTATCGGGTCGCACAAATTCACTATAGTGGGCCGTACCGAATACGCGATGCCGATTCGAGCTTTAGCTGGTGATGTGTACCAAGTCACTGGTGATATTGAGTTCTCGCCAAAACCAAATGGCAAATACGTCATACGAGGCAGTCTTTCTGAAACAGAGTCTTCGGTCTGGATCGAAAATCTGGAAACCAGCGAAATTGCAGGGAAAATAGCCATCAATGGTTCTGCCAAGTTAGGTCTGTTCGACAAGTGAGCTTAGACCACCAATGACCAATAAAGACTTTTCATCGACATGCCTCGATTTTGTAGAGCAGTTCACTAGGTGTTGATCGGCATTTAATAGCAATGCTTTCAACATCAATTGCAGCTACTGATATTTGATCATCCGAAATTCTCATCACAGCATAACTGTCGCTCACCTATGGCACATCGCCCCTAGCTTCATGATTATTAAATACTGAACTAGACTTGACTAGGCCAAAACAAAACCCCGCCAAAGCGGGGTTTTGTTTTACAGCGTGTCGAGGAACGACATTACATCATGCCGCCCATTCCACCCATGCCGCCCATGTCACCACCCATGCCGCCGCCAGCCGGTTTGTCTTCCGGCAGTTCTGCGACCATGCAAGCAGTGGTCAGCATCAAGCCAGCAATGGACGCGGCGTTTTGCAGTGCAGTGCGGGTCACCTTGGTTGGATCGACCACGCCCATTTCGAGCATGTCGCCGTACACACCGGAAGCTGCGTTGTAGCCGTAGCTACCTGCGCCGCTCAACACTTGGTTCACGACCACCGATGGCTCATCGCCAGCGTTGGCCACGATGGCGCGCAGCGGAGCTTCCATCGCACGCAAGACGATGGTGATGCCTGCGTCTTGGTCGTGGTTGTCGCCCTTCAAGCCAGCAACCGCAGCCTTGGCACGCAGCAGTGCTACGCCGCCGCCGGGGACGATGCCTTCTTCCACAGCAGCACGGGTAGCGTGCAGTGCGTCATCCACGCGGTCACGCTTTTCCTTCATTTCGACTTCGGTCGCAGCGCCCACTTTGATGACGGCTACGCCGCCAGCCAGTTTGGCCTTGCGTTCATTCAGCTTTTCCTTGTCGTAGTCGCTGGTGGTTTCTTCCAGTTGCTTGTTGATGTTGGTGATACGCTCTTTAATCTTGGATTCAGCGCCTGCGCCGTCGATGATGATGGTGTTGTCCTTGCCCACTTCGATGCGCTTGGCTTGACCCAGCTCAGCCAAGGTCGCCTTTTCCAGCGTCATACCGACTTCTTCAGCGATCACGGTGCCGCCGGTCAGGATGGCGATGTCTTCCAACATGGCCTTGCGGCGGTCGCCAAAGCCTGGAGCCTTGACGGCAACGGTCTTCAGGATGCCACGGATGTTATTCACCACCAGCGTTGCCAGTGCTTCACCTTCCACATCTTCAGCGATGATCAGCAGCGGACGGCCAGACTTGGCGATCTGTTCCAGTACGGGCAGCAGGTCGCGAATGTTGGAGATCTTCTTGTCGTGCAGCAGGATGAACGGATTGTCCATCGCAGCGATCTGCTTGTCCTGATTGTTGATGAAGTAGGGCGACAGGTAGCCACGGTCGAACTGCATACCTTCGACGACTTCCAGTTCGTTTTGCAGCGACTTGCCGTCTTCAACGGTGATGACGCCTTCCTTACCAACTTTTTCCATCGCAGCAGCGATGATGTCGCCGATATCAGCGTCAGAGTTGGCGGAAATGGAACCGACTTGAGCGATTTCCTTGGTGGTGGAACATGGCTTGGAGATTTTCTTCAGCTCAGCAACCGTGGCGATGACCGCCTTGTCGATGCCGCGCTTCAAGTCCATTGGGTTCATGCCAGCGGCAACGAACTTCATGCCTTCTTGCACGATGGATTGCGCCAGCACAGTGGCGGTAGTGGTGCCATCACCGGCCACGTCGGAAGTCTTGGAAGCCACTTCCTTCACCATTTGCGCGCCCATGTTCTCGAACTTGTCCTTCAGTTCGATTTCCTTAGCGACGGAAACGCCGTCCTTGGTGATGGTGGGGGAACCGTAGGAACGGTCGATCACCACGTTACGGCCCTTCGGGCCCAGAGTCACCTTGACCGCATCGGCCAGAATGTTAACGCCAACCACCATCTTGGCACGGGCTGCGTCGTGGAACTTTACGTCTTTTGCTGCCATGTTATTTCTCCTGAGAATTCAATAAATCAGAGCTAACGCCGTCACCGGCGAATTGAGCTTGGATCAGGCTTCAACGATGCCGATGATGTCGTCTTCACGCATCGTCAACAGCTCTTGACCATCCAGCTTGAAGGTCTGGCCGGAATACTTGCCGAACAGCACCTTGTCGCCGACCTTGACGCTCATGGCGCGCAACTTTCCGTCGTCGCCGATCTTGCCGTTGCCGACGGCAACGATTTCACCGGTATCAGGCTTTTCGACGGCTGTGCTTGCCAGCACGATACCGGACGCGGTCTTGACGTCTTCTTCCATACGCTTGACGATCACGCGGTCGCTCAAAGGACGAATTTTCATGCTTGGTTCTCCTGAAACAATGAGTTGAATTGAAAGCGGGCGCGGAGTTTAGCACTCTCACCCAGCGACTGCCAATGATGGGGATGGGGCAGCCCTATTTCAAGGGCTGTTTGGGAAATTTATACTGAATCGCGCGAAAGCCTGATCAGGCTTTCGCTTTGCGAGCGGGCTTCTTCGCCGGTTTGCCCTTGGCGGCTTTCGCTGCCAACAGCTCCAACGCTTGCGACAGCGTGAGTTCGTCCACGGTCACATCCTTGGGCAAGGTGGCGTTGACTTTGCCGTGGCGGACGTAAGGGCCGTAGCGGCCATCGCAGACTTCGATCGGCTTCTGGTCGTCGGGATGCACCCCCAAATCGCGCAGGATGGTGGCAGCGTTATCCTTCTTCTGCGCCAGCAGTTCCACGGCACGAGCCAGCTCGATGGTGAAGATGCTGTCAGTCTTGGGGATGGACTTGAACGCGCCATCGTGGCCGATGTAAGGGCCGAAGCGGCCAATGTTGACCACCACTTTCTTGCCAGATTCAGGATGCAGACCGACTTCGCGCGGCAGCGCCAGCAGCTTGAGCGCCATGCCGAGGTCGGCAGCTTCTAGCGGCAATTCTTTCGGCCAAGAGACTCGCTTCGGTTTCTTCTTGTCGCCTTCCTTGGCTTCGCCGAGTTGCACGTACGGGCCATAAGGTCCGCGCAGCAACAGAATCAGCGTGCCCTCCTCGTTGGTTCCAAGTTCCTTGCGAGCATCTTCCGCCGACTCGACCTCGCCGCTCAAATTGCGGGTGAAATCGCACTCGGGATAGCCGGTGCAGCCAATGAAACTGCCGCGCTTGCCCAAGCGTTTGGACAACGGTTTGCCGCACTTGGGGCAGGCCTCTTCCAGAATCTCAGTGCCCGGACGATCTACGTCCTTTTTCTCACCGATCAACTGATGGAAACCTTTCCAGAATTCGTCCAGCACCGGAATCCAATCACGCTTGCCTTCGGAAATTTCGTCCAGCTCGTCTTCCATCTGGGCGGTGAAGCCGTAATCGACGTAGCGAGTGAAGTGGTCGGTAAGGAAGCGGTTGACCACGCGGCCGACGTCGGTGGGCTGGAAGCGCTTCTTTTCCAAAACCACGTATTCACGCGCTTGCAAAGTGGAGATGATGCTGGCGTAGGTGGAAGGGCGGCCGATGCCGTACTCTTCCAGCGACTTGACCAAGCTGGCTTCGGAGAAGCGCGGCGGTGGCTGGGTGAAATGCTGTTCGCCGTAGAGCTTGTCTTGCGGCAGCACATCGCCTTCTTCCAGCGGCGGTAGCTTGCCGCCGTCCTCCTCAGTGCTGTCGTCAGTGTCTTCCTGATACACGGCGATGAAACCGGGGAACACCAGCGTCTGGCCGCTGGCGCGGAACAGCGTGGTGTCGCCGCCCAAGCGGATGTCCACGCTCACGGTGTCGAAGCGGGCGGGCGTCATCTGGCTGGCCAGCGTGCGCTTCCAGATCATCTCGTATAGGCGCGCCTGATCCACAGTCAGGAATTCACGCACACTATCCGGCGTGCGAGCGATGCCGGTCGGGCGAATCGCCTCGTGCGCTTCTTGCGCGTTCTTGGTCTTGCTCTTGTACACCGGCGAAGTCTTGGGCAGATAGTCTGGCGCGAAATTGTCACCGATGTAGCCACGTATCTCGGCCACGGCTTCGTTCGCCAGCGCCACCGAGTCAGTACGCATATAGGTGATCAGGCCGACCGTGCCCCCGCCGATGTCGATACCTTCGTACAACTGCTGCGCCAGACGCATGGTGCGTTCGGAGGTCATGCCCAGCTTCCGAACCGCTTCCTGTTGCAGCGTCGAAGTGGTGAAAGGCGCAGCCGCGTAGCGTTGCTTGCCGCGCCGCTCGACCTTAACCACTTTAGGCGGCAGCTTGGCATCGCTCAGGCTGTCGAAAATTTTGCGGTACTCGGCTTCACTGCCGATGGTGAGTTGTTCGACCTTTTTGCCGTGATACTGGAACAGCTTGGCAGTGAACGGCAAGGTGTTCTTCTGGCTATCCAGATGCACCGTCCAGTATTCCTGCGGGCGGAAGGCCTCGATCTCCAGCTCGCGCTCGACGATCAGCCGCAGCGCTGGGCTTTGCACGCGACCAGCCGACAAGCCGGGGCGTATCTTGCGCCACAGCAGCGGCGACAGGTTGAAGCCCACCAAATAGTCCAGCGCACGGCGCGCCTGTTGAGCATTGACCAATGGCAGCAGAATCTCGCGGGGATTGGCCACGGCTTCTTTCACCGCACTCTGGGTAATCTCGTGGAACACCACCCGCTTCAGCGGCTTGTTCTTCAGTCCGCGCTTGGCGCGCAGCAACTCGGCCAGATGCCAAGCGATGGCCTCCCCTTCGCGGTCCGGGTCGGGTGCCAGATAGACGACATCAGCTTCGGCGGCGGCTTTGGCGATGGCATCGACGTGCTTGGCGTTGCGCGCAATGGTCTCGTACTGCATGGCATAGCCGTTATCCACGTCGATCGCGCCCGTCTTCGGGATCAGATCGCGCACATGGCCGTAAGAGGCCAGCACCTCGAAATCCTTGCCGAGATATTTTTTCAGCGTCTTGGCTTTGGCGGGCGATTCGACGACAAGCAGATTGGAGGCCATGTATTCAGGTCAGGTTGAGTAGTTCAATGCAGACTTTGCGAGTCTGCGGGTGTGAGCAGGTCTTCCACCAAAAGTGGGTCCAGCTCTTCGTGCTGGTTCCACAACACCAGCAAGGCGATCAGCTTGAGCTTGTCCAGCGACAATTGCTCGATGCCCAGCGACACCGCCCGATCAATAATCATTTCGCGCTCGACCGCCGAAATCATGCTGTTCTGCTCCCAGAACGCAATGAAGCTGCGCGCCTCTGGACTGATCCGCTGCAACTCCAAATCGGCGTAATGGCGGATACCGCCATGATTGATGGCAAGCGGATAATCGGCTGGCGTCAACCGTTTCATCCCGGACAGCCAGTTCAAAGCTTGGCTGATCTCCTCTTCCTCAAAGCCTGCGGCTGAGAGCTTGAGCGAGAGTTTATCGGGTTCGGGGTAGCTGCCAGCATTTGCATAACTTTCAAACAAAAACATCAAGATATCGAACATGGCATCCCACAATTACGGTTTTTCAAATGATCCGCTGAAACCTTCCACCGGGCAGCGTTGCCACGGTTCCGTCAAGCTCCAACTGCAACAGGATGGCGGATAGCGCCTTAATCGTCAAGCCACTGCGTTGAGCGAGCGTGTCCATATCTATGGGATCGTAGCCCATTGCATCCAATGCAGGCGAACTGGGCACGGGCACATCGGCAACTTGAGTCGGCGCAGCAAATGCACCTAACTCCTCCAAAATGTCCTGCGCAGACTCCACCAGTTTCGCTCCCTGCTTGATGAGGTAATGACAGCCCTTGGATTGGGGCGAATGAATCGATCCGGGGATGGCAAACACTTCGCGCCCCTGCTCCAAGGCCATCCGCGCGGTGATGAGCGAGCCGCTTTGCAGTGAGGCCTCTATCACCAAAGTGCCCAGACTCAAACCACTGATGATGCGGTTACGGCGCGGGAAATTGGCAGCGAGCGGCGGTGTGCCGAGCGGAAATTCGGAAATGATGAGGCCGCCTTTGGCGAGCTGGTGCGCCAACTCGCGGTTGGCAGCGGGATAGACCTTATCCAATCCCGTGCCGATCACGGCGATGCTGGAGCCGTTACCACGCAAACCTCCGCGATGCGCGGCGGCGTCGATACCGTGCGCCATGCCGCTGACGATGCACAAGCTCGCCCGACTGGCCGCCTCGGCGAACTCTTCGGCATTCTTCAAGCCTGCTGGCGATGCATTGCGGCTACCGACAACGGCCAACGCAGCGGCATTGAGTAGCGCTTGCCGCCCTTTGACGTAGAGCAGCATGGGCGGATCGCTGATATTGAGTAAGGAGCGCGGATATGCGGCATCGGCCAAGGTCAATACGGCGTTGTTCGAGTCTTGCAGCCAGTCGTCCAGCGAAGCAAACGAAGACTCATCCATGCCGCGCCCGATAGCTTCGGCCACCGCAGGGCGAACGACCTCGCGCAAAGCTGAAGTGGGGGTGGCATAGATTTGCTCGGGCGTACCGAAGGTTTGCAACAAATGGCGCAGGCTCTCGTTGCCCAATCCAGGAATCAGGCTAAGCGCAATCCAAGGAGCAAGCGCAGGATCCATAATTACGGCGTCTGAGCGTTATCCAGAAGCTCTACTGGGAAGCGAGCCTCCATCACCAACGCGTAGGCGACGCGGTCATACGTGCGGAAAATGAAAGCCAAACCATAATGCTGATCTGGCAGGGTGATGTCTTGACCCTTTTTGCAGGCTACGTCGCCGGTTTCGCACATCGCTTGGTCGTCATTGTGCAATGCTTCACCGTGACGAGTCAGCGCCAACACATGCCCCGTTTCCAACCCGTCCTGCGCACCTTTATTAAGCGTGATGACCGAGTGTTGACCGGCCAGCTCCGCACCGCCATGGATCGAGATGATCTTAGTTACCAGCTTGGTGCTGGGTGCGCGCGGGACAAAGTTATCACTCTGAGCCACCGCCTTGGCAACGAGGCGGTCGCCCTTCTTGATCTCCTGCGCTGCGTGGATGATGCGCACGGTGCTCGGGTGTCCGAATTTCTCGACCTGAGCCTCGCCTAGGTAGATCGCTTCATAACCGAGCACTTGTTTAGTTTCAGGATCGGTCAGCGCCTTGCCGGGACGATAGATCTGCCAACTCGTCCCCTGCGCCTCGCTCAGCCCTTGCACATAGACGATGTCATCGTCGCCAACCACCACGCGCTTGTCCAAGGTAGCCACCAGCACAGGTGCATTGATCAGATCGTTCTCGCCGACCACCAGCGGATATTTAAGGAAGGGGGCGATATCGCTACGTGGAACAGCAGAAATCGCCTGGCTCTGGCCTTGAATACTATGGATGTGGGGTGAAAGTTTGATCGTGCTGCCGAGGGTCTGATCCGCATCGACCCGCAAACTACCATTGCGATGGTCTAAGCGCACCACGTCACCAGGATAGATCCAGTGCGGGTCTTTGATAGTGTCTTTGTTCAAACCCCAAATCTGCGGCCACTGCCACGGGTCACTGAAGAAGCGATTTGCGATGCCCCACAGTGTATCTCCTTTGGTCACGATATGTTGTTCAGGAGCGTTGTCACGTATCTGCGCATCAGCGGCAAAAGTGACGGCAGGCAACAAAAAGCAAATCAGCGATATAATCTTGCGCATTGAAAACCCCGGCTGGATGATGGGACAGCGCGATAAGTTTCGCGCCGCTTCGATTTTGCAGCCAGTCACCCGAACTTAGCAAGCATTATGGCTATCCTTAAAATCCTACAGTATCCCGACCCACGCCTGCACAAGGTCGCTGCGCCGGTGGGCGAGGTCACTGCCGCCACCCGCAAACTGATCGCCGACATGGCTGAAACCATGTATGCCGCGCCCGGCGTAGGCTTGGCCGCGACTCAAGTGGACATCCATGAGCAGATCATCGTGGCCGACATCTCTGAGACGCACAACGAATTGCTAGTGTTCATCAACCCTGAATTGATCGCGACCAGCGGCGACAGCACGCTCGAAGAGGGTTGCCTATCCGTCCCCGGCATCTACGACAAAGTTCAGCGTGCCGAACGCGTCACGGTGCGAGCACAGGACAAGCACGGCAAGACATTCACCCTCGAAGCAGATGGGCTGCTGGCGGTATGCATCCAACATGAAATGGATCACCTCAAGGGCAAAGTGTTCGTCGAATACCTGTCGCAGCTCAAACAGACCCGCATCCGCGCCAAGCTGAAGAAGCGCCAGCGCGAGACCTTGTAAATAATGAAACTCATCTTCGCGGGCACTCCGCATTTCGCCGCCGCTGCGCTGCAAGCGCTACTGCATGCTGGTCACGAAGTCGTCGCCGTATTGACCCAACCAGACCGTCCAGCTGGACGTGGCATGCAGTTGCAACCGAGCCCTGTCAAGCAGCTGGCCGTGGAGCTCGGCTTGCCCGTGTTGCAGCCGTTGACCTTGAGGCAGCCCGAAATCCAGCAGCAGCTGGCAGACTTTCATGCCGATGTGATGGTGGTGGCCGCTTACGGGCTGATCTTGCCGCAAGTCGTGCTGGATACGCCGCGCTTCGGCTGCCTTAATATCCATGCCTCGCTACTGCCACGCTGGCGCGGTGCGGCACCGATCCAGCGCGCCATTCTCGCGGGCGATACCGAGACCGGCATCACCATCATGCAAATGGATGCCGGGCTGGATACCGGCGACATGCTGCTGAAGACGAACTGCCCGATTAGGGACACAGACACCGCACAGACTCTGCATGACACGCTTGCAGCTCAAGGTGCCGAGGCCATTGTCGAAGCGTTGGTCAAGTTGGCCGATCTGAAACCCGAAGTACAAAACAACGGTCTAGCGACTTATGCTGCCAAGCTGATCAAAGCCGAAGCGCAACTCGACTGGTCGCAAGCGGCCGAGCAACTCGCTCGCGCCGTGCGTGGCTACAACCCAGTGCCGGTCGCCAACTCGCCGTGCAAAGGCACGTCGATCAAGTTATGGCAAGCCCGTGTGTGTAATGAGCTAAGTGGCACGCCCGGTTCGGTGTTGCGCGTGGACAAGAACGGCATCATCGTCGCCTGCGGTAGCGGTGCGCTGAGCCTCGAAATATTGCAGCGCCCAGGCGGCAAGCCATTACCGGCCGCACAATTCTTACAAGGCTTCCCGCTGCAAGTCGGCGACCACTTCGGAATCTAGTATGAACCTTGCCCAGCTCGGCGCCACCCACATCGTCGCCCAAGTGTTGGGTGGTCGGAATCTCAATCAGGCACTAACCGAGTACCAGCGTCGCCATTCTGAACTGACACCGCAACAGCGCGCCATCGTGCAAGATCTAAGCTACGGCACTCTGCGCTTCTATGGCCAACTCGCCGCCATGCTCGCACCCTTGTTGCACAAGCCTTTGAAGGACGAGCGGCTGCGTTTTTTGCTGCTGGTGGCCTTGTTCCAGTTGCAATACGGCAAGTCGGCCACCCATGCGGTGGTAGATCACGCCGTGCGCGCTGCACGCGAACTGAATCCGGCGGCCAGTGGCCTAGTCAATGCGGTGCTGCGTAATTTCCTGCGCCAACGTGAAGCGCTGCTGGCAACTGCGGCGAAGAGCGAATCCAGCCGCCACTCCTACCCGCAGTGGTGGATAGATCGACTCCAAGCGCAATACGGCGAGCGTGCTGATGCGATCCTGCTGGCGGGCAACCAGCATCCGCCGATGACCTTGCGGGTGAATCAGCGCCACATTTCGGCCGCCGATTACTTGGCGCTGCTGTCGCAGCACGGCATCGAGGCCAGCCTGATCGCGCCGGAAGCGATCTTGCTAACGCGCCCGGTCGGGGTGGACAAGCTGCCCAGTTTCTTTGACGGCGTGGTCTCCGTGCAAGATGCTGGCGCGCAATACGCCGCGACATTGCTGGATGCGCACGCGGGAATGCGCGTACTGGACGCTTGCGCGGCGCCTGGCGGCAAGAGCGCACATTTGCTGGAGTTGGCCGACATCCAATTGACGGCGCTGGACTTGGATGCAGAGCGGCTGAAGCGAGTGGACGAGAATCTGCATCGATTGAAACTGTCCGCCAATCTACAAGTCGGGGACGCGGCACATCCTCCGGACTGGTGGGATGGAAAACGGTACGACCGCATCCTAGCCGACGTACCCTGTTCGGCGACCGGCGTAGTACGCCGCCATCCCGACATCAAGTGGCTACGCCGCTCCGCTGACATCGCGGGTTTCGCGCAACAGCAGGCGCGAATTCTGAATGCGCTGTGGCACTTGCTGGCGAGTGGTGGTAAATTGCTCTACGCGACCTGTTCGGTGATGAACGAGGAGAATCGGCAGGTCGTACAAGATTTTTTGCAGCAGCATACGGATGCACACGAATTGCCGCTGCACCAAGACCTCCCTGAAAGCGGACAACTTCTACCCGGCGACCTGCATGACGGTTTCTTTTATGCACTGCTGCAAAAAACTACTTAGCCGCGCCATCTCCCTGCTGGCACTGCTATGGCTGGGCATGGCGGGTGTGCAGGCCGAAGGTATTGCGGTACAAAAAGCCGAAGGACGCATGGTCGGCAGTAACTACCAGCTTTCGGTCGATTTCGACATCAACTTCAACTATGTGGTGGAACAGGCGCTGATGCGCGGAGTCACGCTGCACTTCATCAGCGAATTCAACCTGAATCGCCCGCGCTGGTATTGGTTCGACGATGTACTGGTGGAGAGTGAGCAGACAACCAGACTTTCCTACAATGCACTGACCCGTCAATACCGCATTGGACGGGGCTCACTGTTTCAAAATTTCGCCAATCTGGAAGATGCCCTGCGCGTGCTTGGACATCAATCTTCGACACCCGTACCACTCACTGCGCTCAAGTCTGAAAGCAAGCACGTGGTTTCAGCACGGATGCGCCTAGACATCACCCAACTCCCCAAACCCTTACAAGTGAACGCGCTCACTAGTAAGGAGTGGAATCTTGATTCCGACTGGTACAGCTGGATCGTGCACCCGAACACGGCTGGAGGTAACTAGTAAGTGAAATACTTCCTCGCCGTCAGCGCAGTGGTCGGCACGCTACTGCTCTACCTGCTATCGCAAGCCAGCGCCAACTCCGATTTGTTCTCGCATAATCTCTACTGGTTACTAGCGTCGATCGGGGTACTGGCGATATTACTGATGGCACTGGTCGGCTATCAGTTCTGGCAGTTACGGCAGAAGATCAAGGCGCAAGTGTTTGGCGCGACTCTGGCGTTCCGCCTAGCTATGTTCTTCACGCTGATCGCCATCCTTCCCGGCCTGCTGGTGTACGGCGTGTCAGTGCAGTTTCTCGGCAAGAGTATCGAATCATGGTTCGACGTGCGAGTGGAGAAAGCGCTCGAAGGCGGCCTCAATCTTGGACGAGGGGCGCTGGATAACGGCCTGAAAGATCTCTCCAAGAAAGGACAGTTCATCGCCTTACTACTGGCCGAACAAGAGCCTGCGCAGCATGTAGCCACGCTCAATCGCTTAATCGATGAAGGCGCTGCACAAGAGATTTCACTGTTCTCAAGCACCGGCAAGCTGCTCGCATTTGCCTCCAGCGAGCGTCGTTTGGCTCCAGATTTTCCCGATGCCAACATGCTGCACGAGGTTCGCACGCAGGGCATCTACAGCGTAGTGGATAGCTTGCCGGACAATCGACTGGCACTGCGCGTACTCGTCCCCGTCAACTCAGCGCGGGGGAATGGCGTACGCATTCTGCAATTCGCCCAATTGGTGCCGAAGCAACAATCCGATGATGCCGAGATGGTACAGGCGGTCTATCGCGACTATCAGGGGCTTTCGATCGCGCGCTTGGGGCTGAAGCGCATGTACGGATTGACGCTGACGCTGTTTCTGCTAGTGGTGCTATTGGCGGTCGTGTCGGCAGCCCTCTTTCTCAGCAATCGACTAAGTGCACCTTTGGCAGCGTTGGCCGAGGGCACTCGTGCCGTGGCTCAGGGTGATTTCTCACGCCAACATGAGGTACAGAGTAGCGATGAGCTAGGCATGCTAACCGGCCTGTTCAACCAGATGACCCGGCAGCTAGCAGAAGCCAAAGACACTAGCGAGCAACAACAACGGCAGGTAGAAAACACCAAGTTGTACCTGGAAAGCGTGCTGGCACATTTGTCCTCAGGGGTGCTAGTGGTGGATGCCGAGCACAAGCTGCGTTCGATCAATGCCAGCGCAGCGCAAATACTTGGCGCGCCGCTGCTTGAGATGCAAGGGCAATCATTGCAGGATGTTGCCAGCGTTCACTTGTTGTTGCGCCCATTCATCGCGACACTAGAGCAAGCCTTCGACGAAATGCCTAATGGCGAATGGCAGCGCCAAATCGAACGCTTGAGCAAGAACGGCAACCAGATACTGCTAATCCGAGGCACGTGGCTTTCGACGGCGGCTGAGAATGGCTACGTCGTGGTGTTCGATGACATCACCCACTTGCTACGCGCCGAACGGCAAGCAGCATGGGGCGAGGTGGCACGACGCTTGGCGCATGAGATCAAGAACCCACTCACGCCGATCCAGCTTTCCGCCGAACGCTTACAACACAAGTTGAGCGCCAAACTGGATGAGAAAGATGCCTCGTTGCTGCAACGCGCAACCCAGACCATCGTCAGCCAAGTCACGGCAATGAAAAACATGGTGACGGATTTCGCAGACTACGCACGTGCGCCAGCACTGAAGCTCACCGAGCTCGACATGCACCAATTACTACGCGAAGTATTGGGCTTGTACGAAGCCAATCGCTATCCGCTCAATGTACTACTGGAAGCACGGCAAACGCGCATCAAGGGCGACGCGACGCGGTTGCGCCAAGTGATCCACAATTTGTTACAGAACGCACAGGATGCACTGGGTCAAGTCGAAGCCCCTCAAATGGTGTTGCACACCTCAAACCAAGAGGGCTGGCTGAAAATGACGGTCGAAGACAACGGTAGCGGCTTCCCAGAAAGCCTGCTGGATAGAGCCTTCGAACCCTATATCACGACCAAACCAAAAGGTACCGGCCTAGGACTGGCGATCGTGAAAAAGATCATCGAAGAGCATGGTGGCACCATTGCAATCGAGAATGTAGCAAGCGGCGGGGCGCAAGTGACGGTCACCCTACCGGTATTGACAGGAGCAGCATGATGGCAGGCAAAGAGATACTGATCGTTGATGATGAAGTGGGCATCCGTGAGTTGCTGTCGGAGATTCTTTACGACGAAGGTTATAGCGTCCACCTAGCTGAGAATGCCGCTCAAGCAAGGCAATTCCGCAGTCGCCAGCAACCGGACTTGGTCTTGCTAGACATCTGGATGCCGGACACGGACGGCGTAACTCTGCTCAAGGAGTGGGTAGCTCAAGGCCTACTGAGCATGCCTGTCATCATGATGTCGGGACATGGCACTATCGAGACGGCGGTCGAGGCAACGCGAATCGGCGCGGTTGATTTTCTGGAAAAACCAGTCGCCTTGCAAAAGTTGCTGAGCACGGTCGCCAAAGCGATTAAACAGGGCTACATCCAGCAATCACAAGAGTCGATGGTGAACGATGCTAGGACAACCGTAACAGATGCGACAACAGCCTCGCTGCCCTTGGATTTACCTTTACGTGAGGCTCGTGAGCATTTTGAGCGCATGTATTTCGAGCACCATATTCGCAAGGAAAACGGCAATATCACCCATATTGCCGACAAAGTAGGCTTGGAGCGCACACACCTTCACCGCAAATTAAAGCAGCTGGGAATTCGTGTGAGTAAAAAAGAAGCCGATGCCTCAACGGAATAACATCACATTCGTAGTTGCCCTAAACATGGCGCTACGGCATAATTCACCACCCCCAACCGGATAAACTTACCCAAATCTGCTATATCGGGAAGCACAGGAGACTAGAGAAACATGGCTTCGGAACGTAACGTAACCCCCCCAAAGTTCAATGACATCACCAGCGCGATTCGCATGCTCGCGGTAGATGCGGTTCAAAAGGCCAACTCTGGCCACCCTGGCGCCCCAATGGGCATGGCCGAAATCGCCGAGGTTCTATGGCGTCGCCATCTGCGCCACAACCCGACCAACCCGAAGTGGGCGGATCGCGATCGTTTCGTATTCTCCAATGGCCACGGCTCGATGCTGATCTACGCACTGCTGCATCTGACCGGCTACGATCTGCCGATTGAAGAGCTGAAACGCTTCCGCCAAATGCACTCCAAGACTCCGGGCCACCCAGAGTATGGTTACACCGTTGGCGTAGAAACCACCACTGGCCCGCTGGGCCAAGGCATCACCAACGCTGTTGGTATGGCGATGGCTGAAAAGCTGCTGGCAGCTGAATTCAACAAGCCCGATCACGAAATCGTCAACCATAGCACCTACGTATTCTTGGGCGATGGCTGCATGATGGAAGGTATTTCCCACGAAGCTTGTGCGCTAGCTGGCACCTGGGGTCTGGGCAAGCTGACTGCATTCTGGGATGACAACAACATCTCCATCGACGGCCACACCGATGGCTGGTTTACCGATGACACGGCTAAGCGCTTTGAAGCTTACGGCTGGCACGTAGTTGCCAATGTTCAGGGCCACGACCCTGAAGCGATCAATGCAGCCATCGAAGCAGCCAAGCTGGTCACCGACAAGCCTTCCTTGATCTGCTGCAAGACAGTGATCGGCGCTGGCTCCCCGAACAAGCAAGGTACTCACGACGTACATGGCGCAGCGCTCGGCGATGCCGAAGTGGCCGCCACCCGCGCTCATCTGGGCTGGAACTACGCTCCGTTTGAAATTCCTGCTCACGTGTATGAAGCATGGGATGCGCGCACTCAAGGCGCGGGCTTGGAATCTCTGTGGAACAACAAATTTGCCGAGTATCGCGCTGCTTACCCAGCTGAGGCAGCTGAGTTCCTGCGCCGTACCGCCGGTGATTTGCCTGCAAACTGGGAAGCCCATGCGGCAGCGTTCATTGCCAAGACCAACGAGAAGGCCGAGACCATCGCCACTCGCAAGGCTTCGCAAAACGCCATCAACGGCCTGCAACCTGCGCTGCCTGAATTCCTAGGCGGCTCTGCCGACTTGACCGGCTCTAACCTGACCAACTGGACAGGCGCACATCACGTTTCTGGCAAAAAGACCGGCAACTACATCAGCTACGGCGTGCGCGAGTTCGGCATGTCGCACATCATGAACGGCATGGCACTGCACGGCGGCCTGCTGCCATTCGGCGGCACCTTCTTGATGTTCTCGGAATATGCCCGCAACGCATTGCGCATGTCGGCATTGATGAAGCAGCGCGTGATCTATGTATTCACCCACGACTCCATTGGTCTGGGCGAAGACGGTCCGACGCACCAGCCCGTAGAGCAGACCACAACCCTGCGTTACATCCCGAACATGGATGTATGGCGTCCGTGCGACACCGTGGAATCGGCGGTGAGCTGGGTGGCCGCGGTTGAGCGCAAGACAGGTCCAGCAGCACTGATCTTCAGTCGCCAGAATTTGAACTTCCAGAAACGCAGCGAAGCGCAGATCGCCGACATCCGTAAGGGCGGCTATGTGCTGTCTGAGGCCGCAGGTGATGCACAAGCGATCATCATCGCTACGGGCTCCGAAGTGGATCTGGCCATCAAGGCTCAGGCTACTCTGGCTGCCGAAGGCGTGAATGTGCGCGTAGTTTCCATGCCATCTACCAACGTGTTCGATCGTCAAGATCAGGCTTATCGCGACAGCGTGCTGACTCCAGGCGTGAAACGTGTGGCGGTTGAAGCTGGCGTGACTGGGCTCTGGTACAAGTACGTTGGTTTGGAAGGCGCAGTGATTGGCATGGATTGCTTCGGCGAATCCGCTCCAGCACCTGAACTGTTCAAGCATTTCGGGTTCACCGTGGACAACGTCGTTGCCACCGTCAAGCGCGTCATCGGCTGATTAAGGCCACAGTGGTGCGACTTGGCGCAGTCCAAGCGCACCACAACAACAAGTTGTTATAGCAAGTTATTTTTATCTTAACGGGAGAGAGAAATGGCAATTAAGGTTGGTATCAACGGTTTTGGTCGTATCGGTCGTATGGTGTTTCGTGCTGCAACCAAAGACTTTCCTGAAATCGAAGTCGTAGCAATCAATGACCTGCTGGAACCAGACTATCTGGCGTACATGCTGAAGCATGACTCCGTGCATGGCCGTTTCAATGGCGATGTAGCGGTGAGCGGCGACAATCTGGTCGTCAATGGCAAAACCATCCGCCTGACCGCAGAACGCGATCCCGCGAACCTGAAGTGGAACGAAGCAGGCGTGGACATCGTGATCGAATGTACCGGCTTCTTCTTGGATGATGCCACTTGCCAGAAGCACATCGCTGCTGGCGCAAAGAAAGTAGTGATGTCGGCTCCTTGCAAGGACAAGACTCCGATGTTCGTTTATGGCGTGAACCACGACACCTACAAGGGCGAAGCGATCGTTTCCGCCGCTTCCTGCACGACCAATGCTCTCGCTCCAGTCGCCAAGGTACTGAACGACACCTTCGGCATCAAGCGCGGCCTGATGACCACCGTTCATGCAGCCACTGCAACACAGAAGACTGTTGACGGCCCATCCAACAAGGATTGGCGCGGTGGTCGCGGCATTCTGGAAAACATCATCCCTTCGTCCACTGGCGCTGCCAAGGCGGTAGGTGTAGTGATTCCTGAGCTGAACAAGAAACTGACCGGCATGGCGTTCCGCGTGCCAACTTCTGACGTATCTGTCGTTGACTTGACCGTTGAGTTGAGCAAAGAAGCGACATACGAGCAAATCGTAGCTGCAATGAAGGCTGCGTCTGAAAGCGGCCCGCTGGCAGGCGTGCTTGGTTTCACCAATGACAAAGTGGTATCCACCGACTTCCGTGGTTGCGTCAATCCCTCAATCTTTGATGCAGATGCAGGCATCGCGCTCGACCCAACCTTCGTCAAGGTCGTAGCTTGGTATGACAACGAATACGGTTACACCTGTAACCTGATGCGTCTGGTACGTCACATCGCTAAGTAAGCAGTTGAACGGGTGGGTCAAAACGACCCACCCGTTTTCGCAAGGTGAGCTGTAAGGCTTGGCGCAAGCCAATCCTAACCGCTTATACATATTTCTCAAGGAGCATTCACATGGCAAACTTCATCCGCATGACTGATCTCGATCTGGCCGGCAAGCGCGTACTGATTCGCGCTGACCTCAACGTGCCCGTCAAGGACGGTCAGGTCACCTCTGATGCACGCATCACTGCGTCGATGGCCACTATCAATCACTGCCTGAAGGCAGGTGCCAAAGTGATGGTGACATCGCACTTGGGTCGCCCAACTGAAGGCGAGTGGTCTGAAGAGAACTCGCTAAAGCCCGTGGCTGACAACATCTCTGGTCGCCTCGGTAAAACTGTCCGTTTGATCAAAGATTGGGTAGATGGCGGATTTGACGTTGCCGCTGGAGAACTAGTCGTTCTAGAAAACTGCCGCATCAACAAGGGCGAGAAGAAGAACGTCGATGAGACCGCCACAAAGTACGCCGCTCTGTGCGACATATTCGTGATGGATGCGTTCGGCACAGCCCACCGCGCTGAAGCATCGACTCACGGCGTCGCCAAGTACGCTCCAACTGCATGTGCCGGTATCCTGCTCACCGAAGAACTGGATGCACTGAACAAAGCACTGGCGAATCCCGCACGTCCGATGGTCGCTATCGTCGGCGGCTCCAAGGTATCTACTAAATTGACCGTACTTGAAGCGCTGTCCGAGAAGTGCGAACAGTTGGTGGTAGGTGGTGGTATCGCCAACACCTTCCTCAAGGCGACCGGGCATCCCGTCGGCAAGTCGCTGTGCGAGAACGATTTGGTTCCAACCGCGCAAGCTTTAATCGCCAAGATGACCGCTCGCGGCGCAATCATCCCCATCGCTACCGATGTCGTCGTCGGCACGGCGGCTCCCTTCCTGCCAGGGAATGAAAACACCCCAGCCATCTTGAAGAGCGCAAAAGACGTGGCTGAAGACGAAATGATCTTTGACATTGGCCCTGACTCGGCTCAAGCCATTGCGGACATCATCATGAAAGCTGGCACTGTGGTCTGGAACGGTCCGGTCGGCGTTTTCGAATATGATCAATTCGGTGCTGGCACGAAGACCATCGCCATGGCCATCGCCAACACCAAGGCATTTACACTGGCAGGCGGTGGAGACACCATCGCTGCGATCCAGAAATATGATATTTATGACAAAGTGAGCTATATCTCCACCGCTGGTGGCGCCTTCCTAGAGTACTTGGAAGGCAAGACATTGCCTGCTGTGGCAATTCTGGAAGAGCGCGCGTCTAACTAAGGAACTACATGCTTCGCAGAACGAAAATCGTGGCGACCCTCGGGCCTGCCACCAGTGACCAAAAGGTCCTAGAACAGATCATCCGCGCTGGCGTTGATGTCGTGCGTATGAATTTCTCGCACGGCACCGCCGAAGACCACATGGGGCGTGCGGATCGAGTTCGCGCCGCCGCCCGAGCAGTGGGGCGTACCGTCGGCATTCTTGCTGACCTGCAAGGCCCAAAGATTCGAGTCCGAAAATTCGAGAATGACAAGATCATTCTCAACAAAGGAGACATCTTTATCCTCGACGCAAGCTGGACTGCCTTGGGAAATCAAGAGCGCGTCGGATTAGATTACAAAGAGCTACCACGAGACGTAAGCAAGGGTTCTGTGCTGCTGCTCAATGACGGCATGCTGGAATTCGACGTAGAAGAAGTTCGCGGCGAAGAGATCGTGTGTACGGTTGTGCGTGGCGGCGTGCTGTCCAACAACAAGGGCATCAACCGCAAAGGTGGCGGATTGACCGCACCGGCACTGACCGACAAAGACAAGGAAGACATCAAGACTGCCGCGCTCATCAAGGCTGACTTCTTGGCTGTATCTTTCCCCCGCTCCGCTGACGACATGAAGTTGGCCCGCGAACTGATGCATGCAGCGGGCGGCAAGAGCCTACTGATGGCCAAGATCGAGCGCGCCGAGGCGATTCCCGTTCTGAGCGAAATCATCGATGCTTCCGATGCCATCATGGTCGCTCGTGGCGATTTGTCGGTCGAAGTCGGCGATGCAGCGGTTCCAGGTTTGCAGAAGCGCATGATCAAGATGGCGCGCGCCAAGAACAAGCTAGTCATCACGGCCACGCAGATGATGGAATCGATGATCACCAATCCGATCCCGACCCGGGCAGAAGTTTCGGATGTGGCGAATGCGGTGCTCGACGGTACTGATGCAGTAATGTTGTCGGCAGAAACAGCCGTTGGCGACTACCCCGTAGAAACCATTCAAGCAATGGCTCGAATCTGTATCAAGGCCGAGCGCGAAGTGGAAGATAACTCCATGGATCGTCGCCTAGCGACCCAGAAGTTTAGCCGCATCGATCAGTCCATTGCCATGTCGGCGTTGTTCGCCGCTTCGCACTTCAAGGTCAAGGCCATCGTTGCATTGACCCAGTCTGGCTCCACGGCACTGTGGATGTCGCGGGTTAACGCGGGCGTGCCTATCTTTGCTCTGACCCCCACAGATGCCACCTTGAGTAAGGTGACACTGTTCAGTGGAGTACATCCGATTGCCTTCAACCCTACGTCGGTTGATCCAGCAACAACGTTGGTCGAAGCCGAACAAGAGCTGGTTCGACTGGGCTTAGTAAGCGACGACGACCTGATGGTTCTGACTATCGGTGATGCGGTGGGTAAGACTGGCCATACCAACACTATGAGAATCGCCCGTGTCGGCGACCACCACAAGAAGTAAAGGGTTGAATCCGGAGCGAAGTGTCTCTTACACTCCGGCTTAGGCAGTTTGTTTAATAGTTGATAAATTAGGAGAGGAAAACATGGCACTCGTTTCTTTACGCCAACTGCTCGATCACGCAGCAGAACACAGCTACGGCTTGCCCGCATTCAACGTCAATAACCTGGAACAGGTCAAGGCGATCATGGAAGCGGCTGACGAATGCAACAGCCCAGTCATCATGCAAGGTTCCGCTGGTGCGCGTAAATACGCGGGCGAAGCGTTCCTGCGTCACCTGATCGAAGCTGCTGTTGAAATGTATCCGCATATTCCCGTTGTGATGCACCAAGATCACGGCGCATCGCCAGCAATCTGCATCCAAGCGATCAAGTCCGGCTTCTCCAGCGTAATGATGGACGGTTCCTTGATGGCTGACGGCAAGACCCCATCCAGCTTTGAATACAACGTCAATGTTTCCCGTCAAGTAGTGGAAATGTCTCACGCAGTCGGCGTATCCGTCGAAGGTGAGTTGGGCTGCCTAGGTTCTTTGGAGTCTGGCCACGGCGAGAAGGAAGACGGCCATGGCGCTGAAGGCGTTCTGTCCCACGACCAACTGCTGACCGACCCGAACGAAGCTGCTGAATTCGTAAAGCTGACTCAGGTTGATGCTCTGGCGATCGCCATTGGCACTTCCCACGGCGCGTACAAGTTCACCAAGCCGCCCACAGGCGACACCTTGGCGATCAGCCGCATCAAGGAAATCCATGCCCGCATCCCTAACACCCACTTGGTGATGCACGGCTCGTCTTCCGTGCCACAAGAATGGCTGGAGATCATCAACCAATTCGGCGGCGCGATGCCACAGACTTACGGCGTTCCTGTTGAAGAGATCGTTGAAGGCATCAAGCACGGCGTGCGCAAGGTTAACATCGACACCGATTTGCGCATGGCTTCCACCGGCGCAACCCGTCGCTACTTGGCCAACAACCCCAAGGACTTTGACCCACGTAAGTTCTTGGCCGAAACCACCAAGGCGATGAAGGCGATCTGCAAGGCTCGCTACGAAGCCTTCGGATGTGCAGGTCAAGCTGGCAAGATCAAGCCCATCTCGCTGGATGCTATGGCGATGCGATACATCAAAGGCGAACTGAACGCAGTGGTGAAGTAAGTCACTCCGCGCAGTAGCAAACAAAAAGCGACCTTCGGGTCGCTTTTTTACTGGGAGCTAGATCACAAGCCTAGCTCGCACCACATCGCATCGACTTTGGCTTTCACCTCGGCGCTCATCACGATAGGCGTGCCCCATTCACGTTGTGTCTCTCCGGGCCATTTGTTGGTCGCGTCCAAGCCCATCTTGCCGCCGAGACCGCTCACCGGCGAGGCGAAGTCGAGGTAATCGATAGGCGTATTCTCCACCAGCAGCGTGTCGCGCACCGGGTCCATGCGCGTGGTGATTGCCCAGATCACTTCCTGCCACGAACGCACGTCGATGTCGTCGTCCACCACCACGATGAACTTGGTGTACATGAACTGGCGCAAAAAGCTCCAGATGCCGAACATCACGCGCTTGGCGTGTCCGGCGTATTGCTTCTTGATGCTGACGACCGCCATGCGATACGAGCATCCTTCCGGCGGCAGATAGAAGTCCTCGATCTCCGGAAACTGTTTTTGCAGCAGGGGCACGAACACCTCGTTCAGCGCCACGCCCAGCATCGCCGGTTCGTCGGGCGGTTTACCGGTGTAGGTGGAGTGGTAGATAGGATTGCGGCGCATGGTGATGCGCTCTATGGTGAACACCGGAAACTTGTCCTGCTCGTTGTAGTAACCGGTGTGGTCGCCGTACGGCCCTTCCTGCGCTGTCTCGCTCGGATGAATCACACCCTCAAGCACGATCTCGGCAGAAGCGGGTACTTGCAGGTCGGAGCCTATGCATTTCACCAGCTCTGTCTTGCTGCCGCGCAGCAATCCGGCGAACTGGTATTCGGATAATGAATCCGGCACAGGAGTGACTGCACCCAGTATTGTTGCGGGATCGGCACCGATCACGACCGCGACCGGATACGGTTGCCCAGGGTTCTTCTCGCAATGATCGCGGAAATCCAGCGCCCCGCCTCTATGCGCGAGCCAGCGCATGATGACTTTGTTCGGGCCGATCACTTGCTGGCGATAGATGCCCAGATTCTGGCGCGGTTTGTTCGGCCCGCGCGTAACCACCAACCCCCAAGTAATCAGCGGAGCGACATCGCCAGGCCAGCAATGCTGGATCGGCAGCTTGCTTAAATCGACATCCGCACCTTCCCACACGATCTCCTGACACGGCGCAGACGACAACACCTTGGGGGACATGGTGAGCACCTGTTTCAGGATCGGCCATTTGTCCCATGCATCTTTCAAACCTTTGGGCGGCTCCGGCTCTTTCAGGTACGCCAGTAATTTGCCGACTTCGCGCAGCGCCCCGATATCCTCTTCGCCCATGCCCAGCGCCACCCGGCGCGGCGTGCCAAACAGGTTGGCGAGCACCGGCATCTTGTGGCCGACCACATTTTCGAACAGTAGCGCCGGACCTTGCGCGCGCAATACACGGTCGCAGATCTCGGTCATTTCCAGATGCGTAGAGACAGGTGCACTGACGCGCTTAAGCTCGCCCCTCTTTTCCAGTTGGACGATAAAGTCGCGCAGCTCGTGGTATTTCATCAGTAGAACCTTTCCTCGCCCTCGGGGCGGGTCTTAAAGCGCTTGTGCAGCCAGAAGTATTGCTCTGGCATTTCACGTATGCGGTCTTCGATGAAGGCGTTCATGCGACGGGTGTCGGCGATGTCATCGCCGCTTGGAAAATTGTCCCACGCGGGATAAAACGTCAGCACATAGCCCTCGCTGCCGGGTAGGACGCGAGTGATACTGGGCACGACTTTCGCGCCGGTCATCTGTGCAATGCGGGACACGCTGGTCATGGTTGCTGCGGGTACGCCGAAGAAGGGAATAAATGCTCCATCCTTGATGCCCTGATCCTGATCCGGCGGATAGATGAACGGCATGCCTTTGCGCATGCCCTTGAGGATAGGACGCAAGCCCTGCTGGCGTGAGTAAAGATGCTGCTGCCGGAAACGAGCGCGCTTTTTCAGTAGCAGCTCGGTCAAGTACATATTCTTCTGATTGGCGTACATGCACACCGTATCCGTGTGCTGAGCGATCCATTGGCCGCCCGCATCCATCCCGACAAAGTGAGGGGTCAGCAGAATCGAAGGCTGTCCTTGAATCGCGTCAAAGTGCTCGACACCTTCCACGCGGATCAGGCTGCAGATACGCTCGGCGCTCCCCCACCACAAAATACTGCGTTCGATCAGCCCACGACAAAACATCTTGAAATGAGCACGCACCAATCGTTCGCGCTCAATGTCACTCATCTCGGGAAAACACAGGCGCAGATTGATCATACCGACTCGACGTCGTTCGGCAGAGAGCGGGTAAAGCAACACACCCAGCCCGTTGCCAATGGAAACGATGGCGCGAAACGGCAGGAAATGAATCAACCAGAAGATAAACACCCCGAGACGAGCCAACATCATAACTCCTTGGCTACATCTGGCGGTAAAGCCCCAAAGGGAACTTTGTAACGGTTATAACTCCACAAATACTGCTCAGGGCAAGTACGGACGACAGCCTCCACGGTGCGATTCATGGCATGGGTGATGGACTCACCTTCGGCAGGCTCTAGTGGAGAGAATCGCAATACATAGCCCGCACCGGCAGCCAGCCGCTCGGCGTGAGTCATCACGATCATCGCACCCGTGGCGGTCGCCAAACGTTCAACTAAGGTCATCGTGTAAGCCGGACGACCGAAGAAATCCACCCACTCGCCTTCGCCATTACCTGGTGCCTGATCGGGCAGCAAGCCGATTGCCTGTCCGCGCTTGAGTGCCTTAAGCATAGCGCGCACGCCGCTGACGTCAGTACGCGCCAACTCCACCAATCCACGCTCTCGCCCTTGGCGCATCATCGGCTCCAACCAAGCAAGGCGCGGAGGCCGGTAAAGCACTGTGAGCGGGATCTTCGAGGCAAGGTATTGAGCCGAAATCTCAAAACAGCCCAGATGCGGAGTCAAAATGATGACCCCCTTGCCCTGCGCACGCGCATGCTCTATCAGCTCCCAGCCATGGCATTCGCGCACCAGAGTAACAACTTCCTCCAGTGGGTGCAGCCAGACCCAAGGCAATTCGGCAATGGACTTGCCCATCTCCTCCACATTGGCTCGCAACACACGGCGAAACTCAGGTTCATCCAACTCGGGCAAAGCCGATTGCAAATTGTCGTGCAGACGATCTGCATAACGTCCAGACAATAGATAAGTTGCCGAGCCAAGTAGAGAGCCCAGCCGATGTAGCGTCGGCAGCGATAACTGTGCGGCTTGTTTAAACAGGAATAAGTATAGAGAGTTGAGCACGGTGGCCAATGTCAAGTTTTTGTTATAATCCCGCCACTTTGAACCCCCGAAAAACGGAAGAGCCATGAGCGAATACTTTTTTACCTCTGAATCGGTGTCTGAAGGCCATCCCGACAAGGTTGCCGACCAGATCTCTGATGCAGTTCTGGACGCGATTCTAGCCCAAGACCCCTATGCACGGGTAGCTGCCGAGACTTTGGTCACTACCGGTCTGGTCGTGATGGCGGGCGAGATCACCACTAGCGCCAATGTGAATTACGGAAAAGTCGCGCGCGAAGCCATCCGCAAGATCGGTTACGACGACCCCAACCTGCGCTTCGACGCCGATGGTTGTTCGGTCCACGTCTGCTACGGCCAACAGAGTCCAGACATCGCTCAAGGCGTGGATCGCGCTTCCGACGACTATCTGAATCAGGGCGCGGGCGACCAAGGTCTGATGTTCGGCTATGCCTGTACCGAGACCGACACCCTGATGCCGCTGCCGATCTATCTGTCGCACCGCATCGTCGAGCGCCAGTCGCAACTGCGCCGTGATGGACGTTTGAACTGGCTGCGCCCGGATGCCAAGTCGCAGGTCACCGTGAAGTATGTGGACGGCAAGCCATTCGCTATCGACACCGTGGTGCTCTCTACCCAACACACCGCTGATATCGAACTGCCGCAGATCCGCGAAGCCGTGATCGAAGAGATCATCAAGCCCATGCTGCCAAAGGAGTTGATCAAGGGCGATATCAAGTACCTGGTCAACCCGACTGGCCGCTTCGTCATCGGCGGCCCGCACGGCGATGCCGGCCTGACTGGCCGCAAGATCATCGTGGACACTTACGGCGGCGCAGCTCCCCACGGTGGTGGTGCATTCTCCGGCAAGGATCCCTCTAAAGTCGATCGTTCCGCTGCTTACGCAGGACGTTACGTGGCGAAGAACATCGTCGCCGCAGGCTTGGCCGACAAGTGCCTGGTGCAGATCAGCTACGCCATCGGCGTAGCGCAACCGACCAGCATCATGGTCACCACCTACGGCACCGGCAAAGTCTCCGATGAGAAGATCACTGAGCTGGTGAAGCGTCACTTCGACCTGCGCCCCAAGGGCATCGTGCAAATGCTCAACCTGCTGCGCCCTATCTATCAGAACACCGCTGCTTACGGTCACTTTGGCCGCGAAGAGCCGGACTTCACTTGGGAAGCTACAGATAAGGCGGAGGCCCTGCGTGCCGATGCTGGTTTGTAATTCGTAAGTAGTCGCAAGCAAAAGACAAAACGGCGCCCAACGGTGCCGTTTTGTTATGCTAGAATGCCGCCCCACAAGTCGCGGCTTTGATTCGACTTAATAGATTCCAGCACTGAGGAGCGTTGCGACAGGATTTCCTGCCAGGCTCAGTGACTCGGCAAGTTTCAACGACGCTCACCCAACCGTGCCGGGCACGGGAGTTCGGGTGAGTCGCAATACCCCTCCCTCCGGTCATTATGTTCAAGGAGAACACTATGGCTGAATTCAATGATTACGTAATCGCCGACATCAACCTTGCTGCTTGGGGCCGCAAGGAAATCGCAATCGCCGAGACCGAGATGCCTGGTCTGATGGCTATCCGCGAAGAGTTCGCAGCAACCCAACCTTTGCGTGGCGCTCGCATCACCGGCTCGCTGCACATGACCATCCAGACCGCCGTTCTGATCGAAACACTGAAGGCGCTGGGCGCAGAGCTGCGCTGGGCTTCGTGCAACATCTTCTCCACACAAGATCATGCAGCGGCGGCCATCGCTGCCGGCGGCATCCCTGTGTTTGCAGTCAAGGGCGAATCGCTGACCGAATACTGGGACTACACCCACCGCATCTTTGAATGGACGGACGGCGGCTACTCCAACATGATTCTGGACGACGGCGGCGATGCCACCTTGTTGCTGCATCTGGGTACACGCGCTGAAACCAATCCTTCCCTGCTGAACAACCCGACGTCGGAAGAAGAGACTTGCCTGTTCGCGTCGATCAAAGCGACGTTGGCCAAGGACCCAACTTGGTACTCCAAGCGTCTGGCTGAGATCAAGGGCGTGACCGAAGAAACCACCACCGGCGTGCACCGCCTGTACCAGATGCATGCACGCGGCGAACTCAAGTTCCCCGGCATCAACGTCAACGACTCCGTCACTAAGTCCAAGTTCGACAACCTGTACGGCTGCCGCGAATCGCTGGTGGACGGCATCAAGCGCGCTACCGATGTGATGATCGCGGGCAAGATCGCGGTAATCGCTGGTTACGGCGATGTGGGCAAGGGTTCCGCCCAAGCCATGCGCGCGCTGTCTGCACAAGTCTGGGTCACTGAGATCGACCCGATCTGCGCACTGCAAGCCGCAATGGAAGGCTATCGCGTGGTCACGATGGAATACGCCGCCGACAAGGCCGACATCTTCGTCACCACCACCGGCAACTTCCACGTCATCACCCATGACCATATGGCGAAGATGAAAAACCAAGCCATCGTCTGTAACATCGGCCACTTCGACAATGAGATCGACGTCGCCTCGCTGGAAAAATACCAGTGGGAAGAAATCAAGCCTCAAGTCGATCACGTCATCTTCCCGGACGGCAAACGCATCATCCTGCTGGCCAAGGGTCGTCTGGTCAATCTGGGTTGCGGCACCGGCCACCCGTCCTACGTGATGTCGTCCTCCTTTGCCAACCAGACCATCGCTCAGATCGAGTTGTGGACTGAGTCGGAAAAGGGTTCCGGCAAGTATCCCGTGGGCGTTTACACCCTGCCCAAGCACTTGGATGAAAAGGTCGCCCGTCTGCAACTGAAGACACTGAACGCGCAACTGTCCGAGTTGACCGATCAGCAAGCAGCCTACATCAACGTCGCCAAGGAAGGCCCGTACAAGGCCGACCACTACCGCTACTAAGCGGCCGCTGGCGTATGATGCGAGGGGCGGAATTTCCGCCCCTTTTGGCTGGAGGAGCGACGATGCAACTGCTGTTGATCTGGGTATTGAACGCGCTGGCGCTGCTGGCGGTAGGTAACTTCGTCCCCGGCATCCATCTGGATGGGTTCGGCGATGCCATGATCGCAGCGCTCTTCCTCGGACTGGTCAACGCATTCATCCGCCCGCTGTTCGTCCTGCTGACCCTGCCCGCCACCGTGCTGACACTGGGGCTGTTCATCTTCGTGATCAACGGCCTGCTGTTCTGGTTCACCGGCTCGATACTCAAGGGCTTCGTCGTGGACGGCTTTTGGTACGGTTTGGCCGGCGCCATTCTGTATAGTATTTTTTCGTGGGGGCTCACGTCAGCCGCCGCACAACTCATGAGGAAATCATGAACAAGACGCCCATCAGTTTTGAGTTTTTCCCCCCGCAGACCCCGGAAGGGCTGGGCAAACTAGCCGATACCTGCAAGCAACTGGCGCTATACAAGCCAGAATATTTTTCCGTGACCTTTGGCGCGGGCGGCTCCACCCGTGACCGCACGCTGGCTACCGTCGAACAGATCCTGCATCAGGGCTACGGTGCCGCGCCGCATCTATCCTGCGTCGGCTCCACCCGCGAGAATATCCGCGAGATTCTGCACACTTACAAAGCGCTGGGCGTGAAGCGCATCGTCGCCCTGCGCGGCGACCTGCCGTCCGGCATGGCCACCACCGGCGAGTTCCAATACGCTAACGAACTGGTGTCGTTCATTCGCGCCGAGACCGGCGAGCACTTCCATCTGGAAGTCGCCGCCTATCCCGAAGTGCATCCGCAGGCTCGCTCAGCGCGCGACGACCTACTCAACTTCAAGCGCAAGATGCACGCGGGCGCGAATGCCGCCATCACCCAATATTTTTACAATGCCGACGCCTACTTCCACTTCGTCGAACAAGCACGCAAGCAAGGCATCACTCAGCCCATCGTGCCCGGCATCATGCCGATCATGAAATACTCGCAACTGGCGCGCTTCTCCGAGATGTGCGGTGCCGAGATTCCACGCTGGATGCGCAAAACGCTGGAAGGCTACGGTGACGATACCGACTCGGTTCAGGCTTTTGGGCGTGACGCAGTCACTCAGTTGTGCGAACAACTGCTGACCGCAGGCGTACCTGGGCTGCATTTCTACACGTTGAATCAGGCCGCCGCTTCCACCGAAATTCTGAAGCGCTTGGGCTATCGCGCATAATTCCTCTTGGCTCACCCTGTCTGAGTGGGAGCCAAGAAGAGGGACACATGATGAAATCACCTGAACTGTTACTTCCCGCTGGAACGCTCGATAAGATGCGCACCGCCTACGCTTTTGGCGCAGACGCGGTGTACGCGGGGCAACCGCGCTACTCCTTGCGCGCACGCAACAACGAATTCAAGCTGGAAGAGTTGCAGATCGGCATTCAGGAAGCGCACGCACTGGGCAAGAAATTGTTCGTCGCAAGCAACCTGATGCCGCACAACGCGAAGGTGAAGACCTACATGGCCGACATGGAGCCGGTCATCGCGATGAAGCCAGATGCGCTCATCATGGCCGACCCCGGCCTGATCGCCATGGTGCGCGAACGCTGGCCGGAGCAGGAGATCCATCTTTCAGTGCAGGCGAACACGGTCAACTATGCAGCGGTGAAATTCTGGAAGTCACTGGGTCTGTCACGGGTGATTCTGTCGCGTGAGTTGTCATTGGACGAGATCGAAGAAATTCGCCAGCAATGCCCAGACATGGAGCTGGAAGTGTTCGTGCACGGCGCGCTGTGCATCGCTTACTCTGGCCGCTGCCTACTTTCAGGCTACTTCAATCACCGCGACGCGAATCAGGGTACGTGCACCAATTCTTGCCGCTGGGACTACAAGATCGATAACGCCGAGGAGAATGGCACCGGCGATATCGAGAGACTCCCTGAGAAACTGGATTTCGATTTCGACAAGGCACTCAGCCAAAGCGCGCTGTCCGACTGCGGCAGCCAGCCGCGCCACCCGATGGCTGACCGCGTGTACGTGATTTCCCGGCAGGATCACCCGGGCGAACTGATGCCGGTGCTGGAAGACGAGCACGGTACCTACATCATGAATTCCAAAGACCTGCGCGCCGTCGAACACGTGGAGCGTCTGGTGAAGATCGGCATCGACTCGCTCAAGGTCGAGGGCCGCACCAAGTCGATCTACTACGTGGCCCGCACCGCGCAGGTGTATCGCCAAGCCATCGACGATGCCGTGGCCGGTCGCCCGTTCAATTTGAGCCTGCTAGGCGCGCTGGACGCGCTGGCGAATCGCGGCTACACCGATGGTTTCTACGAGCGCCACCACACCCACGAACAACAGAATTACATGCGCGGCCACTCGGAGAGCTTCCGTCAGCAATACGTCGGCGACATCGTGAGCTGCGCCAACGGCATGGCTGAGATCGACGTGAAGAACAAATTCTCGGTCGGCGACAAGTTGGAGATCATCCATCCGGCGGGCAACCACATCATTGATCTAACCGAGATGCGCAGCCTCGAAGGTGTGACCATGAACGTCGCCCCCGGCAGCGGCCATCGCGTGCAGATCCCCCTGCAAGGTGAATTGGCTAAAGGCATGGTTGCGCGCTTCTTGTAACAAGTTCAGCCTCGAACCCCGCTCGTACTAAGCTGGCTACTGGCCAGCTTAGTGGGGAAACAGCGAATGGCCCAAAGCCCATATTTTGGCCGAGTCCTAGTGCATGACGCACTCGCCACGCACCATTTTGGGCTGGCTTCAATTCCCACCGCCCTCATCCCCGCTCTCTACCGTTGATTTTTCGCGCTTCGCCATACGATATGCACCGCCCACACAAGGTGGCCTGAATATTGCTCACATCTCTGGTAAACGCTCAGGCGATGCCTCGTATCGCCCATAGCAAGCAATATCAGGAGACTGACATGACTGACGAATTGGAATTGATGCAACTAATGGCACGCTTCAAGTTACACGTGCGAAGACAGCTCAATCAACTGGTGGACCTCGACCTGCTCAAAACCGACAGCGCGTATGCCCGCACCCGCTTATCCGAGATCGAGAATCTCGCCGATGACGAAGAGTTGCTGATGATGGTACTGCGGCTGCGCAGCATCTTGCTGCCGGTCGCCCCCCCGCCCAAACCTCAAGCAGTCGAAGAGCCCCCGAAAGTAGAATCGGGACGCAGCTATAAATTCGGCGCGCGCTCCTGGTAAAGGCGCAGGACTACTCGGCCTTATCCTCAGCAGTAGGGTTTGGAGCAGGCGAGGCAACGTGCTGCTTTGGACGATTCTTGCTCTCGTCGAAGAAACGGAAGCGCCCGAACAGCACGCAGCCTTTCATGCCCAGCTCGCACGGCAGCTGGTTCACCCGTTCGCACTTGTCATCGACCAGATGCGGGCAGCCCCAGTTGCTCATGGTCAAACCTTCTTAACGAACTCCGTCTTCAACTGCATCGCGCCGATGCCGTCGATCTTGCAGTCGATGTCGTGGTCGCCGTCCACTAGTCGGATGTTCTTCACCTTAGTGCCGACCTTCACCACCGACGACGAACCCTTGATCTTCAGATCCTTGATGACCGTCACCGTATCGCCATCAACCAGCAGCGTACCGAACGCGTCCTTGAACACCTTGGTTTCTTCAACAGCTTCCGCTGCGACCTTCGGCCATTCGTGCGCGCATTCCGGGCAGACGAAATTGTCGCCGTCTTCATAGGTGTATTCCGAACTGCATTTCGGACATTTGGGTAGATCGCTCATGGTGTTTCCTATCGTTGGTTAATGGTAATCGTCTTCGCGTTGATGGCGCACCGCGAGCACCGTCACGGTTTCATTGTCCTCGATCTCGAACAGTGCGACATAGCCCGCACCGCCAAAAGAGATCACCAGTTCACGCAAACAGGCGCTGTCGCTAACCGCCTTGCGACACGTGAACGGGAACTGCTCCAGCAGTTGGATGCTTGTTGCGATGGTCTTGCGCGCATGCTTCGCTGCTTGAATATCGTGCTCAGCTAAAAAGGTGAACAAACGCTTCAAATCTTCTTTGGCAGCTAGGGTATAGCGAACCTTGCAACTCACCTACGCGCCTTCTTTTTTGGCACTGGCAATGAGGGTGTCCAACTCTGCCAACACCTCTTCCGAAGAGAAGTACACGCCGGTTTTCTTTGCCTCATCCCGCGAAGTCAAACCGCGCGCAATGAACTCCTGCTGTGTCCGCCGAAACGCCACATTGCGCCGCAACGAGTCCTCGACGAAGGCGGAAAGCGTCTCGCCGGGACGCAGAATCTCCTCGGCAGCTTGTCTCAACTCAGGTTGCACCCGCAAAGCGGGCATGGTCGCGGTTTTCATGGAGGGTTCCGTGCATCGCAAATGTGATGCACATCATCGTCGAAGTCGGAGGGAGATGCAAGAGGCAGGAAATGTAGGCTGGGATGAGCGAGCGAATCCTAGCGGAGGCTGGGCTAGATGCTGGGGTGCATCACCCCAGCCTACGCGCTGGTTGAATACCTTCACCCTTTCGCGATTCAAGATTTAATGCCGCCAGTACGGGGTTCAGGACAAATATAACAGTCGTTTTGCATACATCCAATGCTCGCTCTGCATCTGCCTGTGTTATTGACTCACCACGATGCACAACACCATTCCGCATCCTTTGAATTTCGGCAATTTCATCAACCAATGTCTTGCTCGCACCAACTCTCAGAACGCTGTCTAATTTCTTACTTGTTAAGTGCTCAAATAGCTGATCAAGAAGTTTTTTATACCGATCAAGGCCAGTTTGGGCCAGCGTGTTATTGACGATCTCTTCTGCAAGAACCTCACTACTTACTAGGCCATGAATAATCGGGCGAAGTAGAGTTGCCTTGAGAAATAGTTCTGTAGCAGAGGCGGAGAATACTAATGCGGCATCAAGGTGTCCCGAACACAACAAGGACTCCGCCTCACGAAATAGATCAACAGCGGGCCGTGCTACACGTGGATGATTTAAGTAATATGAACGAAGTCTGTCATTAGTAAATTCAGCTATAGCTTTCTCTTTGTGGTCTGGATATAACTCTTCAGAAAGTCGCTCAAACATTTCATCCTGCGCAGCATCAAAGTCGTCATAAGTCATAATCGAGCTTACAACTTATACCCCCGATGCACCGCCACCACGCCGCCGGTCAAGTTGAAGTACTCCACGCGCGACAATCCTGCATCCACCATCATCTGCTTCAGCTCTTCCTGTCCCGGATGCATGCGGATGGATTCGGCGAGGTAGCGGTAGCTGTCGGGGTCGTCGGCAACCAGTTTGCCCATGAACGGCAGCAGCTTGAACGAGTACAGGTCGTAGGCTTTTTCTAGCGGTTTGGCGACTTTGGAGAACTCCAGCACCAGCACGCGGCCACCCGGCTTGAGTACGCGGCGCATCTCGCGCAGGGCGGCGTCTTTGTGGGTGACGTTGCGCAAGCCGAAGGAGATGTTGACGCAGTCGAAGTAGTTGTCGGGGAAGGGCAGGTGTTCGGCATCGCATTGCGCCGTCGGAGTGACGATGCCTTCGTCTAGCAAACGATCACGACCGACGCGCAGCATGGCGTTGTTGATGTCAGTGAGCACGACTTGCCCGCCGCTGCCGACCGCCTTCAGGAACAGGCGCGACAAATCCGCCGAGCCGCCTGCCACGTCCAACACGCGATCCCCAGCGCGCACGCTGCTGACGCTGACGGCGAAGCGTTTCCAGAGGCGGTGCAAGCCAGCAGACATGAGGTCGTTCATCACGTCGTATTTGCTGGCGACGTTGGTGAACACGCCCGCGACCTTCTTGGCTTTCTCTTCTTCAGCGACGGTCTGAAAACCGAAGTGGGTGGTTTTGCTCATCTCAACTCCTTAGCTAATTATCCCCTCCCCCTTGAGGGAGAGGGTTAGGGAGAGGGTAGTGCGCGCCGACTCTCTCCCCTGCCCCTCTCCCATTAAATGGGAGAGGGGATACGTCGTCAATCTCGGCTTTCGCCCGCCGCTTCCAGTCGTTGCAGATACTCCTGCCACAGCCCGTCTTGATCCTTGCCCAGTTCGTACAAGTATTGCCAAGTGTAGAGGCCAGAATCATGGCCGTCGTCAAATGCCAGTTTGACGGCGTAGCTGCCGACCGGGACGATCTCGCTCAGGCCGACGTTGCGCTTGCCGACCTGCAAAGTCTCCTGCCCAGGCCCGTGGCCACGCACTTCGGCGGAGGGAGAGTTGACGCGCAGGAACTCGAACGGCAAGACGAAGCTTGCGCCGTCGTCGAAAGCGATCTCCAGCGTGCGGGAGTTCTGGTGTGCGGTGATTTCGGTGGGTGTCGGCATGGTTCGGATAAACGGCGAAAAATGGCGGCCATTATATACCGGGCAAACCCAGCGGAGACCGTGCTGGCTTATAATGCATGCCCAGATTTGCTCCGCTGCTGTCATGCTGTTCGATTCCACCCATTCCCGCCCGCGCTACGCCAACCTGCACGGCTCGTCCGATGCTTTGGCGCTGGCACAATTCGCCCGCAAACAGTCGCCGCTGGTGATCTTGACGGCGGATGCGCGCGAGGCACAGCGGCTGGTGGAAGAGCTGCCTTACTTTGACCCCAAGCTGCGCGTGCATCTGCTACCAGACTGGGAAACGCTGCCCTACGACCATTTCTCGCCGCATCAGGACTTGGTCTCCGAACGCCTCGCCACGCTGCACCATGTCCGCACCAGTGCCTATGACGTGTTGATCGTACCGGTGACCACCGCGCTCTACCCACTGCCGCCGGTGAGTTACATGGCGGCCTACACCTTCTTCATGAACAAGGGCGAGCGGCTGGTACTGGATGCTTTCCGCGCGCAGATGACGCTGGCAGGCTACACCCACGTGCAGCAGGTGCTCACCCCCGGCGAGTATTGCGTGCGCGGCGGGCTGATCGACCTGTTCCCGATGGGTAGCCCAGTGCCGTACCGCATCGACCTGTTCGATGACGAGATCGAGACCATCGCCACCTTTGACGTGGACACGCAGCGCACCATCTACCCCGTGCCGGACATTCGCTTGCTGCCCGCGCGCGAGTTTCCATTGGACGAAGCTGGGCAGGCGCGCTTCCGCAAGAATTTCCGCGAACGCTTTGAGGGCGACCCCTCCAAAGCCGGCATCTACAAGGATGTGAGCAAGGGCATCGCCCCAGCCGGCATCGAGTACTACCTGCCGCTGTTCTTCGACGAGACCGCCACGCTGTTCGACTACTTGCCGCCCAACGCCACGCTGTGCCTACACCACGCCGTGAACGATGCCATCACCGAATTCGGCAAGGATGCGGCCAACCGCTACAAACTGCTGCGCGGCGATCCGCAACGCCCGCTGTTGGAGCCGCATGAGCTGTTCATGGATGGCGAGCAGTTTTTTGGACGGGTCAAGGAATTTGGACGGGTAGATGTCGTTGATAAAGACGAAGGCTCCACGCTGACAAGCTGTCCCACGACGCCCATTCCGCCCATCGCCGTGGATCGCAAGGCGGAGGTGCCGGTGTTGGCGTTTCAGTCCTTCATCAGAAATCAGATCGGACGGGTGTTGCTGCTGGCGGAATCACTGGGGCGGCGCGAGATCATGGCGGGCTATCTGCGCGAGTACGGGCTAACGCCGGAGACGTGCGAGAGCTACGCCGAATTCGAGCAAGGCAAAGCAGCGTTCATGCTGGGTGTCGCTCCCTTGCAACGGGGCTTCACGCTCACGGACACACAGTTAGCCATCGTTACCGAGACCGAGCTGTACGCCTCCCAGCCCAAGAGCCGTAACACACGCAGCACCAAAAAGAGCAGCGTCGAAGGGATGCTGCGCGATTTGTCCGAGCTCAAGCCGGGCGACGCGGTCGTGCATGAGCAGCACGGCATCGGACGCTACATGGGCTTGGTCACGCTGGATTTGGGCGAGGGCGGCAACGAATTCCTGCTGTTGCAATATTCGGGCGAGGACAAGCTCTACGTACCCGTGTCGCAACTGCACGTCATCAGCCGTTACAGCGGCGGTGCGGCGGAAGATGCGCCATTGCACAAGCTGGGCAGCGGCGCATGGGACAAGGCCAAGCGCCGAGCCATGCAACAGGTGCGCGATACCGCTGCCGAACTACTGAACCTCTACGCCCAGCGCGCCACGCGTAAGGGTCACGCTTTCAAGCTGACCTACCACGACTACGAGGCCTTCGCCGCTGGCTTCGGTTTCGAGGAAACGCCCGATCAGGCCGCCGCCATCGAGGCTGTCATCCTCGACCTGCAATCCGGCAAGCCGATGGATAGGTTGATCTGCGGCGACGTGGGATTCGGCAAGACCGAGGTTGCGCTGCGCGCCGCCTTCGTCGCCGCGATGGAAGGCAAGCAGGTAGCGGTGTTAGCCCCCACTACGCTGCTGGTCGAGCAGCATTACCAAAATTTCTCCAGCCGCTTCGCCGATTGGCCGGTGCGTATCGCCGAGCTGTCCCGCTTCAAGTCGACCAAGGAAACCACGCAGGCGCTGAAAGACTTGGCCGAGGGCAAGGTGGACATCGTGATCGGCACACACAAGCTGATCCAGAAAGACATCAAGTTCTCCAACCTCGGGCTGGTCATCATCGACGAAGAGCATCGCTTCGGTGTGCAGCAGAAAGAGCGCCTGAAAGCGCTGCGCGCCGAAGTGGACGTACTGACGCTAACCGCCACGCCGATCCCGCGCACGCTAGCGATGTCGCTGGAAGGGCTGCGCGACTTCTCGGTGATCGCCACTGCGCCGCAGCGCCGCTTGTCGATCAAGACGTTCGTCAGCGGCTACAGCCAGGGCGTGATCCGCGAAGCGGTGCTGCGCGAATTGAAGCGCGGTGGGCAGGTGTACTTCCTGCATAACGAAGTGGACACCATGCCCAATATGCTGGAGAAGCTGACCACCTTGCTGCCGGAAGCGCGCATCCGCATGGCACACGGTCAGATGGGCGAGCGCGAACTGGAGTCGGTGATGCGCGACTTCACCCACCAGCGCTTCAATGTGCTGCTGTGCTCCACCATCATCGAGACCGGCATCGACGTGCCCAGCGCCAACACTATCATCATGAACCGCGCCGACCGCTTCGGCCTCGCGCAGTTACACCAGTTGCGTGGTCGCGTTGGGCGTTCGCACCATCAGGCTTACGCCTATCTGCTGGTGGATAGTCTGGACGGGCTGACCGCGCAGGCCAAGAAACGTCTCGAAGCGATTCAGGCGATGGAGCAATTGGGCAGCGGCTTTTATCTCGCCATGCACGATCTGGAGATACGCGGCGCGGGCGAGGTGCTGGGCGAATCACAGAGCGGTGAGATGCAGGAGATCGGCTTCGCCCTTTATACCGACATGCTCAACGCTGCCATCACTTCTCTGCGGCAAGGCCACGAGCCTGACATGGCACACCCGCTGGGCGTCACCACCGAGATCAATCTGCACACACCGGCGCTGCTGCCCAACGATTACTGCGGCGACATCCACCAGCGGCTGGTGTTGTACAAGCGGCTGGCGAGCTGCACTTCACTGGACGAACTGGAGACCATGCAAGCCGAGTTGATTGACCGCTTCGGCCTGCTGCCGGACGCCGCCGAAGCGCTGCTTCTATGCCACCAGCTACGTATCGCCGCCAAGCCATTGGGCATCGCCAAACTGGACGCTTCCTCGGAGGCTATCCAGATCCAATTCGTGCCGAATCCACCCATCGATCCGACGAAGATCATCAAATTGATCCAGACCAAGCGTCACTACAAGTTGGTAGGACAGGACAAGCTGCGTATCGAGTTAAAGTATCACGACCTCACCCAACGAGTGCTGGCGATCAGAAGTTTCTTTGGGGAGTTAAAGTGAGTGAATCTTAGGCGTGGAATATAGCGACCTAGATTGCGCTAGCTAAAGAACCCCGACTTGATCAGTTCCAGCGTTAGCGCCTTGTAGTCAACTGCGCCTGGACTGTTTGGGGCGAAGCTGAAGATGTCTTTCGCGTGCATGGGACTCGTCGCTAGTGCGACGTTCTCACTGATGCGGGTGTTGCATACCAAGTCACCGTAACGCTCTTTGACCTTGTCGTAGATCTCGAATGCCAGTTTCCGTCTTGCATCAAAGCGAGTGACCACCACTCGGCGCTCGATCTTCCGCTTCAGCTTGGTCTCCAATACATTGAGCGCAACCTCCAGCCGGTGTACACCTTGCAGGGAGAGAAAGTCAGCGGAAACCGGAATCAGCACACGATCTGCGGCCAACAGCGCATTCAGCGTCAATACACCTAACATGGGGCAGCAGTCGATCAGCACGGGGGCGCCGGTGAGCGCGAGCTCTTCTTTCAGCCCATGACTTAGCATCATGCCAGCCTGTGTGTCGTTACCGAACATCACATCGATCTTGGCCAGCTCTAACGTGGCGGGAATCAGTTGCCAACCGCCAGCTGTTTCTTGAATCAAGTTGGCAAGTGGCGCGCCGCCCTTGAAGAACGCAGCGACACTTGTGTCTGCTCGCACGTCGCGAACACCCGAGGCCAGCGTCATGTGTGCCTGCGGGTCAAGGTCTATCACGACCGGGCAGCGCTGCGCCCGAGTCAATCCTGCGGTCAGATTCAAACAAGTGGTGGTTTTTCCCACGCCACCTTTTTGGTTGAAAATGGCGATAGTCGCCATGTGTCGATCTCCCTATTGCGGCAGCCTTGCTGCCATCCATATCTACGGATGGCACTATGCCGATTTCAGTCGCATGTGCGAGCACCGAACAGTGAGATATTCCAGCGTGTTTTCAGGCTTTTGCCTAAAGAGTATTCAGCGTGGCTTCTTTTTTGGGCGCTGCCACCCGGTGATGGTAGTTTGCTTGCCACGTGATAGGGTCAGCTCACCTGCAGGAGCATCGCGTGTGATGGTCGAGCCTGCACCAATGGTCGCCCCATGCCCCACCGTCACAGGCGCAACCAGTTGCGTGTCTGAGCCGATAAAGGCATCGTCACCGATCACGGTACGATGTTTATTTACGCCATCGTAATTGCAGGTAATGGTTCCCGCACCGATATTGACGCGACTTCCCACTGTACTGTCACCGATGTAGCTCAGATGATTGGCCTTACTCTGCGCTGCGATTTCGCTATTTTTGATCTCGACGAAATTGCCAACATGAACTTCGTTGTGCAGCTTAGTGCCGGGCCGCAGACGCGCATAAGGGCCGATCACGCAATCATTCCCGACCTCCGCATGATCGATTAGACTGAACGGAGCAATATGGGTACCAGATTCGATCTTCGATTCACGGATGATGCTGTATGCACCGACTCGCACACGGTGATCAAGATGCACATTTCCCTCAAAGATACAGCCGATATCGATCTCAACATCGCGCCCACACGTCAATTTGCCGCGAATATCAACTCGTGCTGGGTCGGCTAAAGTCACGCCTTGGGCAAGAAGATGGTGCGCTTGTACGTGCTGCCATAAGCGCTCAAGCTCGGCCAATTGCTGTTTGCTATTGACGCCCAACACCTCCCAATCGTGAGTAGGATGCGCCGTCTGAACCTGAACTCCCTGCGCTACAGCCATAGCAACGATGTCAGTCAGATAGTATTCGCCTTGTGCATTGTCATTTTTCAACGCACTTAACCATTGGCGCAGTAGCCCAGTAGGTGCAGCCAGAATACCCGTGTTGACCTCTTTAATTGCACGGAGCTCGGCCGAAGCATCCTTCTCCTCAACGATGGCCGTTACCTTGCCACCCTGTTCCCGAACAATTCGGCCATAACCTGTAGGGTGCTCCATATGCAGGGTCAGCAAATTGAGTGCAAATGGATGCATCAGCAGCTTATGTAATGTGTTGGCTTGAATCAGCGGCACATCACCGTAGAGAACGAGTGTAGTGCTATCGTCCGCGAGCAAGGGAAGCGCCTGTTGTACTGCATGGCCTGTACCTAATTGTGGTTCTTGCATCACAAAACACGTAACAATGTCTGCCAAGGTCTGCGGCACCTGTTCGCCACCATGACCGTACACGACACAGCTAACGCCCGGTGACAGAGTATTTGCAGTTTCGATGACGTGCTGCACCAATGGGCGCCCTGCTAGAGTATGCAGAACCTTAGGCTTTTCAGAGTACATGCGCGTGCCTTTACCGGCAGCTAGGATGACAATGTTTAGTGATTTCATACTCGGCTTTCTGAAGGTGGCTCAGTATAAACAAAAGTGCTGACAGCGGGTATTTTAGCGTGGCATTGGCCATCTGACGTATTCGTCTAAGCAACAAAAAAGGCAGCCTAGGCTGCCTTTATTTGTTAGTTGCTATAACTTAGTGTGTTCGCTTACGAAGTTTCTCGATCGCTTGCAACTGAGCCAAGGCTTGAGAAAGCTCAGCCTGAGCTGCTGCATAATCGATGTCGGAACTGCGATTCTTCATCGCCTCTTCCGCTGCCTGTTTAGCAGTCATCGCACGAGCCTCATCCAAATCAGCACCTCGGATGGCGGTATCGGCCAGCACGGTCACCACGTCCGGCTGCACTTCCAACATTCCACCAGATACATAGATCAGCTCTTCTTTTTCCTGATCTGGCAGTTTGAGGCGCACCGAACCCGGTTTGATGCGGGTCAACAGTGGGGTGTGGCGTGGCAGGATACCCAACTCGCCAGACTCTCCCGGAACGATGACCAGTTCCGCAAGGCCGGAGAAGATGGACTCTTCTGCGCTTACCACGTCAACATGAACGGTCATAGCCATATACCTTATCCCTTATTGCAGCGTTTTTGCTTTTTCGACAGCTTCGTCGATACCGCCAACCATGTAGAACGCTTGCTCTGGCAGGTGATCGTACTCGCCACCAACAATGCCCTTGAAGCCTCGAATGGTTTCCTTCAGGGTCACGTACTTGCCGGGGCTGCCAGTAAACACTTCAGCAACATGGAAAGGCTGCGACAGGAAGCGCTGGATCTTACGAGCGCGCGACACAGCCAACTTATCTTCCGGTGCCAGTTCGTCCATACCCAGAATCGCGATGATGTCGCGCAATTCCTTGTAGCGTTGCAGAGTCTGCTGCACGCCACGAGCAACGGAGTAGTGCTCTTCGCCAACCACCAGCGGATCCAGCTGACGGGAAGTCGAGTCGAGTGGATCAACCGCAGGATAGATACCCAGAGAAGCGATGTCACGCGACAACACAACGGTCGAATCCAAGTGCAAAAACGTGGTCGCAGGAGACGGGTCGGTCAAGTCATCCGCAGGAACGTAAACAGCCTGGATGGATGTAATCGAGCCTACCTTGGTCGAAGTGATACGCTCTTGCAAGCGGCCCATTTCTTCAGCCAGAGTCGGCTGGTAACCCACAGCGGAAGGCATACGACCCAACAGCGCAGAAACTTCGGTACCGGCCAATGTGTAACGGTAGATGTTATCCACGAAGAACAGGATGTCACGACCTTCGTCACGGAACTTTTCAGCCATGGTCAGACCGGACAGCGCAACGCGCAGACGGTTGCCAGGCGGCTCGTTCATCTGACCGAACACCATCGCAACCTTGTCCAGCACGTTGGAGTCCTTCATTTCATGGTAGAAGTCGTTACCCTCACGAGTACGCTCACCCACACCGGCGAACACGGACAAACCAGAGTGCTGTTTAGCGATGTTGTTGATGAGTTCCATCATGTTCACGGTCTTGCCCACACCGGCGCCACCGAACAGACCCACTTTACCACCCTTAGCAAACGGGCAAACCAAGTCGATCACCTTGATGCCGGTTTCCAGCAGGTCAACGGAAGGCGACAATTCGTCGAACTTCGGTGCCTTCTGGTGAATGGAGCGACGCTCTTCACATTGCACTTCGCCAGCGTCATCAATCGGGCGGCCCAACACATCCATGATACGACCCAGTGTGCCGTGTCCAACAGGAACGGAGATCTGGTTGCCGGTGTTGGTAACTGCGGTACCGCGACGCAGACCATCCGAGGAGCCCATGGCAATGGTACGAACTACGCCGTCACCAATTTGCTGTTGAACTTCCAGGGTCAAGCCCTTCTCGCCAACTGTGTTCGCGTCGTCTTGCACCAGCAACGCGTCATATACCTTAGGCATCGCATCACGTGGAAATTCAACGTCCACCACCGCGCCGATACACTGAACAATCTTGCCTTGACTCATTTTGAGATTCCCCAAATTAACGTTTAACTGTTAGACCGCTGCTGCGCCGCCGACGATTTCCGAGATTTCCTTGGTAATCGCTGCCTGACGCGCCTTGTTATAGACCAGCTTGAGTTCACCGATGACGGTCTTGGCATTATCAGAAGCGGCCTTCATTGCTACCATACGCGCGCTTTGCTCAGAAGCCATGTTTTCGGTCACTGCGCTATAGACCAGCGATTCGATGTAACGCACCATCAACTCGTCCACGACTTGCTTAGCCTCTGGTTCATACAAATAATCCCAGTTACCAGGCTTGTCCTCAGCAGACAGTTCATCGCTGAGTGGGAGCAGTTGCTCTATGCGAGGTTCCTGTTTCATCGTGTTGATGAAATGGTTATAGCTCAGATAGATTGCGTCGATCTCACCCGCAGCATAGGCATCAAGCATCACCTTCACTGCACCGATCAGCTTCTCAACGTGTGGCGTATCACCCAAGCCAATCATATGTGATTTGACTTTTGCACCTACGCGATTCATAAAGCTGAAGCCTTTGTTGCCGATAGGGCACACCGAAATGCCCTTACCCTGACTTTCCAAGTCTTTCATCCGGTTCACCACCAGACGCAAGATGTTGGTATTCAGACCGCCGCACAGACCTTTGTCCGAAGTCACCACGATCACGCCGACGTTTTTGACGTCGCGCTTGACCAAGAATGGGTGCTTGTACTCTGGATTGGCGCGCGACAAGTGAGCCGCCACTTGGCGAATCTTTTCCGCATAAGGCCGAGCGGCTCGCATCCGTTCTTGCGCTTTACGCATTTTGGATGCGGCCACCATTTCCATAGCACGCGTGATCTTGCGCGTATTTTCAACGCTCTTGATCTTGGTGCGTATTTCCTTGCTGCCTGCCATAACTTACTCCGGCTTTTAACCTACCACTAGTAAACCATCTTCTGATCAGCTAGTGGCGTGGCTAGTCGTTATATCAGTAAACACCCGTGGACTTGAATTCCTCGATCGCTGCCGCCAAGGCCTTCTCGTTGTCACCCGACAGATCCTTAGTGGTGTCGATGGCATCCATGATCGCCTTGTGCTTAGACTTCAGGAAGGAGTGCACGGCAGATTCAAATGCCAGTGCTCTCTTTACTTCCACGTCATCGAAGTAACCCTTGTTCACTGCGAACAGTGTCACAGCCATTTCAGCAACAGATAGAGGCGCATATTGCAGCTGCTTCATCAGTTCAGTCACCAAACGACCGCGTTCCAATTGCTTGCGGGTTGCATCATCCAAGTCAGAAGCAAACTGCGCGAACGCAGCCAGTTCACGATACTGAGCCAGTGCTAGACGCACACCGCCACCCAGCTTCTTGATGACCTTGGTCTGAGCTGCACCACCCACGCGAGATACCGACACACCGGCGTTGATCGCAGGACGGACACCGGCGTTGAACAAGTCTGTTTCCAAGAAGATCTGACCGTCAGTGATCGAGATCACGTTGGTCGGAACGAAAGCGGACACGTCGCCAGCAGCAGTTTCGATGATCGGCAATGCGGTCAACGAACCGGTCTTGCCCTTGACTTCGCCCTTGGTGAAGGCTTCCACGTAGTCGGCGTTCACGCGAGCTGCGCGCTCTAACAGACGGGAGTGGATGTAGAACACATCACCTGGGTAGGCTTCGCGGCCGGGTGGACGGCGCAGCAACAGGGAGATTTGACGATAAGCCCAAGCTTGCTTGGTCAAGTCATCATATACGATCAATGCATCTTCGCCGCGATCACGGAAGTATTCGCCCATGGTACAGCCAGCATACGGAGCCAAGAACTGCATTGCAGCAGAGTCAGAAGCCGTAGCCGCTACGACGATGGTGTAACCCATCGCGCCATGCTCTTCCAGTTTGCGCACCACGTTAGCGATAGTCGATGCCTTTTGGCCGATCGCAACGTAGATACAGGTCATGTTCTGACCCTTCTGGTTGATGATGGCATCAACAGCAACCGCTGTCTTACCTGTCTGACGGTCACCAATGATCAGTTCGCGCTGACCGCGACCGACTGGAACCATAGAGTCGATCGACTTCAGACCAGTTTGCACAGGCTGATCGACCGACTTACGTGCGATCACGCCCGGAGCGACCTTTTCGATCTTGTCGGTCATCTTGGCATTAATCGGGCCTTTGCCGTCGATGGGCTGACCCAGCGCGTTCACCACGCGGCCACGCAACTCAGGACCAACCGGCACTTCCAGAATCTTGCCAGTACACTTAACAGTGTCGCCTTCGCTGATGTGCTCGTATTCACCCAGAACCACAGCACCCACCGAGTCACGCTCCAAGTTCAGCGCCAAGCCGTAGGTGTTGCCAGGGAATTCAAGCATTTCGCCCTGCATTACATCAGACAGGCCGTGGACGCGCACGATACCGTCAGTCACGGATACAACCGTGCCTTCGGTGCGGGCTTGAGTCAGCGCTTCGAAATTCTCGATGCGGCTGCGAATCAAATTGCTAATTTCAGAAGGATTGAGCTTCATCTTTTCCTCGTTTCGATATTTCTGTCATCAAGCCAGTGCGCTTGCCATTTCGGCCAGCCGTGTACGTGCCGAGCCATCAATCACCTTGTCGCCTGCGCGAATCACGATGCCGCCCAGCAGATCTTTGTTGATCTCGCTAGAGAGACGAATTTCACGTCCCAGCTTGGTCTTCAATGCCGCTGCGATCTTCAGCTTCTGCGCGTCATTCAAGTCGAATGCCGAGCTGACCATTACGTCAACCGACTTCTCCTCTTCCGCACGCAGCGCTTCGAACTGCTCAGCGATTTCAGGCAACACTGCCAGACGATGAGCTTCAATCAGCAATTTGATGAAGTTCTGTCCGTCAGAGCCGACCTTACCGCCACACAGTGCGATCATCAGCGACTCAACTTGTCCTGCCGCAACGCGGGGATTAGAGACCAGAGCAGCCACTTGCGCATCATTGACCGCAGCCGTAGCCGCTTCCAACAATTCGGACCAAGTTTTCAGGACTCCACCTCGCTTGGCCTGCTCAAAAGCAGCCAAAGCATATGGACGGGCAATAGTGATGGCTTCAGACATGGCGATCAGATTTCCGCGACTAGTTTTTCAAGCAGATCGTTGTGAGCTTTGGCGTCGATTTCGCGACCCAAGATGCGAGACGCACCAGCCAGAGCGATTGCGGATACTTCATTACGCAGTTGCTCTCTAGCACGAAACACTTCCTGCTCGACTTCAGCCTTAGCACCCGTAATGATACGGTCGCCTTCGACCTTGGCCTGAGCCTTGGCTTCTTCAACAATCTCGGTACCGCGCTTCTCACCCTGAGCGATGATCTCGGCTGCCTTTTCCTTCGCTTCGCGGATGACATCCGCAGCGCGCTTGGCGGCCAACTCTTGCTCATGCTTGCCGCGCTCGGCTGCCGCCAAACCATCAGCGATGGTCTTTTGACGGGTTTCGATTGCAGACAGCAGCGGCGGCCAGACAAACTTGACCGTGAACCATATCAGAATGGCAAACGACAAAGCCTGTGCAAACAGTGTCAGGTTAATGTTCATTTCAGTTCCTTACGCCGATTTATGCCGCGTGGCAAAGCCAACCTTATTTAATGACGGCCAGCAACGGATTTGCGAACGCGAACATCATGGCCAGACCAACACCGATAATGAACGAAGCGTCGATCAGACCCAACAGCAGGAATACCTTGCCTTGCAGAGTTGGCATCATTTCAGGCTGGCGGGCTGCGCCTTCCAAGAATGCGCTACACATGATACCGATACCGATACAGGCACCAGCAGCACCCAGACCAATGATCAGGCCAATGCCGATTCCGGTGTAAGCTTGAACCATCGCCAACAGTTGCACGGTGTTTTCCATTTTATTTCCTTTCGATTTACAAGGTTGGTATTACAAGTTGATAAAAATTACAAACAAAACTAGTTAGTGGCTTTCATGCGCCATCGCGATGTACACAACCGTCAGCATCATGAAGATGAACGCTTGCAACACCACGATCAGGATGTGGAAGATTGCCCATCCAGCACCCAGCAATGCTCCAAAAATCGTACCCGCCAGACCGGTTGCAGCCCACATACCCAATAGCAGGAAGATGATCTCACCCGCATACATATTACCGAACAGACGCAGTGAGTGCGACAGCGGCTTAGACACGTATTCGATCAGATTGAACAAGAAGTTAGCAGGCCATACCAGCACGTTAGAACCGAATGGCGCACAGAACAACTCATGTATCCAGCCACCCAAACCCTTGACCTTGATGCTGAAGAAAATCATCAGCACCCATACCGCCAAAGCCAGCGCAAAAGTCGAGTTGATATCGGAGGTTGGAACCGCACGGAAGTGATCCTGACCAAAAACGTTGTGATAGATCCAAGCCATGATATCGACAGGCAGGAAGTCCATCGCATTCATCATCAATACCCAGACGAACACCGTCAATGCAGCTGGCGCAACGAATGCATTTCGATCACCGTGGAAAATTCCTTTAACTTGATCGTCAACGAATTCCACCAGCAACTCAACGAATGCCAAGCGCTTATTGGGCACACCGGCAGTCGCACCACGCACTACCCACCAGAGAAAACCAAAGGCGAATATGCCCAGCAACCAAGACACCACCAAGGTATCCATGTGCAAAGTCCAAAATCCACCGCCAACATCTTTGGCATTGAAAGCGAGGTGATGCTCGATATAGCTCGAAGGGGTCAGTGCGTGTTCAGACATCCCGTATCCTACTTATTATTGTCATCATTTATAGCTCGCAACCCTATGCCAGAAACCAGCGCAGCAGCTGCCAACCCACCAATCAGGGACAAAGGAACTATTCCCCTGTAAAACTTGAACGCCATTAACAACAATGCCGCCGTAACCATCACTTTGATCACCTCTGCCTTAAGCAAAGTAATCAGAACTCCACTTGGAGATGAGCTGTAGCGACCTCGGGTTGCCACTACTCCAGCATAGCTGCCCACGATTACAGAAGCCCCTCCCGCTATTGCGGAGAGTGCCGCATCTAACCCTGCAAGCAGTAGAGAAGCGACCGAAATGACGACTGTTACGATTATTTGCCAGCGTGCCGCTTTGCTTACTGCGCGGCTTATGTTTTTGTTTGTTGCTTCGTCCATTGAGCACCTTGGAGCGTTAACCCTGTGCTCAGGGCGTTTTAACCGTGCGCATTCTCCGATTTCCCCTCACATAAGTCAAGCACGGTTTTCAGTGGATTTCCACTGAAAACTATTTAAGCTTAGAAATCAGCGCATCCAGATGGTCGAGGCTGACGTATTCAAGCACCAGTTTCCCCGCACCTTTCCTGCCCACTTTGATTTCTACGCTCGTACCGATCTGTTCCGCCAACTCTTCCTGCAAGCGCAGGATGTCGCGATCCGGCTCTGCTTCCAGTTTGGGCTGTGCCGGATTCAGAGTGTTCTGTACTAGCTTTTCAGCCTGCCTTACCGATAACTGCTCCGCCACGATCTTGTTGCCGACTACGATCTGCTGTGCGCCATCCAACGCCAACAAAGCGCGGGCATGCCCCATATCAAGACGCCCTCCCATCAACAACTCTTGTACTGGTGGGTACAGATTAAGGAGTCGCAGAAGGTTGGAGGCAGCACTGCGTGAGCGCCCCACAGCATCGGCTGCTTCCTGATGTGTCATCCCGAATTCGTCGATTAGACGCTGGATACCTTGAGCCTCCTCTAGCGAATTCAGATTCTCGCGCTGGATGTTCTCGATCAGCGCCATCGCCAGAGCCACATTATCTGGCACTTTGCGCACCAGTACTGGAACCCGATCTAGGCCTGCACGCTGCGAAGCGCGCCAACGACGCTCACCCGCAATGATCTCGTAGCCGCCTTCGGCTAACTCGCGCGCCAGAATCGGCTGGATCACCCCTTGCGCTTTGATCGATGCCGCCAGCTCATCCAGCGAAGCTTCATCCATGTGCGTTCGCGGCTGGTATTTGCCCGGTTTGAGCTGCCCGACCTCTAACTCGCGCAATTCGTCGCTGCCGGATACATCCCCCATCAAAGCATCCAGCCCGCGCCCCAGCCCCTTATTCGGTTTTGCCATCATTTTCTCCTTGCGTCGCAGCAGATTTACCCAGCAACTCGGTCGCCAATGCCAAGTAGGCCAGCGCACCTTTGGAATTCTTGTCGTGCAGCAACACCGGCACGCCATAACTCGGCGCCTCAGCCAACCGAACATTTCGCGGGATCACCGTCTTATAGACTTTGTCCCCAAAATGCTGCTGCAACTGTGCCGACACCTGCTGCGCCAACGTGCTGCGCAGGTCGAACATGGTGCGCAACAGCCCTTCGATCTCCAGTTCAGAATTCAGGCTGGAGCGCACCCGGCGTATAGTATTCACCAGATCGCTCAGACCCTCCAGCGCGTAGTACTCGCACTGCATCGGAATCATTACAGCGCGCGCCGCACACAGTCCGTTCAGCGTCAGTAGATTCAGTGTCGGCGGGCAATCGACCAAGATGAAATCGTATTCGTCCGCGACACCGTGCAACTGGAAGCGCAGCCGCGCTTCGCGATTTTCCATATCCACCAGCTCTACTTCCGCGCCAGCAAGGTCGCGATTGGATGGCAATACATCGAACTTGCCCGCCTCGGAGCGCACCCGCGCTGCGGCCAATGTGCGTATGCCCAGCAGTACGTGATAGACCGAAGCCGACAGTTTGTGCTTATCCACGCCGCTGCCCATCGTCGCATTGCCCTGCGGATCCAGATCGACCAGCAACACGCGCTGGCCGTGCGCCGCCAGACTCGCCGCCAGATTGACCGTAGTGGTGGTCTTTCCGACCCCGCCTTTTTGATTGGCTATCGCCAGTATCTTTGCCATCACTCCGCTTTCAATATCACTAGACTGCGCGCCGCATCCAAGCCGGGCACGCGCAGGGGTAGATTCGCCAGTACCGCAACATCGGACGGCAGCCGCTTCAATTCTTGTGCGGGCGCACCCTTCATCGCCGCCCAGCGACCATCGTTCGCCAATAGATGACGTGTCAATGTCACAAAATCCACCGCCTCCGCAAAGGCTCGCGAGATGATGCCATCAAATGGTTGTAGCGGCGCAAAGTCTTCCACCCGCGCACAGTGTACGCTCACATTTTGCAATCCCATCTCGATCGCCGCCTGCTGCACGAAACTGGTTTTCTTGCTGTTGCTGTCCAGCATGGCAAACGACCACTCGGGGCGCACGGCCGCAAGCACCAGCCCCGGCAAACCAGCGCCACACCCCACATCCAACCAGCGCCCTGACCAAAGATGGGGTAGCACCGCTAGGCTATCCAACAAATGGTGGCTGACCATCTGCTGTGGATCGCGGATCGCGGTCAGGTTGTATACCTTGTTCCACTTTTGCAGTAATGCCAGATATGCCAGCAGCTTCTGCTGCGCTTCCGGTGTGATATCCAACCCAAGCTGCGTGATACCGCGCGAAAGTTCTGTCGCCTGACTCATGCCTGCACACCCTTATCCTTGAAACCCCGCTTCAGATGCACCAAAAGCAGCGAGATCGCCGCCGGCGTGACGCCCGAAATGCGAGAGGCTTGCCCCACCGTCTCCGGTTTGTGCTGGTTGAGCTTCTGCTGCACCTCGATAGATAGACCGCGCACCGTGCGGTAATCCAGAGTCTGCGGCAACACCGTCTCCTCTTGGCCCTGCTGGCGCGCGATCTCCTCACGCTGGCGCTCAATGTAGCCGTGGTATTTGGCTTGGATCTCCACCTGCTCCGCCACCAGCGGATCAGCCGCTGACTCGCCCGCGCCGGGCAAAGTCATCAGAGTCTGGTAAGTCACATCGGGACGACGCAACAACTCGTGCAAACAGTATTCGTGCTCGATCGCCTTGCCCAACACACGTTCAGCATCAGCTGCTTCCAAGGTTTTGGGATTCACCCAAGTCGATTTCAACCGTTGCTGCTCCTGTGCAATAGCTTCGCGCTTGGCCTCGAATGCCGCCCAACGCACGTCGTCCACCACGCCCAAGCGACGACCGATCTCCGTCAGGCGCAGATCGGCGTTGTCTTCGCGCAATTGCAGCCGGTATTCGGCGCGGCTGGTAAACATACGGTACGGCTCCGTTGCCCCGCGCGTAATGAGGTCGTCCACCATCACACCAAGGTAAGCCTCATCTCGGCGCGGGCACCAGCCCTCTTCATCTCGCGCCTGCAAAGCCGCATTCACGCCTGCCAGCAAGCCTTGTGCCGCTGCCTCTTCGTAACCCGTAGTACCGTTGATCTGCCCAGCAAAGAACAACCCGGCGATGGCCTTGGTTTCCAGCGTGGACTTCAGCCCACGCGGATCGAAATAGTCGTATTCGATGGCGTAGCCGGGCCGCGTCAGATGCGCGTTCTCCAGCCCCTTGATGGAATGCACCAGCGCCAGTTGCACGTCGAACGGCAGACTGGTGGAAATACCATTGGGATAGACCTCGTGGGTGCTCAAGCCCTCTGGCTCCAGAAATATCTGGTGCGAAGTCTTGTCGGCGAAACGGGTGATCTTGTCCTCGATGGACGGACAGTAGCGCGGGCCGATACCCTCGATCACGCCGGTGAACAGCGGCGATCGATCCAGCCCGCCCCGAATGATGTCGTGAGTTCGCTCGTTGGTGTCGGTGATCCAGCATGGCAGTTGGCGCGGATGCTGGGCCGCGTTGCCGAGGAAGGAAAACACCGGCGTCGGCGTGTCGCCCGGCTGCTCCGTCATCACCGAAAAATCGATGCTGCGCGCGTCGATGCGCGGCGGCGTGCCGGTCTTGAGTCTGCCCTGCGGCAGCTTCAGCTCGCGCAGGCGGTGCGCCAGACTGACCGACGGCACATCGCCCATTCGTCCAGCCGGATAGTGCGCCTGCCCCACGTGGATAAGCCCAGAAAGGAATGTGCCAGTAGTGAGCACTACCGTTTTGGCCATGAAGCGCAATCCGAGTTGGGTGACCACACCGTTCACAGTGTCGTGCTCCACCAGCAGATCGTCCACCGCCTGCTGGAACAGCCACAGGTTGGGCTGATTCTCCAGCCGTGAGCGGATCGCCTGCCGGTACAGCGCGCGGTCGGCTTGGGCGCGCGTAGCGCGCACCGCTGGGCCTTTGGACCCATTCAGAATGCGGAACTGAATGCCACCCTCGTCGGTGGCCGCCGCCATCGCCCCGCCCAGCGCATCCACCTCTTTGACCAGATGCCCCTTGCCGATGCCACCGATGGACGGATTGCACGACATCACGCCCAGCGTTTCGATGTTATGGGTGAGCAACAGCGTGGAGCGGCCCATGCGCGCCGATGCCAGCGCAGCCTCCGTCCCGGCATGGCCGCCGCCGACTACGATCACATCGAATTGTTGCGGAAAATTCATTGGGTTGAGATTGGAATCAGACTCATTCAAGGGCGGCGATGATACACCAAACCCAGCACAGGCCGAAGCCGCTGCCGCCGGTTCAATTAAGCCGCCTTGTGGAAAGGCTCAGACTAGCCAACTTAAAGTGGCGGGCAACCTGCCAATTCATTGCGGTAGTCGGTGCAAGCCGAGTCGAAAAGGCAGACTCGATTCCGGCCTGTGGTCTTAGCTCGATACATCGCCTGATCAGCCCGCTTGAGTAGATCATCGACCGAACTATCTGTCCCACTGAACATACACAGACCGATGCTCGGGGAGCTGTGGTACGGCTGCGACTTTAACTGATACGGATTCGCCAATACCTCACGAATCTTCTCGGCCACTTTAGAGGCACCTTGTTGTGCTACCTCCATCCCATCGCTGAGGTTCTCGACCAACACTACGAATTCATCGCCACCAAGACGAGCAACGGTATCCACCTCCCGCACGCAGGACTTAATTCGAGCGGCAACTTCGATTAGGAGCAGATCGCCGTAATCGTGCCCTAGGGTGTCATTCAGCATCTTAAATTTGTCTAAATCGAGGAACATGAGTGCACCAAACTGCCCGCTTCGGGCCGACGCCGAAACGGCAACTGACAACCGATTAAGCAATAGTCGACGATTTGGCAGGCCAGTCAGGGCATCCGCAAAGGCCATATCCCGTATTTCATCTTCGTATTTTTTTCGCGCGGAGATATCCGTGAAAATCGCCACATAATTTACGACCGCTCCATCGGGGGCTTTCACGGCAGTGATCGTCATTTGCTTCGGATAGATCTGACCATCCTTCCGTTTATCCCATATTTCCCCTGCCCACGCCCCAGTGCATTTGATTTGCCGCCACATATCTGTGAAGAATGCCGAATCATGACGTCCAGAGCTAAGGATTTTTGGATTTAATCCCCGCACCTCGGCTTCGGCATAGCCGGTGATTTGCTGAAACGTCCTATTGACGCGAACAATGTTAGCTTGCGAGTCAGTGATCATCACCGCATCCTGCGCATCAAAGGCCACGGCCAATATTTTCAAATCGGCCTCGGTCTGTCGCTGTTTCTCAACCAAAGCCGACAACTCACCATTCAGCACTCGCAACTGCTCCTCAGAGCTTGTGATCAACCGCAGCTCGCGTCTGTATCGGTTACGAAATCGATGCATCGCTTCGATGGACAGTGAAACGATGATCCCATCACCCAGAAACACTAGGTTTGACCACAGACTGAGCTTCAGCACTTCATGGGAAAAGGAGTAATACGGCGGCGTGAAAAAGTAGGTAGCGAACACCATTCCCATCACCGTGGCGATCAGTCCTGCCCGATACCCTGCCAGAATTGCCGCAAGCGTGACAGAGGGAAAGAACGTTACATACTGCAAACCAGCGTCAACGGAACAAATAAACTCGCGCGCATGCCACCTTGATCACTCTCGATCAGATGACTCACAAGCCAACGCTGAAATCTGCCTTCTCCGTGCTGCATAGCCTCACCGCCTTTGCATTACATAGGATGCCGTCATTATCACTAGAAATGCTGCACAAGCAAGCAGCCTATGATCTAGCGTCGCGATTCAATTAGCTTTTAAATCTGATTGTTACAGTGGGGTCGCCTAAGGTAATCGACTGGGATCGCCCAAGTGATGCCTCCTAGGCTTTGCAGGGGCTAAGACCCGTTCGCCTTAAGCCTCTGGATAATCCAAAAGTTAAGTCGGCAAGTTCTTCACTCGCGAAATACGCACAACTTCTGGGATTTTGCGCAGGCTGCGCATAACGTTTGCCAGATGCAAACGGTTACTGACTTGCAAGGTGAAGTGCAAGCAGGTGTAGTCGCCTTCGTTGGTGAAGTTGACATTCTCGATGTTGGATTCAGCTTCAGCGATAGCGGCAGCGACCTTGGCCAAGACCCCGCGCTGGTTCGCCACCAAGAGTTTGACGCTCACCTCGAACGGACGGTTGATGTTGCGATCCCAAGCGACATCGAGCCACTTATCCACGCCGCTACGCCCCTTGCGCAAAGTCGGACAGTCGTGAGTGTGGACAACTAAGCCTTGACCGCTCTTAATGACGCCGATGATAGGGTCGCCAGGAATCGGGCGGCAACACTTGGCAAATTGCACTGCCATACCTTCCGTCCCTTGGATCGTGACCACACCGCTGGATGTGGCCTCATGACCGCCTTCTTCGCCGACGCGCATCAGCTGACGCGCAACCACCATATTCAAACGGCGCCCGAGGCCGATGTCCGCCAAAACTTCGTCACGCGACTTAACGCCGATCTCCTTAAGGAACCGGTTCCAGCTCGCTTCGTCTGCCGCCCAACTTTTCAGGCCAAGAGACGAAAGCGCCTGATTGAGCAGACGCTCGCCCAGCTGTATCGCTTCCGAAAAATGTGCTGTGCGCAGAAAGTGGCGGATCTCACTGCGCGCTTTGCTAGTGACCACATACGATAACCACGCCGGATTGGGCTTGGCATGCGGCGCGGTGATGATTTCGACGCGATCGCCGTTGCTCAACTCGGTACGCAATGGCACCAGCTCGAAATTGACCTGAGCAGCAACACAGCGGTTACCGATGTCAGTGTGGACGTTGTAGGCAAAATCCACCGCCGTCGCGCCACGTGGCAGCGCCATGATCTTACCCTTGGGCGTGAACACATAGACCTCATCGGGGAACAGGTCAACCTTGAGATGCTCCAGAAACTCGACCGAATCGCCACTCTGCGACAGGCTTTCCAGCAGACTTTGCAGCCATTGATGGGTTTTCTTGTGCAAGTCGTTGAACGGTGCGTCGGGTGTCTTGTATAGCCAGTGAGAAGCCACGCCCGCGTCGGCGATCTTGTGCATCTCGTGGGTACGAATCTGCACTTCGATCGGCGTACCAAAGGGGCCGAATAGTGTTGTGTGCAAGGACTGATAGCCGTTGGCCTTAGGGATGGCAATGTAATCTTTGAATTTGCCGGGAATCGGCTTGTACAAGCCATGCAGCGCACCTAACGCTACATAGCAGGATGCCACATCATCCACCAATACGCGAAAACCGTAGATATCCAGCACCTGCGAGAACGCCAGCGATTTTGTCTGCATCTTGCGATAGATGCTATGCAAATGCTTCTCGCGCCCTTGCACATCCGCTTGGATATGTTGCTCGGTCAGCCGCTGCCGGATAGCATCCAAGATCTTACCTACCACTTCACGGCGATTGCCGCGAGCCACCTTCAGCGCCTTGGTCAATACCGCATATCGGTTCGGATGCAGATAGCGGAAGCTCAGGTCGTCCAGCTCTTGAAAGATAGCATTCAGGCCAAGACGATTAGCGATAGGCGCATAAACGTCCATCGTTTCGCGGGCGATCCGCTCGGTCTTTTCCGCCGTCATCGACCCCAGCGTGCGCATATTGTGCAGCCGATCAGCCAGCTTGATGAGGATGACCCGCACATCGCGCGCCATCGCCAGCAGCATCTTGCGGAAATTCTCCGCTTCCGCGTCTTCGCGCGTTTCGAATTCGATCTTATCCAGCTTGGACAACCCATCCACCAGTTGCGCCACCGGCTTGCCGAATTTCTCGGCGATCTGCTCCATGGTAATGTCGGTATCTTCGATCACATCATGCAAAAGTGCCGCGATGATCGCCTGCACATCCAGATGCAAGGGCGTAAGAATGCGAGCCACCGCAATCGGGTGGCTAATGTAAGGCTCGCCGGATTTACGAAACTGCCCCAAATGCGCCGCCTCACCATACTCAAGCGCTTCGCGGACATGTTCCACGTCCTTGGGCTTGAGATAGGCGGCGACCTCTTCGATCAGTATCTCGGCGTCAGTCATACGAAAAAACAGGGGATGCGGTCACTGGAAGCGACCGCTAGACAGAATCAGGCTTGACCGCGATTCAGAACTTCTAAGCCGACCTTACCTTCGCCGATTTCGCGCAAGGCAGCTACAGTCGGCTTGTCCTTATTCTCTTCCACCAAGTAGCTCGCGCCATTGGCTAGTTGGCGAGCGCGATAAGCAGCGGCCAAGGTCAATTCGAAGCGATTTGGGATATTCTTCAGACAGTCTTCTACAGTGATACGTGCCATTATTTACTCCAAGGATTGCAATTGATTGATGAGGTCTTGGTATCTGACCATTTGACGCTTGCGCTGCTGCCGAGCGGCGATAACCACCGCATCCAGTTGCCGCAAAGCTTCGTCCAGCTTGTCATTGATAATAACATAATCGAATTCAGAGACATGCGAGATGTCTTCACGTGCGGCTGCCATCCGATTGGCAATGACTTCTTCACTATCCTGCCGGCGACCACTCAAGCGAGTGTGTAATGCTTCAATCGAGGGCGGCAGGATAAAAATACTAATCGCTTCCGGAAACAACCTGCGCACCTGAGCCGCACCTTGCCAGTCGATCTCCAACAGGATGTCACTCCCCTCGTGCAGCTGCGAATTTATCCACGATTCCGATGTCCCATAAAGATTTCCGTACACTTCAGCACTTTCTAAGAAATCACCACGCTCGGACATTTGCACAAACTCGTCACGGCTAACGAAATGATATTCTCGGCCATTGACTTCGCCTGGGCGCGGTAAGCGCGTTGTGTAAGAAATCGAAAGCCTTATGCCCGAGTTTATGACCAGCAAACGCTGCACCAAGCTCGTCTTGCCCGCCCCAGATGGAGCACTGATAATGAAAAGGTTGCCTGACATGAGTAATATCTGAAATATTTAAAATTTGAACTCTGGTTTCAATATACGAGCCTGGCTACCCCGGCTACTAAATTTTAAGCAAATCAAGGCGCACAAAGCTGATGAATTGCGCAATCTGGTTTTGGACGGTATGGGTAACAAACACCACAGACTGAGAAGGATCGAAGCCAGCGACTAGGGAATACAAGGCACCTACTAAAAGCGCGATCAGCCCGAATATCACAACTTCAAAGAAGTTCGGCCAGAAGAAAATCGCAAAGATTGTTGCATTCACCAGGCCTAATGCAGCGCAAATTTTACCCATGTCTTCACTAAAATAATCGCGGTAGAACGTAGGGTCAGTGTAATTCAATCCTGCCGCAAACACGCATGGAAAGATGACCAGAAACAAGGCCGCCGCAATTACAAATATCCCCAGTGGCACAATTGCGCCCAAGCCATGGAATATATCGAATGAAAACGCTCTCGAAATAGCCATGGATTCGCCTCTTGCAATGGCCTTTTCCCTCACCGAAGAAATCTTACGCCAGACCTTTATCACTAAAATCAGCAATAAGACACTCAAGAGCAACACATACAAATCCTTGGACATCTACACTATCCCCACAATTATTAATATCCAGCAGCCTTGATCACCAGAGTGCGCCCCTCTTTACTTTGCGGCCGCGACTATACCGACTAACACCGCCTATTCCAAATTCTGAATCTGTTCTCGCATCTGTTCGATCAGCAGTTTCACCTCTACCGAGGCGCGTGACACTTCGCTATCGACCGCCTTAGAGCCTAACGTATTAGCCTCGCGATTCAGTTCCTGCATCAAAAAGTCTAAGCGCTTGCCAACAGCACCTCCTTTTTCCAGGATTCTCTGAACCTCGGTCAGATGGGACGACAAGCGCGACAACTCCTCGTCAACGTCGATACGCGTAGCGAATAGCACCACCTCCTGATGTAAGCGGTCACTATCCTGTCCTTGCATAGCTTCGCGGAGACGAGCAGCCAGCTTTGCTTCATAAGCTGCAATCGCAGCAGGAATTCGCGGGGCAACGGCCACGCGTATCTCCTCAATATGCGCCACTCGTTGCAGCAGAAATTGCTTGAGTTTCTCGCCTTCACGAGCACGAGCAGAGGAAAACTCCTCAATTGCCTCCTGCATCAATCGCAAGACAGCCGTCCGCAACTCCTCCGCTGATGCAGCGGGACTTTCTAACACACCCTCCCAGAGCAACACATCCGAAACGCTCAATCCGCGCGCATCGTGAAGCACCGTCTGAATTTGCCGACTCCAGTCAGCGAGCTGATGCAGAAGTTCAGTATTAAGCTTGGTCGTGGTTGTGGCGACGCCACGGGACGCATAATTGATGCGGCACTCAATTTTACCGCGTTGCATTTGGGCCGACACAGCTTCGCGCAACGCCGGCTCGAGCGAGCGCAGGTCTTCCGGCATCCGCACCTGAAAATCCAGATAGCGATGGTTAACAGAGCGCAACTCCAACGTCAACGCGCCGCTCGGCAAATCTGCTGCTACAGAGGCGTAGCCTGTCATGCTATAAATCATTACCACTCCTGCGAGAATCAAGCACGTGATTATACTCGGTATAATGGGCGACATTCTTTTGAGGAGTCACCATGCGTCCCAGCCTACGTCTAGCCAATGAACTGCGCCGAGTGCGTATCACCCGCCATTACACCAAGCACGCCGAAGGTTCAGTATTGATTGAGTTCGGCGATACGAAAGTGATCTGTACCGCTAGTGTCGAAGAGCGCGTCCCCCCGCATAAGCGTGGTAGTGGCGAAGGTTGGGTGACTGCGGAATATGGCATGTTGCCGCGCTCCACGGGTGAACGGATGCAGCGTGAAGCGGCCAAAGGCAAGCAATCTGGGCGCACACAAGAGATCCAGCGCCTGATCGGTCGCAGCTTGCGCGCCGTGGTCGATCTACAAAAGCTAGGCGAGCGCACCATTCAGGTGGATTGCGACGTGATCCAGGCCGACGGCGGCACCCGTACCGCGAGCATCACCGGCGCGTATGTGGCTCTGCACGATGCGGTGACCAAACTGATCCGCGATCAGAAGCTAACTGAAAGCCCGCTCAAGGATTTCATCGCCGCCATTTCGGTCGGCATCTATCAGGGCATACCCGTGCTGGATCTGGACTACGTCGAAGACTCCGACTGCGACACCGACATGAACGTAGTGATGACTGGCTCAGGCGGCTTCGTCGAAGTGCAGGGAACGGCAGAAGGCGCCCCCTACTCTCGCGCCGAAATGAATGCACTGCTGGATTTGGCGCAGGCTGGCATCGCACAGCTCGTCGAGATTCAAGGCGACGTGCTAGGCGGCTAAAATGAACAAGCTGGTCATTGCCTCCAACAATCCTGGCAAACTGCGCGAGTTTCAACGCATGTTGGCACCGCTCGGCATAGAAGTCCTGACACAAGCCCAGCTTGGCATCAGCGAAGCAGAAGAGCCGCACTGCACCTTCGTCGAAAACGCACTGGCCAAGGCACGCCACGTCAGTCGCGCCAGCGGTTTACCCGCCTTGGCTGACGATTCTGGCATCTGCGTGGACACGCTGGGCGGTGCACCCGGCGTGATCTCGGCACGTTTTGCTGGAGATAATCCAAAGTCAGACCAGCGCAATAACGAAAAGCTATTAGACACGATGCAAGGCGCTACTGACCGCCGCGCTCATTACTACTGCGTACTGGTAATGGTACGTCACGCCGACGACCCCCAACCTTTGATCGCTGAAGGTGAATGGCACGGCGAGATCGCCCATGAAGCGCGCGGCGATGGCGGCTTCGGCTACGATCCGTATTTCTGGCTACCCCACTACGGAAAAACGGCGGCAGAGTTGCCGCATGAGGAAAAGGCCAAGATAAGCCACCGCGCAATTGCACTAAGCAAGCTATTGGCTAGGCTAGAGATGTATGCAAGCTAATTGGTAGCCATAAAAGCAAAAAGCCCAGAATGAACTGGGCTTTTTGTTTGTAAGGAGTCTGACGATGACCTACTTTCACATGGGCAATCCACACTATCATTGGCGCGAAGTCGTTTCACTGTCCTGTTCGGGATGGGAAGGAGTGGGACCAACTTGCTATGGTCGTCAGACATAACTGTCGGCTGACTGGTGTCTCAGTTGAGAGGCCAGTCGGCCATATTCTGGATGAAGTAAAGAGGTTTTGATTGTTGCGAGCAACACCTGTTTTGTTACTTAATGTTATAGGATCAAGCCTCACGAGCAATTAGTATCAGTTAGCTTAACGCATTACTGCGCTTCCACACCTGACCTATCAACGTCCTGGTCTCGAACGACTCTTTAGGGGCATCTAGTGCCCAGGGAAGTCTCATCTTGAGGCGAGTTTCCCGCTTAGATGCTTTCAGCGGTTATCTCTTCCGAATTTAGCTACCCGGCAATGCCATTGGCATGACAACCGGTACACCAGAGATTCGTCCACTCCGGTCCTCTCGTACTAGGAGCAGGTCCCCTCAAACTTCCAACGCCCACGGCAGATAGGGACCAAACTGTCTCACGACGTTTTAAACCCAGCTCACGTACCACTTTAAATGGCGAACAGCCATACCCTTGGGACCGGCTACAGCCCCAGGATGTGATGAGCCGACATCGAGGTGCCAAACTCCCCCGTCGATATGAACTCTTGGGAGGAATCAGCCTGTTATCCCCAGAGTACCTTTTATCCGTTGAGCGATGGCCCTTCCATACAGAACCACCGGATCACTATGACCTGCTTTCGCACCTGCTCGACTTGTCAGTCTCGCAGTTAAGCTCTCTTTTGCCATTGCACTATCAGTACGATGTCCGACCGTACCTAGAGAACCTTCGTACTCCTCCGTTACAATTTGGGAGGAGACCGCCCCAGTCAAACTGCCTACCATGCACGGTCCCCGATCCGGATTACGGACCTAGGTTAGAACCTCAAACACATCAGGGTGGTATTTCAAGGATGGCTCCATAAGGACTGGCGTCCCTACTTCAATGCCTCCCACCTATCCTACACAGATCTGTTCAAAGTCCAATGCAAAGCTACAGTAAAGGTTCATGGGGTCTTTCCGTCTAGCCGCGGGGAGATTGCATCTTCACAAACATTTCAACTTCGCTGAGTCCCGGGTGGAGACAGTGTGGCCATCGTTACGCCATTCGTGCAGGTCGGAACTTACCCGACAAGGAATTTCGCTACCTTAGGACCGTTATAGTTACGGCCGCCGTTTACTGGGGCTTCGATCAAGAGCTTGCACCCCATCACTTAACCTTCCAGCACCGGGCAGGCGTCACACTCTATACGTCCACTTTCGTGTTTGCAGAGTGCTGTGTTTTTATTAAACAGTCGCAGCCACCATTTCACTGCAACCCCATCGACCTTCGAGAGCAAGTCTCTACAATCTACCGGGGCGCACCTTATCCCGAAGTTACGGTGCTAATTTGCCGAGTTCCTTCACCCGAGTTCTCTCAAGCGCCTTAGAATTCTCATCCTACCCACCTGTGTCGGTTTGCGGTACGGTCTCAATATAACTGAAGCTTAGTGGCTTTTCTTGGAAGCTTGGTATCAGCAACTTCTGCACCTAAGTGCATCGTCATCACGCCTCAGAATTGATCTCCCGGATTTGCCTAAGAAATCTCCCTACACGCTTAAACTGCCTATTCCAACAGACAGCTTGCTTAACCTTCTCCGTCCCCACATCGCATTACATTGAGGTACAGGAATATTAACCTGTTTCCCATCGACTACGCTTTTCAGCCTCGCCTTAGGGGCCGACTCACCCTGCTCCGATGAACGTTGAACAGGAAACCTTGGGTTTTCGGCGAGGGAGCCTTTCACTCCCTTTATCGCTACTCATGTCAGCATTCGCACTTCTGATACCTCCAGCATTCTTCACAGAACACCTTCGCAGGCCTACAGAACGCTCTCCTACCATATGTACAAGTACATATCCGCGATTTCGGTGCATAGTTTGAGCCCCGTTACATCTTCCGCGCAGGACGACTCGATCAGTGAGCTATTACGCTTTCTTTAAATGATGGCTGCTTCTAAGCCAACATCCTGACTGTTTTAGCCTTCCCACTTCGTTTTCCACTTAACTATGTCTTGGGGACCTTAATCGGCGGTCTGGGTTGTTTCCCTTTCGACACCGGACGTTAGCACCCGATGTCTGTCTCCCACGCTCGCACTTCTCGGTATTCGGAGTTTGCAATGGTTTGGTAATCAGCAATAGACCCCTAGCCATAACAGTGCTCTACCCCCGAGAGTGATACGTGAGGCACTACCTAAATAGTTTTCGGAGAGAACCAGCTATTTCCAAGTTTGTTTAGCCTTTCACCCCTATCCACAGCTCATCCCCTAACTTTTCAACGTTAGTGGGTTCGGACCTCCAGTTGGTTTTACCCAACCTTCATCCTGGCCATGGATAGATCACTTGGTTTCGGGTCTACACCCAGCAACTATCGCCCTTATCAGACTCGGTTTCCCTACGCCTCCCCTATTCGGTTAAGCTCGCTACTGAATGTAAGTCGCTGACCCATTATACAAAAGGTACGCAGTCACGGAACAAGTCCGCTCCCACTGTTTGTATGCATACGATTTCAGGATCTATTTCACTCCCCTTCCGGGGTTCTTTTCGCCTTTCCCTCACGGTACTGGTTCACTATCGGTCGATTACGAGTATTTAGCCTTGGAGGATGGTCCCCCCATGTTCAGACAGGATTTCTCGTGTCCCGCCCTACTTGTTCCAACCCTATTTCCACCACTGAATTTTCAAATACGGGGCTATCACCCACTATGGCCAGCTTTTCCAAGCTGTTCTCTTAATTGAATGGCTAAAGGTTGCAGGCTGCTCCGCGTTCGCTCGCCACTACTTACGGAATCTCGGTTGATTTCTTTTCCTTCAGCTACTTAGATGTTTCAGTTCGCTGAGTTCGCTTTACCTGACCTATGTATTCAGTCAGGAATGACCCAAAGGGCCGGGTTTCCCCATTCAGATATCTACGGATCAAAGCTTTATTGCCAGCTCCCCGTAGCTTTTCGCAGGCTTACACGTCTTTCATCGCCTGTAATCGCCAAGGCATCCATCATATGCACTTATTCGCTTGACCCTATAACGTTAAGCCCTCCGAAGAGGTCAACATTACAAGTGTTGTTTGTCTCGCGTTTGTGACCGCATCGATACGACTAGCATCAATACGGCTTGATACAATCAAAACCCATTTAGTTTTTCCACTCACATGCGCACGGTTTCCCGCACCCACGTCAGTGAGAATCACTTTCTTTACTTCTTCCAGATTTTTAAAGAACTACTTGCGCCATTAAGACTCAAGACATAAATCATCATCTCGATAATCATTTATGTCTTGTGACTCGTACCAGGTAATGGTGGAGGTTGACGGGATCGAACCGACGACCCCCTGCTTGCAAAGCAGGTGCTCTCCCAGCTGAGCTAAACCCCCTCTTTACTTGGTGGGTCTAGTTGGACTCGAACCAACGACCCCCGCGTTATCAACACGGTGCTCTAACCAGCTGAGCTACAGACCCAAACGCAGCCGTTAGCAACAACTCATTCGCTGTCAGTTAAAGCATTCACTGTTTTAACTAACGGCTAACGACTCATAACTAACAACTTCTTAAACAACCGATGAGTGTAGGCACTCGGATCAAGATACTCTAGAAAGGAGGTGATCCAGCCGCACCTTCCGATACGGCTACCTTGTTACGACTTCACCCCAGTCATGAAACCCAGCGTGGTAAGCGCCCTCCTTACGGTTAGGCTACCTACTTCTGCCAGATTCCACTCCCATGGTGTGACGGGCGGTGTGTACAAGACCCGGGAACGTATTCACCGCGACATGCTGATCCGCGATTACTAGCGATTCCGACTTCATGGAGTCGAGTTGCAGACTCCAATCCGGACTACGATCGGCTTTCTGGGATTGGCTCCACCTCGCGGCTTGGCAACCCTCTGTACCGACCATTGTATTACGTGTGAAGCCCTACCCATAAGGGCCATGAGGACTTGACGTCATCCCCACCTTCCTCCGGTTTATCACCGGCAGTCTCATTAAAGTGCCCAACTAAATGATGGCAATTAATGACAAGGGTTGCGCTCGTTGCGGGACTTAACCCAACATCTCACGACACGAGCTGACGACAGCCATGCAGCACCTGTGTCCAAGTTCTCTTTCGAGCACAATCCCATCTCTGGAATCTTCTTGGCATGTCAAGGGTAGGTAAGGTTTTTCGCGTTGCATCGAATTAATCCACATAATCCACCGCTTGTGCGGGTCCCCGTCAATTCCTTTGAGTTTTAACCTTGCGGCCGTACTCCCCAGGCGGTCAACTTCACGCGTTAGCTGCGGTACTAAGGAAGTCTCCTCCCCCAACACCTAGTTGACATCGTTTAGGGCGTGGACTACCAGGGTATCTAATCCTGTTTGCTCCCCACGCTTTCGTGCATGAGCGTCAGTATTGACCCAGGGGGCTGCCTTCGCCATCGGTATTCCTCCACATCTCTACGCATTTCACTGCTACACGTGGAATTCTACCCCCCTCTGCCATACTCTAGTCTTGCAGTCACAAACGCCGTTCCCAGGTTAAGCCCGGGGCTTTCACGTCTGTCTTACAAAACCGCCTGCGCACGCTTTACGCCCAGTAATTCCGATTAACGCTCGCACCCTACGTATTACCGCGGCTGCTGGCACGTAGTTAGCCGGTGCTTCTTCTGATGGTACCGTCATCAGTCACAGGTATTATCCGTAACCTTTTCTTTCCACCTGAAAGAGCTTTACAACCCGAAGGCCTTCTTCACTCACGCGGCATGGCTGGATCAGGCTTTCGCCCATTGTCCAAAATTCCCCACTGCTGCCTCCCGTAGGAGTCTGGGCCGTGTCTCAGTCCCAGTGTGGCAGATCATCCTCTCAGACCTGCTACGGATCGTCGCCTTGGTGAGCCTTTACCTCACCAACTAGCTAATCCGATATCGGCCGCTCCGACAACGCAAGGCCATTACTGGTCCCCTGCTTTCCCCCTCAGGGCATATGCGGTATTAGCGTAACTTTCGCTACGTTATCCCCCATTGCCGGGTACGTTCCGATATATTACTCACCCGTTCGCCACTAACTCTGGAGCAAGCTCCAAAATCCGTTCGACTTGCATGTGTAAAGCATGCCGCCAGCGTTCAATCTGAGCCAGGATCAAACTCTTCAGTTCAATCCTACTTTTGATCAGCTTTCGCCAATCGGTCTCACTCAAAATAAATCGACTTGCGTCTTTTCATATATAAGCGAGGTACTTCAGTTTTTTTATAGTATGTGCCAATAGCCTAAACTATCAACACCACTCAACCCAAGCACCTACACTCATCAGTTGTTTCTTCTATCTTTTAAGGAACTTTCCTGCTCCGCTTTCGCTTCGCATCCACTGCCTCAGCAGCGAAGAGGTGCGCATTATAGGGACTCAAAATTTCTTGTCAACCTTAATTTCGCTTACCGTTTTTTCTTCATGCTGAACTTGAAAAACAAGAATCAATTTTTTGATTCTTAATCGCTTTTACCCTCAGGTATCGCTTTGTTTTTCGCCCTGCAGCAGCGAAGAGGTGCGCATTATAGCGATGAAACTTTTTGCGTCAAGTGAATTACTACACTTTCTTTACCAACCCCACGCAAGCCCCTGAAAACGTACAATACGCGCCATGAAAAATCTTATCCCCCAGCTGGTTCTCGGCATCGAAAGCTCTTGCGACGAGACCGGTATCGCTCTTTATCACCAAGAACGCAGGCTGCTTGCCCATGCCTTATTCACACAGGCCGCCATGCACAGCGAGTATGGCGGCGTCGTTCCTGAACTTGCTTCACGCGATCATGTGCGCCGTGCACTACCGCTAATACGACAAACGTTGGAGCAAGCCGACTGCCAACTCACCGATCTCGATGCCATCGCCTATACACGCGGCCCCGGTCTCTCCGGCGCGCTATTGGTAGGAGCCAGCATCGGCTGCGCTCTAGGTTATGCGCTCGACATCCCGGTTATTGGCGTTCATCACCTCGAAGGCCATTTGCTTTCGCCGCTACTTGCCGATCCCGCACCCGAATTTCCCTTCATCGCCCTGCTCGTCTCCGGCGGGCATACTCAGTTGATGCGCGTGGACGGCATCGGGCAATACACTTTATTGGGGGAAACACTGGACGACGCCGCTGGCGAGGCTTTCGACAAGAGCGCCAAACTGCTGGGGCTGAGCTACCCCGGCGGCCCTGAGTTGGCAAACCTGGCCGCACTTGGGATGCCCGGACGATTCAAGCTGCCGCGTCCGATGCTGCACAGCGGCGACTTGGAGTTCAGCTTCAGTGGACTTAAGACTGCCGTACTGACACTGACCAAGCAACACGAGCTAGATGAACAGACGCGCGCTGACATCGCCCACGCTGCACAAGCAGCCATCGTGGAAGTGCTAGTCAGCAAAGCACTTTTCGCACTCAAACAGACCGGACTAAAGCAACTAGTGATTGCGGGCGGGGTCGGGGCCAATCAGCTCTTGCGCAGCCAGCTTAACGCAGCCGCCACACGTAAAGGAATTCAGGTGTTCTATCCTGCGCTGGAATTCTGCACGGATAACGGTGCGATGATCGCTTTCGCCGGAGCCTTACGTCTGCGCCAGCAAGAACCGCAAGTGGGATACGCCTTCGACATCAAACCACGCTGGGATCTACAGCAGATTTCTTAGGCCAACCGCTCCAATAGCTTGCCATGGATGCCGCCGAAGCCGCCGTTACTCATCACCAGAATCTGATCACCGGGGCGTGCAGCGGCGACAATAGCCTCAATCAACTCGTTCAGGTCATCCTTCACCACCGCCTTGTCACCCAAGGGAGATAGTGCGCCGCGCGCATCCCAGCCAAGGTTGCCCGCGTAACAGAACACCAGATCGGCATCCTTCAGACTAACCGGCAACGCATCCTTCATCACCCCAAGCTTCATGGTGTTAGAGCGCGGTTCCAGCACAGCTAGGATGCGCGCGTCGCCGACCTTACGACGCAGCCCAGCAACGGTAGTGTCGATTGCCGTAGGATGATGGGCGAAGTCGTCATAGACAGTGATGTCATTGACCGTTCCGCGCACTTCCATGCGTCGCTTGACGTTCTTGAACTCAGCCAGTGCGGCCAAGCCCTGCACCACCGGCACACCAACGTGGCGCGCAGCGGCCAGTGCGGCCAGCGCGTTCATGCGATTGTGTTCACCGAGCAACTCCCAGCGCAAGTTACCTTGCACCTCGCCATTGAGCGTCACCACATCGGCATCGTCGATGTTCCAGCCATCGTCACTACCGAAGCGCTCCACCGCAGTCCAGCAGCCGCGCTGAATAACGCGCGCCAATGACGTCTCGCGCCCGTTACTCACCACCAAGCCATTGCCCGGCACGCTGCGAACAAGATGATGGAACTGCGTCTCGATGGCGGCGAGGTCGGCAAAGATGTCGGCATGATCGAACTCAAGATTATTGAGGATGGCCGTGCGCGGACGGTAATGGACAAACTTGGAGCGCTTGTCGAAGAAAGCGGTGTCGTATTCGTCGGCTTCGATGACAAAGAACGGCGACTCAGTGATACGGGCAGAAACGCCGAAATTCTGCGGTACGCCGCCGATCAGGAATCCGGGATTCAACCCGGCATACTCCAAGATCCAAGCCAGCATCGAGGTTGTCGTCGTCTTGCCATGCGTACCCGCCACCGCCAGCACCCACTTGTCGCGCAACAAGGTATCGGCCAGCCATTGCGGGCCGGAGGTGTAGGGCAGGCCGCGATTGAGTATCTCCTCCATCAACGGATTGCCGCGCGACACGACGTTGCCGACCACGAACACGTCGGGATCAAGCGACAACTGCTCGACACCAAAGCCCTCGATCAACTCGATGCCTTGTTCTTCGAGTTGGGTGCTCATCGGCGGATAGACGTTGGCATCGCAGCCGGTGACGCGGTAGCCCGCCTGTTTGGCCAGCACGGCGATGCCGCCCATGAAGGTGCCGCAAATGCCGAGGATGTGAATATGTTTGCTTTGGCTCATTTGAATCACGCACGAAAGATAAAGTACACCGCGCCCATCAGGCACAGCCCCGCATATATATAGTCCATCTTGAGTGGCTGCCCCATATATAGGACAGCGAACGGCACGAACACCGACAAGGTGATGACTTCCTGCAAAATCTTCAGTTGCCCGAGGTCGAGTACGTTGTAGCCGATGCGATTCGCCGGCACCTGCAACAGTACATGCAAGTTTTACATGACTTGACTTACTGTGCAAGTATTTCCAAAATGGACACATTCCCATCGGATAGCTAGAAAGTCAGTCAATGAAGGAATTGCGGCGCAAAGTAATTTTGCCAGTTTTCCAACTGTCGGAGTTGACGACAGAAGACGATCCTCAGGCGTTCAAACGGGTTATTGACCAGGGCAAGGGACATCTTGATCTAATCTACCACTACCGCTTTGTCTGGGATGAGCAAGTTGGGCGTGGCTTCAACTACAATCTGTTTCCTGTTGTCCTTAGCCGAGAGGGGATGCCTTGGCACCTTGGCACTCTCTACATCTTGTCGCAGTTGGAGGGGGAAACTTCCCCCGTCATGACGTCTTACCAGAGCAAGGCTGACGATCTGGGAGCTTATAAAGAATGGCTGGACACTCAGATTCGACCTGATGAATTGATTTTCCAGTTTCCCAAGATCAAGTTGCGACGGCCAACGTATCGCTATCACGGCCATCTTCAGAAGCAGATACAAGCCGGAGAGATTGCGCCTTCAACTGGTAGGAGGCGCATGGGAACCGTGGTTGCTTTCTACCGCTGGTTGATTGAAAACAATTACTTCCAACCTGAGTACCCGCCGTGGGAGGAAAAGAAATTCCAACTTGTATTCAAAACGACCGAGGGACGCGCAATATCGAAGAGGGTAATTTCAACTGACGTTAGTATTCGTACACCAAAGTCGGAAGATCCTTTCGCAGGGGCCATCCAAGACGGCGGCAAGCTGCGACCGCTTACCGGCAAGGAACAGGATTGGATTCTTGAGGCCACCCTGGCCAAAGGTAACACCGAGTGCTACCTGTTCCAACTCTTTGTGTTGGCCACTGGCGCCCGTATCCAGACAGCCGGCACGCTCCGTCTGCGGCACTTCATTCAATCCAACCCACATTATTCCAAGTCGCTAACAGGGGAAGGAGAGGTCTTCAAACTGAAGGCAGGACCAGGCACGGGCATCGACACCAAGAACGACAAGAACGGCGTTTTACAGGTTCCACGACCCATTTATGAACTGCTTCACACCTATGCCACGTCCGAGCGCGCCAAAGTACGGAGGGGCCGGTTCGAGGTCAAGCACGGTGAGCACCCCGACCCCTACTTGTTCCTTACGCAGCAGGGTAGCCCCTATTTCACGGCAAGGGATGAGGCCCTGCGCTTCAACCCCGAACTCGACCGCCGTCACGAGAAGACAGGGCAAACAGTGCGACAGTTCCTCAATGAGCAAGTGATTCCCTACGTGCGCGAGCACCACAATAAAAACTTCCACTATCGAATTCACGACCTCCGTGCCAGCTTTGGAATGAACATGACGGAGCTTCTGATGAAATTAGTTCAAGCAAAAACCATCACCCTGCATCGGGCGCGGATGACCGTAAAGGATCTGCTATGGCATGAGAGCTTAACCACCACAGACCTGTATCTGAACTATCGCAATCAGATGGATGCTATCTACGAAGCAGTGAATGGCTATGGAAATCAGTTGAAAAAGTGGACCGAGCGAGCGATGAAGGGCATAGAGGTGATTGATGAATAAATCGGCTGCGCCCATTTTCTCCACGCGTTTGACTGTCACCATCAAACTACCTCTGGACAAGAACGTTCGCATTCTGAACCCGGAACAGGTCATTCTGAAAATCGGCTCTAATACCTATGACTTCGGCGCTTTCTGCTACGCCTTGCGCTCGCGCAAGAAACGCAACATACACAAGCCTGGCGAGGTTGTGCTCGGCTCCTTCCTTAGGCAGCGCCCCCGCCAAATCTTGCAACTCATCAGGGCACTCTCCCATCTCATCACCGACGGCGGCAAACGCATGGCGACAGTCAATGCCTATGCTCAGAGCCTGAAGGCATTCCTTGACTGGGCTGATACTAACGAGAAGAGCGACTGCCTGTCTGGGGGCGATGCCACCCGCGATACCTATCTAGCTTGGGCAAAGGACACCGGCGAACGCTACCGTCGGCAAGAGTTTGGTGCTGTGTGGCACAACCATCGACTTCAATATATCGAAGAGCTTCTCGAAGCCTCGACTGGGGGCGAAAACCTTCATCGCGGCGTCCGCAAAGTCAAGTACAGCAGGAGCTCCAATGGTGGCACCGACCCCTTGGCTCCGCTCGATTTTGCTCATGCGATAGCGCTCAACCAAGCACTGTTCGACGGGCTGTGCGACTTAGTGCTAAAGCAAATGACTTTCCCCTACAAGCTGATGTTGCCAGCCACCCTTGGCTGGTCAGAAAATCACCTCTGGGTTTTTCCCTCGCAAACTTGGCGTATGGTCCCGTACCAATGGGATGCCGAACGGGGAAAGCGTACCAAAAACTGTTGGGCATATGACTATGCCGCTGGCCGTCTCGCCACCACTGATGAGATTGAGCATCGCTATGCCGGGCGCTTCCGTTCAGAGCGACGCAAAGTGGCAAAGAGGCTAATTGCACAAGCACAGGCCCGTATTGACTCCGCCAATGCAAATGCACGGGATCGCGTACGAATCATGCTCGGAATGTACGCCCACAATGCGTTCCTGTTCCTCTTCTATTGCAACACCGGAGCCAATGAGTCAGTCGTGCGAGAAATCGAGACGGATGGCGAAATCGACACAACCACCCTCAACCAAAAATTCCGATCAATCAAGTTTCGGGCTGGAAGTAAGCCGATTACTCTAACTGTACCGGCCGCCTTTATGCCGTCTTTGCGCCGCTTCATGGAATTACGACGCTTCCTGCTTGGTGACAAGCCGTTTCCGTATCTATTTTTCACTTTGGGATTCTTGAACGCAAAGCCGGCAGGGCAGATCGGTTCGAATTCTCTATATTCGCTTTACAAAAGTCTGCTGCGTGTCATAGATCCGAAGTTACCGCGAATGGGGTCACGAAAGCTCCGTGCCAGTGTGGCAGACTGGTACCAGCGTCACCACGACGCATCGGTCACCGCCAAGGTGCTGCAAAATTCGGAGCAGACCACGCAGAAGCGCTACGACGCCGGGTCAGCAACTGATCACCGCGAGGAACTATCGCTGTTCATGAATTCGGTCTCAGAGTCTGCAAAAAAGCTGCGCGTTCTTCCGATCACGGCGGTAGTGGATACCAGACCGTTGGAAGAAGGCGGACGCTGCGATAACTTCGGCCATCCCGACGCTATGGCGAATCACGTACCGGTCAAGCCGAATTGCAAGGACAGCCAGGGTTGCCTGTTTTGCACACACAGGGTTCTGATCGCCTGCGAGGAGGACGCGCGTAAGGTGGCGTCCGCTGCCTTCGTCATGGAACAAGTGATTCTCGGCCCAAAACACGAGGAAGCTCTACGTCCGCTTATCGCTAAGTGCGACCAAGACCTCGAAAAAATAGCCGCCTTTGGCAACTGCCGCGCGATGACTGATCGGGTACTCAAGGATGTGTTTGAGAACGGCAATCTCACACCCTTCTTCGCCGACAAGTACCAGTTGTTTCTCGAATTGGGAGTCATTGCATGAAGATTGAGGCACGTATCTATCTGAACGGAGTCACCAAAGGCCCCGACCCTTGGGACGAAAACAAAGGCATCTACCTGCCACTGGACCACATCATCTGCCGCGACGTGGATGGCACCCCACATACGGTTGGCGAGTTCGTCTGGCCATGGACGGCCTACACAGCCCACCAAAAACGGTTCCTGTTGCATTTTTATTACTGGAAGCAAAAAGCGAACAAGATCAACGCCAACATGATGGATATCACGGTAGAGCGCGAAGCCCGTATGCGTGAGTTGCAGTTCCTGATGACACGGCAAATTTACTACGGCAATGAGAGCGCGCCAAATACGCTAAAAAATAAACTCGCTGTTCTGCGTAAACTCGCTCGCTTTTCCGAATCGCAAGGTTGCGCGGTGCGCGATGTGCTGACGCAGACGGCTCTGCTGGATGCCTTCGGCGCAAGCTTGCCCAATCAAATCATGGCTGACTGGATAACTTGGATCACGTTCCTTCGCCAACTCGATCCACAAATGCAACTGGGTTTCACGCTAGCAACTCCGAAGTGCTGGAAAGAAGTGGAGCGGCGCGCAAAGGAGTATCGTGACAACGTTCACCAGTTTGCGCCTCTACCGACTCGAATCTACGCCGCACTGATCAATAACCTCTCAGCGGAACTTGATGACATCGAGGTACACAAGAGCCGACTGATGGCCGCGTTGCGGGAAGCTTTTGACTTGTATCACCATGCTAAGGCAACCGAGACGGAGCATGGTCTGAGAATTGGTGGCGCCCTGATCAAGAAACACAACCTCGGAGCCTATCTCGAAAGACGCGGCTACGGCAGCAATCAGTTGAGGAGCATTGGAGGAGCGTTGCGCGAGATTTTCCAGGTGTGCAAGCTGCAGATTCATGTGTTCAGCGGAATGCGGGATACGGAGGCGCGCCATTTACCGTTCCACTGCATGGCCTCGGAAGAGAGTAATCACGGACGCAAGCACTGCTTGATCATCGGTTCCACGACAAAGTTCAACAAAGGGCGGCGTCTTAGAACGAAGTGGGTCACCACCGAGCGTGACGGATTCCGAGCAATTCGGCTAGCTCAGGAATTTGCGGCTATGTACTACAAGGTACTCGGTGTCACGCCGAGCAAAGCCGACGACATCAAGGACAACTATCCGCTGTTTCCTTCAACCGCCTACCTGCCCTGGATGATGGGACAACCTGTTCTGCCGGGTGTGCGCATTTCTGCTTGTGGAACAAAGCTTTCTCATACGGATGCTATGGATTCGATGCTGTCCCGCCTGTGTGCGACCATCGATGAGCAGGACATCGCTGAGCTTGAGGATATCGACCCCTTCCGCGCTTGGCACGAGGAGTCCGAATTCATGGTTGGCCAGCGCTGGCCTTTGACAACCCACCAGTTACGCCGGAGCCTTGCGGTGTATGCCAACGCAAGCGGCTTGGTCAGGCTCTCGTCCCTGCGTCGGCAGCTACAGCACATGACACGGGAGATGGCCCTGTACTATGGGCGCGGCAGCACCTTCTGCAAGAACTTCATTGCGGACGATCCTGCTGGATTCAAGAAGCACATTGCGGTCGACTGGCAGGACGGTGCTGAGGAGGCTGAGATGCTAGCCTTCGTGCGAGACGTTCTGAACAGCGCCGAGCCCATGTTCGGTGGAGCCGGCAACTTCTACGAGCGACAGCGCGAGCGCGGTGAGGTCATGTCGCGCGAGGAGGTTGGTAAGCAGATGAAGGCAGGGCTGCTCGCCTACCGCGACGGGCCTCTGGGCGGATGCACGCGACCTGGCATGTGTGAAACCCGCAAGGGCTTGAACCTCATTGACACCGTTTGCGCCACCAATGGGTGCAAACACCTGATTGGCAAGCACTCGAAGATTGTGCAGACAATTCGACTCAAGCGTGCGGCGATTGCCCACATCACACCTGGCTCGATAACTGAAGTGATGGAGCGGGAGGAGTTGGAGACACTAGAACGTGTGGAACGCGAATGGCGACTGCAGGAACACCCTGCGGCGCACTCTACGGGAGATGGAAATGCCTGACATCCTAAATGACTACTTCGAGGCTCTAAATCGTTTAATAAGGGGTAAGCCGGTCAATGTTCCTAAAGGAACCAAGATCACCAACGACTCGGTATCTCTGGAAGCAGGGCGCAAGAAAGGAACTATAAAGAAGTCTCGCCCAATATTCAGCGACCTCATCGAAGCTATTGATGCGGCTGCTAAGGCCGAGACAAAGCCAGGTAATGAATTACAGTCAAAACTGGACAAGGTTAAGGCCCAAGCTGCCCACTACCGAGGACTCTGGGAAGAGGCGTTGGCAAGGGAGATGTCACTGGTTAAGCAGTTATGGGACGAGCGAGAGGCTTGGGCAAAGGAACGTGCTGCGCTTTCGGATGGCAAGGTCATTTCCATGAGGAAGCCTAGTCGTGTCTTGAATCCTAAACGAGATAGCTAATCGCCAGCTCCGGATGCTTCACTTACAATCTGCTCAATCTATTGCCACCACAGTGTCGTATAGACCATAGTTAGACAAGCCTTGGTGGCTCTCTATGCCGGTATAGCGTAGCGACGCGTCTTCATAGCGACGGAAGGCGAAGACCGCCTGATTCATCTGCTCGGTATTGAACACCTTGAGCCGAACGAGCAAGTAAAAATCCGCTACGGTCAGGCCGGTGACGGTCAGGAACAAGTCTGGTTCCAGCTTGGTGATTACATCCTGCAAGGTGTTCTCGCGGAAGTCGGTCAGGTACATGAACGCCGGGATGCGGGTGGCGAACTTGATCAGCTTTTCCTGAATCTGTTTGCGCTTGGATTTGTACTCTTTCTCCTCCTCGGTCAGCTCTTTCTTCTCCTTCTCCGTCAATTCGCCGGTTTTTGCCTTGCCCTTGAGTTCCTTCACCTTCTCGCTCTTGTTGATGATGGTCTCGATGATATTGTCGCCCAGCGCGCGCCAGCCTTCGATGCGCTCCACGGCAGCCATCGCCTCGGCGTTTTCCATGATGCGCCGCAGCGTGTCGTTGTCCACATTCACCAGCAGCGCGCTCTCCCACTTGCGCGCCAGCAGCGTGGCAGAAGTGCCCGCCATCGCGATATCGAGGATGCCGCCCGCGTCGATCTGCGTCATGTTCGCGCCGTCGTAGGCCAGCACGGGCAAGAAGGACACCAGCTCCTTGACGGCATTTTCTGGATTCGATTCGTTGGGTGACAGGCCGATGCCGTACTCCGAAAGTTGCCGCAGCGCGCGCGTGGGTGCGAAGTCGAACACGAAGCAGACGGGCTTGAGTATCTCCTCCTCGTTCGGGTTGTCGCCGTTGGGATTCTTGATCCACCACGGCGACTGCACGCGGAACGCCGCCTGAAAATAGGTCTCGGGCGATTTGAGATTGCGCAGCATCAGGATGGATGACCACTGCGCCACGGTAACGCCGGTAGTGAGCTTGCCGCATGAGAGCGTGATGCTCTTGGTGTCGAATCCGCTGCCGATGGCTTTGCGTACCGGCGGCAACGCTTCCAGTCCGATCCCCGCCGCAGCGCCCGCTGCGACGGCCACTGTGTAGTCGCGCCAGAACACATTGTGTTTTTCGGCCAGCAGGTTCGCCATCGCATGGCAAGCCGCGACGTTAGGCAGAAACCAGAACGAGTGTTGCAGGTAAGGTAGCAGGCGCACATCGGAATACGGGAACGGCGGTCGCGCGCCGGTCTTCAGGTGCTCGACCGATTTCTGTGTATAGCCGCCACGGATGATGTCCAGCCACTTCTGCACATCACTCTTGTGCTTAAACTTTGCCGCCTTGCCTGTGCCCGATGCCTCGAAAAATGAGTTGAGATCGAACTCGTCAAACTCGCCGCCGCTGGCAATCGCCAGCAGTTCATCCGGCATCTGATAAGTCAGCAGCCGCATCTGTGGCAGCGCCCCATAGGGGTTACGCTTACTTGGGTGATCGGCGGCGAACACCTCCTTGGCGCGTTGCTCGTCGGTGTAGGTCCAGTTGAAAATCTGTTCCTCTATGAATTCGCCGGTCGCCAGCGCCTTGAATGGTGTGCCGGAGAGGTACAGATACGCCTTGGTGGTGATCGGCAGGAACTCGGTTTCCTTCTCCGAGAGCACGGTGAAATCCTCGTTCATATCCTCCAGTCCAGCGGCGTATTCGAGCTTGGCCTCCTTCTTTGCGACGGCCTCCTCTTCGCCCTCAAACAGTTCCTTCGCGGTGTCACGCCACGCCCCGAAGTGGTATTCGTCGAACACCACCAGATCCCAATTCACCGTGTGCAGCCACTCGTTCTTGGGCTTGATGTTCCCGACCACATCACGACCGAGCAGATCCTGAAAGGAGCCGAAATAGACGACCGGCTGCTTGCGGTCGATCTGCGTCGGGTCGCTACCGGATGAGCGCGAGAGATACTGCCAGCCGTTGAAGTCCACATGGTTTTCTAGGTCGGTCTGCCAGGCATCTTCCACCGCCGGTTTGAAGGTGAGCACCAGTACCCGCTTTGCGACTAGCTTCTTGGCCAACTGGTAAGCGGTGAAGGTCTTGCCGAAGCGCATCTTCGCGTTCCACAAAAAGCGCGGGGCGGCGTTTTTGTTTTCCGCCCAGATCGAGCGGTAGTAGTCGAAGGTCTTGTCCACCGCTTCGGCCTGCTCCCGACGCATTGGAAAGGTTTCGTGATGCGTTCCCGAGAAGCGCTGGCCGGTGCGCAGCTCGGTGAGCACGGTCTTCACATCCTTGAGCGAACAGCGCATCCACTCCAGCTTGACCTTCTCGAAACCTTTCTTCTGGAGTGCTGCACGCACCTCATGGTCGCTGAAGATACTGCCATCGTCGCGCTCGGCGGATTCGTTCAGTTCGATCTTGTAGTTTTCAATGGCAGCAGTCTTCAACTGCTCGGCGATGCGCTGCTTCACGTCGCGCGTAGTTTGCCCCACTTTGAGCAGCCCCTTGTGCGCCACATCGGCGATCGAATAGGCGTAGATGCGCGGCCGGGCTTCCGGCTTGGGTGCGAGGATTTCGTCGATGGTGGGCTTACTCATCTGCTTCATTGTCTAGACTCAACGCCCTGACTTGAGACTCGATGTACGCCTGCTCCTGCTTGGTGATTCCATATTTCTCGTAGAGCGCTTCGTCCGTCCAAGTGCGGTTCCACTTCTGGATCGGAACCCAAGTGTAAGTTGAGTGCGTTGCGTGCTGCGTGATTTTGCGTACCGAAACTAGGAAACGAAAGAACCGGGTTGTGTAGTACGTCTGGAGACTCTTGGCCGCTTTTTCCGAATCGACGGAAAAGAACAGGAACGACTGCGTACAGACAGAAGGCGATGGAGCGATCAGCGGCTTTCCCACAATTTGATGCGGCAACGCATCACCACCATTGAATGCCTGTGGGACAAGAACTTTCCATGTGTCGATGAGATGTGCGCTCTTGGTTACTTCCTTGCGCCCGATATAGCCCACGCTGCGTTTCATCGTGCGGATGTAATAGAGCGGCAAATCGCCGGCACGCTCCTTTTCGTGGAAACCGTCGAAATTCGATGTCCAGCCAAACTCCTTGTCGCGGGCGAGTATGGTGTTGATGGATGGCTCTGCCTGCTTCTGCACTTTTCGCAGAATCGACATGGCGCGACCATCCCGCACAAACACGTCGTACTCGCCAAGGTTGCGCGCCATCGGCCCGATAACCTCTCCGCCCCGACTGGTCGTCACACTGCAATCGCCGTTGTGCGCCGCATCCCACAAGAAATAGCAAACGCCCGCCTTGACCTCGACCCCAGGAAACACATCGCTTGCCGCCGGATAGTCGACAAGTTCGCGCATCCGTCGATCCCCGAGCATCGTCTGCCGGAACTCGCTAAGCCCAAGACCAGAAGCCATCCAGCGCGAAGGAATAATCATCGAGAGATAGCGTGGTTCCAGCTTCTTCGCCTGTTCAACGAAATGCTGGTAGATCGGCACGTCGCGCGTACCGCCGTCCGAGCCAAGTTGATACGGAGGATTCCCGATAATCACATCAAATTGCATGTCATCTCCAAACAGCTCGGCCAGCCGAGCTTTAATGTTGTCCGCGTGGATGAAGGCATAAGCATGGGTTTCCAGCTCATTACCCCTGTCATAGGTCGTTTGGCCCGCGCCACAAAACACGCATTTACCATGGGACCAGGTATGTTCTAAGCGCTCAAACCAGATGTTGCCTGCATCATTCGTGAATGAACCGGCAATTGAGTGCGGGCCATCGGCGTGCTTGGAGCAATACACACTGCGCCGTGCCAGCAAGCTGGTGAGATGCGTGATGCCGATGCCGAACACCTGCCGGGTCAGGATGTGATCGACGCGTTCGTCAAGATTCGGTATCTCATCTGCCAGCCCCTGTGTGAGGCGGCTGGTGATCTCGCGCAGGAACACACCCGACTTTGTGCACGGGTCGAGGAACGTCACTGTGCTGTCAGACCAGAGGTTAGCCCCGTCGTGGCTGGCCGCCCACGCCTCGGCTAGGGTATCCAGCATCCGATTGGCGAACTCCGGCGGAGTGAATACTTCATCGTTGGAAAGGTTCGCGATGCAGGTCAGCACATCGGGATTGCGCCCGCGCAGGGTGAAGGATGCCTGACCGTTCATGCAGCTTCCTTCGTAGTATTATCGGGCGTCATGCTAGCAAGCTCCCGAATGGTCATCGGAGGGTAGGTCTTCACTGGCGTAAAGATTTCATGCTTGGCAAACAGCGAGCCCTGTTCGGTATGGGAGGACATGCCAGTGAGCGTATCAAAGCGGAAGTCGCGGCGCTGAAACTTCCCCTTGCCCAGATAGCCCCATTCGGCAAAAGTAATCGGCTCTCCGCTGCCGACGCACATGCTCAAGGCGTCACCATGAACCAGATTCTGCGACAACACGTAAAAAGCAGCACAGTAGAGATCGTCTGATTCGTCGATGTTCAGATATCCAGAAAAGATTTCCAGCATGTTCTCGCGGCACTCGGCGATGTTATCTACCAGCAGCTCGATGCCGTAAATGCACATCAGCGCAAAGAGCGCATAGTGCTGCGTTTCAAAGTCAGATTTGCCGAACTTGCTTTCTACAACCGCGAGCTTGCGCTGCAAAACCTTCACAATGAAGTTACCGCTTCCACATGCCGGTTCCAGAAAACGCGCATCAATGCGCTCCGACTCGTCTTTCACAAGGTCGAGCATGGCGTCAACCATCCATGCAGGGGTAAATACCTCACCATGGTCAGCGACACGTTTTCGAGATTTGATCAGACTCATGGGTGGCAGATTCAGGCTATAGCGTTCTGGCATTGTACCTAATACCTCCATCTGAGTAACTTGATGCAAATTCCTAGAAGGATGTTTTCGGTTTACTCAATGCCGGCAATTAGCGGAGCAACATGTACAATTGACGCACACTCGGGTATATATTCCCAAAATGAATTTCGACTGAGAAAGATCCTGTGCGAACGATTGGCATAAGAGTTGCCCCCAAGGCCGTTACCTTTGTTGTGTTTGATGCGGACGGACAGATTGTGTTGAACACAGAAGATATTCGCATACCGATCGCATTCCGTACTCCCGACGCGCTCAAATATATCCGGAATAACTTGCTGGACATTCTGCGTGAGTACAGCATCGAGCGTGCGGGCATTCGAACAACAGAGCCAAATGCACAATCGCCAAGTATCGCTAGAATTCAGATTGAGGGGGTTGTGCAGGAAGCGTTTGCAAGCAGCCAGCTTAATTCCTACTACATCGGGCAGATTTCCTCCATTTCGGCTCGCCTCAATATCGACCGGGTCGATTTCAAACGGTACGTTGATGGTCAGCTCGACTGGCCGGTGGAGAATTGGGCCGATCTGAGTAAGGAACAGCGTGAAGCGCTGCTCTGTGCGATTGGGGCAAGCCGTGCTTAAACCTTATAGCAAAGCTGAGATTTCCTTTGATCTTCGCCAGGAGATCGGACAGGCAGGTGCAAATTCAAATACTCATGTTGCTCATGACCATCAACTGGACGCTGAGATCGTCATAAAAAAAATCCCGAAGGACTCGCTCGATTCAGTTCATATGTTTTTCGAGGAGTCGAGGGTTCTGTATCTAAGTAGCCATCCGAATGTGGTTCAGATATTTTATGCATGCCAAGATGCTGACAGCATCTATATTGCGATGCCATACTACCGGTGCGGATCGCTCAATGATCTGATCAACAGTCGCTATCTCACCGTCCGTGAGATTGTTGTGTTGGGTTGCCAAATTGCTAGTGGGCTACACAACATTCACTCGAAGCGACTTGTGCACTTTGACATTAAGCCGGACAACGTTCTTTTGTCTGATCGCGGCGAGGCATTGATTTCCGACTTCGGACTTTCTCGGCGATTGACCACAGCGGGAACGGCTGGGCAAGACCGCTTGTACTACAAGATGATGCCACCAGAGGCATACCAAACTTCAGATTTCACAAGCGCCTTCGACATTTATCAACTTGGCCTTACCTTGTATCGTATGTGCGGCGGCAATGTCGCTTTCGAAGAACAATTTGCGCAATTCGGCGCGACTTCGACGACCTTCGATCGAGATGGATTCAAGTTCGCAGTAAGGAACGGGCGTTTTCCAAACCGAGATGCCTTTGAAGACCATATTCCCGATCGTCTTCGACGGCTTGTGCGGAAGTGCATAGAGCCACACGCTCCCGATCGCTTCAAGGCGGCAATCGACGTTGCCAACGAGTTAGCTCAAATCGAGGATCGTTTGGACTGGCAGTTCGAGAAACAAGGGACAACACGCGTATGGACTAGAAGTGACGATGACAAGCATTTCCGACTTTCCGTCGATGCGAGCGGCTCCTCACTTGCCGAGAAGACGAGTGCGTCAGGACGCAAATCACGAATCACGGGCTATTGCAAAACCGGCATTTCCAGTCGTGAGATAAGACGTTTTTTGGGGGAAACCTAATGTCTTCAACAATTAAGAACGACGCATCGCGATACTTAACTCGCGCAACGTTGGCGAGCGCGTGCCCAATCCCAAATAACGACAACCTTTCCCGCCCAACAGAGGACGCTAGAGCAGAGCAACGTGAAGCTAAGGGAGTCATAGATCGTCGGTGGTACATCCAACTCCCCCTAAGACAATAAGGGGGCATCTTTCTGGCTAGAATGAGTGAGGTGTCGGTTGCGAATAACCTCCGACGTCAGTAAGAGTACATGTTACGGCGACTTGAAATTTGAGCACGGCAGAAATGGACAAAAGGGACTCAACTTGTCCATCAATCTTCGAAATTTGATGGACACGAAGAAAATTGTTATGTCACTGATTCTATGGCAAAGCCACTAGTCCATTTTTGGCTAACTTGGGTGTCGAAGCAATATTCGAACAGCGCGATGCCCCAACTCACCAGAGCCGCCACGTACCACGGCGATTGCGCAAAGTTCTTCAGATGACCATACCACGCGAACGTCATGAACACGTTGGAAGCGATCAGTAACAAGGTGGTGAGAATCAGCGGGGACGTCATGGCGCGGATGGTAACGGTAAGCGCGCCGCCGTGCCAGTGGATTGCGCTACACTTGGCGCATGGAAGCCCTCAACCAATTCTTTTCCAGCGACCTCAGCCTATGGGGACTGTTCCTGTCCAGCCTGCTCGGCGCGACCTTACTGCCGGGCGGCTCGGAAGTGGTGCTCGTTGGCGTACTGAAAATACATCCCGAACTACTCTGGCCCGCTTTACTGCTTGGCACGTTGGGCAACACCTTAGGCGGCATGATCTCGTTCGGGATGGGTTGGGCGCTGCCCATGACCCAGCAACTCAAGCATGTGGATAAGGTGCGAAACTACGGCACACCGGCCTTACTGTTGGCTTGGGCGCCCCTGATCGGCGACGCGCTGTGCGTAGCTGCGGGCTGGCTGCGACTTAACCCGTGGCACGCGGCACTGTTCATGGCAGCGGGAAAGTTTGGCCGCTACGGACTAGTCGCGCTGGCAGTTTGAGCCCATCCGTCGCGCAACATCGCCAACCCCCAGCCCACGCCGAAGCCGTTCACATCCGCAGCGACCATGCCCAGTCCGCCCTCACAGCGGCTAGCCGACAAGTCCACATGCAACCAAGGCGTGTCGTGCTCGACGAAGCGTTTGAGGAAGCGCGTCGCCAGAATGTGGTCGGCCTCGCCCGCTAGGGTGCATTGCTTGATGTCGGCGATCTTGGAATCCAGCTCGGCCTCGTAGTCTTCATCCAGCGGAAAAGCGCATAGCCGCTCGCCGGTCTCTTTGCCGACATGCACAGCACGCCGCACCAGCTCATCGAGATTGCCAAGCACACCAGAGTAACGCGCGCCCAGCGCAGTGGCCATGCTACCGGTCAGCGTGGCGAAGTCGATCATCAGGTCGGGCTTGGCGCGCGAGGCCAGCGTCAGCGTATCCGCCAGAACCATGCGACCTTCGGCATCGGTGTGGATGATCTCGATGGTCGTGCCGTTCAACGCCGTCACCACATCGTTCTGCTTGTAGGCTTTCGGGCTGATGTGGTTCTGCGCGATGGCCAGCCAGCAATCAATATTCACCGGCAGCTTGCTTTCGCTGGCAGCGAGTAGGATGCCTAGTGCCACCGCCGAGCCGTTCATGTCCTCGTGCATATTGTGCATGTAGCGCGAGGGCTTGAGGTTGTGGCCGCCAGTGTCGAAGCAAATGCCCTTGCCCACCAGCGCGACGGTCTGTTTCGCTTTGGGATGTTGGTAGCGGAGATACACGATGGCCGCGTCTTCGGGATCGCTGCCCTGTGCCACCGCGACAAAGGCACCTGCGCCCAACTTGCGCAGCGCCTTCACGTCGAATTCCTCATGCGCCCATCCCTGCGCGGCAGCCAACTTCTGCACCCGCTCGCGGTACAGCCCCGGTGTCAGCTCGTTGGGCGGCAATATGGTCAATTCGCGGCACAGCAAATTACCTGCCGCTTGCGCCTTAATTGGCGCGAAGGATTTTTTATCGGCTACGCCATACAGCTCGATCTTCTTCAACGGCTTGCGCTCGTCCTTCTTCTTGCGTTGCGGCAGCAGCGCCGCGTTCACCCAGGCGCCATAGACAGCCAATTCAGCGGCTTGCTGGCGTTGCGCCTCATCCCCCGATACGACGATGCCGAGGTTTTTCGGCTGCTCTTCCAGCAGGATCGCGAGCGCCTTGCGCATCTGCTCCTGCTGCGCAAAAGTATCCTTAGCAAAATCGATCATCGACCAAACCACCAAACCACCGGTAGGTGAGTTCGCGCTCACTGGCGATTTTTCCAGTTCATCGGCTTTCATATCGCGTCGCGATAGCACGGTGGTAAGCAAGTCGGCATACGGCAAATCGGCAGGCAGAGCCTTGGCCTTTGGCAACACCACCAACAAGTGCGGACAAGTCGGCAAGTCAGGGGAAACTACGAGTTGTGCTAACATTCGCGCCTCAAAATTATTCAACGCCGAGATTATACGTCCATGCGCGCCTACCTCGACCTGATGCAGCACGTGCTGGAGCACGGCAGCAAGAAATCTGACCGCACCGGCACGGGCACCACCAGCGTGTTCGGATATCAGATGCGCTTCGACCTAGCGCAAGGCTTTCCGCTGGTCACCACCAAGAAGTGCCATCTGAAGTCCATCATCCATGAACTGCTGTGGTTCTTGCAGGGCGACACCAATATCAACTACCTGAAAAAAAACGGCGTCAAGATCTGGGATGAGTGGGCGAACGAAAACGGTGATCTTGGCCCCGTGTATGGCAAGCAGTGGCGCTCTTGGGGGGCTGCCGATGGCCGAACCATCGACCAGATCAAGATCGCCGTCGATCAGCTCAAACACAACCCCGATTCGCGCCGCATCATCGTCTCCGCTTGGAACGTGGGCGAACTCAATCAGATGGCGCTCGCGCCCTGCCACGCCTTCTTCCAGTTTTACGTGGCCGATGGAAAACTGTCCTGCCAGTTGTATCAGCGTAGCGCAGACATCTTCCTAGGCGTGCCGTTCAACATCGCCAGCTACGCATTGCTGACCATGATGATGGCGAAAGTGTGCGGCCTCGAATACGGTGATTTCGTGCATACATTCGGCGATGCGCACCTGTACTCGAACCACATGGAACAGACCGCGCTGCAACTGTCGCGCGAGCCGCGCGCGCTGCCGACGATGAAACTCAACCCGGAAGTGAAAGACATCTTTGGCTTCAAGTTCGAGGACTTCACGCTGGAAGGCTACGACCCGCACCCTGCGATCAAAGCGCCCGTCGCCGTTTAACTCAAGAAAGTCACTATGGACATCATCCTGCTACTCAAAGCCGCCATTCTTGGCGTGGTCGAAGGTTTCACCGAATTCCTACCTATTTCCTCTACCGGCCATCTGATTCTGGTTGGCGACCTCCTCAACTTCAACGACGAGCGCGGCAAGGTGTTCGAGATCATCATCCAGTTCGCCGCGATCCTCGCAGTTTGCTGGGAATACCGCACCCGCATCAGCGCGGTCATCATCGACCTACCACACGACAGACACGCGCAGCGCTTCGCCACCAATGTAATGGTCGCCTTCTTGCCCGCCGCAATCTTGGGTTTCCTATTCGCTAAGAGCATCAAGGCGCATCTGTTCGCGCCGGTGCCGGTAGCGCTGGCCTTTATCGTCGGTGGCTTCATCATTCTTTGGGCGGAAAAGCGCGACCACCAAACGACCATACACTCTATCGAAGACATGAGCTGGCAAGATGCGCTCAAGGTCGGTCTGGCACAGTCGCTGGCGCTGATTCCCGGTACCTCACGTTCGGGCGCAACAATCATCGGCGGCTTGTTCTTTGGCTTGTCACGCAAAGCCGCGACAGAGTTCTCCTTTTTCCTCGCCATCCCGACACTGTTCGCCGCCACCCTCTACGAAGTGGTGAAATACCGTGACCTTTTCCACATCAGCGATCTGCCTATGTTCGCGGTCGGTGGCGTCGCCTCGTTCATCAGCGCCTTCCTGTGCGTGCGCTGGCTGCTTCGCTACATCAGCAATCACGATTTCACGCTGTTCGCTTGGTATCGCATCGCCTTTGGATTGGTGGTACTCGCTACCGCGTGGAGTGGAGCAGTAAGCTGGTCGGCCTGATTTCAAGGATGGCTGTCAACTTCAGCCACCGCAAAGCGTTACTGCACAAGCCTCATCTGGAAAAATCATTCGCAGATGGAGTTGATTGGAGTGACGGCGTTGGCGATTGCCACGCTGTTTATCAAGGCACTACTTAATTTGGAGAGAACATGAAATCTATCATTGCAAGCATGATCGCAGCAGCCGGTTTGATGGTTGCCGGTTCCGCCGCCGCCGTCGATATGCCAGCCACGGCCAAGAAGCTCAACTGCACCGCCTGTCACGCGATTGACAAAAAGGTAGTCGGCCCGGGCTGGAAGGCAGTTTCCGACAAATACAAGGGTGACGCTGGCGCTGAAGCCAAACTGATCACCAAAGTAACCAAGGGCGGCGGCGGTGTTTGGGGTTCGATGCCTATGCCTGCCAATGATCCAAGTGGCACGAAGCAAACCGAGATCAAAGAATTGGTCAAATTCATCCTAGCCCTGTAATTCAGGCTTGATGAGAGAAGAGGCCGGGGGGACCCGGCTTTTTCTTGTCTGCAAAATTGACAAGGGCGGGAAGCGCTCCGCATAATCCGCGCGTTCACTCCCTCATTCCTTGATTCCGCCATGTTGCCTAAATTTCCCGCTCTGACGCTCGCCCTGCTTCTATCCGCCACCCTCGCCGCCTGCGGCAAATCTGAAACACCCGCCAACGCAGCCGCAACAGGCGAGATGATCGTGAAGATCGGCTCCATCGCACCACTGACTGGCCCGCAGGCGCACCTCGGCAAGGACAATGAGAACGGCGCGCGGCTGGCGATCGAAGATGCCAACGCCAAGGGCATCACCCTCGCCGGGCAAAAAGTGCGTTTCGAGCTGGTGAGTGAGGATGATCAAGCCGACCCCAAGACTGCCACCATCGTGGCGCAGAAGCTGGTGGATGACAAGGTGAATGGCGTCATCGGCCACCTCAACTCCGGCACCTCTATCCCCGCCTCACGCATCTATCACGACAGCGGCATCCCGCAGATCTCGCCCTCGGCCACGGCCATCACCTACACGGCGCAGAATTTCAACACCACCTTCCGCGTGATGGCCAATGATGGCCAGCAGGGCAAAGCATTGGGCGAATTCGCCGCCAGCAACCTGAGCGCGAAGAAGATCGCGGTGATCGACGATCGCACCGCCTACGGCCAAGGTTTGGCAGACGAATTCATCAAGGCGGCGCAAGCCAGCGGCGCACAGATCATCGCTCACGAATACACCAACGACAAAGCCGTGGACTTCACCGCCGTGCTGACTTCGATCAAAGGCAAGCAACCTGACCTAGTGTTCTTCGGCGGCATGGACCCGCAAGGTGTGCCGCTGGTCAAACAGCTCAAAGCACTGGGACTGAGCGCCAAATTCATGATGGGAGATGGCGGCTTTACGCCCAAGCTGATCGAGCTGGCGGGCGCGTCCGCCGAAGGTGTGTATGCCTCACTACCCGGCGTGCCGCTGGCGCAAGCGCCCGCAGGCAAAGATTTCACCCAGCGCTACGAAGCCCGCTTCAAGCAGCCCATCCAGCAATACGCGCCCTATTGCTACGATGCGGTCAACGTGATGATCGCCGCCATGCAGCGCGCCAATTCCGCCGAACCGGCCAAGTATCTGCCGGAACTGGCCAAGACCAACCATGACGGCGTGACCGCCAAGATCGCCTTCGATGCCAAGGGTGATCTGACCGGCGGCGCAGTGACGCTGTACCAAGTGCAACAAGGCAAGTGGCAGCCGGTGCTGACCATGGGCGGCGCAGCCAGGTAACGCCTCCATTCGATGGAAATCCTCCTCCAGCAAATCCTCAACGGCCTCGTCCAAGGCAGCGTGTATGCCTTGGTCGCGCTTGGCTACACCATGGTCTATGGCATTCTTGGGCTGATCAACTTCGCCCACGGCGAGGTGTTGATGGTCGGCGCGATGGTGGCGCTGTCGGTGATGCTCAAGCTCATCGCCGTCGGGCTGGCCGCGCCGCTGGTGCTGCTGTTCGGCTTGCTAGTCGCCGTCCTCGTCTGCATGGCGCTCGGCTACAGCATCGAGCGCATCGCATACCGCCCGCTGCGTAACGCGCCTCGCCTCGCCCCGCTCATCACCGCCATCGGCGTGTCCATCGTGTTGCAAAATCTGGCGATGATCTTCTGGGGACGCGAATACCGCGCCTTCCCCGCTCTGCTGCCCAGCGGCTCGCATACCATAGCCGGTGCAGTCATCAACGACACGCAGCTCATCATCATTTTCGTTTCCCTGCTGGTGATGGCCGGGCTAATGGCGCTGGTACACCGCACTCGGCTGGGACGCGCCATGCGTGCCGTGGCTGAAAACCCCGCCGCTGCGCAACTGATGGGCGTGGACACCAACCGCGTCATCTCCGTCACTTTCATGCTCGGCTCCGCACTGGCTGCCGTGGCCGGACTCATGGTTAGCGCCAACTACGGCATCGTGCATTACTACATGGGCTTCATCCTCGGCCTGAAAGCCTTCACCGCCGCCGTGCTGGGCGGCATCGGCAACCTGCGCGGCGCCATGCTGGGCGGGGTATTGCTAGGATTGATCGAGAGCCTAGGAGCAGGCTACATCGGCGGACTCACCGGCGGCTTCCTCGGCAGCAACTACCAAGACGTGTTCGCCTTCTTCGTCCTCATCGCCGTGCTGGTATTTAGGCCTTCAGGATTGCTGGGGGAGCGGGTGGCTGAACGGGCTTGATATTTCCGACAATGCAAACTAGGTAAGCGCGCACTTGCTCTAAAGGCGGTAGGTGTGAGTGTTAGAAAGTATGCGGGACTGCCCAACAAGCTCGTTCACTGAATAGCCAGTCTCGACATACTCCTCCGTCCTCAGCACCCTACCGTCAGCAAACATCGCAGCAAGCTGATACTCACCCTCTCCGCAAACAGAAAAACGGAAGGTGTGCTCCTGCCTGGGCAGGAGAGTAGCTACCGAAAAGATGCTTGTTGATCCACAGCTAGTGATGCTCAAGCTGATGGAACGAATTTCTGCCGCAGTAGTGTTCTGCACCATGACGAATACGAGCGGAGAACCCCAACCTCGAAGAGCCGAAGTAAGCGCACCAACAGCGAATGCCACAAGTGCTAGGGCTAGCACGCCAGAAAATTTAAGTGCAGTAGAGCGAGCCATGTGCTTTAACGAATTTATCTCGCAATCTTCGCACCCCGCTCCACACAAATCCCCACCATCTTGCTTCCCCGTATCGCCTGGAGTTTGGCGACGCTGACTTTCACCCAAGGGGCTTTGAAGTCGTCGAGGATGATGCGGGCGATGTGTTCGGCCAGGGCTTCGAGCAGGTTGAAGTGGCGGCTGGTGAGCACGTTCTGGATGTGGCGGACGATCTCGGAGTAGTCGAGGGCATCGTTGATGTCGTCGGTCTCGCAGGCGCGGCTGTTGGGCAGGGCGATCTCGAGGTCGATCTGCAAGGTTTGCGGTACGCGTTTTTCCCATTCGTACACGCCGATGAGCATGTCAACCTTGAGTTCGCGAAGAAAGATGATGTCCATGTAATGCTGCCGTCGTTTGGTGGTCGCAGGGAGTTGGCGTAGAATCCGCCAACCAACGCATTTTAAGTCATTCCCGATGCCCAACCTGTTTTTTGTTGTCTCTGCCTACCTAATCGGCTCCATTTCCTTCGCCGTCATCACCAGCAAAGCCTTCGGCCTACCCGACCCGCGCAGCTACGGTTCCGGCAACCCCGGCGCGACCAACGTGCTGCGTACCGGCAAGAAAGCCGCCGCCGCGCTGACCCTGCTGGGCGATGCCGCCAAAGGCTGGCTAGCGGTATTCCTGACGCTGAAATTCGCCCCGCAGGATGCGCAACTGGTGGGTCTAGTGGCCTCGGTTTCCATCGCCGTGTTCCTCGGCCATTTGTTCCCGATCTTCTTCAAGTTTCAAGGCGGCAAGGGCGTGGCCACCGCGCTGGGCATCTTGTTAGCGCTGAATCCTTGGTTGGGGCTGGCCGCTTTCGGCACTTGGTTGATCGTCGCGAAGGTGTTCAAAGTGTCATCGTTGGCTGCACTCATCGCCGCCGCCAGCGCGCCGATCTTCACTTGGCTGCTCAACGAGCCGATGGAATACACCGCCGTCGCTTTCACCCTCGCCGTGCTGTTGGTATGGCGACACAAGAGCAACATCCAGAAGCTACTTTCCGGCCAAGAAGGCAAGATCGGCGGCAAGGCGTAGTCCGCCCACCGCCGAGTTTTCTCAACTCCTCCGTCCCGCCACAAACTGCGCTGCCACCTCGGCCACGCGCTGACCGAACAGTCGCCCGGTTTCCAAATCGCCGGGCCACACTTCATCGGGCGAGGCATCGGACGGCGTGCTCGCCATCGCGCCCGCAAACGAGCCGACGTAGTTCACATCGTTACGCTGCGCCGCTTTGGCGTTGGACGGCATCATGCCGGTGCCGACCCAAATCATGCTCTGTTGCATCGCCAAGGTGATGAAGTAATGCAAGGTCGAGTGCTTGTCGCCATTCATGGTGGCGGAATTGGTGAATCCTGCTGCGACCTTGTTCTTCCACTTCTGGTGAAACCACGCCTTGGATGATGCGTCGGCGAATTTCTTGAACTGCCAGCTTACCGATCCCATGTAGGTCGGCGAACCGAACACAATGGCATCGACGGCATCCAGCGTCGCCCATTGCGCTTCGGTCAGATTGCCTTCGGCATCAATGGCGACCAAAGTCGCTTGAGCACCCTCCGCCACCGATTGCGCCAGCTTTGCCGTATGTCCATAACCGCTGTGATACACCACTGCCACTGTTGCCATCTACGTCTCCTAAAGGGTTAAGAAAAAATTGCGCAGCCGATTTAGGCTGAATCCTTGAGTGCTAGAGCGCGCTGATACAACTCGTTGCGTCCCAATCCAGTGATGCGGGTGGCAAGCTGAACCGCCTGCTTGAGCGGCAGCTCTTCGAGTAACAAACTCAGTGTGCGCTCGGCTTCAGCACTCAAGCCTTCAGGTTGTGGCGTTGCGCCAGACACAAGCAGCACGAATTCGCCGCGCTGCTTGTTAGGGTCGCTGTTCAGCCAATCCAGCGCGTCGGCGAGTTTGCAACGATGGATGCTCTCGAACAGCTTGGTGATCTCGCGCGCCAATACCAGTTCGCGCTCGCCGCCAAATACAGCGTGCAGATCAGCGACGCATTCGAGGATGCGATGTGGCGCTTCATAAAACACCAGAGAATAGGGATGCTCAATCAACGCTTGCAGCGCCGAGCTACGCGCCGACGATTTGTTGGGCAGGAAGCCGTAGAACAGGAAATGTGGATTAGCTAAGCCGGACGCTGACAGCGCGGCAACAGCTGCACTCGCCCCGGGAATAGGAATGACACGAAAACCTGCCGCGCGCACGGCATCCACCAGCAATGCGCCGGGGTCGCTCACGGCGGGCGTTCCCGCATCCGTCACCAAGGCGACGCTTAGACCTTGCGCCAATTGCGCGATGATCTTCTCCGCCGCGCCCCGTTCGTTATGTTGGTGCAGCGCCAGTAAGCGTACATCGCTGATGCCGTGGGCATTGAGTAGATGGCGGGTATTGCGGGTGTCTTCAGCAGCAATGGTGTCAGCGGCACCCAATGTGTCGAGCGCGCGCAAGCTGATGTCGCGCAGGTTCCCGATGGGGGTGGCGACGACATACAATGCGGCTTCGAGTTTAAGGGGGGCAGAGGTATGCACAGGCCGAGGATTCCAGAGATGATTTGCCGCGTACTATACGTGAGCACCTGCACCTGCGCCACTTCGCCGGAAAGTCAGCGATGAGCAACCGTGGCACGCAGGCCGAACAACTCGCTGCCGAGTTTCTAGTCAGGCAAGGCCTGAAGCTAACGGTTCGCAACTACCGTTGCCGTTACGGGGAAATCGATTTGATCCTGCAAGACGGCGATACGCTGGTGTTCACCGAAGTAAGGCTCCGCTCACGCAGCGATTTCGGCGGTGCGGCCGCCAGCATCGACAGCCACAAGCAACGTAAACTTATCCTCGCCGCTCAGCATTATCTGACGCAACTACCGCGCACGCCGCCCTGCCGCTTCGATGCCGTACTTTTGCAGAACACTGGCGAGTCGCTTGAATGGATTAAGAATGCTTTCAGTGCATGGTAAGATGCGCAGCTATCATCGCCTTCGATATTCGCTATGAGCCTGACCAAACGCATCAACAAACACTTTCAGGAAAGCGCACAACTGAAGCTGTCTTTGCGCGAAGAACTTTCCCTCCCGATAGAAGCTGCGGCACAAGCCATGCTTGACTGCTTGACCAATGACGGCAAGATACTCGCTTGCGGCAACGGTGGCTCAGCAGCCGATGCCCAGCATTTTGCCGCCGAACTCATCAACCGCTTCGAGATCGAGCGCCCCAGCTTGGCCGCTATCGCGCTAACCACTGACAGCTCGGTGCTGACCTCCATCGCCAACGACTACGATTTCAGCCAAATCTTTTCCAAGCAGGTACGCGGCTTGGGCATGCACGGTGATGTCTTGTTGGCCATTTCCACCAGCGGCAATTCCGGTAATGTGGTCGAGGCCATCCATGCTGCGCATGAGCGCGAGATGATCGTGGTAGCACTGACCGGGCGCGACGGCGGTGGCATGGGCAAGGTGCTGGAGCCGGGTGACATTCACATTTGCGTCAACGCCAATAGCACGGCGCGCATCCAAGAGATCCACCTATTAGCGTTGCACTGCCTGTGCGACGGAATCGACTACTTACTGTTAGGAGACGAATAATGCGATCGATGAAAATTTCCCTGTTGGCTCTTGCCTTGGTCGGCGCCCTGCAAGGCTGCGTTGCCCCTGTGATCGTCGGTGCTGGCGCATTGATGGTGGCGGATCGCCGCACCTCCGGCGCTTATGTTGAGGACGAGGCTATCGAGAACAAAGCGTTGAACGAGATCCTGACCAAATACAAAAAGAACCAAAACATCCACGTCAATGTCACCAGCTACAACCGCCACGTGCTGATCACGGGGGAAGTGCCGGACGAGGCGATCAAAGCCGATATTGGCCGCATCGTGGCTAACCAGCAGAACGTGAAGGGCTCGACCAATGAGTTGACCATCTCCGGGCTAAGCAGCTTGACTTCACGTAGCAGTGATGCGCTCGTGACTTCAAATGTGAAGGCTCGCTTCGTCGGCAGCCAAGCTTTCCATACCAACCATGTGAAAGTGATCACCGAGAACGGCACCGTGTTCCTGATGGGCTTGGTCTGTCAGCCTGAGGCCGATGCCGCCACCGAGATCGCCAGCACCACCGGCGGTGCGCAGCGCGTAGTCAAAGTATTCGAATACATCGAGTGCCCGCTGCCTCCAGCCAAACACTGATGAGCCTGTCGTACTCCGCACCCGTATTCGAACAAAAGCTGTGCGCGCCCGCTGATTTTGCGGCGCGGGCGGCGCAGTTGCCGCATCCCGTTGTCTTCACCAATGGCTGTTTCGACGTGCTACATCTCGGCCACGTCACCTATCTGGCGCAAGCTCGCGCACTAGGTGCATCGCTCATCGTTGGGGTCAATAGTGATGCCTCGGTCAAGCGTCAAGGTAAAGGTGACGACCGACCGGTCAACCACGAGGACGACCGTCTCGCCGTGCTGGCTGCGCTGGAGTCGGTCAGCCTGGTGGTGGTATTCGACGAAGATACGCCGCTCAATCTCATTCTCGCCTGTCAGCCGAACGTGTTGGTCAAGGGCGGCGACTGGACGCCGGAAAACATCGTCGGCGCACCAGAAGTGCTAGCACGCGGCGGCAGTGTCCACAGCATCCCGTTCGAACACCAGCGCTCCACCACCGCGCTGCTGAAGAAGATCCGCGCACATGGCTGAGTTCCACGCCCTCGTCCCCGCCGCCGGTTCCGGATCGCGCATGGGCAGCGAATTGCCCAAGCAATACTTGCCGTTGGCTGGACACCCGCTGATCTACCACGCGCTGGCAACCCTATGCGCCTGTCCGCAATTGACCACCGTGTTCGTGGTGCTGTCGCCGCAGGACGAATGGTTCAAAGGCTACGACTGGTCGTGCTTGGGTGATAAGTTGCAGCTACTGTATTGCGGCGGTGCGACCCGCGCCGAAAGCGTACTCAACGGCCTCCTGATGTCGGAACTGGAGCCGGACGATTGGGTGCTGGTACATGACGCCGCCCGGCCTTGCCTGACCCAGGCGCATCTGGAAAAACTGATAACCGAGCTGCGCGACGACCCGGTCGGCGGCATCCTCGCTGCGCCGGTGGCCGACACCCTCAAGCGCGCCGGTGAGAGCAACCGCATCGCCCGCACCGAAGACCGCAACGGCCTGTGGGGTGCGCAGACGCCGCAGATGTTCCGCGCCGGACTGCTGGCGCAGGCGCTCAATAGCGCAATCGAGGTCACCGACGAAGCCTCCGCCATCGAAGCGCTGGGCTTGTCGCCCAAATTGGTCGCCAGCGACTCGACCAATTTTAAAGTGACTTACCCGCAGGATTTGCGGTTGGCGGAATTACTTTTGAACGGGTAGGGTGTGCTTGCGCACCAGAACCATACAGGTGCGTAAACGCGCCAACCGGAGTTAAGGAAAACATGCGTATCGGCCAAGGTTTTGACGTTCACCAACTGGTAACAGGGCGCAAGCTCATCATCGGCGGGGTGGACATCCCCTACGAAAAAGGCCTGCTCGGCCATTCTGATGCGGACGTGTTGCTGCACGCCATCTGCGACGCGCTATTGGGCGCGGCCGCGCTGGGCGACATCGGACGACATTTCGCCGACACCGACGCGCAATTCAAAGACATCGACAGCCGCATCTTGCTACGCGACGTGGCGCGCAAGATCGAAGCGCAAGGCTTCCGCATCGGCAATGTGGATGCCACCATCATCGCCCAAGCCCCCAAAATGGCCCCGCATATTCCCACGATGACCGCCAACATCGCCGCCGATCTGGGCGTAGCGATGAAAGCGGTGAACGTGAAAGCCACCACCACCGAAAAACTGGGCTACACCGGACGCGGCGAAGGCATCGCGGCGCAGGCGGTAGCGTTGTTGCTGGTGGCGTAATGCGCCTGCTCGCCCTCGAAACCTCCACCGAATATTGCTCCGTCGCCCTGTGGCAGGACGGTGCGCTGACATCGCGCTGTGAGCTGGTGGGGCAGAAGCACTCCGAGTTGCTGATGCCCATGCTGGATGGCGTGCTGCGCGAGGCGGACGTAAAGCTGGGCGAGCTGGACGGCATCGCCTTCGGCTCCGGCCCCGGCTCATTCACCGGCGTGCGTATCGCTTGCGGGGTAACACAAGGACTGGCGCTAGGAGCGAATCTGCCCGTGGTGAGCATCTGCACTTTGCTAGCATTGGCCGAGGCCAGCGGCAAGGACAAGGTGATCGCAGCGCTCGATGCGCGGATGGGCGAGATCTACCACGCGGCTTACGAACAGCGCGACGGCGGCTGGATGACGGTGATTGAGCCAAATCTTTGTAAGGCAGAAGTCGCGCCGTTGTTGGTTGGTTCCGACTGGTTCGGCGTGGGCAGCGGCTTTGCCGCGCACAGTGAGGCACTAACCAACCGCTATGCCGGACAGCTGGCAAGCAGCGATGGCACCGCCATTCCACAAGCCGCCGCCATCGCCCGTCTGGCTGCGCCTTTATTCGCCACCGGTGCTGGAATGGATGCTGCGTTGGCCGCGCCCTTTTACCTGCGTGACAAAGTGGCGCTGACCACGCAGGAGCGCCTAGATCGCGGAGCAGCGGCGTGATCCGAGCCATGACGCTAGCGGATGTGGATGCGGTGTTGGCCATCGAGCAAGCCGTGCACGCCCATCCGTGGACACGCGGCAATTTCGCGGATGCTCTAGCATCCGGTTACTCAGGCTGGGTGGACGAACTTGACGGAGTGCTGCGCGGCTATGCCGTGCTGATGCTGGGCGTGGGCGAAGCGGAATTACTGACCATAGGCGTGGCGACAAGCAGCCAACGCCTAGGCTTGGCGACCCATTTGATGCAATGGCTGGAGTCGCAAGCTCAGTCGTACAACTTTGAACGGCTGTGCTTGGAAGTGCGTCCATCCAACACCGCTGGGCTGGCGCTGTACTGCAAGACTGGATTCATCGAGATCGGCCGACGCCGAGGTTACTATCCGGCAGCGAACGGGCGCGAAGACGCGATTCTGATGGAGAAACGGCTGTGAGCCACGACAACGCGCTGTTGCGCGAATTGAACCTTTATCCCCTGTGGGTACGCCGCGATGCGGAGGCAGTAACGTCCTCCGTCGCCGTCGCACCGCAACAGCCTACACCGCCGGAATCCGAGATGAAACGGCTCACCGCCCCAGTTTCAACCGCCAATCAGCCTTCGCCTTATGCCAATCTGGGCTGGGAAGAATTGAAGGAAAAAGTAAAAGACTGCACCGACTGCAAGCTACGCCCGACCTGCACCCAGACCGTGTTCGGCGTCGGCGACGAGCAAGCCGACTGGATGATCGTGGGCGAAGGCCCCGGCGCGGACGAGGACATCAAAGGCGAGCCCTTCGTCGGCCAAGCAGGAAAGCTGCTCGACAACATGCTGGCCGCCATCAAACTCAAACGCAGCAATAACGTCTATATCGGCAACATCGTGAAATGCCGCCCCCCCGCCAACCGCACACCGGAAGCCGACGAGGTTACGCAATGTCTGCCTTATTTGCGGCGCCAGATCGAGTTGATACAGCCCAAGCTCATCGTCGCGCTGGGTAAAACTGCCGCCACATCTCTGCTTGGGCGCGACGCGGCACTAGGCTCCTTGCGCGGTCAATTACATGAGTTCAACGGAGTCCCTCTCATCATCACATATCACCCCGCCTATCTGCTGCGCTCGCCTACCGAAAAGGCCAAAGCTTGGCAAGACCTGTGCCTAGCCGTAGCAACCATGGAAAAACTCATTCAGCCTTAGCTGACTTCTCATGCGAAATCATCGGGCGTTGTATGTGCCGCAATCAACTTATCGATCGCATGCCGCTTGCACTCTCGTGTAGCCATACGCACCAAACTATAACTACCGCCCGCACTGACAGCGCTTCGCGATTGTTTTTGATGGTTTTCGCCGGAACACTCCGGCTAACAGTAGCAAAAGGCCGTAGAAGGAAAATGGCAGTGCGTCGTAAAGATGCATTCCGCTCGTCACAGGTAGCCATCCCACCAGCACATGAGACAAAAGCTTAAGCACTTCGTACAGGGCAAACCTCACGATGACATTGAGCAAAAAAAGCTTGCGAATTTATTGCAGTGAAGACGAATGAATCTGCAAAGGGATGCAGGGATGCGGTGATTATTTTAGTAATGCAGATTTGTATCGAGGGGGAGCGTCCCAGAAGCGGTCAGCAGGATTGACACAAAGTCATTTGGCGCGTTAAATGACCCTGCCTACTAAATTCAGATTTGCCTTTGCGCCACTAGCCAGTGGTGTATTTGATAATTCGAATGGCAGTTAAATGAACATTTCTCCATTCAGCTTTCTTCGGCTTTATTTGCCAATTGTTTTGTTGGTATTAGTAGGCTCAGCCTTCTATAGCAATCAAGCGATTGAGTACGAGCTGACACAAATACGCAATCAAGAATCGGCATATATCAAGCTAGGCGCAGGTGCGCTGTCTAACAAGATTGGATTTGTTAGTCATGACTTGATGTTTCTATCTAGGCACACCGCCCTGCGCGCTGCGATAGAGCAGCCTACTCAAAAGAATCTCGCGCATTTAGCTGAAGATTTCTCGATATTTTCTGCAAGCCTAGGGCATTACGATCAGATACGTTGGATTGACCAGCACGGAATGGAGAAGGTGCGGGTCGATTATTTGCAAGGCAAAGCAGTGGTGATCCCGACCGAAAAGCTGCAAAACAAAGGTCAGCGCTATTACTTCTCCGACACCATCAAACTCAAACCAAACGAAGTATTCGTTTCGCCACTCGACCTCAATATCGAACAAAACAGCATCGAGGTACCTTACAAACCAATGCTGCGTATTGCCACCCCCGTTTCCGATCGGCAAGGAAACAAACGCGGCATTGTCATACTTAATTACTTTGGCAATGAATTGCTAACAGCATACTCAGATGCGACCGCCAGAATCGCCGATCACAGCATGATCATCAATGGAGAGGGCTATTGGCTTAAGAGCCCCAATCCGAACGACGAGTGGGGGTTCATGTTCAAACGGCCCGAACTCAGCATGAAAACACGTGCACCATTAGCGTGGGAGCATATCAGTAACGCCGAAACCGGCCAATTGGAGCTCGAAGATGGTTTGTGGACATGGGAGACGACATATCCGCTTAAGGTCACTGAAAAATCCAGCACTGGTGCTGTCGATGCGTTCACTCCAAGCAGCGGAGAAGTGGGGGCACGGCAATATGTATGGAAATCCGTTGCACATTTCCCTAAGAGTTCGTTGAACGCCATTCGGCATGGACTTTGGCTCAAGGTTGTATGGATTACAGGAGTTTTGTTGATTTTGTTCGCCTTAGTCATCTGGCAATTAGTGCGCTCTTGGAAAACTCTTGCCGCTGAAAAATTAAAATTCAGTACGGTCGCAGATTTCGCCTATGACTGGGAAACCTGGCTTGACTCAAATGGGCGCTATCTCTACTGCTCGCCCTCCTGCGAGCGCATCACGGGGCGGCCAGCAGAAGCGTTCATGGCTGACCCGAATCTCTTGCTTAACATCTGCCATCCAGATGACCAGGCTCGACTGAAATCCCACTTGCAGCTTCATCAAGCATCGGATCCGCCTTGCGAGTTTGATTTCCGCATCGTCCTACCCGATGGAAAAGTCCGATGGTTGGAGCATGCCTGTCAATCAGTGTTTGGCCAAGCGGGGGAGTTCCTCGGTCGTAGAGCATCAAATCGTGATATCAGTGAGCGCCAGCTTTCAGAGGAAAAGGTTCGTTACAGCGAACAGCGCTTCCAAGATGTGAGTAATGCTGCTGGGGAATATCTGTGGGAAATCGATACCAAAATGAGGTACACCTATGTGTCTAACCGTTCTACAAACGTGAAGGGATACTCGCCAGAAGAGTTGCTTGGACATACGCCGATGGAATTTATGCACCCCGATGATATTGCTGGTGTGGGTGAAATCGTCAATCGGGCGATCGCGGACAAAGCGCCATTCAATTTGCAGCACCGCGACATTACAAAATCGGGCGCGATCGTTTGGGAGGAAGTCAATGGAACTCCCATCCACGACAGTCAAGGTAATGTAATTGGGTTACGCGGAGCTGGGCTAAACATCACCGAGCGAAAACTATCTGAGTTGGCTCTACAAGAATCACATCAGAAAATGCATTCGTTGCTCAACTCGATGGCTGAGGGGGCATATGGTGTCGATATGAATGGTAACTGCACGTTTGTGAATCGATCATTTTTACGCATTCTAGGATATGGACATGCTGATGAAATTATCGGCAAGCATGTACATGAACTCATTCATCACTCACACCCTGATGGCACCGTCTACCCAGCTTCGGAGTGCAAAATGTACAACGCGTTTCTACACGGTCAGGAAATCCACGTCTCAGATGAGGTGTTCTGGAATAAGAATGGCATTGCTATTCCCGTAGAGTACAGGTCACAACCAATCATAAGTAACGGCATAATGCTAGGGGCAGTTGCAACATTCGTTGACATAACTAATCGCAAGTTGGCTGAAGACCAAATACGTAATCTTGCCTTTTATGATGCATTGACGCTCCTCCCAAATCGTCGCTTGTTATACGATCGATTGACTCATGCAATGGCGGCCAGTAAGCGCAGTGGACATTATTGCGCTCTGATGTTCTTGGATTTGGATAATTTCAAGCCGCTTAATGATACGTATGGACATGTTGTTGGCGACTCGCTATTGGTGGAAGTAGCACACCGAATAAACGGTTGTGTGCGTGAAATAGATACCGTTGCGCGATTCGGTGGTGATGAGTTTGTGGTAATGATCAATGAACTGGATGTGAATAAATCCGAATCCGCAGTACATGCTGGCATCATTGCGGAAAATATTCGCCTTGCTCTAGCAAAGCCGTATCTGCTGAAAAACAAGCGATTGGGCAATGCGGAAAGCCTAGTGGTGCACCAATGCACTTCGAGTGTAGGTGTAGTGTTGTTTATTGGTCATGAGCAACATCCGGACGACATCTTGAAGGGGGCAGACAACGCAATGTATAAGGCAAAGGAATTGGGGCGCAATCAGATTTACTTCAGCGACACGAGTCATTGAGAAGCCCATTCATATCGAAAACTGCACAACTAACGCGAGCTATTTAGAGAGTAATGAATACCGCCCCGTCCACTTTGCGGAAGCTTTGGATCATAATTTTGAATGGTCAAACCTCGGACGATGCCTCACAACTAATGTCCAAACTACTCAAGATTATTTGCTTGGTACGTGTCCAGCCACACACAGGCATTACCGGACTGCAAAAGTCCGCCTCTGACACATGGCTTTGACGAAAGCTTCCCGGAGCAAGTCTTCCGTCGCATGAGGATCACTCATACGGCTGGATCAGATGCCGCGCAGTTCACTTTCATTCGCACGCCATGATTGAGGACACAGGAAAATTACTTGGCCATATCAACGTTCGGATTGGTACCACCCCTGACTCCGTTTCACGAGATACACCACACTCAACATCACCGGTACTTCGATTAGCACACCCACCACGGTAGCTAGGGCCGCACCCGACTCAAACCCGAACAAACTGATGGCAGCTGCGACCGCCAATTCGAAGAAGTTGGATGCGCCAATCAAGGCTGAAGGGCCTGCCACGCAATGTACTTCGCCTACCCGACGATTCAACCAGTAGGCCAATCCCGAGGTGAAGTAGACCTGGATGGTGATAGGCACGGCCAGCATCAGAATGATGAGCGGCTGCTCAACGATAGCTTTACCTTGAAATGCGAACAACAACACCAAGGTCAACAACAGCGCAGAGATTGAGATAGGGCCCAGTTTCTCTAAAGTGGTTTGAAGCTCTTGTTCGCCGCGCGACAACAACCATTTGCGCCATATTTGCGCAATGAACACAGGCAAAACGATGTAGAGCAACACAGACACCAGCAAGGTGTCCCACGGCACGATGATGGCAGACATGCCGAGCAACAAGGCTACCAATGGTGCGAAGGCGAACACCATGATGGCATCGTTGAGTGCCACCTGGCTCAAGGTGAACAAAGGCTCACCATTCACCAACCTGCTCCACACGAAGACCATCGCGGTGCACGGCGCTGCCGCAAGCAAGATCAATCCTGCGATGTAGCTATCGAGTTGTTCGGCAGGCAGATACGGTGCGAATAGATGGCGAATGAACAACCAGCCTAGCAGTGCCATCGAGAACGGTTTGACCGCCCAGTTGATGAACAAGGTGACACCGATACCGCGCCAGTGTTTCTTCACCTCATGCAACGCGCCGAAGTCGATACGCAACAACATGGGGATGATCATCACCCAGATCAACAAACCGACGGGGATGTTGACCTTGGCGACCTCCAAGGTGCCGAGCCAATGGAACGGCTCAGGGATGGCCTGCCCTAACACCACACCGACGATGATGCAGAGGAAGACCCAGAGGGTGAGGTAACGTTCAAAGATGCTCATGATTATTCCTAAGTTTGGTTCAGTCAGATTCAGCTAGTGCACGCAAAGCATCAATACCAACAGGCTCCTCAGCCTGCACAGGGACGACTGCGATGCGGCTCGCGTATTCCTGCTGGACTGATTCAAGCTGTTTCCATTCCTGTTCAGCTCTCAACGCCAACAGTCTAGAAGCAGGATGGGCTGCTGCAAGACTTTGGTTGACGATCCATGCCCACGGCTCGATGCCTGCACGGCGCAGATCCTCTTGCAGGTTCGCAGCCTCCAATACGGGCGTGGTTTCAGCCAGCGTCACGATGAGTATCCGCGTGTGTTCCTGATTTTGGAGTTGCATCATCGGTGTGGTGAAACGCGTGCTGTCTTTCATGTTGCGCGCGACTTCGCGGTGGTAGGCACCTGTCGCATCCAATAGCAACAAGGTATGTCCGGTGGGTGCGGTAAGGATTCAGACAATCCAGCGAAGCGTGCCAACTCTTTGCGAGTGGGATAACGTCCAGCCATCGCGATTTCTCCGTCGAGCAAAATCAACGGCAGTCCTTCCGCCCCGGAATGCTCCAAGAATCCTTTGACCACTGCGCTGTCGGCAAAGGCCATCGGTTGCTGCGCGAGGTTGAAGCGTTCAATCTGACCACCGGCATGTTTAAGCCAATCCACATCAGCGCTGAAATCCACCAATGCCTGATCCACTTCAGTTCCACACACACCGGTACTACAACAAAGTGCTGGATCGAATATTTGTAGCTTCTTCATGGCAGCCTCTATCAATCTTTAGTGCGACCGATTTCGCTCAAGTGGTCTTTCAAGGCCAGTTTGTCGAGTTTCTCGATAGGTAATGCCATGAACAAACCGATACGACGCGCCAACTGCTCCGCAGCTTTATTGAATGCCGCACGACGCGCCTCGTCGCCTTCGATATGTGCGGGATCTGGAATGCCCCAATGCGCAGTCATCGGAGCGCCGTACCACACAGGGCATACCTCGCCCGCTGCGTTATCGCAAACGGTGAATACGAAATCGAATTCAGGCGCTCCCGGAGCGGCGAACTCGTCCCAACTCTTGCTGCGCAGACCTTCGGTACTGTGACCATGTTCCTGCAACCACTCGATAGCACCAGGATTGACCTTGCCTGCAGGTTTGCTCCCAGCGCTGTACGCCTTGAATTTACCTTTGCCCAACACATTGAACAGCACTTCGCCCAACACACTGCGGGCGGAGTTACCTGTGCATAGAATCAGTACGTTGTATTGTTTATCACTCATTCCATTCTTCCTTTGAAGTTATCAACATTTCTTAAGGGGTGTCCTGCATACCGCATCGTTACCACCACAACAGTTCTCGGTCAGATAATCCACCATGCCATTCATCACCGTAAAATTTGCGGCGTAGTAGACGAAGCGGCCATCCTGCTTACTTTCCACCAGCCCAGCATGACTGAGCGTCTTGAAGTGGAACGACATATTGGCAGGCGACACTTTCAGCTTCTCCGCGATCTGCCCTGCCGCCAATCCTTCTGGCCCGCTTACCACCAGTAGTCGGTAAATTGCCAAACGCGTCGGCTGCGCTAGTGCCGCTAACGCTTTCACTACCTGTTCTGGTTCCATCATTTTAGATTTAAATTGTTAAACGATTATTTAAGTGTTATGGTATTTAATCACAAGGGATGCACTTGTTCAACAACAAATCAGTTTGTGTGGATACAAGCTGAAGACCGACCATCACCATCCCTCAACTGCCGTGGAATAACTGAATCTATGGCGCTTGATCAACAAATGCGAATGAATAACATGACACTAGACAAAACATATCAAGCACTGATCGCCGACCGAATCTACCTAGGAGGCGCAAAGGATGTACCTGCAATGGTCGAGAACGAAGGGGTTCAGATCGTGGTGGACTTGCGCGAGGAATCTCAAGGCTGTGAGTCGTCCGATCCATCGGTGACTTGGGTCAAAATCCCACTCGGCGACAATGCGACAGAGGCCGAAGATAAACTCTTTGCGCAGGCGATTCAAGCAGTCGTTTCGGCATATCACCAGAAAAAGAAAGTGGCATTCCACTGTGGTGGCGGTAAAGGGAGGACGGGCACTGTCGCAGTCGGCGTGCTACTTGAACTTGGCCTTTGCAAGTCCATAGAAGAGGCCGAAGCATTGGCTAAAAGTATCCGCCCAGTGATCAACGTTAAGCCTAATCAGCGCGCTTCCTTGGTGAAACTGCACCATGGTGTGTAGCAAGCGCCACACATCGGTGAACAACATGGGGAAGAGTGCGACCGTAATTGGCCCCCATTTTTTACATGTTCGAAGTTATTGATGCAGGACAATCGAAAGGGAATTTATTGCCTGCGGCAACAGGTGAGTATTAACCAAGCCTTTCTATCGATATGGTTTCTTGATGTTTTCTGGTGCTGATGAGGTGAATCGAACACCCGACCTACTGATTACGAATGCCAGCAAGGGAAATTAGTTTTTATATTTAATCAGTCACTTAAAGCGCTTGCCAGCATCCAATACCCACTCAGAGCCACCTCGGTTGTGCCATTTCCAACCCAGTCATGGCACAAAATAGTCACCGTCGGCTATCGACCCAAAGCGGACAGAGGCCTACTCCTTAACCTGAACAGACGCTTTAGCGACAAAGCCAGATGATGTCGGTGGATATCTGCGGTTTACTGTCTCGTTTATTATGCATTGAGCTACACTGCCTTCAGGAGTTACTGTGACCTGCTCTTGCCTCCCTTGGCTATCTATCACAATGAATGCAGTAATATTTCCAGAGAACTTTTTCGATATGCATGTTTGTAGGACCCTCCCATTATCAAAGAAGCTCGTTACAACATCCCTCTCGTAGGACTTTCCCTCGGGCGATGAAGAGTCATGGGCATTCCTAGTCAACAACCTCTCAATTCGGCTTGGCTCGTACAGCTTATAAAACATGGCAGTGTTATCTTCTTGCCACTCAAATCGGTAGATTGGACGAATATCGTTTGAAGTCTCCAAATTTGTTGCCGGACGCAATGTGACCTTTCCTGATTCTGAGTCATCAAACAAAACTGGAATCCCAGGCACCACTCCAGCGCCCACATTCATTTTGGCAGTTTGAGGGAAGTCTGGGGCATGACCAGCAAATGCAAACGACAAACCTTTTGGCTTTGGTTCCTCTTGAATATCAACATTATCCGAAACGAATGTATAAGACAGTAGTATCGATCTGAATGCTTCAAGTGATCTGTCGAAGTCGGCTTTGTTCTTCGCGCTAAGTACTACGAAATTGATTGTCTTCTTTTCTTCAATGTAACCTGCCACTTCGTAATTGCCCCACTTATCGCCGGTGTAATAATAAACCTCTGCCTTTCTTCCATTTGGCAATTTAAGCGATTCTGAAAAGCTAGCTGAGATGTTCGGGCTTTCAGTTCTGAAGTCGTCAAGAGTTGCCGCCACTTGAGCTTTTACAGTTGAGACTTGTGGTGTTTTCGTTCTGGCTATCGTGTAAGCAAAAACACTGCTCTTTTGGAAAGATTCCCCCTCTGGATAGAAGACTTGGTGTAATCCCATAGAAACGCCACTCTTATTGTCTAAAATCCACCCTCTCGGGGCCGTCAGCGCAAAAGCATGATCTTTCCCATAAAGAATGCAGGTTCCACACCCTTCTTCTGAGTAAACCGGCTGAGCTACTGCCAAGAAAAACACAATGGTGGCAATGTTCCTTAGGTATTTCATATATCTTCCGACTGCGATTGCTGACCCCAGCGGACATTGAACCATATTGCCTTGATTGCGTACATAGGCCGAAGTATCTAGATACTCTATTCGGTGTCTCTGTGAAGAAAGGGGAACGCCCACTTCTGGCACGTAGGAGCCATACACTCGGATGTGCTTCAATTCCAAAGATCCCTCGGTGATAATACCCCTTGAGCTGATCTACACACAAAGGCGTACTGGCACATGAACAGGCTGTTCAAGGTTTTTACACGCAATTCAAAATCCAGCTCAGTGGACATTGTTGCTCAGCGATTTATACAGGCATTTGCCGATCACGGCATTCAGCCTGCGCAAATCTCGCGTTTCTTGCCACAAATCGGGCTAGATTCTCTCCGGTCGAATGCCGCGCTACTTTCAGTCTTAACCCCCGAAATCCTCGAACACACCGCCAAGCTCTTTGGCATTAGTCTCAAGTGGCTAGAGGGTGCAGATAGCAAAATCTACGAGTATCAGTATTGTTATAAGCAGCCCGAGATATTTATTGAGCAGCTTGCCGCTATCCAAGCTCGCATGTGGGATGACGATATTGGGATTCCCTTTCGAGTGCTCACCACGAGCAAGGCGCTGAGTAACGCCAGTGCTGCGTATCAGCCGTTGATTCCTGTCCTTGTCGAGAAAATCGCCAACGTGGGCGATGAGCCTATCTACCGTTACACGGTTTTCAATGATGGTTTCGATTGGAGTCATCCCCCTGCACGTATTCAGCTCAAGGCAATGGCAAGAATTGCTTTCACCCTTGGTACGACTGTCGTACCTTTGCTTGTGGTCAAACCCAATGTCCTAGAGCGTACTCTTGAGCGTGAATTAATTCCCCTTGATTATTTGCATCGTGGCTTAGTCTCCAATCCGTCATTGGAGGACTATGCTCTTTCGGAAGATCGCCTAATTGCCAAAGAAACTGAAGAGCTACCGCTAGTCATGGACTATATCGAGCAGCATGATCTAGTTCGATTGTTTGTGGAGGCAAAGCGTCGGCTTAGCACACTAGATTTGGAGGCCAAGGCTGTGCCTGAAGTGGGCGCGACTGTTCCAGCACCTCCGAAGATAGGAAAGCGAGAGCAAAACAAAAAACTCCTCTGGGAGCCAGTAGTAGCAACTGCTCAGGCGTTATGGGCTGAGCATGGCGATTCGCTGCATATTGCAGAGGCTATTCGTCGCATTAAGAGAATGCCACACCTTCCGGCGGCAAAACTTTCTGATAGTGCTATTCGTAAGCACATCGCCCCACACGCACCCGATGAAGTGAGTGGGAAATCAGGACGTAAACCAAATAAATCAACCTAAATATTCATCTCGGATGTTCCTAACCTAATGTAGTAGTTGAAAAAAGAATTGGGACGAATTTCTTGTCGTCTCAATTGCGACATTCCAATTTTATCCGCCGTTTCTGTGCAAGATTATTCGTGCTCCCTTAACTCAACAGGAGCACAGCATGAAACAAAAGACCCAAGGTTTTACCGGAGCCGCCGAGGCCGCGTTTCCAAAATTCGGCACGGATGGGCGCGCAAGCGACCGCCGTGACGGATTTAGGGAATGCGGGGAGGTGGCAAATACGCCCGTTCATACTTCGCAGGCCGTAGAAGGAGGCGCAGCCCCCAAGGGTACGCCGCCTAGTAACACAGTACCCGTTAATTACAACCCGCTAACCTTTCAGTCCCTGCGGTACGGGGTTGATAGTTTGTATCTGTCATATCCGGGCATCTTGTCCGAAGAGTGGGACGCGAAGCTGTCCGAGCTTAAAGAGCTGGCAAAGTCGGAAATTGAATCCGAACAGGCTTTGGCTCAAGTCGTCATCGGTGAACATATTTTCGAGGTCAAAGATCGTGGGCGCGGCAAGTTTGCCTATGTGCTGGCGGACAACTGCTACCACCTACAGGCCAGCAATAAAAACTCTAAGTCTATGCCGATGGCCTATGTCCAGATTTCGAGCGGCTACCTTGCCTCTGTCGGTGTGGAACAGGCGGAGAAATCGCTATCCTTCATCGTTAAAACGCTAGGCTTGGTTAAGGAGCCTGCCAACATCAGCCGTGTTGATCTGTTCGTGGATTTTGTCGCTGAGTTACGAATGGATTCATTCACCCCCTTGGAAGATTGGGTGACGCGCACTGAAAGTATAGATTTGCACTATCGCCACAACCAATTTTCCGGCTGGAGTTTCGGCATGGGCGGTGATGTGGGTGCGCGACTCTATAACAAGTGCTTGGAGGTCGAGCATAAGTCTCATGCCTACTATCTTCACGATCTGTGGCGCGAGGCCGGATGGGATGGTTCGTCTAAGGTCTGGCGCATGGAGTTTGAGGCCAAGCGCGAAGTTCTGAAGCAGCTCGGGATTTGCAAGCTGAATGACCTGCTGCAACTGAAGAACGCGCTCTGGGTTTATCTCACCGAGGATTGGCTGCGTCTGGCTGTGCCTAGTATCACCGACACGAATCAAACCCGCTGGCCTACGCATCCGCTATGGAGCCAGATTTCCTCGGTCTTTGTTATTGAGGCCGATCAGCCAAGAGTGGTGCGATTTAACCCCGCCAGAATGCCAGACGATCATCGCTTGTTTGTACACGGCATGGGAAGCCTTACCTCATTCATGGCAAGTCGCGGGATTACCGATGTATGGGAGGCCGCTGGCGAATATCTCGGCGAGGCTCTGGAATATCACAAGCGGAAGGGCGGTGATCTTTACCCCTATGTGGATGGGAAGGTGAAACTCAAAAACAGGAAATTCAATTCCACAAAAAACCAAGTCAACCTTGAGGGATCGGCGCATCGTTTGCAGGAAGAGGTCGAGGCGCTCAATTCTGCGAAGAGTGACAAAAATGGAGACGCTTAATCTTGAACAAGCTGCCCAATTTCTCAAGCTGTCGCCCGAAGAGTTGCGCCGCCGTGCCAAGGCTGGTCGAGTGCCTGCCGCCAAGGTCGGAAAGTGTTGGTGCTTCATCCAAGATGACCTTGCCGAATATGTGCGTTCGTTCTATTCTGCCCCTCGGCAAGCGTTGCGAGTGACGTTTGGAAAGGAGGCAACACCATGTCACTCAAAAAGCGCGGTAACACGTGGTACATCGACTTTGTCGCACCCTCCGGCGAGCGCGTTAGATGCTCTGCTGGCACTACCGACAAAATCCAAGCGCAGGAACTGCACGACAAGCTGAAAGCTGAATCATGGCGTGTCGATAAGTTGGGCGAAAAGCCTAGGCGAACTTGGGATGATGCGGCTTATAAATGGCTAACTGAAACCGACTATAAGAGAACACATAAACAAGATGTGTCTCAAGTTCGCTGGCTTCAGCAGCACTTTAGAGGTAAGTATCTCGATGAATTGACGCGAGACGTAATCGCCAAGGTGGGAGAGCTGAAAAAGCGCAAAACGAGTCCAGCAACGGCAAATCGTTTGCTCGCGCTGATTCGCGCAATCTTGCGCAGGGCGGCTTTAGATTGGGAGTGGATAGATAAGGCTCCGTTGATCCGGCTGTACCGTGAACCCAAGCGGCGAGTACGTTACTTGACCCCGCCTCAAGCACAGAAGCTGATTTCAGAGCTGCCGACTCACTTGGCAGATATGGTCAGCTTCTCGCTGGCAACGGGGTTGAGGCAAGCGAATGTAACAAAGTTGGAATGGTCGCAGGTTGATGTTGCGCGGCATGTGGCGTGGATTCACGGCGACCAAGCCAAAGCAGGTAAGCCGATTCATGTGACGCTCAATGAAACGGCCATGTCGGTGCTGACTAAACAAATTGGCAAACACTCCCGCTGGGTTTTTACTTTTAAGGGCAAGCCAATTCAGCAAGTCACCACTAAGGCTTGGTACAAATCATTGACGCGCGCAGGGATTGAGGATTTTCGCTGGCACGACTTACGGCACACTTGGGCAAGTTGGTTAGCTCAGAGTGGTGTGCCATTAAACGTGATTCAGGAAATGGGCGCATGGGAATCTGCGGAGATGGTGAGGCGGTATGCTCATCTTGCACCGGAACAGTTTTCCCAACATGCCAAGGTCGTAGATTTGATGCTTAATGGCACAAATCTGGCTTAGTAACACTAAGCAAAAGTTTATAAATCAACATAACCCTTTGTTTATTTGGTGCTGATGAGGTGAATCGAACACCCGACCTACTGATTACGAATCAGTTGCTCTACCGACTGAGCTACATCAGCGCACGGGCGCGGATTATAGGCGTTTAGGCGGGCGCGGGCAAAGTGTCGCTAGCGACGAGGGCGGTAGGGGTTGATGTCGATGGGCTGTTCAGCGCCGGTAATTTCGTTGATCAGGATTTCAGTACTAGCGGGAGACATGGTGACGCCGTAACGGAAGTGTCCGGTGTTGAGCCAGAGATTCGCGAGTTCTGGGTGGCGACCGATTACAGGAACGTTGCCGGGCGAGCCGGGGCGGAGTCCCGCCCAGTGCTGGATCAGCGGCATCTCGGCCAGCGCGGGAATTAGGCTCTGCGCACGACGCAATAAGTCTGCGTGAGCTTGCTCGGAGGTGCTTTTGTCGAAGCCGACATCTTCCAAGGTGCTGCCCACCAACAAATGACCATCGCGACGCGAAATCAGATACAAGCCATCTTGCAGGACGATATGGTGTAGCGGCGGCGCATCGAATTTATAGAGCAGCATCTGACCGCGTATCGGCTTGAGCTCCACGGGCAAAGCATGGCGACCCAATAATGATTGACTCCAAGCTCCAGCGGTCAGCACATAGCTGTCGGCGCGGAACTCGCCCGTCGAAGTCGAGAGTGATTGTACTTGCACGCCTTGCGTCACAAACTCCTGCACTTCGCACTTCTCTACGATCTTGCCACCCAGTTGCACAACGCGCTTCCGCATCGCACCCAAGATCCTAGGATTCCTGACTTGAGCGACTTCTGGCATAAGCAGGCACTCACCTCGCCATCCGGGAATCTCGTTTTTGACCATCACCCTGCGGATATTGACCCCGCGAAAATTGCACCACTGCACCGCCTCCGAGACATCCACGGGCGGTAGTATCAACATGCCTTTGACTTCGTATTCGGGATCGATGCCGGTTTCGGCGTAGAGCATGTCGGTGAGCTCACCGAATTGCGCCATGCCACGAAAGGCGAGGCTGGTCACTTCGTCGGGATAATCCCACGGACACAAGGGGGAAAGGATGCCACCGCCCGCCCAAGATGCTTCGCGGCCAACATCGCCGCGCTCCAGCACGGTGACGCTGGCACCTCGCTCCAACAATTGCTCTGCGGCAGCAAGGCCATTCACGCCTGCGCCGATGATGACAAAATCCATCTTTTCCATTCCCGTTGCTCAATAAAACGGCGGGACACGCCCGCCGTTCCTGCGTCCAAGACCGCAGTATAAAGGCTACGGGGTCAGTTCGCGCCAAGAAACGCGCCGTCCGGTAACTGAGCCACCGCCGCTGGCATTGACGTTCACCGGCGACTTGTTACCCGACGCATCGGTGACGATGGCTTTGATTGTTCCGTCAGGTAGCATCACTACGGTCGCACCCGCCGTCAACGAGGTGCTGATTTTTTGCGAGACTTGCTGATTGGTCACGGGTGCTGGCCATGCGCCACTGGCATAGTTGAACTGGTACAACCAGCTCTCACCTCCCACGGTGCAAGCGCTAGAGGTTGGGATGTTCGAGAACACCAGCAGTGTGCCGTTGACCAATATTGGATCGATATTCACCCGTTCGCCCGGCGAGGTGTTACTGGGATTCAGATCGATATACCAACCCTTCTTAGCCGCCCAATCGACAGCGTTATTGCTGCCGGTACGTGTCGTGGCGCTGGTCTGAGTCAAAGTCTGCTGAACCATATCGGCGCGGGAACGCAGGTTGCCCAGATTGACTCCCATATCACGGAAGGCGTAGATGGTCTGCTGCTGTGTATCGGTCAGATCGCTGGTGCCGATGAATCGACCGGTGCCAATGAATACCACTGGATTGCTATTCACCAAGCCGAGATCGGGACGCACAGTGACAGGTTGGCCGACCGCCACCGTATCGCGCAAAGCCGCAAGTTGCACCACGGTCGGTGTCGACGTAGTCAGATCAAAGCGCCACACATCGCCATTCAGATCGCCGCCATACACCCACTTGCCGGTATTGTCGCGACTCGCCTCATCCGCCCATACGCTAAATTTTGCCAAGCCGCTGGGCGAGCCAATCGTGCCCGTACCGGTATCCACTTTGTTCAGCACCGCTCCACTGAGCGCATCCAACACATACAAGATGCCGTGCCCCGTACCGGGGGAAACATTGTTATAGCCTGAACTGAGCACCACCACCCAGCGCCCGTCCGAGGCGCGCTTGGTGATGACGGGATTGCCGTAGCTGTAGCCCATATCGGTATCAGAAATGCCGCACAAGGTGCTATCGGAGCAAATCTCCCACAAGGCTTGTGGAGCAGCGGGGTTAGTGATATCCAGCGCGTAATATCCGCGCCCACCGCCGCCGAGTCCGCCGACCAAGATGGTTCTCCAGGCTGCATTGGCGGCATCGAACACGTCCATCACTTCGGGCGAGCCATCCACGAAATACTGGTGGCTACTGGCATAGTTCACCTCGGCCAGCTTGTGGAGATTGGGCATGACCATCTTAGGAACATACGCCCACATCTCGACACCGGTATCCGTATTGAACGCATGCAACATCCCATCGTTGGCAGCGACATAAACCACTCCCTGACGCGTCGCATTTGCTGTCTTGAACGAGTCATATGTCGGTGTGACGGCATCAGAGAAGCTGTTCTGCGGAACTTTAACGAACACGGGTTTGGCGTTGATCGCGTCACCCAGCACATGGTCACGGGTGCGGAACACCTGACTGGTGTTGGTCGCGCGCATGTCGAACTGATACTGACCACGCAGATATTCGACCAGATTCTGGCCATCGTTGCCGATGACGATCTCCGGCGCAGTCAGACTAGTCACCGTGCATTGCGACCAGACACTGCACTTGTTAGAGAAAAAGGCTTGTTCTGCCACCGACAAGCTGGCCCAGTCAAAACTCTTGAGGTGGCTGGCACCTCCGCTGCTGTAGGTGTAGATCGTGCGAGTATCGGCGGCCGCTTGGACTCGGCCATCCAGCAGTGTTTGTGCCGACCAAGCCGTGCCGGGGATGAATGCGCCGGTGGCTGCATCGATCTGCTCGGAAGTCACGTCGCCATCCCACTTGCCACTACGATAACTGGAGCCATAGACACGATTGTCGGTCTGAGTGATATTGGGCGTACTGGTCGCCGCCGCCGCTCCACCGCCAGCCCGCACCGAAACTCCAGCCAAGGCTCCAGCCAAACCATCCGACAGCGATTGCGGATCACGTGCGCTATAGAAATTGCCGCGACCGTTCACTGCTGCATGCCACAGGTCATCTAATGTGGAAGGGGCGTTGGCTGCCGGCACCGGCCAGTTGCAGATTCCGGCCACCCAGTCGCAAGCACCGCTGGTACCGGCTTTGATGTTCGCGAAATCACCAGTCCCCGCCGTCACATAATCCGGCTGATACACCATCAGACCACTGATCAAACCCAGAGTGAACGTGGTCATGTGTTGATGCGTAGCAAAGTCCAGCGTCGTGGATAGCACGTTGTTTTCCGTGACATCTGAACCAAGAGCGCCGGTCGCATTACCCAATGCCGAAGTTCGCAGATCGGTTTTGTAGTAATACATCGCCACATCGGCCAATGTATTGCCGCCACCAACGCCGCCGTCATACGTACCTGTGGCACGGCTGGAGTAGATCGGCGTAACTGTCTGGTTCACATTATCTTGATCACCAATCGCCGTGGTACCGTTGACCTGCACCGGCGTGGTGTTGTCATTCCAATAGCCGTCTGTGGTCAGAATGGTGAAATTCTGCTGACAAGAGTATTGCACCGGATCACCCGTCATGCCGCTGTTGAGGCCATCCTGCTTGCCGGCAAAGTGCCGACCCACGCGTGATAACGCGGTACGCAACGGCGTGCTGTTTCCCACCGATTGGGAATAGAACTTGGTGTACCAGTTGGCTTTCTGCGTGGTATCGAAGGTGTTGATCGCCAGATAGTTAGCCGCCTGCACCGGACTTCCTGGATTGATGGTAATAAATCCAACGCGAAAGCGATTATCAATCGGCAGGAACGCACGCCCAGCGGCCGTCTTCATCATATTCACGCGGGTCGAGTAGTAAGCGTACCAATTGGCAAAATTGGTCATCTCCTCGTTATAAGTACAGGTAGTGCGTGATGCACAATCGGCACGATAGGTGAACGGACCATAGCTGGCTGTGGCAGGCACGATGTCGGTGCGTTTGAAGGTGCCGTAACGCGGGTAACTGTAACTCATCGCCGAGTTGAACGTAGCTTGACACTTGTTGCCCCCACTCACCGGAACGGCCGCCGCTGCATTGGCTGCGCTGTTACACCAGCGTACCGGAGCCGGATAGGGATAGGCCGCCGTAGCAACGGTTGCCGCCGTGCAAGTATTCAGCGTGATGTCACTACAATGTTCGACCGGACTGATGACAAAGTAGAACGGCGTACCTTTTTTGGTCTTCTGGTTCTTGAACGTGGCATCAGGATAGCCTGTCGCCGAGGTGCCCGACGTAATCTGATAGTTGAACGGGTTGGTGGTGTCGATACCGTTACGCTTACATTTAGCTGGATTGCTCAGATCCGCCGTTGATGTACTAGAGGTGTTGCAATAGACGATCTCAGGAAAGCCGGTGATGAGATTGGTCGTACCCGTACTGGCTACGCCGAATCCATCCACCTTAACTGCCGTCCACGGCGATACTTGCGCAGCCATGCTGGTGCCATCGGCATTCACCGGTGGCGCATAGCTGATCTGCGGGTTGTAAAACACCCCGTTGAATTGCCCAGCATAGAACGGCGGCATTCCATTGGTGCAGGCCGTCTGCGGCTTACAGGTTTTGTTGTCGTTCACGTTGTCCGGCAGATAGTCCCAACCCATAGAGCCGGAGTCGTCAAGGACGAACATCAGATTGGGCTTCACTACCGAGGGCGAAGCAGTCGCTAGTGGGATGGTTGCCAAATCAGTCGTCGCAGCAAATGCCTGACCGAGCTGTATCGTCAGAAGCAAAAACACGCTACCCAATATCTTCATTTTTATCTCCTGACTAATCACCGATCAGCACCATGGTCTGCGTATAGCTGGTCGTATTGCGAGGTCCTTGTGAGCGCGCGGTGATGCGGTAGAACACGGCACTACTGGCAAAACAAGCCGAGCCACCGACCGCCTTACTACATCCGCTGCCACCACCACCGCCAGTCGCCGACGTCTGACAGGTATTGCCTGCTGTCGGCCCTGCTGCGGTACACATACGGTGAATCAAGTACGACACGGTCGCGACCGTGCCGCCATTAGCATCCGTCACGTTGACTGAAGGTGCTGCCGCCCAGTTTGCCGCGACGTTCCACCATTGCTGTTGCGCCACCGTAGCGCAGGTATTGGTCACCTCGCAGGCATTCAACGTGCTGGGCGAGTAGCCGAGAATATTGGTGACACCGCCCGGACAAAGTGCCGCCGTGGCTCCTACTGGGCAAGCCGAGCCATTGACCAGTCGCAGGATCTGCTTATCGGTATTGTTGCCAGTGACCGTCATCAGCGCATTGAAGCCGTCGTTCATCGCGCGGTCGCTGGCTTGAGTGGCCGCCTGTTTGAACGCAAGGTTGCCGGAAATCAACGTGCCGGTATCCACCGAGCGCATCATGCCGATGCCCGCCAGCGTCATCGCCACTAGCACGATCAGCGCGATCAGCAGCACCAAACCCTGTTGCCGTTGCGGCAAGTTGGGCGACTTTCCAGAGTGGAATCTGCTGTGTCGCATCGTCATCTCCAGATCACGTTGCGCAAGGGCACAGTGACTTGAAAGGTCTTGTAGCGGTAGCAGTTCCAGCTATCACCACCCGCCAGCCCTAGATTGCCGGTCAGGATCACCGAACCGGCGCTCCACAGTGGCGCAACGGTAGTTGTGGCACACGCCGCTCCAGCAACCGGCTTTTCCGGCTGGGCGCTACGCGCCACCAACACGAGACGCACCGCCAGTACGGTCAGCGGATTGGCAGGTAGAGCGGTCTGCCACGCATCCATGATGCCATCAGGAATCGCCGTCGTATCCACGCCATATTCAGCTTTGAGCTGGACGATGCCATCAGCCAATACACCATTCAGATTGGAAACGAGCTGCGCCTGATTATTGAGCGAATAGGTCTCGGCTGTCAGCGCAGGCGGATTCGGCAACACGCCAGCTGCGGAAGGTACGAAGGGGCCATAATCCCAGTTGCGGCGGTAACTGACCGTCAGTGAGTCAGGCACAGCGGCGGCATTGCCGAAGGTAATTTGTACCGGCAAGGGGTTGGCATCCGTGCTGTTCATGCCATAACCCGCCTCTTTCAGCGCGCGCTCCAAGCCGAACATGGCAACCGCGCCGTTCTGCTGAGCATCGTTGCCGCTGGTGCTGGTGCGCTTGATGCGCTCGGAGGCCTCGAACACCTGAAAGATCACGATGGTGCCGATCAGCCCCATCACCATGCCGACCATCACATCGACTAGGCTGAATCCAGATTGTCGGCGGGGAATGGCTCTCATGGCATCAGTTGATGTAGGACACGGCGGAGTGCCGATGCGGAGCAGTGGCTTGCGGTGGTTGCCAAGTGACGGTGACGGTCACCTGCGTGCCGCTCACCGCAACGGTTCCCGTACCCGCTGGGAGTGCTCCCGCTACGCCGTTCGCCCCGACCCAAGCGCGAGTCGCTGCATTGCCATTGGCGAGAGTGCAGGGACTGCAGGCAAAGTTAGCATCGGGAATGAAATTCACGCCGGAAGCGACCCGGCTCGCCCACATCACGCCGATGATCTGGTCGGCCAAGAAGCTGGCATCGGCGCGGTATTTGGCATCAGCGACGTTGTTGATCGCCGTCGCCTGCATTCCGACCAAAGCCAGAATGCCGATGGAGAAGATCAGGATGGCGATGAGCGCTTCCAACAATACCGACCCCGATTGAGATGTGCGTAGGTTCATAGCCACCTCAACACGCTCTCGGGTCGCCCGCCGCCAACTTGGGCGAAGGATCACACATGCGGGCATTTCCCCCCGCGCTGACGGTGATGCGCAGTGGACGATCCCCGCTGGGATTGTCTATATCCACTTGAGACAACGCCGCACTACCATCGGAGTTGGTGGTCACTCTTCCTAGTGAACTGAAGGTGACCGTGGTTGCGCCACCTGGCGTTGCGGTCACCGTCGCGTTGTTCGAACCCTCTGCTGACGTACGCGTCTGCAATATCGCTCCGCCGGTTGCCTCAATGATGCTCCAAGACGAAAGGTCACCCAGCACCAAGCGCACGCTACCATTGCGCTTGACTGCCTCGGCGCGCGCCAATTGCATCCCGTTCAGAATAGATTCAGCAGCTACGCGCACTTGCTGGTTCTGCGTCCAACGGGAATAGCTGTTGGCACCGACCGCCATCAAAATGCTGACGATGAGCACCGCCACCATCAATTCGATCAGGGTCAAACCGGCTTGTCGCTGTACGCTTTTCACCACAACTCCTAGCAGGCTCCGCCTTGTTTGGTCACCCAACAGGCATTGTTGCCGGCCCAGCCAGCCACGCCAGCCACGGCGCTTGCCTTGGCATTGGCCTCGTTCAAGGTGTAGCTGAATCCGGCCATGCCACCGATGCCAGTCGCAGTCAGGGTGTAAGTCGTCGCAGTTCCTGCACAGGCGAATGTGAAGTGCTGCACCGCCGGAGCTGCCGGCATGGTTGCGCCACAAGCGCCCCCATTCATATAAGTACGGTTATCTTGGTAATACTGCTCCATGACCACGCGCAGGCTGGCTAGGTTAGAAGTCGCTTCGGATATCTTGCCGCGCCGTACGTAATTAGTATAGGCGGGCAGCGCCACCGAGGCCAGTATCGCCGCGATCACCACGGCCACCATAACTTCCACCAGAGTAAAACCCGATTGCCTTTTCATTGCCAACTCCTAAATGTATGCGGACACGGAGATACATCGACAAGATGGTGCGCGCCTGAAGGGAGAATTTCAGGCGCGGCGACAAAAGGTAGGATTAGGACGACAGAAGGTCAGTCGGCTGACAAGGCCAGCGATTTAGGCAATGGAAATACTACGTTCTCGTTGATGCCCTCAAGGTTGCGCACGCCGATAGCACCCAACTCTTTAAGACGTGCGATCACATCTTGCACCAAGACTTCTGGCGCGGAAGCGCCTGCACTGACGCCCGCATGAAGTTTGCCGACGACCCACTCGGGCTGAATCTCATCGGCGCTATCCACTAGATAAGAGGGGACACCAAGATTCTTGGCTACTTCGCGTAAGCGATTCGAGTTCGAGCTATTCGGCGAACCGACCACGATCACCACGTCACATTGTTGCGCCAACAGCTTCACGGCATCCTGCCGATTCTGCGTGGCGTAGCAGATGTCGTCCTTCTTGGGACCGACGATGTTGGGGAAACGCACCTTCAGCGCATCAATGATGCGGCTGGCATCATCCACAGACAGCGTAGTTTGAGTGACGAAGGCGAGATTATTCTCATCCTGCACGTTTAATCCGAGCACATCTTCTGGCGACTCCACCAGATAGGCGCCGCCAGCGATCTGCCCCATCGTGCCCTCCACTTCGGGATGCCCAGCGTGGCCGATCATGATGATCTCTTTGTTTAGCGCATGCTTGCGTACGACCTCCAGGTGAACTTTCGTCACCAGCGGACACGTCGCGTCGAACACCGTCAAGCCGCGCGATTCAGCCTCTTGACGCACTGCCTGAGAAACGCCGTGCGCGCTGAAGATCAGAATGCTGCCGGATGGCACATCGGCGAGATCTTCGATGAAGATCGCGCCCTTGGCCTTCAGGCCATCCACCACGAACTTGTTGTGTACCACTTCATGGCGCACGTAGATCGGCGCGCCGTGTAGCGCTAGCGCACGTTCGACGATGGCGATGGCACGATCAACACCGGCACAAAAGCCGCGTGGATTGGCTAATAGAATGTCCATTATTTCTGTTCCTTGTTATGCACGAAGCTTTCCCACAACAGCAAGCCCGCGCCCAAAGTGATGGCCGAGTCAGCGAGGTTGAAGGCGGGGAAGTAGTGCTCGTTCCAGTGGAAACTGAGGAAGTCCACCACGTAGCCGTAAGCGATGCGATCGATCAAATTGCCCAGCGCACCGCCAAGAATCATGGTCAGCGCAAAACAGAACAGCGTCTGTGTCGCATGCTTGCGCAGCATGGTGATGATCCACACCGACGCAGCGATGGCGATGCCGGTAAAGAGCCAGCGCTGCCAACCACCCGCATCTCCCAGAAAGCTGAACGCCGCACCGGGGTTATGTGCCAGTACCAGATTGAAGTAATCCGTGACGTACAAGCTCTCGCCATAGACGAAATGACGGGTGATGCTGAGCTTGCTCCATTGGTCGAGCACGATGACCACAGCTGCCAGCGCCAACCAGCGCAGCAAACTACGCATACTTCCGCGCCTCACCGTCACCGTACAGGTTGGACACGCAGCGCCCGCACAACGTCGGATGCTCAGTATTCGAGCCGACTTCTTCGCGGTAGTGCCAGCAGCGGTCGCACTTGGCGTGAGCGCTGGCTTTCACCGCAACTTGCACGCCGTCACCGGCAGAGAAATGTACGTTCGCTTGCGATGTGATGAACACAAACTTGAGGTCAGCTCCCAAGCGGGCAAGCAGTTCGTAGAGTGCCTTGTCAGCGACACTCACCTCGACCTCGGCCTGCAAAGCCGAGCCGATGACACCCGTCGCGCGTTGCTCTTCCAACTTCTTGTTCACTACGTCACGCAGATTGCGCACGTCCCACCACGCAGAGACTTGCTCGCCGCTCAAGCCACTTTCTGGTACGTCGTACCAAAGCTGCTCGAACACGCCCTCTTCCGTCTTGCCAGTGAAAGCGCTCCAGCCCTCCTCACCAGTAAAGCTCAAGATTGGCGACATCAAACGGATCAGGGCGTGGGTCAGGTGATACAGCGCGTTCTGCGCCGAGCGGCGCGCGACGGAATCAGTGCCTGCCGTGTACAGACGGTCTTTGAGAATATCGAGATAGAAACCGCCCAAGTCTTCCGAGCAGAACGAAGTCAGTTTCTGCACCACCAGATGGAACTCGTAGCGGTCGTAGTCGGCGCGGACTTCGGCTTGCAGTTTCTGCGTCAGCGCCAGCGCGTAGCGGTCGATCTCCAGCCACTGTTCGACTGGCAGGGCATGCGGCACTGGGTCGAAATCCGAGGTGTTAGCCAGCAGGAAACGCAAGGTGTTGCGGATGCGGCGGTAGCTCTCGACCACGCGCTTGAGGATCTCGTCGGAGATGGAAAGCTCGCCGGAATAATCCGTCGCCGCCACCCACAGGCGCAGGATGTCCGCGCCGTTGCTGTCCATCACCTTCTGTGGCGCAATGACGTTGCCTTTGGACTTGGACATCTTCAGTCCCTTGCCGTCCACCACGAAACCGTGGGTCAGCAGCGCCTTGTACGGCGCGCGGCCATCAATCGCGCAGCCGGTCAGCAAGCTGGACTGGAACCAGCCGCGATGCTGGTCGGAGCCTTCCAGATACAGGTCGGCGGGATGCTGCAAATCGGCGCGCTGACGCAGCACGGCGAAGTGCGTCGCGCCCGAGTCGAACCACACGTCCAGCGTGTCGGTCACTTTCTTGTACTGGGTGGTATCGACTTCCGGGAAGTCGGCGAAATCCAGGCTGAACCACGCTTCGATGCCGCGCTGCTCCACTTGCTGCGCGACCTTCTCCAACAGCGCCGGGGTGTCCGGGTGCAACAGGCCGGTCTCGCGGTGGATGAAGAAAGTCATCGGCACGCCCCAGTTACGCTGGCGCGACACGCACCAGTCGGGACGATTCTTGATCATCGCTTCGAGACGGGCACGCCCCCAAGAGGGGAAGAATTCAGTTTCGGCGACTGCGCGGTTAGCGAGGGCGCGCAGGGTCTGGCTCTCACCTTGTTCCATACCGATGAACCACTGAGGTGTGGCGCGGAAAATGATCGGTGTCTTGTGACGCCAGCAGTGCGGGTAGCTGTGCTTGAGCTTTTCGCTGTGCAGCAGATGGCCGGAAGCTTCCAGTGTTTGCAGCACCAGCGGGTTGGCTTGCCACACCGTCAGACCGGCGATGGCGTGTTCGCCCACCGGAGCCACGCTGGCGAAGAAGCGCCCGTCGTCGCCCACCGGATTTTCGGTCGGCAGGTTGTATTTCTGGCCGACCACATAGTCGTCCACGCCGTGTGCTGGGGCGGTGTGCACCAAACCCGTACCCGCTTCCAGCGTGACGTGCTCGCCGCAGATCAACGGCACGATGCGGTCATAGAACGGGTGTTGCAGCGGCAGATTCTCCAGCGATGCGCCCTTGGCAATGCCCGCCACCACCGAGCCTTCAGCCAGCGCGTAACGGGTCATACAGGATTCGGCCAACTCCGCCGCCAACAGCAGATAACCCTTGCTGGTATGGATCAAACGATAGTCGAACTCGGGGTGGATGCTCACCGCTTGATTGGCGGGCAGCGTCCACGGCGTGGTCGTCCAAATCACCGCATACACCTTGGCATCACCCGGCAGCGATACGCCAAAGGCCTGCGCCAGCGCGGGTTTGTCCGCCACTTCGAAACCCACGTCGATGGCGGGCGACACCTTGTCTTCGTACTCGACCTCGGCCTCAGCCAGCGCTGAGCCGCAGTCCAGACACCAGTTCACCGGCTTCTTGCCTTGGTACAGATAGCCTTGTTCGAAGATATTGCCCAGCGCGCGGATGATGTCGGCTTCGGTGTTGAAATCCATCGTCAAGTAGGGGTTATCCCAATCGCCCAACACGCCGAGGCGGATGAAATCCTTCTTCTGGCGCTCGACCTGCTCGGCGGCGTAGGCACGGCATAGTTCGCGAAACTGCGAGGCGGGGATGTTCTTGCCGTGTTGCTTCTCGACCATCAGCTCGATAGGCAGACCGTGGCAATCCCAGCCCGGCACGTAGGGCGCGTCGAAACCACTCAAGGTCTTGGATTTGATGATGATGTCCTTGAGGATCTTGTTCACCGCATGGCCGATGTGGATGTCGCCGTTGGCGTAGGGCGGGCCGTCGTGCAGGACGAATTTGGGGCGGCCGGCGGCCACTTTGCGGATACGCTGGTAGCGCTGTTGCGCCTGCCATTGTTGCAGCATCAGCGGCTCGCGCTTGGCGAGGTCGCCGCGCATCGGGAAGGTCGTGTCGGGAAGGTTCAGCGGGTATTTGTTGTCAGCCATTTTTCTCAAACCAAAGTCGTGCTTGCGCCACATCGTGCGCAATCTGTTGCTGCAAAGCAGCTAAATCGGGGAATTTCTTTTCGTCGCGTAGTTTGTGGATGAATTCCACGCGCAAATGTTTGCCGTAGATGTCCTGCGCGAAGTCGAACAAATGCACTTCCAGCACCGCCTTGTTCGCCTGAGTCGCGGTCGGACGGACGCCGAGATTAGCGACACCGGCGATGCCTGTACTACCTTCCAGATGAGCGCGCACCACATACACGCCAGACAGCGGCGGGCGGTTGTGCTTCATCTGTACGTTGGCAGTATGAAAGCCAAGCTGCCGACCCAAGCCATCGCCACGCACCACGCGCCCACTGATGCTGTACGGGCGGCCCAGATAGCGATGAGCTGTGCGCAAATCGCCTTGTGCGAGCGCCATGCGGATACCCGTGCTAGATACTCGGATGCCATCATGCAGTACGCTATGCATGGACGCCACCTCGAAGCCGACTTCCTCGCCGATCTTTTCCATCATGGCGAAGTCGCCGCCGCGCCCCTTGCCGAAACGGAAATCATCCCCGATCAGCACAAAACGGGCGGCCAATTCGTCATGCAATGCTTGGATAAAATCCGCAGCGGACATCTGTGAGAATTGTCGGTTGAAGCGGCAGACATGGACACGATCCACGCCAAAGTCCGCGAACATCTCCAGCTTCTCGCGTAGGCTGGTCAAACGTGTCGGCGCAGCTTCTGGGGCGAAGAATTCACGCGGGTGGGGCTCGAAGATCACCACCGCGATATACCCCCCACGAGCCTGTGCCGCCGCACGCAATTGCGTCAGCAGCCGTTGGTGTCCCAAGTGGAAGCCATCGAAATTTCCGATGGTAACCGCAACGGGATGAGGGTCGGGGGAATGAAGTCCGCGAAGAATCAGCATGATGGGGCGCGATTATACAGACTCCCGCCAACGCTGGCGGAGGAGAAACTAGGGAGCGAAACGACGAGCGATCAGCACGGCATTTGTACCGCCGAAGGCGAAAGAATTAGACATCACCACCTCCAGCGGCACATCGCGCCGCCCGACATTGGCAACGTAATCTAGATCGCATGCAGGATCGGGTTGATGCAAGTTGATGGTCGGCGGAATCGCCTGATGCTGCAAGGCTTGCACCGCCACCATGAACTCGACCGCGCCAGTCGCACCCATCAAATGCCCGTGCATGGACTTGGTAGAGCTGACCGGCACGTTGGCCGCATGTTCGCCGAATACGGCCTTGATAGCTCGTGTTTCCTCGATGTCGCCGGCCTGCGTGGCGGTGCCGTGAGCGTTGATGTAGCCGATGTCTTGTGGCTGCAAGCCCGCATCGCGCAGGGCATTGTTGATGGCACGAGTCTGCCCAAGTGAGTCTGGCTTGGTGATGTGACTGGCATCGGACGAGCAGTCATAGCCGACGATCTCGGCGTAGATCCTCGCGCCACGCGCCAAAGCACGCTCCGCGTCTTCCAGCACCAACACCGCCGCCCCCTCGCCCAGCACCAGCCCATTGCGATCCTTGGAGAACGGCTTGCAGGAGGAGGCGGGATCGTTGACATCTTCGGTCGCCAAGGTGCGCAACGCTTCCCACGCTTTCATCGCGCCAAAGGTCAACAGGGCTTCGGAGCCGCCCGCCAACATCACGTCAGCGTAGCCGTGCTTGATCTGGCGATAGGCTTCGCCGATGGCGATGGCCGAGGAGGCGCAAGCGGTCGAGTAGGTGACGTTCGCGCCCTGCAACTTGTAGGTAAGCGAAAGATGCGAGGCGGCGGCGTTGTTCATGGACAGCAGCACCGACAGCGGCTTGACGCGCGGGTCGTCACGCAAGAACACCTGCTCGTAGCCTTCTTCCATCGTGCTGGCGCCACCCAAACCAGTACCCATAAACACGCCAGCGCGGGTCAACTCGTGCTCGGCCAACTCTAGCTTGGCATCCGCCACCGCTTGTGCCGCCGCGATCAGCGCAAACTGACTGAAGCGCTCGATACCGGACAGTTTGATCTTGGAGAAGTAGTCTGCGGGGTTGTAATCCGGCACTTGCGCGCCGATGCGGATATCGAGTTGGTCGATAAAGGGAAGCTGCAAGCGGCGGATACCGGACTGTCCAGCCATCAGATTCTGGAACTGCTCTTCAGGGCTCTTGCCAACCGGAGTCAGCGCGCCCAGCCCGGTGATGACGACACGCCGACGCATCGCTTACTCAGCCTTACCGTGCTGCTCAGCAACCTGCTTATCGATGATATTCACCACATCCTGCAAGGTTTTGATGTTTTCCAACAGCTCGTTGGATAACTTGATCTTGAACTCATCTTCGATGTTGAACATGAATTCGATTACTGAAAGAGAGTCTAGCCCTAATGATTCCAGAGTGGCATCCGGCACCAAGTCTTCGAGCTTCAGCTCGAATTGCTCGCCGATCATGCGCTGTATGGTTTGCAGTGTGCTCATGGCTATGTCCTCTAGTAATTAGCTCAGGCCGAATGATCGGCGCTGAATAGCGGCGCGGATGATACCACAGGGGTCGCGCAGCTCTTTTTAGCTGCAAGCCGAGTAAGGAATGCGATGGTTTCGTCGGCAACCAGCTCACGTTCATTATCCAGGGTGATCATGTGATAGCTGTTGTGCAACACGATCTTGTGGACATCGTCAGAGCCGATGTTGTCCGCCACAAAGTCGGCACTGCGCAGCGTGGAGACATCGTCTTCCGTGGCGTGGATGAGCAAGGTGGGAGCTGTCACTTGGGGCAGTTTCCGCTTCACCTGCTTGATGAGTAGTTCGCCTTCGTGGATGGCCGGTAAAGTCAGCTTAGCCGCCCCAGCGATGGAAGAAGTCTTAGAGGCCATCTCACGCGCCACCCATGTGCGCAGCGCTTCGTTCTTTAGCCCGAACGGCTCGCGCTCACGGTAAGCATAAATGTAACGGAATGGCGTGTAATAACCCAAGGGCAGCACGAAGCGATACCACGGAATGCTCCAGCCGTCGTAATACAGCGTGGTCGCTAACAACACCAAGCCATCGATCTCGTCGCCCGCTTCGCTGGCGGCACTTAGTGCCAACACCGCGCCCATACAAAGCCCACCAACCACTACCGTTTTGTACTGGCGCTTCATGTCACGCAACTCCAGCATCACTTGCTGATGCCATGAGCGCCAAGGAGTGACGGAGTGAGCATCGTAACCAGGCTCATAGCTGTAGCCGGAAAAATAGGGCGCACGCACACTGTAGCCAGCCTTGTGCAAACGCTTAGCCAGGGGTTGCAATTCGACAGGGGTGCTGGTCAAGCCATGCAGCAACAGCACGGCATGTTCGCCAGCGATCAGTTCCAAGGGTTTCATTAATTCTAGGGAAGAGAGATTGCGTTCATCGTTGCTTGGATTATAGCAAGCAGCCGCCCAGCTCCCCGTTTCCCGAGCGAAAGTCGGCAAGCTGCATTCGGGTATAATCCGCCCCATTCTGTTGAGCGAGAACATCATGGACGAGCAACTGCGACAGGCGGCGCTGCAATATCACCGCCAGTCCCCAGCCGGCAAGATCACCGTCACACCTAGCAAGCCGATGCTGACTCAGCGCGACCTCGCGCTGGCCTACTCGCCCGGCGTCGCCGCTGCTTGCGAAGAGATCGTGCGCGATCCCAGTGAGGCGCGAACGCTCACCGCGCGCGGCAATCTGGTCGCCGTCATCTCCAATGGCACGGCGGTGCTGGGCTTGGGCAACATAGGCCCACTCGCGGGCAAGCCGGTGATGGAAGGCAAGGGCGTGCTGTTCAAGAAGTTCGCTGGGATCGACGTGTTCGATATCGAGATCGCCGAGAACGACCCAGACAAACTGGTCGAGATCATCGCCGCGCTGGAGCCGACTTTCGGCGGCATCAACCTTGAAGACATCAAAGCACCTGAGTGTTTTTACATCGAGCGCAAGCTGCGCGAACGCATGTCCATCCCAGTGTTTCACGACGACCAGCACGGCACGGCGATCATCGTCGGCGCGGCTTTGCTGAACGGCATGAAGGTGGTCGAGAAGGACATCGCCAAGATCAAGCTAGTGGTCAGCGGCGCGGGCGCTGCTGCGCTGGCTTGTCTCGACATGCTGGTGGCGCTGGGCGTGAAGATGGAGAACATCACCGTAACCGACATCAAGGGCGTGGTGTATCAAGGCCGCACCGAAGAGATGGACGACAACAAGGCGCGCTACGCCATCGAGACTTCCGCCCGCACGCTGGGCGAGGTCATCGCCGGGGCGGATGTGTTCCTCGGTCTGTCGGCGGGTGGCGTGCTCAAGCCTGAGATGGTGCTGGAGATGGCGCAGCGTCCGCTGATCTTCGCGCTGGCGAATCCGCACCCCGAGATCCTGCCGAACGTGGCGCGTGCGGTGCGCCCCGATGCGATCTTGGCGACCGGGCGTTCGGACTATCCGAATCAGGTCAACAACGCGCTGTGCTTCCCGTACATTTTCCGTGGTGCGTTGGACGTGGGCGCATCCACCATCAACGAGGCGATGAAGCTGGCCGCCGTCCACGCCATCGCCGAACTCGCTGAAGCTGAGCAGTCCGACGCCGTCGCCGCCGTCTATGGCGAAGAGTCGGCGGGCTTCGGGCAGGATGCGCTGATCCCCAAGCCGTTCGATCCGCGCCTCATCACTCGCATCGCCCCGGCTGTGGCGCAAGCGGCGATGGACAGCGGCGTGGCCGAACGCCCCATCGCTGATATGGCGGCCTACCGCGAACAGCTTTCCTTCTTCCTTTACCAGTCCGGCATGTTGATGAAGCCGGTGTTCGATGCGGCCAAGCGCGCGCCTAAACGCTTGGTCTATGCCGAAGGCGAGGATGCGCGCGTGCTGCACGCCGTGCAGACCGCCGTAGATGAAGGTTTGGCCTACCCCATTCTGGTCGGTCGCCCATCCGTGGTCGAAATGCGTATCGAGAAACTCGGGCTACGCATCCGCGCAGGCGAGCATTTCGAGCTGGTGGATCCCGAGGATGATCCGCGCTACCGCGACTACTGGATGGAATACCACCGTCTGATGCAGCGTAAAGGCATCACCGTCGATGCCGCGAAATACGCGATGCGCAACAACACCACCTTGATTGCTGCCATGCTGGTGCGTATGGGGTCGGCAGATGCGATGTTGTGCGGTGCGGTCGGCCAACCGTTGGAGCATCTGTCTGTCGTGCGCGAAGTCATCGGCTTGGCGCCACACGCGAGCCTGTTTGCGGCGGCTAACATTCTGATGTTGCCGCAACGCTCGTTGTTCATCTGTGACACACACATCAATCTCGACCCCAGCGCAGAAGAAATTGCCGAGATGACGCTACTTGCCGCAGAAGAGGTGCGCCGCTTCGGTCTCACACCTAAAGCGGGGCTGCTGTCACACTCGAACTTTGGCAGCTTCAACGATGCATCGGCTCAGAAGATGGCGCAAGCCCGAACCATCTTGGCGCAGCGTGCGCCTGGCTTAGAGGTCGAAGGCGAGATGCACGGCGATGCCGCGCTGTCGGAAGCAATACGTTTGCAACTGCTGCCAGATTCCAAGCTGAAAGGTGAGGCGAATCTGCTCATCATGCCGAATCTCGATGCCGCCAACATCGCCTACAATCTGCTGAAAATGGTGGCCGGAGACGGCATCGCCATCGGCCCCATCCTGCTTGGCGCAGATAAGTCGGTTCACGTACTCACCTCGTCCGCCACCGTGCGCCGTATCGTCAACATGAGCGCGCTGGCTGTCGCCGGCGTCAAAACCCATTAGGAGAAGAACACCATGTCACACCAGTTGAACCAGCAAGAGATCTCGATGTTGCGCGAAGAAGTCGAGATGTTGATGCAAGAACGTGCCAGCCTGCTCAGAGTCGTCGGCGCTGCCGCTGTGTTCGTTGCCAATACCGATGGCCGCGACCTGCCCAGCGAAGCGGCCGAGGCCGCCGAGATGCTGTCCACTTTGGTCAATCAGTTACCGGAAGAAACTCTGAAAGACGCGCTGGACAGTGTCCATGCGGCCGTCCCCATCGGCGACCTGTAACGGACATCGCCGCCCGCGCCATGCTCGCGCCCAAACCGCTGACCTTTGCTTTGCTACGCCGCCTAGCCGATGGCGAATTCCATTCTGGTCAAGCACTGGCGGCGGAATTTAGTCTGTCTCGCGCCAGCATCCACAATGCGCTGAGTGAAGTCGAAGGCTTAGGCCTGAGCTTGTACCGCGTGCGCGGTCGCGGTTACCAGATGCCGCAACCACCGCAATGGTTAACGGAGGTTGCGCTTAACGCCTCCTTGGGCGATGCCGCTGCCAGCTTTTCCATCGAAGTCCTCGACACGGCCTCCTCCAGCAATGCCGTATTGTTGCAACGCGCCGCGCTGGGCGCACCTAGCGGTCGCGTACTGGCGGTCGAATGGCAAAGTGCGGGACGTGGGCGGCGCGGACGAAGTTGGCATTCCGCACTCGGCCACTCGCTCACCTTTTCTCTACTGTGGCGCTTCGAGCAAGGACTGTCAGCCTTGTCCGGCCTGAGTCTGGCAGCAGGCGTGGCCATCGCACGGGCACTACATACGCTCGGCATCCAAGGCGCACAACTCAAGTGGCCGAACGATGTGCTGGGTGCGAACGGGGGGAAGCTGGCCGGCATTCTGATCGAAGCGCAGGGCGACATGCTCGGCCCAAGCGCCGTGGTGATCGGTGTCGGCCTCAACCTGAATCTGCCCGACGAGGTGCTGAGCCAAGTGGATCAACCCGTCAGCAGCTTGGCGCAATTGGCACCGTTACCGGAGCGCAATCATTTGCTTGCCGTCATATTGCGCGAACTAGCTACGGTGCTGGAAAGCTTTGCCACCCACGGTTTCGCGCCATTGCAGCAGGAGTGGGAGGCGAATCACGCCGCGCAGCATCGTCCCGTCCGCTTGTCGCTGCCGGATGGCTCGACCTTGGACGGCATCGCGCGGGGAGTGGCGCTGGATGGCACTCTGCGCCTAGACACCGAACACGGCGAACGACTATTCAATTCGGGCGAAGTCAGCCTGCGGATGCAATGAGCACCTTGCTGATCGACGCGGGAAATTCCCGCACCAAGTGGGCGCTACTGGAGCGCGGGCGCTGGGTTCAGCAGGGCGTGAGCGATCACCTAGGATTGCGTGCTGCGCTAGATAATTTACCCGTTCCGACGCGCGTGGTCGCCTCAAACGTGGCTGGCGCAGCCGTTGCTGAATCGCTCACTGAAGTGTGCGCACGCTGGCAAATCGTCCCCGAATTCATCCGTGCCGAAGCACAACAATGCGGCGTGAGCAACGGTTACGAGTCGCCGGAGAAGCTAGGAAGTGACCGCTGGGCGGCGCTGATCGCCGCGTGGCACATCGAACGGCGCGCCTGTCTGGTGGTGAACTGCGGTACGGCGACCACCGTGGATACGCTATCTGCTAACGGCGAATTTATTGGCGGCTTGATCTTGCCCGGCATCACCTTGATGCAGCGAAGCTTACTGACGGGAACGGCACAATTGCGTGATATTGACGGTGCGGTCAGCGACTTCCCGCGCACCACGGCGGACGCGATCGTTAGCGGTGCGATCATCGCCACGGTCGGCGCGATCCTGCACCAGTACGCGCTGCTCGCCATGCCGGATGCACCTTGCCTGCTCAGCGGCGGAGCGGCGGATTCGATCGCCTTACACCTTGAGGAGTTGCCTTTGGCACAGTTGGAAAATCTGGTGCTGCACGGTTTGCAGCTGATCGCCGAAGAGAGCGAAACGCGATGAAATTGGCATTCTGGCTATTGCTGGCAAGCAATCTGGTGCTGCTCGCCATCACCCAACTGGGCGGTACGGCAAGCGCGAACGACCCACAGGTGCTGCCCGAATATCACCCCGAACTGATCCGGCTGTTAAAACCTGAACCTGTCAGCGCACCGGTTCAGGCCGCCACGGCAGTTCCCATCAGTGTCTGTCAGGATTGGGGAGAGTTCTCTGGCACCGAGCTGATACGCGCCGAGAAGTTGCTGGCCGCCAGTTTTCCCGCCGAACGCTGGAGCAAACACTTCGTCGAACGCGCCAACGGCTTTTGGGTATATATCCCGCCGCAATCCTCGCCCACTATGTTGCTCAAGCGCTCGGCGGAATTGAAGATGAGCGGCATCAATGATTTTTACTCCGTCAAGGAAGATGGCCCGCTGTTCGGGGCGATTTCGTTAGGCGCGTTCAAACGGCGCGAAGGTGGCGAGAAGTTGCTGGCACGCCTGCAAGCCAAAGGCGTGAGCGATGCAAAATTGGAGCCGTATCTGACCCGCAACACCTACGCCGCCTTTACCGTACGCGAGTTGACCGAGGCTGAATCTTCGAATCTGAAGCAGCGCTTCCCCGCCAGCCATCTGCAAGTGACGGCCTGCACTTCGCCCACCGAAAGCCCGAAACCATGATCTTCGACAAACTCTGCAACGCTGACCGCTACGCTGCACTTCACCCCCTGTTCGCAGCGGCCTTCGACTACCTGCGTTTCACCGATTTCAGCCAGATCGAAAATGGTCGCTACCCCTTGCAAGGTGAGCAGTTGATCGCCATCGTCGAAGGCGCGCAAGGCCGCAGCCGCGAGAACGCACCGCTAGAACGGCATCGCCGTTACATCGACATCCAGTTCGTGTTGAGTGGCAATGATGAGATGGGCTGGCGGCCAGTGAGCGAGTGCCAACAACCGACGTGCGACTACATCGATGAACGCGACATCCAGTTCTTCCGCGATGCGCCCGCCAGTTGGATCAGCACCCCGCCCGGCGCGTTCTGCATCTTCTTCCCCGAAGATGCGCACGCCCCGCTGGTGAGCGAGGGCGCTATCCGCAAAGTGATATTGAAAGTCGAAGCGGTCTAGTCGTCGAAGGCGATGTCGCCTTCATCTACCTTGTCGCCCAGTTTCAACGACTTGAAATCGAACAGCCCGCCATCCAGCAGATGGGAGGGCTTCACGTTCTGCATGGCGGTGAAGATGGTCTGGGTACGGCCCGGATACTCGCGCTCCCAGTTGGTGAGCATCTCCTTGATGTTCTGCCGTTGCAGATTTTCCTGAGAGCCGCACAGATTGCACGGGATGATGGGGAACTCCATGCCGCGTGCGTAACGGGCGATATCCTTCTCAGCGCAATAAGCCAGCGGACGGATCACCACATGGTCGCCCTTGTCGGTGACCAGCTTAGGCGGCATCGCCTTCAGTTTTCCGCCGAAGAATATATTAAGGAACAGCGTCTCCACCATGTCGTCGCGGTGATGCCCCAGCGCGATCTTGTTCGCGCCCAGCTCGCCCGCCACCTTGTAGATGATGCCGCGCCGCAGACGCGAGCACAGCGAGCAGGTGGTCTTCCCTTCGGGGATCTTTTCCTTGACGATGGAATAGGTGTCCTGCGTCTCGATGTGGAACGGCACGCCGACCGTTTTCAGATAATTCGGCAACACATCGGCGGGAAAGCCCGGCTGCTTCTGGTCGAGGTTCATCGCCACGATCTTGAAGTCGATGGGCGCGCGCTTGCGCAAAGTGAGTAGAACGTCGAGCAGCGTGTAAGAATCCTTGCCACCAGACAGACACACCATCACGGTGTCACCCTCTTCGATCATATTGAAATCGGCGATGGCCTTGCCCACCTGATGCTCCAGCCTGCCCTTGAGGCGGTTGAAGTTGGTGGAGCGGGGTTCGAAGTGGATGGTTTGGATGGTGTCGGTCATTATGTTCAATAGTTCTGCTTGGTATTAGATCGTCATTCCGGCGTAGGCCGGAATGACGTGCTCACAGGTTCACGCTACGCCCGCCGTCCACCGCGATGATCTGGCCGGTGATGTAAGGCGCATCGCCGATCAAAAAAGTAACGGTGCGGGCGATGTCGTCGGGCTCGCCTTCGCGTTTGAGCAGGGTGTGGGCGACGATCTTGCGGCGCTTTTCCTCGTCTTCCCAGCCGCCGTCCTCCGGCCACAGAATCACGCCGGGGGCGACCGCATTGACGCGCACATACGGAGCCAACTCCTGCGCCAATCCCTTGGTCAGCGCCACCAACCCAGCCTTGGCCACGCTGTAGAGCAGATGGCCGTGCATCGGGCGTTCGGCGTGGATATCCACGATATTGACGATGGCACCGTGACAGCGCCGCAGTTCCGCCGCCGCCGCTTGCGCCAGAAACAACGGCGCTTTCAGATTGGTGCCCAGCAGGTCGTGCCAGTGCGCTTCGTTGGTCTCGGCCAGCGTGGCGGCATAGAAACTGGAGGCGTTGTTGACCAGCGCATCCAGCCGTCCGAAGTGCTGCACTGCCGCTCTCACCAGATGCGGCAATGCCGCGACATCCAGCAGATCGGCTTGCACACACAGCGCGGAACCCGCGCGCACCGCATTCAGCTCATCCCGTAGCGCCTCGGCCTCGGCTACCGACGCGCGGTAATGGATGGCCAAGTTCGCGCCCGCCGCATGCAGCCGACGACAGATCGCCGCGCCCACGCGCTTCGCCCCACCCGTCACCAATACCGTCTTGCCTTGCATCTGCTCCGCTCCCCAAACTGCTAAACTTGCGTCCTGTTTCGAATTATACCTGACCATGTCCACCGCCACGCTCCCCGTTCCCAGCCCAGAAGCGCAAGCCCACAGCGCAAAACTCGTCGCCCTGATCGCCGCCGAAATCCAGAACAATGGCGGCTGGCTACCGTTCTCGCGCTATATGGAACTGGCCTTGTACGCGCCGGGGCTGGGCTATTACACGGCGGGCGCGCGCAAATTCGGGGAGGCGGGCGACTTCATCACTGCGCCAGAGTTGTCGTCGCTGTTCGGCCGCACCCTAGCGCGCCAACTCATCCAGATCATGCAAGCCAGCTCGCCGCACATCCTTGAGTTGGGCGCGGGCAGCGGCAAACTGGCCGTGGACATCCTGAGCGAATTAGAGGTATTGGGCGAGTTGCCAGAACGCTACGCCATCCTCGAAGTCAGCGCCGACTTACGCCAGCGCCAGCAGCAACTCATCGCCGAACGCCTGCCGCATCTTGCTGAGAAAGTGCGATGGCTGGACGCGCTGCCGGACCAGATCAGCGGCGCGGTCATCGGGAACGAAGTGCTGGATGCGCTACCGGTACACCTAGTCCATTGGCAGGCAGCGGGCATCGTCGAACGCGGCCTATCGCTCACCGAATCCGGCCAGCTCTGCTGGCAAGACCGCCCCATCACCGACCCGGCGCTGCTCGCCGCCGCGCAGCGCATTCAGGTTCCCGACGACTACCTGAGCGAACTTCCGCTCGCCGCCAACGGCCTGATCACCAGCCTCGGCCATCGCCTGCAACACGGCGCGCTGCTGTTCATCGACTACGGCTTTGGCGCGCGAGAGTTCTATCACCCGCAACGTGATCGCGGCACGCTCATGTGCCACTACCGCCACTACGCCCACGACGACGCGCTGTTCCTGCCCGGCTTGCAAGACATCACTGCCCATGTCGATTTCACCGCCGTCGCCGAAGCGGGCATCGATGCCGGGTTAGCGTTCCTCGGCTACACCTCGCAAGCCTACTTCCTCCTCAACTGCGGCATCACCGAGCTACTGAATCAAGTCTCGCCCGATGACCTAAAGGCTTACGTCCCACTCTCCGGCCAAGTCCAGAAACTCACCAGCCCAGCGGAAATGGGCGAACTGTTCAAAGTGATCGGTTTAGGAAAGGGGATAGAAATCCCGCTCAAGGGCTACGCGCGAGGCGACTTATCGCGGATGTTATGACTGACAATCTTTGAATTCTGTTGGAAGACTGAAGAAATGATACGCAACTACTTTTGGATACTCCTCTTTCCAACATTGCTTGTGGCCAGTGGTTGCGGTCACAGCAATCAATATTTAGTTGATGCTGTTGGCCGAGGTGATATTTTAAAAGTGGAGCAGCTTGTTGGTAAGGGTGCCAATATAAATACCAAGAATGTAGATGGTCTGACATTACTGATGATCGCAGCATTGAATAACCAGCAAAGGATAGTTGAATTTTTGATAAATCGTGGGGCCACAGTCCGAGAAAAAGAGAAACTTCATGGGCAGACCGCACTTCATTTGGCAGCCCAAGAAGGAAACTATGAAATAGTTAAGCTTTTAATTGATGCAGGGGCAGATGTAAATGTGGACGATAACTCTGGGTGGCCTGCCATGTTTTACGCTATTCAACGTAAACAGATCAAATGCGTATCCGTGATTTTATCTTCGAGCCATGTAAATCCAGATTTAATGCATGAGGGTGTAACTCCGTTATATTTGGCGGTATATCACAATGATACGGATATGGTGCGTTTACTACTCAAGGTCGGAGCAAGTCCATATGCCAAAACGAGAAATGGTGAGACTCCGTTTGAATTGGCTGAGAGTAGAAAACTAGAACATCTTGTCAAGATTTTCCAGTCAAGCCATTCAGCGATATTCTAAACTCGATACTTGTGATTCGAGCGCAACGATCTGATAGGACAACTACCCAGTGTCCGCTAGAGCAAACAAAAACGCCCCATTTTCGGGGCGTTTGTTTTAGTGATGATGGTGGTGTTCGTGGTTTTCTGTTGTTGCCGTGAGCGGCTTGACTTCGGCTTTGGCTTCGATCTGTTCTTTGTGCTTGTCGGCGAATTCCACGCTCAAGGTAAAGGGGACGCTGTCGCCCACTTTTAACGGTTTCTTCAGGCCGATCAGCATGAGGTGGTAGCCTTCGGCGGAGAGGTCCAGTGCTTTGTTGGCACGCACAGGGATGCTCTGGGTGGCGTGCATCATCATCATGCCGTCCATCTGCATCATGAGGTGTAGCTCGGAGCTATTGGCCGCTGGGCTGGATACTCCGACGACTCGGGCTTCTTTGCTGCTGGTGAGTACGCATTGGATGGCGGCGCTGTCTTGCCCCGGCGCGGTTGCTCGTGCCCAAGCGCCGCTCACTTTGATGTCTGCTGCATTCGCGGATGCGACGCAGATCAGTCCGATCATGCCTGCCAGAATATATTTGTTCATGCTGCTTCTCCTCAAACTGGAATCTCCCTCGCGCATTCTAAACGGAAAGGGCATGGTCGCCCTGCGACAATTCGTCGCACCCCTAGGCTGTCGTGATTGCGTAAAATGGCGCGCATGAATCTTTCCCTACTCGCCGACTCCACCGGACATAGCCACCTCAGACGGTTGGTCATCCTGCGTAGCATCGCGGTGCTAGCGCAAATCGCCACGTTGGCGCTGGTCTATCGTTTCTTGGACATGGCGCTGACTTGGTTGCCGATGATGGCAACCATTGCTGCGTTGGCTGCGCTGAACTTGCTTTCCTGGTGGCGCTTGCGCGCTGCGCGTCCGGTGTCCAACCCTGAGCTGTTCGCCCAACTTTGTGCCGATGTGCTAGCGCTGTCGGTCTTGCTGTATTACGGCGGTGGCTCGACCAATCCGTTCGTTTCGCTGTTTTTGCTGCCCTTGGTGATTGCGGCGGCCACGTTGCCCGGTCGCTATACCTGGTTGATGGCCGGCCTCACCACGGCCTGTTATACCTTGCTGATGGAATTCTACGTGCCGCTACCAATGGGGCATGAGTCTATGGATCACAGCATGATGGGGCACGACATGTCGGGCATGGAGGGTATGGCCGGACATGATATGGCGATGATGGACATGTCCGCCACGCCCGATTCCGCCTTCAATATGCACGTGTTCGGCATGTGGCTGGGCTTTGTCATCAGTGCGGCGGTGGTCGCCTATTTTGTGGTGCGGATGGCACAAGCGGTACGCGAACGGGATGAGGCGCTGGCGCGTATCCGCGAGGAGACCTTGCGCAACGAGCGAGTCGTGGCGCTGGGTTTGCAAGCAGCCAGTGCCGCGCACGAAATGGGCACGCCTTTATCAACGCTGGCCGTGGTCATCGGCGAATTGCAGGGCGCAGCAGACGCTTTGCCCGAATGGCGCGAAGACCTTGCCCTGCTCGACGGCCAAGTGCGTAATTGCCGCCGCATCCTCGACAAGATGCTGGCCAGCGCGCAAGACACGGCCAGCGATACCGCCCGCATCGAGCTGATCGACCAGTTCCTGCGCGAGACTTTGGACGAGTGGCAGTTGCTGCGTCCGACTGTCCACTGTAAGTACACCCAAACAACGCTGAGCGCAGCCCCGCCGCCGCTCGTTTTCAACCCTGCCTTGCGCGCTGCTCTGCTGAATCTACTGAATAATGCCGCCGACGCCTCACCGGAAAAGATCGCCGTCCATGCTCGTTGGGACGCACGGCAACTGGTGCTGGAAGTCTTGGATTATGGCTCGGGGCTGACACCGGAAGCCGCCAACCGTGCAGGTTCCGCCTTCTTCACCACCAAGCAGGAAGGACGCGGCTTGGGCTTGTTCCTCGCCAACACCAGCATCGAGCGGCTGGGCGGGAAAGTGCGCTTGTTCAACCGCACCGAAGGCGGTGCCACCACGGAAGTGACCCTGCCGCTAGGAGCATCGACATGAGTGCCACGCAGACCGAGTACCCGTCGCTGTTGCTGGTGGATGACGACACCACTTTTTGTGCCGTTCTTGCCCGAGCATTACATAAACGCAGCTTCGCCGTGACCACAGCAAACAGCGTCGAGCAGGCCTTGCCCTTGGCCCACGCGAATCCGCCCGAATATGCCGTGGTCGATCTCAAAATGGATGGTGCTTCAGGACTGGTGTTGGTCAAGACGTTGCACGAGCTTGATCCCGCCACGCGCATCGTCATGCTCACCGGCTACGCCAGCATCGCCACCGCAGTGGAGGCGATCAAGCTGGGCGCGACTCAGTATTTGGTCAAACCTGCCAACGCCAACGAGATCGTCGAAGCGTTTGGCCATGCACCCCGCGCCGACATCGAGCTGAGTGTTCAGCCATCTTCGGTGGATAGGCTGGAGTGGGAGCACATCCAGCGCGTTTTGCAAGACCACGACGGCAATATCTCGGCGACTGCCCGCGCCTTGAACATGCACCGCCGTACCTTGCAGCGCAAGCTGACCAAGCGCCCGATCAGCGATAGTTGACGCTGTGCGATCCATCGCACGCCATCCGTGCGCACCAAGAATTCGCGAATGGGTCGGCAATGCTATAATCCGCGCCTGTTTTTAAGGTAAGCGCCATGTCCGTCCCGGTTCTCGATTTCAAATCCCACCTTTCCGAATTGTTTGCTTTGGCCTTGCGCACGGTCGCGCCTGATGCTCAAAACGAGGTTCTGATCGAACGCCCCAAGCAGGCCGCTCATGGCGATTACGCCTGTAATCTGGCGATGCAGCTCGCCAAGCCCTTGCGTAAATCGCCGCGCGACATCGCCAATGCGCTGATCGCCGCACTGCCGCAGACCGATTTCATCGAAAAGGTGGAGATCGCCGGAGCGGGGTTCATCAACGTGTTCATCGCGCCAGCGGCCAAGCAGCGCGTGGTGCAAGGCGTGTTGCAAGCGGGCGCGGGTTACGGCCATGTGCACGTCGGGCAAGGACGCAAGGTACAGGTCGAGTTCGTCTCGGCCAATCCGACCGGCCCGTTGCACATCGGCCACGGACGCGGCGCGGCGGTGGGCGATTGCCTGTGCCGTCTGCTGCACGCGGCGGGCTGGAACGTGACGCGCGAGTTCTATTACAACGACGCGGGCGTGCAGATCGAGAACCTGATGCGCTCAGTTCAACTGCGCTGCAAGGGGCTGACACCGGACGATCCATCTTGGCCGGAGAACGGCTATCGCGGCGACTACATCCTCGATGTCGCCAACGCCTACATGGCGAAGGAGACCGTGGTCGCGGACGACCAGCACATCACTGGCAAGGGCTACGCGGACGACGAACAGGCCATCCGCCACTTCGCCGTGGCCTATCTGCGTCGCGAGCAGGACTTGGACATGCGCGCCTTCGGCGTGGAGTTCGATGTGTTCTCGCTGGAGTCGGCGCTATACACCGACGGCAAAGTCGAGGCGACGGTGCAGAAGCTGATCGCCAGCGGCCACACCTACGAACAGGACGACGCGCTGTGGTTGCGCACCACTGATTTCGGCGACGACAAAGACCGCGTGATGCGTAAGAGCGACGGCGGCTACACCTATTTCGTACCGGACGTGGCCTACCATCTGGACAAGTGGCAACGCGGCTTCGAGTTGGCGATCAATGAGCAGGGCGCGGATCACCATTCGACCATCACCCGCGTCCGCGCTGGCTTGCAAGCGCTGGATGTCGGCATTCCCAAGGGCTGGCCGAGCTACGTGCTGCACCAGATGGTGACGGTGCTGAAGAACGGCGAGGAGGTGAAGATCTCCAAGCGCGCGGGTAGTTATGTGACCCTGCGCGACCTGATCGACGAAGTGGGCTGCGACGCAACGCGCTACTTCCTCGCCGCCCGTTCGCCCGATTCGCAACTGGTGTTCGACATCGACTTAGCCAAAGCGCAGAGCAATGACAATCCGGTGTATTACATCCAGTACGCCCATGCGCGTATCTTCAGCGTGCTGTCGCAATGGGGCGGCGAACATCGGCAGTTGCTGGAAGCCGACTTGACTTGTCTGGACAGCGACTACGAAAAGATCGTACTGCAAAAGCTGATCGACTTCCCGCAGGTAGTAGAAAGTGCAGCGCATGACCTCGCGCCGCATCAGATCGCTGTCTATCTCAAGGATTTGGCAGCCGATTTCCACAGCTACTATAATGCCTCGCGTTTCTTGGTCGAGGATGAGACGGTCAAGTTGGCACGACTGGCACTGATCGCCGCGACGGCACAGGTCATGAAGAACGGATTGGCGCTGTTGGGCGTCAGCGCACCGGAATCAATGTAAGGAAAGGGCGGCATGAGCAAGAACATGGTTGGACGCGCACCTGCGCCAAAGAAACCTTCCGGCAAGGGCGGCGGGCTGTTCGTCGGCATCCTGCTGGGCATGGTGTTCGGTTTGGTCGTGGCTGGCGGAGTCGCTTGGTATCTGATGAAGCTACCTAGCCCGTTCACCCAAGTCGAACAGCAGCCTGATTCGCCGGTGGTGGATAGACCGTTGGTGAAAGAGCCTCCGAGAATCCATCCCGTTCCCGCCGAGTCGGCAGTTGCCGCTACGCCAGTGCCGGCCTCCAGCCCAGAGGAAAGTAAGCCGCGCTTCGAGTTCTACAAAGTGCTAACCGACAAGAAGGACACCAGCGTGCCTATGCCGCAGGCACCGGCCAAGATCGAAGACCGCTCATTTAAGTCCGATCCAGCGGCGGAAGCCAACGACAACGCTAGCTACTTCCTGCAAACAGGCTCCTACAGCACCGAGTCTGATGCTGAGAGTGCAAAGGCGAAGTTGGCGATGCAGGGCATGTTGGCCAATGTCCAAAGCGTCTTCGTGCCAGAAAAAGGCCAGCGTTTCCGTGTCCGCCTCGGCCCTTACAAGGGCTCAGCGGAAATGAACAAAGTTCGCACGGCATTGAAACAAATCGGAGTGGATGCCACTCCAATGCGTGCCAAGTAACCGATAGGAGTACACATGAAATCTGCTTTCAGAAATTTGCTGGTTGTCGCCCTGCTGACTTTCGCCGGAATCACACAGGCCGCCGTCCTCGGTAAAGACTACACGCAGCTGGATCAGCCTCAGGCCACGCCCGCTAATGGCAAGATCGAAGTGCTGGAGTTCTTCGCATACCCGTGTCCTCACTGCCATCATCTGGTGCCCGACCTGAATGCCTGGGAAAAGACCATGCCCAAGAACGTATCGTTGACCTACGTTCCGGTCGTGTTCCGCGACTCATGGGAACCGATGGCGTACACCTTCTACGCACTTGAAGTGTTAGGCCAGCAGAGCAAGCTGCACGATGCCCTGTTTGAAGCATGGAACATCACCCATACGGAATTGAATGAGCTCAGCCAAATCGCAGCTTTCGTTGCCCAACGCGGGGTGGACAAACAAAAGTTCAGCGATGCTTATCGTTCATTCTCCGTTCAGAGCAAAGTGATTCGCAGCAAACAGATGCTGCAAAGCTACAACATCCGTGGCACACCTACTTTGGTAGTCGATGGTCGCTTTGTCATCACCGGCTTGGAGTCACGCGACATGATCCGTGTGTTGCGTGAACTGACCGATCAGGTGCGCAAGGAGCGCGCAGCCAAGAAGCGCTGATGACGCAACGCGTCGTCATAAGTGGCGCGTCCAGCGGCCTAGGTTTGGCGCTGGCGCGCCATTATCTTGAGCAGGGTGCAGTGGTCGGTGTATATGCGCGCCGTGCCGAATTGCTGCAAAACCTAGCACTTCAATTCCCCGATCAGATCCATCTCTATCAACTGGACGTGCGTGACAGCGCCGCTCAACAGGCTGCGGCGGAAGATTTTCTTGCTCATGTCGGTACGCCAGATATCCTCATTGCCAACGCCGGTGTCAGCGTCGGAACGCTCACCGAATACGCCGAAGACTTGGATGCCTTCCAGCAAGTGATGGACATCAACGTGCTCGGCATGGTCAAGACTTTCCAGCCGCTCCTCGCTGCGATGCGTGCGGCGGGTACCGGACGGCTGGTGGGTATCGCCAGCGTCGCTGGGTTCCGTGGCCTGCCCGGCGCGAGTGCCTACTCTGCCTCCAAAGCAGCAGCGATCTCGTATCTGGAATCCTTACGGGTGGAGTTGCATGGCAGCGGCGTGCGCGTGGTAACGATCTGTCCCGGATACATCCGCACGCCGATGACAGACGTGAACCCCTATCCGATGCCATTCATGTTGGAAGCGGATGAGGCTGCGCGCCGCATCGCGAGAGTGATCGAGGCTGGCGATTCGTTCGCTGTGGTGCCTTGGCAGATGGGGCTGATCGGACGTTTGCTGAAATGGCTACCGAACTGGCTGTTTGATCGCCTGTTGGCCAAAGCACAACACAAACCACGCGGCTTGCTAGGCTAAGGTGTCATGTCGGTGCGCACGCGCAGGTAGCGTGCGAAGCGCGGGATGCCGGTCTTCTCGTTCACCCCGTTGTAGCGATAAGTCACCCAGACTCCCAAGGGTGGCGGCGTATGGCGCTCGGCATCCGAAAGCCCAGCACCCAGCTTGAAACGCAGCCCTTGCGCCGTCTCGACTTCCAGTGCGCCCAACATCCCCGCGTATTTTCCCTTGCCCGGCAAGTGTCCGATGACGCGCGCTTCCGCGTCCTCATAGAGCTTGAATTTGAGCAAGTCATCGCTGCGTTCGGCGCGGTAGAGCGAGGTACGGCGGTGCAATACCAGCCCTTCGCCGCCTAGATTGACGATGCCAGTTAGCCTAGCGCGCAGTTCGGTGAGGTCGTGTACCGTGGATTGTGCGACATGCCTTACCCACGGTTGCTTGATCGCCGCGACGACACGCACAAGTGCGGCATCGCGCTCGGCGAAATCGCCGGGATGAGCGGGCAAGTCGAACAGCATGAAGTGCATGCCGCGCCAAGTGGCATCGTCGGGTTGCAGCTGCCGCACGGTTGAGACCGCCAGCGCAAAACGTCCGCGCCCCGCCCACAGCTCGCCATCCAGCGGCGTGTTCGGCCAACCCGCCGTGAACCAATCCGGCGCATGGACGATCTCGCCGCCGCGCATGAGCAGGCGCTCACCATCCCAATAGCCCCTTACACCATCGTACTTTTCGCTGACTAGATAATCAGCAAGGCGGATATCCGCATGGAACACGTTCGCCAACATCAACGGCGGCGGCTCGCTCGCGAGGAGGATGGCGGGATGCGACAGCAGGGAAAGCGTGAGCAGGAGCGATGCAATCAGTCGGTTCATTCTCGTCCCCGTCATTCCGGCATAAGCCAGAATCCAGTCGATGAAAAGAATGTCCCGCTTAGGCGGGACAGCACCTTGGTTTATTGCTGGGGACAGCTAAGCGAGTTGAATTCCGGCCTGATGGGACAACTAGCCATCGACCAAGCTGGCGAAATGCGCCCGCCAAGTCGCTGGTTATGTGCCGGAATGACAGCGCTAGCCTGCCAGTTTTTGCTTCAATATCTCGTTCAACTGCGCCGGGTTGGCCTTGCCCTTGCTGGCCTTCATCGCGAGACCGACAAAGAAGCCGAACAGCTTGTCCTTGCCAGAACGATATTCTGCGACCTTCTCCGCATTGCCCGCGATGATCTCGTCCACCAGTGCTTCGATCGCGCCGGAGTCAGAGACCTGCTTCAGCCCCTTGGCTTCGATGATGGCATCCGCCTCGCCGCCTTCCGCCCATAGGGTACGGAACACTTCCTTCGCGCCGGAGTTGGAGATGGTGCCGTCGGCGATGCACGCCAGCATGCCGCCGAGTTGTTGCGCAGATATCGGGCATTGCGCCATGTCGAGGCCATCGCGGTTGAGCTGGGCGCTGACTTCGCCGATCAACCAATTCGCGCAGATCTTGGCTTGCGCTGGCACGGCTCTCAACGCCGCCTCAAAAAAGTCCGCCATCTCACGCGACGAAGTCAGGATACTCGCATCGTAAGCCGACAAGCCCAGCTCGCCCACGTAGCGCGCCTGCTTATCCTGTGGCAACTCCGGCATGGTGGCGCGCACTTGTTCCTTCCACTCTTCGCTGATCTCCAGCGGCAACAGGTCGGGATCGGGGAAGTAGCGGTAGTCGTGCGCATCTTCCTTGCTGCGCATCGCGCGCGTCTCGCCAGTGTCGGGATTGAACAGGATGGTGGCCTGCTGCACCTTGCCGCCATTTTCTATCGTGTCGATCTGCCATTGCACTTCGTAGTCGATGGCCTGCTGCATGAACTTGAACGAGTTGAGGTTCTTGATCTCGCGACGGGTGCCGAACGGCTGGCCGGGCTTGCGCACCGACACGTTCACGTCGCAACGGAACGAGCCTTCCTGCATGTTGCCGTCGCAGATGCCGATCCAGCGCACCAGCGAGTGCAACGCCTTGGCATAAGCCACCGCTTCGGCGGCCGAACGCATGTCCGGCTCAGAAACGATCTCCAGCAGCGGCGTGCCGGCGCGGTTCAGATCGATGCCGGTCACACCTTGCGAGTCGCCGTGCACCGACTTGCCTGCGTCTTCTTCTAAGTGGGCGCGGGTGAGGCGCACGGTCTTCTCGTAAGGCTTGGCGTTACCCGAAAGCGGCTCGACTTGGATGGTGATCGCGCCCTGACCGACCACCGGCAAGTCCATCTGACTGATCTGATAGCCCTTTGGTAGGTCGGGGTAGAAGTAATTCTTGCGCGCGAACACCGAGCGTGGCGCGATGTGCGCACCAGTGGCGAGGCCGAACTTGATGGCGCGTTCAACTGCGCCCTTGTTCAATACCGGCAACACGCCCGGCAGCGCCAAGCTCACCGCGTCAGCCTGCGTGTTCGGCTCCGCGCCGAACTTGGTCGAAGCGCCGGAAAAGATCTTTGTGTCGGTGGAGAGCTGGGTGTGAACTTCCAGCCCGATGACGATTTCCCAAGTCATGTTCAAATCCCCTGTGGCGCGCGGCTGTGCCAGTCGGTCGCCAGTTGATATTGGTGCGCCACGTTCAACATGCGCGCTTCGTCGAAATAGTTGCCGATGATCTGCAAGCCCACCGGCATGGCGTTGTCGCCGAAGCCGCAGGGGATGGACATGCCCGGCAGGCCGGCCAGGTTGACGGCGATGGTATAGATGTCGGACAGGTACATCTGCACCGGATCGTCGCCCTTCTCGCCCAGCTTGAAAGCGGTGGAAGGCGAAGTTGGGCCCATGATGACATCGCATAGTTTGAACGCTTCGGTGAAATCTTGCGCGATCAGGCGGCGAATCTTCTGGGCTTGCAGGTAGTAAGCGTCGTAGTAGCCGTGGCTCAGCACGTAGGTGCCAATCATGATGCGGCGCTTCACTTCCGCACCGAAACCCTGCGCGCGGCTCTTCTCGTACATGTCGGCGAGGTCGGTGTATTCCGGGGCTCGGTAGCCGTAGCGCACGCCGTCGAAGCGCGACAGGTTGCTGGACGCTTCCGCCGGGGCCAGTACGTAATAGACTGGGATGGACAAACGGGTGTTGGGCAGGCTGATGTCCACCACGGTCGCACCCAGCTTCTTGTATTCGGTGATGGCGGCGTCCACGGCTTGTGCCACGTCGTTGCCCAGACCTTCGGCGAAGAACTCTTTTGGCAGGCCAATGCGCAGGCCGTTCAGAGGCTTACCTAAATCACGCGAGTAGTCCTCCTTGTCGCGCTTCAGGCTGGTGGAATCGCGCTCGTCGAAGCCGACCATGCTGTTGAGCAACAAGGCTAAATCTTCGGCGCTGCGCCCCATCGGGCCCGCTTGATCAAGGCTGGAGGCGAAGGCGATCATGCCGTAGCGCGACACGGTGCCGTAAGTCGGCTTGAGGCCGGAGATGCCGCACAGCGCCGCTGGTTGGCGGATCGAGCCGCCGGTGTCGGTCCCGGTCGCCGCTGCGCACAGCCGCGCCGCTACCGCTGCCGCCGTACCGCCGGACGAACCACCGGGAACGCGCGAGGTGTCCCACGGGTTCTTTACGGAACCGTAGTGCGAAGTCTCGTTCGACGAACCCATGGCGAACTCGTCCATGTTGGTCTTGCCGAGGTTGATCGCGCCTGCGTTGTTGAACTGGCTGATGACGTGTGCGTCGTAAGGCGACACGAAGTTGTGCAGCATCTTCGAACCGCAGGTGGTGAGCCAGCCCTTGGCGCAGAAGATGTCCTTCTGGGCGATGGGGATGCCGGTCAGCGCTTCCGCCGTTCCTGCGGCGAAACGGGCATCGGCCTCACGTGCTTGCGTCAGCGAGGTCTCGGGATTCAGCGTGACGTACGCGTTCAACTCAGGATTGAGTTTGGCGATGCGGTCGAGGTAAAGCTGGGTCAGCTCGACGCTGGAGATTTTCTTGGCGCGCAGAGCGTCGCCGAGTTGCTTCAAACTGGATTCAAACATGGTGGATTACTCAATGACCTGTGGGACGAGGTACAGCCCCGCTTCGACTTGCGGCGCGATGGATTGGAATAGTTCGCGTTGATTGGTTTCTGTGACGTTGTCTTCGCGCAAGCGCTGGGTCACATCCTGCGCGTGCGACATGGGTTCGATTCCCGTGGTATCAACGGCTTGCATTTCTGCGATCAACTCAAAGATGCCATTGAGTTGCACCTGTGCCGCCTGCACTTCTGAATCGGAGATGGCTAGGCGAGCGAGCCGGGCGACTTTTTTCACATCGTCAGTGGTCAGGGACATGATGGGGTAACACTTTATAGAAACGAGCGTAATAGGGTATCATAAACGCCTTTTGCAGCGCACCCCTACGACTATCAGGACACGAACATGTTTGGTTTTTTGAACGGCTATTTCTCCAACGATCTGGCGATCGACCTCGGCACCGCGAATACGCTCATTTGGGCGCGCGGGCAGGGCATCGTGCTGGACGAACCTTCGGTGGTGGCGATTCGTCAGGAAGGCGGCCCCAACGGCAAGAAAGTCATTCAGCAGGTAGGCCTTGCCGCCAAGCAGATGTTGGGCCGTACACCGGGCAACATCACCGCTATCCGCCCAATGAAAGACGGCGTGATCGCCGACTTCACCGTCACCGAACAGATGCTCAAGCAGTTCATCCGTCGCGTACACAAATCCAGCATCTTCACACCCAGCCCGCGCATCGTCATTTGCGTGCCATGTGGCTCTACACAGGTTGAACGCCGCGCCATCCGCGAATCCGCTTACGGCGCAGGCGCACGTCGCGTGGAGTTGATCGAAGAGCCGATGGCCGCAGCGATCGGTGCCGATCTGCCGGTGGAAGATGCGACTGGCTCGATGGTGGTGGACATCGGCGGCGGCACGACCGAAGTTGGCGTGATCTCGCTGGGCGGCGCGGTGTACTCCGGTTCCGTGCGCGTCGGCGGAGACAAGTTCGACGAAGCCATCATCAACTACATCCGCCGTAACTATGGCATGTTGATCGGCGAAACCACGGCCGAAGACATCAAGAAAAAGATCGGCTCGGCCTTCCCCGGCTCCGAAGTTCGCGAGATGGAGGTCAAAGGCCGCAACCTAGCCGAAGGCGTGCCACGTAGCTTCACCATCTCCAGCAACGAAATTCTGGAAGCTCTGACTGATCCGCTCAACAGCATCGTCAGTGCTGTGAAGACCGCGCTGGAACAGACTCCGCCGGAACTGGGTGCGGACATCGCTAGCAAGGGCATGGTGTTGACCGGTGGCGGTGCGCTACTGCGCGACATCGACCGTCTGTTGATGGAAGAGACCGGCCTGCCGGTGCTGATTGCCGACGATCCGCTGACTTGCGTTGCGCGTGGCTCGGGCAAAGCGCTGGACCGCATGGACAAGTTCAGTAGCATCTTCACTACCGACTGATAGCGCCACGCGCTGGGACTGACCAAGGTGAGTTCCAGCCATTCCGGGACTCCGTATGGATAATGCGCAGCCAGTCAGATTCTTCAAGCGCGGCTACCCTCCGTTCGTCCGATTCGCCTTTTTCGCCCTGCTCTCCTTAGTGTTGCTGGTCGTGGACGTGCGTTTTCGCACGCTGGATACCGTCCGCTATGGCTTGTCGCTATTGGTGCAGCCAGTGCAGCGGGTACTCTCGTTGCCATTTGCCAGCCTGCACGACGCACGCGAGTATTTTTACACTCAGTCCAGCCTGATTCGCCACAGCGAGGAGTTGCAACGTCTGCATGACAATGATCGCGTGCAACTTATGCAACTACAGGCTATCGAGGCCGAGAATCAGCAGTTACGCAAGCTTCTGGAAATAAAGAACCACGTCGAGTTTCGCTCGCAATTGGCTGAGATCATCTACGACGAGAAAGATGTTTTCCGTCGTCGCATCTTCCTCGATAAGGGAACTCAGGCCGATGTCCAAGCAGGACAAGTGGTGATGGATGATAACGGCATCGTTGGTCAAGTCACCCGTGTCTATCCGCTCATGAGCGAGGTAACGTTGGTGACCGATAAGGATCAGGCGGTACCCGTAGAGGTATTACGCAATGGCCTGCGCACGGTACTGTTCGGCTTTGGCGACATCAATCATCTGGCGGTGCGTTACACGCCGGTCAGCGCGGATATACAAGAGAACGATCTGTTAATGACCTCCGGCATCGACGGCACATACCCGCCGGGATTGCCGGTGGCGCGTGTCACCAAGATTGAGCGTGATGCGACTTATCCCTTTGCGCGCATCCTTTGTACGCCCGTCGCAGGTGTCGATCAGCATCGACAGCTACTGATCCTGTCTGGGCAAGCCAAGTTGCCGCCCGCACCCGAGCCAGCGTCCGATGAACCTGCGCTCGGCAAGCGCAAGGTGAAAAAGCCATGAACGACGTCCTCCCATACTATCGGAACACCGTCCCATCCATTCTGTTCAGCCTAGCGATTGCCATGCTGCTGACTTGGCTGCCTTGGCAAGGCTGGGCCTTGGCGTTACGGCCTGATTTCGTTGCCCTAGTGTTGTTGTATTGGGCGACACATACGCCGCACAAGGTTGGCATTGGTACGGCTTGGGTGGTGGGGCTGCTCGCCGATGTCGCGGATGCCAGCTTGTTCGGACAACATGCGCTGGCGTACAGCGCCCTAGTTTTGGGAAGTATCATCTTCAAGCGCCGCATTCTGATGTTGGATCTGTCTCAACAAACGATGCAGGTCTTCCCCCTGCTGCTGGTCAACTATGTTCTGTTTGCCGCCATCGACTGGCTAGCGCAAGGACATTTTGCCTGGAGCTATCTGGCTGGATGCGTTACTTCCGCCGTGCTGTGGTTACCCCTGACTGTGCTGTTGCAGGCACTCAGTCGGCCGCGCGCACCCAAAGCGGATTCGCTGTAGAGCTCCCTATGCCGCATCGCATCGAGCTAAAGAACCACCAACAGGAAATCGTCAATTTCCGTCTGCGTCTGGCACTTAGCCTGGGTTTCGTGCTGTTTCTGATGTTCTTGTTGTTGGCGCGTTTCGTCTATCTTCAGTTGGTGCGCTACGATTATTTCCACACCATGGCTGAGAATAATCGGATCTCTATCGTACCCACGGTACCCAACCGAGGGCTCATCCTAGACCGCAACGGTGTGGTACTGGCGCATAACTACTCCGCCTATACGTTGGAGATCACCCCGAGTAAGGCCAACAATCTAGAGGAAACCATCAACGGATTGGCCGAGTTCATCGACATTCAGCCCAAAGATCGTAAACGCTTCAAAAAACTGTTAGCCGAGAGCCGCGACTTCGAAAGTCTGTCGATCCGCAATCGTCTGAGTGATGAGGAGATCGCCAAATTCGCCGCTCAGCGTTACCGTTTTCCCGGGGTTGAGATCAAGGCGCGGCTCTTCCGCGAATACCCATTTCACGAAGGTACTTCGCATTTGATTGGCTACATCGGGCGCATCACCCAAAAAGACAGCGACCGACTTGAAGACGAGGAGCTGCTGGCCAACTACCGTGGCTCTGACTACATCGGCAAGGCTGGGCTTGAAGAAAGTTACGAACAAGAGTTGCACGGTCAGACCGGTATGGAGCAAGTCGAGGTGGATGCTGGCGGACGCGGTGTGCGGGTGCTATCACACACGCCGCCGCGCTCCGGTAATAACCTGATGTTGAGTCTGGATGCCAAGTTGCAAGATATTGCCGAGCAGGCATTTGGCGACTTTCGTGGCGCCTTGGTCGCCATCGATCCGCGCAATGGTGAGGTGCTCGCCTTTGTCAGTAAGCCAGGCTACGACCCGAATCTGTTCATTGACGGAATCGATCAGCAAAGCTGGGACGAGCTGAACACTTCGTTGGATACGCCGCTCAACAATCGCGTGCTGCGCGGCCAGTATCCGCCCGGCTCCACGCTCAAGCCATTCATGGCGCTGGCTGGATTGCACTACAACAAGCGCTCGCCTAGTTACACCATCAGCGACCCTGGCTACTTCACCTTGCCCGGCAGCGGCCACCAATACCGCGACTGGAAAAAGGATGGGCACGGCAGCGTCGATCTGTTCCGTTCCATCGTGATTTCCTGCGACACGTATTACTATGGCTTGGCGGTAGAGTTGGGCATCGACAACATCCACGACTTTCTATCGCGGTTTGGTTTCGGCCAGAAGACTGGCATCGATTTGGACGGCGAGCAGCCGGGATTGCTGCCATCGCAAGAGTGGAAGATGAAACGCTTCAAGCAAAAGTGGTACGCCGGAGATTCAGTCTCGGCGGGTATCGGCCAAGGCTACGATCTGGTCACGCCGATGCAGTTGGCCAGCGCTACGGCGGCACTTGCCAATGGCGGCGTTGGCTATCGACCTCATCTGGTTCGGTCGATCCAGAATTCGGAAACTGGCGAGAAGCGCAACATCGATTCCGTCATAGACAGCAATCATCCGCTGGATCCTCAGCATTTCGATCTGGTACGCCGCGCCATGATCGCCGTCACCCAACCCGGCGGCACGGCCTCCCAAGCGGCGGCTGGCGCACCTTACGCTATCGCTGGCAAGACCGGTACCGCCCAAGTGGTGGGCATCAAGCAAGGAGCAAAATACGATGCCAGCAAAATGGCCGAACGACACCGCGACCATGCGTGGTTCATCGCCTTTGCCCCGGCTGAAGCGCCCACGATTGCGCTAGCGGTGCTGGCTGAGAATGGCGGCCATGGTGGCTCGGTTGCTGCCCCCATCGCGCGTAAAGTGATGGATTACTATCTGCTGGGCAAAGTGCCTCAGGTTGTGCCAAAAGCACCACAGAGCACACCCATATCTGGCGTGCCGGCGGTTTCCGCTCCTGCCGCAGCCGAGGTCGAAGAGCATGACTAAGCGGGAATTCTGGCGCCGCTTCGGTGCTCACCTCGATCCGATCTTGCTGCTCGCCATCAGCCTGTTGATGTTGACTAGCCTAGTGGTGTTGTACAGCGCGGGGGACGGTAGCTGGCATCGCGTATTCTCGCAGCTAGGCAATATCGTGGTGGCGTTTGCATTGATGTGGGCGGTCGCCAACATGCCGCTGCACTACCTGATGCGTGCCGCCGTGCCCTTGTATCTGCTGGGAATGTTGCTGCTGTTGGGCGTGGCGCTGTTCGGCGAGATCAGTCACGGCGCACGGCGCTGGCTGAATCTGGGTGTGGCGACCATCCAGCCGTCGGAATTGATGAAGATCGGCGTGCCGCTGATGATGGCCTGGTACTTCGACAAATACGAAGCCACGCTGACCATGAAGACCTACGCTATCGCGGCCTTGCTGCTGCTGTTGCCGGTCGGCCTGATCGCCAAACAACCCGACCTTGGCACCGCGATCCTGATTGCCGCCAGCGGTTTTTATGTGTTGTTCCTCGCCGGACTTTCTTGGCGAGTCATCGGCGGGATGGTGATCGCGGGTGCTGCCAGTGCACCTTTCCTATGGGGTATGCTGCACGACTATCAGAAGCACCGCATTATGATGTTGCTTGATCCAACCAAGGATGCGCTAGGCAAGGGCTACCACACCATACAGGGAATGATCGCGGTCGGCTCCGGCGGCCTGTTCGGCAAGGGTTACCTGAACGGCACCCAGACCCATCTCAACTTCCTGCCAGAAAGTCACACCGACTTCATCTTCGCTGTTTATTCGGAGGAGTTCGGCCTGTTCGGCAACCTGTTGCTGCTCAGCATGTATCTGTTCGTCATCCTGCGGGGTTTCGTCATCACGGCCAACGCTTCGACATACTTCACACGACTGATGGCCGGCAGCGTTACGCTCACCTTCTTTACCTACGCCTTTGTCAACATGGGCATGGTCAGCGGCATCTTGCCGGTGGTGGGCGTGCCGCTGCCGCTGGTGAGTTATGGCGGCACGTCCATGCTTACTTTGCTACTCGGTTTTGGTATTCTGATGAGTGTTCATACGCACCAAAAACTGGTTAAAACTTAAAGGTGATTCCATGAAGCAAAACGGTTTGCTGCTCGTTGCAGCCATGCTACTCAGCGCTTGCGGTACCGCGCCCACACACAAGGCGGTGGTGCGCGATACGGCAACTCCCAACATCGAAGCTAGTCCATCAGCGGAGGTGCAGGCTGTACCTGCGGCCACCCCTCCTGGGCGCGGCGGGTATCTGGCCGGCGACGGCCCCGGTACGGACATCCCCGCCAATCTGGAAAACATGCCGGATGCCGTACCCGTCAAAGAGCCTTTGCACCGCTACGCCAATCGTCCTTATGTCGCCTTGGGTAACAGCTACACCCCATTGACCGAAGTAGGCAAATACAAGGCGCGAGGCATCGCATCTTGGTATGGGAAAAAGTTCCACGGCCAAGCCACCTCCAGCGGCGAAACCTATGATATGTACAAAATGACAGCCGCTCATCCCACGTTGCCCGTGCCCAGTTTTGCTCGCGTCACTCAGTTACGCAACGGTCGCTCGGTGATTGTGCGCATCAATGATCGTGGGCCGTTCTTGCATGATCGCATCATCGACCTTTCCTATGCGGCAGCGACCAAACTGGCCATCATTGGCAATGGCAGCGCACAGGTCGAGGTCGAGAGTCTGACAGCGGATAGCGACCCGACACCTGAAGTCCATGCCAGCGGACGTACCTACGCCTTACAAGGGGAGGGTATGGTGAGTAGCACCCCGCTCCCGGCTGCAGAGCCTGTCGCTTCAGCAACAGAGGTTTTGCCTGTCGTTTCTGGGGAGGGTGGGAATCATTTTTTGCAACTGGGCGCTTTCCGCAGTCAAGAGAGCGCCGAGAGCTTCCGCGCAAAGATACAGTCCGAGTTAAACGTGGGCACAAAAAAGCTGACGCTGTACCCAAAAAACGACGGACTGGTAAGAGTGCACCTCGGCCCGTATCCAAACGACACTGCCGCACATGCCGCCGCTGAGAGACTTGAAGCTCAGCTCGGCTTCAAGCCACTTGTGAGCAAACACTAACGCTCATAATCGACCGTCAATGGTGCGTGGTCGCTGAAACGTTCGGCCTTGTAGATTGAGGTCGAACGGGCGGTCTGGGCGATGCCGGGCGTAGCGATCTGGTAGTCGATACGCCAACCGACATCTTTTGCCCAAGCCTGTCCGCGATTCGACCACCAGGTGTAGGCCTCCAGCTCGGGGTGTAGCTGGCGGAATACATCGACGAAGCCGACTACGCCGAGCAACTCGGTCAGCCAAGCGCGCTCTTCCGGCAGAAAGCCGGAGTTCTTCTTGTTACCCTTCCAGTTCTTCAGATCCTTCTCGGTATGAGCGATGTTCCAGTCGCCGCACACGATGACTTCGCGCCCGCTGTTTCTCAGCGCAACCATGTGTGGCATGAAGGCATCAAGAAACTTGAATTTCACCGCTTGCCGCTCCTCTCCGCTGGAACCGGAGGGCAGATACAACGAAACCACGCTGAGATTACCGAACTGCACCTCTAGATAGCGGCCTTCGCAGTCGAACTCAGGGATACCCAGGCCTTCGATCACCGCATCCGGCTTCTGCTTGGAATAGATGCCGACGCCGCTGTAGCCCTTTTTCTCGGCGTAATGGTGAGCGCCGTGGAAGCCCGCTGGGGCCAGCATATCCGGCGACATATCGGCGGCTTGAGCCTTGAGTTCCTGCAAACAAACGATGTCAGCATTTTGCTGCTCCAGCCAAGGCAAAAAGCCCTTGTTGAACGCGGAGCGGATGCCGTTGAGGTTGGCGGTAATGATGCGCATGTCGTACTCCAAATGGAAGGCTGCCATTATAATGGCCTCCCCATCGTTCACCGTGATAACCATGTCTCAGTTTCGCCAGGACTTCATCCGCTTCGCCATCAGTCAGAACGTACTGCGCTTCGGCGAGTTTCAGACCAAGGCCGGACGGCTTTCGCCCTATTTCTTCAACTCCGGCTTGTTTCAGGATGGCGCTGCCTTGCGCGAACTCTCGCAGTTCTACGCGCAGGCCATGCTCACGTCCGACGTTGAGTTCGACATGCTGTTTGGCCCCGCTTACAAGGGCATCCCGCTGGCGGCGGGCACCGCCATCGCCTTAGCTGAGCAAGGCCGCAACGTGCCTTACTGCTTTAATCGCAAAGAGGCCAAAGATCATGGCGAGGGCGGTACCACGGTGGGTGCCAAGTTGCAGGGCAAGGTGCTCATCATCGACGACGTGATCTCCGCCGGAACCTCCGTGCGCGAGTCCATCGAACTCATCCGTTCAGCCGGGGCGACACCCTGCGCCGTGGTCATTGCGCTAGACCGCATGGAGCGCGGCCAAGGCGAATTATCGGCAGTACAGGAAGTGCAACGCAGCTTCGACATCCCCGTGATCTCGATCGCCGCACTCAGCGACTTGCTCGGTTTCTTGCAAGGCCAGCCCGAGCTTCTACAGCATCTGCACGCGGTACAGGCCTACCGCGACCGTTACGGAGTGGAAAATGACTAATCTGCGACTGTTATTGGTACTGACTTGCTGCGCAGCTTTTTCAGCCGGCGCCGAAGCACGTTCATTCAAGTGGGTGGACGAAAAAGGGCGTACGCATTACGGTGAAACCATTCCGCCGGAATATGCCAATCGCAGCAGTGTAGAGCTGGATGACAAAGGTCGCGTCATCAAGTCGCAAGAAGTACTGACAGCCGAGGAGCGTCAGGCTCGTGAAGCCGAGAATGCCAAGAAGCGTAGTGAAGATGCGGCAGCGTTGGATCAGCGCCGCCACGACAGAATGTTGCTCAAAAGCTACAGCAGCGAAGCCGAGATCGATGCTGCCCGCGACCGTAGCCTGAAGCAAGCCGAATTGTCATTGAGCGGTGCGCAGGAGCGTCTCAAAGCGTCTCGCCAGAAATTGCATAAGACACGTACCGAGCGCGAAGCCTATGTCGATTCCGGCAGACCTCTGCTGCCGGAGTCATTGCAGCAAGAACTTGCAGCAGACGAGAAACTGGTCGTTCAACTTGAACAAGAGCTTGTCCATCGACAAGCCGAAATCACCGCGATCAAAGATCGCGCCGAAGCTGACAAACAGCGCTTTCGCGAGCTGACTGGAAAAAAACAATGAGCCTATTGGTGAACATCGTTATTGCGGACGAGGATGATTTCGAGGCAATTGGCGAGTCGCAACATCCCGTGGAAGAGTGGAGCGGCATTCAAGCCCGTGACATCGACACGACAAAAATCGCTACTTTGCATTGCCTGCTAACGGGCGACAGTTTTGAAGAAGCGCTTAGCCGCTACGAACCCGTCTATGTGTCCGCCGAAGAAGGCGCGATCATAATCCGCATCCCAGATGAATTGGTCGAGAAATTGGCGTACTTGGACGAAGATGCACTCGACAGCGTAGGCGAAGAGCTGGCCGCCACGGAAGAGTTCGAACTGACCGGCTGGCCGACCCAAGAAGTGATGACGCTGGTTGAAGAGCTCGCCGCCTTGGCACAGCAGGCCGACAGCAATGGCGAGGCGATGTTTGTGTGGATGCATCGTTTACTGACATAACATCATTCGCTTGCAATGGTCCGGCGTACTCGACGCATACCCCAAACCAGTAGTGCACAGGGACAATGCACTACACCACAGATGACCCTACGGCGGTCCTCAATAAGTAATCAAGAAAAATCCCAGCAAAGATAATCGCGCCAAACCAGTTGTTATGGAGAAAGGCTCGAAAACAATCTTCCCTTCGCCGAGACCTGATCAGTGAATAGTGGTACAAAGCAATGCCAGCAGCCACTAACAAGCCCATATAGTACGCAGTACCCATTTGAAGCTCTTCCCCTAATAGATACAAGCACGCCAGCATTCCACCGTAGCAAACCATCACTGCCAAGATATCAAATCTCCCCAAAAAGAGTGCGGACGAGTGTATCTTTAAATGCATATCATCATCTCTATCTACCATGGCATATTCGGTATCGTATGCAATACACCAAAGTATGTTTGCAAGCACTAACAACCATGCAATATCAGGTATCTCGTTATTCTGTGCCGAGAATGCCATGGGAATTCCAAATCCGAATGCAATGCCAAGATACGCTTGTGGCACGGCTAGGAATCTCTTAGTAAACGGGTAACTAGCAGCTAAGAATAATGCCGGTAGCGTTAGCCATTGGGTTAAGGAATTCAACGGCAATACTAGGCAGAATGCTAGGATAGACAGTGCTGTTGCCAGCCAAATAGCTTCCTTCGGGTTCACTTTCCCACTAGTAATAGGCCTCTCTCTGGTTCGCTCGACATGGATATCAATATGCCGGTCTGCATAATCATTTATTACACAACCGGCTGACCTCATCAGTATCGTTCCTGTGATAAAGATTGCCACTATCCACCAAGTAGGCCGTCCCTCACTAGCTATCCACAGCGCCCACAAGGTTGGCCACAATAACAACAGAATACCAATTGGTCGATCTAGTCGGCACAACTTGGCATACAAATACATACGGCTACCTATCTTCACTTTAGTTACCTCGATGTTTCGGAGAAGGACAAGATAGTGTCTATGCAATAGCAGTTCTGCATAAGATATGGTTTTGCTACTCGTGGCTCAAACATGAAGAAAGTCCTGCCTAGAACCAAGCCATCGCTGTAAGTGCATTTGTGCCTCTGTTGGGTATTGCTCCAACATTTCTTCCGCCACTTCTCTTGCAGCTGTTAATAAGTCTATATCTGTCTCTATATCTGCAAAACGAAGCATCGGTACTCCGCTTTGCGCAGCTCCAAGAATCTCGCCTGGGCCACGTAACAACATATCCTGACGTGCTATCTCAAACCCGTCGCTATTTTCGTAGATTATTCGTAATCTTGATTTAGCTGCATCTGACAGAGGGTGTTGAAACATCAATATGCAGGTGCTGCGACTTTCTCCACGACCAACTCGCCCTCTAAGTTGATGTAATTGTGCTAATCCCATTCTTTCGGCATTCTCGATTACCATCAAACTAGCATTTGGGACATCCACACCAACCTCAATCACTGTAGTAGCCACCAGCAGTGATGTCTTGCCGGTGATGAAGTTTTCCATGGCAAGCGCCTTTTCCGCTTTCTTCATTCGCCCATGAACCAACCCGACCATTATTCCGGATAAATCCTGACTGAGCCTTTGAAATGTGTCCTCGGCTGTCTGGAGTTGGAGCGCAGCGGATTCCTCAATCAATGGGCAAACCCAATAGACTTGTCCTCCCTGCAAACATACTTCCTTTACGCGGCTAATCACCTGATCTCGGCGAGTATCACTTATCAGCTTAGTAACTATAGGAGTTCGACCTGGGGGCAGCTCATCAATTGTCGTTACATCAAGATTGGCCAAATAGCTCATTGCCAAAGTTCGTGGAATTGGGGTTGCACTCATCATTAATTGATGCGGGACTTCTCCCTTACCTTGTAAGGCTAGTCGTTGTTGAACACCAAACTTATGTTGCTCATCTATTATTACTAAACCTAACCCTTGAAATCCTACCTGCTCTTGAAACAGTGCATGGGTTCCAATAACTATTTTCGACTTTCCTTCGGAAATAAAGTCCAGCGCAACCCCCTTCTCTTGCCTTGAAAGGCTACCAGAAAGCCATGTAATCTCTATTCCAAATGGACTCAACCAAGCTCTGATTTTACGATAATGCTGCTCAGCAAGAATTTCGGTGGGTGACATAATCGCCACTTGGTAGCCACTCTCCACGGCTTGAAGTGCAGCTAATACCGCAACGATGGTTTTTCCACTTCCGACATCTCCTTGAAGCAACCTTTGCATTGGATATTTTTTCGAAATATCTTTGCTTATTGTAGATAATGCGTTTACTTGGGAAGAAGTGAGTGCAAACGGCAATGTTTGTTTAAATCTTTCACTAACACTACTGAGTTCCAGTAAAGGTGCCGTTCTATTACGACGATTTCGATATTGTTCTCGCATGGATAATTGCTGTGCCAGCAACTCATCGAATTTGATTCTTCTCCATGCGGGATGGTTTCTATCCTCGATTTCAGGAAGTGTTTCGCTAGTGGGAGGTGCGTGAAGTAATTTTAAGCTTTCCGCTAGACAGGGTAATCCTAGCTGATCCAGCCTATACTTTGGCACAATATCTTCAAATTGGTACTCATTGATAGTGCGCTGTATCTGACGAGCTATGGTGCTTGAATTTATCCCTTTAGCAACAGAATAAATCGGCGTAAGCGTTGGGCTTGTTGGTTCCCCCAGCTCTATTTGCTTACACTTCGGCTGAATCATCTCCAAACCAAAGTATCCTTGGCGTATCACTCCATACGCCCTCAGTCGGTTTCCCTCTGCAAGGAGTTTCTGCTGACTTGGATAAAAATGTATATATCTGAGGTACAAGAGTCCCGTGCCACAATCCAACTGCGCTATTAGACTGCGACGTGGCTTCTGAATTATCTCGGAATATACAACTACCCCCTCCACTAAGTTCTGCGTGCCCTGAACTACTTCCGTAAGTTCTCGTACAAGCGAATGATTTTCGTATCGAATAGGGAGGTGCAGCATCAAGTCAAAACGAGTAGTTATGCCAAGTTTTTTTAACTTAACTACAACTTCTTTAGATACTTTGGACAATGCCACGTCTCATTCAGTCAAAAATTTGCATGATTCCATCAGCTTCTACTAGTGCACCCCGTGGTAGTTGTGATACGCCTACAGCCGCCCTTGCTGGGTAAGGCTGTTGGAAATATTCCGCCATAACCTCATTAACCAGTGCAAAATTCGAAAGATCAGTTAAGTAGATATTTAACTTCACCACATCGCCCAAGTTACCCCCTGCTGCCTCAGATACTGCGCGCAAGTTTAAGAACATTTGCTTCAATTGGCTTTTTACGCTACCTGCAAGCTCCATCGAAACTGGATCGAGCCCAATTTGGCCTGATAGATAGACTGTTTTTCCTACTTTGACCGCTTGTGAATAAGTTCCTATCGCCGCAGGAGCTTTTTCTGTTTGGATGATTTCTTTCTTCATTTTTTCTCCCGTGAAATAATTACATCTCATGATGATTAGGACAACATTATACTAAAACCGTTTTTTGAAAATTATTCTTGTTTTACTTGTAGATAACTTTCCCTTCAACAAGTAGAATCCGTACAAATTCGAATAAATTTGTTCCATCACAGATTGCC